>JBEKTZ010000008.1:0-180059 GCA_049515535.1 Candidatus Aminicenantales bacterium | reverse complement strand
TCAGTTTCAAGGTGCCTCTTTCCTTTTCGCCGACGATGGCATCGTAGGTGAAGAGGATGGCGAAAAGGCTGAGCACGATCTTGACGATGAAGGTCAAATCGAGCGCGCCGAAGACCGAGAACACGGGATTGCTCCCGTATTTCGAATCGACCAAATTGGGATCGTATTTAACGTTGACCGTCGCGACGCGGCCGACAGCTTCATCCACGCCGCTTGCGATGGCGCTTAGAACCTGGGGCGCCTTATTAATCTTCGTTCCCAAGTCGGCTAGGGACGTGTAGCTCGACTGGTTTTCCAGGTTTTTCTTGTTCAGGGACACGGCCGCGGTGAATTCCTTCTGGTCGGCCCGGAAGTTGGAAAGGCCGGTGTAAACCGAAAGAAGGATGAGGACGGCGCAGAGCAGGAAGGTAAAGACGAACTTCGCGCTGGTGATGGTTTCCAGGATCTCTTTTTTGATGATGGTTTTCAGCATGTTTTCCCTCTCCTTGAAGGCATCGGCTCGCGGCTATCCCGATCCTTCGCCGGACGGCACGGCGGCCCGGCCTCCGGTCTTTTGTCTTTACGCCGTTAAGGGTTCGGATTTCATGTAATCGATGTAGATCTTGACCAGGTCCTCGTACTGCAACTCTTCGCGGGTCCGCTCCATGACCAGCCGGCCTTCCTTCATGATACCGACGCGGTCGCCGATCTCTTTGGCCCGGAAAATGTCGTGGGTGGACATCAGGATGGCCTTGCCCTCGCCTTTCAGCTCGGCCAGGATTTCCAAGAATTCTTCCGCCGCTTTCGGGTCCAACCCCGACGTCGGCTCGTCGAGGAGGATGGCCGGCGCATTTTTGATGATGGCGATCGAGATCCCGAGCTTCTGCCGCATGCCCTTGGAGAAATTCTTGACCCGCTGCTCGAACGCTTTTTCCTGAAGCGAGACCCGGCGCATGACCTGGTAATACTGCGCTTTGCCGAGATCCGTTTTGCCGCCCAGCTTGGCGAAAAAGTCGAGGTTCTGCCGAGCGGTGAAATTGCCGTAGAGCATGACGTTCTCGGAGACGAAGGCGACGTATTTTTTCGCTTCGAGAGGGTCGCGCGTTACGTCGATGCCGTTGATATAGCACGTTCCCGTCGTCGGCGGGATGAAGTTCAGGAAAAGGTTGATCGTGGTGGTTTTACCCGCGCCGTTCGCACCGAGAAGACAATAGACCTCGCCCGCCCGGACCTCCAGGTTCAGATGGTCCAGGGCCAGGACCCCGTCCTCGTACCTCTTCGAGAGGTCGTCGGCCTTCAAGTACAGTTTTTGTTGACTCATCGTATCCTCCCAAATATGAAATTCATTCTTAGAATGTCCTCACCGGACGTCGTATTTCAGGAATCGGACATAGGCGACCGCGAACGGCGCAATCAGCCAGAACACGAGCGAGACCAGGCTGTTTCCATTGGCTTTGAAAACCTCCGCCAGCGACGACGGCGCCATGGAAAATTTCGGCAGCTTCTTGAAATCCACGGGCAGCGTCATGAACCCCAGCGTGGTCCCGCCGCTTGGATGGATCATGATCGTGCGTTTGACCTTGCTGAACAGCTCGCTGTCGAGGGCTTTCTGGTAAGCCAGCACGGCTTCCGCGTACTTCGTTCGTTCGACCTCGCCCGTTCCGCAGACATCGGCGATCAATCGGGCGAAGGCCGCGCTCGGGGATACCAGGGAAATGTTCACGGCCAGAGTTTGTTGCCTTCGTTTTTCCCGCTGGTAGGTCTCGTCGATCCGGCCTACCTCCAGCGCTTTCCGGTCTCGAGCGCTCTGTTCGATGTCGCTCTTGGCCGTGTCCCATTTTTTTCTCTCCGGCGACTTTTCATCGTCGGCGGTCCCCTGACGCCCGACTCCAAAGATGAGGTCATATTGCCGGCCCAATTCCTTCGCCGTTTCCGTGTCGATCGACTTGGCCAGCAGGGATTTTTCGAGCGAGACAGCCGTTTCCGTCCGGATGGGATAGACGACCGAGGCGATCATCCCGCTCAGCTTGGGGGCAATCAATTGAAAAAAGGCCCAGATAAGAAGGATGGCAATGGCCGACGTCCGGCTTTTCGCCGAACTAGTCGAGACGGCCATCCCGAGGATGTAGTATATGAGGAGGAAAAAGGACGTGGCGAGCAGGATGACCAGGATGCGGGCCGGCGTATCGCCGCCGAAAAATGGATAGGACCCCGGAAGAAGAAGGAGGGCTCCCAAGATGAACGATAGGCCGAACGGCAGCCAAAGCGCCAGAAAGCCTCCGGCGATCTTGCCGCTGAGGATCGTATCCCGGGGGAGCCTGTTCGAGAGCATTGCCCGGAGCGTTCCCGTTTCTTTTTCGCCAGAGATCATGTCCGAAGCGAATAATAGCCCGATCAGGCAGAGAACCATCTGGACGAGAAAAACGAAATCGACCTTCCCCTGGACCGAGAGGACCGACTCGTCGCCGCTCGAGGATTCGCCGGGCTTGACCCCGTCCTGCGTGAACTCGTAGAACCTCGGCATCGCGCTTTCAAGGCCCTGGGTGAACACGGAAAGGAGCGCCGGCCGGCGAAACCCCTTTATGGCGACCGTCCCGGACATGAGGTCCCTCATCGTCATGGACGATCCGGCCTCGTCGGCCAGCCGCATCTGTTCGCTGTAATCCCTCAACCGCTTGCCGTAGTCGACATTGTTGACGTAGAGGCTCAGCGGAACGAGGGTGAGGCAGATGAGGGCGAAGAGCGGGAAGCGATAGCTGAAGATGTTCTCGAGGATTTCCTTCCGGACGATATTTTTAAACAATTCTTGCCTCCCCTTGGACACTCTTTTTCTGTGTGGCCTTATCGCCGCGTCAGCTTGATGCCGAAGACGACGATCCCCACGAGCAGACCGACGAGCAGGAACACCAGGAGGAGGATCCCTAGGACGTTGGTCTTCGAAGCGACGTGGATGCGGACGATCTTGTCCTCGGACTCCACTTTGCGGTTGTCCGCGCTGCATTCGGTTTTTATCTTCGGCTCGTAATCGCCGACAGCGACGTCCGCGGGCGGCAGAAATTTGATGGTGACGATCTCTTCCTTGCTCTGCGCGAGCGAGGCGATCAGATCCGGCTGGATCTCGGCCCGCCAATTCAGCGGAATGTTGTCGGCGAACACGCGGATATTGTTCAATTTCCTCGTCCCCGCGTTCTTGACCGTCACTTTCATTTCGACGCTTTCGCCGACCTTGATCTCATGATAAAGGTTGACCGCCTGGACCTCGATTTTCCCCACGCCCCGCGGAAGGAGTTCGAGCCTGACGCTCCCCGCTTTCAAGGTCTCGATGTCTTTGGGGCCGATTTGAGGCTTTTTGGCCAGGAGGTCCTGGAGCTTGGCCGCCTGGTCGATGTCGAGCGTCAAGGCGTAGAACTCGATGGGCTTATCGATCACGATTTGAGCGTCGGCGTTCTTGGGGAGATAAAGCTTCAAAGACAGCTTCATGCTGGTCACGCCTTCCGTGAATTTGATCTGCGACAGCCGGGCCTGGGTCGTCGGGTCGCTGAACTCATAATTGATCTGGTGGGGAAGGTTGGCGATTTCGAGCTTGAAGACGTTGGCTTCACCCGAAAATTTTTCCAGCGACAGATCGAATGTGGCCTGGCTTTCGAGGTCGGCTTCCTGCGAGAACTGCGCGGAATTGATCGTCACGATATTGGCGCTCACGCCCTTCTGCAGGAAGACCGAGGTCATCTCGTTCTTTCCCGAATAGAAAATATTGACATCGAGGTTCTCGACATCCTTGAGGAGCTGGAAGGTCACATCCTTCTCCGTTTCGAGGGGAAGGCCAGCGATAGTCTTTTCGTAAGGATCGGAGATGATCTTACCCTCCGAACGCAGGGAAACGGAGACGTCCCTGATCTCCTTCATGAAGTCCAGGGGGAAAAGATCCTCAGCGCTGATATTCAGCTTGGCCAGCTCTTTGAGCTCTTTCGAGGAATAGCGGAGTGTGACCCGGACGAATTTTTTGCCTCCGACGTCCTGGAACTTGACGGCGCTGGCGACCGAGATCCGCGCCTCGCTGCCCATGAAGCTGATCAAGGCCTGCTGATAGTCGACCTGGGCCTGAAGATAGGCCGTCTGGGTCAGGACGAATTCCTGCTCGGAGGTCAACCCCTCCTCCTTGAGCTTCAGCGACCGCCCGAAATCGCCCTTGCTCTTTTCCAGGGTGAGCTGGGCCTTTTTCAGCTGTAAAAGTTTCATCGTTTGGGATTGCGATTCCTGGGCATTGCTGAAAATCGCCGCCGCGAAAAGCATGATGAGGGCGGTGATGACCGTTGCATGTTTTTTCATGATTTGACCTCCAAGGCGTCCGTCAATTTGATATGATGCTTGTCCAGGCCGGTGCCCATGGACTTTTCCAGACCGGCGACTGAAAGCGTGTAATCGATGAGAGCCCCCAGTTCCATCAGCTTAGCGCTGGCCAGGTCTCTCTGGTAGGAAAGGACCACGAATGTCGTGCTCAGCCCGGCCTGGAGCTTTGTTTCCTCCGCGGCCAGCTTCTGTTCGGCGAGCTCGCGGGCGAGTTTGTAGGCATTGACTCTCTCGTAATTGGTCTCGACGCCCCGGACCGCCTTCCGGATTTCAAGGTAAACCTGTTGCTCCAGGTTTTTCAGGCGGGCCAATTCCTGGTCCAGGGCGGTTTTGGCCTGGGCTCGGGCCGCCCGGGAAAATACGGTGTTCAGCGGGACGTCAAGCGAAAGATTGACGGACCAGTTTTGATATTTGAAATTGAGAGCGTCGCGCATGGCTGCGGACGCGCCTCCGGGAACCCTGCCCAAAATGATCCCGGTCAGCGGGTTGTCGTCGAGGTAGAGGATCCGGTCGCCCGAGATGCCCGGGCTCCAATAGCTGGCGTTCAAATTCAAGGCCGGGAGACTCTGGTTCTTGGCGTAGGAATAGTCCAATTCCCTGTTTTTGATGGTGAGATCGGAGGATTGGAGGTCCGGCCTGTTCTTCAAAGCCAAGGCGAAAGCCTCATCCACGCTGATGACCTTTTTCTCGAAGGGCGGCATTTCGGCCGGAACGATGTCCTCGTCGCTCTTCAAATTCCCGGCGTTGATGAGGGTTTTCAACGTGTCCACGTAGTCTTTGACCTGCGACTGCGCTTGGAGAATATCCGCTTTGCGCGAAGCCACGTCGGATTGAACGCTCAGGATTTCCTTGGGAGCGAGGGTCCCGATGTTCACTTTTTTCCGGTCCTGATCCAGGAGGTCCTCGGCCAGTTTCAGGGATTGGCGCCGGACCTTGAGCGATTCGATGCTCAACACGAGTTCCCAGTAGGTTTGCTCGACGGAATAGACCGTCCCGAGGAGCGTGTTTTTCAAGTCGCTCTCGGCGATATCCAGGCTGTTCCGGGCCACGAGAATATCCTTCTGGCTCGTCTGGAGCCCGAAATCCCGAAGCAGCGGCTGCTGGAAGGAGAAGGTCAGTGTGCCGCTATAAACTGGATTGATCGTTGAAAACCGGGAGTTCGTCAAGTTCTTGTATGTGTTCAGGTCGGCCGTTAACTTTCCGCCGAAAGGCATGGCCTGGCTGAGCGTTGCATCGTAACTCGAATAAGAAGACGACGAAACTTCGGCGGCATCCATCCAGGAGAACGATGCCGAATTTTGGCTATTCTTCTTGAAATTGAAGGAAAGATCCGGGAGGTATTTCTCCTTCGCCCGGGAAACGGCCAGGTCATAGTACTCGAAGCTGTAGACCTGTACCGCCACTCCCAGGTTCCGCTTGACGGCCTGGACGATGCAATCGTTCAGACCGAGTTTGCCCGGTTCTTGTTGTGGCCAGGATGTCCCGGCGGCCAGGAGAACGACGCCGAGAAATCCAATGAATTTCCAAAAAGACTTATTCATGCGCTCTCTCCACGTTATCGCTTGATTCCGACATTTCTTATTTTAATACGAAATGGCCCGATTTCGGTTACATTTAGAGCAATTTTCGTGCCATGAAGAAACGAGTTGAGGTCTCGGAAGAAGATCGGGCGAGAGGCGGATACCGCGGAGAATACCGGGTAAGACTTTACCAGGCGTTGGGCAATGCGTTTCCCAAGAATAATGGAGATCCCCGAGGGTTTGCGGGATTAGCTGATCATTATGCAGAGGATCATCCATTTCTTCCGGCCAGGAATTGAAAATGGTATGAAACTTGCTCAATAATGAGACGCGATTGCGGATTATTATTGGAGTTGAATAGGTTGAGGAAGATCCCGACATGATTTACCACATCGCCAAGAAAGACTTTCTTTGCAACCTGCTCACGGCCCGTTTCGCCATCGGCTTTCTTCTCTGTCTCGTCCTCATCCCGTTCAGCATCCTCCTCAACGTTTCCGATTACCGCGATCAATCCGTCCTCTATCGCCAGGACCGAGATTCCGCGGACAAGGCCACGAAGGAGGTTTACGTCTACTCCGGTCTACGGCCGACGATCGTTTTTCCCCCGGAGCCGCTGAGCGTTTTCAGCCACGGCATCCGATCCCAATTGGGAAATCGCGTGAAAATTCTCCTTGGAGAGAAGCCCCTGTTGACCGAGGGAAAAGCGGCGGTCCGCGATAATCCCTTCCTCGCCTCGTTTTTCTCGGTCGATTTCGTGGACATAGCTGCGATCATCTTCTCGCTCCTGGCGCTTCTCTTCAGCTACGACGCCTTCAGCCGGGAAAAGGAAAGCGGCACATTGAAGCTGCAGATGTCCAACTCGCTCGGCCGTTCCACGGTCCTGGCGGGCAAAGTCCTGGGCATTCTGCTGACGCTCCTGCCGATCCTCATCTTCTGTTTTCTCCTCAGCGCCTTCCTCGTCTTGATTTCCGAGAACGCAAGCTTCTCCGGCTTGGAATGGGGCCGCATCGCCCTGCTCTTCGGGGCCAGCCTGGTTTACCTGGCGGTTTTCATTTTCATCGGTCTTTTCATCTCCGCCCGTTCTCGGACGTCGGTGACCAGTCTCATTGTCTGCCTGTTCGTCTGGGTTTTCTTAGTCTTCATCGTCCCCAACCTCTCCGCGTATGCGGCCGAAAGCTTCGTCGGGGCGCCTTCACGGGAAAATCTGACCCGGGTGCTGGCCGACTTGGACAAGGAGAGGGATAGCGAGCTCAAAGATCGCCGGAAGGCCCTGCCCGAGCCAGATTGGGACATCAATTGGTATATGAACGGGGGGGCCGACGGCTACAGAGAAACGTACGGCTGCTCGAAATCGAAATTCGAGCAGGAGCGGCTAGCTTCGATTATCGAAGGTCCCCTCCTGATCGATTATGCCGATAAAAAATGGGCCGCTCAGAAATCCTACCTGGACGGTCTCGTCCATCAATCGCGGGTCGCGGAAGGGATCGCCATGGTTTCTCCCGCCGGCGTGTTCCGGCTCATCGCCTCGGCCCTCTGTTCCACCGACGTGCGGTCGCACGAGCGGGACCTGGACAGGGCCCGCCAATACCGCGAAACGTTCGTCCGGTATCTCCAGGGCAAGAACATCTTCGCTTCCTTCCGCTACATCACGCCCACCCCTCCCGAGGCCATGCTCACGGGCGACCAGCTCGTGGAAAAACGGACCGGGGGCCGCTTCAAGACCATGCGGGAATACGACGAGTGGGCCGGGAAACAGAAGGATTTCCTGGCCCGCTGGCAGGCCCTGCAAACGGTCAAGGTCCCCTACGACAATCCCGGCGACTTCTCCTATCTCGACATTTCCGACATGCCCAAATTTCCCGACCGGGCGGACTCCCTGCTTGCGGGCCTGGCTGGAACCATTCCCCGGATCGGCCTGCTCCTCGTCGAGATTGTCCTGCTGTTTTATCTGGGCTATGTCGCGTTCATCCGCTACGACGTCAGGTGAGCCATGCTGAAAACCATCCTCAAGCGCGAGATCCAGCACAACCTCTACAGCCTGAGGTTCATTCTTTCCCTCGTTCTCGTCCTGGGCATCTTCGTGGCCGGCACGTTTTCCTTCACCCGAAGCCACCGCAACGCCCTGGCTAATTATCGCCAGGCCGAGACCCAATTCCGGTCCGAAATGAAGACCCAAGCCGAGCAAAGCGCGACTTCCCTGGCCGTCACGCGCCGCACCTATCCCTTGCGACCGAGGGACAACGCGTTCATCACCGACGGCAAGGAGAAGTACCTGCCCAACGGCATCGTCTTCAGCGCCTGGAACGTCTTCTCCTTCCTGAACAGAAGCGGGAGCACCAATCCGCTCCTGAACGCTTTCGAGGAATTGAACTGGTCCTATATCGTGGCCATGATCCTGAGCTTCGTTGCCCTGCTGTTCACCTTCGACGCGATCTCTGGCGAGAAGGAGGATAAAACGTTGGCCCTGGCTCTATCCAATTCCGTATCCCGGGGGACCCTTCTCTTCGGGAAATACCTGAGCGCCATCTTCACCTTTCTGGCCATCGTCGTCCCGGGCATCATCCTCAGCCTCCTGATCGTCCTCCTGGCGGGCGGGGTCCCCCTGACGTCCGCGGTCCTTATCGAGATCGCGGGATTCATGGCCGCCGCTACCCTGATGGCGGCCGTCCTGTCGGCGATCGGCCTTTTTTGCTCGGTGGCGGCCCGCAGTTCCAGCGTCAGCCTGCTCCTGGCCCTCACGTGCTGGCTGCTTTTCGCCGTCGTCATCCCCAACTCCAGCGCGTTCCTGGCCAAGACCGTCTATCCCATCGAAAAATCGGAATCCGTCTCGGCCAGGGTGACGCGGGTCTTCGACGACCTGAGCAAGGCCGCGCCTCCGGGCAGCTGGATGATGAACTCCGGCAATCCCTTTTTGCCCCAACACGAATTGCGGGCGGACCTCCAGCGCAAGCGGATGGACGCCGAGAAGTCTATCCGCGATCCCTACTATCAGAGCATGTTCCGGCAGTTCGAGCGGACGCGCTCCCTGACGGCCGCTTCGCCCGTGATGCTCTTCCAGTTCCTTGCGGAAGCGGCGGTTGGCGGCGGCTATCCCCGCTATCGCAAGGCCTGGGACGATTTCCATATCTATCAAGGCCAATTTCTGGCCTTTTTCAAAACCATCGACGTTGGTGATCCCAAGAGCCCGCACTGGTACAACCCCAACGAGGACGTCTCCACGACGCGCCTTCCCGCGGCGTTCGCCACGGTTCCCCAGTTCATCGAGAAGCCGATGTCTTTCTCCGAACGGCTCAAGCCGGCAATGCCCTTCCTGATCGCCATCGCCGCGTATGCCTGCCTGGCTTTCCTCCTGAGCTTCGTCCTCTTCGTCCGTTATGACGTCCGATAATGAGGTTTTAAGCTCAAGGGCCACAAGGCCTCATCTCTAAAACGGAGCGAGGGAAAGGATGGTTTGCTCTCATCCCCCGGTATATAATAGCGATTGAGCCCCGGCTATGAAAAGCATCTTCGCTCCTTTCCGGCGGACGCTGAGCCGCAAAAAACAGCGGGAGCAACTGCCGCTCCGGGCGTTTAAGGAGTTCGAGGACAGCGTCAACCTGATCGAAGATTACGACCACATCTCCCGCAATTTCCTGGGCAAGATCCGGGAGGTGATTCCCGAATCCAAGCTCATCCTGCTGACCTTCGACGCGGATACGGGCCGATTCGTGTGCGCGGCATCGGCGAACGCCGCCGAGGACGAGGTCCGAACGATCTCGCTGGCAAGAAATTCACGGCTGGTGAAATGGCTCAAAGTCAACGAGACGCATCTGGACCTGTCGCGGAAGTCCGACGTCCTCGAGTATTTGGTGCGCCAGGAGACCGACGTCCTCGAAGCGCTCGGCGTCGAGATGTCTTTCCCCTTGATCTCCATGAACCGGCTCATCGGGATCCTCCTCGTCGGCACGAAGCCGGGCTGCGAGCCGTTCACCAAACTCGAGATCTCCTTCATCTCTTCGCTTCTTCCGCCGGCCAGCATCGGCCTGGAGAACGCGCTCCTCTTTAAAGAGCAGCGCGAGCGGTTGCGGCGAATGTCCCGGGCCGACAAGCTGGCGACCGTCGGCGAACTGGCGGCCGGAGCGGCGCACGAAATCCGCAATCCCTTGACGGCCATCCGTTCGTCCCTGCAATATCTGGAGTCGAAGAGCCAGGACGAGACTTCGCGAAAGCTCCTGGAGTCCGCCGTTCAGGAAACGGAACGGATCGACAAGATCGTTTCGGCGCTCCTCTCTTTCTCGCGGCCGTCGGAGATCGTCCGGGAGCGGCACGAACTTCGCGAAACGATCGAAGAGAGCCTCGAACTCGTCTCGTTTCAGACCAAAACGCATAATGTCGCCGTTTCCCTGGATGTCCCGCCGACGCCGCTTCTCATTCGGGGCGACCGGGCCCAGCTCAAACAGCTGTTCCTGAACGTTTTTCTCAACGCTCTCCAGGCCATGCCTGGCGGCGGACGGTTGACCGTGAAGGCTCTCCTTAAAGACGGACGGAAAGCGGTCGTCACCGTCGCCGACACCGGAGAAGGCATCTTGGAGGAGACCATGGACCGGATCTTTGACCCGTTTTTCACGACGAAAAAGGGCGGGACGGGCCTGGGCTTGTCCATCTGTTACAATATCGTCAAATCCCACAAGGGCGACATTGAAGTGAAAAGCAAGCCGGGCCAGGGGACGACGGTCCTGATCAGCCTCCCTCTTTATTGAAAGAAAAAGCGCGCCATGAAATTCAAGCTGCTCATCATCGACGATGAAAGAAAAATCCGCGACATTTTCACTCTCCTCCTCCGCGAGAAAGGCTATCTCACGGAGAGCGCGGGGAGCGGGGCCGAAGGGCTGGAGAAAGCCGGATTTTTCGGGCCCGATGTCGTCCTGCTCGACATGAATCTGCCGGACAGGCCCGGCCTGGACGTGCTGTCCGGCATCAAACGGAAATGCCCGAAGTGCCAGATCCTCATCATCACGGCCTACGGGACCATCAAGAGCGCCGTGGAGGCGACCAAGCTGGGCGCCTATGCCTACCTGGAGAAGCCCGTGGACAACGAGGAGCTGCTGCTGATGATCGGGCGGGCGCTCGAGGTCAGAAAGCTCGAGGCCGAAGTCGAAGTCCTGAAGACTGAGTTGACCTCGCGCTTCAGCTTTTCCAATATCGTCGGCGCCGGCGCCAGGATGAATTCGGTCTTTCAGATGATGCATCGCATCGCCCGCGTGGACGGCACGGCCTTGATCACGGGCGAGAGCGGAACGGGCAAGGAGCTCGTCGCCCGGGCCATCCACTTCGCGGGCCCTCGTAAAGACGGCCCCTTCGTCGTGGTGAATTGCGGGGCGATTCCCCGCGACCTGGTCGAGTCCGAGTTTTTCGGGCACAGCAAAGGCGCCTTCACGGACGCGAAGGCGGAGACGACCGGAAAATTCGAACTCGCCCAGCACGGGACGATTTTCCTGGACGAAGTCGGTGAGCTTTCGCAGGAAGCCCAGGTCAAACTGCTGCGCGCCTTGGGCGAGCGAGAGATCGTCAAGGTGGGCGGCACCAAAACGATCCCCGTGGACGTCCGGGTCATCGCCGCCACGAACAAGACGCTGGACGAGGAAATCCGGAAGGGGAGCTTCCGCGAGGACCTCTATTTCCGGCTCGCCGTCCTGCCCCTTCACCTGCCGCCGCTCAGGGAACGGAAAGAGGACATCCATTTGCTCTGCGAGCATTTTCTCAAAAAATACGGCGGCGAATTGAAAAAGGAAATCCGGGGCATTTCCGGGAAGGCCCTGGAACATCTTCGGCGCTATTCCTGGCCGGGGAACGTCAGGGAGCTGGAGAACGTGATCTATGAATCGATGGTCCTGTGCGACGGGACGTCTTTGGACGAGACGAACTTGCCGCCAAGAATCGTCATCGCTTCAGCGCCGGGAGAAACGGACGCGCGTCAGGATTCCGGAACCGGAATCCTCGACGGAGCCGCGTCGCTCAAGCGGACCGCTCAGCAAGCGGCGGGAATCGCCGAAAAGACGCTCATCGAAAAAGCCTTGCGCGAGTCGGAAGGCAATAAGACGCGGGCGGCCAGATCTCTCGGCATCAGCCGCAAAACGCTCTTCAATAAAATGAAAGCCCTGAGGATCGAGGATTGAGGGAAGGCCGATTCTGGAATTATAAAGAAGCGCCTTCCGCTTCTGTATTCATTTGATACGGTAGAACCACATCAGGGGGAGCCACAACTGGTGGCCGTAGGGGAGCTTCTTGTGGTTGACCAGGACCTCGGTCGTATCCCAATCATGGACGAGGTTGAAAAGCTCGAAGAGGTCGTCGGCTTCCGACGGCGTAAAGACCGCAGAATGACGGATCCATTCTCCTTCGCCTTCTTCCTTATATGTGGGATTCTTCTTGGCGAGGATCACGGCTTTCTTGTAGGCGTCCCCCATCTTGTACCCGAAACCGACCGTGATCCGGAAGGATTTGGCTTCCGTTGCGGGGTAAAGGATGTCCTCGAGCTTTTCCTGCATGGCCCGGTCCTGCTTCATGCGAAATAGTCTACCAGTTTTATGCTCCTTCTTCAAATCCTGGGCCTTTCTCCGAAGATGGACCCAACGCGCCCGACCTATTCGAACCGGCCGACGATCGTCAGGTTCTGGGGATTGACGATGTCCTTGGCCTCGGGCGTGAAAAGATAGTCGATCCTGTTTTTGTAGAACTCCGCGATCTTGTCCCGGACGATTTTCATCGTGGAATTCACCATCTGATTCTGTTCCGTGAACGGCTCGCCGAGAACGGCCACGGCCGAAGGCAGCCAGCGCGCCGGAAACATCCCGGCGAATTTTCCGCCTTCCTTGTACGCGTTGATTTCCTTTTCCAGGAGCCGCAGGGCCGCTTCCCGGCCTTCCGGGGTTTGGCAGGACAAGCCGTCGGCCTTCAACTTTCCCAAAACGGCCGCTCTGTCGGGGACGAGAAGCGCAACCGTGCAGGGGGATTGATTGTTGTAAAGCATGAACTGCTCGATATAAGGGGAATTCTCCGCCACGGCCTCCTCGATGACTTCCGGGCTGAATTTTTCGCCGTCGTCGGCGATGAGCAGACTCTTCATCCGGCCCAAAATATATAAAAATCCGTCCTCATCCAGATATCCGATGTCGCCCGTATAGAGCCAGCCGTCGCGGAGCGCTGCGCGGGTCGCTTTTTCGTTTTTCCAGTATCCGGCCATGACGTTCTCGCCGCGGACAACAATCTCTCCTTTAGCCCCGGTCGGCAGCGGATTTCCCTTTTCGTCGCAGATCCTGATCTCGAGGCCGGGCGCGACGCGGCCCGAGGACCCGAGCTTGTGGGCGTCCATGGAATTCGCCGAGATGACGGGCGCGGCCTCGGTCAGACCGTATCCCTGAAGCATAGGGATCCCGATGGCGTAAAAGAAGCGTTGGAGTTCGATATCGAGGAGCGCTCCGCCGCCGACGAAAAACTGCAAGCGGCCGCCGAAGTTCGCTCGGATCTTCTTGAAGATCAGCAGGTCGAAAAGGGCGAGGATGGGCCTTTTGATTTTTTTCTTTCCGATGCCCCGGTTCCAGCCCTCGGCGTTGTAATCGTAGGCGAGGGCGAGGGCTTTCTTGAACAGGGTTTCGATTTTGGGCCCTTTTTCACGAAGGCCTTTCTCGATGTTCTTCCGGAAATTCTTGGCCAGGGCCGGAACGCTGAGAAGGATATGCGGCCGCGTCTCTTTGATATTGAGAGGAACGTTCTTGAGCGTTTCCAACGCCGTTTTGCCCGATTGGACCGAGGCGATGCTCGCCCCAAGCTTCATGAGCGTATAGACGCCGCAGGTGTGGCCGAAGGCATGGTCCCAGGGAAGGATGATCAAGGAGCACCAGTCCTCCGTGCCGTGGACGAGGGCCATCGATTGTTCGATATTGGCCGTGTAATTCCGGTGGGTGAGGATGATTCCCTTGGGGTCGGCGGTCGTTCCGGACGTGTAGCAGATATTGGCCTGATCGTTTTCCAGGATGGACTGCCATCGCGCGGCGAAGACCTGCTTGCCGTGTGCCAGGAAATCCTCCCCCAATTTGAGGACGGTTCGGGCGGAGATTTCGTCATGTTCGTATGCCTGCAGCTCGTCGAGAACGATGATTCTCTCGAGCTCGGCCAGGTCATTCTTGATTTGCCGGATCTTGGCGATCTGGCCCTGCGAAGCGATGACCATCCGGCATCCGCTATGGGCCAACCGGAACTTGAGGTCGGCGAGCGCGTCGATTTTGACCGAGATCGGCACGTTGACCGCGCCGGCAAAAAGAATCCCGAGTTCGCTCATCACCCAGTCGTTCCGGCCCTCGGAGACGAGGCCGATCCTGTCCCCCTTATTTACGCCCAGGCTGATCAGGCCGGAGCCGAACCTGTGAACGAGAACCTGCATCTCAGCATAGGTCGTCCCGACATAGCGGTCCGTCTTCTTTTCCCACATCAGGATGTTGCCGGGAAACCGGTGAACGGAGTCCTCAAAGAGCTGAGGCAGGGTTCGTTGAGCGGCCATGGATTTTTCCTTCCCCGGATTCATGAAAAAATCATCCTATCGTTTCGGAGGTGAAAAGTCAAAAAAGGGGGACTCGGGCAGATCCCTCCAAAAAACGCGGACTCAGCCTCTCAGCCGGAAAAAGGACATGATTTTGCGGCCCGTTCGGCTTATGCTCGTTTCGTTTTTGCCGCCGATAGACTCTTGACATCAGCCGACTCGCCAATAAGAATGAATGGATGGAAAGAGCAACCGGCAAGGAGGCCCCATGCGCCAACACGAAAAAATTGCGATCGATTTGTTTTTAGCGACCCTTATCTTTTTTAGCGTGATTCTCGATGCGCGCGGGCAGGATCTGACCGGCCTGGCCCAGGTCAAATCCGGCCGGGCGCGCGCCGTGACCTCGGCCGATCCGAATCCCGACAGCAACGCCGACCGGATCAAGATCGTGGCGCCGGGGGAGACCAAGGTTCTTGCCGATATCAAAAGCCCGGCGGTTATCCGCCATATTTGGTTGACGTTCAATGAGGCGCGGCCGAACTGGCTTGAAGCGACGGGATCGGCCCGTCCTGATGAAATCATCCTCCGCATGTACTGGGACGGCGCCGCGGAGCCCGCGGTCGAGGCGCCGATCGGCGATTTCTTCGGGGCCGGCTTCGGCCTCCGCAAGGAGCTCAAGTCCGTCCCGGTCCAGGTGGAGGGCGGCGACGGCTACAACTGTTATTGGGCCATGCCGTTTCACAAACGCGGCCTCATCACCATCACCAATGAGAGCCGGAAAAACGTCCGCAGCTTCTATTATCACATCGATTATACCGAGGAGGAGAAGCTCCCGGATAAAACGGGCTATTTTTGCGCCCAGTACAGGAACGAATTTCCGGAAAAGACCGGCCGGGACTATCTCATTCTCGACGCGGAAGGCGAGGGCCACTACGTCGGAACGGTCCTCTCGGCACGGTCGCGCAGCCCACTCTGGTTCGGCGAAGGCGACGCCAAGTTTTACGTGGACGGCGAGAAGTCGCCGACGATTCAGGGCACCGGGACGGAGGATTATTTCCTCATGGCCTGGGGCCTCAACGAGGCTAATTTCCCTTATTTCGGCTGCACCTACATGAGCACGGATTTTGAGGACTTGGGGACGGAATATTGCCTCTATCGCTGGCATATCGCCGATCCGGTCAGGTTCACGAAATCCCTGCGGTTCGAGATCGAGCACAAGGGTTGGATCAGCGAGGACGAAACCGAAAGCGGGAAAATCGAAGGCCACGTCGAGCGCGAGGACGATATCGCCACCGTCGCCTTCTGGTATCAAGTCGGGCAGCCCAAGCGGTTCACCACGCTGCCGCCGCTCGCTCAGCGGCTCTTGCCCAATCTGGATATCGTGATCGAGGGAAAAACCCTTGTCCCGACGGCTAAACATACGCCCGGCGTCCTCGAGCTCCAGAACGGCTTCGACTGGACCGGCGACGGCCAGGTCTTTTTCATGCCCGCCAGCGAAAGCCCGGCGCTCGACGTCGATTTCCAGATCGAGAAGGAAGAATACCGCGGCTTGATCCTGCGATTTACGTACGCCCCGGATTACGGCAGTTACAGGATCTTCCTCGATGGGAAGAACGTCCGGCAGCCGGCGGATTACATGGCCGGCCAGAAGATCGCCGACTACGATTTCTACTCGAAGGATCTCCAGGTCAAGGACAATTACCTCGGCAGTTTCAAGCTCGCGCCCGGAAAGCACACGCTCCGGCTGGAATGCGTCGGCAGGAACCTTCTGGCCAATGGCAATTACGTCGGATTGGATTCGATCCGGCTGCGCGAACGGTGGAACAAAAAGCGTCCACTATTGCATTGACGGGATTACCGGTATTCGTGGACGAATTTTTGGATGAAGTCCATGACCTTCCGTTCGAGTTCCCCCCGGTGCTGGGGCGTCTGTTTGGCTTCGAAGGCCTTGAACTCCTCGATCGTCACCTGGAATTTTTCGTAAAGGGCATCGAGATTCTTTTGAGCCGCGGCTGGGTCGTCCTTGTATTTGTCCAGCAAGAGGGATGACCTCGCCCGGATCTCGGCGTAGACATCGTCGTTGATTTTAGGAGGAGGGGGGGCCGCCAGTTTGGCGGCTTCCGCCGCCGCGGCCGCGTCCGCCACGGCCTGCTCCGAATCGAGGCGGGCTTGTTCGGCTTCGTCCGCCGTCTCTCCGGATTTGCTTTTGCAGGCCGGCACGCTCAATAAAACTCCGGCGATGCCGAGAATCATCAATACGGCGATGGCCTTTCTCATGGTTTGTCCTTGTTCGGCGAGTCTTCCATTCAATAGCCGTCTTTCGCGTTTTTGTCAAGCCGGACGGCTCGCGCAGGATATGCCGCTCGTCACCACGCGGATTTTCCCACCCGCGCCCTTGGAGGGGAAGACCCCTTCCAACGGTCCGGCGGGAAAATCCCGCCGTCCCTGCCTCCCCTTCTCGCCCTATGCTCCGCATAGGACTGCGACCAAAGGGGGCATGCCCCCTTGGAGTCCCCGAGGATTTGGGCCGGAGCCCAAATCCTCAAATCCGCTCGGCCTTTCTCTCGCTCTCGGAAATTTTATTTCCGAACCATGCCCGCTCTCGCTCTCGGATGGGTTCCGAGCAGCATATCCTTTGCTCTGGTGACATAGGAAATATAACTCGTCTTGGAAACTGTACTACGGTTAAGGACGGCTTTGTCCAAAATGCGCGGGGGATTTACTTCTTGGCGACGATTCGATATAAGTTGAGAGAAATATCCACATATGGAGGGATGATGAGCGACGACGTCAAGAACCCGAGTCGAAGAGATTTTCTCAAAGCCGGTGCCATGGCCGGGATCGGGACGGCGCTGGCCGGTTTGAAGCCGGTCAAGGCCGCTGAAGCCCAAGTCAAGGGCGAAGCCCGCACCCAGTTCAAGGTCGCGCCCATCGAGACCGTGAACGTCGGGTTCGTCGGGGTCGGCGGCATGGGCTCGGCCCACGTCCAAAACTACTTGAACATCGAGGGCGTCCGGATCAAGGGCATCTGCGACATTGTCCCGGCCAAAGTCGAACGGGCCCAGAAATGGGTCGTCGCCGCGGGGCAGCCCCTGCCGACGGGTTACTCGAACGGCCCCACGGACTTCAAGCGGATGTGCGAGAAAGAGGATCTAGACCTCGTCATGACGGCCACGCCCTGGGAGTGGCACGTCCCGGTCTGCGTCGCGGCCATGGAAAACGGAAAGCACGCGGCGACCGAGGTGCCGGCGGCGATGAGCCTCGAAAACTGCTGGAAGCTCGTCGAGACCGCCGAGAAAACCGGCAAGCACTGCCAGATGATGGAGAACTGCTGCTATGACCGGATCGAGCTCATGACTTTGAACCTCGTCCGCAAAGGCGTCCTGGGCGAGGTCCTCCACGCCGAGGCCGGATATCTGCATGATTTGCGCGAGGTCAAATTCAGCAAGGAAGGCGAAGGGCTGTGGCGCCGGGCCTGGGCGCAGAAGCTCAACGGCAACCTCTACCCGACGCACGGCCTGGGCCCCGTGGCCCAGTGCCTGAACATCAACCGGGGCGATGCGTTCGATTTCCTGGTCTCCCTGAGCGGACCGACGCGCGGGCTCCATGAATATGCCGTGGATACGTTCGGCCCGGATTCGCCCCAGGCGCAGGAAAGATTCGTCCTGGGCGACGTCAACACGAGCCTGATCAGGACCAGGCTCGGCAAGACGATCATTCTCATCCACGACACCAACCTGCCGCGGCCCTATACCCGGATCAACCTCGTCCAGGGGACGAAGGGCGTCGCCCATAAATGGCCCGACCGGATCTATATCGAGGGAAAAGCGGCCAAGGCCCATGAATGGGACGATTTCGAGAAGTTCGCCGCCGAGTTCGAACATCCGCTCTGGAAGGCAATCTCCGCGAAAGGCGAAGGCCGAGGCCACGGCGGCATGGATTACATCGAGGATTACCGGCTCATCTGGTCGCTCCGTAAAGGCGAGCCGCTCGATCAGGACGTCTATGACGCGGCGGCCTGGAGCGCGATCGTCGGAGCGAGCTGCGCCTCAGTGGCGAAAAGGGGGGGGCCTGTCGAGATCCCCGATTTCACACGGGGCAAGTGGAAGACCAACCCACCGCTGGGGATCATCACGGCTTAGAAATAAAGCGCTGCCGTAAATCCTCTCTCGGTGACAGACAACGCATTGCCGAAATTCGATCGAGCGGAATTTAGCGGTTGAGTTGTCTGTCACCGAAATTAAAGAATGAGCATGCAGTCGCCGTAGGAGAAAAAGCGGTAACGCTCGCGTACGGCTTCGCGGTAGGCGGCCAGAATGAGGTCGCGGCCGGCGAAAGCGGCGACCAGCATCAGCAAAGTCGATTTCGGCAGGTGGAAATTTGTCAGCAGCCTGTCCACGATTTTGAATGCATGGCCGGGCCGGATGAAAAGCGACGTCGCGCCCCGGCCGGGCCGGACACGATAAGACGCTTCGGCGGCGCTTTCGAGCGTCCGGACGACCGTCGTCCCGACGGCGGCCACGGGCCGCTTCTCTTCTTTCGCTTCGTTGATTTCCCGGGCCGCGCGGTTCGGTATCTCATATGTTTCCTCGAGCATCCTGTGATCTTCCAGACGCTCGACCCGGATCGGCTGAAATGTCGCCGGCCCGACATCGAGGGTGACTTCGGCGATCCGGGCTCCCTTTCTCCGGATGTCGTCGAGAACGCGCGGCGTGAAATGCAGACCGGCCGTCGGCGCGGCGATGGCGCCTTCCTTGGCGGCGAACACCGTTTGATACCGGCTGAGATCCGTGGCCCGCGCGCCGGCATCTTCTTTCCTGCGTTTGATATAGGACGGCAGAGGAGCGAAGCCTATTTTTTTGAGATGGTCCAGGACGTCGAGGACCGCGAATTTCAGAACGCGGCGGCCTTCCCCGTCCGCCTCGACGACCTCGGCCGCCAGCCGGTCAGGAAAATTGATCCTATCCCCGGCTCGCACTTTCTTGGCCGGTTTACACAGGACGTCCCACAATCCCGGCTCTTTTTCTTTGATGAACAGAAACTCGACCGACGCATCGCCCCTCTTCCCCCAGACCTTGGCCGGGATGACCTTGGTGTCGTTGAGGATGAGGACGTCGCCTTCGCGGCAATACGCCGGGAATTCCCCGAATCGCGCGTGAAGAATTTTTTCTTCCTTGCGCCGGACGACCATCATCCGCGACGCGTCGCGATCGGGGAGAGGGTTCTGGGCGATGAGCCCGGGCGGGAGATCGAAGTCGAACTCGGAGATCAGCACTTAATCTTTGAACAACTTTTTCTGACGCGGCGGGGCGGACCCTTTATGCGGATAAGAGAACCCGAGATGCTCGTAGGCCCTGGCCGTCAGCTTCCGGCCGCGGATCGTGCGGTCGAGGAAGCCGATGCGCATCAGGAACGGCTCGTAGATGGATTCGATGGTGTCTTTTTCCTCGTCGATGGCCGCGGCGATCGTCCCGACCCCGACGGGACCGCCGCCGAAGTTCTCGATGATGGTCAGGAGGATCTTGCGGTCCACGTCATCCAGCCCCAGGGAATCGACGTCCATCATGTCCAGCGCGCCGCGGGCCTCCTTGGCCGTGATCACGCCCTGGCCTTTGACGTCCACATAATCGCGCACGCGGCGCAGGAGGCGGTTGGCCACGCGCGGCGTGCCGCGGCCGCGCAACGCGATCTGCTCGGCGCCGGCTTCATCGATCTTCACTTTGAGAATGGCCGCCGCCCGCAATATGACTTTCCGGATGTCCTCGTTCTTGTAATAGTCCAGCCGGTGGATGATGCCGAACCTCCCGCGCAGCGGGGCCGTGATCCGGCCGGCGCGGGTCGTCGCGCCGATCAGGGTGAATTTCTTGAGCTTCAGCTTGTGGCTGCGGGCGCTCGGTCCCTGACCGATGACGATGTCGAGGTTGAAATCCTCCATGGCCGAATACAGGATCTCTTCGACCGAGGGATGGAGGCGGTGGATTTCGTCGATGAAAAGGATCTCCTTCGATTGGAGATTGGATAGAATCGCCGACAGGTCGCCCGTCCTCTCGATCACCGGCCCGGCCGTCGGCTTGATGCCGACGCCCATCTCCTTGGCGATGATATAGGCCAGGCTCGTCTTGCCCAGGCCCGGCGGGCCGTATAAAAGAACGTGGTCGAGGTGCTCGTCCCTTTTGCGCGCGGCCTCGATAAAAACCTTCAAGTTGGATTTGACGCTTTCCTGGCCGATGAATTCATCGAAGCTCCGCGGCCGGAGGCTGTCCTCGAAGAGCAGGTCCTCCCTGGTGCGGACCGGGGTCAGGATGGCGGGCGTGTCTTTAATCTTCATTTCATGTCATCGCGGGCCCCGCGGGGCGCGCCCTTCTCTCCATGGTTCAGACCTTAGCCAATGTTCGCAGGCATTCCCGAAGGAGTTTCTCGAACTCCGCCTTCTCTTCCGAATGGGCCCGGAGCGTCTCATCCACGACCCGCTCGACTTCCTTCCGCCGGAAGCCGAGGTTGAGGAGCGTCGAGATCAGGTCCTCTTTTTCCTGCGACCCCTTGGCCGAAAGGAGCTTCTCTTTCTTGTCGAGCTTGTCCTGCAGCTCCATGGCGATCCGCAAGGCGGTCTTTTTTCCGATCCCCGGGATCATCGAAATCCGGCCGACGTCGCTTTTTTGAATGGCGTCGACGAGCTCGACCGCGTTCATTCCGGAGAGGATGTTCATGGCCAGCTTCGGCCCGATCCCGGACACGCCGATGAGCTTGAGGAAGAGGTCCCGCTCGTCCTCGGTCGCGAATCCGAAAAGCGACAGGGCATTGTCCGTGAGATGGGTGTGGATCAGCAGTTCCGCGGGCTCGCCGACCTCTCCCAGCTTGAAATACGTCGTCAGAGGAATGGCCGCGCAATAACCGACGCCGCCGATGTCGATGACGACCTGGCCGGGGAGTTTACGGAAAATCGTCCCCTTAAGATACGCGATCATATCGCGGCTATTTTAAAATAAATGAAAGGGGAAAGCAAAATGAAGAATCCCGGACCGATTCCGAAAAATGACGTCCACGGCGGCCGGGGCGGGCGCATTGGCCCGCACCCCCGCGCCAGCCGGTGCCCCGGGCTTTGCCCGGGGGTCCGCTTCCGCCGCGAAGGCTCGTCCCTTGACCTAAAACTCCGATTCCTCGATGTTCTTCTGGTACAGCCGCGTATTCAGATGACAGAAAGCGCAGGCCAGGGCGTCTGAAGCGTCCTCTTCCATTTTATCGTCCGTGAGATTCAGCAGCGCCTTGACCATGGTCGCGACCTGAGTTTTGTCCGCCTGACCGTAGCCGGTCACGGCTTTTTTGATTTCGAGGGGAGAATATTCGAAGAGCGGCCGCGCGCTCTCCGCCACGGCTACGAGCACGGCCCCGCGCACCTGTCCCAGGGTGATGGCGGTCCGGATGTTCCGGGCGTAAAAGGGATTTTCGATGGCGACTTCTTCGGGCGCGTGCTTTTCGAGCAGCCGGTCCACGCCGCTCTTGATTTCGCGGAGTTTTGCGTGGAGCGGCGCCTTTCGTGTCGGCTTGATCGTGCCGTAGTCCAGCACCACGTATTGCTGCCGGGTGAATTCGATGATCCCGTATCCCGTGGACTGGCTGCTGGGATCGATTCCGAGAACCTTCATCGGCTCCGGCTTCAGGCGTTCTCGTACAGAGCGATTTCCTTCTCGTTGATGTCGAAGTTGGCGGCCACGGTCTGGACATCGTCGTGGTCTTCGAGCTCCTCGACGAGTTTCAGCGCCTGTTGGGCCTGTTTGCCTTCGAGCTTCGTATAATCCTGGGGAATATAGCCGACATTGGAATCCGCGATCTCGATTCCCGCGGCCTTGACGGCCTCGATCACGGCCTCGTACTTTTCCGGCGTCGTGACGATCTCCAGGGTATCGCCGTCGTCTTTGATATCCTCGGCGCCGGCGTTCAGGGCGATGTCCATGAGCTTTTCCTCTTCGGCTTTGTCCTTGTCGATGTCGATGTAGCCCCCGCGTTTGAAGCGGAAGGCGACGCAGCCCTGCGTCCCGATCTGGCCGCCGTTCTTCATGAAAATATGGCGGAGCTCGGAAACCGTGCGGTTCTTGTTGTCGGAAAGCGCGGTGATATAAATGGCCACGCCGCCGGGGCCGTAGCCTTCGTAGATGGCTTCTTCGTACTGGGCGCCTTCGAGCTGGCCCGTGCCTTTCAAAATAGCCCGCTTGATGTTGTCGGCCGGCATGTTGACGTTCTTGGCGTCCTGGATGGCCTTTCGCAGGCGCGGATTCATGTCGGGGTCGCCTCCGGCGTTGCGGGCGGCGACGGCGATCTCGCGGATGATCTTGGTGAAAACCTTGCCCCGCTTGGAATCCGTGGCGGCTTTTTTATGTTTGATAGAGGCCCATTTCGAATGTCCGGACATATGATCTCCTTAAGATACGAATCACAGAAATTTTAGCATAAAAAGCGGGTCATGGCAAATGAGGGCGGATCTGACCGTGGTACCGTGATTCCGCCAAGAACGCCGCCCTTCCGGCCCCTGGAAAAGCATGGTAAAATGACTCCGCCTCGAGACCGATCATCCAGGATGCCATGAAAGGAAAATCAGGAAATTCCAAAGGCGTCGTCGGCGTGGCCATGAGCGGCGGCGTGGATTCATCCGTCGCGGCGGCCCTTCTCAAGGGACAGGGCTATGACGTCATCGGCGTCACGATGAATCTCTTTTCCCTGCCGAGAGAAGCCTGTCGTTCCGAGAATTTGAGGAGCTGCTGCGGCTGGAAGGCCCAGGAAGACGCGAACCGCGTAGCGATCGCCCTCGGAATCCCTCATTTCGTCGTCGATTTCCGGCCTGAGTTCGAGGCGAGCGTCATCGCCGATTTCTGCCGGGAATACCGCCGCGGCCGGACCCCGAATCCCTGCATCCGCTGCAACCGGTTCATCAAGTTCGGCCTGCTGCTCGAACGGGTGAAGGCGCTCGGCGCGGATTTCGTGGCGACGGGGCACTATGCGATAGGGGGCGTCGATCCCGCGTCCGGGCGACGGCTTTTACGGAAAGGGATTGATGCAGCGAAGGATCAGTCCTATTTTTTATACCCGCTGATGCAGGCCGAGCTGACCCGAACGCTGTTCCCGGTCGGGGAATACACGAAAGAACAGATCCGCGGGTTGGCCGCTGAATACAATCTGCCGGTTGCCGAGAAAGCGGAGAGCCAGGAGATCTGCTTCATTCCGGACGACGATTATCCCCGCTTTCTCAAGGAACGATGGCCCGACGCGTTTCGTTCCGGCCCGATCGTGGATACGCGCGGGAAAAAAATCGGGACGCATGGCGGCATCGCCCATTTTACGATCGGCCAGCGACGGGGATTGGGCATCGCCGCGCCGCACCCCCTCTATGTCGTCGCCATCGATGTCGGGAAGAATACGATCGTCGCCGGAAAGAACGAGGACCTCTATCGGCGCGGGCTCGAAGCATCGGACGTGAACTGGATCTCCGGAGAAGGCCCGGCGGAGCCGCGGGCGGCGCGGGCGAGGATCCGTTATAAACACGTCGAAGCCCCGGCTACGATTACGCCGCGGGATTCAGGAAAAGTCCTTGTCGAGTTCGAAAAGACGCAGCGCGCCATCACGCCGGGGCAAGCCGTCGTTTTTTACGACGGCGACATTGTCCTCGGCGGTGGGATCATCGACCACGCTTTAAACGGCTCGACGGACGGTTCGCCGGCCGCTTGACTTGCGGAGGAAGCCGGTATGCCGGCCATCCGCACTTTTTTCTTTTTCCTTCCCGGAAAAGAGTGAGACAAAATCCAGCCGCTAGAGCATAAGGGCGATCATCGTGACGCTCACGCTGGCGACGACCAGGGCGCCGAGGAGGCCGACGATAAGCGGCTTCAGCCCGACCTTTTTGAACGTGGCGAAGACCGTGTTTAGCCCGATACCGGCCATGGAGACGATGATCAAAAACCGTCCCAGCCAAGTCAGTCCGTCGAGGCCGGCCTTCGTGAAATACCCGGCGGTGTTCAGGCCGGCCATGATGAAATAACCGAACAGGAACCAAGGAAAAGCCTTGGCGAAGTTGACGCGCTGATGGTCTTTTTTCGCGGAATCGATGGACGTTTTCGTGTACCAGGCGGCGATGAAAAAGGCGAGCGGGGCCATGAAGCAATTGCGCACGAGTTTGATCGCTGTGGCGGTTTTCCCGGCCAGGTCGGAGAAGATGAATCCGGCGCCGACAACCTGGGGCGTGGCGTGGATGGCCGTTCCGGCGAAGACGCCGAATTGGATATCGCTTGCGCCGACGAGTTGGGCGAGCTTCGGATAGAGAAGGATGGCGACGAGCCCCCAAAGCGTGATCGTTCCGATGGCGTAGCTCGTCTCCTCCTCCTTTGCCTTGATCAATGGGGCGGTGACGGCGATGGCCGAGCCGCCGCAGATCGTCGTTCCGACCGAGAGCAGCGTGGACAGCGACCAGGGCAGTTTGAAAAGCCGCCCGAGCGCGTAAATGACGAAGTAGCTGACGAGCATGGTCACCAGGATGATCGTGAGCATCTTCGGTCCCTGGGACCGGAAATCCTTGAAGTTCAGCGTGGCGCCGATCAGAATGACGCCCCAGATCAGGAATTTTTCAAAGGCCTTGATGCCGGGATGGAATATTTTCGGGACGAGGCCCAGGTTGCGGGCGAGGATGCCGATGACGACGGCCAGGGCCGTGGCCTCCAGGGGATGCTTGCCGCCGGCCGTGACCAGGTTTGACAGGATCATGGAGACGACGCCGACGGCGATCATCAGGATCCAGCCCGGAATTTGCTCTTTCTTCATGATGCGCGTCCTTCTTCGAATGCCGCCCTATTGTATGTGCCAGTCCGCGGGCCGTCAAGGATAGGCACGGAACGGAACGGCTGGAAACGGCCTCGATCTCTGCTATACTGAAAGACATGGAACCTGAAATTCACGATAAAGCCGATAAAGCCGAGCGGATCGATCTGCCGATCGGAGGAATGAACTGCGCCGGTTGCGCGGCCAATATTGAGAAGGCCTTGAGAAACCTGGCCGGCGTCGAGAACGCCAACGTCAATTTCGCCACGGCCCGGGCGACGGTCTTTTTCCTCCCCCGGCTCATCAAGCCCGTCGACATCGAAAAAGCGATTCAGTCGGCCGGCTACGAAGTCATCAAGGTTGAAGGAGAAAACGGGGAAGACGCCGAGCGCCTGGTCCGGGAGCGTGAATTCAAGACGTTAAATCGGGCTTTCTGGGTCGGGCTGGGATTCAGTGCCGTCATTTTCTTGGGCAGCTCCCCCCAATTCTTCCCCTGGCTGCCGCGTTTTCTCAACAATCATATCCTTCTCTGGGCCTTGGCGACGCCCGTGCAATTCTGGATCGGCCGTCGCTTTTATAAAGGCGCCTGGGCGGCGACGAGACACGGCCGGGCGGACATGAACACTCTCGTCGCCGTGGGCACATCGGCCGCCTATCTTTACAGCGCCGCAGCAACGCTTTTCCCTTCGTTTTTCGCGGCCGGTGGGATCGCCCCGCCCGAGGTCTATTTCGATACGTCGGCGGTCATCATCACCCTCATTCTTTTCGGCCGGATGCTCGAAGCCAGGGCCACGGGGCAGACGTCCGAAGCCATCAAAAAGTTGATCGGCCTCCAACCGAAAACGGCCCGCGTGCGGCGCGACGGCGCCGAAATCGATATTCCGGTCAAGGATGTCGCCGTCGGCGATATCGTGGTCGTCAGGCCCGGCGAAAAGCTGCCGGTGGACGGCGTCGTCACGAAAGGGCGGTCCGCCGTCGATGAATCGATGCTCACCGGCGAAAGCCTGCCCGTCGAAAAAAGAGAAGGCGATGAGGTCATCGGCGCGACAATGAACAAGGCCGGCAGCTTTGAATTCCGGGCCTCCAAGGTCGGAATGAATACGGCCTTGGCCCAGATCATCAGGCTCGTCCGGGAAGCGCAGGGTTCCAAGGCGCCCATCCAGCGCCTGGCCGATGTCATCGCCGGCTATTTTGTCCCGGTCGTCATGGCCATCGCGATTTTGACCTTCAGCGCTTGGATGGCCTTCGGCAGCAAGCCCGCCCTAAGGTCCGCCCTCTTGAATTTCGTGGCGGTGATGATCATCGCCTGCCCTTGCGCCTTGGGTCTGGCCACGCCTACGGCGGTCATGGTCGGGACGGGAAAAGGGGCGGAAAACGGGATCCTGATCAAGGG
Source organism: Candidatus Aminicenantales bacterium (assembly GCA_049515535.1). Taxonomy (GTDB): domain Bacteria; phylum Acidobacteriota; class Aminicenantia; order Aminicenantales; family UBA4085; genus JBEKTZ01. The sequence goes on along the minus strand of JBEKTZ010000008.1, from coordinate 153,502 downwards.
CGGCGAAAGCCTGGAAACGGCCGGCAGGATCACGACGATCGTTTTCGACAAGACGGGAACGCTTACCAAGGGCGAGCCCGAAGTGACGGACTTTTTCGCGGCGGCCCCTTTTTCCGAAGAGGACGTGCTCCGCTGGACCGCGAGCGCCGAAAAGACATCCGAACACCCTCTGGCCGAGGCTATCCTGAAAAAAGCTCTGAATAGGGATATCGCGCTCTCCGAGACCGGAAACTTCCGGGTGCTCGAAGGCCTGGGGATCGAAGCCGACGTCGATGGACGGAGGATCGCCATTGGAAACGAGCGGCTTATGGCTGAACGGGGGATCGATTTCGGAGCGTTCGCGGAACGCGCGGCAGAGCTGTCGCGCCAGGGGAAGACCCCCGTTTATATCGAGGCGGATGGACGTCCGGCCGGGCTCCTGGCCATCGCGGACACGCTCAAGGAGAATTCCGCCCTGGTCGTCGATCGGCTCAAACGGCTCGGCTTGGAGATTGTCATGTTGACCGGCGACAATCGGAGGACGGCCGAGGCCGTCGCGAAGCTGGCCGGGATCGAGACCGTCGTCTCCGAGCTCCTGCCGGCCGACAAGGTCCGCGAGATCCAAAGGCTCAGGGAATCCGGGAAAAAAGTCGCCATGGTCGGCGACGGCATCAACGACGCGCCGGCCCTCGCCCAGGCCGATATCGGCATCGCCATCGGGTCGGGGACGGACGTGGCCATGGAGGCGGCGGACATCACGCTCATCAAGGACGACCTCGACGGCGTGGCCCAGGCCATCGTGCTGAGCCGGCGGACGATCCGCACGATCAAACAGAATCTGTTCTGGGCGTTCATCTACAACGTCATCGGCATTCCGGTGGCGGCGGGCGTCCTCTATCCCTTGCAGCTGAATCCGATGATCGCCTCGGCGGCCATGGCGGCGAGCTCGGTGTCCGTGGTCTTGAATTCGCTGCGGCTGCGGCGGGCCTCCATAACGTGAGCGAAAAGCCCCCGGCAGGCGTCCGGACTTCCGGATGCGGCGCGCACCTCCGGAACGGGGGCTAAACTTGATTATTTTTATCATTTAAGTATATGATAACTTTTAAATCAAACCTAAATTCATGGAGGTCCCAATGCTTAAAAACTCGAAAACGCTGATGATTTTTCTGACGGCAGCGCTCATCCTCGTCGCGACGGGAATTGCCCAGCAGCCTACCGGAGCCATAACGGCCAAAGACCCGGTCTGCGGCATGTCGGTGAAGATCGACGGGGCTAAATATACCGCCGACTACAAGGGGACGAAATATTATTTCTGCAGCGAGGGCTGCAAGACCGAGTTCACCAAGAGCCCGGAGAAATATTTGACTCCCAACGACGCGGCGAAGCCCATGGGCGGAATGATGATGCAGGGTGCGCCGACGAAACAGGGCGAGATGGAAAGCTGCCCGATGATGATGAAGGACGTCGAGAAGACATTCACCAATACCAAGGACGGAGTGACGATCACGCTTTCGGCCAAGAGCCCCGAGACCGTGAAGAAGATCCAGGACTGGGCGGCGAAGATGAAAGAGGGCAAGGGCGGCATGGCGGGACACAACGAAGAGGGCTGTCCCATGGGCTCAGATTGTCCGAAGATGAAGAAATAAACGTCCGGTTGTCATTCACGGAGATACGGGCCGGGCTTTTTTTCGGGACGGGGAGCTTAGGAAAGCGCCCTTTGACTTTATCGGGCGCGCGGGGGGAATGATTCCTCTTGCTCGTCGCTCCGGGGAAGCCGAAGAATTCTTTCGGGAGGGTCGACCATGAGCGAGTTCGAAGGCATCTGGCGGGACATCGAACGCATTCGTGAAGAGGCTCCTCTCATCCACAACATCACCAATTACGTCGTGATGAATACGACCGCCAACGCCCTGCTCGCGATCGGCGCTTCGCCGGTCATGGCCCAGGCGGCTGAGGAGGTCGAGGACATCGTCGATCTGGCGGCCGCGCTTGTGCTCAACATCGGGACGCTCAGCGTGTCTTGGGTAGCCTCCATGCTCAAGGCCGCGCGGGCGGCCCGGACCAAAGGCATCCCCATCGTCTTGGACCCTGTCGGCGCCGGAGCCACGCCGTTCCGGACGGAGACCGCCCTCCACATCCTGCACGAAGGGCGGCCTACCATTCTTCGGGGCAACGCCTCTGAGATCCGGGCGCTTCATTTTGCCGAGCGCGCAACCAAGGGTGTGGACAGCCGGCACCGCGCCGAGGATGCGCTTGAAGCCGCCCGAGGCCTGTCGCGGAGTTTCGGATGCGCCGTGAGCGTCAGCGGTCCCATCGACGTCATTGTCCAAGGCGAGGCCGTCGTTCGTGTAGCCAACGGCCATCCGCTCATGCCGCGCGTGACGGGCATGGGCTGCGCGGCCTCGGCTTTGACCGGCGCTTTCGCGGCTATCAACCCTTCGCCTCTGCGCGCGGCGGCTCACGCCATGGCGGTCATGGGCATCGCCGGCGAAATGGCGGGCATAGAAGCCCGCGGACCGGGCAGCTTCGAGATGCATTTCTTCGACGCGCTCTACCGGCTTTCAAAAGACGATATCTCCGGCCGCTTGAAAATCGAAGGCCCGTGAACAAAGCGCTCGATTTCGGTCTCTATTTAGTCACGGACCGGAATCTGGCCGGAAGCCGTTCTGTCGAGTCCGTGATCGAGGCCGCGGTGCGCGGAGGCGTCACGGCGGTTCAACTCCGCGAAAAAGCCCTCTCGATCCGGGAGTTCATCGCGACGGCCCGCCGGATCCAGAAGATCGTGGGGCCCCGCGGCATCCCGCTGATCATCAACGACCGTCTCGATGTGGCGCTCGCCGTCGGAGCCGAGGGCGTTCATTTGGGTCCAAAGGATATTCCCTATGAGGACGCGCGCAGGATCCTGGGACACGGCGCCATCGTCGGAATCTCCGTTGAGAATGCGGCCCAGGCGGTGAAAGCCGAGGAATGGGACGTCGATTATCTCGGCGTCAGCCCGGTCTTCCCGACGCCGACCAAAACCGATACGGCCGCGGCCTGGGGACTGGACGGCCTGCGCCGGATGCGGAAGCATTCGCGCCATGTCCTGGTCGCCATCGGCGGTATCAACGATTCCAACGCCGGGCAGGTCCTCGATGCGGGCGCGGACGGGTTGGCCGTCGTATCGGCCGTCTGCGCGGCCGTCGATCCCGAGGCCGCGGCGCGGCGGCTGAGGAAAGTCCTTGACCTCCATCGGGCGAAGAGGTCTTGAAGTTGAAACTGTCGGCCATCGGCGAATTCGGCCTCATCCGGAGGTTCTCGCCGGCGTTTTCAAAAGATTTGCCGCCCGGCGTCGTCGGTATCGGCGACGACGCCGCGGTCTTGCCTTGGAAAAAAGACGCCTGCCTCCTCGTCACGACCGACATGCTCATCGAAAACGTCCATTTTCTCAGGAGCGAAATCGGGCCGCGCGACCTGGGCGTCAAAGCGCTGGCCGTGAATTTGAGCGACATCGCGGCCATGGGCGGATCGCCGCGCTCGGCTTTTCTCTCTCTTGGAATTCCCGGCAAGATCGATGTCGAATGGCTCGATGCGTTCTTCCGGGGAATGGCGGAACAGGCCAAGGCCTCGGGCGTTCGACTCCTCGGCGGCGACACGACCCAATCGCCGGGACCCATCGTGATCAATGTCGTTGTTCTCGGCCGGGTCCGGAGGACGCGCTTGAAGTTGCGTTCGGGCGCCCGGACCGGCGACATCATAGGCGTCACGGGGTTTTTAGGGGATTCCGGCGCCGGGCTGCGCGTCCTTCTCGATGATCTGCCGCGGGGAAAAGACGAGGCGCATCTCATCCGCCGGCATCACCGGCCGCGCGCCCACCTGGCCGAAGGCGCCTGGCTGGCGGCGAGGGATGACGTGACGGCGATGATGGATGTTTCGGACGGCATAGATTCCGATCTGCGGCGGATCATGGAACGGTCCCATTGCGGAGCGGTCGTCGACCTGGACGATCTTCCCCTGTCAGGACCGCTCCGGCGCGCGGGCAAAAAATACGGCTGGGACGTCCGGGGCCTGGCGGCCGCGGGCGGCGAAGATTATTGCCTGCTGGCGACGATCCGGCCGGACCGCTATGAAAGAATCACGGCCGGTTTCGAACGGAAATTCGGCCGCCCGCTGTCGAGGATCGGAAGGATCGAAGGGAAAAAAGAAGGGCTGAGATATCGGGCGGCCGGGAAAACGGTCGAGCTCAAGCGCCGCGGCTTCGATCATTTCCGCTGAGATCATCCTCACCGCTCCCCTTCGCTATCTTCCGCTCTTCCAGGATTTTCTTGTATTCCAGGGGATGATGCGTCCGCAGCTCGCGGCCCGTGATCTTGCCGTCGAGCCAAATCCGGCTCATCGGAAAAACGTCGGGGTTGAGATGGACGTTGTACATGTGCCATATGAGGATGGACAGGAAGGCGAGAACGGCTTCGTAACTGTGGATGATGACGAAAAGATCGAGGACCCAGAGCGGGAAGATCCTGATCGTCAGATCCGCGTCCCAAATGAAGAATCCGCTGAGGATCATGATCAACGAGCCCCAGGCCATGGACCAGAATTCGAATTTTTCGAAGACGCTGTAGCGGCCGAACTCGGGCGCTTCGCGGAACAGCCAGGCGGGATGCTTGTCGAAAAAATTCCGGAACCATCCCTTTGCATTCAGGAATTGGGTCAGACCGAAGTTGTGCCCAAACAGCCGCCAAGCATCACGGAGGTCGGCAAGGCGCGGAAGCATTTCTCGCAAATGGGCCCGCCCGCGCGCCGTGAAGACCGCGTAAGCCGCATACCAAAGGATATCGGCGATCAGCGTGATCGCGGCGGCGCGGTGCGCGATGCCTCGGATATTGAAGGCCGCGGCGGACGGCATGAGCCATGAGAAAAACCGAGCTTTAAACAAGACGAGGGGGAGCCCGGTGACGATCAAGACGGCAAAGGTCATGATCAACAGGATGTGTTGGGCCCGCTCGGCGAAACTCATCCGGAGGATGATTTCGTCGTCGCGGAGGAGCCCGTTCCCGGTCAGCGTTTCCATGCGGTTCTTTTCCACTGCCGGAGATCCGCGGCGATGAACGCCAGGAACGCCGCCATCAGCCCTACAATGAGGACGAGGTAGAGCGTCTTGACGATCGTTCCCCAAATGTTTTCCGGCGTCTTTGAGGCCGCGTGGATCCGGCTCCACGGCAGGTCTCGGCGGCGACCGAAGCCCTGGTGGCATGAGGCGCAGCGAACGGACTGGAGGTTTTGGATATGGGGAAAATCTTGGACGTTCTTGAGGTCCGAGTGACAGTCCGTGCAGCCCAGCCCGGCCCGGCCGTGGAAGGAAGCGGCGAAGGCCGCCGGATCGACGAACATCGAGCGACCCGCGGCGTTTTTGAGGGCTTTATCGCCGTGGCAGGCCAGGCAATCCTCGTTTGTCGTTGCGCGCGCTAATGTCGCAGCGCCCGCAATGATGAGAAGGGCGGTCGCGGCTCGCTTGAGAATTTCCTTGATGGCCATTCACGATCCGGGCCGGATCCTTCCGGCCGCTCTTACTTCCCCGGACGGAGATGCTTGATTTTGTCCCAACCCGCGGCGAAATCGAACGTCTTGCCGTGAGCGTTGGCGTGGCAGGTGAGGCACCCTGTTTTTATGGCTTCCGGGCTCCCGTAAACCTTGAGGCCGGCCTTGACGGCCGCTTCCTTGTTCAGCATGTTGCTCATCTTCTTATATTCGCTGCCGGGGCCGTGGCAGACTTCACAGCCGATAGCCTCGGATTTGAGATCGGGGGCTTTTTCGAAGAGCGGCGAATGGCACTTCAGACATTGAGGAGCGCTCGCCGGATCTTTGATGCCCAGGGCTTGGGCGGCGGCTGCCGCTTGATCTGAGCTCAGCGCGACGAAGGATTTGGAGTGGGCGCTTTTTTCCCAGATCGGGCTTTGCATCCCGATCTTTTCTCCTTTGTGACAGGGCATGCATTTCTGGGCGCCGATATAGGTGAATTCCTGGCTCAGCACGGCGAGGGCAAAAACGGCGATGGCGATAAACGCGGCGGGAATCAGCGCTTTCCTCAAGTGTTTCTCCTTTGCGATTTCGAAGGCTCTTTCATTTTATGTTCGCGTATCCGCGGAGTCAAATCCTTCCTCCGGCGAAATCCCATGAATGAATGATCGGGGCCGGTGTTTCCCGGCATCGTCGCTGGTTCAGGCATAGCTGTGCAGGCCGGAGAGCAGATAGTTCACGCCGAAGTAGGTGAACAGGGCGGCCAGGAAGCCGAGGACGGCGATGACGGCCGTTCTTCTCCCTTTCCAGCCCATGACGATCCGCGCGTGGAGGTAAAGAGCGAAGACGAACCAGGTGATCAGGCTCCAGACTTCTTTCGGATCCCAGCTCCAGTAGGTCCCCCAGGCCCGGAAGGCCCAGATCATGCCGAAGACGAGTCCGCCCAGCGTGAACAGCGGGAATCCGACGGCTACGCAGCGATAGCTCACGGCGTCCATCTTTTCCTTTTTTGCCGGGTCCCGGGTCGAGAGATACATGAGGCTCGTGATGAAGGCGACGGCGAAGAAGGCCTCCCCGACGAGCGTCACCGAAACATGGAGCCAGAGCCAGTAGCTTTGGAGAGCGGGGACGAGCGGCATGGCCTGTTTGGGCATGAGCGGGGACGAGGCCAAGGCGACAAGGCCAATGACGATCAGCATGAGAAAAAATCCGATCCTGGGGATCCCGAATTTTCTGTCGATGATGATGAAGGCGATGACTAAGGCCCAGGAGAGGAACGAGAGCGACTCGTACATATCCGTGAACGGCGCATGGCCGCTTTCGATCGTCCGGAAGATGAGGGCCAGCGTGTGAAGCAGGAGTCCGGAGACAGCCAGAGCGGAAGCGGCTTTCGCCAGGCCGGGCTTCGGGGAAAAAAGGCGGGCGGAATAAATTAAATAAAAAATGGTCGAAAGAACATAAAAGATAAAGGCGATGAGAAAAAGAGTCGATTCGTTCATTTTGTTCTCTTCAATGACGTCCCGATCCGTTCGAATTCGGCGCCGAACGCCTCCCGGCCCTTGGCTGCGATACCGCCCAGGATCACCTCGGTTTTGCCCTGGCTCACCGCGAGCGACGCCTTGATTTCCCAGGTCGGCCAGTAGAAGGCGAGGCCGAGGCCGAGCATCACCAGGGCGCAGCCGAGCCAAATCAGGACGGCACCCGGGTCTCTGGCCGCTTCGATGACCGGAAATTGCCCGGCGTCGAATCTCTTGAATTCAAAGACGAGGTCGGTTTCCGCGGCGCCGTGCATCTGGGCGAAATCTGGAAAGTCGGCGAAGATCCAACCCGAGAAGATTTCTTTTCCTCCGCGAAAGCCTTTGATCAGAGCGGCCGGGTTGCCGGGTTGAAGAGATCGAGTCTCGGGCTTATTCCCTTCGCCGAGGACGAAATCGGGAATGAACCGCTCGACGGAGATCGATGTTTGCCCTTTATCGTCCAGGAGCACCCGCTCGCCGATCTTGGGCTTGAGCTTGCGGAGAAACGCCGCGTCGCTTTTTTCTTTGACCCAGAATTCGACGGCCACCTCGTCCCATTTCCAGCCGTAGCTCATTTGATAGAATGAATATCCTTGATAAGTCAGGGGACGGTTGACTTCGACGACCCGGGTCCGGACGGGATTTTGTCGCTCGAGGACGGTCAGCGTGCTTTTCCATGACTTGACGCTTCCCCCGGGATAATATTCGGTGACGAATTTGTCGAGACGAAGATCGAAGGCCGCGCCCGGGACCGGCCTGAGGTCTCCTTCGTTGAAGAATTCGATTTGACTCCGGACGCTTCCCGCGCCGCTGAGGATACCGCCGGCAAGAACGACGAGCAGGCCGAGATGGACCACGTCCGACCCGAAAATTCCCCAGATTCTTTTCCGGGCCAGATAAAGAATCCGGGATTCCCGGCCGGCCTCTCTGACCCGGTAATGCGCGGCGGCCAGGAGTCTTTTCAATTCGCCCGCGGTTTCGGCCACGGGCGCGTTCGCCTTGAAGCGGGCGCTCGTCTTGAGCGCCAGGAGATTTCCGGGATCGCTTTCGAGGCGCGGCCGGAACGCCCTCCGATATTTGGGGGAGAGGCGGATCAGCGTGCAGACGATGAGGTTGAGAGCGAAGATCCCGAGAAGCACGAGGAACCAGGCCGAACGGTAGACCTTGATGAGTTGCAGCTTTTCGAAAAAAACGGCGGCCTTTCCATAATGCTCTTGGAACGAGGCGATCCAATCCGCGGACGCCTGCGGCTCGAAGCCCCGCGGTATCTGGGGAAGCAGCGTCCCCAGAATGGAGGCGACGGCCAGCAGGATCAGAAGGATGATGGCCAGCTTGATCGAAGCCAGAAATCGAAAGATCTTTGCCATCGCGGCGGGCCGCGTTATTTTGATTTTCCTTTTTTCCTGGAGCCCGCGGCTTTCTTCTCGCAGATTTCCAAGGCGTCCTGGAGCGATATCCGGGTGAAGTAATCTCTCAGCAGATCGGTGGCTCCCTTCCAGATCTCGTAGGTCCCGCAGGATTTGATCTTATCGCAGAACGTCTCGTCTTCGAGGCAATCGACCAGGCTGCACGTCCCTTCCAAAGCCTCCAGGATGTCGCAGATCTTGATGTCGGCGGGTTCCCGGCCGAGGATGTAGCCGCCGCCGGCCCCCCGGATGCTTTTGACGAGCTTGTTGATTTTCAGGGGAATGATAATTTGTTCGAGGTAGCGGATGGATATGCCTTCTTCCGTAGCCACGTTTTTCAGGATGACGGCCCGGTTGCTGTTTTTATGATGACGGGCGAGATTGACCATCAGCCGGGTTCCGTAACGCCCTTTGGTCGAAAGCTTGATCATCCCGGTCTCCTTTGTCGAAAAGAACGAACAAAGACCAACTATCCTTATCATATTCCAAGCCCGCGCCTAATACAACATAAATTTATAGGAATTATCGAATTAATTGGAATAAGGCCGCCTTGACTCTTTTTCGAGACGGTTGTATCCTGGCCTTTCTTTTTCGAAAACACCAGGCTTCATCGTGAGGAATTCGATATGAACAAAGAAATATTGCTCGGCGACGAAGCGGTGGCATTGGGCGCCGTCCACGCGGGCCTGACGGCCGGATACTCCTATCCCGGGACTCCAGCCTCGGAGATCATGGAATACCTGATCCGGCTTTCCCTGAAAACGAAGGCCTTCAGCGGAGCCTGGTCGGTGAACGAGAAAACGGCTTTCGAGGAAGCCCTCGGCGCGTCCTTCGCGGGTAAGCGGGCGCTCGTCTCGATGAAGCACGTCGGCCTGAACGTGGCCGCGGACCCGTTCATGAGCGCCTCGCTCACGGGCGCCAACGGCGGGCTCGTCGTCGTCGTGGCCGATGACCCGAGCATGCACAGCTCCCAGAACGAGCAGGACAGCCGCTTTTACGCCCAGTTCGCCCAGATCTTCTGCTATGAGCCCGCCGACCATCAGGAAGCCTATGACATGACGCGCGAAGCGTTCGATCTTTCCGAAAAAATGGACATCCCGGTCATGATCCGGATGGTGACGCGGCTGTCGCACAGCCGGGCCGGCGTGGCGACGCGCGAGGCCCGCCCGCAAAACGACCTCCATTACGGGGCGCGGCAGCATTGGACGCTCCTCCCCATGATCGCCCGGCCCCGGTTCAAGCGGATCCTCGATCTCCAACCCGAGCTGGTTAAATTCTCCGATGAATCGCGCTTCAACAGCCTGGAATTGAACCCCGATGACAAATCCCTGGGCATCATCGCTTCGGGCATCGCCTATAATTATGTCCTGGAAAATATCCGGACCGAGGCCAGGAAGCCGTCGGTCCTCAAGATCTCCACATATCCCATTCCCGAGGAGCTGGTCAGGAAGCTCGTCGCCCACGTGGAAACCGTGCTCGTGGCCGAGGAAGGCTATCCCCTGATCGAGCGCGGCATCAAGGGGCTCTACGGCATTCCCGGGAAAAAGCTCATTGGCAAGCTCAGCGGACACCTCCCTCTCGCCGGCGAGCTGTCGCCGGAAACCGTCCGGTCCGCGTTGGGTCTGAAGCCGCTCGAGCGGCAGGCGGCGAGCGATTTCGAACTGTCGGGCCGCCCGCCCCAACTCTGCGTGGGCTGTCCGCACGCCGATACGTTCAAGGCCCTGAACAAAGCCTTGGAGGGGATGAGCAAAGCCAACGTTTTCAGCGATATCGGCTGTTACACCCTCGGCTATTTCGCTCCTTATAACGCCGTCAACTCGTGCGTCTGCATGGGGGCCAGCGTGGGCATGGCCAAAGGCGCGGCCGAGGCCGGCGTCTTTCCGGCGGTCGCCGTCATCGGCGATTCGACATTCGGCCATTCGGGCATTACTCCTCTGCTCAGCGCCGCGGCCTCCAATACCCCTATGGTCGTCATCATCCTCGACAACGGCACGGTGGCCATGACCGGCGGCCAACCGAGCTTCACCACGGGCGACCGGCTCCTGAAGATCATCGAGGGCGCAGGCGTGCCGAAAGAGCATATCCGGGTCATCACTCCCTTGCCCAAGTTCCACGATAAAAATGTCCGGATCCTGAAGGAAGAGATTGGGCATCCAGGATTGTCCGTGATCGTGGCGGACCGGGAATGCCTCGAAGAAGCCCGCAAGAAGAACAGGGGATAGGAGGAGGGCCATGGCCTCACATCGCAAGCAGGACATCATTCTGGCCGGGGTCGGAGGGCAGGGCATTCTGTCCATCGCTTTCGTCATCGATAACGCGGCGCTCAAGGAAGGCTTCAACGTCAAGCAGGCCGAGGTCCACGGCATGGCCCAACGGGGCGGCGCCGTCCAGTCCCACCTTCGGCTGTCGAGAGACCGGATCTACAGCGACCTCATTCCCCGGGGCGAGGCCGACCTCATCCTCAGCGTCGAGCCGCTCGAGGCGCTCCGCTATCTGGATTTCCTTCATCCCGGAGGCAAGGTCATCACAAGCAGCGCGCCGTTCGTCAACATTCCCGATTATCCGGACAAGGAAAAACTGCTCGCCCATATTCGGGGGCTCAAGGACAGCCTCGTCATCGACTCGGAAGCTCTGGCCAAGGAGGCGGGGACGAGCAAAGCCCAGAACACGGTCTTGCTCGGCGCCGCCGCTAAAGACCTGGCCGTGAGCGAGGAATCCCTGCGGGAATTCATCAAGGTCCTTTTCGCCCCGCGCGGCGACAAGATCCTCGAGGCGAATCTCAGGGCTTTTGAATTGGGGCGCCGGGCCGCCGGATAAAAATTCCGGGACATGGACCTCATTTCGGAAGGGGATCCCTGTCCCTTTTTGTGAACGGAGACGATGCCATGACGATTCCTTTCAAGAATATCGACCCGATCTTCGCCCGCGCCGAGAACGACGGCCGCTCCTTTCTCTTCGAACATGAAGTTTATCAGATGCTCAAAGAGGCCGGGATCCGGACGCCGAGATTCGTGTTCGTGAAACGCGGGCAGGCTGTCCGGGCCAAAAGGCTGGCCGGGTTCAAGTCGGCCGGCCTCGTTTTGAAGATCGTCGCGCCGCTCATCCAGCACAAGACCGACGTCGGTGGAGTCCTGTTCGTCAAGAACGCCGCCGCGGCCGTCAATGCCGGCATCAAGAGCATGCTCGCCGAAGTCCCCCGCCGATTCCTGGAATGGTCCGGGACGCATGGCCGGCACGACGGCGCCGCTGTCCCGTCGCTCGAAGAGATCGGCCGGGACGTCCGCGGAGTCCTCGTCTGCGAAATGGTGGATTACGAAAAAGTCGGCTTCGGGACGGAGCTTTTGATCGGTGTCAGAAATTCGCGGGAATTCGGGCCGATCGTCACGATGGGGGCGGGCGGCGTCGAAGTCGAATATTTGAACGCGAGAATCAAGGAGGGGAAAGCGACGTCGATCGCGTCCGCGCATCTCCTTCAGAAAAAAGATGTTTCGGCCCATCTGGAGCCGCTCGCCGTCTACGACAAGCTGGTCAAGCCCTTCCGCGGCCGGCCGGCCGTCCTCGGCGCGGCGGAGCTCCGCGACGTTTATTCGGGATTTTGCGGGCTGGCCGCTCATTATTCGCCGTTCCGGCCGGGCGGCCGCTACGTCATCGAGGAAGCCGAGGTCAATCCGTTCGTGGTACGGGCCGGGAAACTCCTGCCGCTCGACGGGCTGTGCCGCTTTTCGCGGCGGCATATCGGCATCACGGGCCGGCCGTTCGCCGAGATCCGGCGTCTTCTGCGTCCGGCGTCCATCGCCGTCATCGGCGTTTCCGAGAAGATGAACCTCGGGCATATCATCCTCAATAATGTCTTGAAGAACGGGTTTCCTCCCGAGCGCGTTTACGTCGTCAAGCCCGGGCCGCGGCAGATCGAAGGCTGCCTCTGCGTCCCGGACGTCGCCTCGCTTCCCGAAACCGTGGACCTGTTCGTCCTCACCCTCACGGCCGACCAGTGTTATGGCGTCATGGCCGACCTGATCGCCCACGGCAAGGCCCGCTCGGTCATCATCATCGCCGGAGGGATGGGGGAAAAAGAAGGGACACACAGCCTGGAGGAGCGGATCACCGGCCTCATTGCCGACGGCCGCGCCCAGGGCAGCCTCACCCCCGTCGTCAACGGCGGCAACTGCCTTGGCATCTACTCCAAACCGGGGCGGTACGACACGACGTTCATCCCGGAGCATAAGCTCAAATTCCCGAAGACCGCGACGTCGAACCTGGCTTATATCAGTCAAAGCGGGGCGTTCCTGATCAGTCGCGTCAGCAAGCTCCAGCGCTACGAGCCGCTCTACGGCGTGTCGCTCGGCAACCAGATCGACCTCCGCCTTTCGGACTACCTGAACTATTTGAAGGACGAAGACGACGTGAAAATTTTCGCCGTCTATGCCGAGGGATTCAAGCCGGGCGACGGCTATCTTCTGGCCGAAGCGGCCAGGGACATCGCCGGGAAAGAAGGGCGGGCGGTCGTCTTTTACAAGAGCGGCCGGACGCCCGAAGGACGGCTGGCGACCTCGAGCCATACGGCCTCGGTCGCCGGCGAATACGACGTCTGCAAGGCCGTGCTCGAAGAGGCCGGCGTCTTTGTCGCCGACGGCATTTTCGAGTTCGAAAACATGATCAAAGGCCTGGGCGACCTGGCGGGAAAAACCGCGCGCGGCAACCGCGTCGGTCTGCTCAGCAACGCCGGTTTCGAAAGCGTGATCATGTCGGACAGCATCAGAAACGGCGAGAGCCTCGTCTTGGCCGCTCTTTCGGACGCGACGAAAAAGCGGTTGGCCGGGGCCCTGGCGCCGCTCGGCATCGACAAGCTCCAGGACATCAAGAACCCGCTTGACGTGACCCCCGTCGCCAATGACGCGGTTTTCTGCGAGTGCGCCCGGGCGCTCCTCGAAGATCCCGGCGTGGATTGCGCCGTCATCTCGCCCGTGCCGATGACGCCGGCCATGCAGACGCTGGCGCCGGGCGAAGGCTACCCGGAAACGATCCATAGCCCGGACAGCACGTCGTCGCGGCTCATCGCGATCTTCCGCGCGACCGACAAGCCATTCGTCGTCAACGTCGACGCGGGCGCTCCCTATGATCCCATGGTGGCGCAAATGGAAGAGGCGGGAATCCCCGTTTTCCGGCGCTCGGACGATGCGGTCAAGTTCCTCCGCAAATACGTGAATTTCCGCTTGAAATCGAGCAAAGCGGGCGGGCGAAGATAACCCTTCCCTCCCAAATCGAGTTTTGATAAAATCTCCGGTGATGAGAAGGGTTTTCCGACCCGGCCTCGCGGTTCTTCTGCTCGTTCTTGCCGGGAAGGCCGCCATGAGCGCTTCGCAAGATACCTCAGCGGACCGGTTGAAATCGTTTCTTCCCGGGGACGTCCTCGGCTGGAAGGCCGAAGACAAAGACCAGCTTTACGATCCGCAGACCATTTTCGATTATATCGACGGGGCTGGAGAGATCTATCGGGCCTATGATTTCAAGGCCCTGCTTTCCCGCCGCTTGAGGAAGCCGGGGAACTCCGACATCGTCATCGATTTCTTCGACATGGGCTCGGCGCACGACGCGTTCGGCGTCTTCACCAACGACCTGGAAGGGGAGGCCGCCGACGTTGGACAGGACGCGACCTATAACGGCGGACTGCTCTCATTTTGGAAAGACCGCTATTTCGTCGCGATCACCGCCGAAGCGGAGACGGCCGAGACGAAAGCCGCGCTCTTCGCCGCGGGCGGAGCCATCGCCGCCGCGATCCAAGGCGAGGGAAGGAAGCCGGCCCTCTTGAATATGCTGCCGGCCGAGTTCGCGGACAAAAAGATCGTTCATTATCTTCACAACCATATCATTCTGAACCGCTTATTTTTCGTCGACCGGGAAAACGTCCTGGACCTCGACCCGACGTCCGAGGCCGTGCTCGCCAAGCCGGGATGGAAAGGACGAAACGGCATTTTGCTGCTGATCAAGTATCCCGGGCCCAAGAGAGCGTCCGAGGCCTTTGAGAAGTTCGCGAGGATCGCCATGCCCGGCTCCGGAGCGTCCGGCTTATTCCGAAGCGAAGACAACAAATGGACGGGGGCGACGGTCCGGGAGGATCTGATCGCCGTCGTCTTCGGCGCGCCGTCGGCCGAGACGGCGAAGGAAATATTGGCGAAAGTCGAGCAAAGGAGGAAAACCGGAATATGAAAAAGAAAACCATCACCCGCCGCGATTTTCTGAAGGCGGCCGCCGTCACCCCCATCGCTGGGGCGATCGGCTGCTGTTGCACGGGCGCCGCGGCGGTCGCGCCGACGCCGCGGGCGGCGAGCGCCGGGGGGGTCGCGACGATCAAATCCCTGGCCCATGCGTCGCGGGTCGTCCTTGTCCGGGACGCGAACGCCGTGGCCGCGGACAATAAGACGTTCGACGGCGCGGTGATCCAAAAAATGCTGGACGACGCGGTCACGACGCTCTTCGGTGAGAAGGATCCGGTGGCCGCTTGGAAAAAGATCGTCAAGCCCGGCGACACCGTCGGGATCAAGACCAACGCCTGGCGGTCCCTGCCGACGGGCAAAGAGGTCGAGGAGGCGATCAAGCGAAGGGTCCTGGACGCCGGCGTGCCCGCCGACCGAGTCGCGGTCGCAGACCGAGGCGTTTTGAGCAATCCGATCTTCCAGAACTCAACCGTCCTGATCAACGCCCGTCCCGCCCGGGTCCACTACTGGGCGGGGATGGGGAGCTGCATCAAGAATTACATCCAGTTCGTCCCCAAGCCGTCCGAGTACCATAACGACGCCTGCGCCGACCTGGCCACGATCTGGAGCTTGCCCATTGTCAAGGACAAGACGAAGCTGAACATCCTGGTCATGCTCACGCCGCAGTTCCACAACATCGGGCCGAGCGGCTTCAACGAAAAATACCTCTGGCCGTATAAGGGCTTGATCGTCGGGCAGGATCCCGTGGCCGTGGACAGCACCGGATTTCGGGTCATCGAAGCCAAGCGGCTGCAGGTTTTCGGCGAGGCTCAGCCGCTCGAAACTTCGGCCCACCATATCGCTCTGGCGGACTCGCGGCACAAGTTGGGGACAAGCGATCCGAGCCTGATCGAGCTCATCAAGCTCGGCTGGACGGAGGGGATTTTTATTTAAACACGGCGCCCCGGATGAGTTTTGAACGGGAGCGTTCAAAACCGCGGGCCGAAGATGCCCGTTCCGATACGGACCATGGTCGCCCCTTCCTCGAGAGCGACACGGTAGGAATTGGTCATACCCATCGATAGCCGCTTCATGGCCACGGCGGGCAGGCCGAGCGATTGGAATTCATCAAAGAGCCGTTTCGTGATCCTGAAATAAGGACGGGCGTCTTCCGGGTTCCCTTCGAAGGGTCCCATCGTCATCAAACCCTCGATCCTGATATTCGGCAGAATGGCGATTTCCCTGATCAGCGCCTCGGCCTCTTGCGGCCGGACGCCGGATTTTTGGGCTTCATCGCCGCTGTTGATTTCGATCAGAACCGGCAGGGCTTTGCCGGCATTCCGGCAGCGCTTGTCGATTTCCCCGGCCAGATCCAGGGAATCCACGGTTTCTATCAGGTCGAAAATCTCGACCGCCTTTTTCACCTTGTTCGTCTGGAGATGGCCGATGCCGTGCCATCTCACCCGGCGCCCGATCGCGGCGAAAGCTTCGGCCGCTTCCTGGACGTAGTTCTCGCCGATGATCCGCACTCCGGCCTCGACGGCTTCCAGGATTTCCGCGGGTGTCCTTGTCTTGGCCGCCGCGACGAGCTCGACGCCCGGGGGGAGTTCCGCTAAGACCCTGGCGACGTTGTCTCCGATGAGGGACATGAAAGAAATTTTATCAGAAGGGGGCCTTGAAGGCAAAAAGATCGACCTAGACCTATCCGCCAGAGATCAGATTCAGTCGAAGATCGGGTTTTTTAAATCTTGATATTGGGACAGGCGACGATGTCCCACCAGCACTCGTCTTGGTGCTCAAGACACAAACGAGCTGAATACCTGATGTTGGGAAAATCTTTGAACAACGGGATCCCCGTGCTAAATTCGACGCTCGCGGCGTGAATATATTTCTTGCCGCCCCTGACCGTCGGCGGATAAATTGGCTCCATCGTGATGCTCGTAACGGCGGCGATGGGATCGATTTTTTCGAGTGTCTCAATAAGCTTCTTCCAATGGTAGAGCTTAGATGGCGGGGCTTTCGGGATGTCTTTCATGGTCCCTCCTTTATGGACTATTAATAATGCCTATAATAATGCCTAAAGGGCCAAAAGTCAACTTGGAGGGGAAGACCCCTTCCAACGGGCGCACCGTTTTGTACTCTAGGTACAAAACGGTGCGCCCTGCCTCCCCTTCTCGGGCGGGGCATGAAACCCCGCCCTGCGACCAAGGGGGCGACTCCCCCTTGGATTCCTCTCGAGCGGCTCCCCGTGGCAAGCCACGGGGCATAATCGCCGCTCGTCAAATGGTACCTGAGAATCGTTTCCGCTTCGTTTCTCTGCTCGTGGGGGCTTTATCGGGCGCGTCATTTAAGTTAAGATACTTCCGTCGAGGTCAAGATCTTGAACATCCGGGAACAGCTCGAGGAGATCGAAGCCCAGATCCTTTCGCCCAAGGCCTGCCTGAGCCGGGACACGAAAGGTCGGGTGCGGCAGGAAGCGCCCCACGCCTTCCGGACCGCTTTCCAGCGCGATCGGGACCGCATCCTCCATTGCAAGTCGTTCCGCCGCCTGAAGCATAAGACGCAAGTTTTCCTGGCGCCCTTCGGCGACCACTACCGCACGCGCCTCACTCATACCCTCGAAGTCTCCCAGATCGCCCGGACGATCGCCAAAGCCCTGCGGCTGAACGAGGACCTGACCGAAGCCATCGCCCTCGGCCACGACCTCGGTCACACGCCCTTCGGCCATTCGGGGGAAGAGACGCTGGCCAAGCTCCTTCCCGGAGGGTTCAGCCACTATGAGCAGAGCCTCCGCGTCGTGGATAAGCTCGAGTATGATGGGAAGGGCCTGAACCTGACCTTCGAGGTCCGCGACGGCATCTCCCGCCACTCCAAAGGCCGCGGCAAGATCCTGGACCGGAAAAAAGAGGACCTGCCGGCGACGCTCGAAGGCCAGATCGTGCGCGTTTCGGACGTGATCGGCTACGTGAATCACGATATCGACGACGCGCTGAGGGCCGGCATCATCAAGGAGACCGACATCCCGCGCCACCTGGTCGGGGTCCTCGGCCGCTGGCATGCGACGCGCATCGACAAAATGGTCGTGGACGTCGTGGAATCCAGCGCGAAAGCGAATCTCGATCGGATCGCCATGAGCGACGAGATCATGAAGGCCGTGGTCGAGCTGCGGGATTTCCTGTACGAACGCGTCTATTACAACCCTTCCGCCCGCGAGGAGCTGCGCAAGACCGAGAAGATCATGCGCGACCTCTATGATTATCTGAGCAAGCATCCCGAAGACTATATCAAGGAATATCCGCAGGGAGATCCGCTTGAGAAACGCGTGGGAGATTTCATAGCCGGCATGACCGATCGCTACGCCCTGACCTTGTATGAGAAAATCTTCTTCCCGCGCTCCTGGCAGAGCTGAGAACGGCCGTCCGTCCGGATCGTCCTGCCCGATTCCGCTTATTCAATTTTCGTGAGGAGGCTTCTCCATGACGCGAAAGGACATGACTATCGAAACAAAATTGATCCATGCCGGCGAGATCCGGCCGGGCGTCCTCGGCGCGGTTAGCCTGCCGGTCTTTCAATCGGCCATGTATGAATACGCCGGAGCCGAACATTACCACGATATCAAGTACATCCGGCTCAACAACACGCCGAACCACACCGTCCTCCATCGCAAGCTGGCCTCGATCGAGAACGCCGAGGCCGCCCTCGTGGCGGCGAGCGGCATGGCGGCCATCACGACCGCGCTCCTCGCCGTCGCATCCGCCGGCGACCACATCCTCGCCCAGGAATCGCTATATGGGGGGACGCACGATTTCTTCACCAGGCACCTCGCCTCGTTCGGTATCGCCCACGATTTCCTCGATATCGATGATCCGGGCTCCTGGAAAGGAAAGCTCCGGCCGACGACGCGCGCCATTTACGTCGAATCCATCGACAACCCCCTAATGCAGGTTCCCGACCTCGAAGCCGTCGTCGCCTTCGCCCGGGCCCATTCGCTCGTTTCGATGATCGACAACACGTTCGCCACGCCCGTCAATTTCCGGCCGGCCGAGCGCGGCTTCGACCTTTCGCTCCACTCCTGCACGAAATATCTGAATGGGCACTCGGACATCGTCGGCGGAGCGGTCATCGGCCGGGCGGACCTCGTCGGGAAGGTCCTCCTGAAGCTCGATCATCTGGGCGGTTCGATGGATCCCCATGCCTGTTTCCTGCTCCACCGCGGGCTGAAGACCCTCGCCCTCCGCGTGCGATTCCAGAACGAAAGCGCCATGAAGACGGCCCGCTTTCTCGCCGCTCATCCCTCGGTCGCGCGAGTGAATTATCCCGGCTTGCCGGGCGGCGCGAGCCACGACCGCGCGGCCCGTCTCTTTGACGGCTTCGGGGGGATGTTGAGTTTCGAATTAAAGGGCGGCGTGGCCGCGGCCGAGGCCTTGATGCGCAACGTCAAACTTCCGATCATCGCCCCGAGTCTCGGCGGGGTCGAGACGCTGATGACCCGGCCGGCGACCACTTCGCATTTGGGAATGAACCCCGAAGACCGGCGGAGGCTCGGCATCTCGGACGGCCTGATCCGGCTTTCCGTCGGCGTCGAAGCGACGGCCGATCTTTTAGAGGATTTCGCGGCGGCCCTCCGCGGCTTGTCCTGAGCTTCGAGGCCCGGTTTTCCTTCGATCTCAGGGAATTGTCCCGAACAGGAAAAAAAAATATAATGTTCCCTTCACGAGCACCCGGCCGTGAAATGAAGGGAGAGAGGAATCCATGAACCGCATCGCCGCCCTGGAAAAGATCGCCACGAAACTTCGTATCCATTCCCTGATGATGACGACCAAAGCGGGCTCCGGCCACCCGACGACCTGCCTGTCGCTGGCCGAGATCATGTCCTGCCTGTTTTTCGGCGAGATGCGCTTCAATCCCAAGGATCCCGAGGATTGGGGAAACGACGAACTCATTCTCTCCAAGGGGCACGCGGCGCCCATTTTATGGGCGGCCTACGCCGAGGCGGGCATCATCCCTCTCCGGGACCTCATGGAGTTGCGGAAGCTCACGAGCGATCTGGAAGGCCACCCGACGCCGCGGATGACCTGGATCAAGGCGGCCACGGGCTCGCTCGGCCAGGGCCTTTCGGTCGGCGCGGGCATGGCCGCGGCCATGAAGCTCGGCGCGTCGCCGGGCCGCGTCTTCGTCGTCATGGGCGACGGCGAGTGCGCGGAAGGATCGGTCTGGGAAGCGGCGAACGCCGCTTCTTTTTTTAAGCTCAACAATTTGTGCGCCATCGTCGATATCAACCGGCTCGGCCAGTCCGAGGCGACCATGCACGAGTACGACGTGGCGGCTTTCGCCGGAAAATTCCGGGCGTTCGGATGGGATGTCCTGCGCGTTGACGGTCACAAAATCAGGGCGATTCTGGACGCGCTAAAGAAGATCGGCAGGGGCGGTAAGCCGACCGTCATTCTGGCCAAGACCATCAAAGGCAAAGGCGTTTCGTTCACGGAAAACAAGAACGGATGGCATGGCAAGCCGTTGAAAGAAGATGAGTTGCGGGCGGCGCTCGAAGAAATCGGCCCGCTCCCCGAGGTAGACGCCGCGTCCTTCGTCCGTCCTCCCATAAAAACGGCGCGGCCGGAGTTCGAGAGGAATATGACTTTCGAAAGAACCGCCTACAAAGACAAGACCGCGACGCGGCTGGCTTACGGCAATGCTCTTCTGGCGCTCGGCAAAACTCATGGCGGCATCGTCGTCATCGACGGCGACGTCAAAAACTCGACATATGCCGACAAGTTTTTCGAGGCGTTCCCCAGGCGGTCGTTCCAGTCGTTCATCGCCGAACAGAACATGGTCGGCATGGGCATGGGATTCGCGGCCAAGGGATACATCCCGTTCATGGCGACGTTCGCGGCGTTCCTGAGCCGCGCCCACGACCAGGCGCGGATGGCGGCGTATTCGCTCTCGAACATCAAGATCTGCGGATCGCATGTCGGAGTGAGCATCGGTGAGGACGGACCGTCCCAGATGGGTCTCGAGGACCTGGCGATTTTTCGCCCCATCCCCGGTTGCGTCGTCCTCTATCCGAGCGATGCGTACGCGGCGGAAGCGTGCGTCGAGGCCGCCGCCCGGCATCGCGGCATGTGTTATATCCGCACGACGCGGCCGGCGGTGCCCCTGCTCTATGCCAAGGATGATGCCTTCCCGATCGGAGGGTCGAAAGTGCTGAGGAAGAGCGAGAACGACAAGGCGACGGTGATCGCCGCCGGCATCACGGTCTTCGAATCGCTCAAGGCTTATGAAGAATTGAAGAAAGAGGGCCTCGGGATCCGCGTCGTGGATGCCTATTCCGTCAAGCCGCTGGATGGCGAGACCATCTTGAAAAACGTGGCCGAAACGGGAAGCCGGGCCGTCGTCGTCGAGGATCATTTCGAGGCCGGCGGATTGGGCGAGGCCGTGGCCTCGGCCCTGGCGGGCCGCGCCCGGATCAAGCACCTCTGCGTCCGGGAACTTCCCCGTTCGGGCAAGCCGGACGAGTTGATGGATCGATACGGGATCAGCGCCCGTCACATCATCGCCGCCGTCAAAGATTTTTGATTTCCCTACTTCTTCAGGAGGATCTCCTCGAAGAATTTCAGCGCGGCGGGATCGCCGCTTTGCCCCAGCCAGAAGATCGCGTTCTTCCGGATGGACGCGGTCTTGTTCGACTTGGCGATGTCGATCAACATCGGCACGGATTTGTCTTTGGGGAGCTGGCTGATGGCGAAGACCGCCTGGTCCTTCAATTTGGTGTCCTCGTCCGGCTCTCCGACGATGTCCTTGAGCGCCTTGATGCTTTCGGCGGAAGCCTTTTGCCCCAGCCAGAAAACGGCTTGCTTGCGGACGTCCAGACTCGCGTCCTGTCTGGCGATCCGGATCAGCTCCTCAACGGCTTCTTTTTGCCGGCTCAACTGCAGGGCGAAAACGATCTGCTTTTTGACGGAATCGCTTTTTTCCTTGGCGAAGATGTCTTTGAGATCGGCCAGGCTTTTCGCGTCGCCGTAATTTCCCAGCCAGAAAATGGCGCTTTCTCTGATTTTGTTGTCGTCCGATCCGATGGCGATTTTCTTGAGGAACGCATACGCCCGGGGATCCTGATGGCAGCCGACGGCGAAGATCACGTTTTTTTGAAGCGATGATGCGCCTTTGGCCGCGTCGAAGGATCTTTCCAGGAACGAAACGCTCTCCGTGTTATCCGCCCGGCCGAGCCAAAACACGGCGGCCTCGGCAAAATCATAGGTCTGGTCGTTATCGAGGATAGCGACGTCCAGGATCTCCCCGTTCTTGGAGGCGTCGTAGAGGATGAGAAGGGCGGCCGGCGAGGAAGCGTCTTTTGTGTCCGTTTCCGTTCCGACCTGGTTCCATCCACGGCCTTTTTCCTCGATCTTGATCTTGGACTCTTTGGGGCTGACGACATACCCCTCTCCGGCGCCATAGGAGTTTCCCCTGCGGATCTTGTGCCGGCTCAGGAACTCATAGGCCGCGAAATAGATCTTTCCGCCGCCGGATTTCTGGAATTCCGTCCGGGCCGATTCCAGCTTTTTGTCGAGAGAGACGCTTTGTCCGCTCAAGTCCCGGACCTTGCCGCTCAGAAACGCCGGTTTTTCCTCCGCCGCTAAAACGGCGCCGAACAGGGTGATAAAAAGGAGCGATCCCGCGATCGCTCCACTCCAGATGGCTTTTGACGTGATGTTTTTCACTGCTGCCCGTCCATCCCGTCATTTATCCAGGATTTCCTTGAGGAACTTGATCGCCTCCTCGCTCTTCGATTGGCCGAGCCAGAAGACGATCTGTTTTTTCATTTCAAAGTCTTTTTCCTTGCGGGCGATGTCGATCAGCGTCTGGACGGCCTTGGGGCTCTTGTTCTGGGCGATGGAAAAGATGACCTGTTGTTTGAGCTTCGCGTTGTCCGTTTGAGAATAGACATCCAGGAGGACGGCCAGGACCTCATCTCCCTTTCTCTGCGACAGCCAGAAGACGGCGCGTTCCCGGGCTATGGGGTCTTTGTCGTTTTTAGCGATTTCTATTATCTTGGCCCCGGCCTTCTCGTTCTTGCTCTGAGCAAAGCCCATGATCAGGTTCTCTTTGAGCTTCGAGTCGGCGGCCGCGGCGTCGTAGATCTTCAACAAGGCGGCCAGGCTCTCGTCGTCGTGCCTCTGCCCGAGCCAAAAAACGGCCGTCTGCCGGATTTTGTCCGAGGGATCTTTCGTGGCCAGCTCGGCGAGGATCGGAACGACCTTTGGATCTCTAGACTGGCTGAGGACGAAAAGCGCCTTTTCCTTGAGTTCCGGTTTTTGCTCCTCCCGGACCATTTTCTCGAGGATCGGGAAGGCTTTCTCTCTGTCCATCTGCATGAGCGCATCCAAAGCGACGAGCTTCAGTTCCGTATCGGGGTCGGTCTTTTTCTGGTTCCAGTACAGTTTCGTATCGGCGTCGGTCTTTTTCTGGTTCCAGCCGCTGCCCGCCACGCCGCCACTCACGCCTTCGGCAACGCCGCCCGCCAGACTTTCGTCGATGTATTTCTGGTAACCGGACAGGCCCTTGTTGGCCAGTCCTTCGGCGATCTCGAGCCGAAGGAGCTTGGCGTCCCTGGCCCATGTACTTTCCGGCATCTTTTGGAGAAGCACATTCAGCTCTTCGATCGCCATTTCCTTATTCTTGAACTGCAGTTTCATGTCCTCGAGCGAATTGGCGAATCGGTCCATGCTGTAGCCGAGCCAGTAGAGGGATTCTCCGTAATAGCCGCTTTTGCCGTTTTCGGCCGCGATCTTCCGGCAGGCTTCGATGGCCGTTTTCCAGTCCTTGAGGCTGATGGCTTTTTTGGCCTGGTCATAGGCTAGCTGGATCTGTTCCTTGGCTCTGTCGATCGTTTCCTTTGTCTTGTCGGCGTCTTTGACCTGCGCCGAGGCCATGTTTCCGAAGATCAGGCCGAAAGCAAGGATGACGAAGATCGTTTTCATGGTTTTCATGGGTATTCCTCCTAGATCTTTTTCAAGATTTCCAATTTAAAAAGGATATCCCGCCGCTCGATCAGATCTCTGATCTGGGCCGGGGATTGAGCGTCTTGCGCTCCCTGGTTCGTGATTTCCCTGAGGACGACGTCGATATCGTCTAAAAGATCGGCCGCTGCCGGGTCCTTTTCCGCGAGTTTTCTTTTCAAGAGAAGGTTTTGAAGAATGAGTCCGCGGAGAACATTTTCGTCGACGGCGATCCTTTGCCCGGCCTTCTCGCCCGGTTCGAAATGGGCGTAATCGACAAGGATCGGCTTGAGGTCGTCGAGGTGCGCGGCGAAGGCCGGCCGGATGCCGTTGGGGGAAGAGGAGGAATCCGGAGTCGTCCGGGCCGCGATGGCGGCCGGCGGGGAAGAAGGAGCGAGGCCGTATTTTCCGATGAGGATCCCGGCGATCAAGACCAGGGTGAGGACCGATCCGGCGAAGACCCACCGCCGGCCGGGCAGACCGAAGAAACGGCGGTTCGAGGGCGGGCGCGACAGGCCGCCCTGGATGCCGCGCCACGCTTTTTCCCAATCCGCGGCCGGCGCTTCGGCGGGCCGGTTGTCATCGAGCAGGCTGAAGACTTTTTTTGTCAGGGCCAGCTCTTCCGAACAGGCGCGGCAGCGCTGGATGTGATCGTGGAGTCCGGCCTTTTCGGCGTCTCCGAGCTCGCCGTAGAGATCGAGAATGATCAGGCCTTTAGCTGTGTCACACTTCATAGCCGTCCTCCATGACGAACCGTTTGAGCCGTTTTTTGAGCGTCTCGACGGCCCGAAAAAGATGTTTTTTTATGCTTCCCTCGGTCGATTCCATGTGTTCCGCGATCTCCCGGATGCTGTATTCCTGATAGTGCCGCAGAGTGAAAATCATGCGCTGCTTTGGGGATAAGTCGTTCAAAGCGCTATCGATCCGTTCGCGAATTTCCCTATTCCGCGCCGTCCGCTCGGGATCGGAAGAGTTCGATGGGTCCGGCATATCGGCCACGTCCCCGACGGCAGTGACGGGCATCCCCTTGACCCTGTTTCTCCGCAGGGCGTCGATACTGGCGTTTATGCAGATCTTGTTGAGCCAGCAGGAGAAATTCAGGCCTTTATCCGGGTTGTAGCGGGACAGGGAATGATAAGCCTTGATGAACGTTTCCTGCAGGACATCTTCGGCGTCCGCCCGGTTTCGGAGATACCGATAGGCCAGTGACAAAACCCGCTGTCGATGCCCGTCATAAAGGGCGCGTAAGGCTCCGGGATCCCCTTCCCTGGCCAGTTGGATGGACTTTTCTTCTTCCATGATCCTGTCTATCTATGAAAACGAACGGAAAGGCCCTTTCGTTGACACGCATTTTATCACTAATTCCATAGCGTGGCATGATTCCCGGTTCCTTGAATTCGGGGCGCGCATGGGGAAATAAGTGTAAGGAAATAGGTATTGTGTCTCCTTATTTCTTATGATAAAAGTTGAGCGTGAAGAGTTCTACGCTGGACCCGGGAATCCGGGAGGTTTTCATCGAGATCGTCGGCCGGAAAAATTCCATTACCGAGCCCGACGGAATGGTCGATTACAGCCACGACGAGTTCTCGCTTCGCGATATCGGCCGGATGCCGGAACTCGTCTTGAAACCGCAGTCCTCCTTTCAGGTGGCGGCGATCCTTGAAGTCGCCGATCGCGAGAGAATTCCCGTGACGCCCCGCGGCGGGGCGACGGGACTATGCGGCGGGTGCGTTCCGGCGCCGGGCGGCATCGTCCTCTCCCTCGAGCGCATGAACCGGGTCCTCGAAATCGACATTGCCAACCAGATGGCCGTGGTCGAAGCGGGGCTGACCCTCGGGCAATTCGAACAGGCCGTCGAGGATGCGGGGTTCTATTTCCCACCTCACCCTGGAGACGAGAGCGCCATGATCGGCGGCATGATTGCCACGAACGCCGGCGGGAGCCGGGCCGTGAAATACGGCGTCCTTCGTAATTATGTCCGCGGGCTGGAGATCGTGACGGCGCAGGGCGATATCCTCGACCTCGGCGGCAAGCTCATCAAGAACAGCACGGGCTATAACCTGCTCCATCTCATGATCGGCTCGGAAGGGACCCTGGCGATCGTGACCAAGGCCGTCATTCAATTCCTGGCTAAGCCTCCCATGACGCGCTCGCTCATCGTTCCCTTCGACGAGCTTGATGCCGCGATCGAGACCGTCCCGCTTCTCCTCAAGAACATCCTGCCCATCGCCCTGGAATTCATGCCCTGCGACGTGATCATGATCTCGGCGGATCGTCTCCGGAAGTCATGGCCTTGTTCCCTGGGTGAAACGCACCTCCTGATCATTCTCGACGCGGCGGACGAAGACGAAATGGACCGTCTCTCGCAGAGCGCGGCCGCGATCGCGCTCGATCATGGGGCGCTGGACGTTTTCATCGCCGACACCCCCAAAAAACAGGCTGACGTCCTGGACATCCGGAGCAAGATTTACGAGGCCATCAAGCAGGATACCATCGAGATTCTGGACGTCTGCGTCCCGCGGGGACAGATCGCGGCCCACGTCAAGCGCGTCCGCGCGATCGCCGCGAAATACGGGCTCTGGCTGCCGACGTTCGGCCACGCCGGCGACGGGAACGTCCATACGCACATCATGAAGGCCCGCTGTGAAAACGGCCGGATCGTCCCGGTCCCTGAGTCCGAATGGCGGGGAGCGTTCGACAAGATCCGCGAGGAGATTTATGAGGACGGCCTCGCCCGCGGAGGCGTCATTTCGGGGGAGCACGGCATCGGGCTGGTCAAAAAGAAATATCTCTCCCGCAGCCTGTCGCCGGAGCACATCGGCCTCATGAGGGGAATCAAGAGGGCGTTCGATCCGAACGGCATCTTGAACCCCGGCAAGATCTTCGATTAAGATAGGAATCGGACTTCCGAAGCCGGAGGTCCGACCCCAAGATCATCGAGGAGGGGCACACATGGAACGCATCACCGAAATTTTCGTCCTTCTGGACGACAAGCCGTCAACGCTGGGAAATCTCTGCACCTACCTGGCCGAAGAGGAGATCAATATCGAGGCCATCGGCGTTTTCCAGGAGACGGCCAAGATCTACGTCAAGAACCTCAATAAGGCCGTCAAAGCGCTGTCCAAACACGAAGAATACGCGAATCATGAGCTTCGGGACGTGCTGCTCGTGGACCTCGAGAACAAGCCCGGCGCCCTGGCGGAGTTGACGAGCAAGCTTGGAGACGAGGGGATCAATATCGATTATTGCTATGGAACGCTCAGCCGCAGAGGGGATACCCAGTCCGTCATCTTGGACGTTTCCAATATCGACCGGGCCGAACAGATCCTGAAAGGCTGAGGCGCTGAAAGATCCCTGTCTTTTTTTTATTTCAAATGAAGGGAGATCGAGCATGAAAGAATTCCGCCTTCGCGCGTCCATGGGGAGCCTTGCCCTCGCCGTCCTGCTTCTGGCTCCTTCCATCTTCGCCCAGAAACCTTTCTCCATCGAGCAGGTGTTGAGCGCTCCCATCCCCTTGGAACTGGTCTCCGCAAAAAAGGCCGACCGCATCGCCTGGATCGAGTTCGAACAGGGACAGCGTAACGTTTATACCGCCGCGGCTCCGGACTTCAAGCCTGTCCGTCTGACCGATTTTGCCGCGGACGACGGGACCGAGACAAAAAGCCTGGCGATTTCGGACGACGGCGCCGTCGTGATCTTCGTCCGCGGTTCGGACCCGAACCGGGAAGGCTGGAACGCCAATCCCTCGACGTTCCCCGACGGCAGCGAACAGGCGATCTGGGCGGTCCGGACGAATGAGAGAAAGCCTTTTCGCTTGACCGCGGCAAGGGGGCCGGAGCTCTCTCCGGACGGGCAATGGGTGCTGTTCGTGAAAGACGGCCAGATCTACGAAGTTCCCGTCCGGGAGCCGGGCAGGAAATTGAAAAGTCCGGCCGGCGTCGGGGCCGGTCCGGAGCTCGATGAGCGCTATCCGCTGTTCCGCGCGTGGGGCACGAACGCCGATCCGCGCTGGTCGCCCGACGGCAGGAAGATTGCCTTCGTCAGCGACCGGAAGGATCATGGTTTCATCGGTATCTACGAGCATACCAGCCGCAGGATCACGTATATAGCGCCTTCGGTCGATAAGGATACCAGCCCGGCTTGGTCTCCCGATGGCAGAAAGATCGCCTTCATCCGCCGGCCGGGCTCGACGTTTTCCCAGATCACCGCCGCGGCTCTCGCCACGGTCGCCGCGGGGCGGGGTCAGTTTCCGGCGAGACCCGCGGTCCCGGCCGCGCCTCCGGCGAAAGAAGAGGCGGTGCCGAAGATCGCTTCGAGTCCGGGATTCCAATCGGCGAAATTCGAGGACGGGCATGTCCTCGCCTTTTTGGTTTTCGATTTGGAGTCGGGAAAAACCGAAGAGGTTTGGCGCGATCCGCTCGACGATGCCTCCTTCCGGGCGATCAGGGAAATCCAATGGGAGGCAGATCATCTGGTCTTCCGGCTCGAACGCAATAACTGGCAGCATTATTATTCCGTGCCGGCAACCGGCGGGCCCGATACGGCGCCGGTCGACATCACTCCGGGGGAGGGAGAAGCGGAGACCATCGGATTTTCGGCGGACGGTAAAAGCCTTTTCTACAGCTCGAACGCCGGCGACATCGACCGCCGGGATCTCTGGCGTACGCCGACGGCGGGAGGGCCGTCCGTCCAGATCACCACGGGCGATGGGATCGAGACATCGCCCGCGCCGCTCGCTTCCGGTGCCAAAGTCGCCATCATGTACGCGGACGCGAAGCGCCCGCTCTCGATCGCCGTCGTCGAGACGCAAGACGGGAAGACCGATATCATCACGAAACTTCCCGCCGGCTTTCCCCTCGAAGACCATGTCGTCCCGGAACAGATCATCCTCACGGCCGAGGACGGCCTGAAGTTCCATACCCAGCTCTTCCTGCCGAAGGACATCCGTCCCGGCGAACAGCGGGCGGCGATCCTCTTCACCCACGGCGGTCCCGGCCGCCAGATGCTGCTCGGCTACCACTACATGTTCTTCTATCACCTGGCCTATGCCGTCAATCAGTATTTCGCCGCCAAGGGTTATGTCGTCATCTCGGTGAATTACCGCTCCGGCATCGGCTACGGCCGGGATTTTCGCATGGCTGCCAACCGCGGCCAGGGCGGCTCCTCCGAGTATCAGGACATCTATGCCGCGGCAAAATATCTCCAGTCGCGGCCCGACGTGGATCCGAAGCGGATCGGGTTGTGGGGCTTGTCTTACGGCGGCCTGCTCACCGCGATGGGTCTCTCGCGCAACTCGGACCTCTTCGCCGCCGGCGTGGACATCGCCGGCGTTCACCTCTGGGGGAACTCGCTGGACACCAACAACGTCGCGTTCAAATCGTCGGTGGTCGCCACGGTGGACAAGTGGACGTCGCCCGTGCTGCTGGTCCAGGGCGATGACGATCGCAACGTGGAGTTCTCGCAGTTGACCGGACTCGTGCAGCTATTGCGGGCGCGGAACATCTATCATGAGCTCATTGTCTATCCCGATGAAGTGCACGACTTCCTGGTCTTCCGTAAATGGCTGCGCACGTTCAATGCGGCCGACGACTTCTTCGGCCGCTTCCTCAAGAAATGACGATCCGTCAAGGGACGAGCCTTCGCGGCGGAAGTGGACCCCCGGGCAAAGCCCGGGGCCCCAGCCGCCGTCGATTCACCAAAAGGAGATCGCATGAAAAAAAGGATTTGCGGCAGGATTTGGCCCGCGGTGCTGCTCCTCGTCTTCGGAGCGACTTCCGCGGCCTCGTATGAGATCAAAGACCTGATCCGGGAGGCCGTCTCCATTCCCTCGGTCCTGGGAAACGAGGAGGCGCTGGCCGCCAAGATCATGTCCTATCTTCCGAAAAACGCCGTGGAAAAGGACAATCTCGGGAGCCTCTATGCCCGTCTCGGGTCGGGGGATAAAAGCCTCGCGATCCTGGCGGCCCTGGATGAGTACGGCTGGTTCGTGAGCGGCATCACCCCGGACGGATATTTGCGCTTGGACCGCTCCTCCCAGCCGCATCCGAATTTCGATAATTATCTGCTCGGCCATCCGGTGGTCATATCCACGCAGAAAGGGCTTCTCTACGGGATCGTCGTCCAGCCGGCCATGCATTTGCTCACGCGCGAGCGGCGCGAAGAGCTCAAAAACTTCTCCCTCGACCTCGCTTATGTGGACATCGGCGTCCGGTCGGAGGACGAGGCCAGGAAAAAAGGCGTCGAGAACCTCGACGCCGTGACGCTCTGGCCCGAGATCAGCACCCTGGCCAATGACAGGTGGGCCGGCCCGTCGCTTGGCCAGAAAGCCTCATGCGCGCTGCTTCTGGAGCTGGCCGACGAGCTGGGCAAGGCGAAACTCTCCAAGGAAATCGTCCTCGCCTGGATGGCCCAGTCGAAATATCCCACCCGTTCGGGGGGCGCCAGGTCCTCGCTCGGCGCTATCCGCGCCAAAAAGACGCTCCAGCCCAAGGCGGCGATCCTTATCGACGGCGTTCCCGCCGAACGGAGTGAACAGGGACCGGCCCTCGGCAAAGGCCCCGTCCTCATCCTGCCGAAGGACGGCGCGCCGAAGCTCAAAGACGCCGTGGAAGCTGTCGCCCGTGAGAACAAGATCCCGCTTCAATACCAGTCGGGCGTGGATTCCGCTCTCTTGAGCGGCTTGGCCGGAGACGGGACCGAGGCCCTCATGCTGGCGCTGCCGGTCAAATTCGCGCAGACGCCGTCGGAAATCATCGATCTTAAAGACGTTCAGTTCTTAAAAACGCTGGTCTTCCAACTGGCTCAATCCGGGAGGATCAAATGAGAAAAACAGCTTTTATCATCATTTTGTCGGCGTTGACCTTGAACCTCGCGGTTTCGGCCCAGCAGAACGTGCCCACCGCTTCGAGCTGGGATCTCCTCCGAAAGATCGTCCTCGTGCCGGGCCTCTCCAGCCAGGAAGGGAAAGTCGCGGATTTTGTCCAGTCCGTCCTGCCGTCGTCGCTCAAAGTCCAGAGGGACGCGAAGTCCAACGTCTGGTTCACGGTCGGGTCGGGGAATCCGCATATTCTCATCGTGGCCCATCTGGACGAACTGGGATTCGTTGTCGATAAACTCACCCCGCAGGGAACCGTCATGCTGAAGGCGCGGGGCGGACTGCTGCCCCAAACTTGCGAAGCCCGGCCGTTTATCATCTATACGGCTAAAGGACCGGTCGAGGGCATCATCCAGCCCAAGCCGGATTACTATCAGGGCCCGACCGCGGCCGCCGCTCCCACGCGGACATCGGCCCCCCAGGCGTCGACGCAAAATCCTCCTCAAGGCCAGCCCGCGCCTCAGCGCGGCACCGTTCCGGCATCGACTCCGGCTCAGAAGCCGGCCGCGCAGCCCGCTCAGACAAAACTTGCCGCGCAGGCTCCGGCCCAGAACCCCGTCCAGGCGCAAGCCGCCGCCGATATCTTTGAAGTCTATCTCGGGGTTTCCACGGAAAAGGAAGTCCGCGATCTCGGCGTCGCCGAGGGCGACCAGGTTCTCTTCAAAAAGAGAATCGTGGATCTCTCCCCTGACATCTTGGCCACGCGCGCGGTGGATGACCGGGCCGGCTGCGCCGCTTTGCTGGCCGTCGCGCTCCAGTTCGACTGGTCGAAAATCAAAACGAAGACGGTCACCTTTGCCTGGGACGTGGAAGAGGAGATCGGCCTCTACGGCGCCCAGGCGCTGGCCAAGGTCATGAAGCCCGATTATGTCTTTGCCGTCGACACGTTCGTCTCTTCGGATTCGCCTCTCGAGAACAAGCGGTTCGCCGATGCGGTGCTCGGCAAGGGGGCCGTGCTTCGCTCGATCGACACGAGCAACGTCACGCCCAAGACCGAGATCTTCAAGGTCGCGAAAATCGCCGAGGCGCATAAAATTCCGATCCAGATCAGGAATTCGCGAGGCGGAAACGACGGCTCGGTCTTCGTCGCCGACGGCGCCGTGGATATCCCGCTGTCATGGGCCGGGACCTCCGCCCATTCCTTCATCGAGAAGATCGTCAAGAGCGATCTCGAAGGCTTGACCAGCCTTATCGCGGCCATCGTCGAGGAGTGGAAGTAGTTCATTTAGAGAAGAAAAAGGGGCTGCCGGAAGGCGGCCCCTTTTTTTATGGACGGTGAGCCCGCCGCCCGGAAGAGACGGCTCGCTCTCGGTTTTGAGCTTATTTTTCCTCTTTATCCGGATACAATAGCCCGTTCAGCAGGAACTTGTACGTGCCGTGGGACTGGGCGCGGTTCTGGCTGCGGATGCCGATGAGGACGATATGCCCCTCCTTGTATTTCGTATCCACGACCACTGCTTTGCGGGCGATGACGTCCTCGCCGACAAGCCAGCCGCTCATGAGAACGCCGTCCTCGGGATAGCTCGCGACGACCTTCCGGTCCCATTCGAAGCCGGGCGAGGACGTGTCCAGGGCCAGGCTGTTGACGAACATCGCCCCGGCTTCCTTGGGCATGCCGTAGCCGATTGGCGTCTCGTTGTCCACGAGGATCTTCAGGACCGAGCTCGGGCAGAAGAATTTCGTCCGGTCCACGCTCTGGAGGGCATTGCGGGCCGGGATTTCGAATTCACTGAAAGCCAGGGTGCAGGCCTGGTTGAGCAGGACGATCGTGCCGCCTTTCTCGACGAACGCTTTCAGCGCGTCCACGCCTTCCTGCCCGATTCCGCCTTCATATTCCGGAGGGGTCGTCGAGCTCGTCGGCCGCTGAGCTGCTGCGGCCGGCCCGCCGCCCGCGGCTCCGCCCGGTCCACCGGCTCCGCCCGGCCCGCCGGCGCCGCGCGTTCCCGATTTGATCATGGCCCCGTTCTCGTCGGCGAAAACGATGACGTCGTAGTCGGCTTTGATGTCCGTTTTCTTCTCTTTCGTGCCCTTGAAATAGTCGTTGTGGAGGGTCGTATAGGGAATGCCCAGATCGTCGAACATGTACCGGGTCCAACCTTCGTCCATGTTGCCGCGCCATGACTGGTAGAGACCGACGCGGTGGAACTTGAGCGGGGCTTTAGCGATGTCCGCGGCGTCGTCGAGATCGATGACGGAAAGGTGATATTTGGCCTGAAGGCCGGGGAGCGCTTTTTTGATATCGGGCCCGTTCTTGACGATGAAGCTTCCGGCCGGAATATCATAGTCTTTCTTGGCGATTCTGGCCTTGGTTCGCCAGACTTCGGCTTTGGCGTCCTTCAAAAGGGCGAAGACGATCGGATATGAGGCGTTGATCTGTGAGCCCAGGACGATATACGCGCCGTTCCCTTGCCCCGCCGGAACCTGCGGATAGGGAACCTTGTCGATTTTTTCGAGCTTGGCCTCGAACGGTTCTTTGACCTGGTCGCAGGCGACGCCCATCTGGATGGGGAGCGTCCAGCCGGCATTGTCGTAAGGCGGTTGGGGAGGGCCGCCGGGGTATTCCCGCATATCGGGATATTTCTGTTTTTCCAGGATCGCCCAGGCGTAGGCCTTGTAGGGCTGGGCCATTTTCACGACGAAGGAGCCGGCCGGATAGTATTTATCGCCGGCGATGAAATCGGCCTTGGCCTGATAGATCTCGATGCCGCCCAGCTGCAGGACGTCGATCATCTTGAGCATGGTCGGGTAATCGTGTTGTTTCGCGGAGATGACGAAGGCGTAGGGCTGGTTCTTGTCCACTTTCTCGACCGCGGTCTTGTTCATCATATAGAAATTGAAGAGAAGGTCTTCCTTGTTGAGCGCGGCGGTCTTGACCAGGCTCTGGGACAGGACGAGCTCGTAGTCGACGATGTCCCGCAGGCGCCACCAGCCGCCCGGCCAGGGATCGACGAAATCCATCATTTTTTCGTTGAAAGATTTCGGGATCTCGGTCGGCTCGATGTAGATGGGAGTGGCCAGGCGGACCGAAGCCGCCTCGCTCAGGATGCCGATGACATTGTGCAGCCAGGGTGTGTCGTCGCAGGCGCCGATGTACCAGCCGGTATAGCTCCGGCCGTTGACGACGCCGCTCATCCCGTTCTTTTGCAGGTCGTAGGCCATAGCCGTTCCCATGAGGTTGACCGTCCGCCAGACGAGCGGCTGGATGTTGGGAAGCGGCGGGTCCATCAGCGGCGGGATGAAGAGCCGGGCGCCGTTGGAACCTTGCTGATGTTCGTCGATGTGGACCTGGGGCAGCCAGTCGTAATAAAGGACCTTGGTGATTGCCTTGGTTTCGGCGAGGTTGATCATGTAGTAATCGCGGTTGTCGTCGTGGCCGGCGTAATAATGATAGAGGAAGGGCATGCTGCCGCTTTCGTATTTGGTTCCCAAGTATTTTTTGTACCAGTCCACGACCATCTGGATGCCGTCCGGGTTGTGCGTCGGACAGAGCAGGACGATGACGTCGCTTAAGACCTTTTTGGCGTCGAACGGTGTCTTGCCCGTGACCAGGTCATAGGCCAGCTCCATGGACATCTGCGACGCGGCGATCTCCGTGGAGTGGAGGCTGCAGGTGATCAGGACGATCGCCTTGCCTTCCTTGGCCAGTTTCCTGGCGTCTTCGACGGACAGCGTTCGCGGGTCGCGCAATTTCTTGATGATCTCGCGATAAGCGTCGAGCTTGGCCATGTTCTCTTCCGAGGTGATCACGGCCATGATCATGGGCTTTTTCATCGTGCTTTCGCCGATGGTCAGGAGCTTGAGCTTTTTCGGCGCTTCTTGAGAGAGTTTTTCGAAGTAAGCCTTGATCTGGTTGTAATCGGCGAGCTTCCGGTCCGCGCCGACCTTGAAGCCCAGGAACGCCTCGGGCGTCGTCTGGGCGGCGAGGAATCCGGCTACGACAAGAAAGGCCAGCGATCCGAACATCAGGTTTTTCAGTCCTTTTGTCATGCGAACCTCCTTGAAGAATGCGGGAAATGTCTTTCTATCATTTGGGTTGGAGCAAGTCAAGAAACGCTCGGACTATTTGGCGAAAAAACACGCCGCCCGCGCGCCCGGCGAGCGCGTGCGCGGCTCGGCCTCGGGGTTCGCTCCCCGCCGCGTTCGCGCAGCGGGACCGTGCTCGCTCACCCCTCGGACGGTTTTTTCGCCAAATAGTCCTCGCTGGGGATTGAGCGGTGGCGAGGAAACCGGCTCTGGCGTCGGCTCGCTCCCTGCTTCGTTAGGCGAAGCAGGGCCGTGCCCGCTCACCCCCCCCGGACGGTTTTTTCGCCAAATAGTCCTCGCTGGCTGTCGGCCGGTGGCGCAAAAACACGGCGCCCGCTTATCATTCGTCATGGGCTTCGAGACGGATCTCCTGGCCCGGTCGGGTCTCGAGCTCGATGAGCTTTTCGCTGGGACGCCGCCAGAGTCCGTCGACTGTGAAGGCGAACTCGAAGGGGTTCAGGAGCTTCAGTTTGCCGCCTTTCTCCGAAACGATGCGGACTTCCATCACCTGGCCGTTCGTCTTCTTGGCCGAGACGAGGAACGCTCCCTGGGCCCGGAGGTCGTTGAACGATATATCTTTCCATGAATCCGGAACAGCGGGGAAGAGGTGGATGACGCCGGTGTGGCTTTGGAGGAGCATTTCCTGGAGGCCGGCCGCGAAGGCAAAATTGCCCTCGAGCGTGAACGGCCGGTACGTGAATTTCGATTTGCCCGTGCCGGACTGGTCGCCGTTGACGTGAAAGCTGTTGGGGAGGCAGAAACAGGCGGCGAAGATCTTGAGCGCCTGGGCCGCCCCGTCGCCGTCGAAGGCCCGGGCCTTCAAGTTCCCCAGCCAGCTGTACGAGTAGCCGCACCACAAATCCGGACCGATCTTGTCGAGCGTGGCGAGGGTGTTTTTGATGACCGCTTGGTCGCTCGGGCCGTGCGACCAATCGATGAGGCCGAAGGGATGGAAGGCCATAAGATGGGAAAAATGGCGGTGAGATTCGGCGTAGGGAACGCCCGGAGCGAACATCAAGCCGAGCTTCGGATCCACGGCGAAATCGGGCCATTCGCCGAGAATCGTCTTCCATTTTTTCGCCTCTCCCGTCCGGCCGAGTTCCGCGGCCAGTTCGGCCGCCGTCTGGAATGTCCATTTGATGAGGGCCAGGTCGAAGTTCGTGGTCTCGGCGAACCAGGCCTTCGCGCTGTTATCGAAGATCTCCGGGCTTGAGCTCGCCGGGAGCCTGCGCCGGCCGCGCTCGTCGCGCCGCGATAATTCGTCGAGATGCACGGCGACATCCATGATCCAGGGATAGGCCCGGTCCTCGAGGAACTTCCGGTCCATGCTGTAGCGCCAGTGCAGGTAGAAATGCTGGGCCAGCCACGCTCCGACCGTGGGGCCGAACGAATACTGGATCCAGCCGCCCATCGGTTCGCCGGCGAGCGTCGAGACGCCGGGAACGTTC
Organism: Candidatus Aminicenantales bacterium; assembly: GCA_049515535.1. Taxonomy (GTDB): domain Bacteria; phylum Acidobacteriota; class Aminicenantia; order Aminicenantales; family UBA4085; genus JBEKTZ01. The sequence goes on along the minus strand of JBEKTZ010000008.1, from coordinate 117,572 downwards.
AATCCGTTTGTTTCAAAATAGGCTTTCGTGTACTTCTTGAATACGGGCCGCAGCTCCCAGAGCCAATCCAGAAAGCCCAGCCCTTCCTCGAGATGATTGGCGGAGTAACAGGGCCAATAGCTGAGCTGCGTGTTCAGGTCGTGATGGAAATCGCCTTTCCATGGAGGGAGCTTTCCGTTGTCGGCGGTCCAGACGGCCTGCAGGGAAATGGGGGGCGCGCCGCGCCGGGCGGCGGAGCCGAATTTATATTGTTCGAGGACCCATTGCTTTTCGAGGACATCGTCCGGCACGGTTACGGAAGAACGGGACCAGAAATTCCTCCACCACGCGGCGTGTTCGTCGAAATTCACGGAGAATCCCCGGGCGAGCTCGGACCTGACGATGGCTTCCGCGGACGATTCTTTTTTATCGTCCGAAAATTTCGAGCTGATGCTCCAGACGCCTTCGATATCGCCCGCCCCGCTCCGCTTCCAGGCGACGGCGATGTCGTAATAGAATTCGCCCCATCCTTTTTGATGATAGGTCAGGAGGTCGGCGGCCGGCCGGACCCGCCCCTGTTCATAACCCAATCTTCTCAGGCCTTGACCCGTGACGGGATTTAAGTCGCCGCCGTCTTCGGCAGCCTGGTAGAGAGGCATGATCAGATTGGGCGCAATATCCTTCCCGGCGCCCTTGATCCGGAACCAGCCCATGGGTTTGGTCGCGTGGACAAACGTCTCGAGCGACTCTCCTCCCGGCCATTGGATGCGACAAACGGCTTCGCTGACGAACAGCCGGACGCTTTCCGGAGAACCGAAAGCGGCGAGATCGAATTCCAGGGCGCCTGCCGGGATTTTCGAGGGCGCGGGATCGGCGTCATAAGGTTTATCGAACTTGTCCTGGACGGGCTTGTAGTCGTTCTTCTTCCACTGCTCGACCACCCAGCGGAATTTCCATTCAGGTGCGCTCAAATTCGGTACGGGGCGCAGATCCCAAAGATCGGCCCGGTCGAGCGATAACCGCAGCTTCGCCCCCTTCTGCCAGACTAGAGCTCCGACCATTCCGTTGCCCAGGGGGACGGCTTCGTCCCAGGTCTTGGCCGGCGAGCGAAAAACGAGATCATGGGACGACGGCTGAGGCCGGATCTCGGCGGCGCACGGACTCGCCGCCATCCCCAGAAAAGCGAGGAAGAAAATGGAAAGAAGAGTCTTTTTCATGGAGCCAGTGTAATGAAATCCCGACCCGCTGGCAACGCCGGGGCGGTCCGGACCCAGTTTACGGAGAGGTTTTTCGCGGGGAAACTTAACACCGGCGGGATCTTCGTGCTATGATTAAGCTTCCAAGGAGAACCGATCATGCCAAGAGCTCTTGTCTGCTACTATTCCAAGACGGGAAATACCGAAAAGATGGCGATCAGGATCGCGGATGCCCTCCGCAAGAATGACCTGGAAACCGATCTCAAAAAGGTCGAAGCCACGGCTCCCGGCGACCTCCTCCATTATGATTGCCTGGTCTTCGGCTCGCCGACGTATTACGGGACCATGGCCTGGCCTCTGAAAAAGCTTCTGGACGAGAGCGTCAAATTCCACGGCAAGCTCAAAGGGCGTGTAGGCGGGGCGTTCGCCTCGTCGGGCAATATCGCCGGAGGCAACGAGACTACGGTCCTGGATATCCTGAATGCCCTTCTGATCCACGGCCTGATCATCCAAGGAGAACCCCGCGGAGACCACTATGGCCCGGTGTCCATCGGCCGTCCGGACCAACGGTCGCTCAAATCCTGCGATATCTATGCGAAAGACCTGGCGGCCCTGGCGATAAAACTGTTCAGCTGAGCCTCGACGCCGCGTTTTGCGTCCGGGGGTTTCAGCCGCTCTTGGCTTTTCAAAGGGAATATGATAAAAAATAGGCCGCATCCGGACTCGGCCTTCAAGGAAAGGAAAGCGCCATGAAAAGAGAGATCAAGAAGAAGCTCAAAGAAGACGAATTCGTCTCGGGCATGAACGCGTTTATGCGGTTCGTCAAGACATGGGAGCGGGAAATCATCATCGCCGCCGCAGCCGCGGCGGTTGTGCTGCTCCTGTTCTTCGGTTTTCAGTTCCTGAAGGCCCAGCAAGTGAAAAAAGAAAGCGGGACGGTCGGAGAGATCCTGGACATCCGGGCCGACCTCGCCAAAAACCCGGAGAACGTCGCCAAGCTCGAGCAAATGGCCGGCAATGGCAAATTTTCCAGGATCGCGTATATCAGCCTGGCGACCTATTGGATCGAACAGGGCCGGTCCGACAAGGCCCAGGACGCGTTGAGCAAGATCCAGGGCGGGGCCAAGGACTTCTTTTATTATCAGGCCCAGGACCTGGCCGCGCAGATCGCCGTCCTGAAGGGCGATTATGACCGGGCGATCGCCGTTTTGAAAAAGATCGAGGACGAGAAGCCGAAGGACTATCTTGTCGACGCCGTCCTCTTCCGACACGCCGAGGCCCTGGAGAAGAAAGGCGATATCCAGGAAGCCCTGAAACTTTATAAAAAGCTCCAAGAGGAATACGCCCAGAGCTATTATGGATACGACGCGTCGCTCAAGGTTAAGAAGCTCGAGGCCGTGAAATAGGCGGGACCGGTCGCTTGAAAATTCGAAAAAAAAGGCTATAATCTAATCTTTATTTCATTGAGGAGAATCATTCATGGCTTACAAGATCACGGAAGAATGTATCAACTGCGGCGCCTGCGAACCTGAGTGCCCCAATCAGGCGATCGCCGCGGGCGATACGATCTATGTCATCGATCCGGGCAAGTGCTCGGAATGCGTCGGGAGTTTTGAGCAGTCCCAATGCGCCGCGGTCTGCCCGGTCGATTCCTGCGTTCCCGATCCCGATCACAAGGAGAGCCGGGAAGCGCTCGAAGCCAAGCACAAGAAGCTCAAAGGCTGATATTTAGAAGGACTTCTTGAAAATAGGAGTGAGGGTCTCACTCCTATTTTTTTATAAGCCCATGGACGAGAATCGGATCGACGGAGGACTGGAGGCGCCGGGGCCTCAGGCGCCGCAGTCTCAGGTGCCGCGGACTTCCTGGCTCTTTGGGAAGAACCGGGCCTGGCTGAACGTCTCACTTTTTGTCCTGACGGCCTTATCGATTTTCTTCGTCGGCCTGAGTTGGAGCGCCAACTATAAGTATGCCGAAGAGATCAGCCGGGATCCGAATCTCGCGATGGATGCCGGGATGTTCAAGGATCCTCAGATCATCTTCCTGAGCGCGCTTTTCACCTTGGCCCTCATTCTGATCCTGCTCGGGCATGAGATGGGTCACTATCTAACCTGCCGCCGCTATCACCTCAAGGCCACTCTTCCTTATTTCATTCCCGCGCCCACGCTCCTGGGGACCATGGGCGCGTTCATCAGGATCAAGTCGCCGATCACCCGAAAACGCGAGCTCTTCGACGTCGGCATCGCCGGGCCCTTGATGAGCTTTGTCCTGTCGGTTCCGACGCTCGTCGCCGGGCTTTTCCTGACTTCGAAAAACTCCGTATACCTTTTGTCCAGGGAAGGAACCCTTTTCCTGGGCGATCCTCTTTTTCTCAAAGTCCTGGCGGCTTTTCGTTTCGGGAGCCTGGAACCGGGTAAAGCTATCGTCTATCATCCTCTCGTCTTCGCCGGATGGGCCGGCCTTCTCGTCACGGCGATGAACCTTTTTCCCATCGGCCAGCTCGACGGCGGACATATCGCTTACGCGATACTCGGTCCGCGGTCAAAATCCGTCGGCCGTATTTTTTTGGGCGTCTTCGTGGTCCTGGGCGTCTTGTTCTGGGCCGGCTGGCTCGTTTGGGCCGCGGCTATCCTGCTCATCGGCCTGAAACATCCTCCGACTTGGGACGCCGAGATGCCTTTGGGAACGAGGAGAAAGATCATGGGCGGTCTGGCGCTCGTTATTTTCATTCTGTCCTTTATTCCCGACCCCGTCCAAGGGTATAATGTGATCGACATCATAAAGCAATTATGGCCATGAATGCGAGAGAAAGTTATTCACAAATTCTGTGGAAAAAGTGTGGATAAGCGGACCGTCCTAACGCTAAATTGACGAAAATTGTTGAAGATACGACAGTTTGCACAAAATTTCGTCACGTCACATAACTTTATTATAATGAACAAGTTGTGAATTGGCTGAAAACAAATGAGTTGCAAATATGGAGCCTGAAGGAGAGGGGAAAACGATGGAAAACTCGTTCATCGGCGTCATCGAAGCCTTCAACAACCTGAAGGCAAGGTTCCAAACCGGGGAAATTTCCCGCCAGCAGTTCATCGACGAGATGAAAAAGCTGCGGATCAAGGACGACCAAGGTCACTTCTGGATGATCGGGGCCCAGACGGGCAAGTGGTATTTCTTCGACGGAAAGGATTGGATCCAGGCCGAGCCGCCGTCGCAGAAGGAGAAGAAAGCGATCTGCGTCTATTGCGGATTCGAAAATAAGCTGGAGTCGGCCGTCTGTGCCCGCTGCGGAGGGAACTTCGGCTCGGAACGGTCCACTTGTCCCAAATGCGGCGCCAAACTCCAAAAACCTTTGATGACTTGCCCGAATTGCAGAACGACCGGCTTCGGAAAGGAAATCTTTAGGGAAACAGGGACCATCGGCCAAGGACAAATCATCAATATCCGCCAAAAAAAAGGAACCTTTGCCTTGCGCTCGGTCCAGCTGTCGTCTTTGTTCCTGTTCGGCGGCGTCCTGGGCGTTCTCATCGGAGTCGTCGCCGGGGTTTTTGCCGGAGCCACGGGATATTTTTCGAAATATCTGACGTTTCTGCCGGCCTCGCTCGCCAATCTCCAGGGCAAGCTCTTCGGCGCCCTCATAGACGGGTTGTCGGGCGGGGTGATCGGATTTCTGGTTTTCGGCGTCCTCGCTTTCCTCAAGGGCGTGATCTTGAATTTCATTCTCTCCCTGATCGGAGGCCTCAAACTCCATTTGCAGATTCCGGCCCCGGAGCAAGAAAAGGAAATGAGGAACAAAGGATCCGAAGACAGGGAGAACGATCCTGAAGCTAGCGCTTGAGGGTCCGCTTGTTTCCCATCCGGGCCAAGGCATGGGCGATCTGTCCCACGGATAGAGATTCATCGTTCGGAGAATAACCAAGGGGTCTTAAAACTCTCAATCCCCTTTGTCTCAATCCTTCGGCGGCGAGCCGAAGCAGTTTCGCATTCAGAAAGACCCCTCCGCTGAGAACGACGATTTCGATCCCGTGTTCCTTCTTCGCCTTCAGTGCGACTTCGACGATGACGCGGGCCAGCGTGGCGTGGAATTTTCCGGAGATCCGGGACGGCGATAAGCCTCGCTCAAGGTCCGCCAAGAGGCTCCGGACAGTTTCCGCGAAGGAGATCAGAAAGGGCTTTTTTTCGCAAGTTATAAGAAAAGGATAGGGCCTTTTCTCGCGTCCCGAGGCTGTTGCTTCCAGCCGCATGGCCGCCTCGGCTTCGAACTCGTTCTCGATCGGGGCGGTGCCGAGGAGGGCGGAAACGGCATCGAACAACCGGCCGCAACTCGACGACAATGGAGAATGGATCCGGCCGTCCATCATGGCCTTCACCCCCCGGATTTTTCTTTCCTTGATGCTTCTGAGAGTTCCTAACCGAGGAACGCGGACAACCCCGGCTTCACGGAGATAGGCTAAGGCCATCCGCCACGGCTGCTTGGCCGCTAGGTCTCTGCCGGGCAGAGGGACGGGCTCGAAATGGGCGAACCTCTCGAAGGTTAGATAGTCGGCCAGAAGAAATTCTCCGCCCCAAGCCGTTCCGTCGGCGCCGTAGCCGAAGCCGTCCCAGGCGACGCCGAGAACCCTGGTTCCTGGAGAAATCCCATGTTCGATCATGCCGGCCAGGACATGCGCATGATGGTGCTGGACCTGAAGATGGGGAAGTCCGAGCTTTTTGGCATGGCGGGTCGAATGAAAGCCGGGATGGAGGTCCGTGACCACACAATCCGGCTTGAGGTCGAACAATTTCGTCAAATGGGCGATCGTCTCTTCGAAATAGATCCGGTTTTTGTATTCATCCAGGTCGCCCAGGAACTGGCTCGTGACGATATAGCCGTTTTTATATATGGAGACCGTGTCTTTGAGCTCGCCTCCCAAGGCCAGGATGGATCGGGAGGAGCGGAGCTCCGCCGGAACCTTCTGCGGATAAGGGACATAGCCGCGCGCTCTGCGGATAAAAAGCGGCGCCGCGTCCACGATCTTGAGCACGGAGTCGTCCGCTCTCATCGCGATCGGCCGGTCGTGGCCGAGGATGGCATCGCAGAGGCTCCGGATGCCTTCGTTCTCGTCTTTCATGATCGGGGCATCTTTCATGTTCGAACTAGTCGCCACGATAAGCTCGATATCCTCGAGCAAAAGATGATGCAACGGCGTAAAAGGAAGCATGAACCCTATGTCGTCGAGATTCGGGGCAATCCCGGGAATGTCCCTTTTCTTTTTCAGAAGGACGATCGGACGCCTTTCGGAGAGAAGGAATTTTCTCTCTTCGGGCGAGATCGGGGCGTATTTCTCGATGGTCCTCAGATCCCGGGCCATGAGGGCCAGAGGCTTTGTGCGCCGTTCCTTGATCCGACGCAGCCGGCGGACGGCCTTGAGATTCAGGGGGTCGCAGACGAGATGAAATCCGCCGAGCCCTTTGATCGCCAGGATTTTGCCTTGCCCGATGAGCGCGGCAGCCCGCTCGATTCCTCCCGGGATCTCCCGGCCCGTTTTCGCCTCGCGAAGCCGGACCGACGGGCCGCAGCGCGGACAGGCGATCGGCTGGGCGTGATAGCGCCTGTCGCGGGGATCGTCGTACTCGGCGGAACAGTCCGGGCACATCGGGAAGCCGGCCATCGTCGTGGAGGGACGGTCGTACGGCAGCTCCGTCACGATCGTGTAGCGGGGGCCGCAGTCGGTGCAGTTCGTGAATGGATAGCGGAACCGGCGGTCCTCGGGGTTCGCGATATCCTCGAGGCAGTTCGCGCAGGTCGAAATATCGGGAGAGACAAATACGAAACGCTTCCCTTTGCCGGACTTTTTGACCGTGAAATCCTGATGACCTTTGAAGCCCGCGCGCTCAGACGTCAAGCTCTCGATCCGGGCCAGAGGAGGTTTTTCGGCCGTGATCGCCTCGAGAAATTTTTTAAAGGAGGTTTTTCTTTCGGTCTCGATGTGGATCTCGACCCCGCGGCCGGCATTTTTGACCCAGCCTTTGTAGCCGAAACGTCCGGCGAGGCGATAAATGAAGGGCCTGAATCCGACGCCCTGGACGACGCCGAAGACCGTGATCCGGAGCGCTGAGCCGTTCATTTATTGATCGTGTCCCGCCGGCTGCAAATGCAGCCGCAGTAATTTTGCCTATAGAGCCCGTAAAGGCGGCTGAGCTCGACGCTCTTTTGGAATCCGCCTTTTTTTTTGAAATCAGCTTCAAGGAAGCGAAGGCCGTGTTTTCGCCCGATCAGGCGTCCGATCCTATTGATGACCTCCGCCTTCTTCCAGGGAGAAACGCTCATGATGGTCGTGAATGCGGGAAACCCGGATTCGACCGCTTTCCGCGCCGTTCGATCGAGCCGCAGGGCGTAACAGATATCGCAGCGCCGTCCTTTTTCCGGTTCGCCCCGGAACCCGCGGGTGAGTCTCGACCATAGATCCTGCTCATAGTCGCCTTCCACCAGCCCGAAGCCGAGAATGCGTTCGACCTTGCGCGTCTCGGACAGGCGGAGAGCGTACTCAGCCGGAGGTCCGATGTTCGGGTTGTAGAAATATCCCGTGACGTCATAATCTTTTTGAAGGAGTTCCACGACGTACGCCGCATCGGGGGCGCAGCAGATATGAGCGAATATCGGGGGCTTGGGCATCTTTAAATTCTATGACGGATGGGAAATGAGGTAAAGCCTAACGGAATTTCTCGATCTCGCTCATATAATGGAGGATTTGCCGGTTGCTCTTGTCGATCTGGACGTAAAAACCCAGAAAATCCTTGGTCTCCGGCCGGCCCTCGTCGATGATGGTTCCGAGCCGGATGAACTGGTCCGCTTTCCGGCGGTCGATATCTTTCAGCGCGTCCTGGCCGGCCTTGATCTTCTTTTCGTCGTCTTTGATCTCTTTCTTGAGACGCTTTTCCTCGTCCTTAGCGGCGCGGATCCTCTGGCCGTCCGGGTTCTGTCCGGCCTCTTTGAGCTTGGTCAGCTGTTTATGGGTTTGGCGGGCATCCTCCTGTTTCTTTTGAAGATCGATGATTCCGGCCAGAATGCCTTTCAATTCGGCTTGGCGCTCACAACCCTCGTTTTCCAATTGTTCGAGGTTATGAAAAAGAGGATCGTATTTCTTATCGGGAAGCTTGGCCAGCCAGGCGTTCTTGCCCAACTCTCTTAAGAGCTCTCCCTTTCTTCTCTTTTCCCGGTTCAGGCGGATCTGAAGCTGCGTCCGCTTCATCCGCCGCTTGGCGCCGGAAAGAAATTTATTCAGCCTCTGGCGGAGATCCCTATCCCGGAGAAAAATGAAGGCCAGGAGAAGAAGGATGATGCAGAGAAGAAGCCAAAGAATCCAGAACGGAAGTCCTTCTCTTTCGATCGAAGAGGCGTGTTGCAGATTCGATAGGGCGTCCAGCGGTTATTTCTCCTTGCCGTCGGGCTGAGGCATCTTCATTTATCGGAAAGAACCGGATCAATCGCTATCTCTTGAAGAACAAAGCGCGCAGATCGAACGGGGCCTGAGTCAGGGGCCGATAATCCTGAATGGTGCGATCGATGAGATAGAGGGCGGCGGGCAGGTTTTCTTGCAGGATCGGGGTGATGTCTTCTTCCCGATTGAAAAAGCCGCCTCCGATCTCGTCGATGGGCGGGACTTCGATCGTATAGGCTGGAATGCCGCTCATGGCGTAGGCCCAATCCGTCACGTCCCCGTTCGTGACGTACAGGATTTTGCCGGACTGTCCGTATTCGTAAAGCCGGCCGTTGACCGACTGGATCTTCGCCGACATCGCCGCGGCGATCTCCCTCATTTGCGCCTCTGTATCGGGCGCCAGCTTGTCGGTATAGCCCCAGGGATACATGATCGTCTGGGAAAAGCTGTGGTACGAAATCAGCGACCGGAAATTTTTCCTCAGGAAAAGGTCCCTGATCGCCTGCGTCTCCGGCTCGGAAAACGGCGCCGGTCCCCGATAAACGTAGGAGGCGGGATTGGGGCTCGATCCGTCGTTATCGACGCCCCATTGATAGCCGTAGTTCCGGTTGAGGTCCACGCCGAAATCGCCTTTGCCGTTATCGCGCCGGTTCTTCCGCCAGTAGCGATAGACGTGAATCGTATATTCCAGTCCGTCGGGATTGACGAGAGGGACGATCCAGATCTGGCTCTGGTCCACGAGGCGTTTGACGTCGGGGTTCACGGCATAATTCTCGGCCAGATATTTTCCTATCAGGAACGGGACTTCGACCGAGATCCATTCCCGGGCGTGATGGCATCCCAGCAGGAGAATTTCGGCCTGGTCCTCATCGACAGCGACGTTGTCGCTGATCTTCATGGCATAGATATTTCGTTTCTCCACGCTGTCGCCGATGTCGAAGACCTTGACGATATTGGGGTATTTCTGCTGGAGCGCCAGCATATCCGCTTCGAGCTCAAGATAGGAGTGATAGGCGCCGTTGAGCCCGCCTTGGGAAAAGAGCAGCGTCCCGGAGCTCGTGAGAAAAATCAAAATGAAAACAGCCCAAGTTTTCTTTCTCATGTTCCTGTCTATTATAAGTTAAAACCGAGCGAAAGTGCGAATCTTTTCACGGCCAGGCTGTTCCCGGAACCCGATTCCCGGCCCAGCATGGCCCCCAGATCCAGGCGCAGGTTTTTCCAATGCACGCCGTTTCCGAAAGTGAAGGCGATATAAGAAGAACCGGGGTTTTTCATGGGTTGCGGATCGTAAACGAGGCCGATTCTGAACGGGATCGAGGCCTGAGCCCCGAAAACCCCGGCCTGGGCCGTATATTCCGCGCCCGCTCCAAGCTTGACGATGTCCTTGAAATCGCGCTCCTGCTTTTCTCCGAACTCATCCAACTTATATTTCGACCAGGCGAAATACGTTGAGTCCGCGGTCAGGACGAGCTCGGGAAGAACCGCATAACTCAAGCCAAACCCGAGAATTGGCGGCTGTTCGGCCACATCATTCGATGAGGCCGATATGACGATATCGGGCGGCGCACCGGACGACGTCGCGTAGCTGTACCGTAAGACGCCGCTGTTCGCGGCCTTTTTCGCGTAGGGTGTCCGGAAGACCGCGGCGGCCTTGAATTTGTCCGAAATCTCGACCAGGAAGCCCCCGTTAATGAAGAATCCCGTGAAATCCTGTCCAATCTGATCCGAGATCGTATAGCCGACCGGGGTTTCCTGCTCCAACAATTTCCTGTGGAGGCTGCCGGTCACGTAATTCAGCCCTAGGCCGGCGCTGAGCCAGGGAAAGATCCGTCGCCCTATGGAAAAATTGATATTTCTGAGAATGCCCTCCTGGGTGAAGTCCAATAAATAGGCGGAGCCATCGCCGTAAGTTTCTTCGTATTTGGCTTCCGGCCGATTGTAAAGCTCCGTCACAGAGACGTTCAGGGCGAAGGCCCAACCGCCAAGGGAATAGGACACTCCGGCGGAATCCAGGCCAAACAGCCCTTGCCCGATGTTATTTTCCGTTCCCATGACTCCCGTGTTTACCGGGCCGTATTTGTAGAATTCGGCGACCTGATAATAGCCGCCGATCGTCAGGCTGAATTTCGGAAGGCCGGGGAGGAGAGCCGGGTTGGACAGCGCCGAGGATGCGTCTGAAGCCAGGGCAAAGCAAGTTTCACCCCGGCCGAGAGCGGCCGCGCCGGCAAAGGGAAACGTGTTCCAGGTCCGGAACGGAGCTTCACCCTCATACTGGCCTAGAACGAGCTGCGCGGAGGAGATAGCGGGAAACATGGACAGCGTCGCCGTCAACAAGAAAAAAATCAATAAAACCCGCTCCTTTTTCATAGCTCGAAAATTCTACCCGAGTTGGGCTCGATTTGCAAATTCAAGCGGCTTATGCTATTAAGAAAAATCATCGGAGAGAAGGAATGGCCATGGACAAACAGAGACGCATCAAAATCGTGGGGACGGGATTTTATGTCCCCGACCAAATCCTGACCAACGCCGACTTGGAAAAGATGGTCGATACGACGGACGAATGGATCGTCTCGCGTTCGGGCGTCCGCGAGAGGCACATCGCCGCCGCGAACCAGGCCACATCCGATCTGTGCGTGGAGGCCGCGCGGCGGGCGCTCAAGAACGCCCACTTGGAGATCAAGGACATCGATCTCATCATCGTCGCCAACAACACACCCGATACGGTCTTCCCCTCGACTGCCTGCTGGGTCCAGGCGAAGCTCGAAGCGGGCACGGTGCCCGCGTTTGACGTCATGGCCGGTTGCACGGGCTTCCTTTATGGAATGATCATCTCGGAAAGCCTCATTTTCAGCGGGACGGCCCGTCGGATTCTCTTGATCGGCGGCGAAACGCTGAGCAAGGTTACCAATTGGAAGGACCGCGGCACGTGCGTCCTCCTGGGGGACGGGGCGGGGGCCGCAGTCCTCGAAGAAAGCCATGACGGAATGGGAATGCTGTCGTCTTATTGGAAGGCGGACGGCACATTGGCCGGTCTTCTTCTGGTCCCGGCCGGCGGGACACTGAAACCCGCGTCTCACCAAACCGTCGCCGAGGACGGGCATTATATGTACATGAAAGGCAATGATGTCTTCAAACACGCCGTCAAGCGGATGGACGAGGCGGCCGAGGAAGCGTTGAAGAGAGCGGGTTTGACCAAAGACGACGTGGACGTTTTTATCCCTCATCAGGCCAATATCCGAATCATCAACGCCGTGGGAGAACGCCTGAAGGTTCCCAAGGAAAAAATATACGTGAATATCGACCGCTACGGCAATATGTCCGTCGCCTGCATTCCCGTCGCGATTCACGAGTTGCGGCAGGCCAAAAAGCTGAAGCCGGGGACGGTCATGCTCCTCGATGCGTTCGGGGCCGGCTTCACCTGGGCGTCAATCGTCTACAAATGGTGAGAGCCGGAAACGAAGTCGGAGATATGATCGGGACAGATCCGTCCGCAGAGCGCGGCGAGGCTCCAGGAACGGCGTCACCCGGCGCCCGCTTATACGTTCGACGGCGCAAACCCCCGATTTTTAAATCGGGGTAAAAGCGCCGCTCAGTATTAACCCTGAATATACCCCGGGCTTCAGCCCGGGGAGTCGAATGGGTTTATTTTTCGGCCGATAACTTCCGAAACAGCCCCGTCAACGAAGTTTTATCCATCATGCCGACCTGAACATGGCGGATGATCCCTTTCTTATCGATGACGAAGGTCGTTGGGATGGCCTCGATCGGGCCATAGCTTTTGAGAATCTTCTCCGTGACGAGAGCCACCGGGTAGCTCATGTTGTTTTTCCGGACGAACGGCAGAAGCTCCCGGGCGGTCATGTCATCGACGGACACGCCGACGATTTCCAGGCCGCTGGTCTTGTTCCGGCCGTAGAACTCGACGAAGTCCGGGATTTCTTCGCGGCAGGGAGGACACCACGTCGCCCAGAAATTGAGGACGACGATCTTGCCTTTCATATCGGCCAGGGCCAGCGTTTTTCCGGTGAGGTCTTTAATGGAAAAGGCCGGAGCGGGCTGATTCTCGACTTGCGAGGCGAAAACGGCCGCTCCCGCGGCCAAGAGCATGACGATCGATAAAATTCTTCCTTTCATCGAATCTTCGATCACGCTCCGTTCGTTTCGCACTTCTTCAAGAGGCGGGCCCAGGCCAGGTCCACTTCTTCCTGTATGCCCTTGATCTGATCGGGTTTCAGATGGCGGAACCGTCCCTGGAGCTTGAGGTAGTCGTCGATTGGCTTCTTGTCCTTGATCTTCATACTAAGGGTGTATTTTTCGCCATGCTTAATTTCGTAAAGCGGGAAAATGCCGTTTTGAACGACCATCCGGCCGAGCTTGACCACGTCTTCCGGACGGCTCTTCCAACCCGTCGGGCAGGGCGCGTAGATGTGAAGAAACTTCGTCCCTCTGATGCCTTTCGCCTTTTTGGCCTTTTTGAAGAGGTCCTCGGGGTATGAAGTGGAGGCTGTGGCCTGATAAGGGATACGGTGGGCCGCCATGATCGCATCGATGTCCTTCTTCGGCTGGTCTTTGAAGAACTTGACCGGTGTCGTGGTCGTCCAGGCCCCCATTGGGGTCGCGGAGCTGCGCTGGATGCCGGTGTTCATGTAAGCCTCGTTGTCGTAGCAGACGTATATGATATCTTCGTTGCGCTCGGCCGCGCCGCTCAGCGCTTGGAGGCCGATGTCGAACGTCCCTCCGTCCCCGGCCCAGGCCACGACCGTCGTCTCGAGATCGCCGACCATTTGGAGGCCGGCCTTGACCCCCGTCGCCGTGGAGGCGGCGGTCTCGAAGGCGCAATGGTAGATGGGGACGCTCATGCAGGAATAGGGAAACGCGCCGTCAATGACGGACCAGCAACAGGCGGGAATGCAGAGGACGGTTCTCTTTCCGAGCGCCTTGAGGACATAGCGCAGGGCGAGGTTCGCGCCGCAGCCTTGGCAGGCGAGGTTGCCGGCGCCGACGTATTCTTCGAGAGGCAAGGTCAACGTCATCTTCTTTTGTTTGCTCATTTCTTGACTCCGATCCAGGCAATCTCTTCATCGGGTTCAGGGCGGGCCACGGTATAATCCACGACCTCCCGGAACGAGGCCGGGGTGATGTCGCGGCCCCCGAGCCCGGCGATGAAACTGAAGACGGGGACGCGGGCGTGGCCCAGGAGCGCCGCTTTCACTTCTTGGGCGAAGATGCCGTGATAGCCGTAGGAGATGTTGCGGTCGACGACGGCCACCTTCTTCGCCTTCTTCAGGATGTCGCGGATTTTGTCGAAGGGGAAGGGCCGAAAGACCTTCATCCGCAGGTTTCCGACTTTGAGGCCGCTCTTGCGCATCTCGTCCACGGCGACATGTGCCGTGTAGCCCGCCGTCCCCGACGTGACGAGGGTGATCTCGGCATCCTCGCATCGATAAGCATCCACCAGGCCGAGATAGCGGCCGAACATCTTCTCGTATTCCCGGCCCGTCTCTTCGATGAGGGCGGGCGCTTTTTCCATGTCCTTCTGGAGTTTGTAGCGCAGCTCGAAATAGTGCTCGGGGCCCGTCAGGCCGCCGAAGGCATGGGGGTCGTCGGGCGTCAGCCGGAAGGGAGGCTTGAACGGCGGGAGATAGGCGTCCACTTTTGCCTGGACGGGGATGTCGACGACTTCATAGGTGTGGGACAGGGCAAAAGCGTCGAGGACGACCATGCTCGGGATGGCCAGTTTTTCCGATACCTTGAACGCCTGGATGACCGTGTCCAAGACTTCCTGGTTGGAGGCGCAGTAGTACTGCATCCAGCCCGTGTCGCGCTCGCTCAAGCTGTCGTTCTGGTCCGTCCAGATGCTCCAGCCGGGAGCCATCGAACGGTTGATGTTGCCCATGACGACCGGCAGCCGGCCGCCGGACGCCCAATGGAGCATCTCGTGCATGAGAGCGAGTCCTTGGGACGAGGTGGCCGTGAACGTCCGCGCGCCGGCGATCGAGGCGCCGATACAAGCGGCCATGGCCGAGTGCTCGGATTCGACCTTGATGAACTTGGCGTTGAGAGTCCCGTCGGCGCACATCTCAGAGAGAAGCTCGACGACCTGCGTTTGGGGCGTGATGGGGTAGGCGGCGATCACCTGGGATCGGGACAACATGGCGCCGTAGGAGAGGGCGTGGTTTCCCATGATGACTTTCTTCATTTCCGTTCCTCCACCATGATGATGCATTTCGTCGGGCATTCCGCGGCGCAGATGCCGCAGCCTTTGCAGTAGTCGTAGTTCACGACCGGCCATTCGTTTTCGATCTCGATCGACATGTCCGGGCAGAACTTCCAGCAGATTCCGCATTGGATGCAATCCTCGAGCTTGATCTCGGGCCGGATGTTCCGCCAGGAGCCGGTCTTGTTGTAGAGCATCGAACCGAGCGACATGGGCATTGTCGGCATCTCTTCGGCGGATTGAAAAACGATCTTTTTCACGTCTTTTTTCTTGGGCATGATCAACTCTTATACGAACGACGCCGCTTGTTCATAGGCTTCGGCCGCAGCTTTCTTGTTGTCTTCGGGTTTGATCGTGATCGCGTCGCCGATCGCCTGGAGGAGGGATTCGAGCTTGGTCAGGCCGAGGATCTTGATCACGGCGCCGACGATCGCGGTATTGACGATAGGCGCGGCCAAGGAGCCGAGCTTGTTGCGGACGGCGATTTCCGTGGCGTTGACCGTCGCCACTCGGAAACGGGCCGGAAACTTGAAATCTCCGGGCTTTTTGTCGCTGTTGATGATGATCCAGCCGCCCGCCTTGAGGCCCTCGGTGACGTCGATGGCTTCGACGAGCGTCGGGTCCACGACGACGACATGGTCGGGGGTGTAAATCTTGCTCTTGTCGTAGATGGGCTTGTTGTCGATCCGGATGAAAGAAAAGACGGGAGCGCCGCGCCGCTCGACCCCGAATTCGGGATAGGCTTGAACGTAGCTTCCTTCCTGGGCGAGCGCGTCAGCGAGAATTTTCGAGGCAACCACCGTCCCTTGGCCGCCTCGGCCATGAAAGCGTATTTCGATCATTGGGACTCCTCTTATGATAAGATTGCCATTAAAACATGGACCGCGGATTTAAAGGACGATCCGGGAGAGACCGCCTTTAGTGAACTAGTTTAGGACGTAGGACGCGGGCTGTCAAGGTGCAGAGCCCGTTCCGGGGCCGATTTTCATTTTCCCGGAAGGGGCTCTTCCATGTCCACGGCGGCCGGGGCCCCGGGCTTTGCTCGGGGGTCCACTTCTGCCGCGAAGGCTCGTCCTTTGATGGTCCGAAGAAATCGGGCTCAGGCTTTTTGTTGGTAGGACCAATAGAGTTTTTTGAGCAGGAAGGCATCCGTCTCCCGGCTGGGACTTTCGCATATCACGGTCCCTTCGACGTCAAGGTCCTTCAGAGCCCGGATCCATTCGTCGAAATGGAAGTCGGAGTCGGACAGGTTCAGGTGTTTGATTTCGCCTTTATGGCCATATTCGATGCCGGAAATGTGGATGTGGATATTTTTCAGGGATGCCCGGCCCAATCTTTTCTCCGTTTTTTTCAGGATGCGATGGAATTCCAGGTATGTGTTGATTTTGCCTTCGCGGGCGTGAATGTGGGAAAAATCAAGGCAGGGCTGGAGATCTTCCACGTCCCGGCAGAGAGACAGGACTTCGTCGAACGTGCCGAATTGGGATGATTTTCCCATGGTTTCGATGCGTAAGACGACCGGATTCCTTTCGGACCGGAGAACGGAAATGACCTCAGCCAATTCTTTTTGGATGACGACGTAAGCTTTTTCCGGGGAGGACAATCCATAATAGCCGGCGTGGAAGACGACGCATTTCGCGCCGCATAGCGCCGCGGCGCGGGCGGCGCGCAGAAGATGATCCTGACTCTGGAGACGCTTGCCGTGTTCAGGGGAATTCAGGTTGACGTAATAGGGGGCGTGGGCGCTGAGACCGATGTCGAGGGCGGCGGCCTTTTCCTTGATTTTTATCGCGGTTTCGGTCCCGAGCTTGACTCCGTGGACGAATTCGATCTCCAGGCTGTCCAACCTCATCTCGTGAAGATGTTGGATGGCCGAGATCGAGGAGGTCTGGGGCGAGGAATCCGGCACGCCGGCCGTCCCGAACCGGAGCTTACTGACAACGGAAGGCATCCGGTTCTCCTTCGGAGTTCAGGAACTCGGAAACAAGACGCATGGCGCAGTAATCGCCGCACATGGAGCAGGCTTCCGTCTTCGACCGTCTTTTGTTCCGGATTTCGGCAAATTTATAAGGGTCGATGGCCAGGCGCCTTTGGCCCTCCCAGTCCAGTTTTTTTCTGGCTCGAGAAAGTTTCAGGTCCCTTTCGAGCGCGCCCGGCACGCCTTTGACGATATCCGCGGCATGTCCGGCGATTCTGGCTGCGATCAGGCCTTCCCGGACATCGTCTGCCGAAGGAAGGCCAAGATGTTCGGCCGGTGTGACATAGCACAGAAAATCGGCCCCCGCGGCGGCTGCGAGGGCGCCGCCGATGGCGGCCACGATATGGTCATAGCCGGCGCCGATGTCCGTGACCAAGGGGCCCAGAACATAAAACGGCGCCCCTTGGCAGACGCGTTTCTGGAGCTTGACGTTCATCTCCACCTGGTCCAGGGGAACGTGACCGGGTCCTTCGACCATGACTTGGACGTCCCGCTCCCAGGCTCTCTTGACGAGCTCGCCCAGCGTCAGCAGCTCTTCGAGCTGGGGCCTGTCCGTGGCGTCGAGGACCGAACCGGGCCGGAGGCCGTCGCCGAGGCTCAAGGTGATGTCGTAGGCCCGGGCGATTTCCAGGAGGCGATCGAAATGCTCATAGAGGGGATTCTCTTTGCCGTGGTGAAGGCTCCAGGCGAGATGAAAAGCGCCGCCGCGCGAGACGATATCGGCCACCCGGCCTTGGTTTTTCAGACGCTCGATGGCCTTCAGAGTCAATCCGCAGTGGACGGTCATGAAGTCCACGCCTTCCCGGGCTTGGGCTTCGATCACGGCGAAAAGAGCGTCCACGGACATGGCCACGATCGAGCCCTGTTTTTCGATGGCTTCGATCGCCGCTTGATAGATCGGAACGGTTCCCAGCGGAACCGGCGCTTTAGCGAGGATGGCCCGCCTGATTTTCACGAGGTCGCCGCCCGTGCTCAGGTCCATGATCGCATCCGTTCCGAATTTCAGGGCGACTGCGGCCTTCCCGAGCTCTTCCTTGAGGCTGGGGAAATCGCGCGACGTGCCGATGTTGACGTTGATTTTCGTCCGCAATCTCCGGCCGATAGCCGTCGGCCGGAGCCGCGGGTGGCGGGAGTTGAAAGGAATGACGGCCTGCCCGGAAGCGACGAGGGCTTGGAGCCCATCGAGAGGCAGGCCTTCCTCGCGGGCCGCTTTTCTGAGCGCCGGCGATATCATTCCCTTTCTCGCAAGTTTGAGCTGCGTCATTTCCATTGTCTGGATGTTTAGTCTACAATGATTCCCCCGATTATTCAACAGCCCTCCTGGCCACCAGGTCCCGTTTTCCGGTCAAATTGACGAGCGGCGATTATGCCCCGTGGCTTGCCACTGGGAGCCGCTCGAGAGGAATCCAAGGGGGAGTCGCCCCCTTGGTCGCAGGGCGGGGTTTCATGCCCCGCCCGAGAAGGGGAGGCAGGGCGGCGCCGTTTTGTACCCTAGAGTACAAAACGGTGCGCCCGTTGGAAGGGGTCTTCCCCTCCAAGTTGACTTGTTTTCGCGCACTCTGATATAAAAAGCGAAGAAGGCTTGTTTCGATGCGGAGGCCGGAGAATATCGCCTTCCGAAGAAAGCGGACAAATGGAAGAAACGAACGGAAGCGGGAAAAGCGGGGCCGGAATCCGGACCCGGGGCATCGCTCTCTGCTTGCTCTGTGAAGCTCCCGGCGTTCCTTATTATGAAAGACTCGTCGATAAGCTGTACGGCGTCCCGGGCGAGTGGAATTGGCTTCGATGTCCGGCCTGCGGCCTGTTCTGGCTGAATCCGCGGCCGATCCCCGAAGACATGGAAAAGCTCTATGAGCATTATCATACCCATGCCGCGGAGGTCCCTCAGACGCCTCCTCGGGCCGGCCCGGCTTCGCTGCGAAGATCGGGAAGGAAGGCGATATTGGCCGTCCGCTTTGGATACGCGCCTCGGAACCTCACAAAAACCGCGGCCGCGATGGGCTGGTTTCTATCCTCCATCCCGTCGTTCCGGGAACGCGCCGGGCGCGAAGTCCTTTGGCTCAGGAAAAAGCCGCGGGGCCGGCTGCTGGAAATCGGATGCGGGAATGGGGAATTTTTGCGCTGTATGCAAGCCCGAGGCTGGGATGTCGTCGGCATCGAGCCTGACCCCGTCGCGAATGGGACGGCGCGGCGGCGCTTCGGGCTGGATGTCCTTCGGGATCCTATCGAGGAGGCTTATCTTGAAGCCGCCTCATTCGACGCGATCGCGATGAACAACGTGATCGAGCATCTTGAAAATCCCGTTCGGACGCTCGGAGAATGCGCCCGCTTGCTCCGGAAGGGCGGGGAACTGGTGATCGTGACGCCCAATGTCGAGAGCCTGGGACATCGCGTCTTCGGTCGCGCATGGCGTGGCCTTGAACCGCCGCGGCATTTCTTTCTTTTTTCCATGAGCACTTTGAAAGCGGCGTTTCGATCGATGGAACTGAAGATCGATATCGCCCGGACCACCGCGACGGGGAGCCAATATATTTGGCGGGCCAGCCGCTCTCTCCGGCGCGGAACGCTGCCCTTCGAAGGAAGAGCGAAAGGGGAGCGGCGGCTGGACAAGTGGGAAAGCCGGCTTTTCTCTTTATTAGAGAGAGCATTGGCCGCTGTCGGGCCCTTCGGCGAAGAAATCGTGCTGATCGCCCAAAAAAAATAAGACGCCGCGAATGGACTCACCTCTTCAGGTGAGACCGGACAAATCAAAATCACCCCTTCATTCATCTTATCAGGCGATTGTCCGCTCTCTTGCCCGTGTTTATCATGGCTTCGGAATAGTAAAAAATGAAAGAACAACAATATTTGTCCATCATGTGACAATATTTGTTAGTTCAAGTAAAATCATTCTTAAGATCGGATTTTAAATCCCATCGGCGGTAGCATATCTGATGAAGATACCCCTGGATTTGAAATTAAAAGATTTCCAATGAGGGCCTCGCCTCGAGAACGAAGATGATGTATTCCATTTTTCTCTGGCTGCTCGTCTGGGGCGGCATGTTCACGGGGTGGCAAAACTTCTATTATTATCTGGCCAATGCGTCGAATACGGCGATTACGACGATGCAAATTTTTCAGGCGGCCCGGGCCCTTTTTCCTCTCTTGGCGATTTTCCTCTGTTTCCTTTGGTATTTGAAGGACCGATCCAAGTTCCCTTTTGCCAAGGATCCGCTCGGATTCTTTTTCCTCTACGGCTTGCTGGGAATGCTCACGTCGTTTTTTCTTTCGGTCAGCCAGGACTACGCGCTTTACAACGCGGCTATTTTTCTCGCGCCGCTGTTCGTGATCTGGTGCGTTCATGATAACGAAAATTATCGGACGATCCTTCGCAACGTGATTTATGTGAATTACGCTATTTTTTTCTTTTTGACCTTTGCTATGCTTCCGAGCGCTTACAGAATCGGCCGGGGTTTTGCCAGTTTCACGACCGTGTATGATCTTCCCTTCGGTTTCGGACAAGTGAACCGGAACGGCGTCGGGCGGTATGCCTTGATCGTCATCATCGTCTCGGCGGTCCGGATTCTGACGGATCAGCGGCGGCGTCGTTATGTCTGGGTCATCCCCCTGACTCCCGCCCTGTTTCTTTTGGCTCAGACGCAGTCCCGAACCTCCCTTCTAGGCCTGGCGGTCGCGAGCGTCCTTTTTATTTTTCTGAGAGGCTTGAACTGGAGATTTCTGTTCGCGGGTCCGGTCGTGGCTTTTATCCTGTTCACGGCCGGCTATCAGGTTCGGGCGGGAGGCCATTTGGACGCCCTTCTATCTCTGACTGGACGCGAAGCTACTTGGATCAAAAGCTGGAATATGATCAAGGAATCTCCGTACTTGGGCTGGGGATTCTACGCGGACCGCATCATGTTCAGCGGGGAGCACGTCCACAATTCCTACCTTCATGCCCTCCTCCAAGTCGGCGTCGTGGGCGCCCTCTTTTTCCTGGCCGCCATCTTGAGTTTCTGGTTCATCATGTTCCGGTCGAATATATTCCGGCAATGCCGGGAGCTCCGGGGAAGTGATCAAGCCGTGTTGATGGAATCGATCATGATCGTCGCGTTCTTGTCGTCGCGGACTTTTTTCGAATCCACCGCGGCGTTTTATGGCGTCGATCTCCTCTTGATCATCCCGGCCATGGCCTTCATCTCGCTCTTCACCGGGCGAACTCCCGGGGGCGTCGGCGTGCTCGCGGAGGATGCATGAACATCCATATTCATACCATGTATTTCCTGCCCGAGTTCGGCAGCGCCCCGATTCTCATGAATGAGTTGGCCGCCTACTTGAGCCGGCAGGGACACACCGTCGAAGTCGTGACGACTTTGCCCCGGACCCCCCATAATAAAGGCTACGAAGGGCGGCTGTTCGTCAGTGAATCGCGGGAGGGTTTCATCGCCAGGAGAATCCTGACGAATTTCACCCGTCATCACTTCGGCCGCTTGATCGCCTGGTCGATTTACACGCTCTATTCCATGCTCCGCCTGGTCAAAGTGCGCCGCGGCGACGTCGTTTTTCTTCGGCTGCCGCCCCTTCAGCTCGGAGTGACGGGAGCGCTGGCCAGGATTCTTCGCGGGGCTCGGGTCATGCTGAACGTCCAGGATATCCATCCCGACCTTTCCATTGAGTCGGGACTTCTTAAGAACCCTTTCATCATCAAGGCGGCCCTCGCCTTCGAGAAATGGATTTATGACCGCCACGAGAACATCGTCGTCATCAGCGACGGTTTTAAAAAGAACCTGGAAGCCAAGGGGGTTCCGCCGGAGACGATCACGGTCATTCCGAACTGGGTGGACACGGATTTTTTGAAACCCCTGCCCAAGGAAAACCCGGTTTCGACGAGATACGGGTTTTCAAAGAAGTTCGTTTTGATGTATTCCGGCATTATCAGCATCAGCAGTTATGCGACCCTGGTTAAAATTCTGGAAACGGCGTCTTTCTTGAAGGACGATCCGGAAATCCTGTTCGTCGTCGTGGGCGACGGATTCAAAGCGAATGATCTCAAGGCCCAGGCCGAACATTTCGGCCTGCCGAACGTCGTCTTCCTGCCTTTCCTGCCTTACGCGGACCTGCCCTCCTCGATGGCTTCCGCCGATGTCCTGCTGGTTCCGTTGGACAAGGAGAAATCGCTGCTGTCCGTCCCATCGAAAGTCTATAACTACATGGCCGCCGGACGACCTATCCTCGGACTGGCCCATCCCGATTCCGAGGTCTTCAAACTGATCGGCGATACACGGTGCGGAATCTGCGTTCCCTCCTACGACCCGCGGCTGATCGCCGAGGCGGTCCGTTCTCTCAAAAACGACCCGACCTCCCGGGCCGCCATGGGCGCCAGCGGCAGAGCCTACGCTCTGAACCATTTTTCGCGGGACTTCGTCTTGAAGAGATATGAGGATCTCATGTCGTCCATGTCGTGATCGAGATGTTTTGAGGATCGAAATCATGAAAGCGTTGTTTCTCAAGAGGCCGTTCGATATCGCTCTCTCCTCGATGGGCATTTTGCTTTCCTCGCCGCTCTGGCTTCTCCTGGCCCTGCTCATTTGGCTTGAAGATCACGGTCCGATTTTTTACAAGCAGGAGCGGGTCGGGAAAGTCGGCCGGATCTTCAAGGCCATGAAGTTTCGATCGATGATCGTCGACGCCGAAAAGGACCACGGCCCCGTCCAAGCGATCGAGCATGACCCTCGCGTCACGAAAGTCGGCCGGACCATGAGGGCGACGGCCATGGACGAGCTTCCGCAATTGCTCAACATCTGGAAAGGCGATATGAGTTTTGTCGGTCCCCGGGCCCTTCGGCCGAACGAGAAGGAAGTCCGCGGCGACTCCGATAAAAGGAAAATCGACGAGATCCCCGGCTATAGGGAACGCCATGCCGTCAGGCCCGGCCTGACGGGATTGACTCAAGTCTACCTGCCGGGCGATACGCCGCGACGGAAAAAATTCCGCTTCGATCTTTTTTATATCCGGAAGCGGAGCTTTTGCCTCGATATGAAACTCATCATTTTGTCCTTTTGGATCACGTTTCGGGGAAAATGGGAATCCCGGCAGGATAAAATATGAAAAAGTTCAGAAAAATCGCGGAAAAAAGTTGATTCCGGATCGCGAAACCCATTATAATGAAGAGCGATTTAGCCCGTTGACTATCAAGGAATAATATCGCTTGACAAGCAAAGCAACATATTGTATTTTTTTTGCAAGAGCCCCCATATATAGTATGAACACTTTTCGCTCTCGCCGGACGGATTCCCTCCGAAATCACCTTGAGAGAAACGGCGGGAAACGTGCGTAAATCCGACGCGGCAGTCATCGGAGGCGGGCCAAGCGGCCTTCATGTCGCCAAGCTCCTGTCCCAAAGCGGGTTGGACGTCGTCGTCCTGGAAAAGAAACGTGTGATCGGGGCCGACGTCATATGCACGGGCATCATCGGGAAAGACGTTTTCGAGGACTTTGCGCTTCCGACCAATTCCATCCTCCGTAAAATCCGGAACATCAAGGTCATTTCCTCCTCAGGTCACGTCATCTCGTATCAACATCCTTCGGACTTCGCCTGCATCGTCGATCGAAAGAAATTCGATCAGGGGCTGGCGGAGGCCGCGAGAATGGAAGGCGCGACGATCGAGAGCGGCACCCGCGTGACGGATATATCCGTGAACGATCGAGGCGTCGATATCCGGGCCGAAGACGAGGACGGCGGAGAGAAAAAATACGCGGCCGCGATGGCCATTCTCGCCACCGGCGTGGAGCATCAGTTCAACAAGAAGCTCGGACTGGGTTTTCCCAACGAGTATCTTCTTGGAGCGCAAGCCGAGGTCGATATTCCAAACGGGAACACGACCACGGTTTTCGTCGGAAAGGACGTCGCCCCCGGAGCCTTCGCCTGGGCCGTTCCAACGCTTCCCGGAAAGCTCAGGATCGGTTTGGTCACCTCATCCGAACCGCGGGCTTGTTTTCAACGCCTGATTTCACGGCACTATGCCGATCAAGCGGGATGCTTCCGCGACGAAGAGATCCGGGTCAAACCCATCGCCCAGGGCCTGGTTTCCCGGACGTATGCCGATCGGGTAATCGCGCTGGGCGAAGCCGCCGGTCACGTCAAGACGACCACCGGAGGCGGCATTTCCTTCGGATTGCTTTGCGCCCGGATCGCGGCGGAGCTCGTGGCCAAGTGTCATCGGGCGGGCTCGTATCGGGCGGAAGATCTCTCGGAATATGAACGAGGCTGGAAGAAAGCGATCCAAAGGGAAATCCTTGTCGGGTATTACGCCCGGAAGATTTACGCCCGGCTGAACGACGACCAGATCATCCGGTTGTTCGAATTGGCCCAGACCAACGGGATCATCCCCTTGATCCAGGAAAAGGGCCATTTTGACTGTCAGAGCGAAGTGATTCTCGCCTTGATCAAGAAAGCCCCGGTTTTCAGCATTCTCAAAGGAATTTCCAAAAAGCCCGGCGCTTTGGAAAAAACGATCGCTTAGACTTTCGCTTCACGACCATGACTCCCCTTAAAAGGTGCCTGATCCTCATTCTCATGTTGGGGGCGGCGCTTCCCTCGTTCGGCCAGTCTTATCGCGGTTTTCAGGACGAGCTCAACGATATCCTGCAAAAAGCCAGGATTTCGCTCGGCCCGTTCAGGATCTATCCTCTCATCCGGATCCAAAATATCGGCTATGACACGAATACGCAGTTCGGCGACAATGCGATCCCCGATTATACGGGGACCCTGTCTTCGGACATCAATGTCTATCTTCCCTTCCGGAGATCGCTCCTGCTCACTTTTCGCGACACGCCGGAATATAATTATTATCTCCGGGAGCGCGATCGGAGAACATTCACCAACAGTTATGCTTTCGAAACGAGATTTTTTTTGCTCTCCCGATTCGTTGTTTTCGGGCGCTATCACAGGGATTCTCATTGGCGTCGGTTTTCGTCGGAGCTTGGATGGTTGAGCCGGGACACGGCCCGGGGATACGAATTCGGTCTCTTTTACGAGACCGCCCGGAAGACGTTCTTTGGTCTGACCGGGACGTGGAATTACCAGAGTTATGAGGACGTCCAAACCGGGGATGGAGTGATTCCGCTGGCGGAAGCCCTCAACCGAATCGAGAAAAGCGGCGCTTTTGAATTCTATTACAAGATCTTTCACGACAGTTTCTTTTTCACCAAGCTGGGCGTCACGGACTATCGATTCGATCACGCCGAAGCGGCCGGCCGCGACGCGCGCTCTTACGAAGCCGATGCCGGCATCCGCTTTCCCCTGCTGGGAGTCGTCCAGGGTACCTTGTCGCTCGGGTATAAGAAATTCGCTCCGCGCGCGGCCGATACACAGAGCTACTCCGGCATCGTGGGCAATACGTCCCTGGAAATGCGTTTGGGACGTTTTGTCGTCCGGCTGGGATATGGCCGGAACACCGCCTTTTCCTATTTCACGGATGATACTTATCTCGAGAACGGCTATTCCGGGGGGATCGTGTTTTTTCTATTGCGGATCCTCCGCCTGGAATGCGCCGTCAGCTATGAGACCATGGATTATCCCCGGCCCTTTATCGTGGATGAGGGCCTTAGCGAAACGCGCAGCGTCAAGAGGATCGATCATCAGCTCTCGGTTGCGCCGAGTCTCGTTCTCAGGGTTTTCCGGCAAACCGGCGTGGGGGTGACCTGGGGGTCCGCCCGGTGGATCTCCACCTTGCCCGGGATCGATCGCTCGAGGAATATGTTCAGCGTTTTCTTGACGACGCAATTTTGACGGCGTCGTCGTTTTGGAAAGAAAAGAATGGAGCCGGCCCGGCGTCTCTCGACGGCAGCCGGGCCCCCGGGCGTTGCCCGGGGGTCCACTTCTGCCGCGAAGGCTCGTCCCTTGATCGTCCGGGCTCTCTTCGGGCTTTGATGAAGGAGTCGGCCATGACCAACAAAAAACGGAACGTCATTTTCCTCTGGACCGTCGTCTTCCTGACCGTCGCTATGTTCCTGGGTTCGCAGGAAAACCCGGATAAGAGCTTCACCGAGTATAGGATTGGTCCGAGTGATCTGATCGAGATCAAATTCCTGAACGAGGACAAATTGACAGCGCAAGTCCGCGTGTCGCAACAGGGGCGGGTCACGCTGGCCATGATCGGCGAAGTCGACGTCAGCGGGTTGACGGCCTCGGAGCTCGAGAAGAAGCTGGTCCGGCTTTACGAAAAGTATCTGCAAAAACCGCAGGCCTTCGTCCGCGTCCTGGAATTCCGGAGCCAGAGAGTTTCCGTTCTCGGCGCCGTCGCGAAGCAGGGACCCTACGATTTGCTCGGCCGCCAGACCCTCCTGTGGCTGATTTCCGAAGCCGGGGGACTCAACAAAGATGTGGGGAAGGAGATCATCATCCTCCGCCAGCTCTCCGACGGACAGAGCGAAAGGCTGAGCGTTCCCATCGAAGACTTGATGTTCAAGGGCGATCCAAAGCTCAATATCACGCTCGAACCCGGCGACATCGTCAATATTCCGGCCGATAAGGAAGTCTTGATCTACCTCAGCGGCGAGATCAAGAACCCGGGAGCCCTTCGGGTCTTAAAGTCCAGCATTCCGACGCTCTTCAAGGCGATCGTCCAGGCCGGAGGGTTCACGGACCGGGCCGTCGAAGGAGGGGTCATCGTCAAACGCAAGGACGAAAAGGGCGCCGAGAAAAATTTCACCGTCAACGTGAAAGACATCAAGAAAGGAAAGATCAGGGACTTTCCGCTCCTTGAGAACGACGTCATTATCGTGCCGCAGACGTGGTTCTAATCCTCCCCGCCTTTCGGGGGGAGGGAGGAGGATGAAAAATCACCCCCTGAATCATCCTCCCGGACGATTGCCCGGCTTTTCGGGGGAGTGTACGATGCTCTTGGAATGGTTATTTTTCCGCGTGATGTAAGGTTTTAATATGACGCCGATGATGCCTGCGAACAAAGCGACCGGGAAGACGCAAGTCGATCTTCTCGATTACTGGAGAATCATCCTCAAGCGCAGGTGGGCTGTCTTCAGTTCCGTCACCGTCATCGTCGTTTTTGCCGCGATCTATACATTCACCGCGACGCCGATCTATCAGGCGACGGCGAATATCCTGATCGAAGAGCCGGCGTCCAGCGTGCCGAATATCCAGGAAATCCTGACCTCGGGAGGGACGAACCTCAGTTTTTCGGGGTCCTTTTTCAAAACCCAGCTCAAGATCCTGCTCAGCCGCACGCTGGCGGAACGGGTCGCCAAGAAGATGAATCTTCCTTCGCGGTCCGAGTTCCAGGATTCCCGGAAAGAGGAAAGAAGCCTCATCCGGAACCTCCAGACTGTCCTGTCCCTGCGCTGGCTCTTCCCCCAAAAAAAAGCGGAAACGTCATCCGAAAACGCGGCCATGCCCGCCGATCCTTACGCTTACTACGCGACGTGGATTTCTTGGGGACTGAGCGTCGTCGAGATCGAGGAAACGTCCCTGGTGAACGTCAACTTCAAAACGTCCGAGCCCAAGCTGGCCGCGGACATCGTCAACGCGCTCATCGACGAATTCATCGCTTTCACGGTCGAGACCCGCTACGCGGCGACGCAGCAGACCTCGGAATTCTTGAGCGAGCAGATCGCCCAGCTCCGGGACGACCTGGCGACGAAAGAGCGGGAGCTCCAGAAATACGGCGAAGAAAAGAAACTGCTGTCGCTGAGCGACAAGGACAACAATACGATCAGCAAGTTCAGCGACGTGAGCAACAAACATACGGAAGCGCAGGTCCAGCGCATCCGGGCGGAAAACGCCTGGCGGGAGCTGACGAGCCTCCAGGTGGATTTCCTGCCGCAGTTCGTGAGTAATACGTTGATCCAGACCCTGAAGGGCAATTACGCGCAATTGAAGAACGAATACGCGGAAAAAAGTCTGGACTATAAACCGGAGCATCCGGTGATGATCCAGCTCAAGGTCAAGCTCGATAACACAAGAGCCGCGCTCGACAGCGAGATCAAGAAAGCAATCCAGTCCGCCGAAGCCGAATACCGGACAGCACTGAAAAACGAGATGGAGTTGATGAATCTTCTCGACGCGCAGAGAGCCGACGTCGTCAAGATGAACAACAACGCCATCCTCCAACGCAGCCTGCAGATCGACGTCGACAACAAGAGAACGCTCCTCAATTCCCTGGTCGCCAAACAGAATGAAACTCTTGTCTCGGCTCGCCTGGGCGGGTTGGGGACGAGCTACGTCAAGGTCGTCGACCGGGCGCTGGTTCCCGAGCATCCCATCTCCCCGAACAAGAAGCGGAACCTGATCGTGGCGGTCCTCCTGGGATTGATCTTCGGGGTCGGTCTAGCCTTCCTCGCCGATTTCATGGACAACACGATCAAGGGGCCGGAGGACGTGGAGAAATTGACCGGCCTGGGGTCGCTGGGCGTCATTCCCCATTTTTCCCCGGACGGCTTGAAAAAACGGGGCCATTTTTACTCTTCCGGCTATCAGTATCGCTACGGCGGGAAGGATGATCCGGCCATGGAAGCCGCGCTGTCGAAAGCCGGCGAGATCGAACTCATCAATCATTTGTTTCCCAAGATTTCCATCGCCGAGGATTATCGGTCCGTCCGAACGTCCATCCTGTTCTCGTTCAC
Source organism: Candidatus Aminicenantales bacterium (assembly GCA_049515535.1). Classification (GTDB taxonomy): domain Bacteria; phylum Acidobacteriota; class Aminicenantia; order Aminicenantales; family UBA4085; genus JBEKTZ01. The sequence goes on along the minus strand of JBEKTZ010000008.1, from coordinate 89,167 downwards.
CGATAAAGGGCCGAAAACGATCGCCTTCACCAGCAGCGCTCCTCAGGAAGGGAAGTCCGTCACCGTCGCCAACCTGGCGATCTCCTTCGCTCAGATCGGGGGAAAAGTGTTGGCCATCGACGCGGACCTCCGCAAGCCGCGTCTCCACAAGATCTTCAAAGTCCGGAATTCGGCCGGCTTGAGCGTCTATCTGACCGGTCAGGTAAGCCTGGAGGAGGCGATCCAGAAGACCGCCATCGATAATTTTTGGCTGCTGCCTTGCGGGCCGCATCCGCCCAATCCCGCCGAACTCCTGAATTCCCCGAAAATGCGGGACCTCATGACGCACGTCAAAGACACGTTCGATATCGTCTTGATCGATACGCCGCCGGTGTTGGCCGTCATCGATCCGGTGATCGTCTGCTCCTTCGTGGACAGCACGGTCCTGATCGTTCGCACGGGAAAGACGGTGCGCAAGTCCCTCTCCAGGACGGTGGTGGAACTGAATAAAGCCAAGGCCAAGGTCATCGGCGTCATCTTCAACGACACGAGGATCCGACGGTTCGGCGGCGATCAATATTCGCCGTATTTTCAATACGAATACTACCAGGATAAGTCCGTCGACGACGCTCCGCGCAAGAAGCAGTCGGCGAGGAGAGGGTAATGTCCGCCCCGCGCCCCGCTCCGCTCCCCGATTTTCCGGAGGCGATTCCCTGGCCGCGCGGCGGAACGGATCGCGGCGTCTATTCTTCGCGGGAATACACGGATGACCGGCCCGAAAACGGATCTTCCTCCGGGCCGACGAAAAAGGACCGGTTCCTCCGGAAGGTCATAGAAAACGGACTTCTCGCGCTCCTCATTTTCAGCCCTCTTCCGGCGGCCTCTGTCGAACGCTGGTCGATCACCGTGATCGAACTGGGCGCGATCGCCCTGACGCTGTTGTATCTTTTCGTGGGACGGACCCCGAATTTCAACGTCCATCTCAAGCCGAAATTGAAATGGCCGATGGCGATCTTTTCCGCTCTATTTCTTTTCTTTGGCGTGCAGATGATTCCCCTGCCCCGGATTATCGTCCAAACGATCTCGCCGGCATCTCTCGCTCTCCGAAAGCTCTTTATCCCGAACTTCTCCGATCCGTCCTCGGTCCCGCTGTCCCTTGTCCCTTCCCAGACGCTGCGGACGGGCCTCGAACTCCTTTCGTACTTCCTGATCGGCTTTTTAGTCATAAAAACCGTCACCCGCGGTCGCCAGATCCGAAAATTCATCATCGGGCTGATTCTCATGGGGACATTCGAGGCCTTTTACGGGTTTTTTGAGCTCTATCGGAGCAACCCGCACATCCTTTTTTACAAAAAGGTGTTCAGCTTGGACTCCGTCACGGGAACGTTCGTCAACCGCAACCATTTTTCCGGCTATCTGGAAATGATCCTGCCTTTGGCTCTCGGGCTCGTGATCTCCCGGATCAACCTGTTCTCCATGCCGGGAAAAAAGTGGAAGGAGCGCATCGCCCAGATGGCCGCCCAGGGCTTCGCGGTCAACGTCTTCGTGATCCTGTCGATCCTGGTGATGTCCCTGGCGATCTTTCGCTCGAATTCCCGCTCGGGCGTCTTTCTCTTGGCTTTCACGTTCTTCCTGTTCTTCACGCTCACCGTCTATTCTTTCGGGGTCGCGAGATACAGGCAGATCTGGATCAAGACTTTTCTCAAAGTCACGATCGTTTTAGTCACCTTGATCGCTCTTTATGTCGGTGTGGATTCCACCGTGCGCCGATTTTCCCAGGACAACCTCCTCCAGGACGGCCGGCCGAAGTATTGGGCCGACGTATTGAACGTCATCGGAGATTTTCCCTTGCTGGGCTCCGGGCTGGGCACGTTTCCGGCCGTCTTTTCGGCCTATGACAATACCGGACTGGACGGGCCCCTCGTCCACGCGCACAACGATTATTTGGAATATTTCTCCGAGCTCGGACTCGTGGGCTTCACGCTGCTCATGGCCGGCCTATTCTTTATCGCCGGCGACGCCTTCAAGACGTGGGCCAAGCGAAAGAACCCGGAGATCAAAGGCCTGGGCCTGGGATTGATCGTCGCCGTCGCGGTCATGGCCTTCCATAGCATTACGGATTTCAATTTGCATATCCCCGCAAACATTCTGTTGTTCACCGTCGTCCTGTCGCTGGCTTGGACGACGGCGTATTATCGGAAGAGAGCGTGATCCGATGAAAAAAGCGCTGGCCGCCCTTCTTCTTCTCGGCTGCGCAGCCGCGGAGATCGTTTTGTTCCGGGGCGATCAATTGTATGAACAGGCCCGGAAAATTCCGGCCGTCCCGCAAGCCCGGATCGCCATCCTGGAGAAGGAACAAACGATCTATCCCGTTCATGACGGCCTCTACCATGAACTGGGAAAAGCGTATTTTGAATTGGGCCTCGAAAATCTACAAAACGTCGAGCGCCGGGACGAGGCTTTTCAGAATTCCTATCGTCATTATGCCCTTGCGCTGGACATCAATCCCTTTTCGGCGTCCACGCATTTTGATTTCGCCCAGGCTCTGCTCTATATGAATTATCTTTCGCTCCCCGTCGCGCGCATCCCGTATTTCGATGAATTCAAACACGCGGCCGTGCTGGCCAAGTACAATATGGACATCTATTATGAAGTGGGCCGGGTGATGTTGGCGCGCTGGCCGGTGTTGACCGCCGATGAACGGCAATTCACGGTCGTAATTTTCCAGCGGACCTTGCAGCAGATCAATCCGACCCGGCTGATGGAATTGTTCAATCTCTGGGCTTTGAACGTGAAGGATTATGATTTCATCGAAAAAATCTTGCCCAAGGATCGGACCGCCTATCGGATGTTCGCTCAATTCCTGGGAGAGCGATCCCTGGACCGCGAGGAGCGGCTCAAATTCTTGAGCCTGACGGAAAGCCTTGATTTTGCCGAGGCGAAAAGCGAATACGAAGCGGGTCGCGAGGCGGCCCAGATGTTCAAGCTCAGACAGGCCGGGGACCATTTCCAGGCGACCCTCGGTTTGCTCCAAAACATCAAGTTCTATCAAGCGCTGAAACTCCAAAGCCTGATCGATCCCATGGCCTTCCAGAACCTCCAGAAAATGTCGTATTTAGGCCTGGCCAAGTGTTTGATCGAAGACACGCGCAGCCTGGACAAAGCTATGCCGTATCTGCGCTCTTATCTGATGTTCGAGGAAAAGAGCTCGGGTGTCGGCGAGCTCGAAAGCTTCCTCCGCGAGCGCGGCTTGATTCAGGAAAAATCCGGCCTTGGATTCAAGGATTTCGGTCAATTTTCGTTCGCGATCTGGCTGAGCTATAAACAAAACCGGTACCGGGACATCGTGGATGTCGGGAACAGTTTGGATCAGAGTTTCCTCGTGGTTCCCGAGACGATGCGGAACGAATACATCAAAATCCTTGAGCTGGTGGGAGATTCCTATCAAAAGCTCGACTATATTTACGAATCCAACAATTTCTATCAAAAAGCCAGGACCATGGGAGCTAAGGACCTCGGCATTCTCTTGAAGATCAAAAAAAATTACGAACGGCTCAACGATACCGAACAGATCCAGACGATGTACGAAGAGATTCAAAAGATCCTGACCCCTCCGGAGTTGACTTATACGAACTTGACGATCCGGAGGGGAGAAGCGTATTCCCAGGAACTGATGCTCGATGGAAGACAGACGACGGTTTCGCTGGTTTTTCGAAGCGATCCGCAAGAGCCGTCACCGCTCGTGTCCGTTTTCTTCAATGGTCAGGCGGTTTGGGAGGATTATCTGAAGGAACCGGAGCTTTCCTTCCGTATTAATCCGATTCCCGGGATCAATGTTTGTCAAATCATTCCCGTCAATAAGGATATTGTCCTGGCTAAGCTGGCGCTCGCGGCGGAACAAGCCAATAAACCCGGGGAAAAAAACGGGAAATCCGAGAAATAGAGATATATCATGATCTGGAAATTTTTCTTGACTTCGCTGGTTTTAACGCTTATGCTATTATTCTCTGGGGCAGGAGTATTTTATGTTCGAGTTAGCCAAGGCTAGAAAGGCCGTTCTTTCTTTCATCCCGTTATTCGTCGTTTTTTGCCTTTTTCCCGGCTTCTTGACCTCCCAAGTCATCGAGAAGGGGAATCTCATCGGCTATGTCTTTGACCGCGACGGCAGAACGCCTATCCCCGGGGCGGTCGCGAAACTGAGGAATATCACTTCCGGCACTATTTATGAAAGTTCGCCTTCGGACAGCTCGGGCGTTTTCAAGATCGAAGGCTTGAGCAAAGGCATTTATACGTTCGGTATTACGACGTCTCTGGGCGATTTCAATTCCAATGATCTCGTCGGCATCCTAACCAACGAAACGACCAAGGTGACCATTTCCTTGAATCCTTATGAAAGCGGCGTTCAGTCGTCCGTTCAAGAAGTCCTCCGCGACCAAGCTCAGCCCGATAACCAGGGAGAATCGAGGATCGGCCGGATCGTCCAGTACGATCCCGACGCCAGAGAAGCGAGCGTTTTCATAGAACGCGGCATCCTGCAAACGGACGACAGCATCCGGATCAGAGGCATCCAGACGAATTTTTCTCAGGACGCCGGGTCTTTACGGGTTGGCGAAAAGACCGTCCGGCGCGCGCTGGTCGGGGAGACCGCATGGATGAAAGTCAGGGGCGCCGTCCAGACCGGCGATGGCGTCTATGTCGTTTGCAAAAAGGGCATCGTGCCCTTCTTCCTGACGCCGTGCGGAATCGCCTGGGTCGTCGCTGGAACCGGAGCGATCATGGCCGGGATCATCAATATCACGGAAAAAACGCCCGTCTCTCCGTTCGCGCCCATCAAATAGCCGGATATCAAGCCGGCCGTCTCATCCTCCCCATCTTCCCCCCCCATCTTTTTGGCTTCTCTTCGACCAATTTTCCGGACGTTCCATATTTACAGGAGAGCTTTGATTTGTTAGCATGATAAAAAATGACGATGCTCATGTCCGCGAAAATGCGCAGGCCGGTGATAACGCTCTGCGGATTCCTATTCATGATCGCGGCCGGCCGGAGCGGCGAATTGACGGCCGAAACCCGCCGCGAAGCGCTCAAGATCATCCGCTTTCTCGACCACGTCGAAGCCGAGAGCCTGATGGGGAAGTCCGGGCCGCCGAGAAAAATGGATTTCACGGAGAGCGAGTTCAATTCCTATATCGCTTATCGCATCGCCGCGGAAAAAGCCAACGTCATGAAGGAACTGCGTCTCAAGATTTTGGATCGGAACCGCATCGAAGGAAAAATTTTCCTCGATCTCCAAGGGCAGAAGCTCCCGGCCGTGCTCAAGCCGGAAATGAACTTTTATTTCGCGGGCGTCTTGGCCACCCGCGACGGAGAAGCCCGGCTTGATTTTCAAAAATTGTTTCTCGACGGTCAGCAAGTCCCCCTGATGCTCCTGGACCTTGTCGTCTACGTGGCTGTGAAACTGGGCAAGTCCGATCCCTTCAGCCTCCATGATTGGTATGCGCTGCCGCCCGGGATCAAAGATATCCAAACGGGGGCCGGCCGAATCTCCGTGGTTTACTGACATGAAACCATGATCCGAGTCATCAGCGGAATCTATAAGGGAAAGCGCCTGCGCAAAGTGGCGAACCCGCTTGTCCGGCCCATGCCGGACAAGCTCAAAACCGCCCTCTTCAATATTCTTCGGGACGATGTCCGGGGGGCGACCGTGCTCGACGGCTTCGCCGGGACGGGCTCGATCGGTATCGAAGCCCTCAGCCGCGGGGCCGAGAGCGCCGTGTTCATCGAGCTCTTCAAACCCGCCGTCTCTACGATCAAGCATAACCTCGCCAAATGCGCAGCAGACGACAAAGCGCGCGTCATGGCCGAGGAGTTCAATAGGGCCGTCATCAGGCTGGCCAAAGCCAAGTCCGTTTTCTCCCTCATTTTCCTGGACCCGCCGTATCGGCTTTTAGAGGAAAGGAATCCCCTGAAAGTCATCTATAAGCGGGGGATCCTGACCCCGGGCGGACTGATCGTCCTTCGGCGTCATTTCAAGACGAAATTCGATTCGCCCTACTTCACGCTCGGCCGCCAGGTCACTATCGGCGACGATACGCTCCTTTTCTATAGGGGATCCGCGTCCCGCGCGTGATCAAGCTTTCACGCTTCCGAAATCGCTTTCCAGTTGCGGAGCCTCGGCGAATCCATTACAATGGCCTTGAGTGTCCGGGAAGAAACAGCGTAGATCGTCGAGATTGTGAAAATGGCCGATTCTAAACGCACACCTTTCTGGGAGGACGAACCGCTGATCGGAGGAGAGGAGATCTTCTCGAACCTGGCCGAACGGCGGGGAACGACGCTTTTTCTGGGAAAATTCACGATGAACGAGATCTTCGCCGTCATGGCGAAGAAGGGCTTCGACAAGGAAGCTCGGAAACGCGGTCTCTGGCCGCTGGCTTTCGACATGGACTCCTCGGCCTTTCCCCTTCAGCGGTTTCAGATCTTTCTCCGCGAGAAGAAACCGGACAACCTCATCGTCGACCTGAAGATCAGGGAAGGAATATTCGCTCCCAAGGAAAATCCGGCTCTCGCCCTCCCTTTGCGGGATTTCAAGAGCCTGATCATGGAATGGCTGACGCTTCAGAATCCGGCGGCGGAATTCTCGGAGAAGAGGGGCTCTCTTCCCGGTCAGCAACACCCCGGCCTGGGCATGAGCAAGAAGATCATGGATATCTTCATCTATCTGGGCAAGCTGACCCGAAAGGACTGCATCCTGGCGTTCCCCGCTTTTTATCACAACGCGGTTCTGTTCTCCCGGTATTTCCACTTTTTCAACCCCGTCAAAGAGGGCGAAATCCAATCCATCCGGAGGACGTTCAGCCATGTGCCCATCAGACATCTGGCCTGGGTCGTCCATCTCAACTGCCTGCGAACGGGAAGCGGCAAACTCTACGAGTGGAAATCCGAGGAACAGGTCTTTCCGCTCACGAAAGAACTCAAGGACTATTTTGATTCCAGGGTTTATAAAGAGAGCGTCAGGCAGGGCCTCAAGAATTCCGTCTTCGTCATCGACGAGGAGGCGTTCGACAAAAAAATCGGCTCGATCGATTAGCGGCGGCCGACCCCTCCGCGGGATAGCGATCATGGCGCATTCCTGTGGCGGAATTTCTTTAAATTTGATATAATGACTTCCCCCCAAGAGGAGATATGACCGATGAAGAAAGACATTCATCCCAATTATGAAGAATGCACCGTGATCTGCGCCTGCGGCAGCACGTTTCAAACGCGGTCCTCGAAAAAGGAAATCCGCGTCGAGATTTGCTCGCAGTGTCATCCCTTTTTCACCGGTAAGCAGAAGTTCATCGACAGCGCCGGCCGTATCGAGAAATTCCGGAAAAAATATGACGCGCCCAAACCGAAAAAATAGGCGTGATGTTCCCGGAATTAGAGGCCGTTGAGGAGAAGTACCGCCGGCTCACGCTGGCCCTGTCCGACCCCGGCCTGATCGCCTTCCCCCAAAAAATCAGAGAGACCGCCAAAGAGAGAGCGGAAATCGAGCCGCTCGTCAAGAAGTACCAGGAGTACAAAAAGCTCGGGAAGGACATCCGGGATTCCCGGGACATTTTGTCCGATCCCCAATCCGAACCCGACCTGAAAACCATGGCCGACGGAGAGATCAAGCGACTTTCCGCCCGGGAGGCCGAGCTCGAACGGGAGATCAGGCTTCTCCTCGTCCCCATCGACCCTCTCGACGAAAAGAACGTCTTTCTCGAAGTCCGGGCCGGAGCCGGCGGCGACGAGTCCTCGCTTTTCGCCCAGGACCTCGTCCGGATGTACGCCCGTTATGCCGAACACAAAGGCTGGAAATTCGAGATCATGGATGTGAGCGTCTCTCCGATCGGCGGATTCAAGGAGGCGATCGCCGGCGTCCAGGGCAAGAAGGTCTATTCGCAGTTGAAATATGAGAGCGGCGTCCACCGCGTTCAGCGGGTCCCGAAAACCGAGGCCAGCGGCCGCATCCATACATCGACCGTGACCGTGGCCGTCCTGCCCGAGGCGGACGAGGTCGATGTGAAGCTCGATCCCAAGGACCTGAAGATCGAGGCGTTCGGTTCGTCGGGCCCCGGGGGCCAGAGCGTCAACCGCAACTATACGGCCATCCGCGTGACGCATAGGCCTTCGGGGCTGGTGGTCTCCTGCCAGGACGAGAAATCCCAACATCGCAACAAAGAGAAGGCCCTGCGCGTCCTTCGTTCCCGCCTCATGGAGATCGTCCGCCGCGAAAGGCAGGAGAAGATCGCCCAGGACCGCCGCTCCCAGGTCGGCACGGGCGAGCGGAGCGAGAAGATCCGGACGTTCAATTTTTCCCAGTCGCGCGTCACCGACCACCGGCTCAACGAGAGTTTTCACAACCTGGGCGCGATCCTTGACGGGGAACTGGACGAAATCATCGATAAACTCGTCCGCCTCCAGCAGGGCCGGGCCTTCGAACAAAAAGAAACGCCTTGAGTTCCCTCCGCGAGCTGTTCCTCCGAGGCCGGACGCTGCTTGGGCGATTGCCTCACGCCGATCCCGCGCTCGAATCCGGACTCCTCCTGCGGAAGGCCGCGGGGATATCCGAAGGCGACGCTTTGATGTTTCCGGAGCGGCTGGTCCCGGCGGCGGCCGAGCGGCGGTTTTTCGATCTGGTCGAAAAGCGCCGGGCTCGCGTTCCCTTGGCCTACCTGACCGGAGAACGCGAGTTCTGGTCCATTTCCCTCGCCGTTTTTCCCGGCGTGCTCATCCCGCGGCCCGAAACCGAACTCGTCGTGGAAAAGGTCGTCGCCCTGTCTTCGAGACGGCGGGAACGGATCGTGGATATCGGCACGGGGAGCGGCAATATCGCCGTGGCGCTCGCCGGAGAGCTCCCCAACGCCCGGATCATCGCGACGGATATAAGCCGCCGGGCTTTGAAGGCCGCCCGGCTCAATGCCGAGCGCCGGAATATCAACTCCATAACGTTCGTCGAAGGGAACGCTTTGGCCGCCCTTGAAGGCGTTGTCCGGAGGAGATCCGTTGATTTTCTCGTTTCCAACCCGCCCTATGTGTCCGCTCGCGAATGGCGGACGCTCGAGCCCGAAGTTCGCGGATACGAACCCAGACGGGCGCTCGTCGCGGGGGCTACCGGGCTTGAATTCATCCGGCGCTTGATCGACGGCTCCCGCTCCTATCTGAAATCGGGCGGTCATCTCGTGTTCGAGATCGGAGCGGGACAGGCGGACGAGGTCGTCTCCCTTTTCAATCGGGGCTGGGCGGATATCCGCCTCGGCGAGGATCTCCGCGGGATTCCGCGCGTCGTCAGCGCCAGAAAGGCCCGCGCCGAAATTTAAATCTTGGCGCTCTTGATCAGCCTGGAAAATTCTTCGATATTGGGGATGTAGGATGTCGTCTCGAAGCGGATCCGCTCCCATTTCTCGGGCGTCAAGGAACAAAAGGCTTCGACGGCCCTCGGGTCGAACTGCGTTCCGGAATACGCGACGATCTCCTTTTTCGCGGTCGGGAAATCGCGCGCTTTTCGGTAGGGCCGATGGGCCGTGATCGCGTCGAGGGCGTCGGCCAGGGCGAAGATCCGCGCTTCGAGCGGTATGTCGCTCTTTCCGAGGCCGCGGGGGTATCCCGATCCGTCGAACCGTTCATGGTGGCACAAAATGATCTGGCCGACTTCCTTGACCAGTTTGATCTCCTTGATCAGACCGTAGCCGAGCGATGGATGAAGCTTGATCTTTTCCCACTCCTTGTCCGTCAAGCTGCCGGGTTTATGAAGGATGGCGTCGGGAATCGCGATTTTTCCGATGTCGTGGAGGAGAGCGCCCAGCCGGATATTGTCGAGGAGGGTCCGGTCGTCGATGCCCAGCAGTTTGGCCAGGACCTGGCTGTATTTGGCCACGGTCTGCGAATGGCCGAAGGTTTCCACGTCGCGAAGATCAAGAGCCGTCATCAGGTTTTCGACGGTCGACGCGTAGATTTCCTCGAGTTCAAAGGCCTTTTTTGCGTTCCTGGACTGCTCGGCTTTGAGTTTGCGGAGGATTCTGATATATTTCTCTTTTTCCTCGATGAGGTCCCTTTTCTCGAGCTCGCTCCTGACCGCGGCGTAGAGCCCGACCCCGTCCCCCGGAGCGACGAGGAGATCGAATATTTTGTTTTCGAGCAGCGCGATGCCGGCCGCGGAGTCCCGGATTTTCGTCAGGCCGATGACGGACAAAGAAGGGTCGTTCTTTTTCAACCCTCGAAAGATCTGGAGCGCCGGTTTGCCGATGGTCCCGACACGGACGACGAGGAGAGAGAAGCCGTTCTTCCCGAGAAGAAGACGAAAGGCGGAGGCCATGGATTCGACCGCCGTGATTTCGATATCCAGCCCTTCCAAGAGGCGGGTCAAGCTTTCTCCCTGGACCCTGTTCTCCCCGCATATCAGAATTTTGCGTCTGGCCATCGTCGTCTTTCCTTTATACTTAATTGCTTTTCGATTTGCAAGAAAAGTCCCGAGGCCGGGATTCTTCTCCGAGCCCGCATCCCCTTTAGGGGTGAGAAGATCCATTTCAATATCCTCTTGAGAATCGTCGGAAAAGGTGATTGATGGGCGGCCCAGGCTCGCTTAAACTGGGTTCGAAAAGGAAAGAGGGCGCCGAGCGCCCGGCGCATCGGCCGGAGGTCCTCTCCCGCCGTCCCGGATTTGGAAAAGGACGAGAAGATCGAATGGAAAGGAGACGAGCATGACTCCAAAAGAAGAATTGGCGGATGAGTCATCTTTTATCATCAACGAAATCGAGAGTAACCTGGAGAAGGTCCTTCAAAAGCGGAAAGAAGAAGTGGAGATCGAGTTCCAGGACAAAATGAAGCTGGAAAAAGAGGAGACGGAACGAAAGAAGTCCGAGATCGAGAACGAATTCGAAAAAGAACGGGGAATGGTCAAGGACTTCCGGGGCGCGATCTCCGAGTTCGAGACCGCCCGGCAATCCCTCCAAGGCCGGATGCGGGACCATTTGGAGCGCGGCATGCGCTACCAGCAGGATATTGAAAAACTCACTTCGCTGACCCTGGAAGAGCTGCGGAAGGTGAACGAGCTGAGCGCGGATCTCTCTCAGTTGCGGCAGAATTCGGAGAAGAGGATCTCCGAGATCAAGGAGAAATTGAAGGACCGCTTCGGCATCGCCTCCGAAGTGCCGGAGCCGGCGGAGGAAAGCGAACCGTCTTACGATCTGGAGCAGGAACTCGGCAAGCTCAAGAAGATCAAGGAGCTTTTAGAACAGGACTCCGGACACGACGGCGCCGCTTATGAGACGAGCGCTCCTCCGGTTCCCGCCGCCGAACCGCCGGCCGTCCCCGAAGAGCCGGGATTCGCGACGCCCGAGAAATTCGAATCCCTGCGTTTCGATTCGGAACAGCCCCAGGCCGAATTCAAGATGCCCGAGATCAACCAATTCATCGAGGATTTCATGAAGCGCGAACCGTTCCGGGGCTCGCCCGTCCAAGAACACGTCCCGCCCGTTTGGGAGGAGAAGAAATCGCCGTACCAAGACCTCGATTTCCAGGCCGTTTTCGCGGCGTTGGAAAAACTCCGGAAGTCCGAGGCCATCGACGCGGCCAGCGAAATCAGCTATTTCCAGAACCGGGATCGGATGATTCTGGACGGGGAATCGCTGCTCCGCGCCATAACGCAGGTCCAGGACAACGCCGAGAAGCTGACCCAGAAACTCGCCGTGACGGAATCGCCGAAAGACCAGTTCTTCATCAAACAGGAATTGATCAATCATCAGGAAGCCCTGCGCAAGATCGTCCTCCGCTGCGTGCGGATGTGCGAAAAGGAATCCGGCTCCCTGCCGCGATACACCTCCGAAATCCTTAACAAAGCGGTTTTGAAAGAGATGCTCGATAAGCTCAATCTGGATAACTGGAGCAACCCGGAGGATTTTCGCTCGTTCGGAAGCTATGCCGGAGGAATCAAAGACGCGTTCAATAAAAAGATCACTCCGCCCGCCTATTACCTCCGATCCATCCTCGAAGAGCTCGAGGCTTGACGGGCTCAGGCCGACGAAGCGTCCTTATTTTCCAGCGAAAGAAAATAATTCCGGAGGATCTGACTGTCGGCCTGGGTCAACTCGCCGAATTTCAATCCCGTGTAGAAATAGGCTGAGTCAGGGGAAGCTTTCTGCGAATAGACCACGTCTCCCTTGAACGGATTGGCCCGGTTCCCGAGGATCAGGAAAAGGTCGAGGGTCTTGGCTGGAAAGAATTGGGTCTTGGATGAGATTTTCGCTCCGCCCAGGCTCAAGTCGACGGTTTCGGCCACGCGGTGGGTTCCGTTCTCCTTGAAGATGCAGAGCGTCGAGGTGAAATAACGCTCGGATTTTCTTTTCTCCGTGAAGGCCTTGCGGCCGGTCTCCTTGAGAAGCGTGGTTTTGGTCATGACCGAGGACTTATCCCGGACGTAGACGCAGACTTTGTTTTTCGTGATCGCCGCGGGGTCGTATTTGAGCGCGGCCAGCTTCTTGCCTTTCGCCTCGGCCAGGGCGAGATCGGCCTCGCCGGCGATCTTCTTGAGCGAAGCCTTAGTCAGGGTCCCGCGTTCGTCGGTCAGTTCGCGCGGGAAAAGCGTCAGCCCGAAGCTCATCGTGAGATTGCGCCTGGGCTGAAACTCCTCGAACTCGAAATAATGGTCCTCGATGTTCTTCCGGATGCGCTCGGTGAGGATGGCCGCCTCTTCGAGGTTCTTGACGCCCGTCAGAAAAAAGAGGAATTCCTCTCCGCCGTAGCGGCAGAGGAGATCGTCTTCGCGGATCGAAGATTTCATCACCCCGGCCAGCTCCCGCAGCAGATGGTTCCCGGCCTCGTGGCCGTTGCGGTCGTTGTAGGTCTTGAACCAGTCGACGTCGCCCATGACCATCGCGTAAGATCCCGTCTCCTGGCGACGCTTGTTCCGGGAGGCGATCTTCTGGATGACCTTTTCGAAGAACGGGTCCGGCCGGAGCAGGCCGGTCAGGGCGTCGTATTGAATGAGGTTCAGCTTGGTGATGGCGATGGAAATGTGCTCGGACAGCCCCCGGAGAACCTGTCGGTCTTCCGGATTGAAGCCCGCCTTCAGGATGCGGCCGCCGTCCGATTTGTTATAGACCTCAATGAGGCCGATGACATCGGCGCCGTATTTGAGAGGAGAGCAGAGGATGTTTTGAACCGGCTCTCGGGTTTGGTTTTTGTAGCGGCTGGAGAATCGCGCGTCCAGGGCCGGCTCAGTGACATTGAGTTCCTGCCCCGTCCGGGCGACGAACGAAGCGAAGTCCTGGGCTTCGAGCTTGGCCACGTGCCGTAAGAAATCCGCGTGGGAGGGGACGGCGTCGAACCAGACCAGCGGCTTGAGATATTTGCCGAGAGTTTCGCTCTCCTCGCGAATATAAAGAGAGATGCCGCCCGCGTGGACAAGATCCTTGACATCGTGAACGATGTCCAGGAGGTTGCTGACGTCGTCGGCCGCATAAAGCTTGCGGAGCGCGTCTTCGAGTTTTTGCTTGAGCTTGCGGAAGCGGATATATTGCGTCTCCACGGCGATGCGCTTTTCGAGCTCTTTGACCAGACTCGCGGAAATCGCCTGGCCGATGCCTTTGATTTCCGAGGACGCTTTTTTCAGCTTGTTTTCCGCGGATTCCTTGGAATCCTTCAAGCTCTCCAGTTCGGCTTTCAATCGCGCGCATTCATGAGCGGTCTGAAGGACCCGGCGGCACCGGATGAGGTCCCCCGGCTTCTCGGAAATCAGGACATAATCGACAAACCGGCCGGAAGGCCAGCGACGCATGGCGTCCTTGAGATCCTCCTCCCGGCGTCCCGTAAGAATGAGATAAGAGGCGGCCAGGAGCCATGGTTTCAGGGTAGGATTATCGGCCAGCCCGGCATCTATCAAAACGAGGCCGAAAAAGCCGGGGCTGAAATGAATGGCCGCCAAGTCGGCAGAAGGCGCAACATAAACGGGTCCCCAATTTTGAACGCACTTGAACAGAAACTCGCGTTCTTGGGGATTAGCGTTTAAAATAAATACGTTACCCAAACTTCCTTTCCCGAATAAATTCAAACCTTAGCCTTGAAACGCTGAATATAGTCCCTTTTTCCACTTTAGTCAACTACTTTTTTCGGTCTTTCGGGGGCTTCTGATTTTGCTATTTCTCGGGGGGATATGATATATTCACCACCGGGCAAACGCAAGAATTCCAAGGAGGCAGCCATGGTCGCGCGTCCGTATAAGCCTTTAAAGGCCCCCCGGGGGGCAGCGCTCCGGACGAAGGGATGGTCCCAGGAAGGCGCGCTGCGCATGATGATGAACAACCTGGACCCGGCCGTCGCCGAAAAACCCCAGGAGCTCATCGTTTACGGTGGAACGGGCAAAGCCGCCCGGAACTGGGAATGCTTTTGGGCGATCGTGGACAGCCTGAAAAAGCTGGAAAACGATGAAACGCTGATCGTCCAGTCGGGGAAACCCGTGGCCGTTTTCAGGACCCACTCCGAAGCCCCCCGCGTCCTGATCGCCAACGCCCTGATCGTTCCTAAATGGGCGACCTGGGATGAATTCCGGCGTCTCGAAGCGTTGGGCCTCACGATGTACGGCCAGATGACGGCCGGGAGCTGGATCTATATCGGGACACAGGGAATCCTTCAGGGCACGTTCGAAACGTTGGCCGAGGTGTCCAGGAGACACTTCGGCGGCAGCTTGAAGGGACGGATCACGTTGTCGGCGGGCCTCGGCGGGATGGGCGGCGCTCAACCCCTGGCGGTGACGATGAACGAAGGTGTGGCGATCGTCGTCGAGGTCGATCGGCACAGGATCCAGCGCCGTCTCGAAACGGGATATGTCGATACGATAGCCGAGACCCTGGATGAGGCCCTCAATCTCGCCTTTGCCGCGGCGAAAAAGGGGGAACCGCTTTCGATCGCGCTCCTCGGCAACGCGGCCGACGTGCTGCCCGAATTCGTCCGGCGTGGCCTGACCCCCGACGTCCTGACCGACCAGACTTCGGCCCACGATGAGCTCAATGGTTACGTGCCGCACGGCCTTTCTTATGAAGAGGCGCTCAGCCTCCGCCGCGATGATCCCCGCGAATACAGCAGACGCTCCTATGAATCCATGGCCGTCCATGTCCGGGCCATGCTCGAATTGAAAAAACGAGGGGCCAGGGCGTTCGACTACGGCAACAACATCCGCGGCCAGGCCCTCAAGGCCGGGGTCGCGGACGCCTTCGATATTCCCGGGTTCGTTCAGGAATACATCCGGCCTCTTTTCTGTCTGGGTAAAGGGCCTTTTCGCTGGGTCGCGCTCTCGGGAAAGCCCAGCGACATCTATATCACCGACGACGCCGTGCTCAAGGAATTTCCTGAAGACGCGGCCCTCGCGCGCTGGATCCGGAAGGCGAGGGAACGGGTTAAATTCCAAGGCCTGCCCGCCCGTATTTGTTGGCTGGGATACGGCGAGCGGGCGAAGTTCGGGGCCGTTATCAATCGATTGGTCAAGAAAGGCGTGATCAGCGCGCCGATCGTCATCGGCCGGGACCATCTCGATACCGGGTCGGTGGCTTCGCCCAACCGCGAAACCGAAGGCATGAAGGACGGCTCGGACGCCATCGCCGATTGGCCCGTTCTCAACGCCCTGCTGAACGCGGTGAGCGGAGCGTCCTGGGTGTCCGTTCATCACGGCGGCGGCGTCGGCATCGGGCTTTCCATCCATGCCGGCATGGTGATCGTCGCCGACGGGCGGGCGTCGACCGCGAAGCGGCTGGAGCGCGTTTTGACCGTCGATCCGGGCCTGGGTGTAGTCCGCCACGCGGACGCCGGCTATGCCGACGCGATCGAATTCGCGCGCCGGGCGAAGATCAAAATTCCGATGTCAAGGGACGAGCCTTAGGCTCGCCACTCGCCCGTGGATATAAGCCACGGGCGAGTACGGCGGAAGTGGACCCCCGGGTAAAGCCCGGGGCCCCGGCCGCCGTCGAAAAAGGCCTAGACCCGCTCGACCGTCAACCAAAGAAAACGCGGCGCCCGCGGACCGTCAACCCGGGGTGACCGGTTTTCATTTTTCTTTTTTCTTTTCTCTCTTAACTCCTTTCCTTTCAAAGTGTTCCGGATCAGGAGCGGTGTTTTCGCTTTTGGCACGGTTGTTGCTATTAACACGAACCGAAAGGAGATTTTCAATGAACACATTCGTAGGGTCTTTTTGGGGACGGGCTATAGGGGCGGTCCTCATCGTTTCACTGGCGGGCCTTCTGCTTTCGGCGCCATGCCGCGCGGATGACGGAAGCGACAGTAATTTTTGCGAGAGAATCGTGCTCAAGTGTCTGGGCGATGCCATCGTCGCCGGTTTTTTTTCGCCAAGCTACGGGTTTCCCTTATACCTGAGCTTCTGCCTGATCGGTTACAGCTTTTGCGAACGCTATGTCGAACGATACGTTTGAGGTGAATGCCATGTACAAAACAGCCGGCGTTTTTATCCTTATTCTTCTCCTTCTGTCGGGGCTTGCCCTCGGCCTTCGGGCGGAAGACATTCCTTCCAATATCTGCGAGAGAGCTTTCTTCGACTGCCTCAACGATCCGATGATCTCTTCCTGGGCCGCTTACGGCACGCTTTATTGCCTGGTCGGATACGGGTTCTGCAAAAAATACATCGATCCGGCCTGATCATGGCGCCGCTTCGAGAAAATGCGAAATCTCGAGCGTCTCTTCAAAGGGGAGATCGAAGCATGAAACTGCGGACCTTGTTCGTCGGCGCCGTCGTCGTCGCGGCAGCTTTGGCGGGGACGCCGGCAGCTCGCGGTTCGGACAGGCTCAGACACATCGTGCTCGAAGAAGTCCTGTCGATCGGAGGGCTCAACGAGGAGACCCTTTTTCAATGGACCGGCGTGGCCGCGGACGACGAGGGATTCATTTATGTCCTCGACGCCATGGACTATTCGCTCAAGAAATTCGACGTCCGGGGGAAGCTCCTCAAAAAAACCGGAGGCAAGGGACAGGGGCCGGGAGAATTCATGGCGCCCCGGCTCCTCGATGGCTCGGGGGACTCGCTTTATGCCACCGACCAGAATATCGCCGCCATATTCGTCTTCGACCGGAATTTGGAATTTAAGAGAATGATCCCTTGCCCGTCGCTGATCGAGCATCTGAAGGCCCTCGGCGACGGCCGGGTGGCCGTGTCGGTTTTGGGATTTCAAGAACCCGGCAGGATCCTTATCTTGAACGGCGAAGGAAAACTTCTCTCCGAACTCGCCTATGCGGATAAAGGGTCGGGCCCGTTGATGGACTCGATCAGTTTCGTTCCCGACGGTCGCGGACATTTCTATCTTGCGTATCTGTTCCAGGATCGCGTGGAGAAATGGACGGTGGAAGGAAAACGGCTTTGGGGCGCGAAATTATTGGGCGGGAAGAAAACCGGGACGAAAAAGATCGCCTCGTTCGTCCTGCCCGGAGAGACCTGTCTCAAGGGCATCGCTTTGGACGGCCGCGGCCACGTGTTCGTCCTGGGCGGGCGGCTGGCGAAGAACCCGAGCCGGGACGTATTCGTCTTGAGCCAGGACGGAGAACTGCTCACCACGTGTACGCTTCCCGACACCAGCCATTGTCTGTACATCGACCGCGCTCATTTTCTCTATGCGCGGGGCGACGACGGCATCACCTTGAAGAAGTATCGGATCGTCTATGAGTGAGCGAAGACTCCGTCATTTCGGCGCCGTCCCCGGGATTCTCGGGGGATTCGTCATGGCGGGTGTTCTTTCCTTCTTCCCCTTATGGGCGGCAAGCGGCGCCGCCGCCCCCGCTTCATCCGGAGTTGGCCGGAAAAGCTGTTGGGTCATCATGGATATCGAAAGCTTTTTCTGTCCACCCTGCCTGCAGCCGCTCCTGGATTTTTGCCGCGCCCTTCCGGCCGTCGTCCAAGAAGAACGAGTCCAAGGAATCTTGGTTTCCCGCGCGCCCGAGGCGGGCGAGCTCGCCGGACGAAGGCGGCTCATCGTTCAAAAAAAATGGCTGGGTTTCCGGCAGGCCAACGATATCCGGTTTTCAGCGGTCATGGATGACAGCCGTTTTTTCTCGGGCTTTTCAAAGGCGAGCTTCGTGATCCTGCTTTTCGACGAGGAAACGCAGTCGCTCAAATGCTACTCGCTTCCGCTCGGATCTGCTCAAATCGAGGAGATCATGGGTCATCTGCTGAAATGAAGCGGGATCGGACAGGATGGGAATCGTTTTTTTAGCGGTCGCGAACGCCGGATGAGTCGCAGATGGCGATATCGCGATCGATCCGTTATAATTTTGAAGGACAACCGATATGATTCAACAGTCCCGGATCAAAGCCCTGAACGTCAGGGACGTTAAAAAGGGCGATTTCGTTCTCTACTGGATGCAGGCGTCGCAACGCGTTGAATGCAACCATGCTCTGGAATATGCCGTTCGCCGGGCCGACGAGCTGCGCCTGCCCGTGGTCGTTTTTTTCGGCCTCACCGACGATTTTCCGGAAGCCAATGAACGGCATTACGCGTTCATGCTCGAAGGGTTGTCCGATCTGGGGCTGAAGCTCGAAAAGGAAGGCATTCGTTTCGTCGTCCGGAAGATCTCACCCGAGCGCGGCGTCGTGGAGTTGTCCAAGCGGGCTTCTCTCGTGGTGACGGACAGGGGCTATTTGAGAATCCAGAAGGAGTGGAGGGACAAAGCGGCCGCTGCCTTGACCTGTCCCTTCGTCCAGGTCGAAAGCGACGCCGTCGTGCCGATCGAGGAGGCGTCTCCCAAAGAAGAATACGCGGCCGCGACGCTTCGGCCGAAAATCCGGAAAAAGCTCCCGGACTATTTGATCGAATTGAAAGAGCGTCGGCCGGCCAAGGACTCCCTGGGCCTGGATCTCGAATCCCTGGATTTGAGCAACATCTCGCGCGTTCTCGGCCGCCTGCGCCTCGACACGAGCGTGAGAAAAACGGATTTTTATACGGGAGGAATCGACCAGGCCAAAAAGCATTTGCGGATCTTCCTCAAAGACAAGCTCGACCATTTCCGCGACTTGCGCAACAATCCGACCTTGGATTATCTCTCTCACCTGAGCCCGTATTTGCATTTCGGCCAGATCTCTCCGTTATTTATCGCCCTCAAAGTCATGGAATCGGAGAGCCCGGGGAAAGAGGATTTTCTCGAAGAGCTCGTCGTTCGCCGGGAATTGAGTTTGAATTATGTCCATTATAACGCGCTCTATGACGCCTTTGAGGGGATCCCGGCCTGGGCGCGAAAAACGCTCGCCGCTCATCAAAGCGACCCGCGGCCGTTCCTCTATTCATTCGCCGAGCTGGAGTCGGCCGAAACTCACGACCCTTATTGGAACGCGGCGCAGATCGAAATGATCGCCACGGGCAAAATGCACGGCTATATGCGGATGTACTGGGGCAAGAAGATCATCGAGTGGAGCCGGACGCCGGAGGAGGCCTTTCGCGGCGCTCTCGCCCTCAACAACAAATATGAACTCGACGGACGGGACCCGAACGGTTTCACGGGCGTCGCCTGGTGTTTCGGCAAACATGACCGGCCCTGGCGGGAAAGAGCGATCTTCGGGAGCATCCGCTACATGAATGATCGGGGTCTCCTGCGCAAGTTCGATGCCGGCCAGTACACCCGAATGGTCGAGCGGCTGCGGGAATAGAAATGGTTTGTCATCCTTGACGAAAACATGATAGCTTCAGGGCATGATCTATGACGCTCTCATCGTCGGGGCGGGCCTCGGCGGTTTGTTCTCGGCCGCGAAGATCGCCCGGGCCGGACGGAGCGTCCTGGTCCTCGAAAAAAATCCGCATGTGGGGGGAACGAGTTATATTTTCCGGCGCGGCGGCTATTATTTTCCCATGGGGCCGCTGTCCTTCAGCCATCCGGAACGGGTGAAGTCGTTCTTTGGGGAAGTCGGTATCGAGACCGAGCTCGATTTCAAAAGGAATCATTTCCAGCTCCTGACGCCGTTTCTGGATATTATTTATTCGCGGCCGCTCGCGATCCTGCAAGCCGAACTCCGGGACGCCTTTCCGGATGAGGCGCTTGGCCTGAGCAGCTTCCTCACCGATCTTGGCGGTCTGATCCGGAACCTGGAGGACATCGATCGCCGGCATCCGGATTTTCTTTCGAGAACCAAGCCGGCGAGCGAAGATCTCCCCTGGGGCGGGAAGACATCAGACCTTAAGGAGCGGATTGAAAAATGGGCAGCTTTATCTTCCGCCGATTATCTCGGCCGGCTCATCGGCGATCCGCGCCTGAGGAACTTCCTCGGCTCACAGGGAACCACGCCTCCCAAAATGTCCATGCTGAACCTGGCCTTCATGTGGAGGGTCATGTCCGACAAAGGCATCTGGTTTCCGGCCAACGGGATCCACGGCCTTTGCCGGATGCTGGCCGCCGCGGTCTCTTTCGCCGGCGGCGAGATCAGGATTTCGGTCCCCGTCGAGGAAATCATCGTTAGTCACGGCCGGGCGACCGGAGTGAGAACGGTCGCCGGAGATGTCTTCGAGGCCCGCCGGGTCATTTCCAATGCCGATTACAAAAAAACGTTTTTGGAGATGATCGATCCGGCCCATGTCCCGCCGGGCCATCTCGAAGCCGTTCGCGGCGTCCCTTATTCCGGATCCGAGATCTGCGTCTATCTGGGGATCGATCCGGCCCGCGTCGATTTCTCCCGGATGAAGGCGGAGCATCTTTTTTATCGCCGGGATGAGCGGCCCGCGGCCGGCTCTTCGGTCGATGATTTCGACAATCGGGAGATCGAGATTTGCCGGTGGTCGGACATCGCCGCCGACGCCGTCCCGGCCGGACGGGCATCGCTCGTCCTGCGCGCGGATTGTCCCTACGCCGAAATGGCCGCCTGGAGAACCGGGGAGAAAATGAGGAAGGACGGCTATCGAGAGAACAAAAACGGGCTGGCCCGGAAGCTCATCCGGACCGTCGAAAATATCCTGCCCGGCCTGTCGTCCTCGATCGAAGTCATGGACGTCGCCACTCCGTTGACGTATCGGGACTGGGGACAGCGGACCGAAGGATCGCTCGCCGGATGGACGTGGGCCGCCGATCCGGCGGCGCGGCTGCCGGGGACCCTACTCGTCGAAACGCCGGTCGAGAATCTCTTCATGGCGGGCATCTATGCCGCCAAAGAGCTCTTCCTCGGCGGGGTCCCGACCGCTCTTTACACCGGAAGCCGCGCGGCCGACTTGATTCTGGAGACGTCGAGCTAGACCCGCGCCGGCCGCGCTTTCCGCGGATGGAGCCGCGATTAGGCCAGGATGACGGATTTTTCGACGAGATGATCGGGGTGGTAGGACATCTTGGCCCGGCGAAGACCGGGGATTCCCATATCCTGCTCCCGGTTGATGAAGGGGAAGCCGCTCCATTCGTTTTTGATGGACTCGCGGTTCAGCAGCTGGGAAAGGCCTTCGTAACGGGGGTTGACGATTTCGATGTGGATGACGGCCGTCTCGCGGTTGAGTTTCTCTCCGATGGAAAACGCCTCGACCTTGCCTCCCACTTCGATCGCGCTGCCGGCGAGCCCGAGCGCGGCGAAATGAGTCAAGGCCTGTTCGATGGCGTCCTTTTGGGCGGAGATCATCGAACCGTTCACGGCCTTCTCTTCCATCCATTCCTCGAACAGGCGGCGACAGGCTTCGAGATGTTCGGGCGACAGCTTGAGATAGCGGAACTCGTTTTCGCGCGTGAATTTGCTGATCCGGTTGCGCTTGCCGTCGAATTTTTTTCCTTTGAGCTCGATCAGGTCCTGCGATCGATAGACATAATCGAAATTGTTCCGATCCGGGGCGCAGCGGAATCCCGGGCAAAACCGGGCGGCGAACGCGGCCGGGATCCGCGACAGGCGTGGGGCGAAGGCCAGGCAGTCCCGGAGGGTCTCCGGGATCTCCCGGGCGCCCATCGGCTGAAGAAAATAGGCCGGCTCGTCGGGCGGCTCGCAAAAAAGACAGAGGTTGTCGCGGATAAAGGTTGCCTTCGGATGATCGAAATTCCGCCAGATGAAGGTGTTGCCGAAGTTCAGTTCGCAGACCTCGGATGGAAAGAGATCCATGGCCCTCTGGATGATATCCCGGTCCTCGAGTTCGATGGCCTTGAATTCGGGAAAGCGGGGAATCGTCATCGGGCCGTCCTGACCATGATTGTGCAGCGTTCCTTGGGGCAGCCTTCGCACCAGACCGGGTCCTTGGTCATGCCGGCCGGGGAAGAGGAAACTTCCTTGAATCCGCAGCGCTCAAAAAAATCCGGGATCACGGTCGCTAAAAAAACGTCGCCCGGAGCCTCTTCCAACAGCGCTCGGACGAGCCGCCGGCCCAGTCCCTTGTCGCGATATTCCGGATCGACGCCCAAGGAAACGAGCTCGTCGCAATCGGCGTATGTTTTCAAGGCGACGATGCCGGCGATATGGCCCCCCTCTTCCGCGATCCAAGCCTCATCGTCTTCCATTCCCGGATAATCCAGGCCCAGGGATTCGGCCAGATCATAGATCCGGCGCCGGTCCTCGGCGCGGGCTTTTCGAATTTTCATAAGCGTTGATTATACCATAGCCGGCGCCCGCGCGGACCGGAGACCTCCCCTCCGCCGCCGGGCGAATCTCCGATTCGGAAAAGGACCGCGAATTGACCCTCAGGGAGAGGCTGTGATATAAAAACTTGTCAAGGAACAAAGAGCCGCCCATGATCACCGTCCGTTTCGCCCCGAGCCCGACCGGTTTTCTGCATCTCGGCAGCGCCCGGACGGCCCTCTTCAATTGGCTTGTCGCCAGGCACTCCGGCGGCCGCTTCCTCTTGCGGATCGAAGACACGGACCGGGTCCGTTCAGACGTCAAATTTCTCGAGGAAATCCTGGAAGACCTGAAGTGGCTCGGACTCGATTGGGACGGCGAGTTGACTTTCCAGAGCGATCGATTCGACCTCTACCGGCAAAAGGCCGAAGAGCTGCTGGCCGCGGGAAAAGCCTATAAGGAAGGGGAGGCCGTCATTTTTAAGATCGAGCCCGGACGGACGATCGACGTCGAGGATATGATCCATGGACGGATCACGTTCGCCACCGAAAACTTCAAGGACCAGGTCCTGATCAAATCCGACGGATCGCCGGCCTATAATTTTTCCTGCGTCGTGGATGACGCGGACCTCGGCATCACGCATATCCTCCGCGGCGACGACCATATCACCAACACCCCGAAACAAGTCCTTTTTTACGAAGCGCTCGGCTTGACGCCGCCCCGTTTCGGCCACATGCCGCTCATCCTGGGGCCGGACGGGGCGAAGCTCTCCAAGCGCCACGGCGGCGTCTCGGTCGCGGAATACAAGAACGAGGGATTCCTGCCCGAAGCGCTGGCGAATTATCTCATCCTCCTCGGCTGGACTCCGCCCACGGCGGCCGGGGCCCCGGGCTCTGCCCGGGGGTCCACTTCCGCCGCGAAGGATCGTCCCTTGACCGGCGTCGAGATCCTGCCGCTCGGCGAGGCGGCGAAAATCTTCGAGATCCCGGCCATGAACGACGTCCAGGCGAAGTTCGACATCCAGAAGCTCAAATGGATGAACGGCGAATACATCATGAAGAGGACGGCGGACGAACTCCTTCCGCTCCTCAAGGCCCAGCTGCGGCGGGACGGCTTCGACCTGGCTTCGGTCCCGGACGATTTTCTCGTCCGGCTCATCGATCTCTACAAAGTCCGGATCAAGACGCTGCGGGAGTTCGGCGGCCTCACCGACGCTTTCCTCCGGGACGATTTTGCTATCGAGCAGGACGCCTGGAAGAAGTTTATCGAGCCGCCGGGAAACCGCGAGAACCTCCGGGAATTCGCCGCCCGGCTCGCGCCTCTCGCCGATTTCCGCCGCGACGCCATCGAGGCCGTGTGCCGCGGGCTGGCCGAAGAGCGAAAGCTCAAGGCCGCGGAGATCATCCACCCGACCCGCGTGGCGATCTCGGGAAAGACGAAAGGGGCCGGCCTGTTCGAAATCATGGAGCTGCTGGGCAAGGACAAAGTCATCCAGCGCATGAGAGGCGCCGCATCATGAATGAACATAAGCCCAAGGATAACTTCATCCGGAGCATCATCAACGCCGATCGCGCCGCCGGAAAAAACGGGGGGCGAGTGCATACCCGTTTCCCGCCCGAGCCGAACGGCTACCTGCACATCGGCCACGTCAAATCGCTCGGCATCAACTTCGGGCTGGCGGCCGACTTTGGCGGCCTGTGCAACCTGCGTTTCGACGATACGAATCCGGAAAAAGAGGAGATCGAATACGTCGGCTCGATCAAGGAGGACATCCGTTGGCTGGGGTACGACTGGGCGGACCGCGAATACTACGCCTCGGATTATTACGAACGGCTCTACGAATTCGCCGAGGACCTGATCCGCAAGGGCGTCGCGTTCGTCTGCGAACTGAGCGCTGAAGAGGTGACGGAGACGCGCGGGACCCTGACCAAGCCGGGCAAAAATAGTCCATATCGGGACCGGACCGTCGAAGAGAACCTCGACCTGTTCCGCCGCATGCGGGCGGGGGAGTTCCCCGACGGCTCGAAAACGCTCCGGGCCAAAATCGACATGGCCGACCCCAATCTCCTCCTCCGCGACCCGGTCATGTACCGGATCCGCCGGGCCCATCATTACCGCCGCGGCGACGCCTGGTGTCTTTATCCCACTTATGATTGGGCCCACGGCCAATCCGATTCCATCGAGGGCATCACCCATTCGATCTGCAGCCTCGAGTTCGAAGTCCATCGGCCGCTCTACGACTGGTTTCTCGACCGGCTCGGCATCCATCATCCGCAGCAAATCGAGTTCGCCCGCCTTTACCTCAGCAACACCCTGTTGAGCAAGCGCAAGCTCCTGACCCTGATCAAAGAAAAAATCGTCGACGGCTGGGACGATCCGCGCATGCCGACGATCTCGGCCATGCGCCGGCGCGGTTATACTCCGGTCTCCCTGCGCCGTTTCGCCGAGCTCGTCGGCGTGGCCAAGGCCAACAGCATCGTCGATCTGGCCCTCCTCGAAAGCTGCGTTCGGGAGGAGTTGAACAAAACGGCCCCCCGGGCCATGGCCGTCCTCCGGCCGCTCAAAGTCGTCCTGACCAACTATCCCGAAGGTCGCGTGGAGGAGCTGGACTGCGTCAATAATCCTGAAAACGCCGGCGCGGGGACGCGGAAAGTCCCCTTCTCGCGCGAGCTCTATATCGAACGCGACGATTTTCTGGAAGATCCGCCGAAAAAATTTTTCCGCCTCTCGCCCGGCCGGGAAGTCCGGCTCCGCTACGCCTATTTCATGACCTGCACGGAGATCGTCAAGGATCCGGCGACGGGGGAGATCATTGAAGTCCGCTGCGTCTACGATCCGGCCACGAAGGGCGGCGACGCGCCGGACGGCCGCAGCCCCAAGGCGACCCTGCATTGGGTTTCGGCGGAGCGCGCCGTTCCCGTCGAAGTCCGGCTCTACGACACGCTCTTCACCAAGCGCGATCCCAGCGAGATCGAGGAGGGCGAGGACTGGAAAACGAACTTGAATCCCAAATCCCTGGACGTCGTGGCCGGGGCGATGGCCGAGCCGTCGCTGGCCGCGGCCCGTCCGGGCGACCGGGTTCAATTCGAGCGGCTCGGCTATTTCTGCGCGGACGCCAAGGATTCCGCTCCCGGGAAGCCCGTCTTCAACCGGACGGTGACGCTCCGCGACACATGGGCCAATATTACCAAAGCCGGCCGGGAAAACGGATAATCGCGGCGATACGCCGAAGCGTCGGGCCTAGCCGCGCCGGCCTCTTTCGTGGTAAATTTCTTGTTCTTGACTCGATCCGCGTCCGGGATTATCCTTTTCGTGATCGGGAGCATCGATCCCCCGCTTAATGGG
Source organism: Candidatus Aminicenantales bacterium (assembly GCA_049515535.1). GTDB lineage: Bacteria > Acidobacteriota > Aminicenantia > Aminicenantales > UBA4085 > JBEKTZ01. The sequence continues at coordinate 63,330 of JBEKTZ010000008.1, read as the reverse complement.
AGCGTAAGTCGCGCAGAGCGAAAAAGCAAATCCTTATGCTTAAACTGGAAGAGCAAATTAATAATGAAAATTATACCTTCTTTATCGAGGGGAATGACTCCGGTTGCACAAAAACGAGGTTAATGGATGATAAAATCAAATTATGATATTGCCGTAGCATACCGCGTGTATCCGGCGGTCTCAAAAACGCCCCTTTTTCACGCCGATAATAAGTTTGATCTTGTACGTTTGAGTGTAAAGTCATTTCGATCAAGTTTGGGGAACCTTAAAGCAAAAATGTATATATTTTTAGATAATTGTCCCAAAGAATATGAAAATATTTTTTTAGAATCATTTAGTCGGGATGATCTGGAATTTATTCACTCGGGTGGCATTGGAAATTACGCAACTTTTAACCTGCAAATAGAATACCTCCTTAAACAAACTGAATCTAAAATTGTATATTTCGCGGAGGATGATTATTTATATCAGGAGGGCATGTTTGAGAAAGCGGTTTATTTTTTAAAAAAAAATAAACATGTCGACTTTGTTTCGCCATACGACCATATGGATTATTATACTTTACCATTTCATAGTACAGGTTCATATAAAATGGCATTTTATTGCGGATTGCATTGGAGAACGGCACATTCTACCTGCTTGACTTTTTTAACGACAAAAGATGTGTTGCGACGTACGCAACATATATTTCGTTCATATTCACGCGGAAATCATGACTGCAGTATGTGGCTTGGGCTTACTAAGTTTAACGGTTTGAACGTACTGACAAATCTGCGAAATATTCTTAGTTCAGGTTTTTATTTTAAAATATATGTGAAAGCAATTTATTATTGTTGGAAAAATATATTTTTTGGACGCAAGTATTATTTATGGGTGCCTATCCCTGCCATTGGAACGCATTTGGAGAGCAGCTTAATTTCACCCGGAGTCGATTGGTATTCGATTTTTAATAAGATTGAGAACAGAAAAAATTTTCGGGCAGGCTAAAAGTAGGAAAGTTTATACTTTTTATGATTATTATTTCTTTATCACCCGCCGATAATGACTGAAGTGTATTTTTTGCAATAAATACCTTATACCAAGAAAAAAGTCGTTTCTTTGTAAAAGTTAACGTTTTATTTGCACGACTTATTGACTGATTATAAGAGATTATTTGGGGATTGAGTATCTAAGAATTAGATAAATTGCAGCAAGGATAAACCATGAACCCAAAAAGAACCATGCAATGTTAAAAAAACTAAGCGCGATGAACCATGCAAAATTACCATAAAGAAGAAGTCGCCACCAGTAGGTTGTGAGCACCGCAGTTTAGCGACCGGACGCGCAAGCCCTCACCAACAATTACCTCGTCATCGCGGCTGAAAACCTGGACTAAAAGTCGTTCTCCGTGCGTATACAGGGCGGTGCTAAAGGAAACAGTCGCGGCGCCTGAGATCGGGGGGTATGCTTCATAAAAGGTCACGAATGCACTACGCATTATGTTGTTCTCGTCCATGTCATTAGTTCGCGCTGGGGAGTTGGATTGTCAAACTCGTCTAAAAGCGTAATATGTTATGCCTCTAAATAATTGCCTTCGATTATCACGCAGCCGGTGCCACGTGCGGTTTGCACAAGTTTTTATCGGCAACCCAAGCAACGTCTCGCAAAACCCAATGCCGTATCGTATAACGAAGCGAGCCGCATTAAGCTCCAACCTGCCCCATTCCAAGAGTTGACAACGCTGTTCGCCGAACAGACGCAAAATTCCTCGCGGCGAGATCAAGTGAAGGTGCCCAGGAGGATCAAACCAGTTTGAGGCGCCCAAGGAATGATTGGTCAACCACGTTCCGATCTCTGGTGTGGATAGGAGGATAACTCCTCCCTTACGGCAACAACTTGCTATGATTTTAGCTGCAGTCGCAGGATCAGGAACATGCTCAATGACTGCCCACGCGGTCACCACGTCATACGAGCCGAAGAGCGGTCTAACGGTGTCTTCCACATTGAGCGTGCCTCGATGAAAACTGACCTCAGAGACAAGTCCTTCTGGCCTTATGTAATCCATCACCGAGACAGAAAATCCAGCCGCAACTGCGAAGTTGGGGAACGGGCTGGTGGCACTTCCGACATCCAGTAACCTGCCGTTCGTCGCGTGTTTCCGGCATAAGCGTAAATACTGCCGGGCATACCTTTCGAGGTTGCAGCTACCTCCAATATATACAGGGTTGTCGGCGCGGTAGTGCGCTTCGATTTCCGCCTCTGAAGGCAATAGCGTTGCGGACACAGAACCACAAGCGCTGCACTCACCACCACCCCAAGCTTGCGCGGCAAGTGGCTGACCGCAAACACGGCAGCAGAACTCCCTTTGGTCTTTGGCCATGTTGTTTAACAAAATCGCGTCCTCAAACATTCATTCAGTTGACCCTCTCCCCATTCTTTGGACAGTTGAGAGGCATTCTGAAGGTGGATTGAGAGCCTGCCTCTTTTGACCATTTTATCCATTTTGAAGGCTGAAAGCCATTTTAACTTGAACCCCGAAAAAACGGCCTCGCCATTTGCCCTAGGAACGACGATCTCATCCCGGTCCATGTCAAACCACAGCCTCAGACGACGGCGCCAGTCGTGCCTTCGTCCCAAAATAGACTTCGTGCGGTGTCCGGTAACCCAGCGTCTCGTGCGGTCGCTCGTTGTTATAAAACTCGAAATAGTCGGAAAAATCCGTGAAATCCACGCTCGTGAACTGCGGCCCCTGGTCCGTGTTGAAAATCTCCGGCTTCGAGATCCGGAGTGCTTTACGCAGCGCCTCCAAACAGAATCCGGTGTCCAGTGTCGTGGAAAGCTCCCAGGAAACGACATACCGGCCACGGCCATTTTCATCTGCCGCTAAGACTCAAAAGGCGTATCATATTCCTTCAAGGATTGATGCAGCCTCTCTCGGTTATATCGCTCGATGTATAGTCAGACTGGGGCTGCCGGGAAAAACGAATTCCGGACAGGATCCCGGCATCGGTTTCTTTCCTAAATTGAGGATATTGGATTTGGAACGCGATACTCAATCCTTCAGTGCGGCGTTATCCTCAGCAACGGGAAGCAGCCTAAAAATCTCTTTTGGTGAAAATATTAGGTGATTTGCTCCCCGTTTTTTTTACGCATAAAATCTGGAAAGCTTTTTTGGGGAAGAAGCAAGTATAGAGCTGAGTTATTTCTGAGATAATAAACCAAATCCAGCGCGGCGAATACCTATAATTGGCTTCTTCTTTTCTCAATGCCTTGTGCCCATTCACGCCATAAACACGAAAGCCCATTTTTTTCATTTCTGCATAATTATACCCCGACTTATGTTGTTGGTAGAGATTGCTGTCTATTATCTCTTGAGGGACAAAGCCGTTAGGCGTAACTAGAACTATTTTTTTTTGGGCCAAACGTTCCATGGCATTTATCAGTTTCCAACCTTCTTGCTTTTCAAAATGCTCTATGACATCCAGAGCCATCGCGCACTCGAATGATTTTGCTGGCAACTTGAGTTTTAATATGTCTGATTTTATGTATTTGTCATGTATGAATTGTTCTTTGCTTTTTTTGAGGTAGGGATCAAATCGGTCCACGCCGACTGTATACTGATTTTTTGATTTAATGTATTTGAGGGGTGAAGCGTTTCCGCATCCGAGATCAATCATCGTCCGGCAGCTTTTTACTTCTTTTCTTAAAAGAAAGTAGTAGTTGGGGACAATTCTGGAATAGACTTTATAAAAAAGCCACTGCATTGTATCCATAATTATGTGCGTTCGTACCAATATATATATTTTTAATGTATTATCGCAATCCTTTTCTTTCTATTCAAGTCTACAATAGGGCTTGGCTTTATGCATATAGAACCTCGATGGCTCTATTTCCGCTGAATGCCGCAATGCATCCGCCCCGTTTGCAATTTTAAATGAAATCAAGTATTTTGCCTTTGAGAACTAAGGACCTGGAATAGAATTGGCCACTCACTAAGCTTTTGATTTATAAATGAAGGTGACAAAGATTAAGATGGATGGGCATATGGAAAACAGGGCGTCCGCGGTGGCGATCATTGTGCTCAACTGGAACAACTGGTGGGACACGGTTGAGTGCTTGACTTCACTAAAAAACCTTGAATACGAACAGCAATCCATCTTGATCGTAGATAATGGGTCACGGAACGACTCATGGCAGCGCATAGAGGATTGGATCCGACACGAGGGCGCCCAGGCTATGGTATTGAACGAGAAGGACCTGCCGATCCGCGAGATGGCCTCGCGATGGAGCGCGATGGCCAATGATGCCTTGCCCAAATATTTGTTCCTGGGCCTCAAGGAGAATCATGGGTATGCGGGAGGAAACAATATCGCAATCGAGGGCGCTCTCCTGGCGGGCTATGACTATGTATGGCTCTTAAACAACGATACGATTGTTACGCCGGATTCGCTCCAAGAACTGGTATCTTGCGCCGAACGCGATCGTCGAACGGGAATAGTTGCCTCTTACAATGTGAATATTATTAGTGATCGGCCACTCCCCGTGAAAGGATCTCACTTTCTGGACCGATGTCTGGAATCGAAATCCGTCGAAGGGGCGAGCATTCTTGTCAAAGCCGGTTGTTTGCGGGACATCGGCCCCATCGATGAGAAATATTTTTGCTATTTTGAAGATCTGGATTTGAGCTTTAGGGCAAGGCGAAACGGCTGGAAGCTTTTCTATAACTTTCGGAGCATCGTATTTCATAAATGGGGGAGTTCGGCAGGATCGCGCCGAATCGAAAAATGGATCTTGGGAAAAACAGTGATAAGGATCATTTGGGAAGGCTTCCCCATCCCCGGATACTATTGTGCTCGAAACGGGATTTATTTCGAGAAAAAAAATCGGCCGTTTTTTTTCATTCCCTATGCGTTAATAAGAACGCTGCATCTCATTCTCCAGATTTTTTTGTACGATGATCACAAATGGGGGCGGATTAAGATTATCATTCGAGGGACCTGGGATGGAGTCTTGGGAAGAATGGGAAAAGCGGATATTTTCAATTAGGCCTAGATATCAGGGCCCGATACCCTAAAAGTGTCCACAACGCCGTTCTAAGGATGGGATCTTCTAATTGGGGGTTGTCGGCGGGCCGGATACCCCAGAGTTGAAATTAGGCGGTTTAAAGCCCGTCTTCAACCGGACGGTGACGCTCCGCGACACATGGGCCAATATCACCAAAGCCGGCCGGGAAAACGAATAATCCACGGCGATACGCCGGACCTAGCCGCGCTGGCCGCCGCCTTCGGCGACGGCTTTTTCCAGATGCGGTAAAAAGCGTTTGACGAGAATCGGCCAGGCGTACTCTTCTTGAACGACGTCGCGGCCCCGGCGCCCGATGGCCGCGGCCGTCTCCGGGGCGGCAAATAATTCCAGGATCTTGTTTATGAAGCCGGGGGCGTCTTCGGCCATGACGATATTTTCTCCGTCCCGGACGCTGAGTCCCTCCGCTCCTTTCGGCGTCGCGATGACGGGCCGGCCGGCGGCCATGTATTCCAGGATTTTCAGGCGCGTTCCCGAGCCGGAAAAGATGGGCGCCAGGCAGACGTCGCAGGCTTTGATGAACGCGGGAATTTCCTGAAAGGGGATCACCCCGGGATTGATCAGCCAGTCCGCCCGGCGCTCCAGGCGGCCGCCGAGAACGGCCAGTTTCGCATCGGGACAGACGCCGACGAGGCCCGGGAAAACATCCTTCAGGAGAAAGGCGAGAGCTTCGGCGTTAGGACGAAAATTCGTCAAGCCCATGAACAGGGCGATTTTTCCGGAGAGGCCGTATTTCGTCTTGACGGCCTGGACGCTTTCGGGCGAAACGTCTTGAAACTGGCCGACATCGACGCCGTTGGGAAAGATCAGCGGGTCGATCCCGTAAAGCCGCTTGAAATGTCCGGCATCGACTTCCGACACGGCGGTCACGAGGTCGGCTCTGTTGGCCAGGAGCCCCTCAGCCCATTTCGTCAGAGCGGCCACGACCCGGCCGTTTTTCCCGGCCCTCAAAAGGTATTCGACGTTATGGGCATGGTAGAGGATTTTATAAGGAGCGCGCCGGATCTTGAGGAAGTCAAAGAACGCGAGATAATAAACCGTCCAAGACGAGCCCTCGAGGATCAGCCAATCCGGAGCGAACGACTTTAAAAGCTTGGCGATGCGCGGAAACTGAACGGCCAGATGGAGCGCTTTGACGAGATGACGCGACGAGCGCATGGGAAGGTCAACGATTTCGAAATCCTCGTGGGCGACTTCGTCTCGTTTGGCCTCGACGAGCTGGATGAGGAGCTTCTCGCCCGGCAGTTGCTTGGCCACGTTGTACGCGACGGCAGCCGCTCCGCAGACGGGAGGATAGGCCTCATAAAACGAAAGAACGGCGGTCCTCATCCTTGCCCTCCGGCGCCCGGGCCGTTATCGCCGCGACGGCGGAAGGGCGCCCTCAGGAGTTCTTCTGTCATGGCCGATCTTCTCCCGCGCTTAAAATATCGCGCTTGACGAACCTCTGTCAATAGTCCTTTTGGAGGCCGGCCGGCGCCTCTCCGGTCCGGTCCGGTCCATTGACATCATCCCGCGTCTGAAATAATATGGAAAATATTTTCATGGAATCGAACCGATCCTCCCGATTGCCTATAACGAAGAACATGAAGAACGAGAATCCTGATTATCTCCGGACGCATTATCGATTCGTCTCGGGAACCGAGGCGGGCTTCAAGACGTATATTTCCGTGATCGAGAAAATCGCCGGAGTGCGCGACCGGCGGACCGATGAGATCGCGGTCTGCGATATCGGATGTTCGACCGGGAATTTTCTGCATTTTCTTTACGAGCGGGGATATCGGAGACTCCGGGGGGTTGAGCCGGACGCGAGCTCATGGGCGTTCGCCGACGAGCACCGCAAGAACCGGTTTATTGTCGAGAGGACGGATGCCTTATCGTTCATCAAGAACAACGCCGAGCCGCCCGACGTCTACACGTTCTTGCACGTTGTCGAACATTTACCCCGGCCCTATCTCGAAGAGCTTTTGAGCGGCCTGAGAACAAAAATGAAAAAAGGTTCCCTCGGCTTCATGGTCATGCCGCATGCGGGCACGCTTTATCATAACCACTGGCTCTATGACGATGCCACCCATGAGGGGTTCTACACCGTCCGGAGTTTCGCCCAGATCTTGAGGAGGTGCGGGTGGGAGGAGGACCGGATCGTTTTTTTGAACGACCGGTCGATTTGTCAAGGATGGTTGAAAATTCCGAGACACGCTCTTTACTTCGGTCTCCTGCCCGCTCTCGACCGCGTCCTGTTGGGAAAGAGTCTGGACAACTGGTATCAGACGCCGAACCTCATCGTTGTGTTGAGAACATGATGGACAAGCCGATCCTCATCTACGACCTGACCCAGACGCAGCCGGAGGGGAACATCAAAATCCACGGCGGCGGAGAATACGGGAAGGAAATGCTGAGGTTTTTATTGGGGCGGGGGATTCAGGACCGGTATGACCTTGTGCCGGTCGTGCTGCGCAACAAGTGGATCGATGAAGATCTGCTGGGGGAGGTCACCGCGAGTTGCCCGAAGACCCTCTTCCTCGAACGGACGTCGGAATACCGGGATGTGATCCGGGACTACGACGCCCCTCGAAATCTGTTCATTTTTCCCCTGCCGGACTGGATCTTCATCGGCGATGATTTGGAGATTCGAAAGGCGAAAGTCGTGGCCGTCCTCCACGGGTTCCGCTTCTTGGAACTGGTTTCCGATCGCTACGAATACGTTTATTGCGGCGCCCGGGGCAAGAGGATCGTCCGGTGGTTCCTGAAGCACTACGCTCTCAAGGAATTCACGATCGCGAAATACACGCGTCAATATCGAAAAATCCTCCGGAGCTTCCAGTCGGCGGACGTCACGGTGGTCCTGGTTTCCCAGTTTTCCATGTCTTCTTTCAAGTTGTATTTCGGAGATGAAGCGCGCCGGGCCAAAGTCATTTTCCCGATCGTTCGATCGTTCGAGCCCCGGAATCAAATCGTCCCGCCCCGGCCCTATTTTTTGACCGTCGGAGCAGGGCGCTGGTACAAGAACTTATGGCGGGTCCTGGACGCCCTCGCTCATTTCGATATGTTCCGAAAATTCTTCCCGGGCCATAAATACGTCATCACGAGCATCGATCCGGCGCTCGCGAAGCGGGTGCGGAAATCGTTTCCCGGACTTTGGGAATTCCTGGATATCCGAGGATATATCGGCGCCGATGAAAAGATGTCGCTCTACAAAAACGCCGAGCTTTTCATTTATCCGTCGTTGAACGAGGGGTTCGGGATCCCGCCGATCGAGGCCATGTCGTTCGGGACTCCGGTCCTCGTCTCGGCCATTTCCTCCATTCCCGAAATCTGCGCCGGCGCGGCCGAATACATGAACGCCTACAACCGGGCCGACATCGCCAATAAAATCCTTTATCTCAGCGGGAGCGAGGCCCGGCGGCGCGAGCTGTCGAGGGCCGGCGTCCTGAGATTTCAAGAGCTGGAACGCGAAACGCGGTCCCAGTACGACGAGCTGCTGTCGGAGATTATGAATTTCGCTTCGGCCTCGAGCGCGTCGAAGTGAACCGCTTGGCCCTTTTCTAAAAAGCTCTGCCCTTTTAATTTTCGGGTTGAGTCGTTCTGGGTCATCATCGCCAAATCGCCTTCCAATAGGGCCGGAACGACGGGATGAGGCTCCGGCCGTAAAAAAGATAGACCCCGAGACCGATGAACAGGGAGGCCAGGAAGGTGAGGGGCAGGCCGAGATGTCCGCCCAACAGGGCTTTCGTCAAAAAGACCAGTCCCGTGATGACGACGGTCATGCCGGCGTGCGGGCCGATCTTGCGGAGGATGTCGAGGGTCCGGAGGCCGAGAGATTTTTCGACGTGCCGGAGCATGACGATGAGACAAACGAGATTGGCCAGCACAACGGTGAGGGCGGTTCCGGGAAGCTTAAGGGCTTTGGTCAGGGGATAAATCAGTACGGCTTGCGTGACGAGCGAAATCAGGATATTTTTCGTCATGATCGAAGGCCGCCCGATAGCGTAGAAAACCGGGCTGAATGAAGAGTTTATGGAGCTGAATAAGCCGAATACGCAGAGGATCCGGAGGGCCGGAACGATCGGCATCCACTTGGCCCCCAAGACCAGCCGGGTGAACTCGGGGGCCAGGGCCAGGAGAAGGCCGGCGACCGGAAAGGCGAAGAATGTCGATAGGTGCAGCACGTTCATGTAGGATTCTTTGAGCTTTTCGACATTTTCCTGTATTTTCGAAAATGCGGGAAAGGTGACCTGGGAGACGATGCGGGTGATTTCGGACCAGGGCGTGTTTGAAATCCTGTAGGCCATTTGGTAAAAGCCGAGCATGACCGCGCCCAGGACCTTGCCGACGAACGCGTCGTCGCCGTTGCCCATGGCGAAAATCAGGATGTTGGCGGCGAAGACCCATCGCCCGAATTTCGTCAGTTCCAGGACTTTCCGGAAATCCAAATGGAAACGCGGCCGGTAGGGAAGGATCGCGTAGCTGACGATGAGTCCCACCGTCTGTCCGGCGAGAACGCCCAGGACCAGGGCCCATGGGTTTCGTAGAAGGAAAGCCGCGACGACGGCGACCGTGAAATCCACGGTGGAGATCGCGACCTGATAGATGAATTGCTTATGGAATTGCATCTCCTTTTGAATGGAGACGATGGAGATATTCGTGAACGCCTGGATGAAAATGGAAAGGCTCATGATCTGGATGATGTTTCTGGCTTCCGGGACGTTGAAAAACCGGGCGGCGGACGGCGCCAGAAACCACATCAGAGCGGACAGAGCGATCCCGCGGATGACTATCACCGTCCAGGCCGCGTCCAGGTAATCTTTGGAGTTGTCCTTTTTCTGGATGATGGCCTGTTGGAGACCGGGCTGAGATACGGTGTCGAGGATGCCGAGGACGAACATGGCGATCCCGAACAACCCGAAGTCCCGGGGGGCGAGAAGGCGCGCTAAAATCACAAGGCGGGCGAAATAAAACAGTTGGTTCACGAAGCGGATACCGAAGACCCAGACTCCTCCCCGGACGACCTTCCCGGTGAGAGTCGGCTCGAGGGGCTCGGCGGTCCCGTTCGTTTTGAACATCCTCATGGGCGTCTCATGTCGGCGGCAGGACTCCTTGATAAATGTCGTGAAGCTGATCTCCCAGCTTGTCCCAGAGATAAAATTCCAGCGCCCGCTTCCGGCCGGCTTTTCCCAGCCGTTCGCGCGACGCTTCGTCGCGGCTCAGAGTCTTCAAGGCGTCGGCCAAATCCTCGATGACCTGGTCATGGTTCCGCGCCTGGACCTTGATTCCCCATGCGGGGCGAATGTGATAGCCCGGGCCGCCGATATCGAGACCGATCACGGGCTTGCCGAGGGCCATGGCCTCGACGATGACGGCGCCTCCTCCGTCCCGGAAACTCGGGAAAAAGAGGACGTCGGACTCGGAAATTTTTTTCATCAGGTTCCGCCGGTCCAGCCAGGGTGTGATGAAGACCTTGCCCTGGAGCTTTTTATCGGCAATGAGCCGCTCCAGGCGTTTGAACTCGGGCCCTTGGCCGACGATCTCCCAAGTGGCGTCCGGACGTTTTTTGAGAAAAAGCTCGAAGGCCTTGATTCCCAAGCCCAGGCCCTTGATCGGGTCGAGGCGTCCCGCATAGATCATGCGGAACGCGCCGCCGTTTCGCTTCTCCATCGGGATGAGCCGCGGAAATTCTTCCATGGAGATGCCGTTCACCGGAAAAAAGTGGACGCGCTCCGGACGGGCCGGAATGATCCTCTGCGTATCCCGATTGCAAACGAGAACGGCCTTGGCTCTTTTCATGCCCCGGAGCCGGAAGTACGAGTGGCGAAAGAACCACTGGCCCCAGAGCCGCATCCGCTCGTTCAAGCGGGTTTTGCGGCGCAGCTCCGTTTTCAAACAGCGCGGGATTTGCTGGCCGCCGCCCATCGGGCCCCAAATGAAAGGCATCTTGATGTAGGCGCCGATGAAGCTCGGCATCCAGTCGTTGTTGAACGTGATGTGATGGAAAACGTCGAAGTCCCGGTCTTTCCGCAGCCGGCGGGCGATTGAATAGGCTTTGATCTGCCAGAGGAGATAGTAAAGGCTGAATCCCAAAAACGATTTTTTGAGGCGCTCCCAGGATGGAGGCAGGGTCAAATAGACGAAGCGCGTGTTGGAGATGCCTCCCGTTTTTATTTCGTTCTCCAGGTTCTTGCGGTTGTAGGTCCGGGTGAGCACGGTGAGGTCATAGAACCGGCTGAGCTGCTTGATCAGGTTCCAGCCCAGGATCGCTTCGCCCGGATAGGCATCCTCCGTGGGAATCGGGTTGCACGCGTAAGCGGATACCAGGACATTGAGTCTTTTCATGGCGTTCCCTTGTCGATAATTTCGGACATGATCTCCCCCAGCCTGAGGGTATAGGAAGAAAAAGAGAAAAGTTTCTCGAATTGGCGGCGGCCTTCCGCTCCCATGGCCTTGCGCAAAGACGCATTCCCGACGAGGAGATTCAATTTTTCCGCGAGAAGATCCGGGCGTTTGGGAGAGATGAGAAATCCCGACCGGCCGTCGAGGATCACGTCCGGCATGGCCCCGACCGCCGTGGTGATGACCGGCAGCCCGGCCCGCATGGCTTCGAGGTTGACGATGGCGAAAGCCTCATAATCGCTCGGCAGGACAAAAATGTCGCCTCGGCTGAGCAGCTCGGTTTTGGCTTGGCCATAGACGGGGCCGGGAAATTGGACGTTTTGCTCCAGGCCCAGTTCTTTCACGGAGGCCATGACTTCATCGCGGAGATCTTGGTCCTGCCAGGGCCCGGCGATGATGAATCGTGCCCGGGGATGTTCGGCGACGACCAGGGGAATCGCCTTGATGAGCGTCAAGATTCCCTTTGCCCTATGGATGTTGGATAGGAAGATGACGTTGACCGGCCGGTCCGGATCCTCCGTCCTCGCCGCGGGATTCCAAGAACCCTCGAGGCAGTTGGGAAGGACGTGGATGGGACCTCCGTAAAAGACGCGGATTTGCTCTTTGAATATTTCTCCCAGGACCAGACAGGCGGACGCCTTGTCGATGAGGCTCTTGATCAGGACGCGGCCGGGGCCTCCTCGAGCGTAAATGCGAAAGGGGCCCTGCGTATGGATGTAATGAACATATGGAATTCCGGCGATTCGCGCCGCCAGGACAAAGGGGGCGTCCACGAGAAGGCCGATTTTCCGGGACGAGGTGAAGAAGACGACAAGGTCGGGCTTGAAATTCAGGAAATTTTTGAGATACCGCCCGAACGCGGAGAGGACCCTCCCCGGTTTTGTCGCGGACGTCTTGTTCACTTCGCCGATGGTCCGGGAGAAATTCTTCGGAGAAAGGCGTACGTCGTAACCGAGCTTCTTCAAAGCGCGGATGAAAAATTCGGTCATGATGTTGGACCCGTGATGCGGCGGAGGAACCTGCCCGTAGATCAGGATTTTCAGCACCTGAGGCAGGTCACGATGTCGCATGTTGTGTTCCGCTCACGAGGTCCGGCTTTCCGAAGGGTGCTTGGGCCATTCGCCCTTCACTCCCCGATATCCATCCCGGAGACCGTCAAGCAGGGCCCGGACCTCGATGGTCTTTCTTCGGATCAGCAATAAAAAGATATCCTTACATCTCACCAAGGGAAAATAGAGATGAAAGATCAGCCGCCATCCGATCGGCAGGAAACTGTTGGCGATGTGGATCGTGTTTCTCGTGGAATAATAAAGAGTGATGGCATTCCGGAACTTGGTTTGGGCGTAATTAGCGGTGTGGCCATGATAGACGACGGCGTTCTTGGCCACTATGATGGGATATCCCATTTTCTGCGTCTCGAAGCAGAAATCATAGTCTTCCATATAGAGGAAATACGAGGGATTCAAAAAATGGCCGAAGCGCGCTTCATGCGCGAGCAGAACATCGCGGCGGATGAGCATCGCCGTTCCCCAGACGACGCTGACCGCCTCGTCGCCGGGCTTGTGTTTGCGCAGGAAGAGCCTATAAGGGGCATAAAAAAACTTCGGCGGGCGGAGATCTCCGCCGAACAGTGTCACTGTTCCCGATGCGTCCTTTATCACGCAGCCGACGATTCCGGCTTGCCGCTCGCGCAGGACCTCGACGGCCCGGGAGACGGCGCCGGTTTCGATCCTCGTGTCGTTATTGAGGAGAAAAACCACGTCGGCCGGCCGCGATCCCGCTAAAGCCCGTCGGATGGCGACGTTGTTGCCTTCGGAAAAGCCCAGATTTTTTCCCGTTTTGAGGATGACGAGAGGCCGCTCGGCGGGCGGGAGGCTGTCCATGTTTTCCGCTTCGGCCGGGCCCTTTTCCTGGGTGGCGGCGTTGATCGAAATCACGGGCATTTTGCCGGCGCACCAGGCCGAGATTCTTTCCAGGGAATCGTTCGTGGAGCCGTTGTCGACGAGGATGATCCGAAAATCGGGATAGTCGGAGCGCCGCACGGATTCCAGGCAGGCGAGCGTGTCTTCCCATCCGTTCCAGTTGAGAATGACGATGGAAACTCGAAGCGCGGTTGAGGCGGGCATTCAGCGGTTCCGACGGCCCGGGGAAAGGACCGTATCGTATAAAGATTTCGTTGCCGACGTTAACAAGAACAAGATCTTCAAGAAGACGACCTGACCCGGATGGAACTTCTGAAAATACCGGACGGCGCTCCGGCGGAATTCCCGCTCCCGCCAGTCGTTGTTCGTTTTATTGAAAGACGCGCATTGATCGTGGATGATCTCCGCCGAGGGGAGGATATAGATTTTATATCCTTTGTCCGCGATCCTCTGGCATTGGTCGGCGTCGTCAAAATAAAAGGGAAATCGCCGGTCCACGAGATCTCCCGGCGCCAGGGCTTCCCGCCGGACCAGGAGACAGGCTCCGGCCGGCTGTTCCACCGTTATAATCTTCCGGGTATCGAGGTCATATCCGAAATATTTGATTTCCTTTGCATGGCGGAAGATTTTTTTGTCGATGAGCTTGCCCAGGCCGGTCGTCAGAAAACACATCATGAGATTCCAATGCCGGTAGTAGTAGTTCTGGGGCGTCCCGTCCGGGTTCAGAAAGCGGGCCGCGACCGCCCCCGCTTCAGGGTGGCCGTCGAGGAACTCGGCCATATTTGCCACGGCGCCGGGCAGGACCATGGCATCCGGCCCCAGCTCCAATAAATACTGCCCCCGGCTGATGCGCCAGGCCTGGTTCGCGGCCACATTTCCGATGTTCTCTTTGTTCTCGATCCAACGGAACTGCGAGAAACCCGCGTATTTATTCCGGACATCCCGGAACGACGTCCCGGACGAGTTGTTGTCGACGATGACCGCTTCCCATGAAACATCGGCCGCGTTCTTGAGGAGAGAGGCCAGGCAAAGGTCGAGCAGGTTCGCCACGTTCCAGTTGACGATGATGACCGAGACCTTTGGGCCGTGAGCGTGGTCGCCCGCGTTCATAAAGACTTCACCTTTCGACCGAAACGCCGGAGTTCCTCGCCCATGATGAATCGACCGCGCTTGATCACTCTCCGGATCGCGCCGTCGATGCGCCCGCTCATCTCCTCATATTCCGGGCGAAGGTCCATAAAAGGGATCGTTTTCATGCGCTCACTTTTTCCGCCCCTTGATCGGCGGATTTTTTTTCATTCGCCGGAACGGCTCGTACTCGTAGATATAGTCCTCGGGGTCGTACGGCAGCGAGGCCAGAGCCAGGCAGACGCTTCCCGAGGAAAAGTCGATCAACTCTCTCCAGATGAGGTGAGGGATATAGAGGCCATAATACGGCCGGCTGAGAGTGAACTCCTTCCGCTTGGAGCCGTCGTCGACGACGACACGGAAACTCCCGGATACGGAAACCAGGACCTGCTCCAGCTCTCGATGGGCATGGCCCGCCCGCTCCGCTCCGCCGGGGACGTCGTAGAGGTAATAGATGCGGGCGATCGGAAAAGGAACGTGTTCGTTCTCATAGACGTAGGTCAGGTTTCCCTGCCGCTCGCCCGATTCCTTGGGGAGGTCGATCAAGCGGACGTCACGGATTGTCGTTATGGCCTTGGACATGTTTTCTCATTCTCACGAAATCTTCGAAATTCAGGATGTAATCATCCTCGGCATAGGGCTCTGATGCCGCCACGAGGGCCACGGCGTTCGTCGAGAAATGAACCATCTGTCTCCAGAACAGACTGGGAATATACAAGCCGTAATAGGAGCGGCTCAGGGTGAAGACCTGCTTTCTCTCTCCGGAGTCCAGGAGAACGTCGAAGCTCCCGGAAAGAGAGATGATGACCTCTTCCGCTTTCTTGAATGCGTGGGCGTCGCGGACTTCGCCGCCGGGGACATCGTAGATCCAGTAGGCCCGGCGTATCTTGAAGGGGATATGCCGGAGTCCTTCGAGAAAGGTCAGGTTTCCGCGAGGATCCGTAATTTTCGGGAACTCGAGAATACGCGGTTCCATCCGGTTGTCATCTTTCATTTCGGCTCTTCCATAATGTTCCATTCGTAGAAATCATAGACGATGGAGCGGGCCCCGTAGCGTTCCTTGTTCTCGATCAGCCCGGCATTCAGGTAGCGGCCGTCTTGCTCCGTCGAAATCCCGAAATCGAAATAGGGTTTCTCCCGATAATAGTCATGGATGAGATAATCAAGAACGAGATCCGCCGCGCCGCATTCTCTTCCCTCGGAATTGGCGAATTTGTATTGGGCGTGGGCCACCTGGGAGCTCTCATAAACGATCACGCCGCCGGTCAAGACCCGCTCTTTGCGGGCCGTGAAGAGCTTGATATGATCCGGAAACCGCCCGGCCAGCATGGCCATTTCTTCGGGCGTGTGGGCCGGGCGCAGACGGTATTTTTCCGTGAGCGCTTCCTGGGCGAGCGTCATGAAACCGGCGAAATCGAGATCGCGTCCGATTTCCAACCCGGCCTCTTTGCCTTGCCGGATACCCCGCTGGCGGTCCCGGTTGAACGCGATCCGCGGGTCGCGGGCGATGGCCGAGGAGACGTCTCTGCGGACGAGCCTCGCCCCGAGCAAAAAGAGAGCGTAAAGGTCCTCTTCGGCCGGCATCATGTGGTAGATATGGGGAACGGCCTTGTAAATGAGCCGGCGGACGCCGTTTTCGCGAAGGAAGCGGCTCAGGGAATCGAAGATCTCGAGCATGGCCGACATCTTCATCTTGACGCCGGAAACGACGCCGCCGAAGGTCAGCCCTCCATGCGAGATGACGGTTTCGCCCGCCACGCTCGCCGGGAGCACGGCCTTGAGCTTGTTGCGGCCGTCGAAGAAGAGCAGGGAAAAATCCTTGTACCGGTCGGCATGGTATTCCATGTAATCCCGATAAAAGAGAAAGACCCCGTTCTTCGATGTCCGGACGAAATCGTCCCACAAGGTTTTGTAAGATTCGTCGTAACGCTGTATCTTCATCTTGAAAACACGAATTTCAGCAGCTGCCGGTCTTCCCGCTTGAAGCCCAGGCTGAAGACCACGCCGGAATAAACGAGGCAGGCCAGGACGGCGACGCCGACGGCGTTAACCTTCCACATGAGAAGAGGCGCGGCGATCGCCCCGGCCGCGAGAAGGCCCGCGAGCGGGACCAGCCAGGTCTGGGCGAAGCGCAGCTTGAATCCCCAGCGGTTCAGGAAATAGAGGCCGGTCAAGAGCCCGAACAGCTCGGTGACGACCGTCGCCATCGACGCGCCGACATAACTATATCTCGGGATGACGAGGAGGTTGAGGCCGATGTTCAAGGCGACGGAGAGGGCGCTGAGAACCATATTGACGAGCTGCTTGTTCGAGGCGACGAACGTCGTCCCCTGGACCATCGTCACGAACATGATCGCCGACGCCCACAACAGGATTTGGAAGGCGGGCACGGCGTCCATATATTCCTTGCCGTAGACGAGGGCGACGATGGGCCGGGCGAGGATCGTTCCGGCCAGGGCGATGGGCAGGGCCAGATAGAACAGATATCTGGTGGACAGCGCATACGCCCGCTTAAACGAATCGTTCGCGACCTGATAGAAGGACGAGAGGACGGGAAAAACCGAAACCATGAAAATGGAAGGGATGATCGTCATGACTTCCGCGAGCCTGTAGGCGGCCCCGTAGAGGCCGACGTGGGGATTGCCTTTCATCATATCGATCATGACCGTGTCGATCCGGAAGTAGATCATGGTGAAGATGGTCATGGCCCCGATCGGCCAGGCCTTGGCCACGGAACTTTTCCAAAACGGCCAGTCCGCTTCGAACTTCGGACGGGCGAATTTCCAGAGACAGATCCATCCCGCGAAAAGGACGTCCACGGCGCTGACGGCCACGTAAATCCAGGCGATGCCCATGACCGAGAATTTCTGCCAGATGGCCAGACCGACGCCCAGGAGCGTCAGCCCGTTGCCGAGCAGCGCGCCGATGGAAATGAACTCCATTCGTTCATAAGCTTTGAAGATCGAGTAAAACAGGTTGGAAAAGGCCCTGAGGACGATGTGGAGGGTCATGAGATAGATGATCCGGACCGAAGCGGGGGAATAATGCAGGACGCCGCAGATCCCGGCGATCAGTCCGAACGTCAACAGGGAAAGGCCAAGCTTCATCGTTATGAAGTTGCCGAGATATTTTCCGGCCAGCCGCCGATCCCGGGCGACTTCGCGGACGGCCAGCGTTTCCAATCCAAGGTCAGTGAAAATGATGAAGATGCCGGTGAATCCGAAGGCGAAGGAGAACAGCCCGTAGCCCTCGGCGCCCAAAAAGCGGGCGATGTACATCAGGTAAAAGAAGGTGAAGATCTTGCTGATGAGGTTGGCCCCCAGCATGACGGCCGTGTTCTTCGTGATTCTTTTGATCGTGTTCATGTCTTAGCCGGAGCTGATGAAGGACTCAAGAGATATGCTACCGCCGTTGACAAAAAATGTCACCTTCGTTCATTACGCGAACTTTCAACGGCAGCCGGGGCCCCGGGCTTTGCCCGGGGATCCGCATCCGCCGCACTCGCCCATGGCTAAAAACCACGGGCGAGTGCCGAGCCGGTTGCGCGCTGAATTGCCAATGCCCGCCGATATTTATTTGTGCAGGGCACGGCTTTCATCGCGATGTCATGATACCGAATGTCAACAGGGGGGGTCAATCATCAAAGCCGATGAATCCAAGGGTGATATTTATGCTCGAAATATCACCTTTTGCGGGGATAAGGTTTTTTGCCGAAATGAGAGCGAATTTAATGACAAAAACCGGCAAGATTGATGCATTTTTTTGATGAGGAAGAGGGAGGGGAGGGGAAAATGGCACTCGCCCGCGGTTATTAGCCGCGGGCGAGCGCCATTGCTGTCGAAATAAACCAATACTCTCTATTTGTCGGCGAAGGCGAAAATCGTCAGATAGCCGTGCCGGCTGATCTTGGCGATCAATTCTCCGCTGACTTTCTCCACACTGTCGCTCGTCTGGTGGTAATCCGAGGTCATGGCCGCCATGTAATAAACGAAAGGCAGCTTGACCGAGGCGAACGAAGCATGGTCGGAGCCGCCGCGCCCCACGCCGAGCGGAGCCGGCCGCATAGCCAGGTCAAGGCCGACGTACTTGTTCATATCGCGGGCGATGTCGGCGAAAGGCGTGCCTTCCGTCAGGTCGACGGTGACGAACCAGGGCGCGCGGATCTTCTTCACCAGCTCCTCGGCGCCGGGGACGCTATAGGTCTGAAGCGTGCGGGCGATCGTGGTTGCATCGAAGGGCCGGCTGATCATGTCGAAGTTCAGGTAGCCGACGGTCTTGGCGATCGGGTAAATCGGGTTCTGGACATAATAGCGGGAACCGAGGAGGCCTTCCTCTTCGCCCGTCCACAGAGCGAACACGATGGACCGTTTCGGCTTGATCGGATTGGTGGCGATGGCATGGGCGATATTCAGGACGCCGATCGAGCCTGAGCCGTTATCGTCCGCGCCGTTGTAAACGTAATCTTCCCACTTTCCAAGATGGTCGCAGTGGGCGCCCACGACGAAATATTCGTTCTTGAGCGTCGGATCAGAGCCCTCGATCATGCCGAGCACGTTGAGGCCGCGGATGAGGGCCGTCTTGGCCGCCGTGTTGATTGTCATCTTCGTGCCGCCGAGGTCGATCGAGGCGGGCTTGTATGTGGTATTGATCTGGGTTTTCAGATCGTCGATCGTCTTGCCCGCGACATCGAGAAGGAAGTTGGCCATTTCGCGGGTGATCGTCTGGGGCTGGCCGCCGCCCTGGCCCATGGCTCCCTGGGTGTCGCCCGCGACCGCCAGGCGGGTCCGGGGCTTGTTGATGATCGGCCGCTCGTCGTTGATGGGGCGAGGCGCGGACAATTGCCGGAAAATGGCGGCGTCCGTGCCGTTGTTCGCGACCTGGACGATGGCCGCCGGGCCGAGCTTCCGGATCGCATCGAGCTTATTGAATCTTTGGCCTGGTCCGCCCGGGCCCATCATGGCTCTCATGCCGCCGGCCGGGGCCGCGGGGAAGTATTTGTCCTTCAATTCTTTCTTCGTGTTGAAGGGCGATTTGGGGTCGTCTTTTCCGGGCGCTTCGGTCAGCACCAGGACGATTTTGCCCTTGAGGTTAAGGCCCTTAAGCTCGTCCCATTGGATCGAGGGCTCCTGGATTCCGTAGCCCACGAACACGACGGGCGCGCTCAGGATTTCGGACGCTCCGCCCTGGCCGGCCGCGTAGTCCAGGCCGCCCTGGTACGTATGCGACTTCAGCGCTCCGTTCTTGTTGACTTCGAGGGTGATCGAAGACTGAACGTCCAAGGTCTGTTTCAAGGCGAATGCCTGGAAGTAGGTCCGCTCGGGGGGATTGGCCGGCGCTGCTGCGCCGCCGCTCGGGCCGCCGAAACCGCCGCGGCCGCCGCCGAATCCCGGCATGTCGCCGGCGGGCTTGACGCCCCACAGCTTCAAAAGCGAAGCGGCATACTCGGCGGCCATGGCGAAGCCCCGAGTTCCGGTCTCCCGGCCTTCCATCCAGTCGGATGAAAGGTAGGTCAGCATGGCGATCGAGTCTTTCCCCGTGATGGCCTCGAATCCCGCTTTGTACTTATCGGGGACGGGTTGGGGCTTGTCCACCAGGCTGAGCGCTTTCTGCACGTCCTCGAGCTTCATCTGCTGCTGGGCCGGCTGTTGGGCCTGCAGGGCGATGATCGAGAACATGAGAAGCAGTGCGATCAAGAGTCTCTTTTTCATTCACTCCTCCTAGAAGTTAAACGTAAACACTATTTAGACGTCACGAGCATGGATTTTCTTTCAAAAAACAAGGCCGGACCGGACTTTTCGCGCGCCGGCTTATTTTTTCCCGGTCGAACCGGTTTTTCCGCTCGCTCCGGCCGCCGTGCCCACGGTGGCCGCCGTGGCCGCAGCCTTGCCCTCCCCCAGCACTGCATCCACCTTCGTCATCCATTCGCGGACGGCGATGCCTTGCGGGCACTTTTCCTCGCATGTCCCGCATTGGCGGCAGGAACTTGCCCGCTCGTTTTCTCCCAAAAACCGCATATAGAGCATCCGCGGCGTATTCATGTCCTCGTATATGACGCCGTCGTTATAAAGCTCGAAATTTCTGGGAATGTCCACCCCGTTCGGGCAGGGGACGCAGTATCCGCATTTCGTGCAGGGGATGACTGTCCTCTCCCTGAATTTTTCCCGGACGCGCTCGATCAGGCGCGATTCCTCCGGCCCAAAAGACCCGATCGCCGAGTTCTCGGCTGAACGCAGGTTTTCCTCGACCTGTTTTTTCTCGCTCATTCCGCTCAGGGTGACCGCGACTTCCGGCTGGTTCCATGTCCACTGGAGAGCCCAATCGGCGGGCGAGTGTTTTACGGGAAATTCGTCGAAAATATCCTGGACAGCCCGCGGCGGTTTCGACAATCGCCCGCCCAACAGCGGCTCCATGACGACGACGGCCAGCCCCTTGGCCGCCGCGTATCGAAGGCCCTTGGTTCCGGCCTGGTTCTCTATGTCCATGTAGTTGTACTGGATCTGGCAGAGAGTCCAGCCGTCATAGCCGTCGACGATCTTTTTGAAGGTCTCAAAATTGTCGTGGAACGAGAATCCGAAATGCCCGATCCGGCCGTCCCGGACCGCGGTTTCCGCTTTCCGAAGGACGTCGAGGCCGAGGATCACAGGCCATCGCTGGGCGCTCAAAGCGTGAAGCAAATAGAAATCGATATGGTCGGTCTGGAGCCGTTTGAGCTGCTCGGCGAGATACGCGTCGAAATCCTCCGGCTTTTTGAGGAGCATGACCGGCGACTTCGTCGCCAGCTTGACCTTGCGGCGGTAGCCGCCCTTCAATATTTTTCCGACGATGGTTTCGCTCATCCCGTTGTGATACGGATAGGCGGTATCGACATAATTGACGCCCCGGTCGATCGCGGAGAGGATCATGGATTCCGTTTCTTTTTCGTTAACAGCTTGGCTGCCTGGCGCGTGGTCGGTCGTCGGTAGCCGCATGCAGCCGAACCCCAGTGCCGAAACTTTCCAATCGAGCCTGCCGAATTGTCGATATTGCATCTTTATCTTTTTGCGCGGCCTTTCCGAAATAAGATAGCTGATATGGCGGCGTTAGGCAAGTTGAAGCGTGTTCCTCCCTTGCCTTTGCGGCGGTCCAGTTTCGGGGACATGATTCCCTATCCCCATGGGAAGCGATTTAATGATCAACTTCGTGGAGATCATCAGATGGGGACAGGGTATCGTGTACCCAGAAACTGTACTGAAGTCCAGTATGAGCCTCAGCCTGCCCGTCCCTTGCCTTTAGCGGCCAATTAAGATATAAAAATATACGGATTTTCCGCCCACGTGCCTGTAGCTCAGCTGGATAGAGCGACGGCCTCCGGAGCCGTAGGTCGCAGGTTCGAATCCTGTCAGGCACGCTCCTTTTTTCCCCCTATATTGTTCTAGAATCAATAAGTTGTGATTTTTTCTTTTATCTGACTTCATTAGCCAAATTAGGCCAAATTAGCCAAATTTATAGCAATTTTAGCCATATTTTGCTACCCGAATTGCTACCCGAAAGATATATCATAAAAGGAGGCCAAAATGGCAAGGCAAAACATCGAGGAAATGTTAGAAAGAAAAGTGAGTAAGCTGAGGGAAGGAGAAAAGGCCAAGAAAGAAGAGCTGATCCAGATCCAGAAGGAGCTTCGGCGATATGAAACCGCTCTCGAATCGCTGAAGAAGGATATTCCTGCGCGAAAGAGAAGAGGCAAGGAAGAAAATGGGATACTCAGTTAGAAGCGGCAAGCTCGGCTTTGAATGTGACGTTTGTGGCGTTTTTGTTGGAGACATTAGACTATTAAAAAGCTGCTATTTCTGTCAAAAAGATATTTGCCCCGTTCACGCGAGATGGACTTTAAAGCCCGCAAGTCTTCGGCCACAAATTCGTTTTAGTCGTTGGGAGGATAGGTTTTGCTACGTTTGTCCTGACTGCGATGAGGAGCGA
Organism: Candidatus Aminicenantales bacterium; assembly: GCA_049515535.1. Classification (GTDB taxonomy): domain Bacteria; phylum Acidobacteriota; class Aminicenantia; order Aminicenantales; family UBA4085; genus JBEKTZ01. The sequence continues at coordinate 40,879 of JBEKTZ010000008.1, read as the reverse complement.
CAAAGTGAGGAGCTAGAAAAGGAGGAAGAGGAAAGGCAAAGGCAAGAAGAGCTCGAAGAGGAAGAAGCAAAGAGAGTCATTCCCAGATGCCAGGTCTGCGGCGCGCATGAACCCCACACTGAAGGGAAAACATTTCCTTCTCCTCCCCTTAGCTTCACAAATTGCGAGCGCTGCGGAAAATTGATCTGCAATTTCTGTTCTACGACACCGCCAGACTGCCATAGGGATTGGTTTTTAATATGTATGGAATGCTACAACTATTTTGTTGAAGAAGATAAGCGAGAAAGGGAAGAACACTGGCGGGAGGAAGAGGAAAGCAAATTAGAAGATTGATTTTCTCGCAGATTTTAAGATTGATAAAAATATGTACCTGACGCAAGGGACTTAAAATCCTCCAGGAAGAAAAACGGGCTTTTTCCCTTAAGCCCAATAGTGCCAGTTACTTACTAAAGAATTAACAACTTATAAAGAAAAGGGGCGGTTTGTACCGTTCCCACCGTTTGCATTGTTTGCATGGAATTATGCAAATAGGTGACACAAAACTGACACAGCAGGGATACGTCCGATCTTGGCTAGACGATGAAGGGAGTAGCCTTCATCATGGACTATGCTGCGGCGGACCGCGTCATCGACCGCCCCGGCTTGGCGGAGTGCAAAGGCGATCTGCTCTTCCGTGAGCTTCGACTTCTTCATCCGCAAAACCTCCTGACTAGAGATTTTGCCAGAAAACTCACATTATGGGTGGACCATTTTTCAGGGATAAGGTCCAAGTGAGGTTGATGAAAAACAGGCGGCTTATTTTCAGTTTACAAGATAAAGATACAAAATAGGCATTAATCTAATTTGAGATTAAGCGTATAAATTCCTTCTATAGCTGCGGGGGAAATTAATTCTATTGACTCTATATAGGCGACGTTCTATATTTCAAAAAAGAAGGCTAATTGGGATAAATGCAAAATTCGAAGAAGCTGAAAATCTATTATAAGATCGTATATCCAAAAGAATTATTTAAAAAGATTTTATCCGAGAGTGAATTTAGCCGATTCAGGCGATTTTTTCTTGTAATTTTATATGACATTTTTCCAGCGCGAAGCTTGCTTCTGACCCTAAAGTTCAAACATCTCGATACCTATGGGCATTGTCGAAGAGTTGCGACCTTATCTGGCGAAATTTGCCGAGAATATCTCAAAAAATACGGTGGAAAAACAAAAATCAAAGATGTTAAAAAAGCCGCTCTATTCCATGATATAGGAAAGCTATTTATCAGTAGAAAGATTTTAAAAGAAAAACGGCTAACAGAATTGGACATGAAGGAAATAAGGGAGCATCCCGAAGAGGGGGCTGAACTCGCGGCAGGGATTCTAAAGCCAAAGATAGTAAAATCAATTTACGAACATCAGGAAGAAATGAACGGCAGTGGCTACCCCCGGGGGCTTGACGGAGACGATCTTAGTCTGCCTGATAAAATTATATCGGTAGCTGATGATTATTGCGCGATGACAGAGAAAAGGGCTTATAATATGCCAAAGAATTTAAACGATGCAATTAGAGATATTAAAAAAAATAGAGGTGTCCGTTATGATGAAAGGGTGGTTGAGGTTTTTTGCAGAATAAAGAGCTCAAAATTCTCCCAAGATAGTTAAGATTTTCGAGGCCAGCCGAGAATTTATCTATATATCGACGTATTGTCATCAATGGAATCCCAGGTTGACCGGAATTATGAAAAGCGGTTCGAGCTTGGGGGAACGAAATTGAATGGTTCACCGGGCTGATGACCGCTGGGGATGCTCCTTTCCGATTGGATTATCCAGGCTTCGGGATGGAAGAAGACATCGCTGCCGCCTCCGGCGTCTCTTTTCTTGTCTTCAGCATGCGTAGTTTCCTAACTTGACGATCTTGAACCATCCAGGTCTTCTGCATTGTAATATATTTTATTCAAGTCCCCGAGTTTGTTATCATGGAGGCGATGCCCGCTCCGACTCCTCCGACTCTTGCGGCCGCGGCCGAGAAGATCTGGCAGGCTGCCCTGTCCGCTGTTGCGCCAGGGGATTTGATCCGCCGCTCTGTCCACCTTGACGGGGAGCGACTCGAAATCCAAAGCATCTTGCCGAAACGCCCGTCCTTATCCGAACATCCTTCAGACTATACGAACTCGAACGCCTACGATCTCGCTGCTGTCGAGAATCTCTATTTGATCGCTTTCGGCAAGGCGGCGTCAGCCATGTCCGGCGCCTTCCTGGACATTCTCGGAGATAGGGTGAAGTCGGGCCTCGTCGTCTCTCTCCCCGGACAGGCCCTCTCGCTGCCACGGATGACGATTCTCGGAGCCCCGCATCCATTGCCCGATGAGAGAAGCTCCCGGGCTGCGCGGGCCGCGCTCGATCTTGCTCGCAGAGCCGGCGGGAATGACCTGGTCGTGATTCTTCTATCTGGCGGCGGCTCGGCGCAGGTCGCTCTACCGCGGCCGCCGCTTTCGCTGGATGAAAAAAGGCGGCTGACCGGGGAGCTCATGCTTCGGGGCGCTGATATCGGCGAGATCAACGTCGTCCGCAAGCATTTTTCGGCCGTCAAAGGAGGACTCCTGGCGAAAGCCGCATTCCCTGCCGCGGTCGCGGTTCTCATGATCTCCGATGTCGTCGGGGATGATCCTGGGTCCATCGCCTCGGGTCCGGCCCACTGGGATTCCTCGACGTTCGAGGATGCACGCCGTGTTCTCAAGTCATATGATCTTTGGGACCGTGCTCCCCGAGCGGCTAAAGCGCTCGTCGAGGATGGCCTAGCCGGACGGACTGAAGAGACGCTGAAGAAAGGCGATAGGGTTTTAGAAAAAACGTCCGCCTATCTTATCGGGAACAACGCTATGGCCCTCGATGCCGCCCGCCAGCAAGCCCAGGACCTGGGTTTTCTGGTTTCCATTCTGATGTCGGAAGAACAGGGCGAGGCCAGGGATGTCGCGAAGAGGTATGCGGGGCGGCTCGTGGATCTTGTCCGGAAACGCGGCGAAGCAGGGACGGGAAGATCGATGTGCCGGCTCGGGGGCGGCGAATTGACGGTCCGGGTGACGGGATGCGGGATGGGCGGCCGGAACCAGGAATTCGTCCTGGGCTTTCTTGCCGAGCTCGAACGACTGGGCATAATGAACGATGTCCGCCAGGCTGGTGTCCGAAATACTGACCTTGCCGTAAGTCGGCCCGGAGCAAAGGTTGCGGGCGGCGAAAACGGCATTTTCAGCGGGCCGGCCTGGCTCGTCGCGAGCCTCGGTACGGATGGCATCGACGGAAATACTGATGCCGCCGGAGCCTGGGCCTCGCCCGAAATCTATCGGGCCTCCCTCAGGCTCGAATTGGACATGGCGGCCTTCCTTTCCAGTAACGATTCGTACAATTTCTTTCAACGGGCGGGCGGGCTGATCCACACCGGTCCGACCGGGACAAATGTGATGGATATCCGCCTGCTCTTGGTGGAATGAACCCGTTAGTTTTCATATTTTGCCTTTGCCGTTTGCTAATTCTGCGGCAAGAGATAGAATTAGCCTCATAATTGTCCCTATCCCACCGAGTTGACCGAAAGGATCGGGGAGTGGGTGGACCACTATAATCACCGGCGGTATCACGAGGCCATTGATAATGTGACACCCGCTATTTGAGACGGCCCAATCTCAACTTGACATTACACAGCTATCGAACATTTCTCTCTAGATTGCTATTTGTGAATCTCAATTGGCTTGATCAAATATTTTTGTTCAACGGGTGAACCTCGCAGTAGTTTTTTTGCGACTTGTATAATCGCAGAAATATATTCAGGAAAATTTTGACTAATTGTCCCTTTTAACCAACCCCTTTTATCCATCAATACGGAATGCTGCATTTCAAGGGTATTATTGAATCCTACGATGCCAAAATTCAAATTATTATCGAACTTATGATTGAGACTGGCATATACCCCGAGAGCCATCTCATCGTTACAACAAAATATGCCTTGATATTTAGCAATATCGATATCCTCACAATAATTATCCATAATTTGGCGTGCTTTTTCTCGTTGAAAATTCGCGGAAGGCAGCATCCTAATCCTTGCATCCGGGTGTTTATATCTGATTGCATCTTCAAATCCTTGGATTCTTGCCTTTGAATGCGGGGCATCCTCGATCCCGGGCATCACAAGCAACTTTATATCTGATCCTTCCTTAATTAAGCTACGCATTAATATGCCAGCTGCTAGCCTTCCGCCTTCATAGTTATCTATTTGAACTACTGGTGGAACAGGTAATCCGTGCTCTTTAAAGTAATCATATTCGTAGAATTCCGTATCTACAGTCATGAGAGAACACGAGATCTTTTGGAACTTTTTATGAAACAACTCCATAAAAGATTGCGAAAAGGAGGGCACCATAATTACCAGATCAGGTTGATACATGTTCATAATATCATCGGCGCTCGCCAGAAGGGCAATCATCGCTGATGAATCGTAATCTGCGGATGGATCCGGCGCCACCATTGAAAAAGCCATATTATTTTTAAATGCCTGTGATGCTAATCGACTTACTAACTCCGCCCAGAATCCCAATCTCACGGAAGCATATGGATAAAACAGGATTCGCGAAAACTCATGTTTGTTTATTCCGATTTCCCTTGATGCTTGCTCATAGGGAATTATTATTGGAGCTTGCGGGTTGGTCTTAGGTTCAATTGCTGAATCCACGAGAATACCTAATTTGCTGAAGACAGTCTCCTCTAGTCCTTTGGCGCGCTCATCCGAAAGGCCCAATTGATGACGCATTGCATCAAGCGAATTCCTTTCTTCTTCTTCTATTATTCCATCAAGGAGTGACATTTTTACGGCGTTTGAATATATGCCTTCACTGTCGATCCCGGTCTCAGCTGCGTAACCGGGGAAAAAAGCTCCAAGCTTTTCCTTAAAATCTTCATAAATTCTATCGGCAGAATAAAATGCACCACTATGATGACAAATGTATTCAACATTATGCTTTAGATCACTACTATGCAATAAATAGACATCATCGTTCGAAAATATCATAAGAGGATGGACGGAAAGAACTGGTATTTCGTTCTCCGGAGAACAAATCAATAGGCAATTATCGAGTCCCAAGAGGGCATTTTCTTTTGAAGTTATATAATCCCTAATGGCGATCTTGCTTGTTCCCATTAGCCGATAGAGCAAATGAACGAAGCTGTGCCTTTCGGCTCTTATATCTGACAAGAATACCAAGGTGGCTTGTTTGAGGATACTTAGATTGAGTAGCACATCGATAAAGGCTTTTTCGAGAAATGGGTTTAGCTCTTCGATGTGAGCACGCTGTGGCGCGCCATGGCCGCTTGTTCTGTTTCTATAAGTGACCCAGAGCTCTAAGTAGGCTAAGAGGCTCACAGCCTCGGATTGGAAATGTTTCCCTGTTTCAAGGAAGGTTTTGATCTTATTGAAGCCTGCAATTAGATCAGGCCGATCCTTTATTTTGTCAAATGCGGATTCAGGGAAAAGGGATTTGCCTTGGTTGCGGCAGTAGCCGGAGCAAAGACGGAAAAGGTTAAACCAATGTCCCATTGTAGGCTTGCTTAAATAGCTGAGGGCAGTATTTATTCTTTGGTCTTCATGTTCAGTCTGCAGATATTCAGCAATCGCAATACAGGAACAGTATTTGAGTGTGGCCTCATAAAGCTGACGAATTTTCTCCCATCGTTCTACTGCGTCTCTCGCACCCATGACGTTTTCGTAGCACTTTGCAATTGGGTGTGGATATTCATGAAGTATTGTTTGATTGAAGTTTTCCAATTTCCCCCTCCGTTTATGAATCCCTTTGCATCTAGTGTATAACAGTTTCTTGAACTTATTCAAGAAACTGCTGAGGCATGCTTTATCGAGTCATTCCATAAGTCAAAATAAATAGATTTGGGCGCGTCAACAATCTAATTAGTTGACATTAAGTTGCACTCAATATATTTGTAATATATACAAGGTATTAGATGGAGGGTTCCATATGGGTTCTGCGACAAAGGCTTCATTTGTTAGGTTTGTATACCCATTCGTTTTTGATCCCACTAGGTTCGAGAATTTGGTTGAATTGACGAACAGGGCATATTGGGGCGATGAAAATAATCCTCATTATATTTGGGGTCACTTGAACTTTCCAGAAGAGGATTTATTGCCTCATGTCGCTAGATTTCTTAATGGAGGCAATAGAAAAGATAGCGATTGTCAAGAAGCTACGGCGCATCTCTGGATGATTCAAGATCCTGCCCTAAAATCAATAAACTGGGGAATGGGCGCGCAGGCCGAATGGGAGGTTCATCTTTCTAAGGATGAAATCATTAAGATCGAATGGACTTCGGTGGAGTTGGTTCTATTTCGTTTGGGAACAGGATTTTTGACTATAGAAGTTAGACCGCATTCTGATGATCCCGATATTTGGCTTGATTTTATACACCGTTTCCGTTTTATTGTAGGGAAAAGGGCCCCGTATCTTACAGCACGCAATAAGATAGGGAAAGATGAATGGTCCTTCTTCGTTCCTTGTACTATATCGTGTTTGGCTGAATATTCAGATGGAAAAATATATTTAGATCAAGTCATTAAAACGCTGTTATCGTCTGTCCAAAACGACGGGAATATCGATAAAAACTGGTGGCACGACGTGTTTATTCCTGACCAATTGATTCCATTTGTATGTTTAATGATTGAAGGGGCGTCTGAGGATTTAGGTGAGCAGGCTAAGTATCTGTTCAAAGCTAGAAGCCTTTACCATAGCAATCAAGCGAATAATCCGTGCGATGAAGACCTTAAAATTGATCATTCGAGTTTGCTTGCTTATGCTTCGCGCCAATGGTTTTTTTTCACGCTTGATGGGGCCGGATTCGTGTCATTCAATGCGCCCAAGAATGAATTTAATAACACTACCCTTCCTGACCATATCAGGAAACAATATTTTTTGCTTTTTCTTATCTCCACAAACCAACGCTTCACATTAGCAAATATTCAAGAACAAGTTGCTAAAAGATGGCTCAATACAGCCAAGGGGGAAAAGGCATGCGTTTTTGAGCGCGTTTATGAAGAATTGCTAGAATTTGATGCTCGTATATATTTTGCTCAAGTTATGCAACGCGAGCATCACCACCGTTGCTATCGAAAGTGCCAGGAAATCTTTCAAATACCCCAGCTGCATAATGAACTAAGCGATGAAGTCCAACGGATGTACGAAAGAGTCAGTTTTGACCGTGCAGAACAAATGCAAAGAAAAATAGACCTTTTAACATTTATGATTGGTGTTCCAGCTCTTATTTTCAGTTTTTTAAGCGTGCCATGGCTTGAGCTTCAAATCCCTTTTCCGGTTCGTATCTTCATGCTTTTTGCACTGATATCATTGGGCGGCTTAGCGGTATACTTGCTAAGGGGGTCGTGGCGGCATCAGCGGCGCTTTAGGCGTGATCTTGATATATCTCTGAGGCGTCGGAGACCGAATAGAAATAGGATTTAAAAACTAGAATTTTTTTTTGCCCAGTGAATGAAAGTTTTGAACTGGGAACGTTGACCTTCACCAAATGGGAATAATGCTTGACGTTAATCAGTCCTGAAACCGATAATCAACCGCCAGCACAATTTATCCTCGATGACATACCATTGCTTTTCGTTGCTGAAAGGCTTGACGTAAGGATCATCGGCTATACCCGAGTTATTCAATGCCCTTACATAAAAGATATTTTTATTTTATTTAAATTCGTTCGCTTTTAACAGATATTTATTTCCTATTCTTTTTAAGAATATTTATATTAAATCATCTTATTTTTTCGACATCTCCAGTTACAGGGTTAAACATACATGGCTGAGTATAAACCTCTTTAAAATAATCGACCGGTTTGCTTGAGAATAACTCTCCAAATTTTTCTTGAATTATTTTTTTAGCAGCTGAGAACAATATTCTAATACCAGAAATAGATTGTCCAATAAATATAGAGAATCCTGCCTTAACAATCTCATCTCCAGCTATTTGTCTTAATATTTTAAGTTTATCATTATAATTATTTATTGATTTTTCCATTGATGCTTTATCCCATCTGCCTCTTGCATCAGAAATAATAATATCGAGAGTATCTTTATATTTCCTATATATTATTTTAACTTCATTAATTTCAGTTTCTCTATTTGATATATTTCTCGCCAATGAAACTAGATTGGAATATTCCTCAAACCATTTTTCTTCTTTAAATAATGAGATCACCTCGAAATCAATACTCAGAGGTATAATTGGAATCGGAAATAATAGTCGTTCATATTCCCGAGTTAACTTCTCATTGGTAATGTTATAGTTTGGCCTTCCATTTTCCAATATATCTTTTACAATATTTCTTATTACTAAATATTCGGGAGTTTGCGATACATATATATTTAAATAATTCTGAAATGTTAAATCCCATGTTGCATAAACTGCATCATTTAATATTTTTAATTCATTCCCGGTCTTATGTTTCTCAATAATGCTAGTCGCTGTTCTGCTGCCAAAATACTTTTCCTCGGTCCATTCTAAATCATCCCACCTAGACATTTCTGAGATTTCTTTTAATAAACTACCCGATTGAATTAGGGTCTTGTTATTAATGATTAGAGCGTAATTATTGATTGAAGAAAACACTTGGCATAAATTATGGTGGTAAGTTCTATGAAAATCGGTTTTATCGCATTCTTTTACGTCTTTTTGCATTTCAGACAGATAACTCGCTAATTTATTGATTTTGCTTTTTTCTAAAATTAAGTCTCCCCGTTGAATAAGCTCTCTTTTAGCAGTGCTAATTCTATGATCACTACTATGAAGAGAAATTGGTTGAATTAATTTTCTTATATTGTCGATTTTGTTATTCATTATCAGGGAGTAGTAAAGAGGGTGATTGAGAATGCTTTTAATTGGTATAATCAACTTCCCAAAAAAAAGGCTTTGAATGAAGAAACTAGTACTGAACAATTCATATCTATCTACTTCAGATTTCGTATAATTGTTCCAGACTACTTCTGAAATATTGCCGGGAAAAATATTTTCAATGGTATTAACTAAGTCAGCTTTTTCTTGAAATTGTGTACTCATTGAATATCCCCTTTCGATTAATATTTTAATAGCATTTCACTTAGATTGTATCAGAATATGCTTTTTGACCGCGCCGATCTTTTAACCCCAGGACCTCATCCCTAAAAAATGGTCCAGACATAATGTGAGTTTTCTGACATCGCGAACGTCGATTGCGGAAGAGCATGCCGGGGCAAAAAACCCTTTCGCCCTAGTCAAAAGATGATAGACTTTCCCTTCCGATGAAAATGAGATGATCAAAAATATTCCGCCCCTACCTTAATGAATGAGGGAGAGCTTTTTGGGAAGTCTCGGCCTGGCCGTAATTAGTCTGCCGGAGGTTCGATTCCTCTCGCTGGCTCTCGATTTTCCCCTGAAAATAGTGTTTTCGTTTTAAGCTCCATTATCCCAATTTAAGCGAGATTTAGCACTTTTTGTGACACCGGTGTCACACGGGGAGAGGTGCGTCTTCACTTTGATACGCGGTCCCCGACGATTTGTTTTTTGTCTGATTTAGCCAATTGGAGGGAAGCCGACGAACATATCGAAGTAGAATGTCCCACGGCGGCTATCCAAAAACGGACCTTCGCGGCGGCGGGGGCTCATTGTTCTGGCAAAAAAATAGCCTAATTATTATGTTTCTTTAGTATTCAACTTGGGAATGGCAGGCGCAGTCTCATCGCAAAACTCCGCCTTAAATTTCCCCAAATATTTTTCTACTTCTATGACATTTCCCATGTGTTCTCTCAATTCTTCATCCGTGACTATTGTTGCCTGAAAATGATGATCTCTAACTGTCCGCCTTAATACGGCCAATTGTATTGGTTCGTTTATTCCCCCTGCATTTAATTCGATAACATTTTGGATTGTCCAAGTGACGATGAAAGTGGCGCTCGCAACCTTGGGCATTTTGTCTTTCCAAAAAATCTTTCGTATGAATCCCAGAAACGGATCCGTTATTCGCTGCCCACAGCCTAAAGAGACATACCATATATTCGCGTTTTTCCATTCGGGCTGGAAATCCCTTTCGGCGAACTCACATAGATAAAAACTACCTCCTGAACTGTAAGCTAGTAGCGCTCCATATTGCATTTTATCAGAATAGGTTGAGGCGAAGTTTTCAATAGCTGCTTTGCTTAGATAGCGCCCGACTTCTAAATAATTTTTTGTGAATAGTTTATCATGATAAGCTTGTTCGACCAATCCAACAAATCTCTGCCCTAAACCAATCTGACCGGTTCCTGCGATAATAACACTATTTTCAACGATATCAATTTTTTTTGTTTTTTGCTCGATCGTGGGTATCGTTCCCGCCGAAAAAGTCTCGGAGCTATCTGTCCCGACTACTACTCCATCTTCACAGAGAACCCCAACAACAGCAGTCATCGTTTAATCGTGGAAAACACTATTAGCCCGCATCGCCGGAAATTCCTTATATACTGCCCCTACAAGTTGAGAAAAAGTTTGGGACTGGATCCAATCGGCGAGCTGATGCAGGTATTTCTTGTAAGGATCAGGAATTAGATCAAGAAAGCTTTTTGCCTTCTCTTTTCCTGATTCGCTAAGACAATAAAGCCGATAACGGCTATACGGTTCACCCTCGATAATTATATATCCTTCTGCCGCTAATTCATCAAGACGAGAATATATATCTACGGAAAAAGGGCCATAATCATAAGCACGAAAATCAAACGGTCTAACTTTAAAAAATTGGGATGCTCTTTGCTGGAAAATAAAAATGAGCTTTTGTATTTGAACAGGTTCATATGAGTGAATCTTAGAAGCGCCGAACGCCGCCAAAATCAGATCTTCTTGCTTCATAACAATCTCCCTCTTTAAATATTATAACATAAAAATAACAATTAAGAATTTATCATTTCCCCGCCCTTAATAAAGGCGAGATTTAAAGGCTGGCCGTCTATTCCAATTAGACAAGCTTGCTTGGTCGTGTACCCTTCACTTGTCGCGATGATTTCTCCATTTGGAGCCCTGAGCCGAAAGCGGAATTGCCATGCACTGTCTTTGAAAACCTCAAATTATGGTCTCATCACACCCTCCTTTGAGAATATTATCTTGCCCGGCCGTCTCTCCTATGAGGCAACCGAACGCTAACCAGCGTCCCCTGGGGTCCCTGCCTTTGTTATCATTTATTGGTTATATACTATTTCCCATTCTCCTTTTTCATTTTGCTCTTCGACAATATGATGATGTGATCTATTCTCATGATCAATCTTAATTGTCTCTCTGGCTGGTCTTTTGGTTTCGCCACTTATCTTTGTTTTAAAGACGCTCAGAAGCTTCCCCTTGTTATCTTTATATTCCGTATATTCCGTCCTAATAAATTCTTGGATTCCAAGAAATTCAGAGACATCATCGCTGACATATTCGTGACCGCAAATTAAATAGTAAATGAAGTGCTCATTAGAAGGACCAGATTCCCTGAATATTTCTATAATGTCCTTTTCCTGATTATCACAACATCCACACTTCATTTGACTTTTGTCCATCTTCTCCTCATGTGAGAAAAATCTATTGCTCAAGCGTCTCTTCCTATGAGGCGCATCCTTCGCCATCACGGCGTCACTTCTCATCGGGAAGGCTGGCGATGACCCGGCCTTCCCTGCCTCATCTTAGAAATGATCAACCTTTTTTTACAGAGAAAAAATTATTCTAAATAGCTATAACGTTCACCGGTGAATGAAACAGCTATTCTTAATCCCTCCTTTGTCTGTTTTACATTGGGAATCGTGACTTCAAATGGAGCTCTTTTACTAGGTAATAACGATACAATAGGAGAAGTCTGAGCATCTCCTATATTCTCAGCTCCAAACCAGAAAAAATACGGGCTGTTTGTTTTATAAAACTGGTCTTTATATTCATACAGCGGTTTCGTAACGACGAATTTTAGGGTTAGATTGCTTACCCAAATATTCAAGGGATTCCCAACATAACCTTTAAGGTAAAGGCCCTCTGCCATGAACCTTGCACTTTCGATATGGATCGAATAACCCCTCTTCAGAAACTGAATTGTGCCAACATCCGTTGTTATAGTATCCTCTTGAGATTTTTCTTGGAGCGCAAACCTCCATTCCATGTCTTCGATCTGAGATTTAATGCTTCTAATTTGAAATAATTCATAACCAAGAAGCCCAAAAACCAAAATTCCGACAACTAAGACTAAAACTCTTTTTTTATTCAATGGCCTCCCTCCCTATTTATTAACCTAAACAGTGAATGTTCCCCTGTTAATCTATTCGGTATTTTATACCCCGGCCCCAGCGGCGGACGTCCCCGCTTCACTTCCAGCCCAGCGGCTTCCTGGTATCTGATCCTAGTCATGAGAATTATTTCCGCATTCCCGTGTCTTTAGCTATTTTATCGCGCTCCAGATAACATTGCCATTTTTGTCATACAGCCCCAGGCTCGGGCCATTTTTGAACACGCTCAGCACGGCGCTGATCTTACCGTTTTCATCATTCAGCTTCAGGCTCGGGCCATTTTTGGACGCCTCCAACCCGGCGCGGATCTTGCCGTTCTCGTCATATAGCGATAGGAGCGCGCTATAATTGGTTTCGGCCAGCACAGCGCGCTCTTTACCAGTTTTGTCCATAAGCGACAAAAACGGGCCATCTTCGGACGCCGCCAAGTGGGCGCGGATTTCGCCATTCTTGTCCAAAAGCGACAAAAACGGGCCATCTTTATCCACGCTCAACTCGCCGCAGAGTTTGCTATTTTCATCATATAGCCTAAGGCCTGGGCCATATTTGTCCACGATCAACTTAACGCGGATCCTTCCGTTTTCGTCCTCCAGTACGATTCTATTGGCCCGAACCTCCTTGACCGCTCCTGGCACTTGTGCCCGTGCCTGTAAAGGCGCTGTCTTTAACAATACGGGGGCGATCAAGCCCACGACTACAAGCAGAATCGCTCCCAACAGCCAGCGGTTACGCCGCTTCTGACGCCCCAGTTCTCTTTCCATGTTCTCCAAGCGTTCTTCAATAGTCATGTTATTTCCCCTTTCTTTCGGACCCGGTTCCGTCCCATGAGAATTATTCCCGCCTTCCTTCGTCTTTCATCATGAGGCCTCCCTTCGCCGTTAGGGTATCTCTTTAATCGCAAAGCCTAGGAGATCCAGCTTTTGCTGCTATTTTTTCATCGAATCGTCACATATGCAGGATTGCCTTCTCTGTTCTCGTTGTTCACGGCCACGACGGAATACGTGTAAGTTTTGTTCTTTTCAACTTTCCTATGCTGGAGTTTAGAGGTTGAACTGTTCACTTCGGCTAGTAAAAAATCGGAATTTACCTCTATTTGACGAATTCTATATCCAACGATATTCGCATTATTAGGATTCGGATTCCATGTGATCACATTAATATATTCAGCTTGAGATAAAGAGCGGTTAAGAACTTTCTGCCCGGCAAGTTGGAGCGGAGGATAGATGATCCTTAGAAAATTCGCTGTCAATAATTTATCGGAATCCATCGTGATTGAAAGCGGATTATCAAATTCATGTCCACTAGCTACATTTCCTGTCCAATTCGCAAATTTAAAGAAAGCGTCCGGAATCGCGGTCACTGCAACCTGAGTTCCAACTCCGTAATGGAAGGTTCCAGGCGAGGGTATCGTAGTGCCACCTGTGCCTGATACTATCGTTAAGGCATGGGTTTCGATGGTATTTGTTGCATCTATTTCGATGACGACCGGAAGGTGATCGGATGCTTCATATAATGCGTTTGCTATTTCGGAATTAACGGCCTCATTTGTTCCATCATTTACCGCTTTATTAAGATGATTTCCGTCGTTCCCAAAGGCAAAATAGCTTCCCTGTTTATAGATGAGATCATTAGCGCCGTCGAGCGCATAAGAGATTAAAACCAAGTCGAATCGATCATCTAATCCTCCAGAAGCGCCTCCTCCGAACTGGATTGCCCTGGTTGACTGGGTGTCAAGCTTTGCAAATGCTGAATTGTTATACCAATCCCCGAGCTTATTTATTGGATCTTTCACGCGGCCGTCGTTATCTGATTGGTTACCCGCAAGAATTCCAAAAGCAGATTCATTGCTAGATTCCATATTAAAATCGCCGCAAACGAGAAAATAGCTATTCGGCGGGAGATCATTCAGATAATTTCTCAAGACAGTTGCTTCTTGAGCTCGTTCATTCTTATCATCGGCAGCTGTCCCGGCTTTTAAGTGCGCAGAATAAATTCTAAAACGTAATCCTGTTCCAGACCCGGCTTTTATCTCGAATAAATATTCCGAGATATCACGAAGAGAGGTCGGGATCTTTGATTGGCTGATAAGGGAAATGGTTGCTTTATTGAAAAAGGCTTCATTGTCTGTATCAGGGCCGTCATAAAAACTTGCCGCTTCATATTTCCCAGGAGATGAATAATTCATCACATTGTTTTTAAATTCATTAACGCCTTCATAGCTGGTCATTTCCTGTACTATGAGAATGTCCAGCCCTAATTGATCAACGACCTTACGAAAGTCAATTTCTCGGGATGATCCTGTGCTGCCGGGAAAATTGAGCAAATTCCACGTGGCAATTTTTATGCCCTCGGAATAAATCGGAAGATTAAATAATAAAAATATGATTATTGAGATGAAATGAGCCCTAAGCCTTAGAATATGTTTTTTCATAATATCCGTCTCAACTTGCTGAACGAAAGTATCAAAGCAAATTTGCTAGACAGTTACTCCAGCTTTTTTCCACAATGTGGACAATTTCGTATAGCAAAATTGAAATTATTTATTCTCAAAGTGAAAAGATTCTGGACAGGGAGGCGGTTTGCAAACAGAACAAGGTTCATATCCTTGTTTGCAAGCATCAACCAAAGATATAGCAATTTTGCTATTTGCAAGGTATTGGCAGCCGTCTAAATGATATTTAGTTCCGGAATTTGTAATGTAAACGGTAGTAACCAGAACGGTCGTTGTAGTTGTCGAAGAAGATGTTGAAGAACTTGTTGAAGTCGAAGAAGAAGTTGTTGAGCTAGATGTTGATGTTGTAGAAATTATTGTTGAAGTACTTGTTGATGTTGATGCTGTGGAACTAGTCGTAGACGAAGTTGAGGTCGATGAGCTAGTTGACGTAGTAGGAGTTGTCGGAGCTCCACTTTTACATGAAAGACAATAAAAAATGAAGATCAGGAAAGATAATGAATATGCTAAATATTTTAGATAAATAGAACATTTGCTTTTAATCGGCATACCCCTCTTTTAGTAGAGGTTTATTATGATTAATTACTTTCTAATTGTCAATTATATGAATTGACATTCGGCCGGACCAAGACGTACCTTGATAAAGCCGGGATAGTCTACGATGTAGCCGAACAGGGCGGGAAGAAGATGTTCAGGATAGCTCTGGCCACGCAGCTTGACAATACTCCGCTCAAAGCCCATTATTCTGAAAGGGGAAACATTGGTCAATAAAATCATCTGCTATTATCTGCAGTTCGATGAGCCTCATCTAAATTACGTTAATCGTTATTTGCTTCTCTGATAAAGCTAACACAATGCCTACAAAACCTATAAATGAATTCATTCCCAGGGAAATAGATAATCCCGAGGTTAGGAGTATCTTAGTTCATATTTCTTCGTTGATAGAAGAAGTCATAAACTATGGTTCTCATGTTTTCAGGTGGGGCATGGATAGTATTAAAGAAGGCGATGAAAATGTGCCCGCATTCCTCATGTATAGAAATATTTTTGAATTAATAGATTCCATCTCGGTGTTAATTAGGAATTCTTGTATTGAGCCTTGCAACATTCTTCTGAGATCCCTTTTTGAATCTTTACTTAATATTAATTACCTTTTTGAAAAAGACCTCAAATCAAGAGGCATGGATTTTTTGGTATGGAAAAGACATAAAAAGATACTTTCCTATAGGCGATTTGATCCAAAGGATGATCTATACATCCAGTATGAAAAGAAGAAAGCGAAAGATAAAATTCTTAAATATATGCCATCGGGAGTTATACCGGATATTGAAGAGCGGATTGAAAAGCTAAAGAAGCTTTTTGAACTTCCGTCCTATAAAGAATCCAGCGATGAATATGAAAGAATAAAGTCCACTAAAGGCAAGCCGCCCAGACATTGGTATAGTATGCACGGCGGCTCAAACGATGTATGCCAATTAGCAGAACACCTGGGGTTTCCAGCCCTGTACGAGATATTATATCGTTCTTGGTCTGAATTAGTTCATGGAACAGATATTATGGAGGATAAGTTTTCGATTGAAGGGCCGGGAGTGGTATCATTTTCACAGCTTAGGCTCCCCTCTGAGGTTCCATCTATAGCTCGCATGACAATCACTTTTGGCCTAGCGGCAATTAGAACGCTTACTGACCACTATATGCCCGAGAGAGCAAAGGAGAATGCTGAATGGTATTTGAAAGAGATTAAGGATTCTTACTTAAATCTGAATAGTATCAAGATCGTTGTTGCTTAGTTATTTTGATCCGCCCCCACTCAATGTGCCTCTTCTGAAGTGAGATTTTTAAGACCTTGCCGCTTCTTAGCAAAGCATATATTATCGAATTACGAATCGATTTAATGAATCATATTTCATCTTTACATTGAATGATTTCTAAGATTTTCTCAGAGCTCACTATATCAATAAATCTTAGTAACACAAATCGATTCTCAAACAATTTTTTCGTTTATGCGTCCCCGATTGCCAACTGATTATGGGATTACTCTACATTCCTTCCGATACACTGGCGTAAAGATTCTATATATGGGGAAATCGAATTATATTTCAAAAAATCTATGAATGGAGTTATAGATTTGGATACTCGCTCACCCCACCTAATCCCCCGAGAAATGAAGGATTTTCCGCCTTTCTAGCTTATTGATCCATTCTGTGAGATATGGAGCGGACGCAATTATTCTTATTCTTCTATACCCGGGCTTGCCATCCCCTAATAGCTGAGCTCCATACTGGTCGAATTTTATATGCTTTAATCTAAGAAATGGCATTTCCCCGATTCTGCAACCGCTTTCGTATAGGACGGCAATGAAGGCTTTGTCGCGGGGATTCTCCGCAGCGTTAATCATGTTCTTTGTGTCTTCTTCAGTAAACATCTCTTCTGGAAGCTTGATTCTTTGGCATTTTTTGCGATTGGATTTTATCCATTTCACCTCTTCCGGGAGTTCTTCCGTTCCTCGGAGCCATTTATAGAATTTTCTAATCGTTATTCGGAAATCTCGTTTCGTGCTCTCTTGATAGGGGACTTCCGATCCAGTTCTTCGCGTAAACGTTTTTTGCTCGATTCTCCCTATGAGCGATTTGATGTTGTCTTTATTTGCGTCCTCAAAATCTTTTCCGAGTCAATTAGAAAGATTTCGAAGGTCATACACTGGCGTTGGAAGGCCCGGCCGAGGATACATGCTTTCCTTAGGTTCACACGCGTCTGGCGAGCGCAAAGTCATATATCCAAGTTCCCCAAACGCAATGGTTATTGGCCTGCGCGCGCTCGCCCCTGCTCTGCAATGGCCTCTAGCCAAGCCGCAGCTCAGCTAGGCGTGGATCCTGCTTTGCTATGCTCATATTTATATTTATTAATAATATATATATAGCTATGCTATGCTCTATAGCATAGCGCGTAGGTATAGCTTTGAGCCGATGCGCCCCAGCCCTGCCCATGCGCCCGCCTGGAAGCCATGCGGGGGCATCTCCATAAAGATTTCTTCCCCTGCTGCAATGGTGAGCCCGGGTCGGCTGAATAGCCGCCCTCCTTTCCGCTACAGCTAAAACCGCCGCTGACCATCCTTGCGGTTCCAGATCGACAAGCAGAGGAAAGGAGAAGGCCTCCAAGATGAGGGTTGCCCTGGCCCACGCCTTTGGATTAGAATCCTCCTAGGGTTTAAACGGGAGGCCTTCGATGGACGAGAATACCCTCTACTACGGCGACAACCTAGACATTCTCCAGCGATACATAAAGGACGATAGCATAGACCTGGTCTATCTCGATCCGCCGTTTAAAAGCGACCAGAGCTACAATATCCTCTACAAGGAGCAGAATGGCGCCCGAGCAGCCAGTCAGATCCGGGCGTTCGAGGATACCTGGACTTGGAACCAGGAGGGCGAAGAAACATACGCCGAACTCATAACAAAAGGCGGGAAGGTAGCGGACTGCGTTCAAGCTTTCAGAAAATTTCTAGGCCCATGCGATATGCTAGCCTACCTGGTCATGATGACACCGAGGCTCGTTGAGCTTCGGCGGGTGATGAAGCCAACGGCAAGTATTTATTTTCATTGTGATCCGGTGGCCAGCCATTACCTCAAGATGCTGATGGATGCGGTTTTCGGACCCGAACATTTTAGGAATGAAATCATATGGCGACGGACAGGATCACATAATAAATTGCTTAGATATGGGCCCATCCACGACGTAATTCTTTTCTATACGAGAACGGGGAACTTTACGTGGAATTATCCTAAACGCCCTTATATGAAAGGCCACGTTGAAGAGAATTTTGTTAAGGACGATTCTGGATACAAAACTGCATATTATGGGAACGTCCTTACCGGGGCGGGATTGCGCGGAGGGGAATCCGGGAAAACGTGGCGTGGAATCGATCCCTCCGCGAAAAACAGGCACTGGGCACTCCCCGGAGCCTTATTAGATGATATTGATGAAGACATGTCAGGTCTATCTCAGCATCAAAAGTTGGATAGACTTTTTGAACTTGGGTTCATAAAGATAGATCCTGGACAAGCATGGCCAATGTATGAGCGGCGTTTAAAAAAAGATGATGGGCAGTTATTATCGGATATTTGGGCGTTCCAGCCCTATACGAATGGAACTGTTTTTGGTACTGAAGAAGGGATTGACGAGGATGCTCGCTGGCTCTCCACGCGAGATCGGGAAAGATTGGGCTACCAGACGCAGAAGCCTGAGGGCTTGCTGGGCCGAATAATAAAAGCGAGCTCAAATAAGGATGATATAGTGCTTGATCCGTTCTGTGGATGCGGAACGACTATCGCTGCTTCTCAAAAGCTCCAAAGAAAATGGATCGGAATTGATATCACGCACCTGGCGATCACCCTAATGAAAACTAGGCTTAAGGATGCTTTCGGGGATCAAGCGAAATACCAAGTCATTGGAGAGCCCGTTTCTGTCCCGGACGCGGCCGCGCTCGCTGAATCAGATCCCTATCAATTCCAATACTGGGCACTTGGCCTTGTCGGGGCTCGTCCTGTCGAGCGGAAGAAAGGGGCTGACAAGGGGATTGACGGGAAGATCATCTTCCAAGGAGAAAAACCCGGAGAATTTGAGACCGTCATCATCTCCGTAAAGGGCGGCAATCTAAAAGCCACTGATATCCGAGATCTCCGAGGCGTTGTCGAGCGTGAGAAGGCCGCAATCGGGGCCCTTATTTCTATGGATGAGCCGACTAAGCCGATGCAGACAGAAGCGGTGACCGCTGGATTTTATGAACATAGGGCCTGGGGGACGAAGCACCCGAAGCTCCAGTTACTCACGGTTGCCGAGATCCTGGCTGTCAAGGCCATTGACATGCCCCCGGTCCGGCAATTGGGGGCAACGTTTAAGAAAGCAGAGAAGTTTAAGAAACCTAAAAAAGAACAGATGGTTTTAAAGGGAACTTGATGTAAAAAAGGAGTGAATAGGATGGGAATTATTTCGGATGTTCAATTGATAGGGAAGGCCCTACAGAAAGCCGGAAATATTGATCTTTATAACAAACTCATTGAGATCCAAGAAAAAATAATCGATACTCAAAGAGAGAACCAGGAGTTGAGGGAAGAGGTCGCTCGTCTGAATGAAACGCTTAAGACGAAAGATTCCGTGTATTTTGAAAATAATGCTATATATAAAAATGGGAAAGATGGGATTAAAACCGGTCCGTATTGTTCCGGATGTTGGGACTCTGAAAATAAATTAATTAATCTTCATGAATCAGCGACCCCAGGGATCTTCACATGTCCGATTTGTAGAAAAAATGGAGGAACGCCAAAAAGAGGTGGAGGCCAAGTCTTTTTTCAAAGATAAGAGGCGGGAGAGACAGGCCGACGGTCTCATGGGAAATTACCTATGGTTGATCGAATCATTGTCCCTGAGAATTGCCCGACCTGCCCGTTCGGGGAGAAGCGCCGGTTTCTTTACTTCTGCCGATTCTACAACCTCGGGACGAACGAGGATTTCGATCAGCGGCCGGAGTACTGCAGGGTGGAGAAGATAACGATTGAGGAGGGGGAATAAATATGGAAGAAAACGAAACGATCGAGCGGCTTTCCAAAAAAACTTTCGATGGGAAGTGTCCCTATTGCCAATCCACAAATACTTATAAGGGGTTCACGTCTTATGCTGCCGGGCCTAGCGGCAATTCGAATAAATATCCTGAAGCGAACATTGAGGTCTGGCATTGTTCAGATTGCAAAAGAGTGTTCGAATTGTTTTGAGGCAGGGCCCAGGGATCCGGTTAATAAAGAATTTGCGTCCGATCGCATTTATTGAGGAGGGGTCTATGAAGATTAAAAGCATAACGTCTATGCTGATTTCTGTCTGCTTTGCTTTGATTGTTTTGTTTTCTGAAGTTTATGGCCAGTTTATGACCGGGAATAAAATATATGAAAATTATTTGGCACGAAAAAAAGAAGTAAAGACGAATCTGGATTTTTCTAATGCTGCGTTTTTCCTTGGATTCACTGCAGCCGTCGCTGATTGTTTTAATAGTTTGTTTTTCGATCTACCTAGTGGTGAAACGGGCGTAACGGTCGGACAAATAGCGGATGTATTTGGGAAATATCTTGAAAATCATCCCGAATTGCGGCATCTACCGGCAGTAGAATTATGTAAGGAGGCGTTAAGAGAAGCATTTCCGAAGAGAAAAGATGAGGCGCCCGGGGCCGCCGATCGCCCGGCTGGCCCCCGGGAGAAGTGACGCCGTGAAGGCGATGGTAGCGCCTCATTGATATAGACGGTGAGGAGGATAGATATTTATCAGAGCAGTTCGACCGTTTCAATAAAAGACCTGAGCGACCGACTAAATATTTCTACGCAAGCCGCGGGGGATTCTACAAAGGGTTCGTTAAAAGTATCCCAGGTGATTTTTTAGGAATAATTAAGGACATATAACTAGGCAATGATCTCTCCTTGGATAATCGCCGCGGTTTTTGCGGTAATTGCAGCCATTGTCGCTGTAGTTCTTTTCGTCGTTCAAGAAAAAAGAAGCCAAAATTACCAGAAGCGAACCGAGGCCCTTTTCGAGGAATTGAGCGATAAGATTGATACATACCTTTATCAAGACGGAGTCTCCTTCCTAAAAAAGAAGGACAAGCAAGCCGTCTACGATAAAGCTCTGGCAGCAATGAAGAACTCCGACTATGAAACAGCCATTTCCGTATTATCAGATTATCTTAAGCGATATTCGATTCTAGATAGCGAAAAATGCGCAGCTCTAAATCTAATCGGGGTTTCTTTTACGTGGGCTGGAAGGCATGAAAATTCCCTTCCATATTTTTCGGAAATGTCTCTGATTGCTGCCAGGACTGGAGATATTGAGGCGCGGACGATTGCACAATACCATCTTGGAGTATCATTCGGCTTCCTTAAACGATGGGAGGAAGCCCTTCGCGCCTACGACAAAGCCATCGAGCTCAAGCCGGATGATTCGGTAGTATGGATGAATAAAGCCTATGTGCTTGGGCACCTCGGACGCTTCGAGGAATCCCTCGCCGCTTACGATAAAACTATTGAGTTAGATCCGGATAACGCAAATGCTTGGTATAGCAGGGGCATGATACTTAGAGATTTCAGCCGTTTTGAGGAAGCGCTCAACGCTTTTAAAAAAGCCATTGAGCTCAATCCGGATGACCCAAAAGCTTGGTATTTAGAGGGCTATACACTTAGAGATCTCAGCCTCTTCGATGAAGCCCTTGCTGCTTTTGAGAAAGCTATCGAGCTGAAGCTGGGCGATCCAGCCGCATGGATTAACAAAGGCTATACGCTTGAGAGGCTCAGCCGTTTCGAAGAAGCCCTCAACGCTTATGAAAAAACCATCGAGTTGAAGCCGGAAAATCGAATGGCATGGCTCAATAAAGGCCAATTACTTGAAAAGTTAGCTCGCTTTGGGCCCGCCCTTGCCGCTTACGAAAAAGCTATCGAGCTTGAGCCGGATGATTACGTATCTTGGTATAAAAAGAGCGATATGCTCTTAAAGTTAGATTGCTATGAGGAAGCACTCGCCGCTTTCGAAAAAACTATCGAATTAAAGCCGGATTTTCAAGTGGCTTGGTTTAACAAGGGCGTTATGCTTGAAAAGCTTAATCGCCTTGAGGAAGCTGTTGCCGCTTTCGAGAAAGCCATCGAGCTGAAGCCGGATGATAAAATGGCCTGGTTTGACAAGGGCTATATGCTCGAAAAGTTGGATTGTTATGAGGAAGCACTCGCCGCTTTCGAAAAAACTATCGAGTTAGATCCGAATTTTCAAGAGGCTTGGTTTAGTAAGGGCGTTATGCTTGAAAAGCTTAATCGCCTCGAGGAAGCTGTTGCCGCTTTCGAGAAAGCCATCGAGCTGAAGCCGGATAGTACATTGGTTTGGTATAACAAGGGCCTTATACTTGAAAAGCTTCTTCGCTTTAAGGAAGCCCTCGCCGCTTACGATGAAATTATTGAGTTAGATCCGGATTACGCAAATGCTTGGTATAGCAGGGGCATAGTGCTTAAAGAATTCAGCCGTTTTGAGGAAGCCCTCATCGCTTTTAACAAAGCTATCAAACTGAAGCCGATGGCTCCAGAAGGTTGGATTAATAAAGCATCTACGCTTGAAAAGCTCGGCCGCTTCGAAGAAGCTATCGGAGCTTATAAAAAAGCTATGGAATTGAAACCGGATTTTTCGGATGCTTTGCTCAGAATCGCTTATTGTCTGTCTAAGATAGGAAGGTAAGCACCTGCGTTGAGAAAATAATGAAAAGCTATCGAATTGGATTAAAATATAAAAATACTGATAAAAACAGAGAAGGACTTAACTTCACTTTGGGATGATCCAGAGTTTAGGAAGTTGGCCGATATGGATGAGGCGGGGAAGGCCGGGTCATCGCTAGCCTCCCCCATAAAAACGACGCCGTGACGGCGAAGGATGTGCCTCATCAATATAGACGGCCGAGAGGCAAGAAATTCTCAGGGAATGGGGTAAAATGTTAAAAATACGCCCAAAAATTCCTATTTCAAAAGACGATCTTATTAGACACCTTAATGAACAATTACATTTTCTAAAACAATCAGCAATTTCTTTTGACAGCGGTTTTGAGGGAGAGGCGAAGAGACTGGCAGTGGACCTTCGCATTTTGCTTTATGATTCAAAACAATCTACATCTTTACTCGGGCAGTTGGGGATGAAGAATCAAATGTTCATTGATTCTGCCGTAAAATATGATCCAAACAACTTGCTGGGATATGGCGGGTTAGTGTGTATTGCCATGGAATCTTCATCTCCCCGATATATTGCTATGCTAGACGACACGCCAGAAAAATTAAAAGAAATCGATTTTGATCAATGGTGGAACAATCCTGTTTTCGTGGACACAGAAAGACGCCAGTTCTCTCGAGGTCAACTTATATTATTTACTACAAATCAAGATGGCGGTGCCCATGTCGATCCAAAATTGGATGAGGCATATTCGATAATATCAAAAAAGGGTGGCTTAGGATGGATAGTGCAAAATGCGCATGGGAATCGCCCTTTACAGGGACCCGAACGCGCTGCAATACGTCAGATCGCCCATGAAACATTAAAGTCTTTAATCCCTACTTATTCAAAAAAACAAAATACTACGGCCGGGCTGATATTCGGAGGCGTTTCTGTTACTACGGCTCCTCCGGATATTATAAAAAAACTAACTTCAATAAAAAGCGTTGCTAAAGTAGGAAGAAATGAACCGTGTCCATGCGGAAGTGGGACGAAATACAAAAAATGCCACGGAAAAGGGCTATAGCAATGAGCATTTGCCTCCGATGCCACTTCTAAGGGTATCACAACCTCCCTCCGGAACGAAGGACCCAGGAGAAGTGATGCCGTGACGGCGAATATTAGCCTCATAATGAAGGACGAAGGAAGGCAGGAATAATTCTCATTTTTGCAATAAACTAAGTGATCTTATAGAAACTTTTCAAGAATATTCAATTTTCTATCCGCCATAAATTAAAATAAGCGGCATGCAAGTTAACGATTTTCTTGATCAGACAGACAAGACAGTCGGAGAGCTAAATATGTTCCCCCACCTAATCTTTAAGATATACGAATCGATTATTTCCCTCATTACGGATTACAATAATATTTCTGATTCTGCCTCCCTTTATACTCCCATTATTTCTCATTCCGAACAAATAGTAATTTAATAGTGATCTCGATATTTTTAATCTTAGGGCAAGATTTTTCATCCAAATCCCTCTTTTTGGAGCTCTTTTTAGAATTGAAAGAATTCTTTTATCCATTAGATATTTCTCTTTTTTCTCGTTTCCGCGTTTAGACATAAATATTTATCGGTTTGAAAACTATTTAAAACTTTCCCAAGCTGAGCTAATCGAGTGAGTTTTAAAAAGGCTTAAAACAAATTGAAAGTTTGAAAACTATTTCAAATATTTCGGGAAGAATATCTCTTGCCATAAGATCAGGGGCATTTGCCATAATTCTATTAAAAACAGCCGAGGTTTCCGATTTCGTGAACCATAAGCATTTAAAGTTTCGTGAAAAAAGTATTTCTTGATGGAAAAATCTCGGTCATGGCCGTGAAGTTGAAAATCATGATAAAAATCCGTAGCCGAAATGTGAGACTTGCCAAGATGGACATGGCCGCGGCGAAATTCCTGGCCTCAAACGATAAGGAAGAGTCGACATTAGCCTCGTTTTTCGACCTATTTATGTCCAAAAGGGAGAGGGTATTAGAGGGAAAAGACATTGCCAGATTTAGAAGAGAAAACAAAATCGCAAAGAGCACAATGCACAAGATCCTACATAATCTCAAGCAGAATGAGGTAATTCGATTTCGGCGGAGGTACGACAGGTCCTTGTATAAAAATAACTATTACTACTATCTAAACCCGAAATTCTTCAAAATGCTGGGCAAAGTGAGGAAGAGCTTTCACCGGATGCTCCTGATCGCGGGACAGAATTGAGCTGGTAATATAGGCGGACAGGGAAGCATTGAGTTAGGATGATTTGTGAGGATTAGCTCCCTTATCTCAAAAATAATGAGCGAAACCGGCGCTTTAATCGCAAAATAGATAATGTTGACAGTTGTTCAATTTATCCGGAGTTGGATGGTTCCTTCCTCCCCCATACGAACATCCATGCGAACCCGTCTTTAATTATAAATGTTTTAAACGGAGAGCAAGCGAACATTTCGTTTGCTTCCATCGGGGTGTAGCTGGCCAGTATTGATCCCAGTGGTTCGTTGAGATTTCGCATCGCAGTAGGCATGACAATCGATCTGGCGAATTTCATTAGCATATAAAAGAAGAGCCGCGAATCCCTGCGCATATCAAACAACAATACTTGCCCTCCGGGTTTGAGTGCGCGATGGATTTCCGCCAAGCCACGCTCAGGTTCGGACCAGTGATGTAACGACATGCTACTTACGGCAAAGTCCAGCGTATGATCAGGCACCGGCATGCTGCGGATATTCCCTTCTTGAAATTCGACCCGCCCTTGGAATCCTAGAGATAACGCATTCTTGTTGGCAGTTTTGATCAGCTCTTGCGCCGTGTCGAGCCCAAGGACCTTCAATTGAGGAAATTTCCGGGCGATGAGTATAGTCAATAACCCCGGACCGCAGCCAATATCAGCAAGGATTCCCGTTGGCCGATGCTGGCGAAGTTCCCGCACAATCAGCCGCCTTAATGCCCGAAACTGCGGCCATTTACTGATCCGGTCGTAGGCTTGTGCCGCTCGAAGGTCTTCAATGCCTTCAAGACTGGGTTTTCGACCTGGCTGAACCTTTATGAAGACCAATGAAGCTAAAAGAATAACAAGAATTGCAATTGCTAGGATAATTCCCGTTGTCATTATCTCTTATGTTACTCCCCTGAGCGGTTTCAAGCAAAGATAAGAATTCCTGCCCATACAACCATTATGACCATTATGATTCGGGTCATAATCGTTCATAATTATGACGCTTTCGATTTCGATTATGGCTGA
The DNA here is from genome assembly GCA_049515535.1 of Candidatus Aminicenantales bacterium. Lineage (GTDB taxonomy): Bacteria > Acidobacteriota > Aminicenantia > Aminicenantales > UBA4085 > JBEKTZ01. Next base: position 14,639 of record JBEKTZ010000008.1, on the reverse strand, counting down.
TCGTAATCGTAATCGTTCGATATCTCGACTGTCGGCTCGAGCTTTTCTATTCTGGGGGACGGGAAGGAATAATAAACGATCTTTCCTTCTCTTTGTTTGAGCAGAACTCCCTCTTTGAATAGCTTATTTAGATGCAGGTAAAGCGTGGATTGGGAGCAGATATTTTTAGAAACCGTAATTTCGTCAAGAAGCTTAAGGCTTGAGATTTTACCTTGGCCTTTGACTGCCGCAAGGATTGATTTGTCGATAAGATCCTCCACTTGGGACTTTACCGCCTCCTCGAATTTTTGCATAAGAGAGGTAAAAAGGCGGGGGTAGTTCTTCTGGATAGACTTTAAACTCTCGATCGTTTGTGATGGAATTGAGCTGATGAGAGCCTTGACCTCGGCGTCGTGTTTTTCGAGCAGGCTATAAACATCGTCCAAGCTTCTACTCCGGGTTTTGGCATGATTATCATAATTATCATAATGATGACTCGCCTCTTCATCATTATGGCTCGGACCAAGATTATGATAAGTATCATAACTATCATAATCATCGGAATGTCGGCTTCTCTGACCAGGCACGTCCTTTTTTTCCCGTTTGAACAGCTTAGATAAGAACATTCAAGAATATTGGATAGCCTACTATAAATATTTTTCTCGACTCCAGAGGATAAAAAATAAGGACCTCGCCGCTTGAGTATCGAAATACTTAAATATTCCGATTTCTAATTATTAAGCAAAAAATAGGGCGAGAAAAATGGAGCAGGAAATTGACTTAACGATTGAGAAAGAACAGGAATGTCAGCAACCATACGACGCCAACCTCAGCATCGATTGGCTGAATGTTCTTTTAAGCATAGACCTGGTTTCCGTGAGAATATTGGAGAAGTTTTATCGATCCGAGTGCCCGGAATGTTTCGTTCTTGGGCTTCTTCACGGAGAGCTAAGGGGACTGAAGATAAGCAAAGATACTGTCGCAAGACGCTGCCGTTGGCTTCAGGAACGAGGTCTTCTTCAGATAATAGAAGGGACAAATCCTTTGGTTATTTGGCCTGTAAAAGGGATCGAAGAAAACGTCCGAAGAATGATATTTCAGGCCTATTCGAGGATCCTAGGTGAGAAGAAATGGGAGTAGAGCTTGAACCGAAAATCCATTCCGGAAGGCCCAGGAATGAGAACATAAAGTGGGCGATAGTGCCGGCGCTTCGGGAGCTTAAAATGGCGAATCCGGCCGCCGTGGCGAGAAAAATCTCCGTCCCTTTAGGGCATAGGGTTTGCCGGATCACGGTGTATAAGTATCTTGAGGAGCTCGCCGCCGAGCATCGAATAAAGCGGCACATCGTCTCTAAAGCAGCCAAAAGGACGATCGTTGTTTATTCTCTATAATTATTTACTATGCTCCGCAATTTATTACTATACGCCGCAATAACTTACTATATATTGCATCTTGCGTTATAGGCAGGGAGGGTATTTTCAGGCGGTTTTCTATATTAATCATATTTCCATAATTATTTATCATATATCTCATTTTGCTGTGTATAGAAGTAAATTCTCTATTCCTTTTTCAAGAAAGAATTTCCCTCGAGAATCCTACATATCTATAACGCATTTTGCTTTTTATGGTAGAAAATAGGGGCGATTTATTTCTAAGGGCTAAATTTATTGATATTAACGCGTTGGGGAAGAAAAAGCCGTTTATTTCCAGCTTATAAGATAAGGAAATAAAGAGAAATAATAAAAATGAGGAAATGAGAAAGACTATGAGTCGAGAACCCCCAATCCGGCCAGCTTCCGCCCCTAAAGAGGGGGGTTCTTTTTTATAGCATTCTAAAAAAGACTGTCCATTTTGGCCACTGAACTGGTGGGGGTTTTCAGGCATGGAAGGCCAGGCGTTTTTTGGCAAAAGAACGCGAACAACTATCTGGTCAAGCCAGAGAGGAAAGAGAGCAGGATCTCGAGGAGATGCCTAGCCAAAGAGCAAGAGAGCGCCATCTCAGGCGCCCAAGAAGAAGAACAGTCCGCCAAAGCGACAAGACCGAAGATCAGGTCAATCCGCTAAGGCGAGATGAAAGAGAAGTGTTTGATACAACAGCTATGGCATTAGATCAAACCAAGAAATTGAATTAGATAAATACAGGCAACCCACGGTGAAGAGGTTTGCAGAGTAGAACAATAAAAGATAGGCAACCCACCCTAAAGGGCTGGCTTGCGTTATATTACCAGCCGCATAAATGCGGCTTATATTAACGGAGCAAAATCCAGATACCCGCCTATATTATTTATGGTGATATCTGACGGCGGTATTCTGTCTTTCGCTCAAATAAGAAGGCCGCCTCCCGCCAATAACGAAGGTCGCTTTGCTCCAAATATTGTCTCAATAGATTCGGTTCAACCAAGAGCCGATCGAAAAAGCGGAGGTGGAAGGTATGGAAGAAGCAAATCTTGAAAGGGATTTTGGTGTAGCAGAAAATCGGGGGCAAGCGGCAATAGCACAGCAAGGGGGCAGGGAAATTCAGGAAGGGGAGCGGATAAGAAGCAACCGAATGTTTTTAGAGTGCCTGAAAACATCTGAGAGGGTTTTGACAAGATATTTACCGTCGTACCAAAAGCCCTCGAGGTTTCTAAAGGTATTTGCAGACGAGCTATTTGAGAAGCGAACAAAGGAATCAACAGAAGCGTACCATGAATTTCTTGAAGCTAAAATCAAAGAATTGCGATGTAGAAATGCGAGGATTTCAAAAGTGGGAAATGTACTGGAGGCGAGTTTATGGAAGCAATAAGCTTTGTGAGAAATTTCAGGAGCGGAAATGGCTGGGAGACCACAAACATAACCGAGGAGGAGAGCAATACCCTGCAGGAACAGCTTAGAAAAATGAACAACCAAATATATGAGGAGTGCGTGCGTGATGCCCACGAGATGCTGAAGAGATTTATCGTGGCTTACAGCAACCCATTGCCTCAAATACAGCAGGCAGCAGACAGGCTATTCGAGAAAAGAGCCATACACAGTTTGACAGCGTATCAGGAATTCCTAAGAGCAAAAGTGCAGATGCTAAGAAACGGGAATGGCAACAACGGAAATGGCATAAATGGAAACGGAGGCGGGGAGATATGAGCGATTATTTCGATAATCGGCGGAACAGCCCCCACCTTTTAGGGCAAAAGAACAGGACAGTCTATTTTGGGGATAAAGCCCAAGCAGGTTTAATGAAACAAGACGAGCTGAAAACAGACTTAAGCAAAATGGAAAATGCGGTTTCATTTGAAATGGATTCCAAGAATGGCAACGGATTCAAGCAACAGGCATCAGTCGCGACAGAAAATCAAAATATTCGGAGATTATATAAAAACAACAACCGAATTTATTATGAATGCCTGAACGTGGCAGAAAGGATTTTGACAAGATATATCTCTGCACGCAATAAGCCCTTGAGGTTTCTTAATCTGTTCGCAGATGCGTTATTCGAGAAGCGAACCAAGCAATCAATAGAAGCTTATCATGAATTCCTTGACACGAAAATCAGCGAACTTCAAAGACGAAATAGACCACATCAAGCCTTGAAGCTAACTTTGAAAAATTATGAACGACCGAATGAATCATGCTGGAGGTGAGATTATGGAAGCACTAAGTTTTGTTAAGAATTTCAGGAATGGAAGTGACTGGGAACAAGCTGGGATAACTGAGCAAGAAGAGGAGTCACTTCAAGAAATCATAGAGAACAAAAACGAAGCCGTTATGCAAAGAGCATATGAAATAGCCGAGAAGATTATCGCGAGATTCACATCCTGCAGCAGCAATGTGGACGCGATAACAGCAGTCGCATGCAGGATATACGAAAGCAATCGGATCAACGCCCAAAGTTTTTTCGAGAGCTACATCAATAGAAAAATCTATTTTCTGAGAAACGGGAATAACAATGGCAATAGGAATGGAAACGGCAACAGAAATAGCGCGAATGGAGATGATGACTATGAATGAAACCGACACTCACCAAGATATGGCTGACTTTAAACCGCCGACAAAAGAGCAAGAGGATGAGATATTGCTCCTCGAGCTCAATCGTCTGAGAAAGAAAGGGACTATCAGCAAAGAAACTTTCGTTAAAACTATGGAGGACTGGGGGATATGAAATATTCTTTGATTGGGCGGCCGAACGTCGCCCACCTTTTTGGCTAAAGGAAAGGGACAGTCTATATTGGGAAAGGAGGCGGATTCCATGGATAACCTTGAACAAAAACTTAAAGCCCTTAAGCCTGAGGAGGACAAGGACATCTTGCTCCTTGAACTGCACCGTTTGATGAAGCGAGGAGCAATTGACTTCAGGACATACGAAAGGGCAAAAATAATGTGGGGGATTTGAGGGGGAGTGATAGTAATGCCAACGATATTGGATTTTGTTCCGAATGATGAATTAAAAAAGTATTTTTGGGAGAGCGATTGGTATTATTGCTTTTCTGACGATTCCGATGACGAAATCCATCTTGAAAAAATAATGACCAAGATAAAAATAGAACGCCGGCCTAATCTAAAAAAGAAGACAATTGAGTTTGCGGTTGTGAGGTTTGATTATTCAGAAACCAATATGGAATTTTCTCCTTTTTCAACCGATGACATCTGGAAGAAGGAAGAAGAAGCTAAGTCGGATTTCATCTGGCTTAAGGAATTTATTGAGCTTCTTTCAAACGATAGAAAAGTTTTTGATGGCAGATATTTCTGGGATTTTGAATTCTCAGAAGGCAAGCCCAGATTAAAAAATAAGTTTTTGGGGAAATTTGATGGCGAATGGATTTGAGAAAAGTGCAAATAAATATTGTTTAGAAATTGAAATATTAATAGAATGGAAAACTCGGAGGCAATAATGAAAAAACATATTAAAAGCAAAGCGAATCCTAAAGATGAAAAGATCAAGCAAGAGATCAAAGAAATTAGAAGCGATCTCAAAAGACTAAAGAAAAGTAAAAAGCGGATGCAATTGTTATGGTATAGAACGAAGAAGGAACACGTTGCACTAATAAAAGACTTAGATCTGAGGCTGAAGGCGCTCAGGAAAGGAACCAGCGCTAAGAGGACGACCCGAGCGAAAAGGGTAGTCGTAAGAGCTATAGGGAAAAAGAATCGCGCAAAAAAGTCAATTCTAGAACCAATGAGAAAGAAGGCGCCAGAAAAAAAGCAAATCAAGGAAAAAATCATTAAGAAAACGCGGAAGAATATTACGCCTGCGAAGAAAAAATAGAGAGTTTTTTTCTTTTATCTCACTCCAACCGGAATTATTAATATTGCGAGGTGTATTTTGTTGATCTGAAATTCAATTGCTCGCTCCCTCGACGGCGGCTTTATCAAACATCGTAAAAGTTGGCCGCGTTTGGTTTAGCGCGCGAGATATACCTCTTGTTTGAAAGAACGCATAGAGTCTTGGAAGCACGGGTGACAGCGACATAGAAGTCCTTGGCGTTATCAAAGTCGTCCGCATCGGGAATCAGTGCATGTTCGAACTCCAAACCCTTAATGAGTACCGTCCGGCTGATTAAAAGTCGGGGTAGCCGTCGCCCTGCGCGTCTTGTGGATTCCCGAATTCGCCACGCAGTTGCCTGCAAGGACTCATCCAAGTCAGGATCAAAGTTGATGCCAACATTACGAAGCTCGAAGTAAAGCTCTTTCCTATGGAAGCTGACATCTCGCAGCATCGCAATCTCGCTAAGCACCGAAATAATTGCGGCAGGCGTCTCTGTAGACGCAGAATATGCCAGAGAGCGGCAGAGTCCGGGGTAGGCGGCAAGAAACTTCGGAGAAGGGGCCTTCCCGGCAATGAGGCAATTCTCGAGCGTCTTGAATGCTGCAGGCACTGATGTCATGCACTGTCTGGCGAAGTCGAGCAGGATTGCCGGCCTTTGGCCTGGGATAGCTTCATCTAGTCTTCCGCATACTATAGCGAGGGCTCGACACTCGACTTCCTCCATGCACGCAAAAGTTCCCTTTAGCATTTTCCCGATAGCGAACATTTGCTTATCCCATTTGCGGATAACAACAACCGCCCCATCTTTAAGGCTAAGGGCTCTCTTACACTCCGCGACCTGTGCCGCAATCCTTGTTCGAGTATCAGGTAACTGCTTCCAATAGCCATCGAGGTCAATCGAGCAACCGGAGACGAGCTTATCTCGGACTCCACCGAGCCATTCCCCAAGTGCCGGGTTGGTCTTCGTCCACCGGAAAGGTGTGGTTAATTCGCCTAAGCATACAAAATAGCCAAGTACATCCTGATTCCAGTCTGCAAGGGGATCGTCGGCAAAATCAAATATTCCCTGCATAGGATCGCCCACCGCCCTGCAGGGCAGGAAATCTGCCAGTGCCTTCACTATCGCGTGGTGGCGTATGGTACAGTCTTGATACTCGTCAATGTAGGTACCGGTGTACGTATTGCACACCGTGTCCCGCACGTGTCGGTTGCTGAGAGCACGGGCACAGGCATCGTACACCTGCAGATAGTCTTCTTCCGTTTTCGGTCTTGTGACCTGGCAGTTACTAATCCGGGGGAACGCCGATGCGTATCTAAGGGCGAAGCCGGCTATCGTGTCCACGCGGAATGTCCCCGGGTCCGCGCCAAGCCGCCGTAAGCGGTCGCGAAGCGCCCTGACGCCCGCGTGGGTGTGTGTCAGGACAAGTTGTCTTCCGTTCGCGTACTTGGCGACTGCTTGCGCGATTAGCTCCGTCTTCCCGCAACCCGCCGCGGCAACCACGATTCCTCGGCAGGAGCCGGCGAATGCTGCGGCCAAGTCATCCGTCATAACACCAGTGCTCAAGGATTTCCAGCTTTTTTGCCGTATCCGTGGACCCAATGCTTGAAAAGGAATCTACGACCGCTGCCGCAAGCATCCTTCCACCTCCTATGGACTTGAACCACTCCGCGTCCTTCTTCTTCGCAGCCCTGCCAATAGCCTTGCGTAGGCGATCCTCAGTGCAGTCCCCTACAGCCAACCAGCTATCGAGGTCGCTCGCGGCGGCGATTGGCTTAGCGATACCCTGAGCGGCAATGGAGTCAGCTACGCTTATCTCACCTCGACTGCCGATCACTTGCTTCAAGAGTCCCTTGAGCTCATAGAATAGCACGTCGAGCACGACACGCTCTTCGGTCGATGCATTGCCATCCCACCTAACAACATTGACGCCTGACGTTCGGAGTGCATCCTCGTCGGGGTTGATAGTCTTGTCTGCGTCAGCGAGTAGGGCCACTTCGTACCCCAAGTCTCGCAGCGCCTTGGCGCGGGCGGCCGCATTTTCGCCGCCGCCGTTAGCGACTACGACGCCCCTACAGGCTATCGATTCATTACCGTTTCTTGACTGCCAGAACTCCTCGAGACCCCAGCATAGGCCGACTTCCGTCTCGCCTTCACATACTATAACCTTGCGACCGAGTAGCGCGTAGGGGGCGTACTTCAGTGTGCCCTGTAGGTCACCGGGAACGTCATGGATGTCGATCTTGCCATATGGAGAAACTCTAACCACATTAACGTCTGTCGCATCGAGTTCCAGGACCGGGGTAGGCGAATGGGTCGTCATGATGACCTGCCCAAGCGCGGGTTCTTCCTGCTCAGTTGTGGCCGTGACGGACTGGAGACCACGTTTAAGAGAGCGGAGCAACCTCCGTATCCTGTGAGGCTCAAGTCCGTACTCCACCTCGTCGATTAGGACGATCGCTCCGTTGAGAATGGCGGCTCTCTGGATGGCCAGAGCGACGAGCCTACGGCTACCTAGACCTGCAGATGCGAGTGGTATCTCGCCGTCATGAAGGCTTAATGCTCCCATGCCCAAGCTCACGAGCCTTGACTCGAGCCTAGGTACGAATTCCGTAGTCGGGGTGAATCCAAGCCGCTTTGCCGCTTTTTCTACATTCTTCGCCGCCTCTAGTAGCTTGTCCATGTTCTGGGATTTTACCGCATCGCGAAGCTTCCTGTGTGCCTCGGCAATGATTGCTGTGGTCTCGCCGGAGTCACTCGTCATCTTTGTGAGACTGGACAGTCGATTCCAGGAGAACTCCCTGTCTATCTCCGCGCCCAACCGCACCATCCCGAGCCGAGCCCGGTCGCGCCACGAGATGAGTTTTCCCTCAGGGTCTCTGTCTGTTACGACGTTCCACTCAGGCTCTAGATTTGAGTCAACGTGCAGGACGATTGTGAGGACCGCCTCACACGCTCCCTCATCTTCGCGCGGCTCATCTGAAAGCCCACTTCCCTGACGCCATCCCCTCTTGTAGAGCCCAAACTTGTCTTCTGTTAATAGGTCGCCAGGGAGGTCGCCGACAGTAACCGATATCTCTATAGGATTCGAAATGACTGTATTGTAGAAGTCAACGTCTGAGAACTGAATGTTCCAGTTCGGTGACAACGTGTACTCTATCGCGTCGAGGACTGTCGTTTTCATCGAGTCACCCGGCCCGACGAGGCAGGCAAGGCGCCCAGAAGGCGTCCAGTCCAGCTCTTTAATCCCACGGAAGTTGTGGATTACGACTTGCAGGATATACATTTTGATAAGGAGAAAATAAATTTCGTCATATCTTGTGTCCCCTTCCTCTGAATTTAAAATCTCGGCGGACAATCGAGAATCAAATATAACATCGAATTCGCGCCGACATCAAGAAAACTTTAGGTATTCGCATCCATATATATTCGCCACCGCTTGAAATGGGACGATTACAAGATTTCTCTAATCCTGAAGTTTATAACAAGCCAGGATTGTTCTTAAAGCCGGCGGGATGAGATTGAAGGAAAAGTCGTTCTCCTGCTTATTATGCAGACATAAAAGGCATATCGGAGAGGGAAAAAAGAGCGGCGCCGGCGGCTGATTGTTGATTTCAGGACACTTAGGGCGAGGAGGAGGGGGGTAAGTGCGGCACCGGCGGCTGATTGTTGATGATTGGAAGTGAAATCAGGACATCCCGGCCGGGTCAGAAAAGAGAGAAGGGATAAAAGACTTACAATCTTAGGAATCGGTGAAAACGCACAAGAGCTTGACACATAATAAAATAAAAATGTTATTATTAAGCAGAAATACCATTAAAGGTTCAATAAACGGAGTGATGCTAATATAACAACTATTAATTTGAGATTATTGATTTCGTTCTGTTCAAAAAAGGAGAGGAAATAAATGTCATGGTATGTGTGCGATATTTATAATGTCCAAAAATATAAGAGCTATTTATTTATTATTATTGAAGAATATGGACCAGATTACGAATTATTTACGAAGAATATGAAGGTAATCGGAGATCAACTAGGAAAGGATAAGGTTGCCGTATTTTTACCGGATAAGTTTACTTATAATCAAGCAAAAGACTTGTTTGAAATTAAAGATAAAAATGAGATGCCCATTCTTGTCATTACAAATATGAATCCAGATGAAATATTAAAAAGGAAAACGCAAAAATCGGTTTTTCTTGAATATAACTACCTTTTTAAAATTATTTTAGGAAAGATTTCAACAACTGATGAAAGATGGAAGGTGTTCAAGAATATCGTAGACCTCTTAGAAAGTGAAGATATAAAGAATATTGCTCGTGAAGCGAGAAAAGTAAAAATAGACGCAGTTTTAAAAAAATACGGAAAGCCGGTTAGCTTGGTGGTAGATCTTGCTTCGATAATTATTGGGCTAGCTAAACCGTAGTCAGAATTATCTCTTTGATATCTTTAAATCCCCAGCAGAATTATCATGAAAGTTTAATTGTAAAAGAAATAAACCGATACTGAAAAAATATAATAAGGCATAGCATCGGCTCAGGCCATAAGCGGAGAAAAAAGACAGAAGCCATCGGAACAAACGGATGAGCAATAACCTATCTATGAAATATTAATAACATCCGGGTAGTGCGGAGAAAAAAGCGGCGCCGGCGGCTGATTTCAGGACGTGGTTTAAAGTTTTTACGGGCAAGGAGGAGGGGGGGAGGCTGACGAAGTTAAAAAGAAAACATGAAAAGAGATATCCACAGTATTTGTTAATAAGCTTGTTGATAAATGAGCGGCTTCTTCTCTCAATACGTTGATCTTTCTATATTTCTGGCTATTTGCACAAAGAATTGGCGATTAGGCAAGGCCGGCTGTTTGCTAAAGGGGGGTTGATGATAGGACTCTCCCCAGCCGGCTAAAGAGAGCTAGAAATATTTTATCACAAAGAACGAATCCATGGCTTCAATCCCTGATACAGTACGACGTCTATTCGGTCAGATGCCTGACACTCCTTTAGATCAAGCCAGGCCTTCCCTAAAGTCAACGATCGCCAAGTCATTTTTTAGCAAGAAAAGCAAGGGCAAGTCGTCGAGGGGTGGGAGGAAAGGAGAAGAAAGTCGCGGGCGGCATAATCTCATTTTCAAGAGGTGGCTTCAGAACGTCGTGGGCAAGTCGTCGAGGAAAAGAGAGCAGCGCCGGCGGCTAATTATCGTTTTCTAGACGTGGATTCAGGACACGCAGGGCAAGTCGTCTCGGGGCAGGAGAGCGGCGCTGGCGGTTGAATATCGATTTCTGGATATAATTTCAGGACACCTAGGGCAAGTCGAAGAAAGGGGAAAAAGCGGATTTTCGAAGACTATAGAGCGCATTTTTTGCTAATCCTTGACAACCGATAAATTAAAGGGGATAAAATGTTTTAGGATTAATCATCGGAGGAAAAAAATGAACGAATACCCCGAGATGGTAACGTGTTTGCCACAAGCAGACATCGCATTCAAAGGTCTTCAAGGATGGATTTTCCAAGGCAAAGATCAACAGATCGTCTTTATGCAAATCGAGCCAATTGGAAAGGTGACGGAACATGCCCATAGAGCCCAATTCGGAATGGTCCTCGACGGAGAGATGAGCCTAACCATAGGAGGTGTAACGAGAATATATCGGAAGGGGGACACGTATTTCATCCCGAGGGGCGTGCCTCATTCGGCCGTATTTCATTCGAAAGTATTTGTCGTTGATTTCTTTGACGAGCCAGCGAGATATAAGGAAAAATCCTGATAAAGTTGGCGATTTTCCAGGAAGTGATCAGAGAAGGCGGAGGAAAAAGCAAAGGAGCTGATAAAAGCGGCGGCATCGTATCGATTTCTATATATGGTTTAGGAGTATCCAAGCAAGTCGTCGAGGGTGAAAAGCGGCGGCGGGCGGCAGAAGATCTCGTTCCTCTGAGTAAGGATAAAAAACGCAACGTTTCGCGGTCGTGCTTAAATATAATATATGGGATATATTTAGCTTAAGCGGAGGAGGCGGTATGAAAAAGCTATGCTTCGCATTGGGCGCAATTATGCTTTTAGTCGGCTGCGGCTCGAATCGCGACCGCGTGGAAAAGACCCTGGAGAACGGGGTGGAGGTCGTCTTCAACCATCTCGAACCGTATCAAATCAAGGGCGAATCCGGCCGGCTGAGATTGGAAAAGCAATTCTCGATTGACCTGGAGAACAGCGAGCTCCTGAAGATCGGATTGACCGACATCGAGACATTCGATATTGATTCGGACGGAATGATCTACGTGATCCAATGGCACGTCAAAGGGGACTATATCTACAAATTCGATGGGAACGGCAAATTCCTCGGCTCCTTCTGCCGATACGGGCAGGGTCCCGGGGAGATCGAATGGGGCGGGATCGTGATGGCCGTCGGCGACGGGGAGATCATAGCCAAGGATCCATCGAAACGGAAGTTCCTCGTCTATAGCCGCGACGGCAAGTTCCTTCGTGAGACGCCCCTTCCAAATGTTCTCGAGATCGAGGCCAGATTCGATGACGGTACGTATCTTGTCCACTGGCAAGACCAATTCAGCGATCCGAACAACCTGATCGACCATGTTGCCCTTTGCGATAGTACGTTCGCGTCGATGAACGAGATCTTGCTATACAAATTCCCCAACGCGTTGCGCGCTGAAAAGATCGTGGTCGGCGAGGCGACCTACATCATCGGAGCTTCCAAGGACCGGATCTTTATCGGAGACTCGCGACGGGGCTATGAGATCGAAGTTCGCGATCGAACCGGCAGAATCGTCCGCAAAATTCGGAAGGCCTATACGCCCGTGAATATCGATGAGAAATTTAAAACGGTTTATCTCGCTCGCTTCCGGGATGGCGATCCCTGGAAGAGTAAATACCAGTTCGCGAAGAGCTGGCCGCCGTTTAGATATATGTTCACCGACGACGAGGGGCGGCTCTTCGTCATGACGCGGGAGCCAGGGGCCAAGCCGGGCGAATTCACGTACGACATCTTCGATAAGGCGGGGGCGTTCATCGGACGGACGAGTCTCGGGAATTCGGATCCTTACCACCCCCGGACGGCTGTGGCCATGATGGGGAGGATCTATTCGCTGAACAATTCGGACAGCGGATACAAGGAGCTCGTTGTCTATAAGGCGATCTGGGAGTGAACTGAGGGACGGATTATTAATGCGGACGAGAGAATAGTGGAGGAGGGGGGAAAACGGCGCCGGGCGGCTGATTATCGATTTAAATACGTGGCTTCAGAACACTCAGGGCGAGGAGGAGGGGGGGAAGGAGGGGATTAGGAGGGAAGACAGGATAAAGTGGAAGCGGCCTGATAACGGGAAGGGAAAAATTTCAATGACCATAAAGAGTGATTTTTCGATGGACCGAGACACCATACCGGTAGGAAACCTTGCCCTTCTTTCTCCGCGAAGAAGAAGCGTTTTGGGGCCTGGATTGGTCGAATCACATTCTTCCCTATTCTACGATTCCCTTTTGATACACAATAGTAGAATTGATGTTAAAGGAGTTTTTTATTATTATGCCATAGAGGAGAGCTAATGAGATGTGGCGGACCGCTTATAAAAAAATCTCATATTCAGTTCATGCTGTTATATTAGAAACGCCTAAGTCCGGAACACAGCCTAAATACTGGCGGACAATCGGCACCTCTTTTTCGATAAAAGGGAAGCCTAATCCGCTTTTAATCACAAATGCCCATGTGGTTTGCAATGAAAACGGCATTCCTTATGATGAAAAGCATTTGGCTTTAGCAGCATTTATGCCTGAAAGCAAAGCAGGTGTCGCTGGCGTTGGCATTAGATTCATAGAAAAAAGCCTAGATATTTCAGTTTTTGAGGTTTCTAAAGAAGCCGTTGATATCGTGCCTGCGACTTTTGCTAAGCCTGCTGTTTTGGAAATTGGAGCTGCCGTCGCTTCTGTGGGATTTCCAATTCCACATCAGCCTATACTACGCCCAGGAGGAGGAAGTCTAACTATTACTAAAAGATTGGCAACCGGATTTATAAGTGCCAATGATATGAAGCCAGAATTTGATCGGGAATCAGCGGAGTTAACGCATTATGAGATCAATATGTTATCGTATCCAGGGCTAAGCGGCGCTCCTGTTTTTGACGTTAATGGTTTCGTAATCGGTATGAATCATGGGAGTATTCTTACTAGCGGAGGCAATGTTGCTGCCTACGCATACGCAATTCGAGGCCCGGAAATTATTGCATATCTTGAGAGGAATAATATTAAAATTGAGATAAGTACCACCTAAGGGAACGGGATGATTTGATCAGATAATATCAGCTGATAGAGCTCCTAAGGGCGACTAAAAACGAGATCTTCGGGGACACAGTCATTGCCACACCCCCATCCTCTCGCACTTTAACGAAAACAACCCAGGGCAAGTCGTCGAGGGGCAAGAGAACAGCGAGGGCGTCTGATTATATATTTCTGGATATTATTTCAGGACGCGCAGGGAAAGGAGGAGGAGGGGAAAAAGAGAGCGCGGCGCCGGGCGGCTGAATATCGATTTCTGCCTATTATGTGTTTGATAAAACGGGAATAAATCTCATGGCCAAGATATATTCTCAAAGAATAATCGTTCTTCTATGTCCCACTTGCGAGTTACCGATGCCGCTTGAGGATTATGATGAATCGGGAATTTATTTCGGAAAATGTGCAATCTGCGAATTAGAATATCGAGCTTTGCGAAAAGCTGGAGAAAGGGATAAATACGAGATAAGGCCGAAGGCAGTCAATTAGAACAATAGTCTTTATATTTAGGTTATTCGAATAGGACACGCGTGTCGGGGGAGTAGAGCGGAGCCGGCGGCTGATTATCGATTTCTTGAGCTAGTTTCAGAACATCCCGGGCAAGTCGTCGAAGGGAAAAACCGGAATGGCGCCAGGCGGCTGATTTTGATTTCTGGATATGATTTCAGAATATCCCGGGCAAGTCGTCGGGGGGAAGAGAAAAGCGGCGAAGGCGGCTGACAGCTGAATATTGATTTATAGATGAAGTTTCAGGACATCCCGGGCAAGCCGTCTCGGGGAAAGACGGGAAGAGCGGCGGGCGGCGGCAGGAGGGCCAAAGCGAATTGACGCTCTCTCGATTCTTTGATACTCTTAAACCACCCAAGGGAAGGAGTCAGAAGTGGCCGTCAAGTGCTCCAAATGCAATACTGAGAACACTTCTGATTCCCAATTTTGCAAAAAGTGCGCAACTCCACTTCCTCCTTCCAAAGACATCCGTCCAGAATTCACAGAAACAATCCAAACTCCCATCAAAGAACTAACCACCGGCTCGACCTTCGCCGGCCGCTATCAGATCATCGAAGAGCTGGGCAAAGGCGGGATGGGCAAGGTCTATCGGGCGGTGGATAAAAAACTGAACGAGGAAGTCGCCATAAAACTTATTAAGCCCGAG
>JBEKTZ010000007.1:0-212148 GCA_049515535.1 Candidatus Aminicenantales bacterium | reverse complement strand
GCTCCCCCCTCGGCGCTTCGCTGACCCCCTGAGGGGGAACCAATCCATTCCCCCTCAAACTCCCCCGGATGTTGTGCGTCCCTCTCGCCTGCCATTTAACCAAGAAATTTACGAGACGCACAACTAGCTGAGGAAGCCTTTTATGGCTCCGAAGTTGCGCACCTCTGTAGACGCAGCCGGGCCGGATTTCATCCCACAACAAGAATGTCCTATTTAGTCTCAAAATATTTGTGCCCAATTTGTGCCCAAAATTCATCAGGAATAGCTAAAAGCATATAAAAGAATCAAACTCCATCGAAAAGGGAAACCCTGGAAATTTCTTTGATATTATTACAATTCTTTCATTTTCTGCGTCTTGGATTTTTGCCGGTCTCATTACACACGGTAGAAGTCACAGGTTCAAATCCTGTATCGCCCATTTCTCCGTTATCTGTTTTTCCATTTCTCCTAAAAAAATCAATCCCTATAATGCTGCTGACTGTTCGCATTCTTTAGAACCTCGGCCCGGTCAGCATATTCGTCACCCGACCTGCGGGCGAGGATCGACATTCATCGCCTTGAATATGAACAAGTTATCTCTTATAATGCGATGTTCGCGATAATGCTCGCCATAAAATAGTCTCATGCACATACCGGACGGTTTCCTGGACACGAAAACGATCGTTGCGACATCCCTATTTTCCCTTATAGGAATAGGGCGGGCCCTGAAAGTTCTCAAGACTCAAATGTCCCCCAGGAAAGTGCCTTTGATGGGGCTGGCGGCCGCCTTTATCTTCGTCGCCCAGATGATCAATTTCCCCGTCATCGCCGGGACTTCGGGGCATCTCCTGGGCGCGGTTCTCGTCGCGGTTCTGCTCGGTCCGAGCGAGGGAATCCTGGTGATGTCCGTGGTTTTGATCGTGCAATGCTTCCTGTTCGCGGACGGCGGTGTCCTCGCTCTGGGCGCCAATATCTTCAATATGGGCATTATCGCGCCCGTGGCAGGATATTCTCTGTATCGCCTAATCTCCGGGTGGATAAAAGCGGATTATGGAAAATACGCGGCCGTGGCGTTCGCCGCCTGGACCTCGACGGTGCTGGCCTCCGTATGTTGCGTCGGGGAATTGGCCTGGTCCGGGACGGCCCGCTGGTCTATCGGCTTCCCGGCCATGACGGGAATTCACATGTTGATCGGCATCGGCGAAGCGCTCATCACGACGTTTGTTCTGGCCTCGATCTATAAAGCGCGCCCCGATCTCCGGCCTTTCAAAGACATGTCCGGCGACAAGCGCGAGGCTCGGCCGTTGACGGGGGTGTTGATCTACGGTTCTTTAATGCTGCTGGGATTAGTCCTGTTCGTCCTGCCCTTTGCCTCCCGCTGGCCCGACGGATTGGAGAAGGTCGCCGCGACGCTCGGGTTCGACACAAAAGCCCTGGCCCGGCCCATGGTTCCCTCTCCGATTCCGGAATATCGTGTTCCGGGCATCGGCTCTCTCCCCTTGGCCACGGCCCTGGCCGGAGTCATCGGCGCCATTCTCATCTTTGTGGTTTCCCTGGTCCTGGCCAAGATCCTTTTTCGGAAATCAAGGGACGAGCCTTCGCGGCGGAAGTGGACCCCCGGGCAAAGCCCGGAGCCCCGTCCGCCGTCGAAAGATCATTTTTCTTAATCGCTTTTTCGAATCGAGAAGACCATGCGCCATGACTTTTTGGACCGATACAGCCGAATCGACAGCCCGATCCATCGCCTTCCGGCGGCCTTGAAAATGGGGCTCGCGCTTGGCGCGATTTTCATCATCGTCCTTCCTCCGATCACAGCCCTATATCCTTTTCTGTTCACGGCTGTCGTCCTTCTCGGCGCCATCGCGCTGAGCCGTATCCCCTTGAGTTTCATGGTTCGCCGGATCCTCATCTTCGAGCCTTTTATCGTCGCTGTCGCCGTGCTGGCGCTCTTGCAGCCGGGCGGCTTTTTGAAATTCTCCACGATTGTCGTGAAAAGCACCTTAAGTCTCGTGACCATCATCGTTTTATCGAATACGACGCCTTTCACGGAATTGCTGGGCGTCTTCCGGCGTCTTCATACGCCGCCGGTGTTTCTGACCATGATGGCCCTGATGTACCGATACGTCTTCGTCCTTGTCGATGAGATGCAACGGATGAAACGGGCGCGGCTGAGCCGGACGTTCAAAAATAAGAAAGAGAACGCGCGCTCCTGGCGTTCTCTTTCGATGATGATAGGTCAATTGTTCCTGCGCTCCACGGAGCGCGCGGAACGGATATTCGCGGCGATGTCCGCGAGAGGATGGAAGTCATGACGACAGCCGTTGAGATCATAGATCTCCATTTCCAATACGCGGATGACCATCGGGCGCTTCAGGGCATATCCCTGACGATTGAAGAAGGAGAAAACGTGGGATTGATCGGGCCCAACGGCGCCGGCAAATCGACCCTCCTCTTGCACTTGAACGGCCTCTTGCCGGAAGGCTTCAAGGGCCGCCCCTCGGTGTTCATCCATGGGCTCCCGGTCACCAAATCGAACGGACCGCGCATTCGGCGCGATGTCGGATTGTTGTTTCAAGATCCCGATGACCAGATCTTCTGCCCGACGGTGTATGAAGATGTCGCATTCGGCCCCCTGCAATTCGGGGTATCGGAAAAAGACGTTAAAGATCTCGTTCGGCAGGTTTTGATGGAAGTCGGCCTCCGGGATTTTGAAAAGAGATCGCCCCATCATCTCAGCAGCGGGGAGAAGCAGCATGTTTGTTTAGCCGGGATTTTGGCCTGTCGGCCGAAAATTCTCGCCCTCGACGAGCCGACGCGGGGTCTCGACCCAAGAGGAAAACGGCAACTCAAAACCTGGCTTCGATCCGTCCCATCGACCAAGATTATCGCGACCCATGACTTGGAGCTTGTCGCGGAGTTGTGCGAGAGAACTGTGGTCATAGATGAGGGCAAGATCGTGGCCGACGGACCAACCTTGAAAATTCTCTCGGATGAAGAACTCATGCTCGCCCACGGACTCGAAAAACCGCATATCTTGAAACACTCTCATCCCCACTGAAGTTTTAATATCCGGGCCGAATGATCCAAGCAATCATCTATTTTCTTGTCTAAATTCATGAGGGTGGGTTCGCAACGAGCTTGAAGGAAGCGGTTTTCCACCTCGCCCGGGTCAGGACGCGGCTGAAGACCGATAATGAGCGGAGGAATGTTCAACAGACAGAAGGATTTTCGACAAAAGGCCGTGGCCGGCGACGCACTGAGAAAAAAGGGGTTGAAGGATTCTCTGATCGCCTTCATTGTCTTATTCTGTGCGGGAGGTCTCATCGGCCGCGTCGCCGACGCTTTCTTTTTCATCATCTATTTTCAGTTAGCCTTTCTGGTCATGATCATCGTCCTTTTCAAAGCGGTCCGACATGACCGCGTCACTTTGTCCTTATGGACGCTTCTCATCACCGCTTATGTCTTGAAAGAAACGGAAATAGCGATCGCCCTCGGAATCCTTTTCCTCGTAGTTTTCATCGGAAGGAGCCTATTGAAAACGCCCCTAGGCCGGAGATTATTCACGCTTTCTTCGACGGGGCTGGTCATTGCGCTGTCATTGATAATGACCGTGTCCTCTCCTGAGTCAGCGCCGTCGCCCCCGCCCTCCGATCAGCCCTTGCAATCCGAGGTCATCCAATCCCTGCCGTATCTTTCTCATGTCGACGATGAAGAGAATCAAATCACGGAAGGCGTTGTCACGTATCGCCGGAATTTATGCGCGCCGGGCCTCAATCTCTACAATTCCTATTATAAGGCGGGAGCGTATCTGCTGGACATGTCGGGGAACATCCTTCATGTCTGGCGTCCCAAAGATTCGCCTCAAGACTGGCACTATGTCGTGGCCTGCGACAACGGCGACCTGCTCGTCTGCGTCGAGGACGCCATGCTCATGAGACTGGATTGGGATTCCCATATCCTCTGGCAACGGAAAATGCGAGCGCACCACGAGATCGCCATCGCCGAAAACAAGGACATCTATACGCTGGTGAGCTCCGAAGAGGTCGTGACCTCATTCTCTCTTCCGGTCCCCATCATTAACGACGATATCGTCGTCATGTCCGGCGACGGAACGATCAAGAAGACGATTTCCTTGTATCCTCTGTTGAAAGACCATATTTCGCTCCGGTCCGTCGCGAAAATATACGCTCAAATCATCAATCCCCGGGATTGGCTATGGCGGGCCTTGAAACAAAAACTGACGCATCGTCCCCTCCTGAAACGCATGACGCCTTTCGACATATTCCATGCGAATACGATCACGGTCATAGACCAGGATATCGAAGGTGTGTGCCAAAAGGGGAACCTCCTGATTTCCGCGAATAATTTGGACCTGATCGCCATCGTCGACATCGACAAGGAAGAGGTCCGATGGGCCTGGGGCCCCGGCATCCTGGAGGGACAGCACGACCCGACGTTATTGAAAAACGGACATATCCTCGTTTTTGACAACGGCACGGGGAGGGAATATTCCCGGATCCTTGAGATCGATCCTCTGAGAAAGGACATCGTCTGGGAATACCATTCCTCGAAGCCGGGATCGTTCTATTCGAGCTGGGGAGGGGCCGCCCAACGATTCCAGAACGGGAATACCTTGATCACGGAGACGAGCGAAGGGCGGGTTTTTGAAATCACAAAGGAAGGAAAGATCGTCTGGAAGTTCATCAATCCCGATCTGGCGGAAAACAAAACGAGGGCGACCATATATCGCCTGACGAGAATCACGGATGCGCATTTGCTGGCGACGCTGCTGACGAATGCGGGGAGACAAGGTCCACCGCACGTTCAGGCCATCGATTAGAAAAAGGGACAGGCGCGGCGGGGAAGTTCCAAGACGAAAGATCGGGCCGCATCGCCTCCTAGCGAGTCGCTTTCCGGAGTGAAACCGGGCCCAGCAAACCGCTTTCGGTTTCCCCATGGGAAAAAGGATCGCTCCAGCGCAAGCGGGCCGTGTTCGTCACGTCGATCTCGATCGTCGCCCTCCCGGGCCGGACGAGCGCCGTAATATCCCAGACGTAGGGTGGAGCCAGCCGCACGCCGGCCGAACGGCCGTCGACGAAGAGCTCGGCAATTTCACCGACGCGGCCGGCGTCCAGGGCGAGGGCGCCGTTCGACCCCGCCAGGTCCATTGAGGCGCGGTATCTCAGCGTTCCCGAAAAGTCGGACCGGTTCTTCCATCTCTTCCAGTCCTCGAGCTTTTTCACATGAACGGCAGGTCCGGCTTTCAATCCCCGATCATCGAGTTCGGTCACATCCCATTCTGTCTTGAAATCTTCCCGATATTGAAAATCGACGGCAGTCGTGGTCTCGGGAACCCGCGCTCCCAGTCGCAAACACCACAGCGCTCCGGGCGGCATATTAAGCGTCGCCTCGAGACCATCCTTGTCAGGCGCGAAAGGAACGGTGAAATACGTTCCCTGCTCCGCGTCGAAGCGGGCGATCTCGCCGCGCCTCCCATGAACAACCAATCTGCCGACGGCGGCCGCGTCCAGCGACCGGTTGTGGATGATGATCCACTCCCCGTCTTTCGCTTTTCGCCGCGAGAGCATTAGGTTTTGATTCCCGGGGCGAAAGACGACAGCCGCGATCCCGGCCGCGACTTCTCCAATCTCGGGGAGGGCGCACAAAGAAGCTCCCGGTGCCCGTTTCAGCCGCTCGACAGCATGAAGAACGTCGCCGTCCGCGCGGCCGTCTACGGACCTTTGCGGCCAGCGGTCGACGACGATCACCCGCCCTCCCCGCTCGGCGAAATCGGCAAGCCGGGAGATCGCCTTGGCCGGAATATCGCGAACCGAGGGAAGGACGATCAGCGGGAACGCTTGCCCTTGATAATCCCACCGGCCGTCCGCGATCGCGCCGTCGCCGGCCCAGGTCTCATACGGCAAGACGGCGGTCGATATCTGGCGGTTTTCGAGCGCCCGGACCACGGGCGCCACGCCTTGGGCCGGACCCATCCAATAGGATTCGGCGGTATATAGCACCGCCGCGTCATAGATCGGGGCGCTTTCCAGGAGAACGGCCTGGACCCGCTTGGCATACTCCGCCCAGGCCGCATAATAGCGCCATTGGGGATTGCCGCTCGTCCGGTTGAAATGGGGCGGGCAGTCGGGATCATGAAATTTCATGGTCGTCGCGTGCGGCGAGATGACGCCGATCCCGTTGACGAAATGCCAGTCGCCGATCCACTTCACCATCCGCAGGCCTTCGCTCCAGCCGTAGGCCCCGAAGGCTTCGGAGAAGATCTCCGGCGAGCCCTTGATCAAGGCCGCGCCGCGGGCCATCGCCGGCAGGCCGAATTGAAAGAACTCCTGGTCCCAGTCCGGGCCGGAATCGGGAACCCAGCGGTTCGTGCCCGCGTCGAGCCCGGGCGTGACCTGATAGCCGACGATATCGATCCCGGGCATATCGAAATAGCGCATGGCCCGGAACCAGTGGCCGGGCCCGTATCCGAGCTGGCAGTCGGCTCCGTTGTCCTCCACGAGATGGCCGATCAAACGAACGCCGTGGCAGCGGCACCAATCCTGCTGCGGCTTGAAGAACGCCTCCGCGAAGGCCGTCGCGTAGGCGTCCATGAGATCGAATCGAACCTCCCGTCCGCGCGCGGCCAGGTCGTACCACAGCGCGGCGAGCCACGGCCGGGGATCATAGCCTTTGGCCTTGCGGAAATAGTCGAGGAACACGGGCGACCAGGGCATGGGCATGCCGGGCTTCCCCGGCAGGCTCTCGTAGGATGTGATGTTGCGGAACCCCGTCTCATCGCTGAAAAAACCCTTGATCGTTTTCCCGAAATCGGCGGCGAAACGCTTGTAGGTTTCTTCGTGGGTGAGACGGATGAAGGTTTCGGCCGTCTTCGGATTCAGGACGTCGACCATCGTGTCCATGCGCCAGCCCTCTTTGGGCGATTCCGGCGACGACGTCGCCCAGCAGATCCGCCATTGGCCGGCCGGAACGGCCCATCTGATTTTCGCGGAATTTCGCGAGACCGCCCGAACGGATAGGTCCGCGCAGGAGAAGTCTTTCTTCGCATCCGCGGTAAAGGCCGTCACGGACACGACGGTCTCGGATTTATCCAGGCCGCCGGGGATATCCCATTCTTTTTCGGGCGAGGGGCCGTCCGCGACGAGCGAGCGATCGCGGAGGACGTGGTGCGTCAATTCCGGGTTCTCGGCGATGACCTTGCCTCCGGCGATGCCGCTCGGATACATCCATTCGTCGAAAATCCAGACGTCCAGGCCCCGGAGGCGGGCTTCATCGACGGCGACCTTCAAATCGGCCCACCATTTCGGGCCGAGATAATCCGGATGCGGCCGGGATTCCCAGACGAATCCCGTGTTGCCGCTTTCGGCGATCTCGCGGACGACGGCGCGAATGGTTTCGGCCGGCTGGCCCTGCGTCCAGAGAAGGGGCGCGAGCGTCGGCCTGAGGTGAGGCTGTCCGGCTTCGGGCGAAGCCGGGTCTGCGGCCGTCAAGGGACGAGCCTTCGCGGCGGAAGTGGCCCCCCGGGCAAAGCCCGGGGCCCCGTCCGCCGTGGACAGGAATGTTTCTATCAATAAAACCGCGACGAACATCAACCCGCTTCTTCTCATCTTATAAGTCCTTTGGAGACACAATACCTGTTTCCCCATTTCACAGCGCGAAAGGGATTTAAATACGGAAACAGGTATTGTGTCTCCTTATTCTTAATAGAATCCGTGTTCATAGGCGGTATCGAACAGCGCGACGATATTTTCCGGCGGGACTTCGCCTTGAATGTTATGGATACCGGCGAAAACATAGCCGCCGTCGGGCATGAAGGCGGCGAGGTTCCGGCGGACGTTATCCGCAATGTCGGCGGGCGCGCCGCGCGGCAGGACGTGCTGCGCGTCGCAGCCGCCGCCCCAAAAGACCAGGTCGCGGCCGAAGCGGCGCTTCAATTCCGCGGGGTCCATTTGCCTCGCCCCGAGCTGGACGGGATTGAGGATATGGATGCCGTTGTCGACGAGATCCGGGATGTAGGCGAGGCAGGAGCCGCAGGTG
Source organism: Candidatus Aminicenantales bacterium (assembly GCA_049515535.1). Lineage (GTDB taxonomy): Bacteria > Acidobacteriota > Aminicenantia > Aminicenantales > UBA4085 > JBEKTZ01. The sequence continues at coordinate 204,114 of JBEKTZ010000007.1, read as the reverse complement.
TGATACCAGATCTTCGCCCGGGTGCGGGAGCGGATGTACCGGACGAGCCGTTTGTGGCGCGGTTTGACTAAGCGGCGGTAGATCTCGGGATGAAAGAGGGGCCCGTCCTGGCCCGCGAGGTCGTCGCCGATCATGATCACATCGACGATGTCGCCGACCTCGTCGAGGAACAGGCGAAACCAATCCAGCCAGTATTTGAGCATTCGGTCCAGCACGGCTTCGCAGAATTCCGGATCGGTCAGAAGATCGCAAAACCATCGCTCGAGCCCGCGCAGGTACCAGCCAAATTCATAAATCACGCCGGAGATGCCGCTGACCACGGCGTAGGACGTATCGTTCAGGATGTGCAGGGCCCGGTCGCGGAGGCCGGCGAAACGCCCGGGATCGTCGCCCTTCGGCCAGGCGTAATCGCGGACGTCCTTGATGGCGGCGTCGGCCAGGGGATTCAGTGTGATGTCCATGTAGAGCGGCTGATCGTCGGGCATCGACCAGCGGACGCCGAACTCGTCCGTAAGGTCGTGCCAGATCCTCCCGCCGCGCTCGGCCTGGACGATGCCGCCTTTCCAGGTCGAAGCCGGACCCGCCCCGACATAGCGCGTATCGACATGAAAGCGCTCCAGCACCCGCTCGCTCGGCCTGGCCAACTGCTGGACGTCATCCATGATCCGGATCTCCTCGTCGAAACCGAGATGGCGGGCCAGATTCCGGTAAGCGTTCTTGTGGATGCCGGTCTGGTTGCCGCCGAAATCGATCGGCACGCGGTCCGGTATTTCGTGATTGAGAGCTGCCAAGACCCGCTCGCGCGAGGTCATGGTTTCCCGTTTGAGCATTAGACGTCTCTTTTTAGCGCCTGACTCCGTTCTATCGTCCCGCGGGTAGCGTCGCCAGGTAATTGCCGTAGCCGACGATGACGGTCGAGAAGATCAACGCCGCCAGGCCCATGGCCAGGAGCGTCTTGGTGAAACCGCTGCTCCCCTTCCATTCCTTCAAGGCGATGCCCCACAACGAGCTGAAGATGATGATGCTGGCCATGTGGATCGTCCAGCTGGAGAATTTGTAGTTTCCCATCTGCGTCTCGCCCATGGTGTAGAAAAAGAACTGCATATACCAGGTCAGGCCGGCCAGGGCGCTGAAGAAATAATTGCTCGCCATCGGCACGCGTCCGTCCGCCTTGCGCTTTACTTTCGCGAGGCTCTCTACGACTTCTTCGCCCGGAGCGTCCAAAGCGGTTTTGATGATCGTTTCCGCCTCGCGTTTCGGCGGTTCCCGGCGCAGCCGGCCGCTGAAATACTGATAACCGGTCCGGTTCCGGAGATTCAGGATGACGCACCAGATGAAATTCGAGGCGAACCCGCCGAGCAGCACGACGCACAGCTTGGGCAATCCCGTCCAGAGCATCGTCGTCCCGTGCTGGGCGGAGAGTTCGGCGATGGGCGTCCCCGCGTCGAGGCCCATGGCGAAGCAGGCGCTGAAAACTCCGGAGAACGTCGCGACGAGGATGCCCTTGAAAAAGTTGAATTCCTTGATGGAGGACTTTTTCTGCTCCTCCGTCATCTCCCGCTCCTTGGACATCCCCGCCATTCCGGCGACGGCGATCCCCAGGATGCAGACGAGGATGCCGATCAGGATCACCAATCCCGACGACGTGCCGAGCACCTTCGCCGCGAATTCATGATGGAGGACCGGCGGCACCAGCGTTCCGATCACCGCGCAATATCCGAGCGCCACGCCCATGCCCAGGGACATGCCGAGGTAGCGCATGGTCAGCCCGAACGTCAATCCGCCCACCCCCCACAACAATCCGAAGATAAAGGTTTTCACCAGGCATCCGGGAGGCGCCGCGCGCAGGACCGCCAGGAGATCTTTCGTGTTGATCAAGGCCAGGATCCACGGGGCGATGATCCAACTGAAACATCCTCCGACGAGCCAGTATACTTCCCAGGCCCATTTTTTGACGCCGCGATAGGGGACATAAAAGGACCCCGAGGCCAAGCCGCCCAGCCAATGGAATACGACGCCGCGGAAAGGATTGGCCATCATCATTTAAGCCTCCAACGCCGTCTTCAGTTTTTCCACCTGATACCCCGATTGCGCTTCGGCTTTGTGCAGGGCCTGGATGACCTCGAAAGCGGATCGGACGGCGCCCGTTACGTCCGCTCCCGGCCGGGCCGGATCTGCGGTCGCGTCGATCGCGGCGACGGCCGCGAGATGCCAGAGCAGCGACTCGAACGCTTCCTTGTTGAAATAGACGACGCCTTGATACGCGTTGACCTTCAAGATTTGCCGGGCGTCGGCATCGCCGAAGAGCGCCTCGACCAGGCAAAAAGCGCGCTTCTTCACGGGGCCGTCCGCCTTGGACCAATGCTGATGTGCCGTCAGCACTTTGACCACGCTCACCGCTTGACCCGCGGCGTTGTCGTCAAAGCCCATCTCCCGCAGCGTATCGGCCATGACGCCATCCAGCATCCACTCGTCGATAAAATCCCGGCTCTTCGAAGCAGGATCGGCTCCCTCCGTTGTCCGGCCCAGCGACCGGACGCCGGCCCAGGCGAACAATAAAATCCAGGCCAATTGCACGTCGATCGGCGGAGCGACAAGACGAGACGCCGAGCCGGGACCGGACGCCGGCGCCGCCGCGGCATCGTCCGGTCGCGAAGCCTGCAGGCCCGATTTTAAATAACGAATCGCCGCCGCATAGGCGCGGGACCGGGTCCGCGGGAAGCGGCTGTCGATGATCGGCAGTTGCAGGATCGCCTCGAAATCGCGCCGCATCGCCGTCTCCATCGTTTCGTCGGCGCCCGCGCCGCCGAGCACGTAGCGGATTCCCCGCACGACGTGCGACGATTTCCGCATGACCTCGTCGCCGACGGCGGGATTCAAGGCGACGGCCGGATCGACGGCCCGGTTCCTCAACAACCAATCGAAAAAACCGGCATTGACCAACTCCCTGAACGGCCTCCGGACTGGCCGCGAAACGACTTCCCGGGCGGCCTCATCGATCCGCCACACGCCGCTGCCTTTCAATTCCTCCGCGAGCCTGGCGAAACGCCGGTCCCTGCCGTCGCGCACTTCGCGGAAGTCCGCGAACACGTGGCGCTTGTACGCGGCGAGCTCGATATAGAGACCGCGCTCGCACAGTTCCCGGCCGTTGCGAATGTATTCGAGCCCGGTGATCTGATCTTTGAACACCACCCACGCCGCCGGGTCATCGGGGAGGAGCAGGCCGTCCCGCAGCTCCCTTTGGACCAGTTTTTTTTCGTCGGCGGACCCCGTCTTCACCGCGAAGGCGGCCGACCTGCGGATCCATCCGCTCGTTTCCGCGAACTTGTTGTGATAGACGACGAGAGCGCGCTCGCCGCCGGCGCCGTTCGAGAAGGCGAACACGTTCTCATCGACGCGGCCGTCGGTCCGGAACATGTCGTAGAGCAGGAAATTTTCGACGCCCGCGAAAAGATAGCGTTTGTGAAGGAGCGGGAAGATTTCGCGCTCGTGCCGCTCGACGAGCCAGGGTTTCGGATGTTCATCGTAATACGCGCGGCGGTATTCCATGCCGTATTTCTCGGCCAGGCCTTCGACCTGGCCGTGGCCGAACATCGGCAGCCCGGGCAGCGTCGCCAGCAGCGTGCACACGCCGAAATATTTGTCGCCGTCACCGAACTGTTCGATCGCCGTCTTCTCGTCCGGATTGTTCATGAAATTGACGTAGCGCTTCAGCACCTCCGGGTCGAACTCCAGAGTGGACTTCATGACGCCGCGGTATTTGGCGTTGTCCTCGTCGCGCAACATGTTCATGAAAGCGCTGTTGTAGACGCGATGCATCCCCAGCGTCCGCACGAAATAGCCTTCCATCAGCCAAAAGGCTTCGGCCAGCAGAAGGGTATCGGGCGCCTCAGCCGCCACTCGGTCGACGACTTCGCGCCAGAACTCCGAGGGCATGGCCGCATCGAAGCGCTCTTTGGTCAAACCGTGCTCGGCGCGGGACGGAATCGCGCCGCCGGCGCCGGGCTCCGGAAACCACAGCCTTTGAAAATGCCGTTTGGCCATGGTCATCGCCGCGTCAAAGCGGATCACGGGAAAATTGCGGGCCACGTGCAGGATCGTTTGGATGACCGCCTCGCGCACCTCGGCCTTGAGGAAATCGAGCTGGGCGGTGTCGTTCCATGGAAAGCTCGAGCCGTCGTTGCCGTGATAAATGTACGTTGCGGCGCCCGTCCATTTGTTGACGCGCTTGAAGACCACGGCGGCGTCGGCTCGGTCGTAGTAGCGATCTTCGATCTGGATGCCGACGCGCGCGTCCCACGACAGATCGGGGCCGTTGAACGCGTAGGCCGGAAACGGCGGTTGATCGAGGGCGATGAACCAATCGGGATGCTCGATCACCCAGCGCGAGTCGATGCCCATGTGATTCGGGACCATGTCGCTGGCCAGGCGGATGCCGCGGTGGAGGGCGCGCGCCTTCAGATCCTGGAGCGCCGCGTCCCCGCCCAGATCTTCGGCGATGGTGTAATCGAACAAGGCGTAGGCCGAAGCGACCGCTTCGGGGTTGCCCGTGATCCGCTTGATGCGTTCCGACGCCCGGCTGCGCTCCCAGAGGCCGATCAACCAGAGGCCCGTCATGCCCGACCGGCGCAGCGCATCCAGTTCTTCGTCGGGAATCTGATCGAGCCGGGCGATGGGCCGCTCGTATCTCTTCGACAGCTGATCGAGCCAGACATAGGTGTTCTTCGCCATCAACACGAGATTCGGCATCCAATCGCGATCGGGGCTGAAGCGTTCGAATTCCGGTTCCGGCTCGCGCGGGCCCGCCGTCCCGGGCCCGAACAAACCGAGCGAGGCGGCTTGGGCGTCCGGGCCGAAGACCGGAAGCCGGGCCTGGCCCGGGCCGGTGAAACCCGGTTTCTCCTCTTCCCGGATGAAGTCGAGGCTCCGCAACAGGCGCTGAAGCAGCGGGCCGAGCAGAGATCCCCAGCGTTGGCGCATATAATCGAGCTGCGCCGCCAGAGAACCCGGGGCGGCGAGAGCCGGGGCTCGCAGGAGGTCGATCAAGTTCTGATGATCAGGGCCGAAGGACGGCTGTTCGGCAAAAAACTCGCGCAGGGCCGCCATGATCCGCGGATAAGCGGTTCCGCTTTTCAACGGTTCGTCGTCGAACAACTCCTTAAAAGGTCCGAAGGCCGGATTGAGGTTTGCCAGCCACACCATCAGCATCTCTTCGAGGGCGATTTCCCGGTGGGCCAGGCCGTCCGTCGCGCCGCTCAGGTATTCGGCGGCGGTGAGTCGATCCTGATACACAGCGACCGGCGGAAACTCCGCAACGAAACGGAGGAGCGTTCCATCCACGCCCTCGGGTCCGATCCGCGCCGTAAGCCATTCGAGCGCCTCGGACATCACCCGGGGATTCTTCTGCTCCCGATAAGCTTCGACGACGCCGTGCTGCAGTTCGTCGATCAGCCCCATCGCGTTGAGCCGGCCGGCGCGGATCGTTTGCTCCGGACGGCGTTTCGCGTCGATCTTCCGGGCGAACGCCCGCGACGCGGCGAAATCGGCAAGGATCACCCGGCCGTCAAAGGAAAAAAGGGACTCCTCGAAGCCATAGAGATCGCGGGCGCGGCGGGAGACATGAAACTCGAAGAGGGCCATCGAATTCCTATTCTTTGACGACCGCGTCCTCCAGCCTCAAGCCGTAGGCGCGGGCGACGTATTCTTTGACCATTCTATGGGTGTTGAAATAAGCTGCGTTCTTGATAGCGCCTTTCATGACCCGAGCCCAGGCTTTCGGGTCGGCATAGGCCTTCCGGACGTCATTTTTGAGCCTGTCGCAAAAGCTCTCGAAATCCGCGAGGTCGGAGCCGGGACGCTCCAGTTCGTCGTCCCGCGGTTCGCTCCCGATCGACCAGCCGCCCCGGCGTTCTGCGCTCTCCTCTTTGGGAACCTCATCCCACCAACCGTCGACGGTCGAGAAGCTCGGAACCCCGTTATGCGCGGCTTTCATGCCGCTCGTGCCGCTCGCTTCCCAGGGCCGCCGCGGCAAGTTGAGCCAGGCATCGACGCCCGCCGTCAGCAGGAGCCCCTTGTCCATCTCGTAATTCGGGATGAAGACGACCCTGAGCCTGTCTTTGAGTTTTTCGGCGTTTTTCAACACATCGGTCATGACCGCCTTGCCCTGTTCGTCGTTGGGATGCGCTTTTCCCGAGAAGACGAACTGGACCTGCCCGTTTCCGCTCGCCTCCACGAGCCTGTCCAGATCCGAGAAGATCAAGTTGGCTCTCTTATAAGTCGCGAATCTTCGGGCAAAACCCAGGGTGAGTTTGTTCTCATCCAAGATATCACCCGTGGTTTTCTTCACAAAATCGAGCAGGTTTCTTTTGGCGACTTTGTGCGCCTGGAGGATCGCTTCATCGGAGATCCGGTCCACCGTGCCGAGGAGCGATGGGTCCGCCCTCCAATTCGTCTGAAAGTCATAGCCGTTGAAGTGCTCGTCGAAGAGCTTCTTGAAGACCTTGCTGGTCCATGTCCGGGAATGCACTCCGTTCGTGATGCTGTCGATGGCGTATCCCGGGAACATCCGGCGGGTGACGATCCCGTGCCGCTTCGCCACGGCGTTCGCGTAGCGGCTGAGGTTGAGGGAGAGCCGGGTCATGTTCAGGCAATCTTGCCCGCCCAGGTCCCGGAGGTTCGCGCCCTCGAGGCCGCTTCCGAGCATGCTGTGGACTTTTTCATAATCGAACATGTCGTGGCCAGCCTCGACGGGCGTATGGGTCGTGAAGACCGTTTTCGCTTTCGCTCCTTCGAATCCATACCTTTTGGCGAGCTCCAGAGGAGCGAAGCCTGCGTGTCCTTCATTCAAATGATAATTCTCGGGAAGCTCGATTTCGCCGTTCTCGGCGAGGAGGTGGAGCATTTTCGTTCCGCCGATGCCCAAGACTTGCTCTTGGGCGATTCTCCAGTAATTCCGGTCATTCGCTCCTTTTTTATAAAGCTTGTCCGTGATCTCGTCGTCCCAGGGGCGGCCGGCGTTCCCCCTAGTGAACAAGAAGTAGTGGGGCTGAGCGAAGTTGGTGTTGCCGATGTAATACATCCTCGCACATCCCACCTTGACGTCTCGTCCCTCGATCTCGACATTTACAGTATAGGGGAGCTCCGTCATGTACTCGATCGGGTCGAGCCTGTTGTATTCCTCTACCTGTCTCATCTGGACGATTTTCTGGTCGAAGTAGCCGACGTTATAGAGCAAAGTGATCGCGGAAATCGGGATCCTGAGGTCGGCGGCCGATTTCAGGTAATCTCCGGCGAGGACACCGAGGCCGCCTGAGTAGGTTTTCAATTCCGGGTAGATCGCGACTTCCATGGTGAAGTAGGCCGCCAACATGCTTCGGTTTCTCACAGTCTCAAACCTCGCGATTGTTCATGGCCCGGCCCCGCTCGCCCGAAAGACAATTCCGGGCGGGCGGGCGGACCACGTCATCTTATCATTGCCGGGCTCGAAAAAAAACACCTTTTAGATTACGGCCGTTTCCCTTGGCTGGGATCCCCTTTCTATATATAATAGCGTGGAATTTTTAAATATGAACCGGAGGTCCCATGAGCAAACTCGGCGAAAATATCAAACGTGACGAGCGGAAAGCCCCCAAAAGCGCCATTAAAGACCCGAAGGCGGGCAAGCCGCCCGAACCCCCGGCGGTCCGGGCCAAGGACAACCCCGCCGTCCCGCTGTCCCAAGGCCGTCTCTCGCCCGAGCAGATCGACCTGCTGCTCAAGACCCTTCCCGTGGATATCACCTTCGTCGATGAGAATGATCGGGTCCTCTATTATTCGGACACGAAGGACCGTTTGTTTCCGCGGAGCCCGGCTATCATCGGCCGCGCCGTCCAGAACTGCCATCCTCCGAAGAGCATCCATGTCGTCAACGACATCGTCACCGCCTTCAAGAACAAGACGAAGGACGTCGCGGAATTCTGGATTCAGAGCGGCGGCAAGTTCATCCTGATCCGCTATTTCCCCGTCTATGACGCCGGCGGACGTTACCGCGGCGTCATCGAGGTTTCGCAGGAGATCTCCCGCCTCAAAACGCTGGAAGGCGAGAAGCGGCTCATGTCTTGATTCTTCGCTGACATATCGTCGCCTTGAAAAAGCGGTCTCAAGATAATAGAATAGGCGATCATTTCTGAGTTTCCGGGACTTCCCCGGAGCCACCAAGAAAGAAGAAGATGAGACGATTTTTGTTTTTTTCCATGGGACTTACGGTCGCTCTTTCGCTCTCCGTCTTCGCGGCCGGAGTCAATGGACGAGCCAAGGGCTCGCCACTCGCCCGTAGCTTATATCCACGGGCGAGTACGGCGGAAGTGGACCCCCAGGCAGAGCCCAGGGCCTCCTCCGCCGTAAAAGCCGTCCGGGTCAAGGAAGGGCCGAAGATCGACGGCGGCCTTTCCGATCCCATCTGGATGTCGGCCGCCCCGTTCACCGATTTCCGCATGTTCGAGCCCACGGCCGGGGCCGCGCCCACCGAGAAGACCGAGCTGCGGATCCTCTATGACGACGCGAACCTCTACATCGGCGTGATGTGCTTCGACCGCGAGCCGGGCAAGATCGCCGCCAACACCCTGGCCCACGACGCCGCCGGCGGCACGCAAATGATGATGGGCTACGCCTACGGCGCCCAACCGACCATCAGCGACGACCTGATCCGCGTCTTGATTGACCCCTTCCAGGATAAGCGGACGGCCTACGTGTTCTACGTCAATCCCCTCGGCGCGCGCAGCGAAGGCCTGGTCTACGCCGGAAGCCCCAGCCTCAACTGGGACGGGATCTGGGAAGCCGGGAGCCGCGTCCTCAAGGACGGCTGGAGCGCCGAAATGCGCATCCCGTTCAAGTCGATCTCCTTCAAGCCGGGCCTGGCCGCCTGGGGCCTCAACGTCGAGCGCGTCATCGCCCGCAAACAGGAGACCATCCGCCTGTCCGGAACGAACCGAGACAGCAATTTCAACAACCCCATGGAGGCCGCCGGCTTGGAAGGCATCGAAGGCGTCAAGCAGGGCCTGGGCCTGACCTTCAAACCCTACGGCCTGGTCAGCGCCGACACCACCCACGGGTCGGAAGCCGGGACGACCTGGAAAACCAACGGCGGCTTCGATCTTTACAAAAGCTTCACGCCCAACCTGGTCGGCGCGGCCAGCTACAAAATGGATTTCGCCGAAACCGAGGTCGACGACCGCCGCATCAACCTGACCCGCTTCCCCATCAATTTCCCCGAAAAGCGCATGTTCTTCCTGGAGGGCTCCGAAGTCTTCAGCTTCAGTTCGAGCGTGAGCTTCACCCCGTTCATCAGCCGCCGCATCGGCCTGTACAACGGCAGCCAGATTCCCGTCAACTTCGGTGCCAAGCTTTACGGCAAGGTCGGCGACACGAATCTGGCCGTCCTGGACGTCCAGACGGGGAAATTCGACACCCTGGCCGGCCAGAATCTCCTGGCCGCCCGAATCGTCCAAAACATCTTCGCCCAGAGCAAAATCGGGCTCATTTTTACCAACGGCAGCCCGACCGGGGCGAAGAACAGCCTGGCCGGCGTCGACTTCAACTACTCGTCCTCCAAGTTCCTGGGCAATAAAAACATCATGCTCGCCGCCTGGGCCGCCTACGACTGGAACGATCGCAAGGACGGCCGCCACCAGGGCTTCGGCTTCCGCTGCGACCTGCCCAACGACCTCTGGAACGTTCAGTCAGTCTACGCTTACTACGGCGAGGCCCTGGACCCGGCGCTGGGATACATGATGCGTCCGGCCATCCAGACGGGCTTCCTGAGCGTGGCCTACCAGCCGCGTCCGCGCTCGGGATTCCTCGATTCGCTCGTCCGCCAGTTCTATTTCTCGGCCAGCAGCGACAACTACTGGGACCTCTCGGGGCATCTCGAAACGAGCCGCTTCACCCTCTCGCCGCTCGGGTTCAAGACCGAAAGCGGCGAAATGGTCATGTTCAACACGACCATCAACCGCGACATCCTGCCCTACGACTTCGAGATCGCCAAGGGCGTGGTCCTGCCGGCGCGCGGCTACGACTACACGAACTTCCAGGTTTCGCTCAATACGGCGACCCACCGCCTCGCCGCCTTCAACCTGAGCTACAGCTTCGGCCCGTATTACTCCGGCTGGCTGGGGGAATGGCGGGTCGGCCTGGCGGTCAAACTCAATGGCACGGCCAACCTGTCGTTCAACGCCGACATCATCCGCGGCCGACTGGCCGAGGGGAATTTCAACGAAAACCTCTACCAACTCAAGGCCGATTTCTTCCTCTCGCCCGACCTCGGTCTTATGAACTACGTCCAGTACGACGACATCTCCCGGCAGCTCGGTTGGAGCGCCCGCCTCCGCTGGCAGATCTCTCCCGGCAACGAGATCTATCTCGTCTACAACAAAAACTGGGAGCGGCGCTGGGATCCGACAAGCCGCTTCGTCCCCCTGGAAGAGCGGGGAGTCCTGAAGATTTCCTTGTCGATCAGGCCTTGATGGCCTTAATTTCTCTACATCATCAAGATTTTATGCTCTTAATGAAGTCCTTGATTCGTTGTTGGTTGGGATTAATTTCGAGAGATTTCTTGAAGGCCTTTTCCGCCTGATCTTTGTCCCCGAGCTCAACATAGCATTCGCCCATCGCATTGAGAGCTTCGACGACATTGCCCTGGAACGAAAGAGCCCGGCCGTACCAAGTCACCGCTTCTTTGATATTCGTCGTCTCCCGCGCCGCTCTTCCCAATGTCTCATAAAATTCGAAATTCCCGTCCTTCGAATCAACCAGAGGAAGAAGAATCTCGCGCGCTTTGGCTGGATTTTTCTTCTTCAAGAGCGATTGGGCATAGGCGACCGCAAACTCGACGGAATCGCGTTTCCCTTCGTAGGCTTTGGCAAGTTCCTCGATGGCCTTATCCATATTTCCGCTATTAAGGTACTGTGTTCCGAGGATAAAATCGTAGGAGGGATCGCCAGCCGGCGGATTGGATTGGGCAACGACCCAGAGGCCGGGGAGGCCGTCCTTCGTAATTTGGATCTCGGTCTGAGCAGCGACGACTTCTCTCCCCCTCTCATCCTGCAAGCCTGCTCTTATTGTGTACTTTCCCGCCGCTAACTTCTCCGACGGCACCTCTTCAAGGACGTAGCGCGGATCTTCATATTCGCGGACGGTTTTCCGGGTCGTCCAAATCTGCTGTTCTTCGCGCAAGAGAGAATATACGAGGACGGCATGATCTTTTAATGCGGGAGAAAGACCTAGAATCTGAAAAAAGAGATAAATCCGATCTTTCTCCCGGAAAATGTTATTCACCGAAGGATATATTTGGAGAGATCCAAACTGATAAGCCCGGGATGCCCCCGTCGTTTGCGCACCAGTGAAGATCTTCTTGGAAAGGACAAGCGGGCTCATTTGAAATGCCCCAGGTTCCGGTACATCGATCGTTTTTTCGACCGTGGTGAACTCTTTGGTGACGGTGTTCTCGAGAAGGAGGGAAAGCGTCCATTTCCCGGGAATGACGGGGACCGCGTCATAGAGCTGGAACGAGGCCGCTTTCAACCCTTTCAATTCATCTTTATGGAGATCGATGGGGATGTTTTTTTCCTGTTGGAACAGGGTCCTGCCCTGGGAGTCCGAGAGTCGCAGCGTCGTCCTAAGATCAGTAAAATATTTTTCTTCGAAGCTATCGAAGGAAATCGTCTCCGGAACGATGACGTAATGAAGAAAAAAAGCACCTGATGAATCCTCGAACACGGCCATGGCCGTCCGGTTTCCCATGAAACGGATCGAGTAGCTGACCTCGACTTTCGGCTTATGCTCCAGGATCGCTATCGCATAATCGTCGTTGACTTTTTTCTGGGGATATTTCTGGACTTCCGCGAGAAGGATGGAAGAGGGAAGCCGAAGGTTCACATTGTTATTCCCCGGAATTAATGAAAATACTGAATTCGCCGCTTCGGTCGAAACGCGCTCTTGAAGAACTCTATACGCTCCACTATCCCATTCGTCCCAATCTGCCGGATCCCCTTTTCTTTTAGAAGCTGCCTGGGGATTGCCGACAAGATCTTTAGGAGAATTTCCGGCCGGATTATAAAGAACATAATCCCCTGTCCCATTTCTTTGATAGAAAAGGAGCCTGAAGAACGGCGCCTGGCCGAAGGCAGGATTTCCGGCGTAGTACCAGATCTCCATGGGATACGCCTCGGAGGAGATGATTCTTTCCACGTCTTTCGGAGGCCCGAGGATGATATAAATGCGGCCTCGCTCCGTCCGCCAACCTTGAAAAGGCGTTCCTTTCCCGAAGGTTTTATCGGCGAACTCTATCCTCCGATAGTGTTCCTCCCGGAACTCGTTGCGAGGCGTACCCGGCGTTGGGTCGCGCTGGTTCCAGAATTCCTCGATGAAGCGTTCCCGGTCTTCGTCCGATTCGAGTTTCTGAAAGACGTCCCTCTCCTTCGTCGTGATGATATAAGTCACTTCTTCCGTGAGCCATTTTTTATGTTTCGGATTGAGCGGAGGATTCTGACCATGGACGCCAATGGAAGACCATATCAGGCCGCCCGCGGCCATGACAGCCAACATTTTCATTTTCATCAGCCCGCTCCTCAAAATTTCATTCTCAGCCCGAGCGAGAGGTCTAAGCCGATAAAATCGAAAACCGCGCGCCGGGCATCCGACGAAGGCACGTCCGGCCGCACGGTCAACGCGGCAAAGGAGCCGCGATGCAAAAAATACAGGGCGCCGTCATAGCGCGGTCCTGGAATATCTATTATTCCTTCGCTGAGATCATATTGTTCGTCGCCCTCGAAGCTCGCGACCCGGGCGAATCGTCCCGATGTCCGCAAAAACAATCCAACGCGTTCATTGAGGTTCAATTCGAGCCCGATCCCCGCTTGAGCGCCTAAGGCGACATCCTTCGCCTTTTGGTGAAAGTATTCTCCGGAAACCGTGGTTGTAGCGCTCCGGATATACTCATATCCCGTGACGAAAAGGGCGGGGCCGCCGTCCAGCCTTACGGAAATAAGGTGACTCAGAGGAAAAGTGAGATAAGCGCCAGGCCGGATAATAATGGCCTGCAGGGTCGGCTCGCTAATAGCCGTCTGATGATGAACGCCCTCAAAAAACCCAAAGCTGTCGTCATTTCTGGCATAAAGATATTCGCCTCCGAGCCCGATGGAGAAGCGCGGGCTGAGGCGCAAGGCCAGGTCCGTCGAGAAATGAACTCCAGCGTGAAACGGCTGGACTTTCCGTTCAAGGATAGGATACCCCATGGCGGCAATCGAAGCGGCCAATTCATCGTACATGCCGCGCACGCTTTCGGGGAAATCCCCGCCTCCGAAAAATGCATAGCCGGCCCCGACCTGAACCTCGAGGCCGATCCCCTTGAACGGCTTCCCTTCTCCAGGTCCCCAGAAGTTGGGCTTGGCTGTCGTCGTCTCCTCGATAACCGTGACGTCTTTAGCCGCGATATAGCCAATGATCGAAACGTTGCCCCGATCGGGAGGAAGAACGACTCGATACCAGTCGTTTTCGTTTTTATAGGATGTCAGGATCGTCTTCCGGGGCACAATCCCGACAATCGGGCTCGCCGGATCAGGCTTGAGGAATATCGGCGTCTTATCCGCCAAGACTAATAGTTTTCTTTCGATATCCTGAAATGCTGGAGTTGCATTTACGATAGAAAATATAAAACAGCTGAATGAAAAAATGATCAAATACTTAAGCCTTTTCCCCTTCCGCATGACAATATATATCATACGTACATGCCTTCAATAAGACAAGAATTTAGAATGAACTTGCGAAACAGACTGCTCAACCCCAAATTATTTCGATTTCGGTGACAGCTCGAACTTTACCCTTTCCAGTTCTTCATAATCTCGCCGAAACACTCCAGCCCGCTGCCGATGACGGCGCTGTATCCGCCGCCGGGATTCGTCCAGGCCCCGGAGAGAAAGAGATTCTTGATCGGCGTGGAATGGCCGAGCCGCCGGGGGGCGGAATTATCGAGCGTCTGATTCCAGCCGTAGATCGCGCCGCGGTAATTTCCCGTATACCGGACATTCGTCAGCGGTGTGCCGATTTCCTTGATTTCGATCGCCTTGGAAAGGCCCGGCAACAGGGTCTTTTCGGCCCGCTCAATCAGGATCCGCGCCATCCTTTCCTTCTCGGCTTTGTACGCGTCCTTCTTCCCCTGAAAATAATCGGCCTCGAATTTCTTCCAAGGTTCATAGCCCTGGAGGGTCATGAGACTGATCGTGTTCTTCCCTTCCGGCGAATAGCCCTTGTAAAGATTGTCATATAGGGTCAGCCCGAACCCGGAATTTTCGAGATCGGCGTCGAGGACCGCCCGATACCCGGCCTCGGGATCATAGCCGGACGCACAGAAGATTTCCGTCTCTTTGAGGCCGAGTTCGCCGACCAGGTTCTTTTTCAGCCCCAGGAAGATTTGAAAAGTCGAAAGGCTGACGCTGAATTTGTCCATCCGCGCCAGGTAATCCTTGAGAATGTCCTGGCCGTCGATCAGGGAATGGAACGTGTCGAAGGCGTTGGCGTTGGAAATGACGACCTTCCCGAAAAATTCGGCGCCGTCCACGGTCCTCACGCCGGACGCGGACCCGTCTTTGCATAGGATCTTCGCGACGCGCGCTCCGAGCTTGACCTGCCCACCCTTCTCTTCGATGAATTTCACGAACGCATCACTGATCTTCTGGGACTTTCCGATCGGATAATAGCCTCCTTCCTCGAGATAGCCGATGGTGGGTAACGCATAATAAATACTGGAGAGCTTGGCCGGAGGAAGGCCGTAATATCCCCAGAACGAGGAGATGACGGCTTTGAGCTTGGGATTCTTGATATGGAGTTCCATCAAGGCTCCCCATGTCCGGCTGAAGCTCTTGAAGACATGAGGGTATTCCCTGGGGAATTTACTCATGTCCGTAGCCCCGCCGGCGGCGGAGAGTTTGCCGACTTCGTCGGCGATGCCTTTCATATCGTCGAAAAGGGCGGAGATTCCTTCTTTTTCATCGGGAAAACGATCCGTCAGAAGTTTGATATAGGCGGGCACGTCCTGGGCCGGGACGCGGATATCGTCATCCGGGTAAATGACCCGGCAGAGCGTTTTGTGTGGAACGAAGGCGATATCCGCGATCTCGGGGAAGCCCGCGATGAGATTGCGGACGCCGTTGCGCGCGCCCACCGTCGTCGAATGAAGGGAGACGTCGAAGACGAAACCTCCGGGCCGCTGGAAGGTCGTGGCGTAGCCGCCGGCTTTTGAGTGCCGTTCCAGGACGAGGGCTTTGAACCCCTGCCTGGCAAAGGCCGCCGCCGCGCTCAATCCGCCCAGGCCGGATCCGATGACGATCGCGTCCCAGGAGCTCGGGTCCGGGCCCGATGCCTGCGCCCGCGGGAAAGAATTCCAATCGAGCGACAGGATTGGAATCCCGGCCAAGATCGTTTTCACGAAATCTCTTCTTTGCATGATGCGTTTATGCCCTCCCATCCGCGATCCATTCTACCAGCACCGGGCAGTCAAAAACAATCCGCTCGCGGCCGGACGGAAGGATCAAAGCTTTTTCGTCACGGTTTGTCTAACAGGACGATAGAGGAGAAGCTTGTCTTTAGCCGCCGCTATTTGACATATCCTATACATATAGTATATTTTTATATGAGTAAAGGAGTGAACCTCATGACCATCCCATCGCGCGCCGCCGGACGTTTTTCCGTTCTCGCCATTTCTCTGCTCCTCGTCTTTGGAGCCATGAATCTCCAAGCCAGGGATTCTTACCGGATGACGGATTTCCAGCGATTCTCGTTATCGTTGGGGGGAGGGTTTGCTTGCGCGGAATCCCACCAGTCGATGGTGGACTTGGTGTCGGAATTCCAGATCGGCCTGACACCGAGAATACAGATCGGCATCGGCGTCGGATATCTGACCGGCCTCGAAGGGCATGGCATGGGCCAAGGCCGGGAGGACGGCAACGGCTGGATGACCGACGGCTGGGGATATGACGGGCAAGGCCAGGGCCGAGATTTCCGGATCGTCCCCTTGTCCTTGAATCTTTATTATTTCGTCCCCGTGGGCCGCCGCTGGGACGTCTTCGCGACCGGGGGGCCGAGCTTCTACCTCGGTTCGTTTCATGGAGATTCCCCGATGCAGCATAAAAACGCCTGGGGCGGCCAGGCCGGCCTCGGCGTCGAATATCGCCTCGCCCAGGGGTTGCAGCTCGTGGCCGAAGGCGGCTACCGCTTCGCTGAATTCCACGGCTTGGTGAAGCCGCTATCGCAGACGCAGACGGCCGTCGAGGACCTCTTGAATATCGTCGAAGCGCTCGGGCGGAGATTCAATTCCTCGGATAACGATGCTTGGCAGCGTTTGTTGAATTCTTTACAAAGCGGGGCTTTCTGTCAGCCGCAGGAAAATCGAAGAAATTCCTCATCCCTGAATTTGAACGATCTCGCGTTTCGTTTGGCCTTGAAACTCGGTTTTTAAGACTCCGTGCGGCGAGGCCTCGGACGTCGGTAAAGCCATACGGTGGCCTTCATCGTCCACAACGGCGCGCCGATCGAATTCCTGCATTACGACAAATGAGCGCGGTTCTGACCGCAGTCCAGTTTCGGGGACGAGCTTGACTTGACGAGGCCCGAGCACTATAACTTCCCTGAATGAGCTCGATCCCGGCTCCCCTTCGTCATCGGCGGCTTCTCTCCGTTCTTTTTCCCGCAGCGCTCGTCCTTCTCGCTCTGTTCATGGGCTTCTACAACCTGGGCGGAGATTTGATGAACGACGACGAAGGAACCTATCTCTACAGTTCCTGGCGCGTCAGTCTCGGCGATGTCCCCTACCGCGATTTCTTCGTTTCCCAGGCGCCGGCGAGCTTCTATCTCGGGGCAGCGGTATTCAAAATCTTCGGAGCGACGGTCCCGGCAGTCCGCGCTCTGTCGTTTCTCTTCATTCTGGGAACGGCCTATCTGATCATCCGCGCCTCCCGGAAATTCTTCCATTTCAGCGCCGAGCTCGCTTTTCTCGCGGCGGCCGTTTTTCTCTTCACGAAGCACATTTATTTCCTGGGGCGGATGTTCATGCCGGACAACGCCATGCTTTTTTTCTCGACCGCCGCGCTCTATTTCGCCCTGAAGTCGGAAGCCGGCGATGGCCTGAACAACCGGCTGCCGGCGGCGTTTTTTTTCGGAGCGTTCGCGGGACTCGCGACCCTGGCTAAGCTCAACGCCGTCCTGCTCTTGGGGGGCTATCTATCGTTTTTGCTTTATCTATGGCTGCGATCCCATGACAAAAAAGGCGTCGGGCCTCAGCTCCGGCGAAAAGCCGCCGCCGCGATGGCGGGCTTCCTCCTGGCCTTCGGACTCATTTATGCCCTCTTCGTCATTTTCGTTCCCGGGACCTATCACGCGACGCTCGGCTTCCACCTGGCCAAGGAGAAAATCCCGTTCTCACGGTACGCGGCGCTTCCGTTCGTCCGGCTTGCCCAGTTCATCGGGAACCACGATTACGGGCTCATCCCTCTGGCGATCGCGGGCCTCTTCGCCTCGCCCGTCTTCAAAGATAAAAAGCGGACCCTGCTTTTCTTCATGACGCTCACCGTCCTCGTTCAGGTTTTGATTCCCGGGACATTCTTCCTGCGCTACATCGTCTTCGCCTTCGTCCCGCTGGCCTTCTTTTTCGGGGACGGCGTGGCCGGCATCGGCTCCAGGAAAAAGCTGAAATATTATCTTTTCCCCGTCGCGGCCGTCCTCATCCTGCTCAGCCTCGGCCCGGCGTTCAATTTGAAGAAGCTCCGCGCTTTCGATCAGGACACGCGGGCTTTGGCGGCTTTTGTCGGAGACAATACTTCGGCCGGGGATTACGTCTTCGGCGACGATCCGGGAATCAATTTCTTGGCCCGCCGGCCCTGCCCTCCCCGCCTCGTGGATGTCTCCGGGGCCATGACCCGGAGCGGCCAGATCACGGCCGTCAATATTCGAAACGAGTGCGAGAGCCATAACGTCAAATTGATCCTGGTCGAAACATCCGGCCCGGCCCATCATCTCAAAAATCTCATAGACTATCCCGCTTTCCAGGCCTATCTCGACGAAGACTTCACATTCGTCAGGAACA
The DNA here is from genome assembly GCA_049515535.1 of Candidatus Aminicenantales bacterium. Taxonomy (GTDB): domain Bacteria; phylum Acidobacteriota; class Aminicenantia; order Aminicenantales; family UBA4085; genus JBEKTZ01. The sequence goes on along the minus strand of JBEKTZ010000007.1, from coordinate 186,005 downwards.
TGCCGCGCGAGTTTCTGGGCGTGGACATCTATCGCCGAAAATGAATATTCCGCCTTGCCCCGCGCGGCGGATCTTCCTATACTTCCCATATCATCATAGCGCAAGGAGTCAACATGGCCGATTCAGGGAAGGGCAGTTACGGATACAAGGGTCGTTGGGCCCGCATAGACCTCACGAACCGCACGGTCCGCGTCGAACCCGCCGACCCCGCGGTTTATCGCGATTATATCGGAGGCCGGGGCGTCCAAGCCCGTCTCATCCATGGCCATCTTCAAAAAACCGGCCCGCTGAAAGATCCGCTCTCCCCCTTAAACCGGATCGTGATCGGGACCGCCGCGCTGAACGACACCGCCGTTCCGACCGCGGGACGCGGTTCGTGCTCGTTCATAAGCCCCATGACCCGCTCTCCCCAAAACGCGCCCTGGATCCCCGGCCACCAGCCCGTCTTCGGCATGCTCACCCATTCGAGCGCCGGGGGTCTCTTCCCGAACATGCTGAAACGGGCGGGGCTCGATCACTTGATCATCGACGGCCGCGCCGCCAAACCCTCGCGCGTCCTGGCTGCCGAAGGCAAGGTCGAGATCCTCGACGCCGAAGAGGAGTTGTTCGAGATCGTCGACGGCAAAAAAATCGCGCGCACCGCGTCGGCCATCACGGATTTCCTGACCCGGAAATATCCCGGCTCCTCGACGATGTGCCTGGGGCCGGCCGGATGGAACCAGGTCGCCTTCGCCTGTTTGACGGGCGACCATCACCGGAACTTCGGCCGCGGAGGCGCGGGCGCGATCTTTGGCTCGAAGAACCTCGTCGCCGTCACCGCTTACGGACGCGAGGCGACCTCGTATTTCAACGCCGAGGAATTCGCCCGGCTGGCCAAGGAGATCGACGCCCAGGTCAAAACGCATGTCGGCGATCCCAAATGGACGGCCTCCTTCCGTCCGACGACCGGGACGACCTGGTGGCTCGACCGCGCTTTCAACGGCAAATACCTGGGCCGGCAGGGAGGATATCTCCCCTGGCACAACTTCGACGAGGGCTGGTTCGCGCCCGAGGACCAGGCCAAAGTCGGCACCGACGCTTTCCTCGAGATCTCAGGGAAGCACAACGTCTGCAACCGCTGCCGCCACGTCATGTGCACGCGGTCGGCGAAAGTCAGAAGCGGCCCCTACTCGGGGGAAGGGGTGCGGCCGGAGTTCGAGACCATCGCCCTTTGGATCAACTGCTGCATCCTCGACCGTGACGCGATCTTCCATCTGAATTATTTGTGCAACGAGCTCGGCCTCGATACGATGACGCTGGGCAGCGTCATGGCCGGAGCCATGGAGCTCGAGGAAAAAGGATTTTTGAAAACCTTCGCGGGAGCGCCGAAGTTCGGCAATGCGCCGGACATGGTCCGGACACTGAAAGCGATCGCTTATCGATCCGACGATCTGGGGGACATTCTCGGCCGATATTCCGACCGCGTCGTGGCCGACGTCGGAGCGGCCAACGCGGGCGCCGGCCTCGAGGACATCGCCCGGTGCGTCACGACGGCGTTCGGCGGGCTGGGCTATGCCGGCGTCGAGCCGAAAGCGTTCCCCGGAATGCACGCGGCTTACGGAACATCGAACCGCGGCCGCGGCGACCACACATACGCATGGACCATCCAGGCCGAAGAAGGCGGACTCACGGGCGCCGGGAACCTGGCCGCCTATGTCGGCGGCGGGCAGGTCGGAAAAGCGCTCATCGATTCCAAGGGTCTGTGCGATTTCTTCACGGAAGACAACACGTCGGATTTGTTCCTCTCGCTTTATCGCGCGCTGACCGGCTTCGAGTACACGCCGGAATCCATGAAGAAATGCGGCCAGAGGATCTATAATCTCGAGCGGCACATCAACAACGGGCAGGGGCGAACGCGCGCTTACGACGCCTACGTTCCGCCCAAGCTGACGGTTCCCATGACGGGCGGAGCGCATAAGGGAAAGGCCGTCGACCTGAAATATTACAACGAGATCCTCGATGCCTACTTTGAGTACCAGGGCTGGACGAAGGACGGCGTCGTTCCGGACGCGAAGCTCGAAGACCTGGGAATCTAGATCCTGGGGGACGCCATCCCGCGTCTCCCCTCGGACATGCCGGCCAGCGGCTTTCCATCGGTCTTTTTCAAAGTGATTCCCGGCTAATCTAAAGCCGTATATCGGAAATCATCGATCGTCACGGAGCCTTTGCCCTTGACGAAGATCCCGATCTTCAAGCTGGAGAACCCTCCCAGCGCGTTATGGTGATAGCCGGAAACGTCCAGGGAATTCGGATAGGGCTTCCATGTTTTCCCGTTATCGCCGTAAAACACCTGGAGGTCGAAGTCGACCAACCGGATTTTCAGATATTTGGCGGTCGGGGCCTTGATTTTGGAGCCGTGGGGCCCCACGCCTTTGGCATAGCCGAACACCGCGCCGCCTTTCATCCCGATCCCGGCAAACATCTTGTTGTTGTAATAGACGGCAAGGCCCGCTTCGACGTCGCCCTCCTCGCTCAGCATCACGGACGCCTCGTAGGCATGGCGGCCGACCGTGCAGTGGAGCGCGCGGAACTGCTCGGGCACGGCCGTCAATTTTAAGACGCCGTTTTTTAAAATGAAGGTTTCGAACGCGCCGGGGCCGGAAAACTGCCATTGAAGCTTGAGCTCCGCCCCCGAAAAATCATCCGGCTCGATCGTGACATTCTTGAACGTGCGGACGGCGCTTTCGATCCTCGGCTCGCGGACGGCCTTGAACCAGCCGTCCTTCGTCCATTCGATGGGCTCGATCAGCGTATTCCGGCCCAGCGGCGCGTAGCCGTTCTCGTAGCCGTGATAGACGATGTACCACTGCCCGGCCGCGTCCGCGAAAATCGTGCCGTGACCCTTCGACCAGTATTTTTCCATCCGGCTCCACGTGTGGATGATCGGGTTGAACGGGCTGTTCTTCCATGGGCCGAGAGGGCTTTTCGACCGGGCGCTGACGACCATATGGCTCGTCGAGGGCCCGGCCGTCCCACCCTCCGCCGTCGTCAGATAATAATATCCGTCCTTATAGATGAGCTTGGGCGACTCCGGGTAGAAGCCTTCGACGACCCAATCGTCCGGATACTTCCACCCTTCATAGACGCTCTTGGGTTTGCCGACGACCGAAAGGCCGTCCACCGAGAGTTCGGTGACCCGGCCTCCGTCCACATACAAGTAACGTCTGCCCCCGGGCGTCGCGATATGCCCCGGATCGATCCCCCCGAAATGAAGATCGACCGGGTCGCTCCACGGCCCTTCGGGCCTGTCGGCCGTCACAACCCAGTTGGTCCGCGCCGCCGGAAAATAAATGTAGAACTTGTTCTGATAATGGACAAAATCGGGCGCCCAGACGTCGCCGACGAATTTATGCAGGGCATAACCGAGACGATCCCATTTCAAGAGATCCCTCGAATGCCAAATCAACAGCCCCGGCATATAGCTATACGACGAATGGGTCATGTAAAAATCATCGCCGACGCGGATGATCGACGGATCGGCGTAATCGCCGGTGAGAACGACCTGGATTTCGGACCGGGCCGGTTTCGGCGTTTGGGCCGCGGCCACGGCCGCGAGGATGAGACCCAGGCAGAGGAAAAACCCTAGTCCTGTTTTTTTCATCGCACGCGCTCCCCTAACAATCTATTATAAATGGACGCGCAAATAAAGGAATTTCGATCGCGTCCATCCAGATCGAAATCAGGAATATATCAAAAAAAATCGGGACGGCGGATTGGTTTCCCCACGACGGCACCGCGCTCCTGGGCCCGCCGTGGGATAAATACGCTCAGAAGCCGTTCCGGCGTCTGGAGGAAGGCATGGTTTTCACGATCGAGCCTCGCCTGGCCGTGCCCGGCCGCGGAATCATCACCATCGAAGATATGGTCGTCGTGACCGGGGACGGCGTCGATGGACTGTCCACGCCGCAGACGGAATTGATCTTGATCAGATGACGAGCGGTTCCCCGTGGCTTGCCACGGGGAACCGCTCGTAGAGGGATCCAAGGGGGAGCCGCCCCCTTGGTCGCAGTCCTATGCGGAGCATAGGGCGAGAAGGGGAGGCAGGGCTACCGGGTCTTCCCGGTGCCCGTTGGAAGGGGGAAGCGCGAAGCGGGTTCCCCCTCCAAATTGACCGGAGCGCCCGGTCCCGGCGCCAGCTGAACGACGGCCCAGACTTTCAGAGTTTCGAGCAAAGCCGTGCCCGTGCGGCCGCCGCCCATGCCCCCGCGGCCGGCCATCCCGCCCGTCGGAGGCCGATTCGCCCCCTGTGGTATTCCCCCTTGGTTGTTCTTGGGCATTTTTGAAGCATCGAACTTGCCCGTTTCGAATCCGATGCCGACCGTTTTTCCGGGCGGCGTCCCGAGGGCCAACACGGATTCTCCGTCGGACATGAGCGGAATCTTGAGCTCATAGACGAATAGCCCCGTCGAAGAAGTCCCTTTGATCTCGATCCCTTTGGCCTCTTCGATCTTCATCTTCACGGGCGCTTCTTTCTCCGACTTGATGATTTCCAACTCGGCCAAAGGCGCTCCGGGAAGATCATCGAAGGCCATCTCCCCTCCGGCCCCCATCTTCGGCGCCGACTGTTGTCCCGGCTGCGACCCGACGGGGTACTTGATGCCGAACGCTTTCTCCTTTCCTCCTTTCGGATCGAACCAGATCGTGAATCCCAGCATCATGATCTGGTAGCGGATCGCGGCATCCGAAGTGAGAAAGCAGACATACAGATACTTCCCGTCGTTCAGGAAGCCGGCCGAGACGCGTTCGCCTTCCACGACGAAAAGATCACCCTGCCAGTCATCGCTTTTGCCGTCGATGACGATCGGCCGGCTCCTCGGGCGGCTTTCCGTCTCGTACCAATTAAACGTCTTGCATCCCGAAAAGCCCAGAATCCACAACAAAGCGAGCCCGGCCGCCGGAAAGGCCGCCGAGCAAAAAACGGACTTGTTCGTTCGAGGAGTCTTTTTCATCACGGCCTCCAAACCTGATCTTCGTCCTATCTCTTATAACACCGATATTTAGACGAAGTTTCATTCTTTTTTATTCCCGTCAGCCCAGGCCTGTTCCGGCTCACGGTGCGGCCCATGGGAAATCCGTCGACGTCCCGCCTCCATTTCCATCCAGGCCGGATCGCGACAAAAAGATCCGGAGAGGGTCAGCTTTTCGGTTTCCGTCAGCCAGGAAGCCCGGACGGCCTGAAGGATGAGCGTCCGGATTTCGTCTCTGGAAAAATGGAAGACTTCCATCAGCCCGAGATATTCGTCGGCAAGCGAGTTCCCGAACATCGCCGGGTCGTCGGTGTTGACCGTGACGATGACGCCCCGATCGAAAAAGCGCCGGATGGGGTGATTCTCGAGGGCTCCGATGACCCCGGTCCTGAGATTGGACAGCGGGCACATTTCGAGCGGGATCCTCCGTTCGGCGAGGTCATCGATCAGAGCCTCGTCCTCGCCCGCGCGGGTGCCGTGGCCGATCCGCTCCGCGCCCAAGACACGCACGGCTCCCCATACGCTTTCGGCTCCGGCCGCCTCGCCCGCATGCGCGCTGGTGCGAAATCCCAGACGTCGGGCTTCCTTATAAATTCCGGCGAACGGCTCGGGCGGAAATTCATGTTCCGACCCCCCGATCCCGATGCCGATCACGCCCTGATCCCGGACCTCGCGAACCTGGGCGAGCGTGACGGCAGCTTGTTCCGGGCCGTGGTCGCGGACAAGATCGGCGACAAGGGCGACGCGAGTTCCGGGAACCCGGGCCAGGCCGCGGCGAACGGCCTGGGCCAGCTCCTGGGGCCGGAGGCCGCGGCTGGAGAAATCCGCCGGCGAGAAAAAAGCCTCCGCGTAGCGGATATTCTGGCGGACAAAGTCACGCGCCGCCGCCTCGGCGATGAACGCAAAATCCTCGTATTCCCGGAGGAACCGGTTTTTCCAGGCCCAGGTCTCGATGAACTGGACGAAATCGCGATATTCGAACTTTTTCTTCAGCGCCTCGAGGTCCGGGACGGCCGGATCTCCGCCGTATTTTTGGACAAGTTTCCAGAGAGCTTCGTGAGGGATGGCGCCTTCGAGATGGACGTGGAGCTCGACTTTGGGCAGCCGGTCCAGCCAGCCTCTCTCCGGTTTCGATCGGAGGGGCTTGCTTTCCATGTCGCCTTCCCTCGCTTTCACCGCTGGGCCTCTTCAAGAACGGGCCGCCCGGAGATTCCATCATACTCTCCGCCGCCGGGATTTTCAAAATCGACATAGGCGAACGCGCCTAGCTCGCGCGAACAGATATATCAGCCGCGGACGTGAACCATTTTTCCGGATTCGGCGTATATACGGATGAGAAATGGTTTTCCGCCCAAAATATCGGCGGCGGAATAAATGAGACGATTTTCCGGAATCGAGATCAAACCAGGAGATCATATATGAAAAAAGTGACCCTCGCCCTCATCATGCTCGCGCTTCCTCTGCTTCTGGGGACGACGGACAAGATAGCCGCTCAGGATAAAAAGGATTGGCAGCCGCGAATCCTCAAAGCCTACCGGACGGAAGAGCCCATCACTCTAGACGGCATCCTGAATGAAAAAGTCTGGCAGAATCCTCCGGCCGACGGATTCATCCAGAATGATCCTCAGGACGGCGCGCCGTCGACCGAAAAGACGCAGGTCTGGGTCGCCTATGACGACAAGGCGCTCTATGTCGCGGCGTTTTGCTTTGACTCTGATCCGAAGGGAATCAAGAGCCTCATGGGCCGCCGCGATTCCCAAATCGATTCCGACTGGTTCTATTTCGCCGTCGATCCCTACGATGACAAGAGAACCGGATATTTGTTCGGCGTCAATCCGGCCGGCTCCATCCTCGATGAAGCCCTTTCGAACGACGTCAACGAAGACACATCCTGGGACGGCGTCTGGGAATGGAAGACCGCGATCAACGACAAGGGCTGGGCGGTGGAGATGAAGATTCCGTTCAACCAGATCCGGTTTCCAAAGAAGGATGAGTACGTCTGGGGAGTGAACTTCAGCCGCGTCATCAAACGCAAGCAGGAAAGGGCCAGCTTCGCATGGGTCCCGAAAAACGAACCGGCCTTCGTCTCGAAGTTCGCCCGCCTCGAAGGGATCAAGGGCATCAGCCCCGGCCGTCACATCGAGGTCCTTCCCTACACCGTCGGCCAGGCCCAGTTCAAGCCCGCCGAACCGGGCAATCCCTACGAACGGGGGCACAAATACCTGGGCAATATGGGCTTCGACTTGAAAATGAGCCTCCAGAGCAATCTGACGCTCGACGCCACGGTCAATCCGGATTTCGGGCAGGTTGAAGTGGACCCGGCCGTACTCAATCTCTCGGCCTACGAGACCTACTACGAAGAAAAGCGGCCTTTCTTCATCGAGGGAGCGTCCATCTTCAACGGATTCGGCCGCGGCGGCGTCTACATGAACGCCAATATCAACTGGCCCAGTCCCAACTTCTTCTATAGCCGCCGCATCGGACGTTCTCCGCAGGGTTACGTCACGCAGGACGGCTTCGTGGATATGCCCGGTTATTCGAAAATCCTCGGCGCGGCCAAGATCACGGGCAAGATGGGCGGTTGGAACGTCGGTTTCGTCAACGCCCTGACTATGCGCGAATACGCCGAGATCGACTCGTCGGGCTCCCGATTCGAGCAGGAAGTCGAGCCGTTTTCATATTACGGTGCCTTCCGCGCCCAGAAGGACATCAACCAGGGCCAGCGGGGCTTCGGGCTCATGGCCACGGGCGTCATGCGCGATCTCCGGAGCGACACGCTGAGCGGCATCCTCAACAAGAACGCCTTCACTCTGGCCGCCGACGGCTGGACGTTCCTCGATAAAGAACGGAATTATGTCGTCGGAGGATGGCTAGGCGGGACGCGCGTCGAAGGGACGCCCGAGGACATCTTCCGTCTCCAAAATTCATCGATGCACTACTTCCAGCGGCCCGACGCCTCGTACCTCAGCGTGGACCCGCTCGCGAAATCCCTCTCCGGCTGGGGCGGCCGCTTGAGCTTCGCCAAGCAAAACGGCGACTTCATTTGGCTCTTCCAAGCCGGCGCCTTATCGCCCGGGTTCGACCCCAACGACATGGGCTTTCAATACGGGAAATCCGATATCATCAACCTCTCGATCCTCCCGGCTTACCAATGGACAAAGCCGGGGAAAATCTTTCAGCAGGCCTTGGTTTTTGTCGGCGTGGCCCGGAATTACGATTTCGGCGGCAACAGGATCTATGAAGGGTGGCTGGCTTCCGCGCAGGGCGTGTTTCGCAACTTCTGGAATTTCAATGTCATGCTCGCTTACAATCCCAGAACCTACAACAACGACATGACCCGGGGCGGCCCTCTCGTTCTCAGACCGTGGGGTTGGGAATTGGACGCGCAGCTGTCGACGGATAGCCGGAAGCCCGTGGTCATCGACGGCAGCATGTCGGCGTATACCCAGCCCGGAGCGAGCCAACAGATCAGCGGCCAGATCTCCCTGCGCTGGAAGCCGCGGAGCAACCTCAGCTTGTCCATCGGCCCCGGCTACGCATTTGAAGAAACGGGGCACCAATGGGTGACGCGGGTCAACGACGCGCTCATGCCCGACACCTACGGCGCACGCTACGTTTTCAGCCGACTCAACCAAAAAGTGCTCTCGGCCGAGATTCGGCTCGACTGGACGTTCACGCCGAAGCTGACGCTTCAGGCCTATCTCCAACCGTTCATCGCCGTCGGCCGCTACGACCGGTTCAAAGAGCTCGCCCGGCCCAAGACCTACGACTTCAACGTTTATGGCCAAGGCGCATCGACGATCGATTATGCCGGTGGACTTTACACGATCGATCCGGACGGTTCCGGTCCCGCGTCCCCGTTCTTCTTCGGGAATCCCGATTTCAACATGAAGTCCCTCCGCGGCACGATCGTCCTGCGCTGGGAATACTATCCCGGTTCCTTGCTCTATTTTGTCTGGACTCAGAACCGGGCGGATTATGCCCATCCGGGAAATTTCGATCTTGGGCGCGACCTGGGCGATCTTCTGACGGCGCCGGGAGAAAACATCTTCATGCTCAAGGTTTCCTATCGCTGGAACCTATGAGCTGGAACCTATATAATCGCTTTCTCGAATCGAAAAAAGGATTTTTTTTCAAAGCCTCCTATCTGTGGCGTCTCTGAACTCTATCGCCTCTGGACAAAGCCTTCTTTCTTCATGTATACATGATTGAGAGGAGGGAGCCGTCGTGAGAAAACGAAGCAAGATCCAGAGAGTCGTTTTCATCGGTCTGGTCTGTCTTCTGCCGCCGGCCGGCCCGATTTCGGGCCAGCAGGGGGATTTCGTCGGCATCAACCAGCAGGTCCGCGCCTTTCAAAACCGGCCGCCTCTCAGCCAAAACCAGGCGTCGAAAAAGCTCTGGGCCTGGACGGAAAACGGCGGGTTTCCATATGTCGAGATCTATCATTTCCCCGCCGAAGCCGGGAGCCGGTACACTCTTGTTCTGACGTACGCCGCCGACAAGGCCCGGCGGAGGATCATCATCACCGGCGAGAATCCCTTTTCCGATGAAAAACTCCAGCTTCCTCAAGGCGCGCGGACGTGCTATCCGCAGGATTTGACCACGCATCCCGCGCCCGCCGGCGCCGCCCCGTGCCGGGAAACCCGCCGTTTCAATTTCACCGTCGAAGCTAAAAGCAACACGCGGGGACTCTATCTGGTCTGCCTCGCCCGCGAACCGGCGGCGGCGCTCGAATTCAGGCTCAAATTCCCGGCCGATCCCGACGCCGACGTGAAGGCTTATACCGCCATGCCCGACTGCGCGTGGCTCGGCAAAATTTACTGGGGCAAGATCGTCGATGACCCGATCTTCATGGCCGCCGTGATCCCGCCGCCGCCCGCGGACAAGCCCGAATTGGTATCCCTCTATATCAAGCGTCAAGGGGAAATGCTCATCGGAAATATCCAGAAGTTCATCGTCCCCGCCGGAATGAAAGCCTACAAATTCCATGCCGCCAATCAGATCAATTCAGAGACCAAAGGCTGGAGGATCTTTCACTCCGGATCCGACGGACGGGAAAAGGTGGATTACGAATATGGGCTTTTCCCGGATTTGAATACGAAACAAACCGTCGAAAAGAACCGGCCGCCCCTGGGGACTCTCATCCTTCCACCCGGATCGTATTATGTGAACATTTCCGGCAGGGAGGGCTCCACTCTCAACCTGGATTATTACCTGAAAATATCGCCCCTTCCCTGAAGCCGGCTTGATTTCACTAAAGCGGTCGTTTTCCTTTCTGAAATCGCATGAATGATAGGTTTCCATGACGAACAATTCCGCAGTTCTGGCCAAGATCGAACACGCTCTCAGGTCGGCCAAGCCGGGTTTGCCGGCCCAATTGAAAATGATGCCGTATCCGTTCCCCGATCGCAGATCCTATGCCGAAGTCAAGGGACGAGCCTTCGCGGCGGAAGTCAAGGGACGAGCCTTCGGCTCGCCACTCGCCCGTGGCTTATATCGACGGGCGAGTACGGCGGAAATGGATCCCCGGGCAAAACCCGGGGCCCCGCCCGCCGTGGACCCCCGGGCAAAGCCCGGGGCCCCAGCCGCTGTCGAGGATGTCTGCCTGAAAGCCGGCGTCATGCTCCTGCTCTATCCTCGAGACGGCTCCTGGCACCTCCCGCTTATCCTCCGGACGAACACGGTCATGCATCACAAAGACCAAATCGGTTTCCCCGGGGGGCAACTTGAGCCCGGCGAGGATTTCGTTCAGGCCGCCCTTCGCGAGACGTGGGAGGAGCTGGGCGTCGCGCCGAAGCGCCTGCGCGTTATCGGCGAACTGACCCCGCTCTATATCCAGCCAAGCAACTTCTGCATTTATCCCGTCGTCGCGGCGGCGGACGGTTCCGTCGCGTTCACGCCGCACCCCGGCGAAGTCGCCGAGATCATCGAAGTCCCCCTTGTCCACATGATGGATCCGCGGAACGCCCGCGAGGAGAAATGGACGATTAGGGGCGAACTCCTCAACATACCGTTCTATGCTTACAAGGATCATAAAATCTGGGGAGCGACGGCCATGGTCCTCGCCGAATTTCTGGACATCCTGTTTTTTCCGCGGCCAAATAAGATAAAATAGAAAGCGGAAATCCCATGCTCGTTCAAGGAGTCATTCGGCATGAAAAAAAACCTGATCCTTCTGGCCCTCCTGGCCGCCATGACGACATTTTGCTCGACTAAAAAAGAAACGCCGGCGCCGCCCGCGACGCAGGACGTCAACCCCTTCTTCATCGCCTGGGACACGCCGTTCGAGACGCCGCCGTTCGACAAGATCAAGGACGCGCATTATATGCCCGCCTTCCAGGCCGGCATGGATCGGCAGAAAAAAGAGATCGAGGCCATCACGAACAACCCCGACGCCCCGACCTTCGCCAACACGCTCGAAGCGCTGGAGAGGAGCGGCGAGCTGCTGACCAAAGTCAGCAACGTTTTTTACAACCTGACTTCGTCCAACACCAACGACGAAATGCAGAAGACCCAAAGCGCCGTCGCCCCCCTTCTGGCCAAACACCAAGACGACATCAATCTGAACCAGAAGCTCTTCCAGAGAGTGAAGGCCGTCAATGACCAAAGAGACAAGCTCGGTCTCAACCCCGAGCAGGCGAGGCTCCTCGAGAAATTCTACAAGATTTTTGTCCGGGGAGGCGCGAACCTCGACGAGGCCAAGAAAGCCGAGTTCCGCAAGATCAACGAGGAGCTTTCGACGCTGACCGTGAAGTTCGGCGACGACGTCCTAAAGGAAGACAACGATTTCGCTCTCGTGCTCGACAAGAAAGAAGACCTGGCCGGGCTGCCGGAGGCCGTAATTGCCGGCGCCGCCGAGGCCGCCAAGAATCGGGGGCTGGAAGGCAAATGGGTCTTCTCGCTCCACAAGCCCAGCCTCATCCCCTTCCTTCAGTATTCCGGGAAGCGCGATCTCCGGGAGAAGATGTTCAAGGCTTATATCCACCGCGGCGACAACAACAACGGTTCGGACAACAAGGCCGTCCTGTCCAGGATCGCCGCGCTGCGGGTCAAGCGAGCCAATCTCCTTGGCTATAAAACGCATGCCGATTACATCCTCGAAGAGAACATGGCCAAAAAACCGGAAAACGTCTACAAGCTCCTGAACCAGCTCTGGACGCCGGCCCTGGCCATGGCTAAAAAAGAAGCCCGCGACCTCCAAACCCTCATCGACAAAGAAGGCGGGAATTTCAAGCTCGCCGCATGGGACTGGTGGTATTACGCGGAAAAGCTAAAGAAGGCCAAATATGAGCTGGACGACCTGGCCCTCAAGCCATATTTCAAACTCGAAAATGTTCGCGACGGGGCGTTCGCCGTCGCCAGCAAGCTCTGGGGGCTCCAGTTCATCGAAAGGACGGACATCCCGAAATATCATCCCGAGGTGAAAACATTCGAAGTCAAGGAGGCCGACGGGACCCACATCGGCATCCTCTACACGGATTATTTCCCGAGGGCGAATAAGCGCGGCGGCGCCTGGTCGAACTCGTTTCGCAACCAGTCCGTCAGAAACGGCAAGAAAATCACGCCGGTCGTCTCCAACAACGGCAATTTCTCCATGCCCGTCGGCGACAAACCGTCCCTCCTGACGTTTGAGGAGGCCCTGACCCTGTTCCACGAATTCGGCCACGCCCTGCACGATCTGCTGTCGGACTGCACGTACGAATCGCTGGCCGGGACGAACGTCCCCCGGGATTTCGTCGAGCTTCCCTCTCAAATCATGGAGAACTGGGCGGGCGATCCCGAAGTCATCAAGACCTACGCGAAGCATTATCAGACCGGGGAGCCGATCCCGCAAGCGCTCGTGAACAAGATCGAAAAAGCCGGCCTGTTCAACCAGGGATTCGCCACCGTCGAATACCTCGCCGCCTCGTTCCTGGATATGGACTGGCATACCCTCACCGATTCCAAAGAACAGGACGCCGTGGCTTTCGAGAACGCGTCCATGAGCAAAATCGGCCTCATCCCGGAGATCGTGGTCCGCTATCGGAGTCCGTACTTCCAGCACATCTTTTCGAGCGGCTATTCCGCGGGCTACTACAGCTATATTTGGTCCAACGTCCTCGACGCCGACGCCTTCCAGGCGTTCAAAGAGACGAGCCTTTACGACCAGGCCACGGCCCAGAGCTACAGAAAAAACATCCTGGCGCGCGGCGACACGGAGGATCCGATGGCCCTCTACAAGCGCTTCCGCGGCCGTGAACCCAAGGTCGAGCCTCTGCTGAAAAAGAGAGGGTTTTTGAAATGACCCGGCGCTCGATCGCGGCGTTCTACCTTCTCGCCGCGGGGCTCCTCGTCGCGTCCTGCCGGCGCGGGCCGCGCGATCTGGCCGTGCCCTCGGCCGACGGGGTCACGATCGCCTATCACCTCGAGGGATCCGGCGACCCGGCCCTCGTCTTCGTCCACGGCTGGTGTTGCGACGGAAATTTCTGGAACGCGCAGATCCCCGTCTTCGCCGGGACGCACAAGATCGTCGCGATCGACTTGGGAGGGCACGGCCGGTCCGGGAAAGACCGTAAAGAGTGGACGGTCCGGGCGTTCGGCGCTGACATCGCCGCCGTCATCCGCGAGGAAAATCTGAGGAACGTCATCCTGATAGGCCATTCCATGGGAGGCGCCGCGAGCATCGAAGCCGCGGCGTTGTGCCCGGGCCGGATCCTCGGGCTGGTCGGCGTTGACACGTTTCACGACCTCGGGGCGGCGCTCTATACCCGCGAGCAGGCCGAAGACATCATTGCTCCCTTTAAAGCCGCCTTCGTCCAGACGACCGACGGTTATGTCCGCGGCATGTTTCCATCGACCGCGAAGCCGGAGCTGGTCAACGAGATCGCCAAAAGGATGTCTTCGGCGCCGCCGGCGGTCGGCGTCGGCGCTTTGAGGGCCATTATGTCCTACAGCCCCGTCGAAACCCTGAAAAAAGTCCGGCAGCCGATCATCGCGATCAACGCGGATCAATATCCGGTCAACCTCGAAGGCAACCGCAAGATCGCCGCCGCGTTCGACGTCAAGATCATGCGGGGCCTCGGGCATTTCGTGATGATCGAGAACGCCGCGGAGTTCAACCGGCTTCTCGAAGAGTCCATCTCTGAAATCCAGTCCCGCCGGTAAGCGGCGGATTCAATCGACGATGAAGACTCTGGCGCCTCGATCGGAGCGGGCCAGATGGGGATTCGTTTCGTCATCGCCGGCCTGAAAACTCATGCCCGCCGTCAGGCGGTGCTCCCGGCCGTCTTTCAGCCGGACGGAAATCTCTCCGTCCAGAACGAGAAGGACATGCCCCCGGCCGCACCAGTGGTCGGCCTTGAAGCCGGGCGAATAGTCGACCATCCGGACACGCAGTTCGCCGGCCTCGAACGTCCGCCAAAACGAGGTTCCCGTCTCGCCGCGATGTTCGGAGGCGGGGAGAGCGGCCCACGTCGTCACGGTCATCGGAATAGTCGGGATGTTCATGATTGACTCCCACGTCCTATCGGATGTCGGGCAAAAATGCCCGCTGGTTTCCCTTATTTCCCGCCCAGTTCGAGGGCCCGCTTCAGCCTCGAAACGAAATCCTGTTTCTTCTCGAACCCCACGAGCCGTATTTCGGTCGTTTCCTTGCCGTCCGCGCCCAGAAAGACATAGGTGGGGAAACCCCTGACCTGGTATTTTTTATAGAGGTCCTTCAGCGCGGGATCCGTATCTCTCGTTAAATTGGATCTGAGCATGACGAAATTCCGGGACACCGCGACAACGCCGGGATCGGAAAACGTCAACCTGTCCATTTCCTTGCATTCGAGGCACCAGTCGGTGAAAAAGTCGATGAAGACGGGTTTTCCGTCGCGGACTGCGCCGGCGAGTTTCTCCTCGGAATAGACCTGCCATGAGACGGCGTCGCCCGGCACGAGAGCGCCCTTCGCCGACGACAGCGATTGGAGCCGGGTCGCGATCTCATCGTCCAGATAACCCTGGATGCCGGTCGCGGCGGTATAGAGCGCGAGAACGAAAAAAATCACGCCGAAAATGTTCCGGACATAAGGGAAGGCCTTGCCGGCCGTTTTCGTCGGCTCGATCCAGGCCATATAAACTCCCGCGACGGCCAAGGTCAGGGCGAGCGCGAGATTGTAGAAAAGCGCGTTGGGGAACAATGTTTTTAGAAAATAGATGGCCATGGCGATGAGAATGAACCCAAAGATCGTCCGGACCCAGACCATCCACGCGCCCGAGCGGGGAATGCGCTTGAGGCTGCCCGAGAAGATGCCGAGGAAGAGAAACGGGACACCGAGCCCCAGGGCCAGGACAAAGAACAAGGAGAAGCCGAGAAGGACGTTGCCTCTGTCGCCGACGTAGGTCAGGAGCCCGAGGACAAAGGGGCCGATACACGGCGCGGCGATGATGCCGCAGGTCAGGCCCATGAAGAACGTCCCGAAAAATCCTTTCTGCGAGCCGCCGGCGAATTTATTGAGAAACGCGGGAACGCGCAGCTCATAGACATTGAACATGCTCAAGGCCAGAAGGACCATGACCAGGGCGATCCCGATGAGCACCGGCGGATATTGCAGAGCGGCGCCGAAAAGGCTGCCGGTGAAGGCCGCGATCACGCCCAAGATGGAGTAGGTCATGGCCATGCCGACGACGTAGAGCACCGCGTGGGCGACGACACCCCCTTTTTTACCCTGGGACTGGCCGCCGAAGTAGCTGATCGTGATCGGGATGAGCGGATAAATGCAGGGCGTCAAGTTGAGCGCCAGGCCGCCGAGAAAAACCAGGATGAAGGTGAGAAAAAGACCCTTGTTTTCAAAAGGATTCGCGCTTTGAGACGATCCGGCGGCATTCGCGGCGGGAGCGGCAGCCTTCTCTTTTTGAGCGGTTGAAGCATCGGCCTGCTTCCGCTCCCCGGCGGGCGTCTCCGTTTTGGATTCGACGGGAGCGGATGTCGGAGGCGCGGACTCTTTGATTCGAGCGCCGGCCGGGCCCGTTTCCGCCGTTCCGGCAATCGCGATCTTCCGGCTGAAAGCAACACTCGCCGGCGGCAGGCAGGACCTCTCGTCGCAGGCCTGATAGCCGAGGGTGCCCGCGATCATCACTTCGCGGCCTTTAACATCCGGCGCTAGGACGAGTTCGGCCGTGATCTTGATCGTTCCCTCATAAATGGCCATGGGCTTGTCCGAGAGCTCGAGCTTGCGCATCTCAGCCGGAGGGAACGTCACCTTTTTATAGGTCAAGCCGGGCTCGGGCTTGAAATCGACCGTCGTCCCGATGAGAAAATCGTCGAGAGGCTGATCCGAGTTGATATGATAAGGAGCGCGAACGGCGACTTCGAGCGTGAGAGGATAGGCCTGGCCGGGCTTGAGGGTTTCCAAGGCCGGGACGACCTTCACCGTGACGATATCCTGGTTCTGGCCGAAGGCGAATAGCCCGAGAACGGCCAGCGGTATGATCATTGATAACGGGCGTTTCATATCGGCTCTTTATATGTCCTCGGACGGCGTTTTAATGTTCGTTATCAGGAGGGCTCATTATATCAGAGGCCGTCCGCCGGTCAAAGGGCGCGACCTGTCGACCGGCCCGGCTGCCTCACAACCCGGCCAGCAAATACCGCAGCCATAAAGCGGCGGTGCACAACAAGCCGAAAATCAAATTATATTGGGCGGTCGCTCCGTCCAGGATGACGAAATCCAGGGGACGAAGCGGCTGGAAGCGCCGCTTCGCGCGTCCCCACAGTTGGAGTGCGCGCGGCAGGGCCAGGAGAATGACCGCGAACGTCCAAGGCATGGCCATGGGCCCGGAACAAACGAGTCGTGGGACGGACATCAAGCCAAAAATGACGATCATGGAACCGAAGATCAGAATCCCGTAATAGATGAATGATCCCCGGTCTCCCAGGATCGAGGCGAACGTCTTCACCCGCCGTTCCGCGTCCGAGCCGATGTCGCGCCAGTTGTTGGCGTGGAGGACGGCGATGACGAGCATGGCCATGGGGACGGTCCAGACGACCGGGATCCAGGAGAATGAGCGCGTCTGGACGACCCAGGCCCCGAGCGACCCGAGAAGGCCGAAATTCAGGAAAACGGCTAGGTCCCCCAGGGCGTGATATTTGAGCAGCGAATAGGAAGCCCCGATCATGACCCCCGCGACCCCGATGACGAGAAGGGCCGTTCCCGTCAGGGCGACAAGCCAGAGGCCGGCGGCGACGCCGATCGCGAAAAGGACGGCCGATCCCGCGGCCACCGCCCCGCCCGAAAGCCAGCCCCGGACGATGGCTCCGCTCATCGGCGTGACGTCCTTGTCCAGTCCGCGCCGGAAATCGAAGACATCGCTCAGCATATTGGCCGCCGAGTGAAGGACGATCATGGCCAGCAGGGCGAGCAGAAATCCGAACGGGGCGAGCCGCGCGCCTCCGACGACGACGGCCATGGACGTCCCGAAGACGACCGGCATGGTCGAGGCCGGCAGGGCCCAAGGGCGCGCAGCGATCAGCCATTTTTTCGGGAGAGACGGAGTCTTCGCCGCATCGTTCATATCGTTTTCCTTGACGTTCGATTCAGGACGATATTATAGTCGAAATTCGAGGAGCGGAGCGAGCCCATTTGACAGTCCCTTGGACATATGCTATTAAATCTATATTTTTAATAGAAATTTGGGCGAAACGGGACGGAGCTTCTCACCGTTCGCATCGCCCGCGGGAGAGGAGAATAGCGTGAATCAAAAACCATCCGGCATCGATCGGCGATCCTTTTTGAAGAACAGCCTGTTGGGCGTGGCGGGCGCCGGGGCGCTGGCCGCGCTCCCCTCAGCCCTTAAAGGCGGGCAGAAAGTTTTCACGGCTCCCAAGGCCGAGACGAAAAAAGACGGATTCATCTACCGCAAGCTCGGGAAGACCGGCGTCACCCTGCCCGTCGTCTCCATGGGCGTCATGAATTCGGACAGCGAGAACCTGATCCGCGCTGTGCTCGACGCCGGCCTCGTCCACCTCGACACAGCCCACAACTATATGCGGGGCCGCAACGAAGAGCAGATCGGAAAGGTCCTCCAGGGCAGGCCGCGCGATTCCTTTTTCCTCGCCACGAAAGTCCCCGGAGAGCCGGCCGACGGACGGACGCGCCTGTTCTCGGCAGAGACCAAGGCCGAGCCTTTTCTCGAAAAATTCGACCTCAGCCTCAAGCGGCTCGGCCTGGAATACGTCGACATCCTCTACATCCACAACGTCATTTACCGCGATGCCGTCCTTTTCGAGCCCCTGATGAAAGCCCTGGAAACCGCGAAAAAGAGCGGCAAAGCCCGCTTCGTCGGCGTCTCGACCCACAGCAACGAGCACGAGGTCATCCGGGCCGCGATCGAAAGCAAATTCTACGACGTGGTACTGTCGGGCTACAATTTTCGAAAGGCCAATCTCGTCGAGTTGGACAAAGCCATCGCCGAGGCGGCCCAGGCGGGCCTCGGCATCATCGCCATGAAGACCCTGGCCGGCAATTACTTCGACCGGGAACGGCAACAGCCGATTAACGCCAAGGCGGCCTTGAAATGGGTCCTCCGTAATCCCGGCATCACGACAGCCATCCCCGGCATGACCGCCTTCGACCAGCTCGAGCTCAACCTCTCCGTCGTCAAAGACATCACGCTGACCGAGGCTGAGAAGAAAGACCTGCGGCTCGTTCCCCAAGAGAGCGGCCTCTACTGCCAAGGGTGCAATCAGTGTCTCGAGCAATGCCCGAACGCCCTGCCCATCCCGGCCCTGATGCGCAGCTTCATGTACGCTTACGGATACAAAAACCTGGGCGCGGCCTACGATCTCGTCGCGTCCTCGAAGATATCCGAGAATCCGTGCGGGAACTGCGCCAGCTGCGCGGTCCGATGCGCCCAGGGGTTCGACATTCGGGGAAGGGTGACGGACATCGCCCGGATCCAGGCGGCCCCGCCGGAATTTTTCGCGTAAGAATCTCTATTCCGGGCAGGACGCGTCTTCGGCCGGCCGGAAATCCCCAGGTCTCAATTTCTTGTCGATCCAATAGACCAGGAGTCCGATCGCCGTGATCGTGATTCCGGCCAGGGATTCCTTCGTCTTATAAATCACTCCATAGGTGAGAATCCAGAGACTGATCAAGAGGAACAATCCCGGCACGACCGGGTATCCGATGGTCTTATAAGGCCGCGGAAGCTCCGGATGCTTTATCCTGACGATGATCACCCCCAACACCGTCAGGAACGTGAACAGGTTCAGGGTGAAGCCGATGAAGATGACGACTTGCTTGAACGTCGACGTCAAGATATAGATGAGCGACAGAACGCCTTGAACGGCGATGGCTATCGAGGGGGTATCCTGCCGGCTCGCCCGGCCCATCCAGCGGAACAGATGATAATCCTCGCCGATGACTTTATTGACCCTCGGACCGGCGATGACCATCGCGCTGGCGCTGGCCAGGAGAAGGAACGAGATGATTCCGCCCATGATCCTCCCGGCCGTATTCCCGAATACATGCGTCGCGAAAATGAGCCCGATCTCCTCCCGCCCTTTCAACTGGGCGATGGGCACGGCATAGAGAAAAACGAAGTTCAAAAGCAGGTACATGACGATGACGAAGAGCGTCCCCGCGATCAGGCTGATGGGCAGGTTCCTGGACGGCCGGTCGATTTCGCCCGCGACATAGGCCGCCGCGTTCCAGCCGGAATAGGCGAAGGAAACGAAGAACATGGAAATCGCGAAGGCCGGGCTGAAAATGTCATGGACGGCCCCTCGCGACAGGGCGAAGGACAGGTGCGTCGATTTTCCGAAGGCCAGGCCGAGCCCGACAATGCTCAGGATGAAAAGGATGTTGAACAGCGTGATGACGGTCTGGAACCTGGCGCCGATATTTTTGTTTACGGCGTGGATGACGGTCAATACCACGACAACCGTCACGGCGACGAAGGACTGCGCCCGGATAAAAGAGAGCGCTCCGGGCAGCGCCTCCGGCAGTCGCAAGGCTCCGCAGAGATATTTGCCGAGGGCCATCGAAGTGGCCGCGACGGGAGCGGCGAATCCCACGACAAGCGAGATCCAACCCGAGAGGAATCCGATGGCCGGATGGTACATCTTGGTCAGGTAATGATATTCGCCGCCGCAGCGCGGATAGAGGATGCCGGCCTCCGAATACGTGAGCGCCCCGAAGAGCGCGATCATCCCCCCGAGGGCCCAAAGGAAAATGAGGGCCAACCCCGAGGAAAGGCTTTCGACTTGAAAGCCCAGGCTGGTGAAAACGCCGGCCCCGACCATGTTGGCGATGACGAGGGACGTGGCCGTCGCCAGGCTGAATTTCGTCCGGTTGGTCATTTCTTCTTGAAATAGAGGATCGAGTCTTTATTGGATCCCCAATGATATCCGAGATGGAAAGGCAGTTTTTTGATCCTGGCGACGTCCGCGTAGGCGGCTTCGAGATCGGCCTGGTCCACGCCTTTGAAATCGCTGACCGGCTTGATGTATTCGCCATAGAGCTGGGCCTCCCAATCCTTGGGCGCGAAATACTTATACGGGATCCCGGTATCGTCCTCCAGGACGAAGCGGCTCTTGGCGAGAATCAGCCCGCGAATGCTGGAAAAGAATTTATAATGCAGGAGATAAGACGCCGATTTGATGAAAGTCGTCTCGAAATTCAAATTGTTCGCGTAAAGGTAAATCGGCTTGTTCTTGGCGAAGGGCTCGTCGGACAGGTCGCAGGAAAAGTAATAGAGCGAGCGGAGCCTGTTCGTCCCGCGCGCGAAAAATTCGATCTTGATGCCGTAGGGCTGCCTGACCTTTCGCGACATCCCGTAGTCGTATTCCAGGACGTCGCCGTTGTCCAGAACCTCGCAGCGCTTAATGGCCGCGATCACATGGTCCGTCCTCTCCACAAAAAAGCAGATGACGGGCAGGACGCCATCCACCTTGTCCCGGGCCAGGGCCGTGTTCATGTTCTTGGTGATGAAATAGCTTTTATTGAAAAAGTCGGCCAGGGCCGCGTTGAGGTTCGCCAGATAGTTGCCGACGTGTTTCTCCTTGTTGGGAACGTCCTTCTTGAAATCCGGCAACCTGCCGACGAATTCGAGGCCCATGAGGACATACGTGTCGGCATTGGGATAAAAATAGAATGCCGTCAGAAAATCGGGCCCGCCGAAGGGATAGAACAGCGTGGTCGTAGCCGCACCGGAATCGGCGATTTCGGTCTCCGCCCAAGTCCGCATGGGCTGCAACCGTTTGGCGTCCAACTCGGACCAGCTTTTTTCGAGGCCGGCGACGTAGGCCTTCCATTCCGGAGTCTCTTGAAGCGCCTTCAAATTATCGGAAGCGCAGGGAAGCCCGCTAATGAATCTGGCGATCTCATCGAAAACCGGATCGGGGGACAAGGCCGGACCCGTTTGAACCGGAGATCGGCCCGTTGCCGCAAGGAAGCAGGCCGCGGCGAAAACGAATAGGAGCGTGGTTTTTCTTAAAACAGCTTTGTTCATAACCAAACCTTTCCTCATAGTGTCCCAATATCATAAGAAATTTGCGGTAAAAATGCCAGAAAAAAGGGAGACGGGCCCAAAATCCTTCGATTAGGACAGCCTTTTGACGACGACGATGGTTCGATCGTCGGCCGCCGGGGCCTTCCGCGTGAAGTCGTCCAGGTCGCGAAAGACGGCATTCATCAGCTCGCCGGCCGGCGCCCCGCTATTTCTCCGGCAGATATCGGCCAGCCGTCCGTCGCCGAATTCCTCATTGTCCGGGCTCCGGCTTTCCGTGATGCCGTCCGTGTACATCAGAATGATGTCGCCGGGTTTGAGGATTTCTTTCCTCACCTCATAGGTCATCTGCGGCAGCATCCCCAGGCAAAGCCCGGAGCTCGCCAGCGTCCGCATTTTTCCGTCCTGGCCGACGACCAGCGGAGGATTGTGGCCGGCGTTGACGAACGTCAGATCCCCCGTTTCTATGTTCAGTTCGCAGAAGAAGAACGTGATGAACGTGTTTATGGCGGAGCTGCGCTGGACGAAGTCGTTGAGCTTGGCCGACATGGCCCCCATCTCGTAGCGGGAATGGACTTCCGAATGGAGGGCCGCCCGGAGCGAGGCCATGAGCAGGGAGGCGCTGACGCCCTTTCCGGAAACATCCGCCACGGTGATGCCGATGCGGCCCGGGTCGATAGGGAGGAAATCATAGTAGTCGCCGCCGACCTGATGGCAGGACACATTTTTGCCGGCGATGTCGAATTTCTCGCAAGACGGAGTGGTCCTGGGCAGGAAATCTTTCTGGATCTGGGCCGCCAGCTGCATCTCCCGCTCCATTTTCTCCTTTTCTATGGCCTGTTCGATGAGCGACGCGTTCTCGATCTTGACGGCGGCCAGGTTGGAGAGCAACGTCAGGAGCCTCAGGTCTTCCTCCCGAAATTCCTGGAGGAGCGAGATCCGATCGGCATAAATGATCCCGATGATCTCTTTGTTGTTCCATAGCGGAACGCACATCGCCGAATGGATCCCCGAGCTGATGATGCTCTCCCGGCCCTGGAATCGCGGGTCGACCAACGCGTCCGAGGTCAGGACGGCGAGATGCTGCTCAAAAGCCATGTTTATGATGCTCCGGCTGACCTGGATCTTCTGGGTTTGCAGGTGTTTGCTGTTGATCCGGATGACCTTGGGGATCAGTTGGACGGGATTTCCTTCCTTGAGCATCAGGACGCCCCTGTCCATCGTGAGGTGAACCGAAAGGAGATCCATGATGTGATCCAGGAGCTCGGCCAGAGGCTTGTGCAGGAGGAGCGCCTGGCTGACCTCGCTGAGAACGGAAAAGATCTTGTTCTCGGCCCGGACCTGGTCCACCTCGTTGAAGGGGATCGTCGCCTGGATCGTCGTCCGCTGGGTCGGCTTGGCCAAAATATCCTTGAACGGAATGACGGTATTGACATTCGTCTGCACCGTCGGCGCATCCGTCAGTTCGATGTTCGTCAGCAGCGCCTTGTCGAAAAGAATGCGGACCGAGCCGATGAGGATCTCGTCCCCTTCTTTGAGCTCGGTCGCGGCGCCGATCTTCTTGCCGTTGACGAAGGTGCCGTTCTTGCTGCCGTTGTCCCTGACCGCGTAGCCGGTGTCCGAGGGAAAGATGAGAGCGTGGCGGCTCGAGCTGAACGGGTCGGGAATGGGGATGTCGTTTTCGGCCGAACGGCCGAGCGTCACCTGCCGGTCTTTCAGGGGAATGGTATAAGACTCGCCATCCTTGGGATATATATATAATGTCGCCATCGTCGGCTCGAAGGGTTCATTATATCATAACCGCGGCCCGGCTTGTGCGCGGGACGTTTTCGCGAAAAACGCGGATCCGTGTCCCGTCATTTCGTCCCTTCGAATTTCTCGAGCATCTTGAGAATCTTGCGGCAAATTTGAGCTTTTTCGTCCAGGGGCCGCTCCTCGAGCAAGGGAAGAAGCGCGTCCTTGATGTCCTTTTTCAGGATATTCTCCAGCAACTCGAGCGCGTAATCAACGGAGGTCTGCGTCCCTTCGCGAAAATCCTGATAAGCCCTCATCACATCCTCATGGGGATATATGAGGCTGAGAAGCTCGAAGATCTGTTTCAAGATGCGGGCCAGGACATTCTCGAGCTCGCCGGCCTCTCCCCCCTTTGGATTCTCTTTCCGGAACTTGAAAAGCTCGAACACGAGGACGCAGGCTTTATGGATAGCGGCGAAAATCTCCGGGACGATCGTCCGTTCGGAAAATCGAAGACCCGGATTTCTGGACCGGAGCTTGGTCAGCGCCTCGATGAGTTCCGTCTGCACGTCCGGATCCCGCTCTTTAAGCTCCCGGACGAGAAAATCCGTCGCCCGCTGGGTCCCCATGCCCGCCAGGATATCCGGAACGGCCCGCCTCACCTCGATGTCCGTCTTTGGGTCGGCCAGATAATCCTTGAGCGTTCCCGCGATCTTGTCCCCATATTCGAGCAACGCTTGGCTCGCGGACTGGCGCGTCGCGGGCTGACCGAGATGGGGCAGGATCCAAGGAACGAACTCTCTTTTTTTTTGCCGGCCCGCGCTCTCGAGGGCATAGCGGACGACCTCGGGAGAATCGTGCCGCAGCAGCCGGGCCAGGTTCTGGACGAGCGGGGAATCCGTCGCCATCATACCCAGCGACTTGGCGATCTCCATTTGGGAAACGAGGGCGTCACTGTCCTTGGACGTCGCGAGGCTTTCGACGCGCGCCCGCATCAACTCCTGATAGACGTCGAGCGAGAGGATTTCCCGGACTTGGGTATCCAGGTCCCGCTCCTCGAGCCCATCGTCCCACTCGGGAGCGAACGCCTCCCCTTTCATGTCCATGAGCGAATCGAACGATCCGGCCCGGACCTCCGAGCGCTTCGAAGCGATGATGGACTTGAGCTCCGGGCTCAGCTTATCCCTTTTGATCAGGTCGAGCAGGTTCATCGCGTAGAGAACGGAACTGCGCTGCTTGCTCTCCAGCGTATCGAAGACAAGCTTCGTCGCATCGACGTCGATTTGTTCGAAGACGAATTTATCGGCGTCCGGCCATTTGATGGTCAGGTTTTTCTTGACGATGCCCACGTACTCGCGCATGAGCCGAACATTGAGAATCATCCAAAACGCGGTGAGAGCGAGGGTGAGCAAGCTGATTTCGGGAATGGAGAACCCGAGGAGAGAGTAGCAGACCATCAACAGCACCGCGGCCAGCCCGTCGCCGAGCTTATTGACGAAGATGTCGATGAACATCTTGGCTTTATACTTGATCTCCTGGGGAATCGGGATATAGAGGACTTCCCGGGTCGCCTGGCTGAAGGTATGGGTCAGACTCTTGTCGGCTCCTTTGGCCGCGACGCCCCAATAAATCCTCAAGGCCGCCGGGATAAAAAAGAGGGCGCACGACCCGATCATCAGGGCCAGAGGCGTGATCAACAGGGCGACGCGGATCCCGAAGCTTCGGAGGACCCTATTGGTCAAAAGCACATTTAAAAACCAGGAAAAGATGAGGAGGACCGTGAAAAACATGCCGAGGAACGCCGTCTGCGCATCGGAATTCCCCCCGAATTTGGCCTTAATGATCGCGCTGAATTGAAAATCGATGAGCGTGGAAACGATGATGGCCACGGCCATCGCTGCGCTCAAAAGCACGAGATAACGACTCTTGGCCAGGACTTGAAAGCTCTTCCAGGCGCCGGCCTTTGTCTTCGGGAGACGGGCGCCCGCCGGCGTCCTTTCCTTCATTCCCCCAGCCGGCGCTTTGGCCACGGATTGAACAATCCAAAGGCACGAGAGCAGGAACACGGGACAGAGGAGAAGAAGGTTCTCCGTCCCGACGACTTTGGCCAGGACGGTCACGAGGAAAGAGCCGAAAACCCCGCCGAGAAGGCCGCCGCTGACGAAAAAACTCACGAACCGCTTGGCCTGGCGAGGCTGATACAAATCATAGACGAGGATCCAGAATTGCGTCACCGACAGCACTAGGAAAACATCTGACCACAGCCAATAAAGGATCAAGATCCCGTTCCAGGAGATCTTGAAGAGGAGCCAAAACACTACCAGGCCGGCGAGAAAGAATTCCAGGCTCACGGACACATAACGCCGCCTGTTCATGGATCTCAAGAGTTTCGAGTTGAGCGAAACGACGAAGCCCATGAAGACGGCCGTGACCAAATACGCGTAGGGAAGTTTCGTGAAATTGAGCCTGTGCAGGAAAAGAGAAATCTTGACGGCCTTGATGATGTAGGCCGAGGAGGTGATCAGGAAAAAATAAAGGGCCATCAGCAGCGCGCCCTTGGTCTCTTCGGGTTTCAAATCCACGGACTTCCTGAGGAGACGAAAGATCCGACCCTCGCTCATGCCGGATCGCCCCCTTCGCTCTTGCCGGAGAAGCGATCCAGGAGAGGGAACAGCTGCGCCTTGATCTCGAGGCTGACGATGTTATCGAGCAGCTCAATCGCGTAGGCGACCGAGTCCTTCGTTCCCTTTACGAAATTCTGATAGGCCCGGAAAATGTCCTCATGGTCATAGATCAGCCCGAGCAGCTTGAACAAGGGAATCAAATCGCCGGGAGCCTCGGCCCGGCCGGATTTCCGGACCTCCATCGCGAACCGGCCGAGGACGATCTCCTCGGAAAAATCGATATCGGATCGTTGGGATCGGACGCGATCCAGCGCGTCGATTATCTCTTCCCTGAGATCCTCATGGCCCTCGGCGAGCTCGCCAAGAAGGACGGCCGCGGATTCCGGGGTGGCGATGCCGCCCAGGAGCGATGCCGCGTTCGCCCGGACGCGCGGGTCCTCGTCCGCGTCCGTCAGATAATCCGCCAACATCCCCGTGATCGCGTCGCCGTATTTTTCAAGGGCCGACCGGGCGTCTTCGCCGACCTTAGGATCGGCGAGCTTCCGGACGAGGATCGGAAGATATTCTCTCTTCCTGATCCGGCCCGCGGATTCCGCCGCATACTGGAAGACCCGGGGCGAAGCGTCGAGCAACAGGTCTTCCAATGACGCCGAGAGGGCCGAATGTTCGTCCATGAAGCCGATCGCTTTGGCCAGTTCCATCCGGGCCGTTTCCGATGCGGCGCTTTTGTCCGCGATCATCTTGCCGGCATATTCGCCCACGAGTTTCTGATAGCTTTCGAGGGACGAAATCTCCCGGATTTCCTGGTCGAGCATGGAAGGAGGGATCAACTCATCGAAATCGGGGAGGCGCAACGCGGCATCGGATTCGAAAAGAGGCCGGACCGGGGACGCGGAAGCCTCTGTCGGTTCGAGGCCCAGCAAGCTTCGGATCTCGGGCGTCAGCTTGTTCTGCCGGGCCAATTCATGGAGATGAAGGGCAAACAAGGTGGAGCTTTGGGCCCGGGCTTCGAGCGTGTCCACGACGAGTTTGGCCGCGTCCACATCCATCTTCCCGGCGATGACCCCGTCGGCCCGCTCCCATTTCTTGGCGAGTTGGGCCTTGACCTCCCGGACGTATGCGCCGCTGATTTTAAAATTCAAGATGATCCAGAGCAGGACAAACCCTCCGGAGACGAGGCTGATCCCGACGAGAGGAGGAATGTTGGTCGCGGCGATCGGCTTGAGGCCGGCTATAAACAGGAGACCCAGCAAAATCACCCCGCCGGCCGCTTTGGAGAAGCGGTTGAGGAACATATCGATGAAGATCTTGGCCCGATATTTCGAATCCGGAGGGACGGGGATATAAAGAAGCTCTCGAGCCGACTGGTTGATGGAATAAGACAGAGCTTTGTCGCTGCCCTTGATGGCGATGGCGAACCCCAGCGTCGGCAGCACCGCGATGCCGGTGGAACACAGGAGGATGATCAGGGGATAGATCATCAGCCCGGGCCGGATGCCGAAGCGGTTGATGAAGCGGCTGGTCAACGCGAGCTGAAAGAGAAAGGCAAAGACCAGGATGCCGGCGTTGAAGCGGCCGAAAAACGAAGCGAAATTGGCCCTGGCGGCCGGATTCTGCTCGATGAGGCTTTTGGACTGCCAGTCGATGAACGTGGACACGATCCCGGTTACGACGACGATCGCGGCCATCATCTTCAGATATCCGTTCGTCCGCACGCATCGAAAACTGTCCGACAGACCGACGCGAGGGGAATCCTGCCGGCCCGGTTTCGCCCCGGAGCCGGAGACGGAAAAGCGTCCTTCGTTCGCCTTCAGCCAGGAAAAAATGGCCCGGACGACGATCATGCAGACGGCCAAGAAAGCCGCGGACAACAGGAGAAGCTGGTGGGACGTCGCCGTTTTCGCCAGGAACCAGGTCAGGAGGTAGCCGGCGATGCCGCCGAGGATGCCGCCGCTTCCGAAAAAGCCGATCAGCCGTTTGGCCTCGCGCGGATTGAACAGATCGTTGACCAGGATCCAGAACTGCGTCGTCAGGGCGACGACGAAGGTACTGGCCCACATCCAGAAGATGAGCGAAAGCCACGGCCACTGCGACAGGGAAAAGAGGGCGAAAAAAACGAGGTCGGTCGAGATGAAAAAGACCAGGGTCGACAGGATCAGGCGCCGGCGCGAGATCTTGGACTGGAGCCTGGCGTGGAGGGCCACGGCGAACGCCACGAGGAGGGCGGAGAGATAGGCGTAAGGGAGGCTTTTAGCACTGAGGTCGTCGAGGTAGTTGGCGTCGCGCAGCGACTTGACGATGCCAAAGGGGGCCGTGATGAGGAAAAAATAGGAGAAGAGAAGAACGGCCAGGACTTCCTCGCCCGGCTTGACGTCGAT
Organism: Candidatus Aminicenantales bacterium; assembly: GCA_049515535.1. GTDB lineage: Bacteria > Acidobacteriota > Aminicenantia > Aminicenantales > UBA4085 > JBEKTZ01. Next base: position 157,793 of record JBEKTZ010000007.1, on the reverse strand, counting down.
GACAGCCGAGAGGACCTTGAAAAGGCGGCTTTTCGCCATGAGGCGGCTCAGAAGAACACGCGAGCGATCGTCAATCCTTGAAGAAGCTCTGGAGGGCCGAGTCTTCTTCTTCGTGGATGTCCAGGACTTTGGTCAGCATGGTGACCTGGAAGATCAGGAAGAGCTTCTTGGAGATCCGGGCGAGCTTGAGCTTGCCCCCCAGATTGTGGGTGGAAATGTAGCTGGCCAGGATCTCGCCGACGCCGAAGCTGTCGATGAACTCGACCTTCTCGAAGTTCAGAAGGATCTGTTTTTTCCCCAGTTCGAGCTGGTCCTTGACCATTTGATGAAGCGTGATATCCGTGATATCCGATCGTTTGATCTCCCCGTCGATATCGAAAATCACGACGTTGTTCTTCTCTCGTTTGCTGATCACCATGATGTTAAGCTATCCTATGTGCTTTTTATCAAAAGAAGGCAGGAATGTCAAACTCTCCCCCAGACCGTTCTGAGCCGCGTCAGTTCAGCCTCTTTCGGCCCGTTGAAAATGCCGTGGAGAAAGACGGGCCCGGGATCGTCTCCGATCCGCTTCACCCGAGACACGATCTCCTCGCCGTAGAACGCTTCGCCTTTAAAAGCGACCTCGATATCCGTGGGCCGGAAGGTCCGGAGAAGCTCCTCGGGAACGGTTTCCAGGGCCCATTGGATATAAACGGCGTGGTTGACATGGTTGTTGAAGTCGATATCCTGCATTGCGACGCGGAAAGCGAGTTCGCGGTCCGCGGTCGGACACGGTGGGAGGGTTGGGAAATCGTCCGGCAGGGCTCTTTTGTCGTGCGTTACGCTGTCGGGCAGGTTTTCCTCCAAGCGCGCCGGCTGCTTGGCGTTCACGTTCCAGAGAATCCAGGAGCTCGTCGCCGCGGCCAGGATCTCGCCTCGCTCGTCCGCGATCTCGAAATCCCGAAGGGCGAAAATGCCCTGCTTTCCCGACGGCCACGTGGAGACGACAATCCGCTCGTCCAGCCCCGGATACCTGAAAATCCTGACATGATAGCGGGAAAGAATCCAGGTCATGCGTTTTTTCAAAAGATCGAGAACGGAAAAGCCGAGAAGCGCGGCGTGGTTCCCGGCCGTATCCTGCAGATAATTCAGGAGCGAAAGAGTGAGCGCCTTGGCCCGATGATCCACCTCATAGGTTTGAATCTGGAATTTTTTGGTATAAATCTTGTCCATGGCTGGAAAAAATTATAGCCTTGGGGTCGTTCTTTTTTTTCCCGACGCCGTTTTCTTAGGGGTTTTTCGTCGGGATTTCGGCGCGGCCTGCGCCTCAAAACAATGGACGCTGACTTCGTAGCCTTCGCGGATCGGCGGTCCGGCGAACAGGCTGATGAACTTCACGAGCTGCTCCTGGTAGTAGCGGCTTTCCTCGTTGGCCAAGGCGGTCTTTTCATCTTTCCAAAATGTCACGGCGATCCCTTTCCCGGCTTGACGGTCGGTCAAAAGACAAGTGCCCAGGAAACCCGCCTGTCTTTTGGCCTCGGGAATGACGCTTTTCTTATAAAGCCGAATGGCCTCATCGATTCGATCCAGCTTGATGGGCATGATGGTCATGCGGGCAAACATGGCGTCCCTCCTTTCCCTTGCTTTTAACAAGATAATATTTCGCGAATAAATAGTCAACCATCGACTCCCCGGCATGAATGCCGGGGCTTATTCGGGGTTAACCCTGAGCCTCGCTTCTCGTCCCCGCCTTGAAAGGCGGGGCTTAGCAGAGGCGAACGGGTCAAACGCCCTTACGGCTGACCGTAGTGTATTACGGTCAGCCCTTGACTAATCCTCTCATTAAATTATTATAAGCCTAATGGGATGGTTTCGCCGTTTTCTTCCAAGCCTCCTATTATTGGGCCTCCTCGGTCTGCTCGTAAGTTTTCCCCTGTCCGCCGCGGATTCGCAATGCGTTTGGACGGGGATCGAAAAGGTCGTCGCGATCGGAGATCTGCACGGAGACTACGATCACTTCGTCAAGATTCTCAGGGGGACCCGCCTCGTGGACGGCGACCTCCATTGGACGGGCGACAAGACGCACCTCGTCCAAATGGGCGATATCATGGATCGCGGCGACGAAGCCAGGAAGATCCTCGGTCTGCTCCGGAAGCTCGAAACCGAGGCCGCCGCGGCCGGCGGGCAAATCCATGTTATCCTCGGCAATCACGAAGAAATGAACATCACGGGGTTTGTGTTCAATTTCCAGGATTACGTCACCGTCCCGCAGTTCGTCTCTTTCCTGCCGGACAAATACCGGCGGGACAAGGAAAAGGAATTCGGCAAGAAAAATGGCGGCCGGGGGGACATCAACGCGTTCTGGGAGGCCCTCATGAAAGAGCAGGAGGCCAAGGACGTTTACACCGAGAATTTCAACCTCCTCTACGGCCGCTGGCTCACCGATCAAAGCGCCGTGATCAAAATCAACGACGTCGTCTTCGTCCACGGCGGGATCAACGAATTTTATTCGAAGATGAAGCTCGAGGAGATCAACGCCCTTTATCATGATGAATTCAAGAAATCTTTCCGGGGAGACATATTCCGGCCGAAAATCCTGTTCGCCGAAGACGGGCCGCTGTGGAACCGGGACCTGGCCGCGCAGGCCGACGAGGCCCAGATCGATCAAATTCTGGCCAATCTCGGCGCGAAGCACATCATCGTCGCTCACACACCGGTGCTCGTTTGGGAGAACATGTCCCGATTCGGCGGGAAGGTCTGGATCGTGGATACGGGGATATCGTCCGTTTATGGCGGCCACCTGAGCGCTTTGATCATCGAAGGCGAGCATTTCGCCGTTTGGGGGAAGGAATGATGGACAAGAGAGATCTCGGAGTTTTCGTCGTCCTCGGTTTTCTCCTGATGGGCCTCGCGGTCCCTCTGCTCCGCGCGGCCGGCCAGGCCAACGCCCAGCAAAAGGGGCTGGAAGATTATCTGAAAAGCGCGAAGGCCGTCGCCGTCCAAAAAGGCGCGGCATCCGGGCGCGGCGCCCCTTGGATCGTCAGCCTCAATGACGGGAAAAGCGCCCTCAGGGGAATCTTCAAATACGTCGACCAACCCCGGCCGAGCATCATCGTCATGTGTTATAAATACGAGCTTGCGGCGTATGAGCTGGCCAAGCTCCTCGGCCTCGACATCGTCCCGCCCGTCGTCGAGAGGGAAATCGACAAGCGCAAGGGATCGCTCCAGCTCTTCCTCGAGAGCTGCCTCTCGGAAAGCGACCGCCGGGCGAAGAAAATCGCCCCCCCCGATCCGAAAGCGTTCGAGAACGCCCTGGAAGAACTCAGCATCTTTGAAAATCTGACCTATTGCAAACGATCTTTGAAAGACATCTTGATCCACAAGGACACCTGGCGCGTCTGCCGGGTGGATTTCGCCGAAGCTTTCGAAACCATCCCGGAACTGTTGCCTGAAGCCGCGATCGCCCGCTGCTCCAGGCGCCTCTATCGATCTCTGCTCGATATCCGGCCGCTCGACGTCGAAAGCAAGCTCAAGCCCTATCTCAACGCCCAGGAGATCAAGGCGCTGCTCGGTCGCATGATCATCATCATTGAAAAACTCCGGAATTCGATAAAGGACAAGGGCGAATCCGCCGTCATTTTCGACTTGGAAATAAAATGAAAGGAGGGGAATAGCCATGGACAACGCCGTCGCCATGAGGCCGGAGTCAAGATCTCCCGGAATCGGCCATCGCGCTCTTAAAATTTTCACGGAAATTCATCCCGGAGAAACCATCACCGTCATTCTCCTGACCCTCAACGTCTTTCTTTTGCTTCTGGCGTATTATCTCATCAAACCCGTTCGGGAAGCCCTCGTGATTTCGTCCATGGGTCCGCTCGTCCGAAGCTATCTCGCCGGGGCTCAGGCCATTCTGTTCATTTTCGTGATCAAGGGATTCAGCCTCCTGGCGTCCAAAGTTCCGCGCCATCTTCTCATCTCCTGGGTCACTCTCTTTTTCATGTCCAATCTCGGCCTGTTCTATCTCTTCCATCTTTGGGGCATGCCCATGGGCACGATGGGCATCATCTTTTTCATCTGGGTCGGCATTTTCAACGTCATGGTCATCGCCCAGTTCTGGGGCTTCGCCAACGACATCTATACCGAGGAAGCGGGGAAAAGGCTGTTTCCCCTGGTCGCCTTCGGACAGACCGCGGGGGCCCTCTTCGGAACGCGAATCGCGAAATGGGTCATCGGTCCCCTGGGGACCCATTTCGCCTATATCATGATGTTGATGACGGCCGCCCTCCTGGGAGTCTGCATCTTCCTGACGATCGCCGTGCATAAACGGGAGATCAACCGATTCCAAAGGAAGGCCCAGGCTTTGGACGCGAAAACCGTCGAAGAGGAGAAAGCCAAGGAAAAACCCCTGAAAAAGGGGGGCGGATTTCGCCTGATCTTCAAGAGCAAGTATCTCCTTTTTTACGCGCTGCTCATGTTTTTCCTCAATTACGTCAATTATACGGGAGAAACCATTTGGAGCAGAGCCGTCGATAATGCGGCCACTCAGGCTGAGAAAGCGGGGACGATGGGGGGATTGGACAAAACGCAATTCATCGGCAGCGTCTATACGGATTATCAATTCATCTACAATCTGGTGGCCTTGCTCGTCCAGCTCTTTCTGGTGTCCCGGATTTTCAAATGGGTCGGGGTGAGCGGAGCGCTCCTGTTCCTGCCGTTCATCGCCCTGGGCGGATACAGCCTGGTCAGCCTGGGGGCGTCTCTGGTCCTGGTCAAATGGGTGAAAGGCTTCGAAAACGGCATCGATTATTCCCTCATGAACACGACCAAGGGCGCCTTATTTCTCGTCACCTCGAGGGAAGAGAAATACAAGGGCAAGGCCGCGGCGGACACGTTTTTCTATAGGGGCGGGGACGCCATGGCCGCCCTGACTCTCTTTATCGGGGTCAATTACTTGAGCCTCTCCCTCGAGAGCTTCGCCAAATTGAACGTGGCCGTCACCCTGATCTGGATTCTCGTCGGCTTTTTGCTGATTCGCGAATACAAAAAAATCAAGGCGAAATCCGCGGCGGCGCCGGCTTTATAAGGATTCAGCGTTTCCGCAGGTCAATAAAAAATTCTTATTCTCTCTTGATTTTCTCGATTCTCCGGTATTAAACTGAGGGCATCTTGGAGGAGGGGAATCGGCCGAAACGAGATCGGGCTATGAGAACAAAAACCTTTGGGCTCGTCTTGGCGTCATGGCTGCTGGCCTCGGGCCCTTACGCCCAGGCCCAGTTCAAACCCGCGGATATCGCCCTGCGCGAACAGTGGGAAGAATTCATGAAAGCGGCCGATATCGTCAAGAGCGAACCGATCGGGGAAGGCGTCACGTCTCCCTGGAGGATCTATCTCCAAAAGGGCGACGTCCAAAAAAGGGCGGCCTGGAAGAATCCCGATGAAAAAATCGACGATATTCTCGACAGCTGGAAACATGAAATTGCGGCCTATCGGCTCGACAAGCTCATCGGCCTGAATATGATCCCTCCCGCGATCGAGCGGGAATTCAACGGAAAAAAGGGAGATCTGTCCCTGTGGGCCGACAACAGAACCAGCCTTCTCAAGATGCAAGAAAACAACGAGCAAATCCCCGATCAGGCGATCGCCCAGACCGACCGCATGAAATATATTGCCCGGCTCTGGGATAGTCTGATCGCCAACGCGGACCGGACTCAGCAGAATGTCCTGTTCACCGATGATTGGCGGATGATTCTCATCGACCATTCCCGTGCCTTCCAAGCCGGCGGGAAATACTCCCGGCGGCTGATGTACGGGGCCAAGGGGATCGTCAGGAAGGACGACGGCGGCTCGTTTCTCATCCAGCGAGTTCCCCGCGCTCTTTTCGAGAAAATCAAAGCCCTGAACTTCGCCGTCATCAAACAGGCCGTCGGGCCGTACCTGACCGACGACGAAATCCGCGCGATCATCGCCCGGATCCCGCTCATCACGGCCGAGATCGCGGACATGATCAAGAAAAACGGTGAGGCGAACGTTTTGTATTAAGGAGGAGAGAGAATGAAGAAGAAGCTTTTTGTCGTCCTTTTCGCGTGCGGCGTGCTGGGTCTCTGCGTTCGATCCTTCGCTCAGTTAAAGCCCGAAGAAGTGGCTGACCGGGCCAAATGGGAAGAATTCCTGAAGACGGCGGAGATCATCGACAGCAAGCAAATCACCGAGGCAGCCGTGACGCATCCGTGGACCCTGACCCTCAAGCAGGGCGATGTCACGAAAAAAGGCCTCTGGAAAGACGTCTCGGGGAGACCCGCGGGATATATCGACAGTTGGAAATACGAAGTCGCCGGCTATGAAATGGACAAGATCCTGGGCCTCGGCATGGTCCCGGTCACCATCGAGCGGCGGTTCAACGGTAACCGCGGCTCATTGCAGCTATGGATAGACGACACGAAATCGCTCAAAAAAATCACCGAAGAAAACATCAAAAAGCCTTCCTATCGCGTCTTCTATTACAACCGGGCGCTCTATTTGCAGCGGGCTTTCGATAATCTGATCGCCAACGAAGACCGTCATCTAGACAATTACCTGATCGTTCTTCCGGATTGGCGGATGATCCTCATCGATCACTCCAGGAGTTTCCGGACGACGGGGAAATTCATCAAGCAATTGATCTACACGGAGAAACATCCGGAAGGGCCGATGGTCATGAAAGAGCTGCCCAAGGCCTTCTTCGAGAAAATCAAAGCGCTGACGTACGAACAGATCAAGACCGCGGTCGGAGAATATCTCACGGATGAGGAGATCAAATGCGTCATGATCCGCAAGGATTTGGTCCTCGCGGAGATGGATAAGCTAATCAAAAAGAACGGCGAAGAGAGCGTCATCTACGAAAAATAGAGGACAAAGGGAGAAGGCGCCTCGCTTTGGATCGGCGCGGCGGGGGCGCTCCGGCCCAAGAAAACGACGGGTTTCCGCCAGTTTAAATCGTCTTCACGAGAGTGAGGATATTCTCGCCGTTTTCCCAGCGGTAGTCGAACTCGTCCATGATCTGGCGGACGAGATAGATCCCCAGGCTGCCTTTCCCACCGGCCGCGATGACTTCGTCGATGTCGGGCTTCGGGACGCTGCCCGGATCAAATCGTACGCCGGAATCCCGGATCTCGATCGCGATGCGCCCCCCGGCGTCCCGGATGGCGATGTCAATCTCCCCCCGGCGCTCCGGATACCCATAGCGGATCACGTTGACGCAGATTTCGACGATGGCCAGCTCGATCTTGAAATAGTTTTCCTCGGAAATCGGGAGTCCCCGAAGGCTGTCCTTGAGAAATTGGCGGATGTTATCGATTTCGGAAAGATCGGCCGTGATGGTGAGTTTTTTCAACGGACAACATCTCTGTTCGCATTTTAACAAAACGACGAGGGCAATTCCACAAGATTAAAACCGAACCAGCGCGTTCCGGCGGCCTATTTCGCGGACGACGGCCCTGACCGCAATACGGTCAGACGACGGCCGGCTTGCCTTGGGACCGGTCCCGGGTCTATTATACGTAAAGTAAGTCGACGATGGCGTCAAGGGACGAGCCTTCGGCTCGCCACTCGCCCGTGGCTTATATCCACGGGCGAGTACGGCGGAAGTGGACCCCCGGGTAAAGCCCGGGGCCCCGGCCGCCGTCGACGCGGATTTCCGAAGGAGGTTCACATGAAGAGAAATCACATGATCGCCGCGGGGCTGATCGCCGTGTTCCTTGCAGCGGCCGGCACGTTCCTCTTTTCCCAGGCTGACGAAATCAAGCCGGTGACGATCGGACGGCCGATGCCGGATTTCGCGCTGCCGACCTATCAGGGAGGGACATTCGCTTTGTCGTCTTTGAAGGGAAAGAACGTGATGTTGATCTTCCCGCGGGGATTCGCCGGTGAAGCCCGCTGGTGCACGATCGACAACTACAAATACGCGGAGCTCGTCGATCTCGAGAAGACATCCGAAATCCGAAAAAAATACGACGTTGAGATCGTTTTGGTCTTCCCCTACGCGGCCGACGTCGTCAAGAAATGGGTCGAGGACAATCCCGACCAGCTGCAGAAAATCAAGGAGTGGAAGCATCCCGCCGATCCCGCCAAGCTCGATGAACAAGGCAAGGCCCGGATGGAGAGATGGCGCACGTCGTATCCCAAGGAGCTCAGTCTGGAAAAAGGCAAAGTCCCGACGCCCTTCCCTCTGCTCATCGATGCCGACCGCAAAGTGTCCAAGGGCCTCGGCCTTTTCGCCACGGAATGGGGCGGAAGCAAGGTCGACCAGTGCATCACCAGCGTGTTCATCGTGGACAAGAAGGGCATCTGTCAGTTCAAGTACATCGGCCAGAGCACCACGGACCGGCCTGAATACGAGGTTCTGTTCCAAACCCTGGAACGCCTGAATCGTTGAGGAAAAGAGTGCGGTCCTAGTCGGACACGACCGCCGTCTCGTAAAGCAACTTCTTATAGCGGGCCACCACGTCCTGGGCGAGGGCTTCCTTGTCGAGTTTGAGGATTTCCTTGGGCGTGACGTTCTCGATGAACGGGACGGATTTTTCCTCGAGCGGGCCGAACCGTGTTTTGCGCGCCCGGGTCGTCAATTTCAGCTTGAGCTCCACGGAATTTCTGGGCATCCACAGGATGTAATGGAACTGGTCGATCCGGGACTTGGGAAACCGGATTTCGAGGTGGATGGATTTTCCCGGCGCCTTCCAGGTTTTCATCTTGATCTGATATTCCTTGAATTCCTCGGCCAAGGCCTCGAAAGCGGGCTCGACGACGTAATCGCAGAACTGGTCGAACTGCTCGATGGCCTCGGCCCGGCATTTTTCGATGACCTGGAGATCGCCGAAAGAGATTTTGAGATCGTCGCGCCAGTCCGTGGTGTCCATTGTCGCCGGCTGCCTTTCTTTGCGCTTATATTACCACAGGAGACGCGGTAATTGAAGCTTTCCCATGGAGCGCGAAAAACGGAGTCAAGGGACGAGCCTTCGCGGCGGAAATGGACCCCTGGGCTTTCCCCGGGGCCCCGTCCGCCGCGGAAATGCCCCCTTCCCGGAGTTCGCCGTGCCCTCATGACCGAACTCGCTGATATCCGCCGAAACACCATCTAACCGGCGGATGGTCGGCTGAGGACCCGGCCGATGGCCGCGACGACATCCTCGAGAGAAACCTGCTCGACGTTCTCGGCGCTCAGGACCGTGGTCCGGCCGAATGGCCGCCAGGCCGTTTCGAATTCTTTCCGGAAGATCGCGATGACATTCGTTCCGCAGGCCGCCGCCAGATGCGTCACGCCGGAATCGTTGCCGAGATATAACGTCGCCTCGCGCAGCAAACGGGCCAACGCCGGAAGGGCCGGACGCCGAAGCCAAGTCCAGCCCGCCGGAAGCGCGACCTTGCGGAGTTCTCCCTCCCAACGCTCCTCGGCCTCGCCCGTGGCCAGGGTCCCGCTGAAACCCCGTCTCTGCAGAAAAGAGACGACCTCGAGAAACCGGTCGAGCGGCCAGCATTTTTTTGGACTCCCGCTCCCGGGATGCACGACCGCGAATTTCGGCGTCAAGGGACGAGCCTTCGGCTCATCACTCGCCCGTAGCTTATATCCACGGGCGAGTACGGCGGAAGTGGACCCCCGGGTAAAGCCCGGGGCCCCGGCCGCCGCCGAGGAAATCTCCGATGATGGAAGCCGGACGCATTCTTCGAAGGCCGGCGCGGGACGTCCGTTCGGCTTGATCGCCTCCGCGGTCCTTTCGAAAAAATAGCGGCTGATCGGGCGTCGCGAAGCGAAGTCGTAAATTATCAAACGCGCCTCCGGACTCAGATCGTCGAGTATCCGGGAAAAACGCCGCATCTCCGTTTTTGGTTGAAACCAGCCCAGGATGAAGTCAAATCCGGAAATCCATCGTCTCATTTCCGGGGGCACCGCGATGGAATCTTCGAAAAGCGACGCCCATTTCGCTTCATCGATGGAATGCGCGATTTCGACTACGCCCTCCTGGCGAAGAAACTCGCCGTACTCTTTTCGTCCGACAAGGTGGAGAACCAGGCCGGGGAACGACTTTCGGAGGAGGTTAATGGACGGGAGCGCGACGAGCAAATCGCCCAGCCCGCCCAGGCGAAAGAGCAACGCTTTCTTTCTTAAAAGTCCTCGCAGCTGCCGCTTTCCCGCTTTTTATCGATATGATGTTTGATCGTCTTTCCCTTAACCAGATAAATCACGTCCTCTCCGATGTTCGTGGCATGGTCGGCAATGCGCTCGAGATGGCGGCCGACCAAAAGCAGCCCCACGGCCCGCTTGATGGTGACCGGATCTTCGATCATGTAGGTGAGGAGTTCTCGGAAAATCTGGTCGTTGAGGGCGTCGACCTCGTCGTCCCGCTTACAAATGTCCCGGGCCAGGTTCTCGTCCCGGTTGATGAAGGCGTTGATCGAGTCCGTAACCATGGCCCGGGCCAGAACGGCCATCCGCGGGATATCGATCAGCGGCTTGAGAAGGGGCATTTTGTTCAGTTCGAGGGCCCGCTGAGCGATGTTGACGGCCAGGTCTCCCATTCGCTCGAGCTCGGTCCCGATCTTCATGGCCGACGTGATGAACCGCAGGTCGCCGGCCATGGGCTGCCTGAGAGCGAGCAGCCGAAGGCAGGTCTCGTCGATCTCCACATCCAAAAGGTTAACGTCTTCTTCCAGTTTCATGACTTCGAGGGCCGGTTCTTCCTTCTGTTCTTTTAGCCCCTCGATCGAAAGCTCGATGGATTCCTCCACGAGCGCGGCCATGCGCAGCAATTTTTCCTTGAGGTTTTTCAATTCCTCGTCGAATAGCCTTTCCATTTTGGCCTCCAGATATTCACGGACAGCCGACGATCATGACATCGCCCGTTTTTTTAAATATAACATACTCCGGCTCGCGTGTCATGGCCATCGCCGTCTGATCGTAGGACGGCCAACATCGCCGTCGTTTGGCCAGTATCGCTCTCCTCGGTGAATTTATGATGAAGAATGAGCTAAGAAACCCTGAATTCTCTCTTCTTTTAATTTTTATTCGTTTTGATTCATCACGGCGATGGAGGAAAAGTCGTTATAAGGCCCTGCACCAATACGTCGGTTCTGCGAACCTTTGCACCTTTCCAACTTGTCAAGCCCATATTCGGCTTCCCGGCGTCGGCGCGTCCCTTGATGATCTCGGCCGCCGTTTTCCCCGCGATTGCCCAATGAAGTTTGTTCTGGACGATGCTGAAAAACTCCAGCGTCTGCTCGGCTCTAGGATCATAATCGATCGAGAGTGCATAAAGGTCGCGGATTTTTTGATAGAAGCGCTTTTCCGAGGCGCGAATATCGCGTATGCGCTCCAGAAGCTCATCGAAGTAATCTGCCCCAAGAACTCGGCCTTCCTTGAGCCTCTCGTCGTCCATCGTGAAACCTTTGACGAGATACTCGCGCAACCTCTCGGTGGCCCACCGGCGGAACTGGACACCCCGATGAGACCTTACACGGTAGCCGATAGCGAGAATCATATCGAGATTATAGAATTCGCGCGACCGAGTAATTTTCCGTTTCCCTTCAGTCTGAACTGTCAAGTATTGCTTGACAGTTGCCTCCCGCGCTAATTCCCCTTCCTCGTAAATGTTCTGGATATGAAAACTCACGTTCTGCTTGGTCGTTTGGTAGAGTTCGACCATTCCGGACTGAGACAGCCAAACCGTGTCGCCCTTCAAGCGCACCTGAATACGGCTTTGTCCGTCTTCTGTCTGGTAGAGGATAATTTCAGAATGGTTCTTTAGGATGTGATCATCGGATCGATTGTTCATTATCCATCCCCCCACCGCTTCCCATCAGGAAAGATCGTAAATCACGCTGTGATAATAAGTCAAGGACTGCCGTTGGATTGAGGCCTAATCGGAAGCGTTTCTCAATCCTCAAAGGCCTTCTGCAGGCGTTTCCGTGGGCTCCAGAATTTGACACGCGCGGGGTCGAAGCGGTCCGGTTTCCAGCGACCCAACCAGGTCAGTAGATCCTCGGAGTTATCCCGTGTCTTTACGGCTTTGATGCAGTTGTAATAGCCCGGGATTCCGCCGCAGTCCTCCGGAGGACCGGCCATCTCGCCGCCCAGACATAGAGGATATTTGTTGCCTGGTTTTTTAGCTAAAGCTCCTTCGCAAACGACGTCGTGTTCCCAGCCATCGCCGAAATCATAGATATAAAGCGCTCGGTCTTCCGGCTTCTTTAGGAAATCCGACAATGGGACTTCGGTAGAAAACAGCGGATTCTCCTCTTCGATTTCGTCAACAGCAAACGGGCACTCGATCCGGACGGCCTGATGCATTTGGCGCCCGATTCTAATCTCGAAAGCGTGAAGATGATAATCCAGCCAGTTCATGGCGTCTTGTATGGCGACGTGCAGATCATAAAAAGTGTAATACTCCGGGACCTGGATTCTCCGCCAAACTTGAGGATTTGTATCCAAGAGCGTGATTTTGAATTGGAGGACGTTCTTATAGGGCCTTTTATGGGGCCATGTGAAGGCAATTTCTTCTGTCATTTTCGCCAACCCGAGATGAGTCTAGCCAAGGCGAGCGAGAAAAGCAAGAAACGATAAATTGTAATTGGGAGACACAATCCCTATTTCCCTGATTCTGCCCACCCCTGCACTCCCGGAAACAGGGAAATGTATATTGTGTCTCCGATTTCATGACTTCTTCCGGGAAAGCCGAAAGGTCACGGCACCATGGGGACAAGTCACATCAAAGTATTCCAAATTCTCCAGATCCTTTTGATCGGTCACCATCATGGCCATTCTCATGGAGTTCATCGCCGCGAAAGCCTGACAGCAAATGCCTTTGGAGCCGGGCGTTCGAGCATCGAGGAGATACATTTCACCTTGTTCCGTTTTGGCCAAACCAGGACATATTTTTGTATCCGTCCGGACGTTCAGGGTCTCACATTGGATTTGATGCGGGGTCAAGGCTTTCCCCCTTTCGTTCTCTTGCCTCCCGGCGTCTTCGTGCGGCAATCTTTCAACAGGGAGGGCGGGCAGTTGAGATTCCCGTCGGTGATCTTTTTGAGCTTGATCCCAACGCCGAAGACCTCGGCCAGGACCCGGCCGCAGTTTTTCAGGCTCTCGACAGGCATCTCATAGTGCATCCAGTTCCCGCGCTTCAGGCCTCGGACCAAACCGGCTTCCTTAAGGATACGGAGGTGTTGGGAAACAGCCGATTGGGTCATGCCCAGCCTCTTGGCGATGGCGTTGACGCATTGGGGATGTTCCTTGAGCAGCCGGACGATCTTGAGCCGGGACTCGGAGGAAAGCGCCTTGAACACCTTAACCTTGTCTAGCATTCGATCTCCTTTCAGATGAGAGATGGTATATTAGTTTATTAGCATTATCTAATGTACTAATATACCATGCGCTTGTCAAGCCCCCCGACGCTGACTCCTCCACCGCTCCCTTACCCCACACGTCGGAATCAATTATTGTAATTGGAAGACACAATACCTAATTCCCTGATTCTGCTCACCCCAGCACTTCCGGAAATAGGAAAATGCTTATTATGTCTCCGATTTTATTCTAGGATGCTCAAGGGGAACGAAAACGGAATTATCCCGGTTTTTTCCCAATATTTCGAGATATTTATAATGAAAGTCTCTACTTCTTTAAAAGGGATATCTTTTGGGATAGTCGGGCTTTTTTTGTAAAGTTCTTCCGCTAAAGTCCATTCTTCCCGAAAGCTACTAACCCCAACGCAATCAACAAACCGCGATTCACATGAAAGCTTGAATTCATTCCCGGCAATTTTCCAGAAAGTGTTGTCCGATAATTTCCGTACACGCACGATTTGAGCGAGATCATAAAGATCTCTAACACGGATCGCTTTCTCCCGCTTCCCGATCTTGTCCTTATATGTCCGAAGAGAACTTAAAAACGCTCGGGCTTTTTCGCCTGCTATTCGCTCTAACGTATATGCGACAATCTTCGATTTACCAAGACGCATCTTAGTCAACGAGTATTCCGAAAGAGTCTCTGGCGCCACTACATCGATCGTCAGATTCGGCAACCCACGGACACCGGAGTTTTCGTGATCCGATATGGAAACTGTAATATAGAAACCATCCCATCCATGTGGATGGGAGGTTCGGGGCATATGCTCGATCTTTAGATTTTTCAGTTCGAATCTTACGGGATCCTGCTTTTCAAAGTGACGAGAAATAGCTTGTTCAATATTAATTTTAAGGAAAGATTTTTGCTGTTCAAGGCGCGGATAGCTTTTGATAAAGGCACTGGTAAGATTCGAATCGATATCTAAAGATTTTCTTGGGGAAGACAGATATTGATTTAAAATCAGTGCTCCTTTAAAAATGAGATTCTCTTTGATGTTTTCGTTTTCCGCTAAAGCAAAAAGGATTTGCGATATAACTTCGAATTTCCAATCTTCCCGTTTGCCGGCATTCATTTTATGGTATAGAAACATTCCAATTAGTATTTATACGCGAATAATCAATTCCTCTTAGAAGTGAAATTGTCTTGAATTCGGATTCCGTCATAAATCGCCTCATCAATTTTCTCAAGAATGAACTAAGCCTATTTGTAGGGTGATGATCATAAAGCTCAAATATAGCTCCGAGGCGTCTTGCGAGAGGGGCTATTTGAATTTCTTTTAGGTAATCGAGAATTAATTCATCATCAATTTGATTTATTTTTCTCTCCCATGCCTCGAATATGGCTTCTGGCCCTCCACAGTGGAAAGGGTATTGTAGAGTATCAAGAAGAGTTTGTTCCGTTGTCGTTATTCGAATTTTTGTCCATGGAGATAGGCTTCGGGTTTTAATGCCGGGAATGGATTTTTTTACTCGTTTGGTCGAATAATAAGAGATACCTTGATAAGAGAAGACGGAAGTTCCGAGTCTAGATCGTTCGTTTTTTTTCTGTTGCCGAATTGTCTCTGGTAATATTTTCGCTAGATCGTATTTTGCTTTAATCTTCGGTCGCGTCAAAATAGCGATGTGATGATGAGTCGCCAATTGAGATGTCAGATTCAAAAATGATAACGCGCTAAAATAGCAAATTACACCCGATTGATGATAAGCCTGTAATAATTCCAGAGGCTCGACGTTTATTTCTTGTGATCCGCGTATTCCAAATATATAAAACTTTTTTGATGGCTTGGATGTGAGCGTTCCTTCAATCGGGATTCGAGTTGCTATTCCCATAGACATTAAAAGATCTAGGATTTTCGTACCGCTCGGATACGTTGAGGGCAGGCTTAGATTTGTTCGTATTTCCTCGAACACATGTGAAAGTGTGCTTTCAGTTAAACAGCGGACGCTAGGCAATGATGCAGTCGTTTTTGATAGACGATCCATTAGAGCTTTTAAGAAATCTCCCCATCTTGGAGGAAAGGATTTTTGAAAAGGAATATTATTTTTTGACAATCGAGGATATAAGTTCGGATCTAAGGATGGTGAGCATGTTAGGCTTGCGTAGCAAGCCTAACATGCTCACCATCCTATTGTCAAGAAGAATAAACGAATAAAAATTAGCTCGTTTTATAAGTAAAGATATCCGTATTGAGCCGGCTAATCAATGTATGCTTGCTACGCAAGCATACATTGATTAGCCGGCTTTGTCAAGAACTATTTTTGTAGCTTCGATTCAGAGGAGTTGGCGGAATATTTTAAGATCAGGTGATTCCGAGATAAACGAGAAGTCAATTATCTTTCGGTCGATTTGCCGGACGTCCGGAACAATGATCCGGCCGACGCCCCGCGTTGCGCTCATCCCCTCGCCCTTGACAGCCCGCGAAGCCTTTTTTATAATTCATTCTACTTGTACTTTCCCCAAAATCATAAGATTGACCGATCAAATAGGAGTGAAAAGATGAGGAAGTCTATCGTCCCCTGTGTGGCGCATTCACTGATCAGCGCGCGTTCGCTGATCGGCGCGTTCGCGCTGATATTCGCCCTCGCCGTCGGCGGCGGCCCAGCCTTTGCCCAGCAAAAAGCAAAGGCCATTCAAATCAAGGGCTCGGACACGATGGTCAACCTCGGCCAGGCCTGGGCCGAGGCCTTCAACAAGAGCCACCCCGGCGTGAACATCGCCGTCACGGGCGGAGGTTCGGGGACGGGCTTCTCCGCGTTGATCAACGGCACCTGCGATATCGCCGAATCGTCGCGGGCCATCGAAAACAAGGAAATCGCCCAGGCCGAGGCCAAAGGCGTCAAGCCCAACCAGGAGACCGTGGCCCTGGATGGGATCGCCATCGTGGTCAATCTGAAAAACCCGATCAAAAACCTGACCATCGACCAGCTCCGCGAGATCTTCATGGGCAACATCGTCAACTGGAAGACGGTCGGCGGCGCTAACAAGCCCATCGTCATCCTCTCGCGCGAATTCAATTCGGGGACGCATATCTTCTTCAAAGAACACGTGCTCCGACGCGGCAACGCCAAGGGCCCCGAGGAATTTTCCCCGGCGGCGCTGATGATGCCATCCTCCCAGGCCATCGCCGACGAGATCGCGGGGAACGAAAACGCCGTCGGCTATTACGGCATGGGGTACATCAGTCCGCGGCAGAAAGTCATCGCCGTGGCCAAGGACGCCAAGTCGCCGTTCATCGAGCCCACCATCGAGGCCGTCAAATCCAGCGTCTACCCGATTTCCCGGCCGCTGTATATCTACACCAACGGCAAACCCCAAGGGATCATCAAGGATTTCATGGATTTCGTCTATTCCAAGGAAGGGCAGGAGATCGTCAAGAAAATCGACTTCGTTCCGATTAAATAGCGCCCCATGAGCCCGAGAAAAATCAAAGAGTTCGTCATCGAGAAATTGATTTTTCTCAGCGGCATCGCTTCGATCGTTTTCGTCGTCCTGATTTTCGTTTTCCTCCTCAAAGAGGGGATCTCCCTATTCAAAAACCACGGCCTCGGCGATTTCTTAGGCGGAAAACTCTGGTATCCCGTCTCCGACCCGCCCAAACTCGGGATCCTGCCTCTCATTTTCGGCTCGATTCTCGTGACCGTGGGAGCGATTGCGATCGCGGTTCCTCTGGGGATCGCCTCCGCCTTCTATATCGCCGAGATCGTCCATCCCAAAGTCCGGGACCTTCTTAAATCCTGCGTCGAGATCCTTTCCGCCATCCCCTCGGTCGTCCTGGGTTTCATCGGAATGGTGACGATCGTCCCGTTCATCAAGAAGTTCTTCGGCATCCCGACGGGGCTTACGGCCCTGACGGGATCGATCATGCTGGCCTTCATGGCCCTCCCGACCATCATCAGCATTTCCGAGGACGCCATCAATTCCGTTCCCCGGGAATACAAGGAAGGGGCCCTCGCCCTGGGGGCCACCCACTGGCAGACGCTTCACCGGGTCATCATCCACGGCGCCCTGCCGGGGATCATCGCGGCCTCGATGCTCGGCATCGGCCGGGTGATCGGAGAGACGATGGCCGTGATGATGGTCACCGGCAACGCCGCGGTCATCCCCCGGACCCTCCTCCAGCCGGTGCGGACTCTGACGGCGACCATCGCCGCCGAGATGGGCGAGGCCGTCCGCGGCAGCGACCATTATTACGCCCTATTCGCCATCGGCATCGTCCTGTTCGTGATCTCGTTCCTCATCAATATCACGGCCGACCTTTTTCTCCATCGAGGAAAGCGCCGATGATCGGTGAACGTCTGAAACAAAAGACCGGATTCGGCGTCCTGCTCCTCGCCACGCTCCTCGTGGTCGTCCCCGTGATCTTCATCATCGGGATGATCATCGCCAAGGGCTGGAGCGCCCTGTCCCTGAGTTTTCTCTTCACGATGCCGACCGAAGGCATGCGGGCGGGCGGCATCCTGCCGGCGATTATCGGAACGGTCTATCTCGTCGTCGTCTCGATCGTCTTCTCCCTTCCGCTCGGCATGCTCGCCGCCATCTATTTGCATGAATACGCCCGGGACAACGCCCTCACCCGCATAATCAATCTCGCCATCATCAATCTCGCCGGAGTGTCTTCGGTCGTCTACGGCCTTTTCGGCCTCAGCCTGTTCGTCGTCTTCCTGAAATTCGGCGTTTCGATCATATCGGGCGCCCTGACCTTGGGCATCATGACCCTGCCCGTCATCATCACGACCACCCGGGAGGCCCTGCGCGCCGTCCCGAAATCCTACCGGGAAGTGAGCTATTCGCTCGGCGCTTCGCGCTGGCAGACCATCCGGCACGCGGTGCTTCCGTTCGCCCTCCCCGGCGTCCTGACCGGGGCGATCCTCAGCATCGGCCGGGTGGCAGGCGAGACCGCGCCCATCCTTTTCACCGTCGCGGCGTTCTATCTTCCCAAACTGCCTCATTCGCTCGGCGACCAGGCCATGGCTCTGCCCTATCATCTTTATATCATCTCGACCCAGATCCCGAACATTCCTGAAAATTACCGCTACGGGACCGCGCTCGTCCTCGTCGGGCTGGTCCTGATCATGAACATCACGGCGGTCGTCATCCGCACGCGATTCCGGAAGAGAAAGAAATGAACGAGGCGAACGGCCGGAAGTGCGGGGCTGAGCCCAAAATCCGAGTCCAGGATCTATCGATCCACTTCGGGAAAGTCCAGGCGCTGGGCCGGCTTTCCCTGGACATCCACAAGAACGAAATCTTGAGCATCATCGGGCCTTCGAATTCCGGAAAAACCTCCTTTCTTCGCGCCTTGAATCGGCTCAATGACCTCGAGAGCCATATGCGAATGTCCGGATCGATTTATCTCGATGGCAAGGACATTTACAAAGATATGGAGGCGGAAGTTCTGAGAAAAAGGATCGGGATGATTTTCGCTCTGCCGATTCCTCTGCCTCTGTCCATCTATGACAACATCGTCTACGGCCCGAAAATGGCGGGAACGCGGGACAAAAAGGCATTGAGCGCGACGGTCGAAAAGAGTCTCCGGGCCGCTTATCTCTGGGATGAGGTGAAAGACCGGCTCCGCTCGTCGGCCCTCAAGCTTTCGGGCGGTCAGCAGCAGCGCCTCTGTATCGCCCGGACCCTGGCCCTCGAACCGGACGTCATTCTCTTCGATGAGCCGTGTTCGGGCCTCGATCCCATTTCCACGGCCAAGGTCGAGGAATCCATGTCGGAGCTGAAAAGAAACCATTCGATCGTTCTGGTGACCAACAACACCAAGCAGGCCGCGCGCGTCGGAACGCGGACGGCCTTTTTCCTGATGGGCGAACTGATCGAAATCGACGGCACGGAGAAGATCTTCACGGCGCCGAAAGACCAGCGAACGAACGATTACATCGTGGGCAGGTTCGGATGACGGCCGCGAAGAAGATCGAAGTCGAAAATCTCAACCTGTGGTACGGCGGATTCCGGGCCCTGATTGACATCCGCATGTCCATCCGGGAAAAGGCCGTCTCGGCCCTCATCGGTTCATCGGGATGCGGGAAATCCACTCTCCTCCGCTGTCTCAACCGGATGAACGATCTGATCGAAGGCGTCCGCATCGAGGGTTCGGTCCGGATCGACGGGGAGGACATCTATGGCCAGAAAAGCGGGCTGACGGCCCTCCGCAAAAAAGTCGGCATGGTCTTTCAACGGCCGAACCCGTTCCCGCTGAGCGTTTATCAAAACATCGCCTTCGGACCCAAGGTCCACCACATGTCCAAAGGCGCGGAGCTCGACGGCATCGTCGAGGAAAGCCTCAAGGCGGTCCATCTTTGGGAAGAACTCAAGGACAAGCTCGACAAAAGCGCCCTGGACCTGTCCCTCGAGCAGAAGCAACGCCTCTGCATCGCCCGGCTGGTCGCGGTCAAATCCGAAGTCTTGTTGATGGACGAGCCGTGTTCGGCGCTCGATCCCATGGCCACGCTCAAGATCGAAGAGCTGATGCAGGTTCTCAAGAGCCGCTACACGATCGTCATCGTCACCCATAACATGCAGCAGGCCGCCCGCGTATCCGAGGAGACGGGGTTCATGCTTCTCGGGGAACTCATCGAATTCGGCCGGACCACGGACATCTTCACCCGCCCCCGGGACAAGCGCACGGAAGATTACATCACCGGAAGATACGGATAATAGGGCGACGCCGCCGAACGCCGCCGTCGGGACCGATTCTTGACTTTCCCGGAAAATTGAGAAATGATGTTTGCCTATCATGCTGAGTCTGGCGGCCATTCCTTTCGTCTTTAAATCCGGGGACACGCTCCGAATCCCGGAGAATCCGAATCCGGCCGGTGTCCCCTGTTTATTATTTTCCCAGGAGGTTAAAACCGCATGAAACGCAAACTGGTTCTTCTTTTCACGCTCTTCGCGTTCGCTTCGCTCCTCGCGGCGGCGGACCTGAAGCTCGACGTGAAGGAACACGTGCTGTCGAACGGGATGAAAATCCTGATGATCCCGCGGCCCGGCGTTCCCCGCGTCGTCTGTCACATTTACTTCAAGGTCGGCTCGATCAACGAGCGGGAGGGCATCACCGGCATCGCCCACATCCATGAGCACATGATGTTCAAGGGCACCCATGTCGTCGGCGTCTCTGATTTCGCCAAGGACACCGAAATCGACAAGAAGATCGACGCCGTGATGGACAAGATCTATCATGAGAAGTTCTGGAAGGCCGACGGCGGCGACAAGGCCAAAATCGCCGGATGGCAGAAGGAATTCGAAGAGCTGACCAAGGCCGAGAAAGCCTATATCGTCAAGGACGAGCTCGACAACCTGTACGCCAACAACGGCGGCACGGGAGTCAACGCTTCGACCGGCGGCGAAAACACGGGCTACTACGTCACCATGCCCTCGAACAAGGTCGAACTCCAGATGTTCGTCGAGTCCGACCGGCTCATGAACGCCTACTTCCGCGAGTTCTACTCCGAGAAAGACGTCATTATGGAGGAGCGCCGCCTGAGCGAGAACCGCCCCGGCTTCTTCTTCAGCGAGCAGGTCAATGCCGCCTTCTACTCCGCATCGGGCTACCACTGGGACACCATCGGCTGGATGGATGACATTCAGAAGATCACCAAGGCCGACCTCATCGAGTTCCACAACAAGTATTACGTCCCGAACAACGCGGTCGCCATCTATGTCGGCGACTTCGATCCGCAAGCCCTCGCGGCCATGGCCGAGAAATATTTCGGCCGGATCCCCCGGGGACCGGATATCGAGCCGCTGCGGACCGCCGAACCGCCCCAATACGGTGAAAAGCGCCTCTATGGGGAAAGCTCCGCGCCCACGAGCCTTTCGATGATGTTCCATACACCTCAGGCCGGGCAGCCCGACGCGGCCCCCCTGCAGGTCCTGGCCAGCATCCTCGGCGGAGGGGGCGGCGGCATGCGCGGCGGCCTCGGCCCCGACGGCGGCGAAATCGGCCAGCGGGGCGGCGGCTTCGGCGGCGGCGCCGGGACCGGGCGCCTCAACAAGATCCTGGTCCAGGAGAAGCAGCTGGCCGTCAACGTCTCCGCGTCCAGCCGGGCGCAGTGGTTCGTGGGCGCCTTCCAGTTCGGCGCCACGCCCCGCTTGGACAAAAACGTTCAGCCCGAGGACCTCGAGAAGGAGATCTGGGTCGAGATCGACAAGGTCAAGAAGGACGGCGTGACGCCCGACGAGATCCAGAAGGCCAAGAACCGCTTCGAGGCCCAGTTCATCCGCAGCCTGTCGAGCTCCACGGGCCTCGCCGGCAGCGTCGGCCGGGCCGAGCTCCACCGGGGCTGGCGGTCGCTCATTACCGACCTCGACGATCTGAAAAAGGTCACGAACGACGACATCAAACGGGTGGCCGCGAAGTACTTCGTCAAGGACAACAGCCTCACGGCCATCAACCGGCGGGGCTCGGGGCGGTAAGAAAGGAGAATCCCATGAAAAAGACCATTATCCTCGTCCTCGTTCTCGGGTTTCTCTTCGCCGGGATCGGCTTCGGCCAGGTCCAAAAACCCTCCGAATTGAAATACCCTCCCCTCACATATAACCCGCCCGATCCGGCCGCGTATCGAATGACGTTCGCCAACGGACTCCGCGGCTACATTCAGGAGGACCACAGCCTCCCGCTCTTCAACATCTCGGCCCACATCAACTTCGGCGGGCTGTACCTCCCGAAGGACAAACAAGGGCTCGACGCCCTGATGAGCGGCACGATGATCCAGGGCGGGACAAAGACCAAGGAAGGCCCCGCGATCCAGGAACGGCTCGATTTCCTCGGCGGCTCGCTCAGCTTCAACGTGGCCGAGCGGACCGCGACGCTATCTCTGTCGGTCCTCAGCAAGGACCTCGATGAGGGCCTCGGAATGTTCTTCGACGTCCTGATGAACCCCGAGTTCCGGGAAGGCCCTCTGAACCTGGTTCGGGTCCGCGTGCTCCAGCAGCTCCGGCAGGCCAACGACCAGCCGGGCACCGTCCTCAGCCGGGAATACGAGAAGCTCCTTTACGGCGATCACCCGCTGACCTGGCAGCCGACCAAGGCGACATACGACGCGATCACTTCCGCGGACCTGAAGGCCGTCCATGCCACGTATTTCTTCCCCAGGAACATCATCCTCTCCGCGGCCGGCGACTTCGCCAAAGCCGACCTCAAGGCCAAGATCGACAAGTACGTCGGCGCCTGGAAGAACAAGGACCTCGCCTTTCCTTCCATCCCGAAGGCCTTCCCATCCCCCGAGCCTGGCGTTTACTTCATCCAGATGCCGATCAACCAGGGCTACATCAACATCGGCCACCTGGGTCCCGAGGACACCAACCCCGATTACTTCGCCGTCCAGGTCATGAACTTCATTCTCGGCGGCGGCAGCTTCTCTTCGCGGATCACTTCGAAAGTCCGATCGAACGAAGGCTTGTCTTATAACCAGGGAAGCCGGTTCGCCTACCGGTGGGGATTCCCGGGGCAGTTCTCGGGCTACGTCCAGACCAAGTCCTCCACGGTCGGCTATGCAATCTCGCTCATCGTCGACGAGTTCAACCGTATCCGCAAGGACCCCGTCACGGACGCGGAGCTTGTGACCGCGATCAACTATTACCTGGAGAGCTTCGCCAACGCATTCGAATCACCGCAGGGGACCATGTCCAGCTTCGCCAACCTCGAGATGACCGGCAAAAAGATGGACTACTACAAGACTTACCGCGACAAGATCAAGGCCGTGACCAAGGCCAAGGTCCAGGAAGTCGCCAACAAGTACATCCATCCGGACAAGGCCGTAATCATGATCGTCGGCGACTGGGATCCCAGCAATAAAGGCGGGGACAAATGGCCCGGCCCGCTCGACAAGCTGGGTAAGCTCCACAAGATCACGCTGAAGGATCCGCTGACGGGCGAAATCGCCAAGTGACGATAGCCGCTGGAGCGGGGCAGCATCCCCCGGCCCGTCGGCTTCTTCGCATTTGAGCAAACACCCTGATTTCTATATAATGAGCCTTTCTTGAGGAGGCCAAAAGTGAACACACGCAGACGAAACATGATTTGCGTCGTAATTTTAGCCTTTGGATTGGTCCTCGCGGTCCAGACCTTTGCCCGGCAAGCCCGGCGTGAAGCGCCGCCCGAACAAAAGGACCTCGTCGCGGCCATGAGGATCGAGGATCTCAACGCCCGGATCAAGGAACTGGAGAGAATCAAAGCCGCCTTTCCGAACAGTTCATTGATGTCGAACATCGACGGCATGATTTTGACGGCCAGAATCGGCCTCTGCGCGACCGTGGACGCCGTGGCCGATCTCCAGAGGCCGGTCATCGCCCAGGCCCAAGGGTTCCGCAAAGTTGCGTTGTATTATACCTCGAGCATGCAGATCATCAGCCACAAAAGTCTTAAACAGTTCAACAAGGAAAGGGTCACGGAAATCGTCAGCGGCTATGCCGATGCCGGCCGAAAGGCCATCGCCGATCCGGAAATTCTGAAATCCATCCCGCCCCAGCAGCAGAATCGGGTTTCCACATATATCGCCGAATTCTATCTCGTCGAAGCCCAGGCCTTCCTGAACGAGGGCAGCGCCGCAAAGGCCCTCAACGCCTTGGAGACGTTTAAGAAAGGCGGCGGGGAAATGGGCTCCGAGTTCCACTACACCTTCGCCGCGGCCAATGCTTTGTTGGGAAAGAACAAGGAAGCCCTGGCGGGCTATTTCGAAGCCGCCGTCGAAAACTACCAGGATGCCGTCGACAAAGCCAAGGAATATTACCAGAAAGTCAACGGCAAGCCCGACGGCTTCGAAGCGAAGCTCGAAGCCAAATGGCGCGAGCTGCCGTATCACCCAGGGACGTTCCAGCCGACGGCCGAATGGAAGGGCAAAGCCGTCCTCGCCGAAATCTTCACGGGTTCCGAATGTCCGCCCTGCGTGGGAGCCGATCTTGGATTCGACGGACTGATCGAGGCGTACGCGTCCAAATATCTGGCCATCCTCGTGTACCATCTGCCCATCCCCCGGCCGGATCCGATCATGAATCCCGCCACGAAGAAACGGCAGGATTATTACGCGGTCAACAGCACCCCGACGACCATCATCGACGGCAACAAGAAAGTCGGAGGCGGCAGCAAGGCCATGGCCGAGGGAAAATTCAAGGAGTATCGTGACGAGATCAACGCGAAAATCAACGAAGCGCCGCAGGTCGTCCTCAAGGCCGCGGGGGCCCGCGCCGGCGATATCGTGAAGATCGATTATTCCTTCGACAAGGTCATTCCCAATGCCGAGTACAACATCGCTCTCGTCCAGAAAGAGGAAAAGTACCGCGGCAGCAACGGCATCGTCTTCCACAAGCTGGTCGTCCGCGATTTCGCGACGGTCGATCCGGCGGCCGCAGCAAAGCAGGTCTCTTTCGATCTGGCCGCCAACGAAAAAGCGACCGACCTATATCTAACCGAGTTCGAGAAGACCTACGACCGGATCCCGAATTTCCGCTTCGCCGAGCGGCACCTTAAGATCGACCGGACCAATCTCGCTTTCGTCTTTTTCGCGCAGGACAAAGAAACTAAAAAAGTCCTGAATGCCTTCGCCGCCGACATTAAATAGAATTCATGGCCGTCTTCTATTCCGTCGACACGGTTCGCGCTTTAGAGCGGAAATTCCGGGAGCAGGACATCTTCCGGCCGTTCCGCGTCCGCCGCTACGAGCCGGGAACCGTTCTCGATTATGAAGTCCGCGGAGTCATCCCCGACGGCCGGGCGAAGATCAAGCTCGAGATCCAGAAATTCGTCGGCGGAGGCTTCGCCGGGCAGGTCTATAAAGTCATCTGCCGGGACATCGAAATTCTCGAGGGCGACATCCACGGCCTCGAACGGGACCGGGCCTACGCCGTCAAGATCTTCATCCCCCCGTCAGGATTCAGCCGAAGTATCCGCAGCCTGGTTTACATCATGGGGTTTCAGGGCCCCTTTTCGCTTCAAGTCACGCCGGCCGCAGGCCGTTCACAGGCGCTCTGGCAGAAATTCATCCGCCGGGCGGCCAAGATCGAATTCGGCTCGGAAAACGCGGTCGTGGACGTCTTGGCGACCCTGATCGACGCCAACCTGGGAAGCTGCGGGGAGATCAGCGAATGGGTGGACGGACGGATGTGGCGGTTCGAGGCGGACGATGACCTCGACAACAGGCGCCGCGGGAAACCCGGCCGTCCGGACGGCGACGCCGGCTCGCCCGAATACCGGACCAAGCGCGAGTTCATGGCCCGCCTCGTGCGGCTCATGCGCCGGATCGGCGCCGTGGAGCTGGCCCGCCAATATGAATGGTGGTCGCTCAAAAGCCAGCCCAACGCCATGAAGCGGACGGCGAGCGACCCGGATCCGAAAGCGGGCCTCGTCGCCGTGGATTTCAGAGCGGGCATGGTCCTCACCCCGGTCACGCCTCAGTGCCCGGCGGATATCAAACTCGTTTTCCAGGGGCTTGCCCGCGGCCGTTTGGTCCAATTCGACAAAGGCAACCTGAATAAGCTCGAAGAATTCGTCGACGCTCATCCCGGCGAATTCGCCGATATGCGCGCCCCGCTCGAAAGTTTGAAACGGGAAGACCGCGCCTACCGCGATTCGCTGATCGACTTCACGTACCACCACGTCCGCCTCTTCGGCCGAAAGCTCCGGCGGGCGATCATGGGCGCCTTCCGGCAGAGCTGGCGCGTCCGGAACATAACCGACGAACGGACGGTGGCGCGCCTCGAAAAAAGCGGACTCCTCTCTCTTGTCTTCCTGCTTCTGGCGATCGTCCCGGTCGCGACGCCGGCCCTTCTGGTCTTCGCCTTTCCGGGCCGGACATGGTGGCTTTATCCTCTGTGGGCTCTTCCGCTCTTCGCTCCCTTTCTCCGCGGGCTCTGGGGCCGCACTTATCTTCGCCGTCATTGGGGGGCGATACTGACGAGCGCCGGATATTTTATGCGCGCGAGCCGCGCCCGAATCGCCGAAGCGCTCATCCGCTGGCACCGGGCGGGCCGCGTTTCCGAGGAGCGGGCCCTCAAGATCGCGGACAAGCCCTGGCGCTATTACCTCCACCTGCCGTTCTCTCTGCTGCCGTCCGGGCTTCACCGCTTTCTCACGGACAAACGCTATTTCCGGCAGCGCCTCTTCCTCATCTTCGTCAAGCCGGTGCGGCTGTACTTCAAAGCCGAGGAGCGCGAAAAGTGGCTCCACGACATGATCGCCGCCGGCGAGCGAAACGGGATGCTGACCCGCGACGAGGCCTCACACATCGACGGGCAAATCAAGGAGCCGTTCATCCAGAAATATTTGAAAAGCCTGGCCATCCACATCCTGCTCATGCCGACGACCCACGTCGTGGCCCTGATCACGGCGTTCATCTATCTCCGCTTCCACTCCGAAATGACCTGGCAGCAGGCGGGCCTGACGACGGGCGTCATCTTCGCCATTTTCCAGATCATTCCCATCTCGCCGGGGTCGATCGCCCGGGGGATCTACACGAGCTCGCTCATCCTCCGCGAAAAGAATTTCAAGAACTACAATATCGCCTTCTGGATGAGCTTCTTCAAGTATATCGGCTATTTCGCCTTTCCGGTCCAGATGGCCTATCGCTATCCCGACCTGGCCCGGTTCATGGCCGGCCACTGGGCGACGAGCGCCGTGCATATCGTCCCCGTTTTCGGAGAGAAAGGCGCGTGGCTGGAGCATTTCGTCTTTGATGTGTTCTACAACTTTCCGCTCACGATCCGGCGCCGCATGAAGCTCCGCCAGGAAGCGCGGGCCGGAAAACCGGCCCGCTCCGCGCACGCGCCGGCCTTGATCCTGGCGGCGACGGCCCTGCTCGCGCTCCTCGACTTCGCCTATTTCCGGTGGAAGGGAAACGTCCCCGCCCTTGGAAACATCTGGTGGGCGGCGCTCTGGGCGCCGCTGCTGGCTTCGGCCGCGATCAGCCGGCTCGCCGGCGGAGCGGCGTTCGGCCGGCGGCTCTTTTTGGCAACGCTGAGCGGGGGGACCATCGGTCTGTTTTACGCGATGGCGAATACGTTCCTGCCCCCCCTTTACGCCGGCGTGACGGCGGGAGAGCAGACCCTCGGCCGGCTGGCCGTCAGATGCGTCTGGCACATTTTCCTATTCACGCTTGTCGCGGTCGCCGGTGCCCTCATCGCCGAAACCCGCAGAGTCCGATAATCCGGCTCGAGCCTCACCAAATCTCGTCCGAAACCGCCATTTGGCGCGCCGCGGAAAAAATCATTTGGCTTGCTTTTCGGAGAGGCCGAGAATTACAATGGTTTGAGGGGGTAGTTAGTTCATCCTCCTTTTCAAGCCGGACCAGGGGAAAGAGAAAAGTCGTTCTCGCCGAGATGAGCGGGCTCGACGCGAGCGTGATTCCTTTGATATCGGCGATCCGCGACAAATTCTGCATTATGAGGTCCACCCCAAAGGCATCCCCGAACGCGAGGAGGCATAAAAATGTTCCGGAATAAAACCATCATCCAATCCCTGGAATACGCCGAGAGCATCATCAACACCGTGCGTGAACCCTTAATCGCTCTGGATCAAGATCTAAGGGTGGTCACCGCCAGCCGCTCCTTCTATGAATTCTTTAAGGTAAAACCTGAAGAGACTGTGGGACAGCTTATTTATGACCTGGGCAATAAACAGTGGGATATTCCCAAGCTGCGGGAGCTGCTGGAAACCATCCTTCCCCAAAAGACAACCTTTGATGACTATGAGGTTGAACACGATTTTGCCACCATCGGCAAGCGCATTATGCTTTTGAATGCCCGGCAGATTCAAAGAGTGTTGGGCAAAGAGCGGATCATCCTCCTGGCCATCGAGGATATCACCGAGCGTAGGGAGATAGAAAATGGGTTGGAAAAAGCCCGCAAAGAACTGGCCGCAACTAAAATATCCGAAGATGCAGCCCGCGAATACTCAGAGAGCATCATCAACACCATACGTGAACCCTTGATCGCTCTGGATCAAGATTTAAGGGTGGTCTCCGTCAGCCGCTCCTTCTATGAAGTCTTTAAGGTAAACCCCAAAGAGACCGTGGGACAGCTTATTTATGACCTGGGCAATAAACAGTGGAATATCCCCAAGCTGCGGGAACTGCTGGAAACCATCCTTCCCCAAAAGGCAACCTTTGATAACTATGAGGTGGAACACGATTTTGCGACCATTGGCAGGCGCATAATGCTTTTGAATGCCCGGCAGATTCAAAGAGTGTTGGGCAAAGAGCGGATCATCCTCCTGACCATCGAGGATATCACCGAGCGCAGGGAGATAGAAAACGGTCTGGAAAAAGCCCATGAAGCGTTAAAGGAGTTGGCCGCCGAGTTAAAACGCACCGCTAAGGTAAAATCTGAATTTTTGGCCAACATGTCGCATGAGCTTAGGACCCCGCTTAACTCTATTAACGGTTTTTCTGAGGTATTATGCGACGAGACTTTCGGACCGCTTAATGAGAAGCAGAAGAAATACGTTAATAATGTTTTAACCAGCGGAAAGCACCTTCTCTTGCTGATAAATCAGATACTTGATATGGCAAAAGTTGAAGCCGGAAAGATGAAGCTGACATTATCCAGCTTACCCATGAAAAACCTATTAAATGATATTTCAATGCTGGTAGCGGATATGGTCAGCAAAAAGAAGATTGAAATGTTGCTTGAAATAGCCGAAGATCTGCCGAATATTGAGGCAGATGAGCTCAAGACAAAAGAGATAATTTACAACCTGCTTTCAAACGCAGTTAAATTTACCCCCGAGGGTGGTAAAATTGGCATGCGGGCGAAGAAAGCCGATTCCGAGATAGAAGTAGTGGTCTGGGATACGGGAGTTGGTATCGCACCTGAAAACATGGAGAAAATATTTGAAGGTTTTTTCCGTGTCGATACCGCATATTCCCGGGTAACTGAAGGGACCGGACTCGGTTTACCGCTCTCTAAAAAGCTGGTTGAGCTGCACGGCGGGAAGCTTTCTGTAGAATCAGAGGGGCTAAATAGAGGCACCGCGGTCCGGTTTACTTTGCCTATTATATCCAGGAGGATGGTGTGAGATGAGGAAGAAAGCATTAGTTGTCGATGATAATGAAAACAATCTGACACTGGAAAAAGACCTTTTGGAGGTCGCTGGCTTTGAAGTGTTTGAAGCGGAAAATGCTGCCGGGGGAATTGCCATTGCCAGGAAAGAAAAACCGGATATTATAATTATGGATATGCGGCTTCCAGATATGCGTGGTTCCGAAGCCGCCAGGATATTACGTCAAGACAAAGAGACACGCGATATTCCCATTGTTTTTGTGACTGCTTCTGTAATGGCAGAAGGCAGAGAAGAGATAAAAGCCATAACTAACACCGGATTTATAGGTAAGCCGATAAATACGCGCACTTTTGCGAAAGAAATTAGTCAATTTATTAAGTGAGTTTTCTAATATGTTGAAAAGTTAAATTCAAAAGAGATAGTGGATGAAGGACAAACCAGTAATCTTAGTTGTTGATGACGAGCCCCAAAACATTGAACTTCTCGAAGCATATCTTGTTCCGCAGGGTTATGAAATTGTCAAGGCGGCAAACGGTGAAGAAGCGCTGGGGAAACTTTCTGGTGAGCAAATCGATCTGATTCTGCTGGACGTATTGATGCCCGGCATTGATGGTTTTGAAGTTACCCGCAGGGTCAGGCAAGATAATACACATCGACTGCTTCCGATAATCTTGGTTACCGTACTGCGGGATACGGAAGATCGGGTAAAGGGAATTGAAGCCGGTTGTGATGATTTTATTTCATCGCCTGTTGATAAGATAGAGCTTTTAGCCCGGGTCCGGTCCCTGCTAAAGGTCAAGGCCTACAACGACCTAATAAGCAATTACCAGAAAGAGCTGGAAGCAGCCAACAAGGAACTGGAAGCGTTTACCTATTCGGTGTCCCACGATTTACGCGCCCCGCTGAGGGCTGTTGACGGATTCTCGCGCATCCTGCTCGATAAATACGCGCCCCAACTGCCGCCGGACGCACAACGCTACCTCAGCCTGGTCCGCTCGAACACGCTTCAAATGGGCCATCTCGTGGACGATCTGCTCGCATTCTCGCACCTTGGCCGGCAGGCAATGATCAAAGACCAAGTTAAGCCGGCCGCGCTCGTCCGCGAAGCGTGGGATCTGCTGCGGAGCGAGCAGGACGGACGTCATGTGAAGTTAACGGTCGGCAACCTGCCATCCTGCCAAGGCGACCGCGCGTTGTTGAGGCAGGTCTTCGTCAACCTGCTCTCCAACGCGCTGAAATTCACCCGTAAGCGCAATCCGGCGGTCATCGAAGTCGGTTGCATCCGCAAGGACGGGGAGAATGTATTCTTCGTTCGCGACAACGGCGTCGGTTTCGATATGCGCTATGTCGACAAGCTGTTCGGCGTCTTCCAGAGGTTGCACCGGTCCGAAGACTACGAAGGCACGGGCGTCGGGCTGGCTATTGTCCAGCGGATCGTTCACCGCCACGGCGGGCGTGTGTGGGCGGAAGCGGAGCTGGACAAAGGCGCGACGTTCTTTCTCACATTAGGAGAAAAAATATAGGGTAAACCGATGCCGACGAAACTCAAGGTCCTGATCCTGGAAGACCGCGCCGAAGACGCGGAGCTGGCGCTGTACGAGCTGCGTCGCGCCGGATATGAGCCTGAGTGGAGGCGGGTCGAGACGGAGCCGGATTTCCTGGCCCAGCTCGACCAGGGCTGGGACATCATCCTGGTCGACTACAACCTGCCGGAGTTCGATGGGCTGCGGGCGCTGGAAATCATGCGGGAACGCGCGCTGGCCATTCCGCGTATCATCGTCTCCGGCACCATCGGCGAAGATAAGGCTGTCGCGGCCATGAAAGCCGGCGCGAACGACTATGTCATGAAAGACCGGCTGGCGCATTTGGGCCCGGCGGTCGAACGGGAGTTGCGCGACGCCGTCGAGCGGCGCGAGCGCAAGCGGGCGGAGGAGGCGCTCCGGGCGAGCGAGGAGCGGTTCCGAACGCTTTCCGATCTCCTCCCGCAAATCGTATTTGAAACGGATAGCAAAGGGACTCTCACATTCACGAATCAGTTCGGTCTCAAGTCCGTTGGCTATTCTCTCGAGGATTTTCAGTCCGGAATCAACATCTTTGCGCTGGTTGCCCCGGAAGAGCGCGAAACCATTACAAAGAGAGTACAGGAGATCCTGAGCGGTTCAGAAACGGCCTCCCGCGAGTTTCAACTGATGCGAAAAGACGGAGGGAAATTCCCGATATTGATGCAGGCGAACGCCATTCTTGAATACGGAGTCCCAATCGGAATACGGGGAATAGCGATTGACATCACCGAGCGCATAAAGGCCGAGGCAAAGCTCCGCGATAGTCTCGACGGCCTGCGCAAAGTTCTCAGCGGAATCATCCAAGTCCTGTCCGCGGTTTCGGAAAAAAGAGATCCCTACACGGCCGGACACCAAAGGCGGGTGGCGGATCTGGCCGGGGACATCGGCCAGGAAATGGGACTCACCGCGGACCGGGTGGAAGGGCTGCGCACGGCCGGGATCATTCACGATATCGGGAAAGTATCCATCCCCGCGGAAATTTTGAGCAAACCGGCCAGCCTGACGAATCTAGAATTTGAAATGATCAAATCGCATCCTAAAGTCGGCCACGACATTCTCCATGACATCGATTTTTCCTGGCCTATCGCCCAAATGATTCTCCAGCATCATGAACGGATGAACGGATCCGGGTATCCGCAGAGACTGAAGGGCGACGATATTCTTCTTGAATCCCGAATTCTGGCGGTGTCCGACGTCATTGAGGCGATGGCCTCCCATCGACCGTATCGCCCAGCTTTGGGAATCGAGGCGGCGTTGAGAGAGATCGAAAACAACAGAGGCGTCCTCTACGACCCGGCCGTCGTCTCGGCGTGTCTGACGTTGTTCCGGAAAAAAGGGTACGCTCTGAAGGAATGACGCTCCGGCGGGCGCCTCGCATTTGGCCCGCCGCCCGGGCTCACTTCAGTTTCAGGCCCAATTCGCTCAGCTGGCGCTCCGAGACTTCCGAGGGCGAATTCGTGAACAAGCACAGCGCGCTCGTCGTCTTCGGGAACGGAATGACCTCGCGGATGGATTCTTCCCCGGCCAGGAGCATGACCAGCCGGTCGAATCCGAAGGCGATCCCGCCGTGCGGAGGCGTGCCGTAGCCGAGCGCCTCCAGAAAATATCCGAATTTTTCCTCGGTCTCCTTGGGCGTCAATTTCAGGACGCCGAACATCTTCCTCTGCAAATCCATGTCGTGGATTCTGATGGAGCCGCCGCCGATCTCCGTGCCGTTGAGGATCAGGTCGTAGGCCTTGGCCCGGACCCGGGCCGGGTCCGTGTCCAGGAATTCCACGTCCTCATCGAGCGGCGAGGTGAACGGATGGTGCATGGAGACCAGCCGCTTTTCCTCCTCGCTCCATTCGAGAAGCGGAAAATCCGTCATCCAGGCGAACTTGAAAACGCGCCGGCCGCCCGCCGGAGGCTCTTGGGGCCATGTCCGGCGGATCTCGCCGAGGGCTTTGAGGGCCGTTTCCTTTTTATCGGCGATGAGCAGGGCCAGATCGCCGTCGCCGCCGCCAAGCTCCCTCCAGATCGTTTCGAACTCGCCTTCGGCCAGCTTCAGGGACGCTTTGAAACCGTCCTGCTTTTTGATCCACATCAGGCCCTTCGCCCCGAGCGATTTGGCCTTCTCTCCGAGCTTGTCGAGCTGTCCGCGCGACAGGCCGGCCGCCTTCGGCACGAGCAATCCTTTGACTTGGCCGCCCGAGGTCAGGACGGACTTGATGAATTCCGCGCTCAACCCGGCCGCGATTCCCGTCAGGTCCTTCATCTCGAGAGGGACGCGGAGGTCCGGTTTGTCGCTCCCGTATTTTTCCATCGCCTCCGCGTAGCTCAGCCGCGGAAACGGCGGCGTCAATTTTTCGCCGATGAGCTCGAACAGCGAGACCATCATCCCCTCGATCAATGCGAAAAATTCCTCGCGGTCGATGAAGCTCATCTCGATATCGATCTGGGTGAATTCCGGCTGGCGGTCCGCCCTGAGCTCCTCGTCGCGGAAGCAGCGGACAATCTGAAAATAGCGGTCGAACCCGGCGATCATCAGCGTCTGCTTGAAGAGCTGCGGGGACTGCGGCAGGGCGTAGAAGCGTCCCTTGTAAATCCGGCTGGGGACGAGATAATCGCGGGCGCCCTCGGGCGTGGACTTCCCCAGGAACGGCGTTTCGATCTCGAAGAATCCGTGCCGGCTCAGGAAATTCCGGACGCGGAGCGCCGCTTCGTGGCGCAGCCGGATTTTCCGCTGCATCGCCGGCCGCCGCAGATCGAGATAGCGGTGTTTGAAACGGAGCTCCTCGGAGGCTTGCGGGGGATCTGCGATGGGGAACGGCGGGACCTTGGACACGGCGAACAATTTCAATTCTTCGGCCTCCACCTCGACTTCGCCCGTGACCAGGTCCTTGTTCTTCGCCTCACGCGTCCGGACCGTTCCTTTCACGCCGACCACGTATTCCGTCCGGAGTTTTTTCGCTTCTTCGATCAAGGCGGGCCTGTCCGCGCGGAAGACGATCTGGGCCAGGCCTTCCCGGTCGCGGAGATCGATGAAAACCAAGTTGCCCATGTCGCGGTTCTTATGGACCCAGCCCATCAAGACCACGTCGTGCCCGGCGTGCGCCGGCCGGAGCTCGCCGCAATAATGGGTCCGCTTCCAGGTTGCCTTTTGTTCAGCCATTTTTCCCCGCCTTCATGAGCGACGTTGTCGCGGCGCCTCGCGCCTCGCCGCGTCAGGGTTGCTTATTTTTATCGAGAATGATTTTTAACAGATCGCCGGGCGTCCCCCCGGTCTGGATCCCGGCCGCCATGTCCTTGAGCTGAAACAGCCCCTTGCGGATTTCGTCCTCGCCCACGACGCAGACCCACGCCGCGCCCAGCTTGCCGGCCCGGCTGAATTGGTTCTTGAGGCTCTTGGGGCCGAACTCGATCAGGGATTCGACTCCGTTCCGCCGGAAATAGCGGGCCAGCGCGACGGCCTTCTTCTTCCCCTCATCTCCCATATAGGCGAAATAGAGGAGGCCCTTTTTCCCGGGCCGGGCGGGAAGGATGGAGATCAGCCGCTCCATGCCCATCGCGAATCCGATTCCGCAAATGTCCGGCCCGCCGAAATCTTTCATCATGTCATCATAGCGGCCGCCGCCGAGAAGCGCGTTCTGCGCTCCGAGCCCGCCGCTGACGATCTCGAACGTGGTCTTCGTGTAATAATCCAGGCCGCGCACGAGATCGGGCTCGAGGATGTAATCGACCTCATAAAGGTCCAGGTAGGAGCGGACGGCCTCGAAATGTTCGCGGCATTCCGGGCACAAGTAGCCCGTGATCTTGGGAAAATTTTTCGCCTGCTCGCGGCAGCCTTCGACCTTGCAGTCGAAGATGCGCAGGGGGTTGGTCGCGATCTTTCGCTGACAGTCGGGGCAGAGCGACGCCCGGACGCTTTCCGCGTACGCCCGGAGGTCTTTCACATACGCCGGGCGGCAGGCCCGGCAGCCGACGGAATTCACGAGGGTCTTGGTTCCTTCGACGCCCAGTTTTTTGAGCAGGGCGGCGGCCATCTCTATGATCTCGGCGTCGATGGCCGGATCTTTTTCGTTGAACACCTCGATGTCGATCTGGTGGAACTGGCGGTAGCGGCCCTTCTGCGGCTTGTCGTAGCGGAACATCGGCCCGATGTAATAGTACCGCATCGGGTCGGGCAGGAGGTCGAGCCGGTGCTCGATGATGGCCCGGGCCACGGACGGCGTGTACTCGGGACGGAGCGTGACCGAGCGGCCGCCCTTGTCCGTAAAAGTGTACATTTCCTTGGTGACGATATCCGTGGTTTCGCCGGTCCCCTTCTCGAAAAGCTCGGTGGGCTCGATGATCGGCGCCCTCAGCTCGCGGTAGCCGTAGAGCTCGAACAGCCGCTTGGCCTCCGTCTCGACCATCTGCCAGAGCTCGACTTCGCCGGGGAGGATGTCCTTGGTCCCCTTGAGCGCGGCCAGATCCTTTTTCGCGGGGCTCTCGGTGCTCACTTTTCGACGTAGATCCCCATCTTCCTGAACTTCTGATACCGTTCTTCGAGGAGCTTGTCCTTCGGCGTCTCCTTGAGCTTCTTCAGCGTCTGGCTCAAGGGAATGTCCACGTTCTTGAACGTCTGCTCGGGGTCGATATGAGCGCCGCCCGGGGGTTCCGAGATGATTTTATCGATGACGCCCAGGGCGAAAAGGTCCTGGGCCCGGATTCTCATGTTCTCCGCGGCCTGCTTGACGGCGTTCTGGTCCTTCCAGAGGATGGCCGCGCAGCCCTCGGGGCTGATGACGGAATAAAACGAGTTCTCGAGCATCATGACCGAATCACCGACGCCGATGCCCAGGGCGCCGCCGCTTCCCCCCTCGCCGATGACGATGACCGCGATCGGAACGCGGAGCGTCGAGAAGATCTTGAGGTTATAGGCGATGGCCTCGGCCTGGCCGCGTTCTTCCGCGCCGATCCCGGGGGCGGCCCCCTGTGTATCGACAAGGGAGATGACGGGGAACCCGAATTTTTCGGCCATTTTCACGACCCGGAGAGCTTTCCGGTAGCCTTCCGGATTCATCTGGCCGAAGTTGCGCTCGATCCGCTCGCGCGTCGTCCGGCCTTTCTGCTGGCCAAGGACGGCTACGGTTTCCCCCTTATAGAAGGCGAAGCCCGCGACGAGGGCCGGGTCGTCGGCGAACCGGCGGTCGCCGTGAATCTCCATGAAATCCTGCATAAGAGCGTTGATGTAATCCAGGGAATAAGGCCGCTTGGGGTGCCGCGCAATCTGGACGATCTGCGTGGGCGTAAGATTGGGATAGATCTTGGCCCATTCGCGCTCGATATCGAGCCTTAAAGCGGCGATTTTCTCCGGGGCGCCGGGCTCGCCGTTCTGCTGAAGCGCATCAATTTGCTCCTTGATGAGCATGATCGGCTTTTCAAGTTGATAATAATCTTCGGTCGTCTGAGTCATTAAAACACCCGTCTTATCGGCTTTCCACCCGTAAAGAACGCGTTTATTCTATAGGGACGGGCGAACCCGTGTCAAGAACGAAGGCAAAGGCGGCGATGGGCGGAAATCAACGCCTACAAATTGAGTCGCCGGCGGACGACCTCGAAGAGGAAGACCGAGGCGGCGGAAGCGACGTTGAGGGAATTGACCTTGCCGCGCAGGGGAATGGACAGGATCTTGTCGCATTTCTTGCGGATAAGCGGGCGCAGGCCTTTCCCTTCCGAGCCGAGAACGATGCCGACGGGCTGGGTGTAATCGAACTCCCAATATCGGCCGTCCCCTTCTCCCTCCGCTCCGACCAGCCAAATCCCCTTATCCTTGAGGAGATCCATGGCCTGGGCCAGATTGGGGACGCGCGCGACCTTGAGATGTTCGAGCGCGCCGGCCGAGACTTCGAAAACGGTTTCGGTCAATCCGGCCGAACGGCGCTCGGGAATGACGACGCCGTCCACGCCCGCGCCTTCGGCGCTGCGCAGGATCGCGCCGAGGTTCTGCGGATCCTCGATTTCATCGAGAAGAAGGAGAAAAGGCGTCTTCGCGGCGGCGAGAATGGCATCCAAGGGAACAAACTCTTTGGCGGAGACGAGGGCCACGACGCCTTGGTGATAGGATGCGAGCTTGTCGAGCGCCTTTTTGGGCATGAAGAGATAAGGAACATGCCCGGCCTTGGCCAGCGCGACAATCTCTCCGACCGGCCGCCGCCCGCCTTCTTTCTGCAGGAAAATCTTGTTGACGCGTTGCGGCGACGTCCGCAGGATCTCAAGGAGCGGGTTGATCCGGCTGATCTTGTCCATTCCTGACCATCTTA
Organism: Candidatus Aminicenantales bacterium; assembly: GCA_049515535.1. GTDB lineage: Bacteria > Acidobacteriota > Aminicenantia > Aminicenantales > UBA4085 > JBEKTZ01. The sequence goes on along the minus strand of JBEKTZ010000007.1, from coordinate 120,602 downwards.
GCGCCCTCTGGTCCGGCCGTCAACTCGGGCGAAAAGCCTGGAGATTCCCATAAAATCCGCCGACGCGATTTTTCGGAAAAAAGGAGCGGAAAAAAGGAGACACAATACTTGATTCCCCATTTTTTGCGAAATCACTCCCGAGGCCGGAGCAATTTCTATTCTTTTTCTGAAGCGGGATTGTCTCACCCAAACGAAAAATATATAATGGGTCGAAATCGAAAGGAGATCTTCCCCTTTGAAAGCGGTCCTGGTCCTCGAAGACGGCAGCGTCTGGCCGGGCGAAGGTTTCGGCGCCTTCGCCAAGGTCTCGGGCGAAGTCGTATTTAACACGGGCATGGTCGGCTATCCCGAGTCGATCACAGACCCTTCCTATCACGGCCAAATCCTCTGCCAAACCTATCCGCTCATCGGCAACTACGGGGTGAGCTCCAGGAGTTTCGAATCCGACAAGCCGAAGATCTGGGGGTACGTCGTCGCCGAATTGTGCGAAGTCCCTTCCCACGCCACGTCGGAAAAGACGCTGTCCGACTGGCTCAAGGAAAACGGCATCCCCGGCATATCCGGCGTCGACACGCGCGCTCTCACCAAGAAACTGCGCGTCCGCGGCGTTATGCTCGGGATCCTCGAGACCTATTTCACCAAGGCCGACCTCGCCGGGCTGCGGCGCGAGGCCAGGCTCATCCCCGACCCGAACAAACGCCGTCTGGTCACCGAGGTCACGACGAAAAAAATCAAGGTTTATAACAAAGACCGCAAGAAGACCGTGGCCCTCATCGACTGCGGCCTGAAAATGAACATCCTGCAGTGCCTCCTGCGTCGAAACGCGAGGGTCGTCCGCGTTCCGGCCGAAGCCGACTATGCCAAGATCATGGATTACGCGCCCGCCGGCGTCATCATCTCCAACGGCCCCGGAGATCCCAAGCAGTGCGGGGCTACGATCGCCACGGTCCGCCGGCTCATGCAAGACAGGATCCCCATCTTCGGCATCTGCCTCGGCAACCAGATCCTGGCCCTAGCCGCCGGCGGCAACACCTATAAACTCAAGTTCGGCCACCGCGGCCAGAACCAGCCTTGCCGGGAAGAAGGGACGAAGCGCTGCTATATCACGAGCCAGAACCACGGTTTCGCCGTGGACGTCCGAAGCCTGCCCAAGGCCTGGCGACCCTGGTTCACGAACGTCAACGATGAAACGAACGAAGGCATCCGGCACCGGTCCGGGCCGTTCATGAGCGTCCAGTTCCACCCGGAAGGGGCCCCCGGTCCGACGGACACGGAGTTTCTATTCGATCGATTTTTAGACAGTATCGGATGATAAAAAAAGCGGTCCTCCTCGGCAGCGGCGCCCTCAAGATCGGCGAAGCGGGGGAGTTCGATTATTCGGGCAGCCAGGCCATCAAAGCCCTCAAGGAGGAGGGCATCGAAGTCGTCCTCATCAACCCCAATATCGCTACGATCCAGACCTCGGATTATCTCGCCGACAAAGTCTATTTCCTTCCGGTGACGCCCCCGTTCGTCGAGAGGGTGATCGCCAGGGAGCGGCCCGACGGGATTCTTCTTTCGTTCGGCGGCCAGACCGCGCTCAACTGCGGGGTGGCCCTGGCGAAAGCGGGCGTGTTCGCGAAATACCGCGTCGCCGTTCTCGGCACGCCCATCGAAGCCATCGAGAATACCGAGGACCGGGAGCTTTTCAACGCCCGGCTGGCGGAATCCGGCCTCAAATCTCCGAAGGGCGTCGCGGCCAAGAACCTTCAGGAAGGCCTGCGCATCGCTAGGGACATCGGCTATCCCGTCATGGCCCGCGTCGCCTACGCGCTGGGCGGCCGGGGCAGCGGCCTGGCCTTGAACGAAAAAGAGCTCAGGGAAGCCCTCAAAAAGGCGTTCGCCCATTCCCCCCAGGTTTTGATCGAGGAATATCTCGAAGGGTGGAAGGAAATCGAATACGAGGTCGTCCGCGACATGGACGACAACTGCATCACGGTCTGCAACATGGAGAACTTCGATCCGATGGGGATCCACACCGGCGAGAGCATCGTCATCGCCCCGTCGCAGACCCTGACCAACGCGGAATATCACCGCCTGCGCGAGATCTCGATCAAGGCCGTCCGGCATCTTGGGATCATCGGGGAATGCAATATCCAGTTCGCCCTCAATCCGAAGGACGGCGATTACCGGATCATCGAGGTCAACGCCCGCCTGTCGCGGAGCTCGGCCCTGGCCAGCAAGGCCACGGGCTATCCGCTGGCCTTCGTCGCGGCCAAGCTCGTGCTCGGACATTCGCTCCCCGGCCTGATCAATTCGATCACGAAGAAGACGACGGCCTGCTTCGAGCCGGCCCTCGACTATCTCGTCGTCAAGATCCCCCGATGGGACCTCAAGAAATTCCGGCGCGTCTCGAAAAAAATCGGCTCAGAGATGAAGTCCGTCGGCGAAGTCATGGCCATCGGCCGCAATTTCGAGGAGGCCATCCAGAAAGCGACCCGGATGCTGCAGATCGGCATGTACGGCGTCGTCGGCAACGAGAGCTATTCCTTCAAGAACCTGGAGAAGGAACTGCGCCAGCCGACCGACGAGCGCCTCTTCGGGATCGCCGAGGCTCTGAAAAAAGGCGTGTCCATCGACCGGATCCACCGCCTGACGAGGATCGACCGCTGGTTCCTGGCCAAGATCAAAAACATCGTCGCGGTCGAAAAAAAGATCCGCGAGCACTCGCTCGCGACGCTGTCCGCCGCGCTCATGTCCGAAGCCAAGCGCAAGGGATTTTCGGATAAGCAAATCGCCATTCTCACCGGATCCGATGAGCTCGACGTCCGGAAAAAGCGGACGCGTCTCCGGGTGTTGCCCGTGGTCAAACAGATCGACACCCTGGCCGCCGAATATCCGGCCCGAACGAATTACCTCTATATGACCTATCACGGTCAGGAGGACGACGTCCGCTTCGGCCCGGGCGGAAACAAGGTCATGGTTCTGGGCTCAGGCTCCTACAGCATCGGCTCGTCCGTCGAGTTCGACTGGTGCTGCGTCTCGGCCGTCGTCCACCTCAAGAAGATGGGCTACGAGACCATCATGGTCAACTACAATCCCGAGACCGTGTCCACCGACTACGACATCTGCGACCGCCTCTACTTCGAGGAGTTGAGCTTCGAGCGCGTGCTCGACATTTACAAGCGCGAGAATCCGCGGGGGATCATCCTGGCCATGGGCGGGCAGATCCCGAACAATCTGGCCATGAAGTGTTTCAAGGCCGGCCTGCGCATCCTCGGGACCTCGCCGGAATCCATCGACAAGGCGGAGAACCGAACCAAGTTCTCCAGTCTCCTGGACAGGCTCGGCATCAACCAGCCCGCATGGCGGGAGTTGCGGAGCGTCAAGGAGGCCGAGGCCTTCGCCGCGACGGCGGGCTTCCCCGTCCTCGTCCGGCCGTCCTATGTTCTCAGCGGCGCGGCGATGAGCGTCGTCTTTGATAATAAAGATCTCGACGTCTACCTGAAGAAGGCCTCGCGCGTCTCGCCCGAATACCCCGTCGTCATCAGCAAATTCATCCTCAACGCCAAGGAGATCGAAATGGACGCCGTGGCCAAGGACGGCGAAATCATCGTTTCGGCCATCGTCGAGCACGTGGAGAACGCCGGCGTGCATTCCGGGGACGCGACCATGGTTCTGCCCCCCCAGAAGACCTATATCGAAACCATACGCAAGATCCGCGCGACCGGGATGAAGATCGCCGCGGCCCTCGACATCAGCGGGCCGTTCAACATCCAGTTCATCGCCAAGGACAACGAGATCAAGGTCATCGAGTGCAACCTGCGGGCATCGCGCTCGTTCCCCTTCGTGAGCAAAGTATCCAAAGTCAACTTCATCGAGCTGGCGGTCGAGGCCATGCTCGGCCGACATCCGAAAAACACGAAGTCCACGCTCGATCTCAATTATGTCGGCGTCAAAGCCCCCCAGTTCTCTTTTTCCCGGCTCAAGGGAGCGGATCCGACGCTGGGCGTCGAGATGGCCTCGACGGGCGAAGTCGCCTGCCTCGGCGAAGACGTCCATGAGGCGTTCCTGAAATCCATCCTCTCGGCGGGTTTCGTCTTACCGAAACGGTCCCTCCTCCTCAGCATCGGCAGCCGCGGGGACAAGATGAAATTCCTGGAATCGGCCCGACGCCTCCACGGCCTGGGCTATATTCTCTATGCCACCGAACAGACATCGGTTTTTCTCAACGGCCACGACATCCCGAGCACGCGCCTCCATAAAGTCCACGAGCGAAAGAAGCCCAATATCAAGGACTATCTCGCCGAACGGAAGATCGATTTCGTCATTTCGGTCCCCGACCCGGAAAAAAAGGCTTCCTTCGACAGCGATTATCTCCTGCGGCGGACGGCCGTCGATTTTTCCATTCCGCTCCTGACGAACCTCCAGATCGCCGAACTTTTCGTCCAGGCCCTGGCCTCGAAACGGGCCGAGCTTCTTCCGATCAAGCACTGGGCCGAATATCTATAAACCCATTCGGCTCCCCGGGCAGAAGCCCGGGGTATATTCAGGGTTAATACTGAGCGGCGCTTTTACCCCGATTTAAAAATCGGGGGTTTGCGCCGTCGAATGTATAAAAAAAAATCCCCCGCCCTCCGAAGAGGGTCGGGGGATAGAATCTCTACCCCTGAAGGCGCTAATGAGAAGCCCGGGAGCAAAAAGGGAAAAAGCGAGGACGAGCCACGACTAGGTCACGCCGGCGAGCGACTGGCCGATGTACCGGAGAGGAGTTTTCGAGAATACGGACACGAGGACAGCGAGGTTGAAGACAACTTTGAGAAGAAACGATCAAGTCTTATGTTTCGCCATGACTCGCGTTGATCCATTTTAACACATGGCGGCGGCTCCGTTTTTTTTCGACCGGAATCATTTTTAAGCGCGAGGTGATGCTGTCGGTCATCTGAGCGCGTAAATATTCCAGAAAACAATTTCGGTAAATAGGGCCCTTGTCCGCGATTAATATTTTTTCACGATGCCGGATATTTATTCCGAGCTCAAGTAAAGCGCAATTCGTGTAAGCAATTTCTTATACCCTTCATTTGGCGATAATGTCAAAATTGGGCTTGCTTTTAACCAACGCCCAACTATGGTTCCGACTTGGAAAACATCGCCATTGACAACGATCCGCTACCGGGATTATTATTTTTATATATAGGGGGGATACTAATTTCGCGTCTTAGGAAAGCGAAAGTTTTGCAACACAAGAAGGAAATTTCTTATCCCCTTAATAAAAGGAACAACCTATGATTAACGTCGGAAAGGAGGGGACATGAAACGCATCGCTATCCTGTGTCTTGTTATATTCACTCTCGCCTTCGTCGGCCTTTGGGCCCAGGAGACTACAATCCTGAAGGTCAAGGTTCAAGTGGCCAATATCCGGTCCGAGCCGGACATTAACGCCTCGATTATTAAACAAATGAAGATCGGGACCACGCTCGAGTCACATCAGAAGATTGGCGACTGGTATGAAGTCATGGTCACTGACGACAAGGGTTTATCGATGTCCGGCTTCATCAACATCAGCGTCGTCGACGTCGCCAGCCATGGCGGCATAAAACCGGAACAAGGTGCTCTGCAGGCAGAGGTCAAACCCGTCAAGACCCCAATTATCGACTCTTCGAAAAAAGTCGGAGTCGAAAATGATTTTTTGTTTGGTTTGGGGGGGGGCTTGCCATAACTATAGGAGATTTGGCTTCGTATTATTCTGTCGGTTTTGGTATAGAACTGCATGCCCTCCTTCGCGTTGTTGATCGTATATATATCGGAGGGTATCTTGGAGGATATTTCTTCCCGGGTAAGTATAGCTCAAATCTGCTTCGGCTACAGCCGATGCTGGAACTACAATATAGATACCCGCTTAACGAGAAATTCCGAATATTTGGAGGTTTAAACCTCGGGTTTGCGGTCGATGACGTATATTATCACGGCTATGGATCGCACTCAAACGTCGAAGCCGCGTTTGCAACTGATCTGTTTTTTGGGGTCAGATACGGAGCGCTTTACTTTAATCCACGTATTAGATTAATTATTTATAAAGGCAATTCCACCGGATCCTTCGATCTTCCAATTGGATTTATTTTTTAAAATTTAGAAATTCGCAAGATTCATTATTTTATGATCATAAGCGGATTTATTTAGAGTATAAGGCAAGCCGGGCATTTGACTGGAGTCCCGTCTACCATTAAGAAAGTTAATCTACGGTGTTTCATAGGCGGCCAACTTGTTAGTTGCCCTAACTCCTTAACGAGCGATAGAGCGTGCTCTAGCTCGCGCGCTGTTGGCCCGGAGACGGAAGGTTTCCCGGGTTGCTAGTCGATGAGACAAATGGATGGACTGGACGACGCCGACTTCCATCACTTAGCGCGGGTAGCAACAATACGGCAAAATCTGGAGCCTCCGATCCAAGGGACAAAAGATTACACTCCGAGACTTATACCACATCTTGATTATCCGAAAACGAATCTCCTCAAGGGAGGTTCGCAAAAGCCGATTCGTTCGCTGATCGCTTTAATAATCAAATATTCAAGCCGTGAGCCGTATAATCGACAACGCGATATTTTGCCCAAGATGGCCATCAGCCTCCTACTCATGAACCCTTTGATTAGAAGTAGGTCGAGCTTCAGCACTGCACTCGGCGTAACCTTCTTCGTAAAATACGCGTTCTGGCCTGAAAGTGCATCTGGTCATTGCGTTCATCATAGACGCGGGGACCGGATTTTTTTATTCCAGAAAAGGGGGGAGAGATGGGCTGAGAAATGGGGGGGGGTCGCGGAGATCGCAGCCACCAAGCTGGTTTGGAGAGAGCTCTCTAAGCCAATCCCCCAAGATCAGTCCCTGATATATTTCTTCAGCCGATCAATATCCTCTCGGCTGATGTTCTTTTTCTTCAAGCGATCTTCCGTATAGTCCTCGTCCAAGCGGAACGCATCCTTGATATAGGCTAGGGCCTCTTTCCGGTTGTCCAAATAATAATGGGCGGAGAACAGATTGAAGAGAATTTTGACGTTTTTCTGGATCAGGTCAGCCCGCTCGAGGTACGGGAGGGCGTCCTTGTATCTCTTCTGGTTCATCAGAACAACGGCCATATTGTTGAGACAGACAGCATAGTCCGTATCGATCTCGAGGGCCTGCCGATAATAATCAATGGCCGCATCGAGGTCGTCGAGCTTGTAATGACAATACCCTATGTTGTTGAAAATCCTCGACCTTTTTTTACCATCGAGGACGCCGTCCTCCTTTAAAGCCTCCTTGTAAACGATCAGCGCTTCGGCATAGCGGCCAGCGTCGAGCAGAAGACCGGCTTCGTGATACCTATCTTCAATGCATCTTTTCGTTGCCGCGGGAGAGACAGCGGACAGGGTCACGATTCCGAGAAGAATTCTCCCCATCACGCGCGTGAATCTCACTTGTCCACTCTTTCCAGGATCTTCAAGATCTGAGCGACGAATTGGCGATTCAAGTTCTGATTATACCTCGTCACCGCTTCTTCGGAATTCTGCCGGTTTCCGCTATAAAATCGCTCGAACAAAAAGAGCGCGTTGAAGACGGCGTCCAGTATTTGCTTTTGGGCCAAGTCATGGACGACCAGATAGCCCATCGCGGCATTGATCACCAAGGCATTGATCCCACCGGCCCAATCCGTAGCGTAGATTTGGCCCAAGCCAGGAACGACTGTTGAGAGTGCTTTGGCCAGCCCGGGAGATTTGTATCCGATTTTGGGAGCCTGGGAGAGAAGTTCGTCGACCTTCATTTCGAGATCGCCCGTTTCAGGCCGCTGTCCGCGAAAATAGCTCTGGAAGGCGGTTCGGGCTTCGGCCCAATTAGACGTGTAAAGATTGCAGATGCCGCGAAAGAAGGAGGCCTTTTTTATCGTCTCGTCAAAGGGGCTGAATATCTCGATTTTCAGAAGGAGAAAATCGGCCTCGCCGAAGCGGCCGCAGGCGATCAGCGTGACGCCCAGGGTGATGCGGCGTTCGTCTCTCACCCTCTCCTCGTTCTCGGATTGAACGGATTTCTGGAGCATAGCGATGGCCTCGTCCCAGCGGCTTTGATTCCGATAAGCCAATCCCATCTTATAATACGCGTATCCCACGGTGTTCTCGGGATCCTCGGAATGAAAAAAGACATATCTCTTGTATTCCGTGATGGCCTCCTCATCCTGGCCCACCACAAAGAGATGATCGGCGAAGCTCAGGACGCGATCCGAACGAACGGGTAAGGCCGAAAGGCAGAGGACGAGCCCCACCTGAAAAAATTTATTGAAAATAAACATTCACGGTCATTCCTATTCTCTGAAGAAGCTGATTTTCCGATTGTTCATTGAATATCCTCACGGCGGCGATGGAACCATAGATGTTCCCGACATAGAAAAAGGCCCCAAGCGAGCCGTAGATCCAGCCTTTCATCGAACGAATTCCGTCCTTGTGAAAACCCTCGTAAGCCTGCCAGCCGGTAAGGGCGATGGTGAACAGGGAAAACAACCCGTCACTCGTCCGGCCGGCATAGATCTTGCCCATTCCGGGGATTAAGCCCGATAGGACTCCTGCCAGAAACGGACTTTTATGGGGAAGACGCTGGCCTTGTTCGGCGAACGTTTTCATCGTCGCGGTCAGAGGATCCGGGACGGCCGTCTCGGAAAGGATCCGGAGATAGGCATCCGCCTGTTGCCATTTTTTCTGATAAAGAAAATTCATCCCCTTCAGTTGTAATAGCTTCAGCTTTTTCTCCGGCGGCCCGATCCTGGGCAAAAAACTGTCCACCAAGGACAAGGAATCCTCATATCGTCCCCATAAAAAATGATTGTAGGCGACCTGATAAAACGAATCCTCGGCCGCTTCGCTCTGCGAATGTTTTTCGATGATGGTTTGAAAAACGGAAATCGACTTCGGATAGTCCTGGGCGAGCCTGTAGCAAAGGCCGATCTTGAAATAGATCGAAGCGGCGGTTGTGGAAGGCATATCCCCGGTCATGAGATAACGCCGGTATTCGGCTGCGGCCCGTCCATAATCTTTCTCCTGGAAAAGAGCATCCGCGAAACGCAGGATGTTTTCAGGCGAAAAATAGACGATCTCCTGGCCGGCGGCCGGTCGGAACGTCCCCAGGAGCGATGCCGTCATCCATAACAAAAAAAGACGTCTCACTTTTTGACCCGTCCGAGATAGTAGGCCTCCAGGGGGAAATCGATCGCCAACGTGGTCTTCGGGTCTTCGGGATAAAATTTCCGGCTCAGTCCGTTACATCTCTGAAGCCGGTCGGAGGCCATTAAGAGCCCATGGAGGATTCCATATTCTTGGATGGCCTCCATGCCGAAATGCGAACAACTCATGAGAAAATTGCAGACGGATGTATCCTGGGAGGAAATGCAGATCTGATAAAACCGGAGGAGGCCCACGACGGCGGACTTCAGTTCTGACCCGTTCTCCAGAGCCCGCCGAAAAGAGTTCTCCTCTGCTTTTATCGCGGGTGTCCGATTTCTCACGATGAAAGCGAGGTCATCCCGGAATTGTCCGGATGAGAACGAGAGGGCGCCCGCGATCAGATACGTTGTCAGGAAGGCTCCGATCCTCTTACCATTCAATGTCTTTTACCTTTGCTCCGGGAGGTATTTTGAATTCCCTGATATCGCCAGGCAGCGGAGCATTGAACTGAGGATGGGCATAAACCACTTTCTCCGCCCTAGCTTCCTGATTGGTTTTGTAAGAAATGGAAACCTCTAAAGGAAAATAAGATCCGCTGAAGAACACATGCTGACGTAAGATCGCTTGACTTAAAAGTTTCCCGTCAGGTGTATGATATTCTATGCGCATGATTTTATTGGTCTGACATTCTAAAACGGCATTCCCAATGAGTTTCGACAATTGAGGTGGGGGGCTCCAGGTCGAAAGCAATACGCTGCCTTTTTTTTCATAATGAGCCAATGTGTACCCTTGCTGACTTAATCCAAAATCCTCCTTGAGACAGCCTAGGATAACCTTAAAAAAAGGCATCACGGCCTCCGCTTTTGATCGAATACGAAAGGCCTGCATCGTTTCTGGATAATAAATAAGCGTTTCATTTCCTTGGAGAATCATCCATTGATGGATGGGCGTATCAACCTCAATCAGCAGTTTGCCGGAATCCGCCTCATAAAAGAGCTTCCCCTTCAATATCTCCTGTTTGCTTTGAGTGGAATATTCGCGAATAAACTCCGCCACAAATGTTTTGAAAATCTCACCGTTGGCCGGTATCTGCAAGCCCGCAATGAGAGAAATCAGACAAAACGTTTTTAGGAATTTATTCCTATGCCCATCCTTAAAATCACGCAAGATACCTATTTTCTTTCAAACGCATCCAAACAAAGGCCTCCTCACGTCGAGAGAGAACTTTTTTTTATAAGGATAAATATTCGCTTTATTCTTCGTTTTATTAAAAATGCGGCGACGCAGCCGCGAAGATCAGGGCATAAGACAAAACTTCGACGGCGGTCCCGGCTAAGCAACCGATCAGCGCCTTCCCCGTTTGAATACTCTTTGCTTCTGCTCTATAAGCATCTGTATAGACGGCAATATAGTCCGGCGATTTCCCCAAGAGTGAGCTGGCTGAAGGATTAGGGATTGCTAACATAGCAATCACATAGCCCACAACGCCTAAAAGGCATCCCAGGCCTAACCACAATGTAGTGCTGACATCGCTTCTCGCTTGAGCTTGTGCTTCAGCAACCTGAGCGTATGCTCTCTCGACTAAAAATGGCAGAAAAAATAAAATCAGCGCCATGAAAACTGCCGTCAAACATTTCATCTTCATCATCCTCTCCTTTTGACTATTGAATTTATCATATTAAAATTAGAGTTCCTGTCAAGTTTTTTTTGCGAACAACAGTTGACACGGCCGTTTTTTTCCGAGTATTTTTCTTGCTAATGTTAACGCAATTAATATTGTTACGAGTGAGCCTGTTTTGTGTTAAACTGTTGGTATGGAACCTATCGACATCCATCATCCGGAGGTGACCCGGGAGAGCCTGGTGGCCTACGCCAAGGACACGCCCGGGGCTTGGACGGGGTTGAAGATTGCCGCCCTTCTTTTAATCGTCGAGGGGCAACGGCCCGGCTGGACTTCCCAGGTTTTAGGGCTGACACGTATGAGCCTGAATCGATGGATTCGGGCGGTAAATGCCGACGGGTTAAAAGCCCTGAAGAGCAAACCGATCCCGGGACGCCCGTCCCGGCTGACCCCGCAGATCGCCCAGGAGGTGGAACGGCATTTAGAGCAATCCCCTCAAGATTTTGGCTTGAACCGGTCTCGCTGGGACGGACCGACTCTCGTCGAGCACTTAAAACGCCGCTATGGTTTGAAACTGAAAGTGCGACAAGCTCAAGCTTGGATGCACCAACTGGGTTATCGGCTAAAAAGAGCCAGTTATGTCTATCTTCAAGCCCGGGCGGAAGAAGCGAAGCAATTTCGCCGGGAGTTAAAAAAAACTTCAAAATCTGGGGCCTCGGGAAACGGTGGTCTTTCAGGATGAGACGGGGTTCACCCTCCATCCGCGATTGGGACGGGGATGGGCCAAGAGAGGACATTCTTTTCGCATCCCCACGACCAGCCAACATCGACAACGGCTTAATCTCTCGGGTTGGGTGGCTCCTCTCCTGGGGCGTTACGGGATCATCCGTACGGAACGAGGAGACCGGGAAGGCTTCATGAAAGCTTTGCGGCATCTTTACCGGCGTCTTCGCGGCTATGCGATCTGGCTTTATGTCGATCGCGCGCGGTGGCATAAAGGAGAACCGGTGGATCGTTTTCTTCAAAAGCACCCGCGTTTCCATCTGGCTTATCTTCCGCCCTATCAACCGGGGCTCAATCCTCAGGAACAAATCTGGAAACAAACGCGATATGAAGCGACGACGAATCGGTGGTTCCAGAACTTGGATTTGATCTGGTCGGCCATCCTTAAAGCCCGCCGCTCGTGGTCACTAAAGAAAATCCGCTGGCTCTGTAACATATCTTAATGCGTTAACATTAGATAATCGTTTTTTGCCTAAGCAGCCAACCGCTATAGCCATTCCCAGGGCGAGAGCAATGACCCAGGCCCTGGCCTCGAAACGGACCGAGCTTCTTCCGATCAAGCACTGGGCCGAATATCTATAAAAAAAAATCCCCCGCCCTCCGGAGAGGGTCGGGGGATAGGATCCGGATTCGAAAGAACTCTTACTTGCGGATCTCGCTCATGTCGAGCGTAGCTTTCTTGGCATAACCGGCCGGGACAGCGTACAGATTGGCCGGGGCGTCTTTCTTCGAGATTTCCACGACGTCATTCGTCGACCTAATCTTGGCGCCCATGACTTCGCCGGATGTCTCGCTCGAGATCGCGATGCCCTTGACTTTCATCATTTCCTTCACGGAAGCATCGTCGATCATCATCTGGCCTTTAACGAAGTTCATGAACATTTTCGAATTGAAGGCGGCCCAGTCGAACCCCACGTCGGTGGAAGCCCAGATCTTCATTTTCATGGCCATGCCCATGACGGTGATGGTTTCATCGTAGCCCGTGCAATTCCACTGCCCGATTTTTTTGGTTTCGTTCGTGGCATTCACGGTCGCGCTCATCTTCATCATGCCGGCGAACGAGGCGGCCTCGGGAGGCAGGAGCTTCGCGAGGTCGAGGGGCAGGGGGGTTTCGACGTAGGATTTGCTCTTGTGATTGACGATATAGCCGATGTTCGCCTTCAAGTCGAGGATATAGGCCTGCTCATCGGAAACCATGGCGAACTTGTCGGTTCCAATCCACTGCTCATTGAAGCCGTCCTTGGCCGGCGTGTTCTGTCCCATGACCGACATCGCGTCCGTGTGGGTTTTCATTTTGATGTAGACATCGGCGCTCAAGGACAGAGCGACGACCGATAACATCATCAGGCAAATCAAAAACTTTTTCATGATCCATTCTCCTTTTTTATTAGCCGCCTTTCAAAAGGCGTCTCATTCAAAATCGTCATACCATCGATACGGCCCATGCGCCGCCTTTGCGCGTCGCGAGAGCCTCCATGGCCTCGGCCTTATCCACCGCTTATGAAATAATTCCCAGGTTTAATTAAGGATAAAGGTCACGCCGGCGGTGGCCCCGATCCCGGTGTAGTCGCCGATGAGCGATCCGACGAGCCTCAAGCTGACCGCCATTTTCGGCGAAAAATAATACCGGGCGCCGATGAGCGGCTGGAGGTTCAATCCGGACGAGCCCGAAAAGCCGGTCGAAATGCCGCTACTATAGCTGAAGCTGACGACCGAATAGCCGATTCCCGCACCCACGTAGAGATCGATTTTCTCGGCATTCAACTTGATGAAATGATAATTCGCTTCCGCCGCAATAGAGACCAGGCTTTCCGACCAACCCGTCTCGCTCCAGAACTGGGCCATGACGGTCCCGCCGATCCCGATGTTTTCGTTCAACGCATATTCGGCGTTGGCGCCGAAGGGGATGCTCCCTCCCCAGGAGGAAAAGCCGATTTGGGGCGTCAGATAGAACTTGCCCAGGCTGAATTCCTTTGTCCCGGCCGAAGCGACGGCCGCGACAATGACGAAACTCAACAACAGAACACCGATTTTTTTGAGGTTCATAAAATCTCCTACTCTTAGAATTGACTATTATGATAGGTTATATCGCCGCCAATGTCAAGGCAAAAAAGCTTCGACTCCACGGCCTTCATCTCCGGCGGACCGACGACGATGAGGGCGACCCTCTCCTCCGCATCGGAGATATGATACAATATCGCCCAGCCCGATGGCAAAAAAAAAGACGGCCCGTTTCCTTCTCAAGCTCCTTTTCAGCGTCGCCGTGATTGTCTTTTTTCTCGTCGCGACGAAGACGTCGTTCAAGGAGATCGGCCTCAAGATCAAGGGCGCTTCCTGGGGGTGGCTCGGCGTCGCCTTCTCCCTCCAAGCGCTCGGCCTCCTGATCAGCGCCCTCCGCTGGCAGATCCTGGCCCGCGCTCAGGGTGACGACGTTCCGCTTCCTTACCTGGCCAAATCCTATCTCGTCGGAATGTTCTTCAATAATTTTCTTCCAACCCGCTTCGGCGGGGACGTTGTCCGCATCTGGGACGGCTCGAAATACTCCAAATCCCTGGTCAAATCCTCGGCCATCGTCCTGGTCGAGCGTTCGACGGGCATCATCGTCCTGTTCCTGTTCGCTCTGACGGCGTCCCTCTTCCGCCTCGACATGGCCCGCCAGGTGCCCGTGATCTGGGCGGCGCTCGGCTTCGGCATTCTCGGCCTGACCGCGGTCGGGCTTTTCTTCCTTCCCATCTCAGGACGCCTGCTCGGGAAGCTTCCGGAAAAAGGCTTTTTGCGGACCATGAAGCAGAAGATCATCGCCTTCCGGACGACGATCCTTTTTTACGGGGAAAGGCGCCGGGAATTCGCCCGGGCGACGGCCTGGGCTTTCCTGCTCCAGATGAACGTCATCCTTTTCTATTTCCTGATCGGAAAGGCCCTCCACCTGGCGATTCCCCTTCTCGATTATTTCGTTTTCATCCCCCTGGTCCTGCTCATCCAGATCATCCCGATCTCGATTAACGGCTGGGGGCTCCGGGAAGGCTCTTATATCGAGATCTTCATGTTCTACGGCATCAAGGCGGAAGGAGCCTGGTCCTTCTCCATCATCGAGATCGCCTTCGGACTCATCGTCGGTTTGATCGGAGGGGCGATCTACGTGTCCCGAAAATGAAACCGCTGAAGGCCGCATTCTGCGTCGCGCTGGGGCTCATCCTGATGTTGAGCCGTCCCGCGCTTGTCCGGACAGGGCAGGAGTCCACGGACTACGAAAAGCGCCTGGCCAAAATCAAGGAGGAAATCGAAGGCCTCAAGGGGAAGATCGCCGGCGAGGAAAAAAAGGAAAAGACCATGCTCTCCTCGCTCGACCGGATCGGCCTCACCAAAAGCCTGCTCCGGAACGAGCTGGCCCTCCTCAACATGCAGCTCGAAAAAAACCGGGTCGAGCTGGGCGCGATCAAAAAGAACATCCCCGAACTCCAGACGAATTTGGAGCGGGAAAAGGACGCCCTGATCAAGATCCTGGTCACGCTCTATAAATACGGCCGGTTCAACTTTATCCGCTTCTTCCTCCAGTCCCCGGACCTGGCCTCCCTGCTTCAGGAGAGCAAAAACCTGTCCCTGCTCGCTTCCACCCAGGAACGGATGATCGCCGATTACGCCAAAAACCTGGCCGAGCTCGGGCGCGCCGCGGAAAGCCTCAAGTCCAAGGAGCGGGACATCCAGGACCTGATCGGGAAGGAAAGCTCCCGGACAGCCGCGCTCGAGGCCGAGGAGAAAAAGAACCGGGCGCTCGTCGACCAGATCAGATCGAACAAGATCACCTACGAACAGACCATGGAGGAATTGAGCGTCCAGGCCCGCCAGCTTCAGGAGCTTCTCCAAAAGCTCGAAAAGCAGGAGCCGGATTTGCCTTTCCCGCTCGTGCCGTTCACGGAAAAAAAAGGCCGGCTTCCCTGGCCGGCCGACGGGAAAATCGCCCAAGGCTTCGGCATCCAGCGGCACCCGAAGTTCAACACCCTGACCATGAACAATGGGATCGAAATCGCGCCCGGCGAAGGCGACCCGACCGTCCGGGCCGTCCACGGCGGCAAAATCGTCTTCGCCGACTATTTCCAGGGCTACGGCAATCTTCTCATCATCGATCACGGCCAGACATATTACTCGCTCTACGGCCACTGCGCCGAGTTCAAGGTCAAGACGGGCGATTTCATCAAGGCCGGCCAACAGATCGCGCTGGCGGGAGACACGGGATCCATGCTGGATGTCAAATCCCTCTATTTCGAGATCCGGTACAAGACCAAGCCCCTCGATCCCTTGCAATGGCTCTCGCGAAGATGATAGAATCCATTTTTACGGAAAAGAATATCCTCCATGTTGAAAACGCGTAAAGGCCGGATCCTTTGGGCGACCCTGTTGGTCTCCGCGGTCCTGTTTTTCTGGTTCGAGAAAAGCGTTCTGCCCGGCGGACCTCAGCGGCACGTTCCTCCGAAAAACAACGAGATCCTGTCCTCCGTCATCCGCTACATCAAGAGCGATTACCTGGAGGATGCCGATCCGAAAAAGACCATGGAGGGAGCTTTCCAGGGACTGGTCAATTCGCTCGACGTCCTCTCCGCTTTCTTGGATAAAGCGGCCGTCGCCAAATACATCAGCCCCCAGAAGCTCCGGCTCATGGACGTCGGTGTCGTTCTGTTCAAGCGCTACGGCCTTTTTCCTCTCGTCATCGGCGTCGCCGAAAATTCTCCGGCGGATAAGGCCGGAATCAGGATCGGCGATTATCTGAGCGCCCTCGACGACCGCTCGACGCTGATCTGGAGCCTTCCGGAGATCCATCTCTATCTTAAAAACGAGAGTCCCGCGGCGGTCAAGATCCGCGTGATCCGCGAAAATTCGACCAAAGAGATGAACGTCGAGCGGGGCGACCTCTATCCCCATCCGCTGACGACGACGCCTCTCGGCGGGACATCCGGGATCGTGAAAATCAACCATTTCTATCCCTCGCTCACCGCGGAATTCCAGAAATCCGTTCTGCCCGGCGTCCGGGGCCGGAAACTCCCCCTGGTCCTGGACTTCAGGGATTGCCACGAAGGCGACAACGCCGAAGCCCGCTCTTTTCTGAACGTGTTCCTCAAAGCCGAAAAAATCGGCTATTTCGAAAAGAAGGCGGGCGTCAAGGAATTCCTGTCCTGTCCCGACGAAGCCCCGCTGGACGCGCTCCCTCTCATCCTCTGGGTCAACCAGGCGACCATCGGGCCGGCGGAACTGGCAGCCGGTGTCCTCAAGGACATCAAAAAGGCCACGGTGATCGGAATCGCGACGCCCGGACTTGTCGCCCGACAGGATCTTTTCCCTCTCGAAAACGGAGACGCCCTGCTCCTGTCGACGGGCATTTTCTGTTTTAAATCGGGGGAAAAACTCTGGAGCAAAGGCGTGACGCCCGGCCTGAACCTGGATCCGGGCAAGACGGATACCAAGGCTTATATCGAAAAAACCATCGGCCTGCTCTCCCGCCGCTGAGCCATGCGGAGAACGCTTTCTTTCCCCCTCCTTTTCCTATTCTCCGTCATCTTGCTCCTGATCGTCTTTTTATTGATCGAATGCCCGGCCAAAAAAAACGGCCCCGCGCCGGCCTCAAAGACGTCCCTCCCCCGGAAAGGCGGCGAACGGGAGGTACCTCCCGCGCCAAAGAAAGCCGCCGGACGTCCGACGAAACCGGCTGTTTCCGCCAAGAAAGTGGCCGTGATCATGGATGATCTCGGCTATAATCTCGAGGTCGTCCGGGCCGTCTGCGCGTTCAAACAGCCCGTGACCGTGTCCATCCTCCCCTTCACGCCGGCCGCCCAGGAGACCGCGCGCGAGGCGCGCGCGTGCGGTCTGGAGATCATGCTCCATCTGCCGCTCGAATCCCTGCATCAAAAAATCAGCACGGCTTCCGCGGGCACGATCTATACCAGCATGACCGGAGAAGAGATCAGGCGGAACGTCGAGGCGTGCCTGGACCAGATCCCCGGATGTCAAGGCGTGAACAATCATGCCGGATCGATGGTCACCGAAGACGACCGGATCATGCCCGTCATTCTCGAGGTCCTGAAAGAAAGGGGACTTTACTTCATCGACAGCCGGACGACGAAGAACACGATCGCCTTCGATATGGCCCGGCGGATGGGGGTTCCCGCGGCCTCGCGCCAGGTCTTCCTCGACGGAGATCTGACCGAAGCCGCGATCAAGGCGAAAATCGAGGAGTTGTTCCAAACCGCGCGGGACAAAGGGCAGGCGGTGGGGATCTGTCATCCCAAAAAAGAGACCCTCGCCGCGCTCGCGAAATACCTTGGATCGGCCGGCGCCTACGGGGTCAAACTCGTCTTCGCCTCCGAAATCGTCGGGTCAAAATAGCCGGACCCGTTCGTCACTTCTGTTCCACCGAAAAAATCAGCGTGTTCTCCGCGATCTCGGCGATATTCTGGATCTTGAGCCCCCTGGGCACGATCCAGCAGACGGCGGACTTTCCTCCGAAATAACGCATGGCGTTTTCGATGACCTTCCGGACGGGAAAGGCGTCCCGGGTGACGATGTTGACGACGATCATGAGCCAGTTCATGGAAAAATGGCTGATGTTCGAGCCCTGTTTGAGGAATTGGATGACGGATGGGCCGGCCGTCTTCTTCTTGGCATGGCCGAAATCGGGAGCGTCGGGGCGGCCCACCGTCGCCAGTCCGCTCGCTTCGCGGAACTCGGCGCCCGCCCAGCGCGCGACCGTCTCGCAGTTGGAGATCCGCGAGTAATCGCAGTCGTAGATGTCCATGATCAGCTCGACGGCCGAGGACAGACCTCGCTCCTGGGGCAGCCGGAAATCGGGCGCAAAAATCGCGGCGCTCTCCACGAGTCTCGGATGGTAAATCCTGGAGAGGACATCGATCCCGTGAGACTCGGTCTTTTTCAAGGCGGCCCTGTAGATCTTGGTGCTCTTCCGGATCGTCCGGACGTCCGCGAAAGACCCCCGCGGCAGGTGCCAGCACACGGCTGCCGCGGCCCCGAAATAATCCAGGGAGAAGTCCACGGCCTTGTCCGCGGGAAGCGCGGCGCAGGTGAAAATGTTGGCGCAGGCTTTGTCGTCGAAACGGCGGTAGTTGATGGCGCTCGTTTCGATGTACTGGACAAGCGTGTCCCCGTCGCCCATCGCCGTATTCGAGACCAGGGGTTCGCCGAAGGCAACCATGCGGATGGCCTTCGAAGCGTCCCGGCTCCATTTCCCGACCTCTTTCGCGGACGGGTGGCGGCGGCCGGGCAGTTCGATGTCGAGGACGACCTCTTCTCCGTATTTGTCGCGCTCGAGCCGGCGCTGGAATTCAGGATACGGGAGGGCCGAGATGTCGGGCGAATACCAGTTGGTCTTGATTCCGGCGCGCTTGAAATTCCTTTTAGCGTTGCGGACGGCGTTTTTGAAAACCCGCCTGCCCTTGGAGCCGGCGGTCAGGCTGAACGGCCCTCCCATGTAGCTCACGTTGGCGAATTGGACGACCCGGACGTCGTCGAAGGTCCGCTCGATCTGGCGCCAGCTTCCCGGCGCCTCGAACGGCTGGAGGATGAACGCGCCGGTCTGGTGGATGGTGATGCCGTCGTCCTTGAGCGCGTCCTTGACGCTTTCATAGAAGTTGGTGTTGAACAGGCTTTGGGCGGGGCCGATCGGGTCCGTGGAATCGATCATGACGGCGTCGCATTTTCCCTTCATGGCCCGGATGACCTCGGCGCCGTCGCCGATGATCAGATCGAAGCGCGGATCATCGAAGATCCCCGCGGAAATGGAGGGCATGTGTTCGCGGCAGAGGTCGACGACCATCTTGTCGATCTCGACCATCGTCACCTTCTTGATATCCGCATGGCGGAGGACTTCCCTGGCGACGCCGCCGTCGCCGCCGCCGATGATCAGGACGTGCTCGGCCGGCCGGGGAAGGGCGAACAGAGGCCAATGGGCGATCCACTCGTGATAAATCCCTTCGTCTTCCTCGGTCAGCTGGACGATGCCGTCGAGGATCAGGACGCGGCCGAAACGGTCCGATTCGAGGATCATGAGCTTCTGAAAGCCGGTCGAGATTTCCGGGACGATGACCTTGGCGACTTCGAAGCCGTACGTCACGTCTTTGTAGAGATCCTCGAAGAACCAGAGCTTATTCCCTTTTTTAACCAATCCCATGGCGTATCTCCTAGAGGACGATGCGAAATAAATATGATGAATCGGATGAAATGTCAATCCAATTGTGAGACGGCCGGCCCCGATGCGTCCGGGATTCTTTCCATTCGACGAACGCTTTCAGGAGATGTTGGATCGATGTCTTTTCAGCGCAAGACGGCAGTACAGTTTCTAAGATAAGAAAAGGGGTACCCGAAACTGTACTACGGTCAGATCAGCGGAAGACCGAGAATCGATCGATGAGATAAAAACAGACGAGATCGAAGACGATCAAGGCCGCAAGGAAGGCGTAGCGGAAGACGGCCTTGGCCTTGATCGAACGATAAACGGAGCCAAGGAAGACATCGAGGACGAAAATCTCGAGGGCGAAGGGGACGAACCCGCCATAGCCGAGGACGGGCATCTGGAAGATCCTCCCGAAATCGAGATAAGGGAGATGATATTCCCAATGGCCGCCCGCCCAGAAATTGAAGAGTTCCCAGAGGATTCCGGCGGTCGCTCCGGCCAACATCCAACTCCAGACCCGGACCGTCTCGCCGGTCTCCAGGTCTCTCAGAAACGAAGGCCGCCCGCGGCGGTAGTTGAGCGGCTCTATCAAGAAGATGAATCCGAGCCAAACCAGCGGGAAAAAGAGCCGCGGCCAGACGAGCGCCAGGAACAGAAAACACGCGCCCGTGCCCTTGCCGAGCCACAGAAGCCCCCGCGTAATGCGCAGGCGGAATAAGCCTTTTTTCCACGCCCCTTTCGGGATGCTCTGGAAGAGCGCGGCCAGCTCTTTAAGGGCGGGAATGACCGTGGCAAAGGCGATGAAATATCCCGCCCAGCGGACGTCAAGGCCCGGGGGCGGGTCATGATAGGACCAGTTCTTCAGCCTGAGGTTGAAAAGTTCGAAGACGAGCCAGACCGGAACCGACAGAAAAGCCGTGAACAGGAAATCCGTGACGCGCCCGGAAAGAAGAGAAACGCCCCGCCTCCGATAATTCAGTCCGTCCAGGGCCAGGATGAACGACCACCAGGCGAAGCTATAAAACCAGACTTTCATGAACGGCGTCCCGGCGGCCAGAAGCGCCGCCGACGCTGCGAACAAGAAAAGGCCCAGGGCGAGGTTGAGTCTGAGAAAGCGCGTTTTCATCTTTTTCTTGATTTTATCACAGTTGATTAAATTCAAATCATCCGCTATCATTTGAACAAGGAGACCCGCCATGAAAAAAGGACAAAGAGTCATCGGCTTGACGGCCGGCATCGCGATCCTCGTCTCTTTCCTCGGGTTTCTCGCCGCATGCAAGACGATGACCGATGAGCAAGTCAAGGGCGCTTTGCAGCTCGAGGTGTTGGGCACGGCTTGGGTGGCCAAAGAGTACAAACAATGGCCGCGGCCCAAGCTGACGCTCGTCCCGACGATCACGTTCCGCGTCAAAAACATATCGGCCGAGCCTCTCCGGTATGTCTATTTCAACGGGATCTTCAAGAATAAGGATGATGCAGACAACTTAGGCGACCATTTTCTCCTGGCGATAGGCAGCAAGCCGGTCCTTCCCGGCGAGTGGAGCGATCCCATCACGCTGAAGTGCAATTTCGGCGTCGAAGGCAAACGGCTGGAGGATTTCAAGAGCAACCCCGCGTGGAAGACCTATTTCGTCAGGATTTTCGCCCAGATGGGCGGCTCGCGACATGTCCTCCTGGGCGAATGGCCGGTTTCACGCAAGATCGACTTCAAGGAAGATCAGCCCGCGCACATGGGCGCGGACAAGAAAGAGCCGGACAAGAAATAAACCCATTCGACTCCCCGGACTGAAGCCCGGGGTATATTCAGGGTTAATACTGAGCGGCGCAAAAGCGCGATTTGAAAATCGGGGTTTTGCGCCGTCGAACGTATAAAAAAGGGCCTCGGCCCGCCGTCCGCTGTCACAGGTTCAGCGGATTGGGCTTGAGGATCTTGATGTAGCTCTTTTTCTTGAGGTTGTCCATGAACTCCTTGAGCTTCGCGTTCTGCATCTCGTTGTAGAGCTTTTCCTCGATCGTTTTCTTCGCCTCGTCGAACGCGAAAAGCCGGCTGTCCTTCTTGTCTTCGAGCTTGATCAGATACCAGCCAGCCTTGGCCTGGACCCAGGACGAGACGTCGCCTTTCTTCAGTTTTTCCACCGCCTGCTGCAGGCTCTTGTCCAGGTCCTTTTTCTTGATGGTTCCCAGATCGCCTTTCAATTCCTTGAGCGGATCGTCCGAATAGGTTCCCGCGAGCTCGGTGAAATCCGACCCCGATTTGATCTTGTCGTCGATCTCTTTCTTCTTCGCTTCGAGAGCCTCGGCCTCGGTTTTTTCGCTCGCTAAATAGACCGCCCGGATTTTATATTCCTCGGGTTCGACGAACTCCGCCGAGTTCTTCTTGTAATAAGCGATGACTTCCGCGTCGTCCAGCACGAGCGAACGGTTCACGTCCTGGACGACGACCCCCTGGCGGAGCATCGTCTCCTCCAGCTGCTTGAGCCACGCGTTCCACTCCATGCCCTGGCTCTGGAGCGCCCGCTTCAGGTCGTCGTCGGATTCGAGCTTGTTTTCCTTTTTGATGTTTTCGATCGTCAACTTCACCTGTTCGGTCACGTTCAGATTTCTCTCCCGGGCCATTTGGAGCAGGAGCAGGTCGGTGATCATGGCGTCCATGAGCCCGGTCTTGAGCTCCGTCAGATATTTGTTGAAATCTTCGCCCTGCAGCTGGCCGCGGGCCCCCTGGACCCGCGTGTCGTACTCGTGCTTATATTGGGAGAGCGTGATGATGTCGTCGTTGACGACGGCCACGATTTCTTCCACGATCTCCTGAGCCAGGCCGAGCGCGACCGTGAGGCCGAGAACGGCAAGGAGCAGCTTCGCCTTTTTTGGGATCATGTTTCGTTCCTCTGATAGGCAAACGTTAAGTTTTCGGTAGTGGATTTCCAGTCCAGCGCGGACTTGATCACGACGAGATGGTCCGCGATGGCTTGCTTGCTTTTTTGATCGAGAAGCTTCGACCGGATGGACGGCGCGGCCTCGGCCTGCGTCACGAGACGCCCCTCGATTTTCTTGTCTAAACGGAAAATATGGTAACCGTAGGAGGATTCGACGACCCGGCTGATCTCTCCTTCTTTCAGGGGAAAGATGAACTTCTCGAGTTCCGGCGGGAGTTGGCCGGCGCTGAAGACGCCCATGACGCCGCCCTTGACCGACTCGGGCCCGGTCGATTCCGCCCGCGCGATCGCCCGAAACTGATCTTCCGTCGCGTTGTTCAGCCGGTCCCGGACCTGGCTGGCCCGGCCTTCCGTCGCCAATAGGATTTGGCTGACCTGGGCCTTTTCCGGCTGCAGGTAATCGCCTTTGTTCTGGTTGTAGTAGGAGGAGATCTCCTTGTCGTCGACCTTCAAGTCCTTGACGAGGAGATAAAGATATTTTTCGACGAGGAGTCTTTCGGCGAGGGCGGTCTCCTCGGCCGGGGTTCTCGTCGTCTTTGTCCCGCCCATCGCGCTCTCGAGCCTGCTCAGGTAGCCCGTTTTCTCGTCCTCGGTCAGGGTGACGCCCTGGTTCTGGGCCCGTTTGAAAAAGATCTTTTCCTCGACGAAGGCATCGAACAGCCGGCTGAGGGCGGGCGCCGAGAAGGCGGAGCTCTTTTCGCCCACCGTCGCGCGAACGTACCGGTCGAAATCTTCGTTGGTGAAGTTCGCCCCCGCGACTTTCAGGACGACGCGGTTTTGTTTTTGTCTCTCGGCCGCGGTCGTCGCGGAGTCCCTCGGACCAGGCTTCCCGCTCCCGCAGCTCGGGAAAAAGCTCAACAAGATGCCGGCTGTAAGGATACAAAACCCGGTCCGTGGGCGAAGGACGTCTCTCATCTTTTTCATAATCAACCCATTCGACTCCCCGGGCTTAAGCCCGGGGTATGCTCAGGGTTAATACTGAGCGGCGCTTTTAACCCCGATTTAAAATCGGGGTTTGGCGCCGTCAAACGTATCAATTTATTATAGGACATTTCTATAACTCCTTCAAGGCGGCGATCGTTTCACTCAGAAAGTCCTCCTCGCCCCGGGCGCGAAGGGGCAGGCTCATCACCCCCTGGGGAGTCATGGTCCCGGCGTGTCGGTTGAGAAGCTTCGTCATACGGTCGAGGGCGACGGTCGTAGCCGGAAGGAACTTGAAGATCAGGCGCTCGTCCAGGCGGTCCACCGCTTTGATCTTCAATTTCTGGGCCAGGAGTTTGATCCTCCCGTATTGGCAAAGATTGAGCACGCTGCGGGGCGGCGGCCCGAACCGGTCCTTGATCTCGTCCTCGATGACCCGGATCTCGTCCAGGTTCTCGGCCGAGGAGATCCTCTTGTAGAGGTTGAGCCGGAGGTTCATCTGCGGCAGATAATCCTCCGGAATCCGGATATCGACCTTGAGGTTGATCTCGCTCTTGACCTCCTCGACGGCCTCCCCCTTGAGTTCCCGGATGGTCTGCTCGAGGAGATGAATGAAATAATCGAAGCCGACGGCCTCCATGGCGCCGTGCTGTTTGGCGCCGAAGACGTTGCCGGCGCCGCGGATCTCCATGTCTTTCACCGCCAGCCGGAAGCCCGAGCCCAACTCGCTGAATTCCTTGAGCGCTTCGAGGCGGCGCTTGGCCGGGGGGGTCAGTTCCTGGAAAGGCGGAACGAGAAAATAGGCGAACGCCTGGCGGGAAGAGCGCCCGACCCGGCCCCGCAGTTGGTACAGCTGGGCCAGCCCGAAGTGGTCCGCCCGGTGGACGATCAGCGTGTTCACGAGAGGGATATCGATGCCGTTCTCGATGATCGTCGTGGAGACCATGACGTTATATTTCCGCTCGATGAAATCGAGCATCCGTCTCTCGAGCTCGCGGGGGGTCATCCGGCCGTGGATCGTCACGACCTTGGCCTGCGGCACCCATTTCTCGATCAGCGCCGCCATGGGCTCCATCTCTTCGATCTTGTTGAAGATATAATAAACCTGCCCGTCGCGGGCAAGCTCCTGCTTAACCGCCGTCGCCACGAGTTTCGGGCTGAACGTCGTCACGACCGTGTGGACCGCCAGCCGGTCCCGGGGCGGCGTCTCGATCAGGCTGATGTCGCGCAGTCCCGTGAGAGAAAGGTTGAGCGTCCGCGGAATCGGGGTCGCCGTCAGGGTCAGGACGTCGATGTTCGCTTTCATATGCTTGATCTTTTCCTTGTGCTTGACGCCGAAACGCTGCTCTTCGTCGACGATGAGAAGCCCCAGGTCGAAGAATTCGACATCCTTCGAGAGGAGCCGATGCGTGCCGATGATGACGTCGAGCCGTCCTTTTTTCAGGTCGTCGACGATCTTCTGCTGTTCGGCCTTGGACTGAAGGCGGGTCAGCTCCGCGACGCGGACGGGGAAAAGGACCAGCCGGCCCGTGAACGTCTTCATATGCTGGCTGGCGAGGACGGTCGTCGGGCAGAGGATGGCGACCTGCTTCCCGTCCATGACGGCCTTGAAGGCGGCCCGCATGGCCACTTCGGTTTTTCCATAGCCCACGTCGCCGCATAGCAGCCGGTCCATCGGAGAATCCGCTTCCATGTCGTTCTTGATCTCCCGAATGGAGCGGAGCTGGTCTTCGGTCTCTTCATATTCGAAGGTCTTCTCGAATTCGGTCTGCCAGTCCCCTTCGGCGCTGAAGCCGAAACCCTTGGCCGCTTTCCGCTGGGCGTACAGTTCGAGAAGCTCCTTAGCCAGTTGTTCGACCGCCTTTTTCGTCCGTCCCTTGGTCTTCTGCCACGAGTTCGTGCCCAGTTTGTCGAGCGGAGGAAGGGCCGCGCCGACCTGGGCGTATTTCTGGACGAGATTCAGGTCTTCAACGGGGACGAAGAGCTTGTCGTCGTCGCGGTAGCGGAGTTCCATGAACTCGCGCGCACTCCCGTCCACGTCCATTCTGAGAAGTCCCTGGAAAACGCCGACACCGTAATCCGCGTGGACGATATAGTCGCCGGATTTCAGGTCCTGGAACTGCGTGAGCGACGGCCTGACCGAAGGGCGGCTGACGACGACCTTCTCCTCGGTGATGATGTCGGTTTCCCCGAAGAACGAAATCTTCTCGCGCGGGAAGCAGAACCCCCGCTCGAGATCGCCGAGGAGGAGTATCAGCTCGCCGCTCGTGGGGTTCGCCAGCGCCGTTTCCGAATCCCGGCTCTCGATCCGATTCTCGGCGAGCAGATCGCCGATCTTTTTCCGGATCGCCGGGCTCGAGAGAAAGATGTAACAGCGGTCCCGCTCCCGTTGAAGCCGGCGCATATAATCCAGGAAGAACGGGATCTTGTTGTCGAACCGGGGGACGGACTGGAAAGGAAAATGGAAGTCCTTCGGCCCTTGATCCGGCGCGAATTCTCCGGCGATCACGGCTTTTTCGCGAACCTCGTTCCAGAGCGCGGAGAGATCGCCCTCGGACGGATTTTCCCCGGCCGCGAGTTCCGCGCGCGTCTCGTCCCATTCCTTGTCGACATCCTCGACGCGGTCGATGATGAAGACCGCGTCTTTGATATAGCGCGTAAACGGGACGGACCGGGCGCCGGGTCCGGCGGATTCCAGAAGCGAAGGGAGCAGGACGCTGTCCAGACGCCGGATGGAGCGCTGCGTGGAAAGGTCGAATTCCCGGATCGAGACGATCTCGTCGCCGCCGAACTCGATCCGGAAAGGCGCGTTCCGCCAGGGCGAGAAAACGTCGACGATGCCTCCCCGTCCGGCATATTCGCCGCGGAAGGAGATCAGGTCTTCCCGGATATAGCCGAACGCGGCCAGCGTTTGCAGCAGCCGGTCCCGTTCATAAGACGAATTCTTGTCGAGCCTCAGGAAAAGGCCCGGAAGGCGGTCGGGCTCGGGCACGGGCCGCAGAAGCCCGATCAGGTTCGTCACGACGAGCGCCGGCGGCCGGATCAGAAGATCATAGAAGAACCGCATCCGGGACGAGACCGCGTCGAGCGAAGGCGGCGCTTCCTGATAAAGGCTTTCCGTGAGCGGAGGAAAAGACCTGGCCAGGAGGGGAGATCCGAGCCGGGAAAGGAAAAACGCGCACCGTTCCTCGAACCGGGCCGGCGAAAATTCGCCGGGTTGGATATAGACCAGGCTTTTATGAGGAAGACTCCGGGCCAGAAAGGAGAAAAAAAACGGTTTGGCCGGATCGGCCAGGCCCGAGATCCGGACCCGGCGCTCGTTGTTTTCCAGGGCCCGGACGAAGTCCTTGAATTCGGAAACGTCTTTCAGAAAATCAAGGCTCATGGGACTGCCGTCCCATTATACGAAAATATCCCGGGCCGGACCTAATCCTTTGCCGTTTTTCAGGCGGGACTGCCCAGGGCTGTCCTCCGGCCGGAAGCCGTTAGAATATGAAAACGAGCCCGGCCCCGAGTTCAAGCCCGCCGACGTCGAACGTGAAGTCCACCCCCTTTATCGAGCAGGAAGAATAGGCGACGTGGGCGTCGATTCCGAAAAAGTCGGCCACTTTCACGAACAGGCCGCCTTTCCCGATGAATCCGAAGCCTCCCGCGCTCACGTCGCCGATCGCGTTGGATTCTTTATACAGGACGTATTCCCCCCCGACGGCGATATAAGGGGAGATGCTCTTGCTCAGCATGATCTTCAATTTCATTCCCGCGCTGATGGGGATGAGCGACAACTTCGTCTCCTCCAGCGTATAGCTCGTTTTCCCTGTTTTGGAAAAATAGCTCGCGCCGATCCAGAACTCGAGGCTTTTGCCGGCCGCGAACGACAGCTCTCCGCCGTACGTCATCCCGCCGCCGTAGATGCTTTTGAAGTCGGCGTCCGCCGGGGAGAAACTGGTCACCTTGAGCATGATCGAGCCGAACGCCGCGCCCGCGGCCAGGAAAACCATAAGCCCCATCACTAGGATTCTTTTCATGATTCCGTCTCCTTTATCGCCGATCAATGGATGATCACCGAGGCCGCATCGCCTTCCCGCGGCTCACTGTTCACGGCGACGATTTCAAATGTGTATTGCGTGTCTTTCCCCACCTTGCGCTGCATGAATTTCAATTCTGCCGTCGCCGCCACCGTGCCAACCTCCGTCCTTGTGCTTCCATCGATTTGATAAATCTTATAGTTCACGATGTTCAAATCGCTGTTATTGGAGTTGGCCTCCCAGGTGATGACGTTGATATACTCGGCCTGGCCAAGCGACCGGTTCAGGACCTTCTGGCCGACGACATTCGCCGGGGGATAGATGATCCGCTGGAAATTGGCCTTGACTGTCTTGTTGCTGTCCAGCGTGACGGTCACGGGGTTGGAGCTTCCCGAGGCGTCGCCGGACCAGTTTTTGAGCCGGTAGCGGTTGTCGGCGACAGCCGTGACGCTGACGCTCGACCCCCTATCATAAGTATAGGTGCCGGGGGTTGGGTTCGTCGTCCCTCCCGTTCCCGTTTGGATGGTCAAGGTCTGCAACGGCACATCCCAGCCGACCTGCTGGACGGTGTAGTTGCAGATCGCGTCGGCGTTGTCCCTCATGATGCAGGGGACCGAGCCGGTGGGATTGCAGCTTGGATGCTGGCAATTTCCATTCGTGACGGGCCGGTAGCTGCTGCAGGCGGCGCAGCTCGTGCAGCCGCCGTATCCCGCCTGGTAATATTCGTCGCAGGCCCAAAAGATATGCCCCGTCTCGTGAGAGAAGATTCTCCCGATATCGGTCAGCGACCAGCCGTCGTTCCTGTAGAGCATGTGAACGTAAGGGCCGCCCAGGTAGGCATAGGAAAAATAGCCGTCGGTAAAAGTATTCGAAGCAGGGGAAGGATTATAGGCGAAGAAACAGGAATAAGCCCACTGAGTGTTCGCGTAGCTCTTAAGATAAGCGTCGTAAGCCGTCACCCGGGCGATCTTGTTTCCGGAAGAATATCCCAAATTGGCCATGATCGCAGTGATCCATAAAGAATCATCGGTCGAGGGATGGAGGATGGGTTCGTATGGTTGCCGCATTTCCGTCCTATCCGGATTGGTATAAGACAAATAGAAGGTCGCCGTCTTGTTGTAATAGCTGGCTTTGTTGGACCACCACGTGGCGCCGAGTACGCATTGAGCTTTGACTTGGTCCACGGCCGGAGTCGTCCAGGAATACGTATCGGGATCATAGGAACCGTTGCTTTCAACGAAAAAAATCATGCAGGCGATCGTCCCGGTCATGGAATCGCTGTAGCCCGGGAAGATGCCTCCGTTATTTGCGGTCCTGGCCAAGTCCGCGTCCCAGTCGACGTGTTTGTCCGCCAGATTGGCCACGACGCTCCGAGGATCGGCGAAGGGGTGCTCCAGGGCGTCCCTGATCAGGGGGTCTCCCGCTTTCCGTGGAGAACTGTATTGCCGCTCGATCTCTCCCGACGCGGCGGAGTTGAAGAACCTGACGAAAGTCCGCGTGGTGTCGTCCCCGTATTTCAGCGTTTCCGTGTCGACCGGCTCGTAATGAACGGATTCGATGCCGTGCTTTCCCACGATCCGATCCACGACCGAGGGAGGGACCCAGCCGAGCATGGCATGGGCGTCCGAAATGACGGCGATCGATCCGCCTTCACTGACGACGAAATCCTTGGCCTCATTCACGGAACGGATATCGCTTTCCTTGAGCAGGATCAGGGTATAGCCCTGGATCCAGCTCATCGGCGCGTTGATATCAACGGACTGTTTTGCTCCATTTTTGTTCAAGGAAAATAGAGGAAAATTCGCGAAACACAAAACGAGGACAAGAAAAGCCAGGGTTTTCCTCGAGAATCCGACATGACGATAGATATTCATGGGCCCTCCTTGAACGATAATGAAATGACAGTATTATATGGACGCCGACCGGCTGTCAATTTATTCCATCGATTTTAAATAAAATATACGTGTAGTCCCTCTCCTTGAATTTCAGGACCTCGTGATGGCGGAATTTCTCCAGAATTCTCGCGCAGAAGCTCTGCTGAACCGGGTCGCTCACGTTGCACCAGAAATTGAAATGAAAAAAGATCCCGCCCGGAAATTGCGCCTTCCAGCTCTCCAGGCGGGCCTGATCGCAGCCGGCCAGGATCGAGGCCTGGGCCGCGCTTCTCCCCCAGAAAAGAAAGAGGCTCGGATTGTGGGTAAAGACGATGGCGTCCGCGGGCAGTTTTTCGACCATGGCCTTAGCGTATTGATGATCGGCCCTGGCCGCCCAGGCCTCTTCTCCGACGGCCAGGGCCTCGGGCAAGAACGACAGAAACGCCAGGAGGATGACGCCCGCGGCCAGCGGATAATTTTTCCCGGTGAGTCTTTTGATCACGCCGTCGAACGTAGAAAGCCCGATGCCCGCCAGAAGGCTGAACGGAGGAAGCGCCATCAGGACGAATCGGACATCGGCGCCGTAATGATAGCTCCCCGCGTAAAAGAAGAGAAAGACGCCCCAGAAAAAAAGAAGCCAAAAAAGGAGGATGATCTTTTCCTTGGCCAGGCGCCGGGCAAAGAGCGCGACGAAAAAGAAGGCCGTCAGCACGACGGGAAAATCCTTGTTATCGAAGAAGAACAGCCCGTTGCTCAGGAGATTGGGACGGACATAGAAGATAGAAAACTTGTCCTGGCCCGCCCCCCATGGATGTCCTTGGAAACAATAGAGATGCATGGCATGAGGAAGCAGAAGAAACAGGCCGAGGGAAAGTGCGTAAAGAACGTCGGCCCGTTTCATGGCCTTCGGGTTTTCGATGAAAGCCAGCACCGCGAGCAGAGGGAAAATGAGGCCGGACTCCAGGCGGAATTGGACCGCGAAACAGGCCCCTGCCGCGGCCAGGAAGAACAGACGTCTTTTTCCGGATCTCAGAAAGACGAGAAAAATGAAAACGGTCAGGCCGAGGAAAAACGTGTTCGCCGGTTCGACGGAAGTCGTGTTGTGCCAGAGGATGTTCTGCGGGACGACGGCGAAAACGGAGGCCGCGTAGAGCCCGATCTTGGCCCTCCCGCCCAGGAGAAATCCGATGCCGAAGACGAGGAGGCAGGACAAGGGGAAGAAGAGATTGTTGATGAAGAACGAGAGGTTTTCGCTCCGGCCGAAGATCCCGTAGAAAAGGCTCAACAGGAAGGGATAGGCGTTCGGCTGCTTGTTGTATTCCCCCTGGCTCACCAGGAGACGGCCGTCCTTGATTTCGCCGAAATTGACCATCTGGGCTTTCTGCGTCGAGGCGATGCTCTGACCGATATGGAGGTAGATGTTCTCGTCGTAATAGATCCGGTGGGTTTTCGGCGCGACGAAAAAAGCGAGGCCGAAAGCGAAAACGAGAACCGCGGCGAGGATGAGCCCCTCGCCCCGCGAGACGGACGAAAACGGCTCGAGGAGATCCTTCCGGGAGACGACGAACAAGGCGACGAACAAAAAAAACGCGATGGCCAGGAAAAGGGGAGAGAGGAATTTCAGGCGTTCGATGATCCGGCTCGGATCTTCGGAGAAGGCCAAGGCATAGATCGCGAACAAGACCGGGATCGGGGCGAGCGGCGCGAAGCGCTTTATTTTTTCCAAACCAAAAAGTCCTCGATCGCCAGGGTTTCGAACCGGCTGTCGGCGAGAAGAGCGAGCGCCTCCCGGGGACTGTTGATGATCGATTCGCCGTGCTTGTTCATGCTCGTATTGAGCACGACGCCGAAACCCGTGAGGTTCTTGATCTTCTCGAGCAGCCGGCCGTAGCGCGACGTGTCTCCCACGAGGATCTGGGGCCGGCAGGAATTGTCGGCGCCGATGACGGCCGCGAGGCGGTCGGCGTAACGGTCCTTGATCCGATAGCCGATCGTCATGAAGGGATTGCCGTTGCCACCGTCATCGTCCAGCATTTCCGCCGCGGCGTCGGCGAGCATCGTCGGACAGAATGGCTGGTACCAGACCCTTTTTTTCAGATAAATATTCAGCTTGTTCTTGATGGCGAGGCTGCCGGGAAGGGCCAGGATGCTCCTGTGGCCCAGGGCGCGCGGCCCGTATTCCATCCGGCCTTGGAACCAGAGGACGATTTGCCCATCGCGGATGAGATCGGCGACTTTGTCTTCGATGCGTTCCATTTTCCGATAAGAAAGGCCCGATTTCCGGACTTCCTCCTCGACCTCTGCGCTTGAATATTCCGGGCCCAGAAACAGGTCCTCGAGCGGATAGCGGGAAATCCCCTGCCGCGTCTGACCCGCGAAGACGGCCGCTCCGAGGGCGAGCCCTCCGTCGCCCATATGCGGAAAGACATAGAGGTTCTTCACGGCCCCGGAATTCTTCAGCAACATATTCACTTTGATATTGGACGCGACGCCTCCGGCGTAGACGATATCGGACAGGCCCGTGGCGCGGCAGGCGTTTTCGACCAGCTTGACGATGTTCGCCTCCAGGACGCGCTGGGCCATATAGGCGAATTGTTCGGAGGGATAAAGGGAGAGGATCTTCTCGAGCTTCTCATGGAGCTTCCAGGAATGATATTTCGAGCGGAGATCGCAGCCGTCCGTCTCGAACCAGGCCATGAGCGGGTTCTCGTCGTCGGGCACGGGATAGCCGAAGCCCGCCAGGGCCATGACCTTGCCTTCGTCCTCGAGCTCCCGCATATTGAGGAGGTTCGTGACATGCTCGAAAAACAGGCCCAGCGAGTTCTTCCCGGAGAACCGCTTGAGGACTTCGAGCTTCGCGCCGGCGAAGGTCCCGATCATCCCCGAGAG
This sequence comes from Candidatus Aminicenantales bacterium, assembly GCA_049515535.1. Classification (GTDB taxonomy): domain Bacteria; phylum Acidobacteriota; class Aminicenantia; order Aminicenantales; family UBA4085; genus JBEKTZ01. The sequence continues at coordinate 88,222 of JBEKTZ010000007.1, read as the reverse complement.
GCCGTCGCCGATGCCGTCGAGGCTCAAGAACAGCCCTTTTTCATACGGGCTCGTCCCGACCGCGGCTGCGGCGTGGGCCAGATGGTGCTCGACCCAGACGAGTTCGACATGGCCGAATCCCAATTTCGAGAGCGATTTTTCGACGGCCCGGGAGCTGATCCATTTCGTCATCCGGCTCGGCCCGATCTCGGTCAGGGCATATTTCGCCTTTTTGCCGATCCCGTTCAGGAAGGACGGCGCGATTTTTCTTCTCCGAACGAGATAATAGCGGCGCTTAAGGCCGGGAAAAACGCGGGTCAGGGTCTTGGCGAAATCCGAAGTGGAGATCGCGACGCAGGTCACGTCCTCGGGCCGGAGGGCCGCGAACTTCAGCGCTTCACGGATCGAAAGCGAGGGGAACTCGACATCGAGCTTCTTGCGGGTGAACCGCTCCTCGTTCGCGGCAAAGACGATCTCGCCGTCCCGGATGAGCGCGGCCCCGGCGTCGTGCCCGTCCCAAATTCCCAGAATGATCATTCTTCATCCCACTTCAAAGATGTTTTTTTGAAGAGCTTTTTCACGGCGCGCGCTCCGCTTGAGATCGGACCCCGCAAGGAAGCCTGGGACAGCGCTGTTTTCAGGGTTCTCGGCCTGAAATAAAAAGCATGATAGGCTTTTCTTCTCATCCTGTAAAGGGCCGCCCGGGAGATGCCGGGAAGGCCCATGACGAAATCGGCCTGATTGAACGATCTCCAGGAATTGTCCCGGATCCGGCCTTCGCGCGAGGCCTCATCGAAGAGAGCCGATCCCGGATACGGCACCGCCGCGTAGAACTGGGCGAAATCCAAATCCAGCTTGCGGGCCAGTCCGATCGTCTTGTGCGCCGTCTCCTCCGTTTCGCCGGGGAGGCCGAAAATAAAATGCCCAGCGCTCTTTATGCCCGCGGCCCTGGTCCATGCCACCGCCCGTTCGACTTGAGCCACCGTGATCTTCTTGCCGCTCCTCTCCAGAACGCGGTCGTCGCCGGATTCGATGCCGTAGCTCAGGAGCCAGCAGCCCGCTTTTTTCATGAGGTCGAGCAGTTCCGGATCGACCGTGTCCACGCGGCTGTTCGCCACCCAGCGGATTTTCATCCCCCGGCTAACAATTCCCGCGCATAGCTCCTTGACCTGCTCGCGGACTAGGGTGAAGGTGTCGCTCCAAAAAAAAACGTCCCTGATCCCGTGGCGAACGATGCCGGCTTCGATCTCCTCGAGGACGTTTTGAACGGAGCGAAGCCGGGCGAGGGAGCCGTAATAGGCCCGCGCGGTGCAGAATACGCAGGGGAAAGGGCAGCCCCGCAACGTGTTGACCAGGATGAATTTGCGCTTCGACCCGGGCAGCCGGTAGCGGTCCAGATCGACCAGGTCCCAGGCGGGAAAGGGAAGCGCGTCCAGATCCCGGATGACATCGCGGGGAACCGTCATGAAGATCCGTCCTGAAGCCGATCGTCCGGCGATGCCCTTGACCTGTTCGGGATCGAGCTTGCCGAGCAGAGCCCCAACGAGTTCGCTGGCCGTTTCTTCGGGCTCGCCTCGCACGACATAATCCACGGCGCTGTTTTTGAGAATGTCCTCGGCGAAGACCGTCGCATGCACGCCGAAGATGATGATGACCGGCTTGACGGGCAGCTTCTTGATCTTCGCGAGCGCTGCGAGATCGCTCTCGATGGTTTCCGTGCCGACCGAGGCCATGACGATATCGGGAACGCCCCGCGCGATCATGGCCGATAATGCGTTTTCCGAAACGTTTTGGGCCGGACAGTCCAGGATCCTGACGCTCGTTCCCTCCCGCAGGACGGCCGCGAGCATGGCCAGGGAGTAGGGGGGCCAGGGCGTCGCCCAGAACCCCGCCTCCTGCGTGCACCGGCCTTCCCGGTTATACCCCTTTCCCCGGTCGAAGGGCGGGTTGACGAGGAGAATCTTGAAGCCCATTTAAAATAAAAGGTTCTTGATCAAAGAATAAAGATAGCGCCACCAAACTTTTCCGATCCTGATGTGCGAAACGCCGAATGTGCGGCGGTATTCGTGGGCGGGAACCTCCGCCAGCCGATATCCTTTTTTCAAGGTCTTGATGATCATCTCCTGCTCGACCGTCGTCCCGTTTTCTTTGAGGCCAAGATCCTTCAAGACGTCCGTTTTTATGGCCCGGAAGCCGTTCTGGCTTTCGCTGATCCGGATCTTGAATTTCCAGCCGATGAGGGCCGTGATGAGAGAACTCCCCATCAGCCGCAAGAACTCGTCGAACCCGCCGTGGAGTTCGCTCGAGCCGCCGAGGAGCCGCGAGCCGGAGACATGATCAGCCTCGTTTTTCAAGAGCGGCTCCATCAGCCTGGGAATGTCGTCCGGGTCATGGGAGCCGTCACCGTCCAGAAAGATCACGAACTTCTTTGTAATCATGGGGATGGACGAGCGGATCGCGTCGCCTTTTCCGAGGCCATGGTCCCGGATGACGACGGCCCCTTTTTTGAGGGCCTCGGACGACGTGGCGTCCACGGAATGCCCATCGACGACGATGACGTCCCGCGCGTATTTCTTCGTTTTTTCGACGATCCCGCCGATGGTTTTTTCCTCGTCCTTGGCGGGGATGACGACGGCGACGAGATCGAAGAACTCGTGGACAGATTCTTGATCGGGCATGGCAAACATCGGCCGCCGCGGCCGATGTTATCCTAGAGGGAACGGCCCCCGCTTGTCAACTTCCGGAGGAGGCGGCAAAGAGGATCCCATGGGGACAGGAAATCATGTCCCCGAAACGGCACCCCGGTCCGCCGGCCCCATTCATTGACACAAATCGACGGAGTGGATTATAGTTTGCCCATGTTCGATCTCGGGATGCCCGGACATTGAAGGAAAAGAAATCGTCCCCAAGAAAAAACCGGAATATCCGTCCTTTTCGTCAAATCTCAACCGAGGTGATTCCATGAAAACCATTTTTCGCGTCGGCCTGGCTTTGCTCGTTTTTGTTTCGATCGCGATCTACCCGCAGTCGAACGATCTGTCGAAGGACAAGGTGTTATATACCGTCGGGTACGCCCACCTCGACACGGAATGGCGGTGGGATTACCAGACCACTATCAACGAATACATCTGGAACACGATGGCCATGAATTTCCGGCTGATGGAGAAGTATCCCGACTACGTCTTCAATTTCAGCGGGGCCAACCGCTACAAAATGATGAAGGAATACTATCCGCAGGAATATGAAAAGGTCAAAAAGCTGGTCGCCGCGGGCCGCTGGTTCCCCGCCGGGTCCTCCATGGAGGAGAACGACGCCCTGGCCCCGTCCCACGAGTCCATCATCCGGCAGATCCTCCTGGGCGGCAATTACTTTCGGAAGGAATTCGGCGTTTCGAGCACCGACTATATGCTGCCGGACTGTTTCGGCTTCCCCGCTTCCCTCCCCTCGATTCTGGCCCACTGCGGCATCAAGGGGTTCTCGACGCAGAAATTGGCCTGGGGATCCAACGTCGGCATCCCGTTCAACGTCGGCCTGTGGATCGGGCCCGACGGCGAATCGATCGTCGCCGCCCTGAACCCGGGCGACTACAGCGGGAGGGTCCAAGAGGACCTCAGCCTCAATGCGGGCTGGAAAAAACGGATTTACGACCTCGGGGCCAAGACCGGAGTTTTCGCGGATTACATGTATTACGGGACGGGAGACGTCGGCGGATCGCCGACCGAGGATTCCGTCAAGTGGATCGAGAAAAGCCTGGCCAACGCCAAGGATTTCAAGGTCGTGTCCGCCAAGTCCGACCAGCTGTTCAACGATCTCACGGCCGCGCAGAAGGCGAAACTCCCCACGTACAAGGGCGAATTATTATTGACAAACCATTCGGCCGGCTCGATCACGTCGGCGGCTTTCCAGAAACGGCTGAACCGGAAAAACGAGCTGCTGGCTTACCGGGCCGAAGCCTCCTCGGCCATGGGCGAGTGGCTCGGCGGAATGGCCTATGACAGGGAGAAAATGAACGAGGCCTGGCGGCTCGTCATGGGCGGCCAATTCCACGACATCCTTCCGGGGACAAGCATTCCGCGAGCCTATGAATTCGCCTGGAACGACGAATTCGTGGCCGCCAATCAATTCGCCAATATTTTCGCGGACGCCTCGGGCGCCGTGGCCCGGGCCATGGACACCCAAGCCCAAGGAGTTCCCCTCGCGGTCTTCAATCCGCTGGCCTTTGAGAGGGAAGACATCGTCGAGGCCGCGGTGACGTTTCCCGGCGCCGCTCCCAAAGCGGTCAAGGTTTATAGCCGTGACAACAAAGAAGTCCCCTCCCAAGTTTTGAAGGTCGAGGGAAACAAGATCACGATCCTTTTCCTGGCCAAGACCCCGTCCCTTGGCTACGCCGCCTTCGACGTGAGGCCTTCCGACGCGCCCTGCTCCCTCGCGACGGGCTTGAAAATCACACTCTCTTCCCTCGAAAACTCGAAATATGCCGTGAAGCTCAACGCCGACGGAGACGTCGTCTCCATCCTCGATAAGACCGCGAAAAAAGAGCTTTTATCCGCTCCGATCAAACTGGAATTTCATTATGAGAAGCCGCAGCAGTGGCCGGCCTGGAACCAGGATTGGGAAGACCGGATCAAGCCAGCCTCGGGCTGCGTCGAAGGCCCGGCGAAGATCAGAATCGCGGAAAACGGCCCCGCCCGGGTCGCCCTGGAAGTCGATCGGGAATCCCGCCATTCCAGATTCGTGCAGACCATCCGGCTGGCCGCCGACGGAAGCTCGGACCGGGTCGAGTTCGACACGCATATCGATTGGGCGACCCAAGAATCGTCCTTGAAAGCGGCCTTCCCTCTCTCGGTCTCCAATCCCCTGGCGACCTATTCGTTCGGCGTCGGCACCCTCCAACGCGGCAACAACGAGCCCGTCCGGTTCGAGGTGCCCTCCCACCAATGGTTCGATCTGACCCATAAGGACGGGAGCTACGGAGTTTCGGTCCTCGAAGACTGCAAATACGGCTCGGACAAGCCGGCCGACAACATCGTCCGGCTGACCCTTTTATACACGCCGGGCGTGAGGACGTCCTACCGGGAGCAGCGCGTTCAGGATTTCGGCAAACACGAAATCCTCTACGCCCTTTACGGCCACAAGGGCGACTGGCGCGCCGCCGATTCCAACCTCCAGGCCGCCCGCATCAACCAGCCGCTGACGGTCTTCCAGACGGCGCCCCATCCCGGCCCGCTGGGAAAAGCGTTTTCCTTCCTCGCGGTCAATGACCGGGGCGTCGTCGTTTCCGCGGTCAAAAAAGCGGAGAACGGCGACGATCTGATCGTCCGGGTCGTCGAGGCCAAAGGGAAAACGGTGAAAAACGTCGAGCTGTCGTTCGCCGGGCCGGTCGTATCCGCCAGGGAAGTCAACGGCCAGGAACAGGATTTGGCGGCCGCCTCCGTCCGCAACGGCAAGCTCGTCTTCGACATCACCCCCTATCATTTAAGGACGTTCGCCCTGAAACTCAAACCGGCCGGCAAGGCCTTGGCCTCACCCCAAAACACGCCCCTGGAGCTTCCGTATAACGTCGACGTCATGAGCTTTGACGCCCACAAGGCCGACGGCGATTTCGACGGCCGGGGAAGATCGCTCCCCGCCGAAATGCTCCCCGACGTCATCACCAGCGAAAACATCCGTTTCAAACTGGGGCCCAAAGCAGACGGGGCCGCGAATGCGGTCTCCTGCCAGGGACAGACGGTCAAGTTGCCCGCGGGAGATTTCAACAGACTCTACATTCTGGCCGCCGCCTCGGATTTGATGGGCGGCGGCGGACCGCGCGGCGGGCAGGATGCCGCCGCCAGAAACGTCTTCAAGATCGACGGCGCCTTGTTCGAAATCCCGGTCGAAGTCTGGTCCGGATATTTCGGACAATGGGACCGGCGCTTGTGGGAAGGCGTCAAACCCGCTGACTTGAATTTCGATCTGAACACGGTCGAGTATGCCGGATTGACACCCGGCTATGTCCGCAAAAGCGACATCGCCTTTTTCACGACGCACCGGCACCTGAGAAGCGGCGACAACGAGCCCTACGCCTACGCCTACCTCTATAAATATAAAATCGATCTGCCCCAGGGCGCCAAAGAGCTCACCCTTCCGGCCAATGAGCGGATCAAGGTGCTGGCCGTCACCGCCGCCCACAACGACAACGACGCGACCGTGCCGGCCCAGCCTCTCTTCGACACGCTGCCCAGGGACCCCGCCGAATATGTCCGCTTCGCGGCCTGCCCGGCGCCTCTCATCTCGCCGGAAAAGGCGAATATCGATTATGACAAGCCGCTGCCCGTGGTCATGCTCCCCAAGGACGAAACCTCCGAGATCCGCTATACGTTGGACGGCAGCCTGCCGACGCCGGCTTCCCCAAAATACACGGCGCCGCTCAGTCTCAATCAGACGGCCGTCGTGAAGGCGGCGGCCTTTGACAGGGTGAAATTGCCGAGCGTCGTGGCGACCGCGTATTTCAGCCGTTCCCTGCCGGTTAAGAGCATCCAATACGTCGTCCCGCTGCCGGCTAGAAGAGGCGCCGGGGCGGGCGGGGAAAGGGCCCTGATCGATCTGCGTCGGGCGACCGTCGAAAGCGCCGACCGCGCTTGGCAGGCGTTCGACCGGATCGATTTGGACGTGATTCTGGATCTGGGACAGGAGAAGACGCTCGTGGAGATCACGCTCGGCTGTCTGGAAAACAACGAGGCCCGGATCTTCCTCCCGGCTTCCGTGGAAATTTCCCTCTCGGCCGACAACAAGGATTACAAGGTCACGGCTTCCGAGTCCTACGGCGTTCCGGAGACGGCCCAGCCCGTTTCCCTCAAAAACTTGAATTTTTCCCTTAAAAACGCTCAAGGTCGATTCATTCACGTCATAGCCAAGAACGTCGGGGCGCTGCCGAAGTGGCACAAGAACGCCGGCCAACCGAACGCCAATGCCATGATGTATGTCGACGAAATCGTCGTGAAATGATTTTCAAGAATCAACCCATTCGACTCCCCAGGCTGAAGCCCGGGGTATGCTCAGGGTTGATACTGAGCGGCGCTTTTAGCCCCAATTTAAAAATTGGGGTTTTGCGCCGCGAACGTATAAAGCCGAATCCCGGCAAAAGGAGATAACCATGTCGCGAAAAATTTCCGCATCCGATCTGGGTTTCCTCGTCGTTATCGGGTCTATCTGGGGGCTGACCGAAGCCGCCTGCGGCCTGGCCCTTGAAAGCTGCGCCAGGCTCGCCTCCGGCTCGATCATGACCGGGGTCGCCCTTCTTTTCGTTTCGGCGGCCTGGGCCCGGACGCGCCGGGTCGCCGGCCCCGCGCTCGTCGTGGCCATGGCCCTGGCCTTCAAGCTTTTTGACGCCCTGCTTTTGGGACTCCCCATCAAGCACGGGGCTATCGCCAACCCGATGTTCGCCTTCGTTACAGAGGGTTTCGCGCTTCTCATCATCGTCTCCTTTCTGGCCGACGCGTGGAAACGAAAAACCGCGGGACAAGCGTTTCTGGGCGGGATGTCGGCGCTCCTCGCCGTGAATCTCTTCCCGCTCGTGAAATTCGCGACGGGAATCCCCGCCTGCGTCGTTCCGGGCGGGGCCATGCCGCTTTCGCTTTATTATGCGCCTCTCGCCGTCGCGGTGTCTTTGATCACCGTGCCACTGGGATTTCTCATCGCCGCGAAAACTGAGGCGGTCGAAGGGAACATCGTCCCGGCCCGCCGGCGCTGGCTCATTCCTTCGGCCGCGGCGGCGCTGTGTCTTGCCGTCCAGGCGCTCATCCGCCTAGTCTGAGGAGGAAGCGCATGGACAACGGCCGGAAGAAGAAAAAAATCGTCTCGCGCCGGGCCTTCCTCCAGACCATGGGCGGAGGGGCGGTCGGCGCCGGCGTCGTTTCGCGCGTCCTGGGAAAAGACTGTCCGGCCGTTCAATCCGTCCCGGGCGAGATGGACATCTTCTCCGCAAAGCGGATCTCGCTCACCGTGAACGGAAAAAAGACGAGCCTAGACGTGCGGGCCGACGAGACCCTCCTCCAGGTCCTCCGCGACCGGCTGAAGTTGACCGGAACCAAGCGCGTCTGCAACCGCGGCGAATGCGGCGGCTGCACGGTGCTCGTCGATGGAAAGCCGGTTTATTCCTGCCATATGCTCGCCTTGCGGGCCGACGGCGCGGACATCCTGACCATCGAAGGGCTGGCCGTCGGGGAAAAGCTCCATCCGGTTCAACAGGCGTTCATCGACAAGGACGGCTACCAATGCGGGTTCTGCACGCCCGGCTTCATCATGGCCTCGGTGGCCCTCCTGGCCAAAAACGGGCAGCCGTCCTCCGACGAGATCAAAGCTGGCCTGGCCGGCAATCTCTGCCGTTGCGGCAACTACCAGAAGATCTACGAGGCCGTCGGCGCGGCCGCCGAGGCGATGAAGAAGAGCTGACATGAAAAAAGAACATCCGATCGAAGATCCCTATCGCGAATACATGGCCTGGACCGGAACCCCCGCCGACCGGACCGCGCCGCCGCAGTCCAAGCCCGCGCCGCGGCCCGCCGCCGAATTCAAGCGCATCGGACAATACACGCCGCGTCTCGACGGGAAAAAGATCGTCACCGGCGCCGCCGAATACACGCACGATCTTCGTTTCGAGGACATGCTCTACGGCAAGATCTTGCGCTGTCCCTACGCCTGCGCCGACCTCGAGGCGATCGATGTCAGCGAGGCTTTGGGTTATCCGGGCGTCAAGGCCGTCCTCAAGCTCAAGGAGGGGCGCGTCAAATGGGCCGGCGAACAGATCGCCGCCGTCGCGGCCACGGACGAGAGGCGGGCCGAGGAAGCCCTGGCGCTCATCAAGGTCGAATATAAGGTCCTGCCCCACGTCGTCGGAGAAGGGAAAGCGCAGGAGCCGGGAGCGCCGCTCGTCCAGGACCAGGGCAACGTCCAGAAGTCCAACGAATACAATCGCGGCGACGTCGAAAAGGGATTCAAGGAGGCCGATCTCGTCTTCGAGCAAACGTATAAAACGAGCTGGGAAGTCCACCAGCCCGCGGAGACCCACGGCAGCATCGCCCAATGGGACGGGGATTTTTTGACGGTCTGGGATTCAACCCAGGGAGTGAATTCCGTTCGCGACGGGCTGGCCCGCTCGCTCGGCATCCCGGCCGGCCGCGTCCGGGTCATCAAGCACTATATGGGCGGCGGTTTCGGCAGCAAGCTCGGGGTCAACGACTTCACGATCGTCGCGGCCCGGCTGGCCCGCGAAACCGGCCGGCCGGTGAAAATCGTCTTGACCCGCCGCGAGAACTCCTATTGCGTGGGCTACCGGCCGTCGGCCCAAATGACCATCAAGGCGGGCGTCAAAAAGGACGGCACCCTGACCGCCCTGCATTTCAAGAGCAACAACTGCGGAGGGATCGGCCGGGGAGACCGCTGCGCCGAGCCGACGACGGACGTTTATAAATGCCCGAACGTCAAGGTCGAGGAGTACTCGATCTTCGTCAACACGTGCGGCTCGCGCGCGACCCGCGCTCCCGGACACACGCAGGGGACCTTCGGACTCGAAGGGCTCATGGAGGAGCTGGCCGCGAAGCTGGGAATGGATCCCCTCGAGCTTCGACGCAAGAACTATTCCGGCAAAGAGAAAGGCGACACAGGAAACCCCTATTCGACGAAAGGGCTCGAGCTCTGTTACAGCCTCGGAGCGGAAATGATCGGTTGGGGGAGGCGGAATAAAAAGCCCGGCGCCGGAGGCGGAAAAATCAAAACGGGCATCGGCATGGCCAGCCAGATCTGGCCCGGCACGGGCGCGCCGGGCACGCTCGCCGATCTCAGGATTTACTCCGACGGGAGCGTCGAGGTCGAATGCGGGACGCAGGACATCGGCACCGGGACGCGGACGCATATCGCGGTCGTCGCCGCAGACACGCTCGGCCTCGAGCCGCAGGACATATCGGTCAAAATCGGCGACTCCGATTATCCATGGGCGCCCCAATCGGGCGGCAGCACGACGACGCCGTCCGTCGCCCCGGCCGTCCGCGACGCGGCGCTCAAAGCGGCGGAATATCTCAAAGGGCTCGCCGCCAAAAAACTCAACGCCGCTCCGGCCGACATCGTCCTCGAAAACAAGAAGCTCGTCCTGAAATCCGATCCTTCCAAGGCGATCGAGTTCAAGGAGATCGCCCGGAGCTTGCCCCGGCCCACGCCTTTTCACGGCGAACGCTCGGACATCCCCGCGGGCTTCGCTTACCAGACCTTCGGCGCCCACTTCGCCGAGGTCGAAGTGGACACGGAGACCGGGAAAATCAAGGTCAAGAAAGTCGTCGCGGCCCACGACATCGGCCGGGTCATCAATCGTCAGACCGCGGAAAGCCAGGTCATCGGCGGCGTCACCCAGGGATTGAGCGCGGCGCTCTTCGAGGAGAAGATCATGGACCCGGAGACGGGCAATATGGTCAATCCCAATTTCCACGATTACAAGATCGCCACGGCCCTGGACATCCCGGAAATCGTTCCGCTCTTCGCTGATGTCGTGGACGACCGCTTGAACAACCTCGGAACCAAAGGACTGGGCGAGCCGCCCCGGATCCCGTCCTCGGCCGCGATCGCCAACGCCGTGCACAACGCCATCGGCGTTCACATCCGCGAGATCCCCATGACGCCCGCCAGAGTCCTGGCGGCCCTCAAGCGGAAGGAGGCCAGGCCGTGAAGAACTTTCAATACGGAACACCCATCTCGCTCGGCCAAGCGACCTCTTTTCTGGCCAAGGGAAGCCCGAGCGCCTGCCTCATGGCCGGAGGAACGGACCTCCTGGGCGAGATCAAGGAAGGGCTGATCGAGCCCGATGTCGTGATCGATCTCAAGGCCATTCCCGGCCTCGCTTACATAAGAAAGGAGAAGGACGCCGTCGCCGTCGGCGCCCTGACGACCGTGGCCGAGCTTGCCGACGACGCGACCGTCCGGCAGGATTACCGCGTTCTTCATGAAGCGGCCAAGTCCGTGGGCTCGCCCCAGCTGCGGAACATGGGAACGGTCGGCGGCAACCTCTGCCAGCGTCCGCGCTGCTGGTACTACCGGGACGCCCGGGTCATCTGCACCAAGAAGGGCGGAAGCCGGTGCTACGCCGCGAACGGTCGCAACAAATACCACGCCATTTTCGCCGGCGGTATCTGTTATTCGGTCTTTCCGTCGGACCTGGCCCCGGCGTTCATCGCCCTTGACGCGAAAGCGGTGATCGCCTCGCCCCAGGGCGAGCGGACCATGTCCCTGGCCGCATTCTACACGCCTCCCATCGTCAACGTCAGGAGAGAAAATCTCCTGAGCGGACAGGACATTCTGAAGGAAATCCGCATCCCGCTCGCCGAGAAGAAGGCGAAGAGCGTCTACGTGAAATTCATCGAGCGCGGGTCTTGGGATTTTGCCGTGGTTTCGGCGGCGGTCAAAGCCGTTCTGTCGGGTTCGACGATCGAGGACATCCGGATCGTCTGCGGGGGCGTCGCGCCCGTCCCCTGGAGGCTGACCGTCGCGGAAGAAGCGCTGAAAGGAAAAGGCCTCTCGGAAGCGGCGGCGCGCAAAGGCGCGGCCAAAGCCGCCGCCGCGGCCCGGCCGCTGGCGGAAAACGGCTACAAAGTCGATTTGCTGACGGCGATCGTCGCCCGCGCGGTCGGCTCGCTGGCGAAATAGCGGAAGGGCGGACCCGGCCGGTGCGGCGCGCCGCGCGCATTTGGCGGCGAAAGATAGAAAGGAGTATCCGATGCCATTGAAGAAGACCCTGGTGATTCTCGCTCTCCTGTTGGGTTTCGTCGCGGCGGCCTCGGCCCAGGCGCCGCCCCGATTTTTCGATACGGCGGTCGAGCCGCACGCCGGGACGCGCTTGACGGTCTTTTATCCGTCGGTCGGAACGATCAAGGCGCTGGCCGAGCTGAGAAAACAGGGGCTCTTGCCCGCCGGTTTCGAAATCGTGGGCGTTCATCACGCCAAGGAAGTGACAAATTACAAGAACGCCTATAAATATGTCCTGGACAACAAGATCGACTGGATCAAGTTCCATGCGGTTTCCGCCCTGCTCGGATTGAACGACATCTACAAAACGAACGCTGCCTCCAAGGAATTCGAGGAGATCTTCGCCAAATCCGACGGGATGATCTTTTTCGGCGGGCCGGATATCCTCCCCGCGGCCTACGGCCAGAAGACGAGCCTGCTCACGGCCATCGAAGATCCTTATCGCCATTACCTGGAGCTGTCGTTCATCTTCCATCTCCTCGGCGGCTCGCAAAACGAGGCGGCTTTGGGATTCCTCGAAAAACGTCCGAATTTTCCCGTCCTCGGCATCTGCCTGGGCTGCCAGAGCCTGAACGTCGGGACGGGAGGGACCCTGGTCCAGGACATTTGGTCGGAAATCTACGGCAAGACGTTCGTCGAGGACATCACGGCGCTCGGCCAGCCCAACTGGCACACCAATCCGTGGCGGAAGCTGGATCCCACCGACAAGAAGCTGCTGCCTCATATGCTCCATCTCATCAAGCTCGTGGATGCGGGCAAGCTCTGCGCGGCGCTCGGCTTCAAGCCGACGGACCAGCCGTACATCATGAGCGCCCATCACCAGGCGGCCGGCAAGATCGGGAAGGACTTCAAAATCGCGGCCACGTCCCTCGACGGCAAAGTCGTCGAATCCATCGAACACGCGAAGTTCCCCAATGTCCTCGGCGTCCAGTTCCATCCGGAATTCCCGATGCTCTGGGATACGGAGTCGAAATACAAGTTCACGCCCCAGGACAAAGATGTCTTCACTGTGAACGGCTTTCTCCGGTCCCACTCCCCGAGCCTGGAATTCCACAAGAAGCTGTGGAACTGGTTTTTTGATAAGGTCAAAAAACATTGAGGAAGGCCGGATATTTATTTGACAAGTCGCGGCGCCGATTGTATTGTAGAGTATTCCTATAGATTTTATGAAAGGAGCCGGCCATGAAGCGCTATCTGGTTCCCCGCGTCAGCCACTGCAAAAGCGGCTGCCGACGATCCTCCTGAGCACGAGGTGAAAAGGCTCTTGAATTCAGTTCGCTTTTTTACTTAATGACAGGGAAGAGATGTCCATTAAATAAAGGCTCAGGGTCCTTTCGCCGGGCTTCGCCCCCCGGCTCGACGAGAAAGCCATCAACTTGCCGTCGGGGGAGATGGAAGGAAACCCGTCGAAGGCGTCATTGGTGGTCAGACGCTTTTCTTCGCCCGTCTTCAGGTTCAGGAGAAAAATCTCGAAATTGCGGGGAGGTAGGACTTTGACGAATACGGCGTGGACGCCGTCGGGCGCGGGATAAGGAGCCCATTGCGTGCCTTCCTCGAAAGTGATTTGTCTCAGGTTCGATCCGTCTTCGTTCAGCAGGAAGAGATGCATGGACTTCACCGCCAAATTCTCCTCGGATTTTTTCCAGGCCCGGGTGATAATCGTTTTGTTGTCCGGGAGATAGACGGAGCCGCCCTCCTGCCAATCGGGCGTGAAGGTGATCTGTTTCTGATTCTTCCCATCGGGATCCATGGTCCACAAATCCATCATGCCGTTGATTTGCCGGCCGAAGACGATCTTGTGCCCGTCGGGAGCGTAGGTGACCTCGGCATCGTAATTCTTGTTGGTGGTCAAGCGGACGACGTTCTTGCCCTCGAGATCGGAGATATACAGCTCCGCGCCCTGAGGATAATTTCTCGGATCGGAATAATTCCCTTCCGGAAGGTCGAGGTTGTCCCGGGTGGACGTCCAAATCAGGCTTTTTCCGTTGGGATGGAAATAGGAACAGGCGTCCGAGCCCTTGTCGTTGATCCGTCTCAAATTCGTGCCGTCGATGTTGACCGTGTAGACCTGATGGTTTTTATCGTCGCCCATCTTCCCGTTGAAGATCAGCGACTTGCCGTCGGGCGAAAAATAGCATTCCGCGCCCTCGGAGACGTTGGGGACTTTCCAGACCTTGAGCTCCTCCTGTTTGGCCGGACTCGCTTTCGGAGGATTCTGGCTGTTCGAAGAGGTTTGGCTTCCGACGCTCAAGCCGACGAGAAAAAAAATGGCCGCCAGGGGGACGAGCGCTCTTTTGTTCATGGGCAAATTGTATGGATTTCCCGACGGGGATTCAAGCGAAAACCCGCAGGATCTTACGGATGATATTCGTGCTGGAATGGCCTTTGAGATAGGGCACGCGGACGATCCTGCCCCCGGCCGCTTCGACCTCATCCCTGCCGACAATCTCGTCGGGGCCCCAATCGCCGCCTTTGATCAGGATGTCCGGGAGAAGCGCGGCGATGATCGCCCGGGGCGTTTCCTCGGAGAACGACGCCAGATAATCGACATCCGCGACGGCGGCGAGAACCTCGAATCTTTCCGCGAGCGGGAACACGGGCCGCGACGGCCCTTTGAGCTTCCGGATCGAAGCGTCCGAATTCAGGGCGACGATCAGGACGTCGCCGAAGCTCTTGGCTTTTTTGAACAGGGCGATGTGCCCGCCGTGGATCAGGTCGAAACAGCCGTTGGTGAAAACGACGGTCCGGCCTTCCCGGCGCAGCCGGGCGCGGATTTTCACGAGGTCCGCGAGCGATTGCACCTTGGAATGCGGCATATTCTTACCGACTCATGTTTCCCGCATGTCGCGATAAAACGTTCAGCCTCTGGCCGGCGGCTTGAACCTGATCTTCGATGAAAAATCCCACGTGTGGGGAAGGCGCGAGATGCCGACGTCCCGGAACGTCGACGAGACCAGGAAGGAATAGAAATTCCGGTGATAATCGTAGGGATAGCCGTCGCGCTTGTGAACGGCCACGTCGAGGTAATACGTCCCGTTGATCAGGCCCAGCCGCTCGATCCGGCAGACGGCCTTGCCCTCTCCGCTGATCGCGACGGGCTCGAAATCCTCCAGATCCGTGTTCGTCCCGTAGCAGGATATGCCCTGGGAGTTGAGGATCCCGATGCCGAAGACAAAATCCTTGGCCGGCTCGACGGCCGCGATATCCATTTCGATGATCATCCCTTCCTCGGGATGAAAGACGTGCTTTTCCTCTCCATGAAGCGTTTTGAGCGTCACCTTGCGGATCTCGATCTCCCGTTTTCCCCAGCGCTGCTCGCGCTTCTCCTCCGCGGCGTCGGGGACCGCTTCGGGCTCCAGCGATGGTTCCGTCGTCGGCGCGACGGCCTGGTCCTGCCGCTCTTGGAAGTCCTCCTCCTGCCGGACGGCGACATCCTGGAGGTAGGCGTCGACAACCCGCTTCGGTTCGCCCAGCATCTGGATTTTCCCGTTCTTCAGCCACACCACGCGGTCGCAGATCTTGGACACGGTCGCCAGGTCGTGGCTGACGAAGAGAATCGTCTTTTTGCGGCGGCGGAAGTCGTCGATGCGGTCGAGGCACTTCGGGACGAAGGCCGCGTCGCCCACGGCCAGGACCTCGTCGATCAGCAGGATCTCGGGGTTGACGTTGATGGCGATGGAAAAACCGAGCCGCATGTACATGCCCGAGGAATAGGTCTTCACCGGCGCGTCGATGAATTCCTCGAGCTCGGCGAACCGGACGATCTCGTCGAACTTCCGGGTGATCTCCTTCTTGGATAAGCCGAGCATGATGCCGTTGATAAAGACGTTTTCGCGGCCCGAAATCTCGGGATGAAAGCCGGCGCCGAGCTCGATGAGGGCGGAGATCTTCCCGTTCACGCGGAGCCGGCCCGAGGAGGGCTTGGCGATGCCGGAGACGATCTTGAGCAGCGTGCTCTTGCCCGAGCCGTTCTCGCCGATCAATCCGAAGGTCATGCCTTTTTCCACCTGGAGGCTGATGCCATCGAGGGCCACGACAAGCTCATCCGGTTTCAGGGACCGGAACAAATCGCCTTTCACCAGGGCGCTTTTGAACGTCTGGAAGCGGTGCCGGGCCGAATATTTCTGATAAATCCGGGTGACATCGGCGAGCTCGATGGCGACCATCAGACTTCCTCCGGGAACGAATCGCGCAGCCGGTCGAACACCGCGTAGCCGCAATAGAAGAGCACGAGCGATACGCCGAAAGTAATGCCCAGGGATCGCCAATCGATCATGCGCCCGTAAAAAAGGCAATCATGGTATCCATTCATGATATGGGTCATGGGGTTGAGGCTGAGGATCGTCCTGAGCGTCTGATGCTGCTGGATGGGAGGAGAATTCAGGGAATAGACGATCGGCGTCGTGAAGAACCAGAACGTCAGGAGGTTTCCCAGGATGTCCTTGATGTCCCGGAAATGGACCGTGAGGGCCGAAATCAAAAAGCTGAATCCGATGGAAAAAACGTACTGGACGAGGATGACGACGGGCAGGCAAAGAGCGTACCAGGTCAGCGTCTTGCCGAAAACGAAGATGAAGATCAGGAGAATGGGAAGGCCGAGGCTGAAATGGATGAAATTGCTGGTCACGGTGACGATGGGCAGGATCTCGGCCGGAAAAAGGATCTTCTTGATCAGGTTGCCGTTGATCATCAGGGTATTGGCCGCTTCGATGGATGAAGACGAGAACCAGACCCAGGGCAGGATCCCGCAGAAAAGAAAGAGGGCGTAAAACCAGGGGGAGCTGTCGAAGGCGGGGTCCTTCGGCTTGAGAATGAAGCCGAAGACGATGGTGTAAACGCACATCAGGAGGAGCGGATTGAAAAACGACCAGAGGAATCCAAGGACAGTCCCCCTGTAGCGGGCCTTGAGCTCGCGGCTCACGAGATTCTGGAGCAGCACGCGGTATTTATAGAGCTCTCCGAGATTCTTATAGAGACGGGCCACGGCTTCTCCCTTCGAAGATCAGGCGCGCTTCCCGGGTCTGCCCGCCCCGGGCATCATAAAGAACAAGAGGCGGCTCGACGCGGGTTTTCCGCGCGCCGAACCGGCATTCCGCCAGAAAAAGATTGGCCTCCGCTCCCTTTCGCGGGAGGACGAACCGCAGCGTCTTGAGCCCCAGACCGCTCGATTCGGCGGCATTCCGCAGGTCATCCCGGCGCTTGGCCGGATAGACGAAATACGCCCGCCCGTTCTTTTTCAGCAGCTTGGCCGTCGCGCGCATAACCTCATGAATATCGCATTTTAACTCGTGTTTTGCAACGGATTTTTCGGGCGTCGCGCTCAAAAATCCGGCCTTTTTCCCGATATACGGAGGATTGGAAAAGACGACGTCGAATTTTTTCCGGCGGCTGTATTCCCGGAAATCACCCTGAACGACCGTGATCTTTCCCTCCCGCCGGTTCGCGACCATGTTTCTCCGGGCCAGGTCCGCAAGGCCGGCCTGGATCTCGATCGCCGTGATATGGTTGAAAGATTTGACGCCAAGCAGCAGGGCGATGATTCCGCTCCCCGTGCCCAGCTCCAGCAGCTCGTCCGCCGGCCGCGTCCGGATGAAATCGGCAAGGAGCGGGGCGTCGACGGCGAAGCGGTAGCCCCGCTTTTTCTGGAGAACCAGGACGCGGCCCCGGTAAAACGTATCCAGAGTCTCGTCTTCAAAACAGGGGACATTTATCATCGGCGTCCCGTCAATCGTTTTCTTGGCTCAATTCGGTGAAAACCAGGACCCGATCGGGAAGGATCTCGGCCTGGCCTCCCTTGACGTCGAAGCTTTCCCCCTCGGCCCCCTGCCTGTAGGTCAGCTTCCCTTGTCCCAAGGCAATCATCAACGGCCGATGCCCGGGAAGGACGCCGATCAGCCCGTCGAGACTGGGGAGCGAAGCTTCCTCGACTTCCGCCTCGACCAACAGACGTCCCGGCGTAATGACTTTGAGTTGAAAAGTCGACGGAAGATCCCGGCTCATAAGTTCTTCAGCTCCTCGGAGCGCCGGAGGACGTCTTCGATCCCGCCCATCATATAGAAGGCCTGTTCCGGCTTGTCGTCATGCCGGCCTTCGCAGATTTCCCTGAACCC
Source organism: Candidatus Aminicenantales bacterium (assembly GCA_049515535.1). Classification (GTDB taxonomy): domain Bacteria; phylum Acidobacteriota; class Aminicenantia; order Aminicenantales; family UBA4085; genus JBEKTZ01. The sequence goes on along the minus strand of JBEKTZ010000007.1, from coordinate 70,364 downwards.
GCGGATCGTTTCCTCGATGGTCACATAGACGCCGGGACGGCCCGTGAACTCCTCGGCGACAAAGAAGGGCTGCGACAGGAAGCGCTGGATCTTGCGGGCGCGGGCGACGATCAGCTTATCTTCGTCGGACAACTCCTCGATCCCGAGGATGGCGATGATGTCTTGGAGGTCCTTGTATCTCTGGAGGATCTCCTTCACCCGGCGGGCGACCCGGTAATGCTCCTCGCCGATAATGTTCGGGTCGAGGATGCGGCTGTGAGAAGCCAAGGGGTTCACTGCGGGATAAATGCCCATATCGGTCAGGGCCCGATCCAGGCTCGTCGAGGCGTCGAGGTGGGAAAAGGTCGTGGCCGGCGCGGGATCGGTGAAGTCGTCGGCCGGCACGTAGATCGCCTGGACGGATGTTATCGAGCCTTTCTTGGTCGAGGTGATCCGCTCTTCGAGCTCGCCCAATTCCGTGGCCAGGTTGGGCTGATAACCGACGGCCGACGGCATCCGCCCGAGAAGGGCGGACACTTCCGATCCGGCCTGGGTGAAACGGAAGATGTTGTCGATGAAGAGAAGAAGATCCTGGTTCATCTCGTCCCGGAAATACTCGGCGACGGAAAGGGCCGCCAGCCCCACCCGGAGGCGGGCCCCCGGCGGCTCGGTCATCTGGCCGTAGATGAGGGAAGTCTTTTCGATGACCTTGGACGCCTTCATTTCCAGCCAGAGGTCGTTTCCCTCGCGCGTCCTCTCGCCGACGCCGGCAAAGACGGAATAGCCGCCGTGCTTCTTGGCCACGTTGTGGATGAGCTCCTGGATGATGACGGTCTTGCCCACGCCGGCGCCGCCGAACAGCCCGATTTTCCCGCCCTTCAAAAAAGGTTGGATGAGGTCGATGACTTTGATCCCGGTCTCGAACATCTCGAGCCGCGTACTCTGCTCCTCGAGGGTCGGCGACAAGCGGTGGATCGGGTACTTTTTCTTAGCGTCGATCGGCCCCATATGGTCCACGGGCTCGCCGATGACGTTCATGATCCGGCCGAGCGTTTCCACTCCGACCGGAACCATGATCGGTCCGCGCGTGTCCACGGCCTTCATGCCGCGGGCCAGGCCGTCCGTCGGGTGCATGGAAACGCAACGGACGATATCCTCGCCCAGGTGCTGCTCGACTTCGACGATGATATCGACCGGGAGCGGGGACTCGAACCCTTCGCTCGTGATGTGGATAGCGGTGTAAATTTCGGGGAGCTCCAGCCCCTTGAACGAAACGTCGACGACGGGCCCGATGACCTGGACGACCGTTCCGATTCGCTCCTGTTTCTCGGCTTCATTCATGGGTCACTCCAAACGCGGTTTTCATTTTTTCAAGGCTTCCACGGCGGTCATGATTTCGAGCAGCTCCCCGGTGATCTCCGCCTGACGGATCTTGTTCAGGACGAGGACGAGGCCGCCGATCAGCTCCTCGGCGTTCTTCGAGGCATTGTCCATCGCCATCATCCGGGCCGCCTGTTCCGCGGCCCGGGACTCGAAGAAGGCGTGGCTGATCTGGTCTTCGACGTAGCGGGGGACAAGGCTCTCGAAAAGGACGGTCCCGGCCGGCTCCCAATCCGGAGCCCCGGCCTCGGGCGGCGCCGGAACGCCGGGGTCCGGAACAATGGGAAGGACCTTCGCGATCGAAATGCGCGGCGCGAGCACGGACTTGAACTCGTTGTAGGCGATGTAAACGCCGTCCGTCTCCATGAACGCGTAGAGTCGCGTCACGAGCCGGGCGAGCTGTCCGATATCCGCCGGGCCGAGCTTGTCCACCTTTCCGATGTACGCCCAATCCACGGGAAAAGGATATTTCTTGAAGAAATGCGCCGCCTTCCTGCCGGCGAGGGCGAGGCGGACGCGGCACGATCCGGATTTGGCTTCCGCGAATTCCAGTGTCCGGGAGAGGAGGTTCGAGTTGAACGCGCCGCACAGCCCCTTGTCCGAAGTGATGACGATGACGTGGATCGTCTTTTCGGCCCGGACGGCGAACAGGGGATGAGCGCGGGCCCCGGCCCATCGCGATATCCTGGCCAGGAGGTCCGGCGCGGCATGCCAGAGCGGCCGGCCTTCGAAAAGGCCGCGCTGCGCCTTTTTGAACTTGGCCGTCGAGACGGTCTTCATCGCCTTGGTGATCTGCTCCGTGTTTTTCACGCTTTTGATCCGGCGACGAAGGTCGAGGAGGGTGGCCATCAGACAGCGGCCTCATTGAACCGGCGATTGAACTCCGTCAGGGCCGCGCCGATGGCCTCGTCCAAAGCGACGTCGATCTGCTTGCGCTCACGCAGTTTCGTCAGGATCTCGGCGTGCTCCTTGTCCATATAAGCGCGAAGTTTCATCTCGTATTCCTGGATCCGGTCGACCTTGATCGCGTCCAGGAATCCACGGTTCCCGGCGTAAATGATCAGGACCTGCTTTTCGACGGGGATCGGCGCGTACTGGTTTTGCTTGAGGATCTCGGTCAGGCGCTCGCCGCGGTCGAGCTGGGCCTGGCTGATCCGGTCCAGCTCGGTCCCGAACTGGGCGAACGTCAGCAGTTCCCGGTATTGCTGGAGATCGCCGCGGAGCTTGCCGGCAACCTGCTTCATAGCCTTGATCTGGGCGTGGCCGCCGACGCGCGAGACCGAGATCCCGACGTTGATCGCCGGCCGGACGCCGGAATTGAAGAGCTCGGGCTCGAGATAGATCTGGCCGTCGGTGATCGAAATCACGTTCGTCGGGATATATCCCGAGACATCGCCCGCCTGCGTCTCGATGAGCGGCAGCGCCGTCAGCGAGCCGCCGCCGAGTTTGTCGCTGAGCTTCGCCGCCCGCTCGAGGAGGCGCGAATGGAGGTAGAACACGTCGCCCGGATAGGCCTCGCGTCCCGGCGGCCGGCGGAGGAGGAGCGCGATTTCCCGGTAGGCGGCCGCATGTTTGGACAGATCGTCGTAGATGATGAGCGCGTGGCGGCCGTTGTCGCGGAAATATTCGCCCATGGCGCAGCCGCTGTAGGGCGCCAGGTATTGGAGCGAGGACGAGTCGCTCGCCGAAGCGGCGACGACGATGGAATAGTCCATCGCTCCGAATTCCTCGAGGGTCTTGATGAAATAGGCGACGGTCGAGTTCTTCTGGCCGATCGCGACATAGATGCAGATGACGCCCGTGTCCTTCTGGTTGATGATCGTGTCCAGAATGATGGCCGATTTCCCCGTCTGGCGATCGCCGATGATGAGCTCGCGCTGGCCGCGGCCGATGGGGATCATGGCGTCGATGGCCTTGATCCCGGTTTGGAGCGGCTCGCGGACGGGAAGCCGGTCCACGACACCCGGGGCCAGGCGTTCGATGGCCTGGAAGACGTCCGTTTTGATCGGCCCTTTGCCGTCCAGGGGTTTTCCGAGGGGATCGACCACCCGGCCGACGAGCGCGGGCCCGGACGGGACGTCCATGATGCGGTGGGTCCTCTTGGCGATGTCGCCTTCCTTGATGAGGTGGCTCTCGCCTAAAAGCACGACGCCGACGCTGTCTTCCTCGAGGTTCAAGGCCAGGCCGAAGACATCGTGGGGGAACTCGAGCAGCTCATTGTACATGACCCGGTCCAGCCCGTGGATGCGCGCGATGCCGTCGCCGACGGAGATGACCGTCCCGATCTCCCTCACGTCGGCTTCGGTCTCGAACCCCTCGATCTGTCTCTGAATGATCTTGCTGATTTCATCCGCTTTGATGGCCATGGCGTTCTACCTTTCCCTGATGATTTCCTTCAATCGCTCCAGCTGCCCCTTGAGGGAGACATCGTAGACCATGTTTCCCTTTTTGATGTAAAGCCCGCCGACGATCCCCGGGTCGAGGACATAAGTGCATGAAACCGGACGTCCTTCGAGCTTCCGGAGCTCCGCCTCGAGTTTGATTCTCTGGCCGTCCTCGACGGGAACCACCGAGCGGATCTCGAACGAGACGACGCCCTGATGCTCGTTCCACAGGGAAGGGAGGTCCCGGAGGACCGGAGACAGGATCTCCATCCGCCGGTGCCGGAGAAGAAGATTGATGAAGCGCCGCGTCTTTTCCAGGCAGGATTGCCGGTCAAGGACGTCCTGAACGATCCTTGTCTTTTTTTCCGCGGGAAGGAAAGGGCGGAGGAGCGCCTCCCGGAGATTCGCGTTCGTTTCGAGAAGGTCCGAGAATTCGGCCAACTCTCGGCGCACCGCGTTGTATTCCTCCATGGATTTAAGGGCCCCGGCCAGGCCCTCGGCATAGCGCCTAACCAGAACTTGATTTCTCATATAGGTCCGCCAGCTTTTCGATGGACTTATCGATGAGGACCGACTGGCCCTCTTTTGTGATTTTGTCCTTGAGGCCGGCCTCCGCCAGAGAGGCCGCTTTCTCCGTCGTAAATTCCTTGAGTTCCTGGATCCCCGCTTTGAGCTGCGACTCGATCTCCTGCCGGGTGAATGACCGGATCCGCCCCGCCTCTTTTTCGGCCAGGGCCTCGATCCGCTCCTTTTCCTTCAGTCCTTCGAGTTCGGCATCCTTCCTCAATCGCGCCGCTTCGTCCTCAAGGCGGGCGATTCTTTGCCGTATGTCATCGAGTTTCCGCTCCGCTTCAAGCCGGGCATCGCGGGCTTCGGTCAGGGCCGATTGAATGTCCCTGGTCCGCTTGGCCAGGTAATCGCGGAGGGGTTTGCGCAGAATGAAGAACAGGCCGCCGAACAGGACGGCGAAGTTGATGATTTTGCCGATCATCTCGCCCGCGCCGGAGGCCTTCGATCCTTCTCCGGCGGTCATGTTCAGGATTAACGGAATGACCAGAAGAACGGCCAGGACCGGCTTTTTGCCCGGCATCAGTTCAAAAGCCTCTGCTCGATCCGGCCGGCCAAGCGTTCCGCCTCGATTTCCAGTTCCCGTTTGAGACGGAAGATTTCCGCTTGGAGCTCGGCCTTCGCTTTTTCGATTTCATCCTTGGCCCGGGAGCCGGCTTCAGCGATAATCCGGGACTTCTCTTTCAAGGCTTCGATTTCGATGCCATCGCGCGCTTTTTCCGCGGCGGCCCGTGCGGATGTCAAGGTCTTGTCGATTTCCAGGAGGCCGAGTTTGCAGGCCTCGGTGCTCTTCTCAAAAGATTCCTTATCTCCCCTGACTTGGGATTCCCGGTCTCGCACGACTTTGACCATGGGCTTCCAGAAGACCCTCGACAGGATGAAAACGAGAATCCAGACGACAAAAAAGATGACTATAAACGTCGCGTCGATTTGAAGCATAGGATAGCTATCTAGACCTCTACGCTAAGGGCTAAAAATAGCATTTTTGGGGCAAAAACTCAAGCCACGCTTGGGGCAGAGGGCCGTCGGCACGCCGGTTTCCCCGGCGAGGAACCCGGCTCTGGCGTCGGCTCGCTCCCTGCTTCGTTAGGCGAAGCAGGTCCGTGCCCGCTCGCCTCCTTATGGCCTCCTTACCCTCTGCCCCTTCGCTATAAATAATAAAGCGGGTCCGTGCTCGCTCGCCGCTCAGACGGTTTTTGCCGCCAACCAGCCCTCGCAAATACATAAATGCTCCGTGAATAATGAAATGAGGCGCTCGCCTCCTTATGGCCTCCTCACCCTCCGCCGAGTCTCTGCTTCTTCGCTTCCCCGACTAAAAAAAGCGAACCCGTGATGAGGACCGTGCCGCGGCGACCGGCCACGGTCCGAGCCAGCGCCACGGCCTTTTTCAAGGAAGGTTCGATCACAAACTCCCGCCCGAACGGCCGGACAAGACTCAGGGCTTCGGCCGGCGTCGCGGCGCGGGGATAGGGCATGGACGTCAGGATCACTTCTCGGGCGAGGGGAAAGACAAGGGTGGCGAAGCGCTTGACGGCCTTGTCTTTCATCATGGCAAAAACAATAACGAGAGGCCGGCGGCAAAAATCCTCGATATATTTTTTGAGGGCGGCCGCGCCGGCTTCGTTATGGGCGCCGTCGAGGAGGACCAGGGGATTTCGTGAAAAGGTCTCCAAGCGTCCTTGCCATTCGACCCTCTCGACGCCCTCGATGATCTTTTTTTTCTCGAGCGGTCTCCACGTCCGGTCGAGAACGCTCGCCGCGGTGATGGCGACGCCGGCGTTCGTTCCTTGATGCTCTCCGCGAAGCCCGGGCGAAAAACGGAACGTTTCGCCGTCGTGCCGAAAACGAAAAACGTATCGCCCTCGTCTTTTCTCCGCGGTCAAGCGGCCGTCCCTGCCGTACGGGAAGAAGACGGGGGCCTTTTCTTCGATCGCGCGCGCTCGGATGACCCGAAAAGCGACTCCGCGTTCTATCCCGCTGACGACGGGAACGCCCGGCTTGATGATCCCCGCCTTCTCGAACGCGATTTGCTTCAGCGTGGTCCCCAGATGTTCCCGGTGGTCGCTGGAGATGTTGGTGATGACGGACACAAGCGGCGTCACGACGTTCGTCGCGTCAAATCGCCCGCCTATCCCGGTTTCGAGCACGACGATATCGACTTCCCTCTCCCGGAAATGGAGAAAAGCGATGACGGTCAGCACCTCGAAAAACGTGGGGGGCGCGCCCAGCTTCCCTTGGGCCAAGAGGCGTTCGATCCTCCTTTTGACGACGCCGGTCAGCCGGCAAAAATCTTTTTGAGGGATCAACCGGCCCCCGACCCGGATGCGCTCTTCGACCCTGACGAGGTGGGGTGACGTGTATAGGCCGACCTTCAGGCCGTGACGGGACAGGATTTCCGCCAGCATCGCGCAGACGGACCCTTTGCCGTTCGTTCCCGCCACGTGAACGGAAGGGAAAGAGCGCTGCGGATGATGAAAGGAAGACAAGACGGCGGAGATGTTTTCGAGGCCGAGCTTGATGCCGAAACGCTGGAGATCCTGAAGATAGGATCGGCACCGCGAAGAGTTCATTGCTCCCGGTTGAGGAACAGCCGGATCGCCCGGACGATATACGTTTTGAGGTTTTTTCTCGGCACGACGTCGTCGAGCATACCGTGTTTGAGCAGGAATTCCGACCGCTGAAATCCTTTCGGCAATTTTTCCTTGATCGTCTGTTCGATCACGCGGGGGCCGGCGAAGCCGATCAGGGCGTTCGGCTCGGCGATGTTGATATCCCCCAACATGGAGAAACTCGCGGTCACTCCTCCGGTCGTCGGATCGGCGAGAACCGAGATGAACGGCAGGCCGGCCCCCTCCAGGCGGGCGAGGGCCGCGCTCGATTTCGCCATCTGCATCAGCGACAGCGCCCCTTCTTGCATGCGGGCGCCTCCGGAGACCGAGACGATGATGAGCGGCATTTTTTCCTTGAGCGCCCGTTCGGCGGCCCGGGTAATTTTTTCGCCGACGACCGAGCCCATGCTTCCACCCATGAAAGCGAAATCCAGGGCGGCCATGACGACTTTGATGCCTCCCATGGTCCCCACGGCGTTGACGACGGCTTCAGGAAGGAACGTTTTTTTCTGGTTATCCAGGAGTCGCTTGGCGTAGCTCTGGCTGTCGACGAATTTGAGCGGATCGAGCGGGAAAATGCCGTGGTCCACGATCTCGAAACGGCCTTCGTCGAAGAGCATCGCCAGACGCTCGGAGGCGGACAGACGGAAATGAAAACCGCAGGCCGGGCAGACGGAAAAGTTCTCGAGGATGTCCTCTTTATAAAGGATCTTCTGGCAGTTGTTGCAGCGCGTCCAAAGATTTTCGTTCATGAGCGTTCAAAAAGTCTATCAGTTTTCCGGCGGAAATGTCAATTCAGATCCCCGCCGACCGGAACATCACGGCCATGATTCTGGTTCAGCTGCGGCTAGAAGTTCTTGGCCACGGTCGTCGCCGCCGATTCTCCCTCCCGGCCATGGTCGTTGACGGCAGCGACGTCGAACTTATAGCTCTTGTTTTTGTCGGCCGGGTAGAACTCGAACCTGAGCGTTGAAGGAGCCGTCTCGCCGATCTTGGTCCGGGCCCCGAGATTGTTATAAACATAAAGGCGGTATTTCGTCACGTTCGCGTTGAGCCCATTGGCCTGCCAGGTCAGGATGATGGCGTCCTGTCTCGAGGTGGAGTAGGCCCCCCCCATCCTCGTCCCCGCGAAATTCAGAGGCATGTAGAGAGGGGCTTCTTTGACCAGATACTGGACGGGAATCTGGATCGAACCGTTGGAAGCCGTCGAGGATTCGACTTTGATCGTCCCATTATAGGTCCCGGCAATCGAGTTTCCGGCAGTAATGGAGACGGTCACGTCCGTCCAGGAAGCCCACGAGTTTCCGGCGTTAGGGTTGACCGCGATCCAATCCTGAGAGGCGTTGACCGAATATCTCAGGACCTGTCCCCCGCCGTTGCGGACCTTGAGGATCTGATTGGGCGGAGGAAGCGAACTCCTCTCCGTCGTTTCAAAAGTGATAGACGTTTTGTCCACATCGATGGACGGCTGCGGATTGACCGTGACGGCGCTGGCATAGATGGTGTTTTCGCTGCCTCCGCCGGGGAGATTAGTGGAAGCGGGAGACGTGCGCCTGGTGCAGATGTAATCGATCTTCACTTTGTCGCTATTGATGGTCATCCGAGTAATACCGGAAGGGCCGAAGAAATCGGGGTTGGATTTAAACCCGTCCCCGTAGAATCTCTTCCAGTAAGTTCCCTTCCACCATTCCTCTTCTCCGATAGATTTGGTCGAGCCGACACAGACGCCGAGGAGGTCTTTTTTGTTGGAGCTCTCGCCGATCCTCATGACTTTGAAAATATGGTCGTGCCCGTAAATAAAACCGCGCAGGCCGTATTGTTTCCCGAGATTCGTCAGGGCGACCTGCTCGACCAAAGCCGGATCGGCGATATTGGAATAATCCTGCTCGGTGAAAAGAGGCCCCCGTCCGTAGGCAATGCTGGAATCGTTCTCGTTCGAACCCTTGGGCCAGCCGCCGAGCGCGTGGTGAAAGCAGGCGAAGCTCCAATCATGATCGTTTTTGCTCAGGACGTTCTCGAACCACTGGCGTTGTTCGGCGCCCAGCGTCCAATCCTGCGCTTTGACCGGTTCGTTTCCCGTAAACCCCGTGACGTCGAGGATGATGAACTGGGCGCCGCCGCGATTGTCTTTATCCGCGCCCCAGGAGAACGCATAATAATTGCCGTCGGGATGGCCGCCCTCGGAATACGTCGTCTGGCCCGGCAGCGCAAAAACTTTCTGCCGCCAGTATTTCGACCGAAACCGGGCCGCATTCCAGTTCTCGTCGCCGTCATGGTTGCCGAGGGCCCAATAGACCGGGATGTTCGGCGTGATGGCGGAAAATATCTTCCTCGACCTGTACCAGAGGGTTTTCGCGATATATTCGTAATCTTGATCGCTGAGATTTTTGTAAGGGAGGCCCCAGCTTTCCCATTTGTAGCCGGCGCCAATGCCGTTCGAATCACCCAGGTTGACGAAAAAGTCCGGGTCTTCCGAAGAGAGGATGTGGCGTTGAGCCTTGGCCAACGCGAAAGAGAACACGAATTGATTCCAGGGGTCAGACGGTTCCCAGGAGGGATTGGCCTTCAATTCCTGATGAAATTGATAAAAAAAATCGCCCGTGATCTTGGACTGTATGTCTGCGGGGGAGACGACAAAATCGGCATCGTCGAAACTATGATCATCTCCCAAAAAAATGGCCTGGAACTGTCCCCCGTCCTGCAAACTGGTGTTGGGAAGCTTGAAACTCCGGGGGGAAAGGGACTTCCAGGCCCCTTGTCCTTCCCGATACTGGACCTGATAATACAGCCGGGCGCTGTCGTACCCGCGGAGCTGCGTGTCCAAAGAGCCCTGGACGCCGGTAAATGATTGAAGATCCATGGGATTAGCCAGGTTTTCGCGACGGTCTGCGACATAAACCTTGATATCCAGCCGCTTCCCGCTTTTCACGAGCAAGTTCAGATCCGTCAGCCAGGTTTTGGTATCGCTCGGGTTTCTCCGGACATTCGCTATCCGCTCGGCGGCGTCGAAAACCGCATCGTCGTAGGGGAAGGGAAATTCTTCGCTGGCCAGCTGCTCGTAAAAAGGGGAGGCCGGGTTCAACGGCGGCGGGGAGGCCGCGAGAATATTGAGCGGGTCCAGGCCCGCGAGAAACAGACCGGCACCGCCGATCCGGATAAAATCCCTTCTCTTCAATCTCATCCGCAGTTGACCCTTTTTACCATTTAAAATCAAGCCTGTCAAGGCGAGATCGGCCGAGATTAGGATATGTGCGCGGGATAGAGGGCAGAATTGACCGTCGAACATTTTTAATATACCAGTCGGGGAGCGCACAGGATACGCTGCTCGTCACCACGCGGATTTTCCCCAGCGCGGAAAATCCGCTCGGCCTCGCTCTCGAGCTCTCGGAAAAACTGCGTTTTTCCGAACCATGCCCGCTCTCGCGCTCGGACGGGTTCCGAGCAGCATATCCTGTGCTTCTGTGAAATAAAAAAATAAAGCGAGGAGAACGGGTGACGCCGACCGGGGCGCCCCATATTATAAACAGGGCCTGACCACAAAAATGCGTTCACGAGATGCTCCAAGGAAGGGTGGCAGGGAGCGAAGCTCCCGTTGGAGGGAAACCCCGAAAAGGGTTTTCCTCCAAGAATGTCCGGTCAGGTTTTCCGGGCGATCAGGACCAACTCGTCCTCTTTCCTCAGGAGCTTGGCCAGGATCGAGACCGCCCCCAGCGCGCCCCGGACGGCCTTCCGGGCGAAGCGGTTGCCGGAGATGTAATCCAGCCTGAGGTCGAGGCTGCGATAATCGAAACCGATCTCCGAACGGAGGCCGATGACCTCGAAGCCGTTCGCGTCCAGCAAGCGGCCCGCCGTCCGCCGGTCATATCCGTAAAAGTGTTTGTAGTGCCAATCGAGCTGATAAAGGACGCTCAGCGGCGAAGCGATGCGCCCCAGGGAAATCTTATAAAGGCACAACGCGAGCGAGGTAAGAAGCCCCTTCGCGTCCGGAAGCCGGAGGGCTAGGATCCCCCCCCTTTTCAGGATCGTGCGGATCCGCCCGAGAAAAGGCGACGGCGCCGGGATGTGTTCCAATACCGACCAGAGGGTGACCGCGTCGAAGAATTCCTCCTTGAATTCCACGTTCCGCAATTCTCCCCGGACGACCTTGCGGCCCTTTCGGGCGATGTCATAGGCTTTCCGCGAAGGCTCGAGGCCGTAGGGTTGAAACCCGTTTCGCCCGGCGACATCCAAAAATTCGCCCGTCCCGCAGCCGACGTCGAGAAGACGGCCTCCGGGTGCGTATTCCCGGAGGAAAGAGATGTCGCGTTCATACTGCGGTATGCGGAAAGCGACCATGAACTTTCGATAGGTATTCAAGTCGAAGCCGGCGTAATCTTCGCCGGCCTCCCGATCTTCGGGGAAAGGATCCATCTGGATCAAGCCGCAATCCCGACACCGTAGAAAACTAAACCCTCTAACTGAAAATAGTGCCCGCCGGAACCGGCCGCCGCATAGTGTGCAGGAGAACTCTGGAGGCATGGGCTTTACTTGAGATAATCTTGAAACAGCGCGCCTTTGTCCGCGCTCATGGCCCGCAGATCCGGCGACAGTTCGAGACGATCGAAAGCGACGTCGGCGGAACCGGAAAGCCGCAGCCGGAATCTGACCGCGCCTGCGTACCCGTCCTTTTTAAAATTCACGACGGCGCGGGAAACACGATCGTCTCTAGGTGTTTCCAACCGGAGGGGAAACGTCCTTCGCTCCTCGGAGCCGTCCTTCCCGAAAAGGATGTCCGCCTGCCCGATCTCGCCCTTGAGAGCGGAAGGGTTGAAAAAACAGAACTCCGCCCTGTAAGCCGAAGGCGGAAGCCTCTTCTCCACGGAGGTCGCGGTCAAGGCTCCGCCCGCCCCCGGAGATGCCCTCCAAGCTTTGCGGTTCGAGAATGCGTCCGACTCCAAAGCCGATCCGTTCTCGAACGTGAACTGGTCGTCGTCGATCAGGATCGTCTGCGTGGACAGGAACAGCGGCACGTTGACTCCCGAAAGAGACCAGAAATCCTTGTCCCACTCGTCTCCCCCGACCGGAGAACGATAAACGGATGTCATGCGCGAGGCGAGCTTATCGGCCGAGAATTTTTCCGCGAAGCGGCGTTCCTCGTCGGGCTTTCCCGTCATCTTCGCGCAGTGAGCGAGATACAGATAAATCTCCGCGTCCGCGGTTCCCGGCGGAGGGGCATCCAAGGCCCGGAGGAAGGATTCCCGGGCGCGGGAATAATCCCGGGCGTGAAAGTATTCCAGAGCGATATCGAAATCGTCGCGGAGGACCTTGACGAAGGCGCCGGCCATTTGATCGGACGCCCGGACGTCGACCTTGTACATATAGTCAAAGAACGGGAATTCGCGTGTCGGTTCGAGCGGGATGAAAGCGTCACGCCCTTTCCGGATTTCGACGGTTTTCTTCTGCCGGCCGTTTCGGACCGTGATTTCGCCGTCGCTCTCCGGACCTCCGACAAAGATCGCCAGCCGGCGGATCTTCGTCCGGCTGACCAAGATCCGCTCCACGCGCTCGCCCGCCGCGAGATAAAAGGCATTGACGTCTTTTCCGTAAGGGGAGCCGTCGACGAAATCGAATTCGCGGAGAGGCTTCGGATCGGCCGGCAGGAAAGGCAGGTCCAGGCGCTGTTTCGCTCGGCGGGCGACCTTGCCGCTATAGATCTTGACCTCGGGATTTTTATATTCGAAGTCCTTGAAATAAAAGTCTTTGAGGAGTTCGTGGTTTCGCTCCAAATCGTCATAGACGGCGACTTGGTCGGGATAGTATTTCCGGTATTTCATGAAGAATCCGTTGCTCGCGCTCGAGGACTCGACGACATCGATCTTGTCGAAGGGAGGAAAATCCTGGAACAAATACGTCTGGGTGCGGATTCTGTACCGGGCGCCGGGATCGGGGAAATCCGGAGTGAACCATTCCCGGCCGATCGTGCTGCCGGCCGGGATGTTTCTCCTGACCCACCGCTCTGCGACCTGCGTCGTATCGTCCTCGTGGAGATAATAGCCATAGACGAACGTCCGCACGCCGATGACGGCGACGGCCAGTCCGGCCAGGGCCGCGAACGCGGCCCGTTTGGCTTTCAACGGTCTCAGCAGATCGCGGATCAACATCAAGCCGAAAGCGGCGAAAAAAGAATAGAAGAGAGCCAGGGCGGAGAGGTCGCGATACCTGGAAAAACCGACATACCCCAAGGCCCCGAGAAAGTAGATCAGCCCCGATACGGACAGGAAGATCGTTTCTTTCTTCCTCCGCAGAAGGATCCAGACGACCCCCAGGGCGATCAGGAGAAAAAAGACGAGGCCTTCGGCGGAAAAAAGGTTTCCGAGCCCTTTGATATATTTATTTTCGATGATTTTTTCCCAAAGGGTCTGCGGCTTGACGAGGACCGTGTACCATTCCGGAGCATGGACCCACATCGCCAGTTCCTTCGTGGAACGGAGGAACGTCTGAAACCACAGGAAGGCGTACGGGTGCCCGGCGAAAAAACTCAGAATCGTGACGAACCCGGCGGCCCAGATTTTTTTATGGAAAAGGATTTTCAGGAGGTTCTTCTGCGTCTCGCGCGTTTTCCAGACATGGGCGGCGAGGATGGAGAAGACGATGAAGAAGCCGTTATATTTGGTCGCCGTCGTCAGGCCGGCGAAGAACGCCGCCGCCAGGTAATGCGGCCAGCGGCCCTCTTGGAAGATCAGGACGCAGAAGTAAAACGTCAGCGCGTAGAAAAACGTCATCGGGACGTCGAGGACGATTTGATGGCTGTGAAGAATATGGACGAACGAAAGACCGAAGAAAACGGCCGCGGCCAGGCCGACCGTCTCGGAGAACAATTTTTTTCCGATCTTGAACACGATGAGGATCGTCAGAGCTCCCATCGCCGCGGAAACGAGGCGGGCTATGAGGAGGACCTGGTCGAGCGTAAATTCGAACGGCCCGGAAGTCTGATGGACGCCGAGGAAAGCCAGAAATCCAGAAATGACCCTCATCACGGCGCCGACGATGTAGGCGAAAAATACGGGGTAAAAAAAGATCGGGTCCGGCTTCCAATCCCCAAGGTAAGCGTGATAGATCTGCTTGGCCATGGGGATGTCGTCGATCCTCTGGTAAACCGAGGCGATGCCCCAGATCCGGAGAAAAAGACCGGCCGCGAAAACGCAAGCCAAAACGAATCCGATTTTATGCGCGCGGATCCAACGGACGGTGCTTTTCATGAAACTCCCAAATTATAGGCGAGGCCGGCCCTCATTTCAATCATTCCGGCCGGACCGCGTCGACAACGACCGAGGTGGCCAACCGGCGGGGAATGAGCCCCGGCTCCTCGCTTCCGCGGAGTGTCTTCATGGCTCCAAAGGGGTAATAAAGGAAGAGCGCGCCTTGCACGACGCCCCCCGCCGCCGCGACCAAGGCCTTCAATTCGCCGAACGGATAGAGGCGGAAGTGCTCGTATTTTTTTCTTTCCAGGCGGCGGAGAAGACCCATCGTCGCGTTTTCCGCGTTGATCGTGCTGATGATGACCCGGCCTCCGGGCCGGACGGCCCGCATCAGCTCGCGGACGAAGCGGTCCCCGTCCGGAATGAGCTGGATGACGCTGTTGGCCAGGACGACATCGAAGCTCCCGGTCCGGAACGGCAGGTCTTCGGCGGCGGCCAGGACGGCCGCCAGCCCCTTGGAGCGGGCGAAGGCGAGCATTTCCAGGGAGATATCGACCCCGACGATCCGATTCTCCCCGGCCAGCGGCAGGGAAAGATGGCCCGTCCCGCAGCCGACATCCAGGATCCTCAGGCTTCTCGCTCCGCCGAGCAAAGACAACACGCCGTCGCGGAGAAAGCGGAAATTTTTCACCGAAAAATACCTGTTGGCCGCTTCCGTGTCTCCTTTCTTCCTGGAGACGTCGTCGAAATAACGGCCCCAGACCGAACGCCGGTTTCCGGTCATGTTAGAGCCCGATCTCCTTCCGGGCGCATCGTCCGATGAGCCGGCCGAGGCCCACGGGCATCGCCGCCTTCCAGATCTCCGGCGCGGCGGCCATGATCCCGCCCGAGTCCGAGACCGGATTCCTGATCCGGCCCGGATTCAAGGACAGATAGGCATAAGAATAATCCAAAAACTCCATCCTCCACTTTTTCTTGAAAATTTCCTGCCCGCGATAGCGGACTGGGCCGAAATCGAAGATCCGATACCCGCGCTCGGTGGCCCAGCAAAGGAACTCCCATACGGCGAAATCGTTCGGCTTCAGGAAAAACGCCGCGGCGTCCGAGCACATGTCCGTGATGTGCACGGTCTTGCCCACGGCCCAGCCGATGAGCGCCGCGACCGGGAGCCGGCGATAATAGACCAGGAAGACTTTCATCTCGTCCCGGAGATAGCGGGCCAGGCGGAGAAAATAGCTCAAAGGATGGGGCGGCGTCCCGAGCCTTTTCATGGTCTTGAGATACAGCGGATAGAATCGTCGGCGAAGAGATTCTTCGCCGCGTTCCTCGGTGATGGTCAGCCCGTAGCTCCGGGCTTTCTGGATGATGTTCCGGTCTTTGGCGTCCAGAGCTTTCCACATGGTCTCCGGATCTTCGAGGCGGCGCACCGCGTATTTGAACAGCCTGCGCGTCTGGAGACGGGGCGAGACCGTGCCGGACAGTCCCGTCGGGTTGCGCATCTCGAGATGATCGAATTTCTTGGTCCGAAGGGCCGTCTCCGCCATCCGGCAAAATTCGTCCACGATTTCTTCTTTCTCCTCCGCCTTGATATCGGCGGAGATCAGGATTCCCCCGTACTCCGAGAACGGCTGGGAGACGACCTTGCGTCCATAGATCCGGCTCTTGTGGAAAAAACCGGGAAAAACCGCCTTGAGAACGCCGTCTCCCACGTACGCCCGGTAAAAAGGCTCGAAATGATAGGTATCCTCGACGGCTTTTTTAAAGCCCGACAGATGGACCATTCGCCCGGCCGGATGCGCGGCCGCGAACTCGTCCCAGCGTCGTTCGAGGGATCCGTCAAAGCGTCGCCAACTCATCGGACGGGCGCGGGCTCCAAGGTTCTCACGAACCCTTCGATCGGTCCTCGAGGGCCGCTTTCAAAAGCCCGATCTCCTGGACGAGCTTCTTCTGGGTTTCCTTGAGCTCCGAGATGGCCACCGAAAAATGGACGAGGATGAACAAAAGACCCATGATCAAGATCAAGAACAGCGCTGCCGGCGGATATCCGATACCGATCATATAGGAGAACTTGTCGAGGAGGCCACGAAAAATAGACAGGACGAGGAAAATGACGCCCATCGCCAGCCAAAGGATGGAAAACTCCTCTCTCAGCCGCTTCCGCCGGATAAGCTCCAGAATGAAGAAAATGAGAATCACGCTTCCGGCGATGGCCAGGATTTGAATCCGGGTGGTTTGCACGTTGTCCATGGGCTTTCTCCGTCAGTCTTCTTTCTTTCTCACCATAAGGATGATAATAGCCAGACAGACCTTGATCATGTAATAAAGGGAATGCCAGAACGTGATCGAGGATTTGCCGGCGGCTCGGCCTTCCATTTCGACGGCCGCCTCCTCGATCCGCAGGCCATGCTTCCGCAAGATATAGATGGCTTCAGGTTCGGGATAATCGTCGGGGTAAGTCCGGCTCAGGATCTCGATCGCCGCCCGGTTATAGGCCCGGAAGCCCGACGTGCTGTCCGCGATCCGCTTTCCCAGAAGGACGGAATTGATCACCTGGAAGATCCTGATCCCGACGCGCCGGAAGAAGGTTCCGCGGAATTTCGCTTTTTCGACGAACCGCGATCCGATCACCACGTCGGCCTCTCCGCGCAGCACGGGCCCGGCGATCTTCGGGATCTCGGACGGTTTGTGCTGGCCGTCGCCGTCGACCTGGACCGCGAGCCGGTATGGGCCTTCCCGCGCATAGATGAATCCGGTCTGGACGGCTCCGCCGATCCCGATGTTTTCCGCGAGATCAATGACCTTGACGAAATCGAATTTCCGGGCCACTTCCGAAGTCCGGTCGGTGGAGCCGTCGTTGATGACCACGACGTCGAAATCCGGCGCGTCGTGCTTGACGGACCGCAATACGCCCTCGAGATTTCGCTCTTCGTTATAGGCGGGAATGATGATGATTTTGTCCATACCGCGGCTTCAAAAATCATACATGAATTCGGCGGGAGAAACAACCGGCCTCCGCCCTAATTTCGGTGACAGTCAACTCAATCCCTCAATTCCAAGTAAAGCTCCGGGTTCGTCTCCCTCAGGCCGCAAGCCGGGGATTCATGACGCGTTCAGGGCGCGTTTTGACAATTCCCAAAGAATCATCAATAATGATTTGCCGGATGAAAAACAAATATTTCGCGCTGGCGCTGGGCTTTCTTCTGGCGGCCGGGATTTTCTCGGCCTGCCGCGCGAGAACCGCGCCCCGCAATTTCATTCTCATGACCCTGGACACGTTGCGGGCGGATCATGTCGGCGTCATAACGCCGGGCGGCGCGGCCACGCCGAACCTCGACGCCCTGGCCGGCCGGGGCATCCTCTTCAAGAATTGTTACAGCCTCATTCCCATCACCCTGCCATCCCACGCCTCCATCTTCTATTCCCAGCCTCCCCATCTCCTCAAAAACTACAATAACGCCCAGAGCCTCGATCTCAAAAAAGACCTGCCTTCGCTCGCTCCTTTGTTCGAGGAGCGCGGTTTCGCCACCGCCGCCTTCGTTTCTCTCGGCGTCGTCCGCGCTTCGTTCGGCCTGAACAAAGGCTTCATGAGCTATGTCGACGACTTCCCGGCGGACCGCTGGTATCTCCGCGCCGGGGAAGTCAACGGCAGGGTCTTTCCCTGGCTCGAGTCCCACAAAGACAAGCCGTTCTTCCTCTGGGTCCATTATTCCGACCCCCACGAGCCTTACACGCCGCCCGGCGCGCCCGCCGACCTGGACATTTTTGTCAACGGCCGGCGCATCGGGTCCTATTGCCTGAGCAACTATACGATCAACACGGCCGAATTGCCCTTGAAAACGGGAGACAACGAGATCCGCCTCGAAGTCAAGAACGATTCCGACGAATTTCCTTATCACGCCCGCTTCGATTTGTACAAGCTCGAAAGCCCCGACGAGTCGGGCTTGAAGATCGATCGCTACCGGGACTTCTTCTTCTGGAAGGAAGACCAGACCTATTTTTTCAAAAGGACCGCGGCCATCCTCGTCTCCAACGCCGGAAAACCGCGCTCCGTGACGATGACGTTCAGGGGCAAGCTCATCCTGCCGATGAAGACCATGCGGGAGAACTATCGCCGGGAAGTCGAATACATGGACGCGGAAATCGGCCGCTTTTGGGCCAAGCTCAAGGACCTCGGCCTCGACGAGAACACCGCGATCGTCGCGGTCGGCGACCACGGCGAGGGACTGGGCGAATACCTCACCGAGGACGGCATCCGATATTATGGACACATCCATTTTCTCCAGGACGCGTTCCTGAAAGTCCCCCTGATCATTTACGATCCCGCCGCGCCGAACCGCCCCGCCGTCCGCGAGGAATTCGTCACCTTGCTCGACATCGCGCCCTCGGTCATGGACATCATGGGCTTGAAAAGCCCGTCCCGGTTCCTCGGAAGAGATCTTCTCAAGCTCGAAAACGGGGCGCTCATGGAAGTGTTCGAGGAAACGTATAAGCCCGAGGCCTGGCGGGACAAATTCGGGCTCTTGGCCTTCCCCTGGCATCTCATCTTCACCCCGGAAAAACAGCAGATCGAAGTCTATGACCTGACGAAAGGCCCGGATGAGCATGACGATTTGTTCGTCAAAGGGAACCTGCCGGACGCCGTCATCTCCCTCCGGCGGAAACTCGAAGCCCGGGCGCGGGAGGTCGTCAAGACCAAGGAAGCGGTCCGCGTGGACAAAAAAGACGAGGATATGCTCCGCTCCCTGGGGTATATCAAATAAGGCCGCGAGGGCTGCCGGGCTGATCGGCGGACGGGCCCGCCCTGTTGAACCCCCATTTTCTTTGTGATATATTGGCTGGGAAAATGACCGCCTCAAAGATCGACGTCTCCTTCGTCATCCCCGTTTTCAACGAAGAAGAGAACCTCCCGGACCTCTACCGCGAGCTGTCCGCGGCCTGCGAGAAGATCTCCGGCGCCATTGAAATCATCTTCATCGAGGACGGAAGCGAGGACGGGTCCTTCGCCGCGCTCGCGAAAATCCAGGCCGGCGATCGCCGGGTCAAGGTTATCCGCCTCCGCAAGAATTTCGGGCAGACGGCCGCCCTTTCGGCGGGGTTCGATCTCGCCCGGGGCGGGATCGTCATCACTCTCGACGCCGACCTGCAGAACGATCCGGCCGACGCGCCGCTCCTCATCGCCAAGATCCGCGAGGGATACGATATCGTCAGCGGCTGGCGGATCAAGCGTAAGGACAAATTCGTCTCGCGACGGCTGCCTTCGAAGGCCGCCAATTGGTTCATCTCCAAGATCACGAAAGTCAAGCTTCACGACTACGGCTGCACGCTCAAAGCGTTCCGCCTGGAGGTCGTCAAACATATCAAGCTCTACGGCGAAATGCACCGTTTCATTCCCGCCATCGCCAGCACCATGGGCGTGGCCATCGCCGAAGTGCCCGTGAACCACCGCCCGCGGATCCACGGCCAATCGAAATACAATATCACCAAATCGATCCGGGTTTTCCTCGACCTGCTGACGGTCAAGTTTCTCCTGAGCTATTCGACGCGGCCACTCCAGATCTTCGGCCTTTTCGGCCTCATTGCCGGCCTCGCCGGAGTCGTGCTGGGCGGCGTTCTGTCCTACGAGCGCATCATCTCCAAGCAAAGCATCGCCAACCGCCCGCTCCTGCTTCTGGCCGTTCTCCTGATCGTCATCGGCATCCAATTCATCACCATGGGCCTGCTGGGCGAGATCATGGTCCGGGCCTATCACGAAGCCGTGGAAAAGCATATCTATGCCGTCCGCGAAGTGATCGGATCGGATTCGGAAGAAAAGAGCTGAACGCGCCTCCCATGAAAATCCTCATGCTCGCCCCCGAGCCATTCTTCCAGCCGCGGGGGACGCCGATCAGCATTTATTTCAGGATCAAGGCGCTGTCCGACCTGGGCCACAGGGTCAGCCTCATCACCTACCCTCTCGGAGACGACGTCGCCTTCAAGAACGCCACGATCCGGCGCGTCGCCCGCGCGCTCCGCGTCCGGGCCATCAAGATCGGGCCCTCGCTCGTCAAGCTCCCGCTCGACGCGTTTCTCTTCGTCCGGGCTTTTTGGGAGCTCCTGAAAAGTCGCCACGACGTCATCTTCTCCCACGAGGAGGCGGGCTGGTTCGGCGCATGCCTCGGAAAAATCTTCCGCACCCCGCACATCTACGACATGCACTCGAGCCTCCCCCAGCAGCTCGAGAACTTCAATTTCTCGAAGTCCCGGACGCTGAAGGGGATTTTCCTCGGGCTGGAGCGATTCGTCCTGAAAAATTCGGGGGCGGTCATCGTGATCTGCCGCGACCTGCTCGATTATGTCCGGAAAAAAGGCTTCGGCGAAAAGGCCGTCTTGCTCGAGAATTTCATCGATTTCAACGACTTAGAAGAACGGCCGCTGCCCGCCGGGGAGGTCTCCCGGAGAAAGAGGGAGATCGCGCCGCGCGGCGAAAAAATCGTCCTTTACGCGGGGAATTTCGAACCCTACCAGGGCATCCCGCTCCTCGTCGAGGCCTTCGCCCGGGTCGCTTCCCCCGCGATCCTGCTGATCGTCGGCGGGTCGAAGCCCGAGCACGACCTCATGAAAAAAAAGGCCGGGGAACTGGGGATCGAAGCCCGGATCGTCTTTATCGAAAAAGTCCCGCCCCGGCAGGTGCCGGCTTATATTTCCCTCTGCGACGTTTTGGTCTCGCCGCGCGTATCCGGAACGAACACGCCGTTGAAGATCTATTCTTTTCTCAAATCCGGAAAACCGCTCGTCGCCACGGATCTGTGGACCCACACCCAGGTCCTGGACGAGCGGATCGCGGTCCTCGCGGCGCCGGAGCCGCAGGCTTTCGCCGACGGCCTCTCGTTCGCCCTCGAATCCGAAGAAGCGCAGCTCCGGGCGCGGGAAGCGCGGCGCTTGACCGATCGGGAATACACTTATCCGAAATACGTGGAAAAGATCGCCGAAACATTGGACAGGGCCGCCGGCTGAAGCCCGGAGGCGGGATACGGAGCGATGCGCGTTTTCATCACGGGAGCCTCAGGATTCATCGGCGGGCATCTGGCCCGCCGCTTCGTCCGGGACGGATGGTCGGTGCGGGCGCTCGTCCACCGGAAAGACATTTCACTCCCTGGACACATCGAAGTCGTCCCGGGCGATATCCGGGATTTCGATCTCCTCAAGGGCGCGCTTCGGGGAGCGGACGTTCTTTTCCATCTGGCCTCGGCCCTGGGCGCTTCGCAAATCGACCGGAAGGAATTTTTCGCGATCAACGCGGAGGGCACGCGGACCGTCCTTCGGGCGGCCCGGGCCGGGGGCGTCCGGAGGATCGTTCATTTCAGCTCCGCCGGAGTCCTCGGCCATGTCGAAAACAACCTCGCCGCCGACGAAAACCATCCGCTCGACCCCCGGGACGTTTACGACAAGTCCAAGCTCGAAGGCGAGATGATCGCCCGGGAGGCCGCGAAGGACGGCCTGAATATCGTCATCGTCCGTCCCGGATGGGTTTATGGGCCGGGCGACCGGAGGACGTTCAAGCTCATCCGCGCCGCCGCCCGCCGAAGACTGATCCTTGTGGCCAAGGGAAAAACGCTTCAATCGCCCGTCTTCATCGATGATCTCATCGACGGCGCCCTGCTTTGCCTGGACAAGGGCAGGCCGGGCGAAATCTATAACCTCGCCGGAAATGAAGTCCTCACCGTGAAGCGGATGATCGAGACCATCGCCGCGGCGGCCGGGACGAAGCCCCCCCGTATCTCGCTCCCGCTCGCCCCCGCAAAGGCCGCGGCATGGGCCATGGGCAAGGTCTTCTCGATGATTGGGAAAGAAGCTCCGCTCAACCCCTCGCGGCTGGCTTTCTTCATCCATCCCAAGCCGTTGAGCATCCGGAAAGCGGCTGCGGAGCTCGGCTACGCGCCGGCCTGGACGTTCGAAAAAGGCATGGCCGCGACGATCGTCTGGTACAGGGCCGACGGCCGGCTTTAAAAAAAAAGAGGGTTGTGCTAGATTAAAATCAAATGCCTCAAGAGTATCCCGCCAGCACCCAGAAAGAGCTCATCGACCGGAGCAGGCGCCTCTCCGCCAAATACAGGAGCCTGTTCATCGGCCGAAAGGGATTGTGGGCGATTCTGAAATACGAATTCGTCACCATGTTCGTCTGCGCCGCGCCCGGCGCGATCGGCCTCTGGCTCCGGAAGATCTTCTATCCCCGCCTCATGAAGAGGGTGGGGAAAGGCGTCGTTTTCGGACGCAACATCACTCTCCGTCATCCGCACAAGATCGTGATCGGCGACAACTCCTTCATCGACGATAACGCCGTCCTCGACGCCAAGGGCGAGGCGAACGAGGGCATCCGCGTCGGAGCCAACGTCTACATCGGCCGGAACACGGCCCTGAGCTGCAAGGAAGGCTCGATTGTCCTCGACGACTACGTCAACATTTCAGCCAATTGCAGCCTGCTCAGCGAGACCGAGATCCGGCTGGGCCGATACTCCTTCCTCGCCGGCGAGTGTTATCTTGTGGCCGGCGGCAATCACAGGATCACCGACACGACCGCGCCGATCATGTTCCAGCCGTCGCTCGACAAGGGCGGGATCGCCATCGGCGAGGACGTTTGGCTCGGGGCGGGAGTCATCGTTCTCGACGGCGTATCCATCGGGCGGGGAAGCGTCGTCGGCGCGGGCGCCGTGGTGGCTGCGTCTCTCCCGGATTTTTCCTACGCCCTCGGGAGCCGTGCCCTGAGGATCTCCGACCGGCGGGAATTGGCCGAGACCGAAAAACCCTGAATTTGTCGGGCCCTATTCGGCGCTCTTTGTCATTTTCTTTTTCGGATCATTCCATTAAAATGAAAAAGCCGATGAACAGGATTCCGGGGCTGGCCGTCTCGCTCCTTTTGTTGGGGCTCGGGTCCGCGGCCTGCGCGCCAAAATCCGAAGATCCGGAAAAGATCCCGCCGTCCCCTGCCGCCCAAATCGCCCTGAAGCCCGATTTCCCGTTCCGCGGAAAGATCATCTTTCAATCCGACGCGGACGGCGACGACGACATTTACCGGATGACCTCCGGCGGGATCCGGAAGCTCACCGCCAATTCCTGGAGCGACCAGTATCCGCGCTGGTCACCCGACGGAACGCGGATCGCCTTCAGCGCCAATCCCGGGGGCCGCTTTGGCATCTTCGTCATGAACGAAGACGGTTCGGGCATCAAGGCCATCGTCGATTCGCCGTCCGACGCGACTGAACCGGCCTGGTCGCCCGACGGCAAATATATCGCCTTCTGCTCGAGCCTCCAGCATTTCCCCAATCAAGGCCGTTGGTCGCTTTTTCTCGTGAAAGTGGAATCCCGACGGGTGATTCCCCTCTTTTCCGGATTCGAAAGAATCCTCTTCCCGGACTGGCATTAAAGGAACCGCCCATGGATAATATTTATCTTTTCAGCGTCGATTTGGAGGACGTGCGTTTCCAGGTCAAGGACGGCCGGCGATATCGGGAGCGGGTCCCGGAGAATACGCGGCGCTATTTGGAATGGCTCAAGAAACATGATTGCCGATGCACGTTTTTCGCGGTCGGCGACGTGGCGGAGGCTTATCCCGCCCTCATCAAGGAGATCGTCGCGGCGGGCCACGAAATCGGCTGCCACACGTCTCGCCATATTCCGCTCGACCGCCAAACGCCGGACGAATTCAAGAGCGACCTCAAGCGGAACATTGAATCCCTGCTGAAGGCGGGCGTCAAAAACGTCCGAGGCTTCCGGGCGCCCATCTTTTCTTTGACCGCGGCGACGGCCTGGGCTTATCCTATTCTCAGGGACCTTGGATTCGCCTATTCGAGTTCGGTCCTTCCCGCCAGGAACCCGTTTTACGGTTGGCCCGAATTCGGCCCTCAGCCGAAGAAGGTGGAGGGCCTATGGGAATTGCCGATGACCGTCGCCCGGTTCGGTCCCCTCGTCATCCCTCCGGCCGGAGGCGTTTATTTTCGCGTCCTGCCCCGATTGTTCGTTTCCCGGACGGCCAAAAAATATCTCGGCTCGGGGAGGCCGCTCCTCGGCTACTGCCACCCTTATGACATCGATATGGAGCAGGAACGCTTCATGAATCCGGACATTGACGACAGCCGGTTCTACAATTTTTTGATGTATTACAACCGGAAGTGCGTGTTCAACAGGCTCGACGCGATCGTGAACAAGGGATTCCGGATCATTCCCTACGGAGAATTCGTCAAGTCTCTGAAAACCCCGGCCGTCTAGCGGACGGGTTCGCCGCGCCGCGAAAAAGCGCGGCGCGCGGGGCGGTCGTTCCTCGCCTCATTCCATTTTTTTGAGCAGGAAGCGGCCCAGGTATTCCCTGGGAATCCCGAAGATCTGCCGCCGCCAGAGACGGTCGCACCGGCCGCAGGTTTTGAGGCCGTCAATATCGCCGCGGACGATCTTCTCACGCAGCGCGATCATTCTGTCGTTGTTCCAGATTTCCGCGATCGAAGAATCGCCGACATTCCCGAGCTTGTAATAGCCGAAGAAGTCCTGGGCGCAGGGCAGGACCTCGCCGTCCCAGAAGATGACCAAGGCCTGCCACAAAAACGTGCAAGGCGAGTAGGTTGTCTTCTCGCGGACCTCTCCCGTCTCGCCGGCCCAGTTGTGCGGCTCCTTGACGAAGACCTTGTCGAGCGGCAGCCCTTTGAACCTGGCCATGAAGGCCGTCCGCGATTTCTCCACGCTCTCGCGCAGGCCGGGCTGGTCGATCAGCTCGATGAGCGTCACGGGCTTCCGGGCTCCAAGCTCTTTCTTGATCTCCAGAAAACGGATGATGCGGCCGACGGTCTCTTCGAAATCGGCGTTGACCCGGATGCGCTCATACGTCTCCGCGTCGTAGCCGTCGAAGGAAAAAGCGACTTGATCGAGTCCGGCTTCGATCAGGCGGCGGGATTTATCCTCGTCGAGCATCGTCCCGTTCGTATGGAGGCGGGTGACGAGGCCGGCGCCGTGAGCGTAGGCGATCATCCGGAAAAAATCCGGGTGGAGGAGGGACTCGCCGCGGTGGTGGAGATTGACGTCGAAGGCGAACCGCGAGACCTCGTCGATGATCTTCTTGAAGAGGGCGAAGTCCATATCTCCCTTTTGGGCCTTCTCGAGGTCTTTGTTGGGGCACATGACGCAGCGAAGGTTACAGACGCTCGTCGGCTCGATCCAGAGACGCAAGGGAAGGTAGGGAAGCCGCGTCCGTTTTTTCTTGTAGCTCCGGAAAACGGAGGCCAGCCGGCGGTAATAGCGCATTGTGTTCGACATGGTTGGGCCCCGTTATTTTAGTCGGAAACGCGGCCGCTGTCCATCGCGCCAGGACTGGATCACGGCTGCTGTTTTCGCTTTTCGCGCCTTGAATCGCCGTTTTTTTTAGGTTATGATCTCGGGCGTCGGGTCGTCGAACAACTCATGTCCATCAATCTTCTAAGCCGCCGGACCGCGAATATCCTCAAACTTCTGCAGATCTTTTTTTACGCGGCGTTCGTCTTTCTCTGGTTCAAGGACAACTTCCTCCTGTTCAAGAAGATCCATATTTCTTCGGCCATTCCTCTGGTCCCGCTGATCCTCATCACCGCGATCCGCGCCTTCGCCAAATTCAAGTCGGCGCCGCCCAAACTCCGATTCCCATCTCCAAAAGACGGAATCGCTCTGGCCCTCATTCTCGTTCTCTCGACGGCCGTCCACGTTCCCTATCTCGTCCATCATAACGGCCTCATGGACAGCGATGAGGCCATCCCCGCCCTCCAGGGAAAACATATCGCCGAAGGCAAAATGCCGACGCTCTACTATTACAGCGCCCGGTTCCAAGGGAGCCTTCCCCAGCACTACTACGCCCTGCTTTTCAGGCTCTTCGGCTATTCGATCCTTTTGGTCAAGCTGGCGGCCTATTTGGCGTTCACGGCGTTTCTCCTCGCCCAATTCTTTCTTCTCAAAAACCTCTTTTCGAGCGGGTTCGCGACCTCGGTTTGTTTGTTCTATTGCCTGCCGTTCAAGCATCTCATCTTATCGAGTTTCGACATCGGATCGGGCTTTCCCGTGGTTTTCCTTTTCGGAAGCCTGATCTTCATTCTGACCCGCAAGATCTACGATCAGGGTATGGATCGGCTCCTCGGAACCTTGGGTTTCGTCATGGGGCTGGCGTTTTGGACGCACCAGATCGCGATTGTCTTCATCCTGACCTCGGCGATCTTTCTCGCCCTGCGCTATAAATTCCGGATGAAAAGGTATTGGACTCTGGCCTGGTCTTTCGCCCTCGGCCTGCTGCCCCTCTTCATCGGCGAGATCTATTGGCATTTCCCGCTGATGCGCATGCTGTTCGGGGGAGAGACGGCCGGACTCCTGAAGGGGAACAAAGTCGTCCGACTCGGGCGCCTCACCTTGGGATTGCTGTCGTCCGGCTCCGGCTTCATCAGCGTCATCTCTCTCGCTCTCCTCCTCCTCGGCCTCGCCGTAATCGTCATCCCATCCCTAAAGACGAAAAGGCTGAGGTCTTCGAGCCTGTTCGCCGTCTATTCCCTGGTTTTTACAGCCGTTTATCTTCTGTCCGCGTCGAGCTCCGACGAGACGATCCGCTATTTGTACGTTCTTTATCTCGCTCTCCCCGTGCTGTTCGCGGCCGCCTTCCTGTGGATCAAGCCAAAGGCCCCGCGTTATGCTCTTACGGGCCTGCTCTTCGTTCTCGTCTTTCTCGGGGGCGGGGCGAAAGCCAGCCTCGCCCATTTCGGAGAAATCAAGGACCTGCACGCGGATTTGAGGGATGTCATGGCGGCCATGACCGCCACGGGGGAAAAGTATTGGGACGGCGATTACTGGGTCTCTTATCTCATCAATGCCGTTTCCAGGGAGCGGCTTATCGTCGCTTCAACCACGGTCGAGAGATATCCCTACTACCGGCTGATCCGCGACAGCGAGGGCGTCCGCACGAACCGGATTTTTTTCCTCAGGGAACCGGATGAAAACAAAAACGCGCAGGCGCTGGAAACCCTCCTCGGCCGGCTGCATAAGACATACGAAAAAAAGACGATCCGGCAATTCCTCCTGTTCTCCGGCATCAACGGATACATCTATCGGAAAAATATGTTCTACCCGCCCGACGACGTCCCCAACGTGACGCTCGCCGGCATTGAAGCGACGGCCGCCAATCTCGAAATCCGCTTCACGGCCAGCCCCCCGCTCCTGGGGGGCGGCTTTCGGATCAACGTCGAGATCCCGGGGTCCTGCGCCGCTTTCACACCCATCGGGCCGGGCGAAAAATTTTCGGTCCACGTTCCCTATCCCCCGGAGCGGCGGGTGCGCCTCAAATATTTTCTCGACGCCCAGGGCCTCTATCTGGATTCGACGCTCCGGGAAAAAGACCTCGATCTTCCCGCGCCGCCCGGAGCGTTGAAAAAAAACGACGTGGAATTCCTTTCGGGCTTCGGCCCCCATGAAAGCGCGACGGGCAGGAATTGGCAGGCTCTTGATAAAGACGCCCGTTTCCGGATCAACCGGCCGCTCGGAGAATCGTCGAAAATATCCCTGAAGCTCTATTCGCCCTTCAATTTTGCCGACATCATTTACTGGAGCGGGGACTTTCCCCAGGTCGTCGACATCTTCGTGAATGATCGGTTCGCGGGCCGCAAAACGCTCCCCGACGGCCACAATACGCTGGAAATCGACGGCCGCTTCTTTCCCTCCGACGGCAGCCCTTGTATTATCACTCTCAAATTCAAATACGCCATGGTCATCTCCGATAAAAGTGATCACTGGAGGACCGCGGCGTATCTGGAGAATCTGAAGGTCGATTAGATCCTGTACCGGCCCTTCTTGAGGTTTCCCCGGATTCGGAACATCCCCCTGAATTCCTCCCAACCATCCCGGATGATCTTGACCGAGGATGCGTAAGCGGAATGCCTTTCGTTCCAATCGATGGGGATCTCGGCGATCGGCAGGCCGTTGGCCCTGGCGATAACGAGAACCTCCAGGTCCCAGGACCAGCGGTCCATGAGACTGACCCGGCTCATCTTTTGCAGCCGGCCCAGATCGAACCCTTTGAACCCGGCATCCGGATCCTTGATCTTCAAATCCGGGAAAAAAAAGCGGACGAAGAACCGGTGCGCCCGGCCGATCACGGCCCGCCGCCAGATGCGCCGCGTGGTCGATGCGCGGAGAAACCGGGAGCCGACGACGACGGGAACGTCCTTCAGCCGGTCTTTCATATCCAGGATGTGTCGGAGGTCCGTGGTCCGGGATAAGTCGAGATCGGAAAAAATCAACTGCCCGCCGGAACAGGATAACGCCGCGAAGCGGACCGCGTGCCCCCGTCCCCGGTTGGCGGCATAGCCGATGACCCGGACATCCGGAGCTGAGCGCTGGATATTTCGAGCCGCCGCGAGCGCGCCGTCCGTGCTGCCGTCGTCGCAGAGGACGATCTCGAATTCGCCCGGGAGCTCTTTCGCCAGGAAGGACCGGATAGCTCCGACGTTTTCCGCCAGGCTGATCTCGTTATTGTAAAACGGGATAACGAAATGGATCACTCAGCACCAGTACTCTTCCTGCTTCTGCTCGTTCGTCAGCGTCTTCCACCACTCGGCGCAGATGCGGATGCCGTCCTCCAGCTTCGTCTTGGGCACCCAGCCCAGCTCGTTCTCGGCCAGCCAGTTGTGGACGCGTTTGATCTTCGGCTCGACCCGCGCCTGGGGAATGTAATCGATCTTGGCCGGGAAATGTTTGACGACCTCTTTGGCGATCTCTTCGATCGTGATCGGATGGCCCCCGGTCAGGTTGTAGATCTTGTTTTCGGCCACCGGCTTCAAGGCATGGAGATGCGCGTCGACGAGGTCCCCGACATACATGAATTCCCGGAACTGCTTGCCGTCGCCCATGATGCTCAGTTCGCCAATCCGCTCGGCCATTTCCATGAACGCCCGGACGACGAGGCCCCGCCACATGCGTTCGCCGTAGGGAATACCGTAGCGAAAAACCGTGTATTTCGGGCCCTTGTATTCGCTGAAGAACGAAAAGCAGAGGAGCTCCTGGCCGATCTTGCTGGCCCCGTAGATGGTGTTGATGTTGTCCAGCTGGAACGGGCTCCGTTCGTTGACCATGTCGCCCTCCTGCGCCCCGCAGACCCAGGAGCTCGAGGCCAGCAGCACGCGTTCGACGTTGCCGTTCAGGGCGGCGTTCAGGACGTTCAGCGTCCCCTTGATGTTCATGTCGTGACAGAGCTTCGGGTCCTCCGAGGATTTCCGGGCGTTGGCCAAAGCCGCCAGATGGAACACGAAGCTGTAGTTCGAAAAGAGATTGCCGAGGTCTTCCCGGATATCTTTCCTGATCCACTCGACGTCCTGAACGGGTTTGCGCAGGTCCAGGACGGAAACGTCATAGCCTTTGGCCAACAGCTTCTGGACGAGATGGCTTCCGATAAAGCCGGATCCGCCGGTGACACAGATCTTCATGGCCGAACCTCCTTCGTTCGTGTCAAGGGACGAGCCTTCGCCGCGGAAGTGGACCCCCGGGCAAAGCCCGGGGCTCCGTCCGCTGTCGCGCTCCGCCCCAAGAGCCGTTCTTCGTCAGCGCGTTTTCATAAAAAAGCCCCGGCTGGGCAGGATTCTTTTCATATCATAGACCAAATTAATGATACCTTCCCTGGCGGCGCGAATCAATGGGGAAAGCCGGTAGTTCGTCCGCGGCAGGAGCTGGTAGATCCGGCGAAGGGCATGGACCGCAGGATAAAGCGCCTTCGGAAGGCGGACATAGTAGTCGAAAAACCCCTGATATCCGAAAAGCGTTTTCGCGGACAGCCCGGGGTGGTTGATGGCGATGTTCGTGTAATAGACTTCGGCGTCGTCGATCGGATGCTCGAGCCAGCCGTCCCGGATGCAGTCCTCGCCGAGCTTGGTCCCGAGGAACGGCATATAGACCGTGCACATGATCCGGTCGGGCTGGAGCCGTTTGTTGAGGCGAATCGTGTCCCAAACCGCGGGCATATCTTCTTTAGGCAGGCCGATCATGTTGAAGCTTCCGGTCCGGATGCCGTAGCGGCGGGCGAGGGAGAAGGCCTCGACGATCTTCCCGGTCGGGATGTCGCGCCCCAGAACCCCGTTCCGGATTTCCGGGTTCCCGGATTCGATGGCCATGTTGATGAAATCGCAGCCGCCGGCCCGAAGCGTCCGGACGACCTCCTCGTCGACGAGGTCGGGCCGAGTCTGGCAGAGGAAGGGAATCGAATACCGTTTCGCATAGCGCTCGCAGAATTCCGCGAGGCGCGCCTTATGCAGCGTGAACGATTCATCCGAGAACGAAAGACGGGAAGGATGATACGTCCCGATGACCTCGTCGATCTCGGCGAACACGTTGTCGAGCGAGCGGTAACGGACGAATCGTCCCCGTCCCCGATAGAGATCCATCAAATATTCGTTCTGGCAATAAGCGCAGGGAAACGGGCAGCCCCGCGAGGACAGCATATTGATCCCGTAGAGCTCGGCTCGAAGGCGCCGCCGGTCGAGCAGGTCGCGGGCGGGAAAAGGGAGGCCGTCCAGGCCTTGCTCCAGCGGGCGGACTGGATTCCGGGTGATTTGACCGTCTTTTTTCACCCACAGACCGGCGATAGCCGCGTGATCGGCGCCGGCGTCGAGGGCGGCCAGAAGATCGGTCATCGAGCCCTCGCCCTCGCCTCGGCAGATGACGTCCACGACCGGATCCTGAATCGTCTCTTCGGGGGCGATGGTGGGATGAATTCCGCCGAAGATCGTCAGGACTTCCGGCCGTTTGGCCTTGGCCGCGCCGGCCAGGGTCGACGCGATCAGGTAATTGACGGACATGACCGAGAACCCGACGACGTCGGGCCTGAACGCGTCGATCGTCCCTTCGAACGCTTCTTTCATCGGACGAAACGGATCTCCCCGCAGGGGACGCTTGCGGAAAGGCGTGACATCGAAGAACGCGACCGCGTGGCCCGCGGCTCGAACCGCGGCCGCGACATAAAGAACGTTGAGCGGCTGCTCGCGAACGATGTATCCCGGATAGACGAGGAGGACTCTCTTCACCCCTTGTCCTTTCGCGGGCGGCCGTACAATTTGGGGAATTTCAAGGCCATGAGGAGCGTTTCGAGCAGGATCAAGGCATTGAGCTTCGTCCGTCCGCGCTCGCGGTCGATGAAGACGATGGGCACTTCGCGGATCGTCGCGTCCATGAGGATCAGCTTGTAAAGGATTTCGAGGACGACCGAGGGGCCCATGGAAACGAGGTCGTCGAGGGCCACCCGCTCCAGGGCCTCCCTCTTGAAACAGCGGAAACCGGAGGACACGTCGCGGATCGCCGTCCGGAACCGCCGGCGGATGAAACGCCGGACGAACCAGGTGATCGTCCTCCGCGCGACGCTCCGGTCGGAGCCCGCCCCGCCCCGGACGAACCGGGAACCGATCGCAACGTCGCACCGATCCGCTTCCGCGAGCAGCGCGGGGATGAAGCGCGGCTGGTGGGAGAAATCGCCGTCCATTTCGACGACGCGGTCCGCTCCCATCTCGAGCGCGGCTCTGAAGCCGTCGATCCCGGCCGCCCCGCGCCCCCGCCGCGTCTTGCGGATAAGAACGTGCGCGCGCGGCTCGCGGCCGGCTATTTCTTCCATGAGACGGCCCGTCCCGTCCGGCGAATCGTCGTCCACCACGAGGACTTGAAGTTCGCCCGCGATCGGGAGGGCCAGGATCTCGCGGACGAGGGCCGGGATATTCCCCGCTTCGTTGTACGTCGGGATCATGACGACGGTTTTCTTCGGTACCTCAGCCACGGCAAAGCTCAGAGAATGCTCTCGATCTCGGCGAAGACCTGCTCCGGAGATATCGCCTTCATGCAACGCATATCCGGGCACTCGGATTTATAGCAGGGAGAGCAATCCGCTCCGGCGAAGAGCTTCGTTCCCCGGCCGTACAGCGAAATTTCCTGGGGGCATGTCGGGCCGAACAGGGCGACGACGCTTTTCCCGAGGGCGATAGCCAGGTGCATCCCCAGCGAATCCGAGCTGACGACGACGTCCATGGCTTCGATGAAACCCGAAAATTCGCGGAGGGAATGGTCGTTCCCCGTATTGTAGACGTTTTTCTCCGCCTCCCGTTCGAGGGACCGGTTCAAAAGCCGCTCCCGCTCTCCGCCGAGCAGAAAAACGTCGGCTTTGATCTTGCCCGTCAGAAGCCGGATGAGCCGGCGATAGTGCCCTGACGGCCACTGTTTCGTCGTGAATTTCGTCCCCGCGCCGGTGTTGAGGCCGACGGCCGGACGCTTTTTCCGGATCCGGCGGCGCTTGAAATATCCCCGCGCTTTGGCTCGATCTTCGTCGGTCAGCACGAAAACGTACGGATCATCCCGATATTCGACCTCGGCCATCTCATAGATGATTTCCTGATAGGACTTCCGGTTTTTGAAAAACTTCAAATCGTTGTCGACGCCCAGCCGATACGCGTAATCCGAAGGGGCGTTGAAAATCGAAAGGTTTCCATGTTCGTTCAGGCCGAAGCCGAATTTCGCGGGGCATTCGATGCTGGCCGCCAGGGCCGTGGCGGCCGGGTCCTTGTCCAGGCAGATCAGAGCGTCGAATGTCATGGCGGACAGGGGAAGCCAGTGTTCCGGCGTGAACGGAACCACGCGGCGGATAAGGGGATTTTGCTTCAGAAGGACAACGCTCTCTTCATCGACGGCCCAGAAAATCGAGCCGCCGGGATATTTTCTCAGCAGGCCGGGAAGAAGGGAAGTCGTCCGGAGGACGTCGCCCATGGCCGCCCGCTTGATCAGGAGGATTTTCGTCCCGAAAGGCTCGAAATTCGGGCATCCCTCGCATAAGCGAACGTAAACGCACGGCGTTTCCCCTTTGAAATGGACGCAATCATTGCGGATCATAGGCGGCTCGCGCGCAAAAATAGGCCCTATTTATGCCATAAATCGGGGATAAAGGCAAACGGCGATGTACCCGACCGTAGTCCAGTTTCGAGGACGATGTTTCATTATGGATCATAGGGCGAGGGGAGAACGGGTGACGCCGACCGGGGCGCCCCATTTAATAAATAGGGCCTATCCGTAAAAATGCGTTCACGCGATGCTCCAAGGAAGGGTGGCAGGGAGCGAAGCTCCCGTTGGAGGGAAACCCCAAAAAGGGTTTTCCTCCAAGAGTGCCCGTCAGGTCCCTTCTCTGGCCGGAGTAGATCTCGCGCTCTCGAATCCCCCTGTTTCCACGGCCGTGACGACGTATTGATATTGATCGCTGAACGACAGTTTCCGGTCCTGATATTCAAAGATGCCGGCCCCGGAGGATTTGATCAGTTTATACGCGGAGTCAGCTTCACTCGTTTTTTTCCGAAAAATATTATACTGGGCGATGGTGACCGCGTCGTTGAGCGGATTCCTTATCCAAGAGATCACGTTGATCTTCTCGCTCCGGAACAGGGAATTGTTGACGACAGTCTTGCAGGCGACGCCCAGGGGCTGAAAGGCGCCAAGCTCGGTCACGAAATCCGAGCCGTTGCTCTCCAGTCCGTAGGGATCCGTGGGAAGCGTCGTCAGGCCGTAGGTGTACCTCTGGGTGAGCGGCAATCCCGGATCCACGTATTGAAAGGTTCCCGTCGGAACTAAGGCGATACGGCTGAAATCGCTGTCCGACATGTTGGCCCTTTTGCGGTAGATCCAATATTCCTTCAGGGCGAGGTTGGCGTTGGCGGGATTGCTCTGCCAGGTCAGCGTATTGACCTTTTGGGTTTGAGACGCGTCGAGCTGGGTGCTCAGCGCGGGATTCAACGGAGGATAGGGCTTGACCGGGATGGACGTCGTCGTGGACGTCGTCGTGGATGTTGTGCTCGAGGAGCCGGTGCTCGTCGTGGTCGAGGTGTTCGGTCCCTGGGACGTCGTCGTGTAGAAGATCTGCCGGACTCCGCCGGAGACCGCCGCATAAGTGAGATGGACGTTCCCGCCGGAATCCACCGCTGTCCCCGGCGGACCCGAGGCCGCGCCGGTGCTCGGTATTTTCTGCGATCCGGCCCAGTTTCCTTGCTGGCAGGTATTCCAATAGACATCCCCGTTTTCCGTCCAGGCGATGAAGATATCGCCGTTCCGGCGGTCGACGGCGATATCGGCCACTTCAGTTTCCTGAAAATTTCCCGGGGTCTGGGAAACATTCACCACGCTGCCCAGCGTTCCGTTGCTCGCGACTTTCCGGAAATAGATCTCGCCGTTTCCCGAAAGATTTCCATTCCAGATGATATAGGCGTTGCCGGCATTGTCGCAATCGAGCCGGGCATTGTTCCACTCGATGCCCGAATTATCGACGATCGTGATCGGCGATGTCCATCCGCTGGGGTTGCGGGGGTCGTCGTTTCTCGAATACTTCGCCGATCCCGATGGATTCCTTGACCAGACAAGATGGGCTCTGCCGTTGCCGCCGATGACGAGGTTGGGGTGATAGCCCGTATTGCTGAGCACCTGTCCGATCTGTCCCCAACTGCCGCCCGCCGTCCGGTAACGCATCCAGAAATCCCACATATGGACTGAATCGTCCTGCCAAAGAGCATAGTAGTAATAATCGGCCGGGTTGAGAGCGCCGGCGATATAGGTCGCCGTTCCCGGTTGATCCGTTATGTTCACGGGAGTCGACCAGGTGTTGTTTTCGTAGATGGAATGATAAATCGTGAAATGCGTAAAGCCGGGATCGGGGTCCCGGATCACCATATGACAGACGCCGGAGGCGCCCACCGAGAAATCCTTGTGCCCCTCCGGATCAACCCCGAAATACCTGATAACCGCGATCGTTTGGGGAGTGGACCAGCTGCCGGTCTTGTTCGTGGTGAACTTGATTTGGCTGAAGGATTCAATCCAGATGACATAGGCGGCCCCGTTGGCGTCGACCCCGACAAGCGGATAATCGCAATTGGCGCCGGAATGAGAAATATTAATGGGAGTGGAGGGGGACAAAAGCGGGATCTCCTGTCCCGGCTTGCCCGTCCTGGGGTTCACCAGGGCGAAAACCGAAATGAGCAGCACGGCGCCGACAAGCATGGCCAAGGAGATCGTTGTTCGTCTCATCGGGCGTTTTCTCATTCTCGCTTTCATGGCCGGGGGTCAGGAGCCTTCCCTGGCCGTGTTGGATCTCCGGCTTTCGTCTCCGGCCGCGACGATGGCCGTAATCACGTAATAATATTTCCCTCCGAGCGGCACTTTCCGGTCCTGATATTCGAATAGGCCGCCGGCGACGGAGCCGATCAGATCATATTGGGTATCTTCCTGGTCGGACCGTTTGCGGTAAACATTATATTGAACGACGGGCACGTCCTCGTTCAGGATGTTCCTTTGCCAGTCAAGGATATTAATCTTTTCGTGCCGGAACAGCGAGCTGTTCGTCATCGTCCGGCAGGTCACGTTCAGGGGAGGGAAAACGCCGTCTTCATCCGCTGACGCTGAGGGATCGCTCTCGTCTCCATTCTGGGCCGCCGTCGTCATCCGGTATGTGAATCTTTGGGTCAGGGGAAGCCCGGCGTCCTCGTAGCGATACGTGTCGGGTGAAACCGCTCCGAGGAAAGTGAAATCGCCGTCAGGATAACCGGCTCTTTTCCGGAATATCCGATACTCTCTCAAAACGAAACTACGATTCTCGGGGTTTCGATGCCAGGTGAGAACGTCGATCTTGGCGGTCTGGTCGTCGCTCGACCGCGTCTCCAAGGCCAAGTCCAGCGGGGACGAGAGGCGCGCAGGAATGGACGTGGTCGTAATGGTCGAGGTGGTCGTCAATACCTGAGCCGTCAAATAGAAAATATCCCGATTCCCGCCCGCCATTTCTTCGGCGTAAACGACGTGGATGTTGCCGGACGAATCCACGGCCAAGCTTGGCATTCCGGAGGCCGCGGCATCGTTCGTCAGATTCACGCCTCCGCTCCAACTGTCCCCGAACGTGTTGAGATAGATGTCCCCGCTTTCCGCCCAGGAGACGTAGATATGGCCGTTCTGGCGGTTGACGGCCAGCGCGCCTTCCTGAGACGATCCGGAAGTCTGGGAGACGTTGACTTCATCTCCCAGAGCGCCGCCGCGGTCGACCTTCCTCAGGAAAATTTCATCGTTTCCCCTGGTATTATCCAGCCAAATGATGTACGCGTTCCCCGCGTTGTCGCAGTCGATTCTCGGATTGCAAAAATTCTCGCCCGTATCGCCCTTGATCAAAACCGGCGAAGACCATGTTCCGGGGTTCTGGGGAGTATCGTTCCTGGAAAACCACACCGCCGAGGTCCCTCCGCCCCGGATGGTCCAGGCGAGACAGGCCCGGCCGCTCGCGTCCAAGGCGATGCTCGGCATATATCCCGGACCGACCTGAAGGGTCTGCGTGTCGCTCCAGATCCCCGCGGCGCTCCGGAATCGCAGATAAATCTCCCACTCGCTGACGGTGCCGTCCGTCCAGACCACATAAAGATAATTATCGACGGAATTGACGGCGCAGGAGGAATAGCCGGACCCCCCGGAGTTATCCGACAGGTTGGTGGCCGGGCCCCAGGAATTGTCGTAAAAGAGATGAAAAACGTCATAGGAAGCGACCCGGACGTCCTGAAACGTCAGATGACAGGTCCCGGCCGGCGAGACGGCGAAGGCCGGATAGCCCGTCACCTCCGCGTCGGAAAAGATTTGCCCGGCGTATTGAGGGCTCGGCCAGGATCCGCTTTTGTTCGTCGAAAAATTAAAATTTCTCCTGCTCTGGTGCTCGATCCAGACGGCGTAAGCCGATCCGCTGCTATTCACACCCACCAACGGGAAATCGGAGTCGGACGAGGAATTGGATATATTGACGGGGGCCGTCCAACTCAGGGACGGCGCGGCCCGCTCCCGCCGGCCGGCCTCCGGCTTCACGAAGGCGAACACGGAAAGAAGCGAGATCGAAACGAGGAGAAGGACCCCGCCCAGCGTCGTTCTTTTCATCTGCGGTTCTTGTTTCTCTTTCTCATTATCAGGGGAGGCGGCGAAATTGTCAATCGCCAATTGTCCTGACCGCAGGACAGTCAGCTAGGGTCGTCTTGACGTCATGGTTTTCTTTTCTTATAGTTACCCACGAGAACAAAGAGATGGGAACGATCAAGCCCTTTTCCAAAAAAATTTCGGACGTGACGTATTTCGGCCTCATCGCGGCTTCCTCCCTGGCATTTTTCGCCTATGAAGTTCTCCGGGCGCTTCGCGTCTCTTTTTCGATCGACGAAGCCCAGACGTATATCCGATATCTCTCCTCCGACGTGCTTTCGATCTTCAGTTTCAACGTTGCGAACAATCATTTCCTGAACACGCTCCTCGCCAAAATCTTTTCCATGATCGGAGGAAACCAGGAGTTCATGCTCAGGATGCCCAACCTCCTCGGATACGCGCTCTACCTCGTCTTCGCCTTCCTTCTCCTGAACAAATTCGTCTCCCGGACGACGGCCGTCTTCGGTTTTCTTCTTCTCAACCTGAATCCTTACGTCCTCGATTTTTTCTCGCTTTGCCGGGGATATGGATTGTCCCTGGGGTTCTTGATGGCGTCCTTCTATTTCTTCGCCTCGTTTCTCTCCGGAATCACGACTCAAAAAAAAGACGCCGAAAGGGACCTGATCTTCTCATTATGCGCGGCCGCCGGCTCCGTTCTATGCAACTTTGCCCTATTGGATATCTATTTCGCCCTCACGGTTCTGGCCATCCCGGCGTTCATCATCTCCAATCGCCGGACGAAAGAGCGTCCTCGGGACGGCCGATCGCGCTCGGGTTCTTTTCTCAATAAAATAACCGCCCTCTCCCTGATCATTCTCGTCGCCGTTTTCAACATCCTCGTCATGTCCCGGGACACCGGCTTGACCGAAAAACTGTACGAGCCGGTCACGGTCCGGATCGACGGCATCGACCCGGGCGGCGCCAAAAGCGCGGCCGTCTGGGGCGTGGACTTGGAAAACAGGTGGATCCCGTTCTCGAGCGAGAATGGCGCGTGGACGACCGAAACCC
Organism: Candidatus Aminicenantales bacterium; assembly: GCA_049515535.1. Taxonomy (GTDB): domain Bacteria; phylum Acidobacteriota; class Aminicenantia; order Aminicenantales; family UBA4085; genus JBEKTZ01. The sequence continues at coordinate 32,294 of JBEKTZ010000007.1, read as the reverse complement.
TTTTTTTTCTACAAGGCCTCCGTTTCAAGATTCCGGCGGCCGTCACGCCCGGCGTTAAGGATATCGAAATTAGCATCGGCCGGGAGACGTTCCGCTATGGAGCCGAGGAATTGAGACTCATAGCGGATTCAGGGAAGGATCTCGTTTTCCGCACGCCTCCCCCCATTTCCCTGAAAAGGTCCGCCCTCGCCTACCTCAAACCCGCGATCAACTGGAAGGGCGATCTCAATTTTCTCTTCCACATGGCCCTCCGCCTCATCCTCTTCGCCGCGATTGCGGTCTTGACGATCGTTCTCGTCATCTTGGCCGGCCGGGTCGCCGCCCGCTGGAACATCCTGCGTCTCGAACAATTCCGGGCTCTCGCCGTGCCGGCCCTGGCGCTTGGAGGCTTCGTCGCCTATCCGCTCTTCATTCTGGAAAGAAACCATGAATTATATTGGGGCGGTGAGAACAGCCTGTGGCAAGACACATGGACCTCCCTGATCAATAATTCCTTTTACGGCCGGCTCTATTCTCCCCGGCAAAATCTCGTCATCGGGCTCATCCTTCTTTCCGCCTTGCTCGCTTTAGCGGCGGCGATCGTCATCCATATCAGAAAAAAATCCGTGTCCAAAATGATTCCCGGCGCGGCGTTCCCGGCCGTCCTTTTCATGGTGTGCCTGTGGACCGTCCTTGAAAAGGTCCTTTTCGGTAATCCTTACCTGCTTGGAAGAACGGCTCTTTTTCTCGTCCCTCTGACGGCTCTTTCTCTCGTCTTTTCGATCCATTATCTCCGAGAGGGAGTCCGCGCGGCAAAATGGCTCTTCATATCGTTCCTCGCGGCCGTGACCCTTTTATCGGGCTTTCATTTTTCCCATACGGCGAATACCATCATGGCCGTGGAGTGGAGATTCGACGCTGATACAAAACAGATGATCTCGGACCTGCATCACCTGGAGATCGAGGGCCGGCCCCAGCTACCGGCCCTCCGATTGGGGGTCGATTGGATTTTTTTACCGTCTCTCACATATTACAAGCGGCAGAAAGATCTTCTCTGGCTTGATTTTCATAATATTGAAGACCGCCCCGTGAATGATTTTTATTATCTGAATGGGACTTTCGACCCTGCCCGGATGATCCTGGTCAAGGATTACCCCGTCTCCGGAAGCATCCTGGTCCGACTCAAAGAGAACGTCCGCTGATGAATGCGAAGCGCTTGGCCGAGGAAGACGGACTTCCGGACCATAGAGCCTAGGCGACCGGCAAAATCGTCCCGATTTGCGTCGCTCGCGGGCCTCAGGCGCGAATCGCGAAAACGGGAATCGACCTGTCCCGGGTGTTTCACTTTTGTTGCGAGACGGCGGCGGAATACGTACTTTCGCGGCCGTCTTTGAATTTCGTTTTCAGCGCGTAAGTGTATTTCTGGGAACCCACGAGTTTCGCCTCTGTGTAGCTGAACGTCGAGGCGGACAGACTGCTCGTATTGAGTTTCGTGAACGCTGTATCGTCCTCGCCCGCGTTCTTGCGGTAGATATCATAGCCGGCGACGTCGCTGCTCGCGTTGTTCGGGCTGGTCGACCACGTGATCGTGTTGTCCTTCGTTTGGTAGAACACGATCCGGGTGACGGCCGTCGTGATCGCGACGTTGACCGGCGCGAAGACGAGGGTCCCATCGGTGACGGAGTCGGACGGGACACTCTCCTCCCCCGAGCTCAAAACCGTCGTCAGGCGGTAGGCGTATCGCGTCGAGCTCGCGAGCCCGGTATCCACGTATTGCAACGCGGACGCGCCGGCCTGACCGATCGAGGCGAACGTGCTGTCCGCGGCGGAGGCGATTTTCCGGTAGATTTTGTAGTTCGCGATCGTGACGCCGGCGTTGGCCGGATTCGCCGCCCACGAGAGCGTATTGGTCCTGACGGCTTCGGCGGCGTTCAGGGCGGAGACGACGGCCGGACTCAGCGGCGGCTGGGCCATGATCTCCGGGACGCCTTGCTTATACATGTACATGACCTCGCGGTTTTCGCCGACGTAATCGTGATAAACGAGGTGAAGCCCCCGCTTGGCGTCGATCCTGATGATCGGCTCGGCCGAGTGGGTGGAATCATTCGTCATATTGTAGATATCCGACCAGGATTTCGCTGCTCCCGTTGTCTGGGATGCATAGATTCTCAGATAGACCTCCCAGTTCGTCGTGCCCAGGAGTTCGTGATAGGCGACATAGACATCCTTGTTCACGGGGTCGACGGCGACGCAACACCCCTCCGACCTTCCCGGCGAATTCGAGAGATTCTCCTTGGTCTGCCAGACGCCGTTCACGGTCTTATTGAACCAAACCTCCTCGGTCTGGGTCTCATACCCCCCGGTGTTGGCGTACCAGACGATGTAGACGTCCCCGTCCTTGTCGGCCGCAATCCGCGGCATCATCCAATCGCGGCCCGTATCCCCCGATAGGGAAATGGGCGTCGTCCACGTGTTTTGATTCTGGGGCGTGGGGTTCTTCGTATAAAAAAGCTCCGCCGGAGACCGGACAATGAACACGAGATGGGCCGTCCCGGTATTGTCGATCACCATGTCCCGCCAGTATTTCGAACGGCCAGGGAACACGGGAACCTGGGCCAAGGTGCTGCTCCATTGTTTTGTCGCTGGATCCCGCCAGCGATAGACGAGCTGATATAAGACAGTATCGGTGAGGTCGTCAAACCACATGCAATAGACGGTTTTGTCCACGGGATTGACGGCCAGCGTCGCGTAGTCTGAGGCGTTGGGTGTTAAGGAAATCCATTTTTTCGACGTCTGGACCCCCTGTGTGAATTCCACGCACTTGACTTCCATGTCTTGATTGACCAAGTCGCCGTCATGGTAGGCCATGTAGCCGGTCCCGTTCGACGGGTCGCAGGTGACAACTGGGAAGCCGACATCATCAATCGCGACATAATCGAGGAAATTTTCAATGGTGGTCCCCCATTGGCCCGTAACATTGGTGTTGAATGCATTCGATCGGGGATCTCCGAGGTTGCCGTACCATTCTTGCCAGCAGACATAGGCCTTTCCGTTGTCATCGACAGCGAGCATCGGCATGTCGCTTTCGCCCGCCAAATGGGAGACGTTGACGGGCGTCGTCCAGCCGTCAGGTGGGTGGAGGATGACGGTGGTTTGCGCCAATGATTTCTTAGCCTGCGGTCCCAAGGCCATCGTGGCCCCGGCTAAGACGAGAAAAGCCACCGATACCGCCAAGAATATTACGATCGCCCTTTTTTTCATGACATGACTCCTTTCTCTATCCTATCTCTATCATCACATGTCAATCCCATGACAGATTTTTATGCGAGGCTCGAATGGTCCATTGAGTTTTAACATAGAAACATATAAAAGTAATATGTTATAACACATTAATAACTAAATGCAAACGGTCAGAAGAAGAGCACGCCTTTTTTGAAGAGATCGAAGGCGAAGCTCAAGCCCACCCCGTATTCGTTTCCGCCCAGGCCGATGTCGAATCCGTTGGCCGAGGCCGTCGCCTTGGTGAACTTGTAGTAGAGCTTGATCCGGAGCTGATCGAGCCAGGGGAAGACGATATAAGCGCCCGCTTGAAAATGATATCCGGAGGTCGAGCCCGTCGTGCTGTGGAGGTCGCTCTTTTCATCGAAGCTGTACCAATCCGTCCCGAAGCCGATGAACGGGATGACGTATTCCGTCTGGTACAGCAGCCGGCCGGACAGCGAGATCGGCGTCATCGAAAAATCCGTCTTGATGTCCGTTTTCGCGCCGTCGAGCAGGGCAAAGCCGGACTTCGAATATTTCCGGGCTTCGAGGGAAACATCCAGTTGCAGGCCGTTGTAATAGACGAGCGTCCGGGTCAGGTTCAGCCCGAACTGCATGTCCGTGGTTTGGCCGTAGATGGCCCTGAAATCCTGGGACGGGCTCTGGTAGGTGCCGAGCATGATCCCGATGGATGTGTTATAGAAGCCCGGATATTCCTTCGCTTCGTTTTCGATCACTTCCGTCTTGGCTTCTTCCTTGGCCTCTTTCACGACCGGAACGAGCCTGGTTACGACCGGAGGCGCGACGGGCTTTTCCTCTAGGCTGAACTTGACGGTGAAGCCGGTCTCGGTCTTTTGGATCTCATAGGCCGGAATCGGGCCGGAAAAATCGAAGATCACGCGCGCAATCGAGGGCTGGAACTGGCCCGTGCGGATGCTCGCCAGGCCGGAAACGTTGACCTCGTAGTACGGCTGGGCCTCGATCTTCTGGGCGGGGGCGATATCGATGACCAGGCGATTCGGGCCGCTCAAAACCATGGCCTGGCTCACGAATTCGCCGTCGACCCGGACGGTGACGTTCAGGCCTTTATCGACCTTCAGATAACCGATGCTCTTGACGGTTGTCGGACTCTGGCCAGGCTTCCCTTCGGCTCCCCAAGAGCTTATCGCGAAAGCGGCGAGAACCAGAATAACTACGCCCATCGATACGATCGTTCTTTTCAGCATAATATGACTCCTTTCTCTATCGAAAAATCTTAATATTATTGCGGATTTTTCGCCCTGTCAAACGATCCGCGGACTAAAAATCTCCGCTTCCGGGACTATTTTTTGGAGTGACAAGGATATGGGCCGAGAGCGGATATCGTTTCCAAAGAACCATCCGGTTTTCGTCGAACATATCGCTGATGTAATAAAGATCGCATCCTTCGGCAGGCGGCCCGACGCGCAGAGTCAGCCAACGGAGGCTATTCCGTTCGACATAATAGCGAAGGCCGGGATAAGATTCCCATCGGATTCCCAGACCGACACTCGCTCCGGAACCCGGAATTTTATCCTGGAGCGATCGCAAATCCTCCACCAGCGTTTTATTGTCGGCATCCGACTTCCATTCCCAGACGAATGACGTGTTTGCGGCGAGAGAAAAATGGGCCGCCGCGCCCAGGGCGACGGCCATGAGGGCCATGGTCGCGAGGATCCGAAGGCGGGGGGTCGTTCGGACGGAGGCCAGGGCGAGAATTAAGAATAAGCCCGCAAGGGGCGCAAAGAAAATGGCCGTTCTTCCCAAGAGATAGGGCAATCCCAGAACGGCGTGTTCCTCCAGGCAGAAGCCCGTCGAGAACAGGATCAGGGCGAGGAGAGCAAGCGCCGGCGAGGCCGAGGCGGACCATCGTTCGCGGCGGCGGGTCAGGGTCAAGACGAGAAAAAGGACGCTCAGGCCGGCGGCGGCCCAGAAAACGATCATTTTTTCACCTGACAAGTAGGTTTTTCCGTGAAAATAGGCTTTAACCAGTCCGAGCCAAGTATCGCGGAGGAAGCCGGCCTTCCCACCCCAATAGAGCTCACCGCTTCTTTCCAGGAGGTATATCGGCAGGGCGACGAGAGCGGCCAAGATCCAGACGGCGACGGCGAGCGGCCGGTATTGCCGCGGCGTGACAAAATGAAAGCGAAACCCGAAACGGCCGATTCCCCAGAGACCTATCCAAAGGAGCGCCCATAATCCGCCGACGACCAAGGTTTCAACTCCGAGCTGAAAGAAGAACGATTTGTCTCCGTTCCAGTTGATGACGTTCCGCAAGACCGAAAATCGTGAACGCGGAAGAGAAATGTTTTCCGGAATAGGAAGCGTGACCGGATCTTGAGCCGGGCCGGATGCCAGCGCTTTGAGCGCCGATCCGTTGAAAACGAACGTTTGCGGACCGATTCGAATACTCAGCGCGGTGGTCTTCGTCCAGGCCGCCGCCGGAATTTTGATTCGGAGTCCGGTGAAGTAGAGGGGCCGATCGAAGCGCCATTCCGCTCCGGCAAGAGGGATCCCGAGAGCCTGCCCGTCGAGTCCTTCCCGGATGACGAGGACGGATTCGCGGTCCTGGTCGGTCAAGTCCGGGATCGCGACGGCGACATCCGCGAACAGACGTTCGGAGGAATAAGTGTATCTTAAAAGGTTGCGGCCGTTGATCAAGAGGATGAGCGCGCTCAGCCCGATGGCGACGGCGGGATTCAGACGGTCCCGGCGCGCCGCGCCTTTCCAGTCGCTGTCCCCGCGGGGCGTTCGGGCGTTGTTCAGGGCGAAGGTCAGGAATGCGAGAAACACGATTCCGAGAAAGACGATCAACAGCGTCAGGTTGGCCAGGACCGCGGCGCCGGCGAACAGCAGCGCGGCGGATAAGGAACGGCCGGCGCGGAGAGAACCCCCGCGCGTCTCATCCATGAAGCGAAGAAAATAATAGAGGGCCAGCATGAGGAGTCCGAGCGAGAGTCCATAGCCCCGGCACAGCGAAAAAAATTCGAGGATATAGGGATTCGCATTGAGGATGACGAATCCGCTCACCGCGACGATATCGGGCACGTAGCGCTTGAGAAGCCGGAAGGAGAAGATGAGAAAAAGGATGTGGCCGAAGAGATTGGGGAGACGGAGCGCGAATTCGCTCGTTCCGGCGATCCGGGTGACGCACCAAGTGAAAAGGGAGTTGAGGATGTGGTTGTTGGCCGCATCGATGTTGAAGACGTTGAAAATCCCTTTCTGAATGTAGTCGTAATAGGTATGGGCTTCGTCGATCGTCAAAGCGACGCGCCAGGCGCGCAGGCTGGTATAGCCGAAGAAGACGAGGCCAAGAGCGATAACGATAGCGAGGCTTGTGACTATCGTGCCGGCCGTCCTCCTTCGAGGCTTAAATGATTCGCCTAGTATTAACATAGAAACCTATTATTAAAATATGTTATAACATAATAATTCTTAATTGCAAGAAGAATTTCTAAGTTTTTTTATCAGTGACGCTTTATTTTTAATGTTGAAATTAATCATTTTTTTTTATATCATATGAGCATGTCATCAAGAGCAAAAGTGAACTGCGGGGGGCGGCCGCCGAAGTTTCGTGAGCCCCGTCATCCGGTGACCATGACCTTGCCGGAGCGCATCCTGGATCAGCTTGTCGAAATTGATCCGGATCGGGCTTGTGCCGTGGTCAAGGTCACGGAGGCTGTCATGGGGACCGGCAAGGGACGATTCAAGCCGGTGGAACTTGTCGAAATGGCTCCCGGTAAGTGCCTGATTGTCGTCGGCCCAAGCAAAGCCTTAAAACGAATACCCTGGCTGAGAATGATCGAAATCACACGGGCCCGTTATTTGTTGACGATTCCCTCCGGCACGCCGATTGAAGCGTTGGAAGTCGCCTTGCGTGATCTATGCAATAATCCGGAGTTGCAGAAAGATAAGCACGAAATAGCCATCTTGAACGAACTGCTGAATTTAATCGGCCAACAGCGACGCACCCGGCGCCTGTCCAAGGCGGAAGTCCTCATCATCGATAATAAATAAGCGACCGACTCAGCGAGAACATGACTGAACCCGACGATTATAAAAAAATATCCGAAAAGTGAAAAAGATATCCGCGCTTCATCTCCTTCTGGCGTTGAGCTTCGTCCTTTTCGCCGTCGGCATCTGGTGGGGGCTTCCGGATTACCGAGGCTGGGCTCCTGACGAAATCGTTCCGGCGCGCGTCGTGGACGGGTTGCGCCAATTCTTTTCGAACGGCTGGCATGAACGATACCCGCCGTTCCATTTCTATTTGCTAAGCTTGGTCTATGCCCCCTTTTTGCTCCTCCATAAGCTCCATATTCTCGATCTTCGCCAGCTGTCTTCTTACATGATCCTCTTCTATCTCGGGCGATTCCTCAGCGTCGTCATGGGAACGGCCGTCGTCTATCTGGTTTACAAATGCGGGCTTGAGATTTTCGATCGGCGCGCTTCCGTTTGCGCGGCCTTGATCACCGCGCTGATCGTTCCGTTCGAATATTATTCCAAAATGGTCAATCTGGATGTTCCTTATATTTTCTGGTTTGTCTGGTCGATCTATTTTTTTATCCGGATCTTGAAAACCCAGCGCTTGAAATATTATCTGCTCTTCGCCGCGACGGCCGTCATCGCCGTCTGCACAAAGGACCAGGCCTTCGGGCTTTATGTCCTGACCCCGATCCCTTTGATCCTCTTTCATTGGAAACATGAGAAGCAGTCGAACCCGGACTTATCGCTGATCCGTTCCCTCTTCGATAAAAAATATCTCTATTTTCTGCTCGCGGCGACGGGTCTCTTCGCGATCGTCCATAACTTGGCGTTCAATCTTCAGGGCTTCCTTCGCCATTTAGCCCTAATCACGGGGAGCGCGAGCGAGAGTTTCAGGATCTTTCCCCGCACGTTCTCGGGCGAGATCCAGCTGCTCGGACTGACCATCCGCCAAATCCAGGGATCGCTGGGCTGGCCGCTCTTTCTCGTCTGCGGGGCGGGACTGGTTCTCTCGCTGTTTCAGAAAAAAAAGAACGCTCTCCTCCTGACTCTTCCCCTCTTTGCCGTGTCCTATTATGCGTTTTACATCGGGATGATTCTTTTTAATTGCGACCGTTACAATATGCCGATCTGCATCGTTTTGTCTTTCTTTGGCGGGCAGATGATCTCCAGCCGATTAAAGCCCGGCCCAAAGTTCTTCAAAGCCACATGCGCTATCGTAACGATCATTTTCTGTTATAGCTTTTTTTATTCATTATCCGTGGATATCCTCATGATCGCGGATTCACGATATTCCATCGAACGCTGGATGAATAAGAACATTTCCCCGGAAGCCGCGATTGGAATCGCGGGCCCGGTCGAATATAACCCCCGCCTGAATGATTTCCCTCGGTCGTATCTTCCGCTTTCGCTGGAAGCTTTTCAAAAAGCTCAGAGGCCCGATTTCGTGATTTTCCCCACGGCCTATGGCCAGTCCTTTGCGAAAAACTCCCCGGAGAATCTGTTTTTTTCTAGATTTTCCACGGCCGGCGAAAAATATGAATTGGTGATCCGGTATAAAACCGAGCTGCCCTGGCTTGTGATCAAGTACTCCAACATTGGGACAAACATGGACGCCGTCAATCCCGAGATTCAGATTTACCGACGGCTTGGCCTCAAAAAAAAGCGCCTTTCCTGAAACGAATCCAGGTCCCCCGCACAGGCATCAGAAGCAGACGATTCGCCGCCGCCGGCGGGTCAGGCCGGGTTCCGTCTTCCTCTTCCGATCAGCCCCAGAACCTTCAGCTTCCGATATATAGTCATTTCGACCTTTGTTTCGAAGCGTCCGGTCACCAAGGCCCAGGCATAGCCCAGCGTCCGCCAGGGATGGAAAAGGAGCTTCAGCAGGAAATATTCGAGATAAACCGCTTTGCGATAAGCCGCCAGACGCCGGTAGTCCCGGCGCCATTTGGGAGTGAATGTCAGATCCTCGAAGGACCGTTCCGCGCCTCCCATGGGACGGAAGATGCGCGAGCCGGGCATCGGGGTGATGATGAATAAGGCCACCTCGTCCACGCCGATTCGCGCCAGCCGCCTGACGAGCCGCGCGGTCAGCTTTCGGTCAGCCGCCGTCTCGCCGGGGTAACCGACGACGAAGCACGTCTGCGAGTACATCGCCTGCCGTTTCAGCCAGCGGGCCACCTGGAGGGCGTGAGTCAAGTCCACGGGCTTGCCCATCAGGCCAAGGACGCGCGGCGAGCCGGATTCCGGGGAAAACGAGACATAACGGCACCCGGCATTCGCCATCGCGGCGATGGTCTCTTCGTCGAGCGATTCGAGCTTGGTGCCCTGGGCGAGCTTCCAGATGACGTCGAGTTTGCGCTCCATCAGGATTTTGCTCAGGCGGAACATTCGCCCGCGGTCCAAAGTCGGATTCACGTCCTCGATATGGAATTCCTTGACCCCGAAACGGTGCATCATGGCCTGGATTTCGTCGGCGACATTTTCCGCGGACCGGGCGTGCCAGCGCCGGCCGCTGACCTCCGGCGCGATGCAGAAGCCGCAATTAAATGGACAGCCGCGCGAAGTCAGGAGCGCGACGTAGCGGCGTGTGGTGAGGGGCGCGTGGGCGTAGCCGAGCGCCCAGTAGTTCTCGAGCGGGAACAGATCCCAGGCCGGGAAAGGGAGGCTGTCGAGGTCGGCATTTTGACCGGCATCATCCGGCGGGCTGAACTGATCGCCTCGCGCCCGGGAAATGACGCCGTCGAGTTCGGGCGCGGCGTTACCCGCCCGGATGGCGTCGAGAAGCCGCCCGGTCCGTCGCTCGAGATAGCCGAGGACGACATGGTCAACGCCCAAGGCGAAGAAGTCCGGATGGACTTGCCGGAGCGAATAGGAATTGACGATGTTGACGTTCTCGAGGACGACGAGCGGCAGGGCCGGAAAACGCGCTTTGGCGGACCGGATGATGTCGAGCAGGGCGCGGTGAGTGACCGTGAGATGGGCGAAAAAGCCGATGACCTCGGTTTCGGCCGGGATTCGGGCGACGGCCTCGTCCGCCGCGATCCCTTGGATGACATGAGTCCGCGTGCTGCGGATCCGGTCCGGGGCGAGCCCGAAAGCGTCTATCACATGAACGACGTGCCCCTGTTCGCGGAGGTATGCAGCGAGGGCGGCCAGCCCGATCGGAAGATACGGGATGCCGCTCCCCGAGAAATCGTCTTTCTGAGAGACGATGTTCGGATTGATCAGCGTGATGTGCATCGCTCGATTCGTTTGCGGCCGAGCCAGGCCTGGCGAGTGTAGAGCTTCTCCAGCCGGGTGAGCTCCCAGGCTTTGAGGTAGGCGTCAAAGGCGAAACCCTTGATGCCGCGGCACTGCGTCACCATGGCCGATACCCCTCTCCAGAAGACCGTGTCGAAACGGGTTTCCAGATTCCGCCGGAGCACGGCCGGCCGGTTGCGGCCGAGCGCGCTTCGCTCTTCGCGGGGGATAGCGTGGGCCAGGAAGGTCAGGGGGTTATTGATGTTTGGCTCGAAAACGAAGAAATGGCCTCCCTCCTTAAGCACCCTGTCCACTTCCGACAGCGCTTGGCCGAGATCCGAAACGTGATGCAGGGTGTCGAGGCAGATGACGACGTCGAACTCGCCGTTTCCGAACGGCAAGTGATCGGCCGAGCCGAGGCTCGGGTGGATATGGGTCAGGCCGTTCGCCCGGCAGTACCGGTCGGCGACGCGGACCATATCCTCCGAATTGTCGAGGGCTTCGATCTCCCGGGCAAAGGGTGCCAGCGCGTCGAAATAAATCCCCGTCCCCGCGCCCACATCCAACAATCGTCCGGAAGGGAGGCCGGCCAGAACGCTCTCGAAAAGCCCGCGGTAAAAACGATGGAGGCGGGGATTCTTGTTGAGAAGGAACGGGTCAAAACGGTCCTGGTAGCCGCAGCTCGCAAACCGGGTGCGGCCGCGCTTTTGGACGACCTGTTCGTAGTGGAGATTGCTGCCCAAGCGCCTAGCCTCCGAGCCGGCGGTCTTCGACCGCGTAGACAGGACCTCGGGCCAGGCGTCCGTGCCGATAGTCGGCCAGAAAACGGTCGGCCACTTGAAGCGAGGCGGCGATGGAGTGGTCCATGTTGTTGTACCAGAAGCGGCCCGTCCGGCCGATCAGAGCGAGGTTGGGCCAGGATTCGTTCACCCACTTGAACATCGCCCCGAGCTTGCGGGGGTAGTTGAGGGCGTAGAGAGGATAGGTGCGGCGGATGTGTTCGACATAGACATCATCCACCTGATCCAGGGATTTCATAAGGCCGGCATGGAGCAGGAATGACTCGATCACGCAGTCAAAGCGGTGCGGGTCGTTCCAGGTCTTGGAATCCTCTGTGCATGTGACTTCAATGCAGAGTCCCTCCTTGCCGGGCGGGACGATTTCGGGATTGAAATTGCGGGGGACCGAGATACGGTCCACCTCCATATCGGCATCACCGAAATAGCACCACTGGAATTTTTGGGAGATCCGGCCGGACACCAAATAGTTGAAGAGCACGGTCGACACGTAATGCAGGCGCGGGATATTCTCCGGCGCCCGGCCGAGAGCGCGCAGGGCGTCGAGCGCGCCGGACCAGAAGACATAATCAGTCGGAATCTCCTCGCCGGACGTGGTGATGAGGCTGCGGATCCGGCCGTCGTTTTCAGAGACGAATTCTTGAACCTGGGTGGACACCAGAATCCGGCCTCCGGCCGCCTTGACCTTGTCGGCCAGGACCTCGCAGAACGTCCCGATGCCTCCGGTCTTCGGGTAAAGGAATTTCGTTTTGGGATTCTTGGCGAACAGCACCGATCTGATGAGCGCCCCGAGCGAGTTGGTCTTGACCTGCTTATCGATTGTGGCCCGGTTGATGCCGGCTTCGGCCCAGTCGCGGTGCAGGTTGGAGCAGGTATAATCCAGGAACTTTTCCGTGTACGGCTTGAAGAAGGCGCGGTAAAGCGTCCGGCCGTACTTCTCGATGATGTAATCTTCGAACGACTCCGTGCGGGCTTTCCGAGGGACAAGAAGGTCAAAACCCGCCCTGATGAGCATGAGCGGCGGCAGGGCCAAGACGTTCTTCAGCGTGATCGGCCAGGGCAAGTATTTGTGGAACAAGTAAAGCTGGCTGTTGCGGTCGATCGTGATGACGTTGTCGCCCAACGTGGATTCGATGTATCGCTGCACCGCCGGGTCATCCGTGTGAAAGCGGTGAGGGCCGATGTCGAAAATCGCGTTATTCGGATACCGAAAGCTGCGCGCCAAGCCGCCGACGCGATCTTCGCACTCGACAAGCACCGTCCGGACCCCCGCTTCGGAGAGCCGGTCCGCGAGTGTCATCCCGGCTATGCCGGCACCGACGATGACAATTTGTCCGTTCATGACCGATTTCGCAACGATGGGCGATTTTTCGTCGGGGATGACCCCTGTCCGTCTGCCGGATAGGCGGTCCTCAGGCGAATGGATGGATAAGAATTTCCTCTTTGTTTTCTCAGAATATTCTCTCTCTTGATGCTCGCTATTTTGTTTTAAAATTAAATATATATCGCCCTCAAGTGCTCATGTCAAGGGACCGAATCGCGTTGTCAAGGCAACATGAATATTTTCTCTTCCGGGCAACATGAATCTTTTCGGACAAGAGCTTCAAGATCTTGTCCAAGCCGGTCTTCTCCCCATGGGCTTGACAGGACCCGACGATTATTAAAAAATATCCGAAAAGTCAAAGGACGAGCCTTCGGCTCGTCACTCGCCCGTGGCTTATATCGACGGGCGAGTACGGCGGAAATGGACCCCCGGGCAAAACCCGGGGCCCCGGCCGCCGCGGGCCGGGCTCGAAAACGACCGCCCGCCGTCCCCTTATTAATGGTGTATAATATCGATTGACCCATGATCACGAAACGCGCGGCGATCGGAGCTCTCCTGGGGCTGGGACTGGCGCTCGGCTCCTTGGCGGCCCAGGATGTTCGGCCTTATCCGGACGGCCGCTCTCCTCACCCCCTCTTTGATCGCGCGGGAAATTTTGTTTTGGTCTATCAGAATTCCGCGAACGGCCTCAGCCTCGCGACGCCCGGGGGGAAAAATAGCATCGAGGAAATCGAGCCGGCCTCCGGAGCTTTCGAGCCGGCCGTCAGGAAGAACAAAGCCGGCGAGATCGGAATCGTCTGGGTTCAGGCAAGCCCGGGGAAAAACGAAATCTATTTCGGCTTCTTCCAAGACGGCCGTATACGGTCGGCTCGTCCCATAGCCCGCTCGGAATCGCCGCTCATTTCTCCCGATCTCGATTTCGATCAGGAATCCAATCCTTGGATCACCTGGGTCGAATGCGCCGGCCCGAAATATTGCGTCCGGGTCGCGAGCCTCGGCCGAGCCAAAACCTGGACCGTCAACGAGCCGTTCTGCGCCTCCGCTCTGACGCCCAAGGTCCTGGCGGGCGGAAGCCGCGGGACCTGGGTCTTCTGGACGGGAAGAGATCGCGGGCGCGACGAGATCTTCGGCTCGGTCTTCAGAGGATCCGCATGGGAAAGCCCCTTCCGGCTGAACAAAGACGACAGGTATCCGCATACGAGCCCGGCGGCCGGCCTTGACGGAAACCAAAATCCCTGGGTCGCCTGGTCCGCCTACGACGGCCGGAGCTACAATATCTGCGTCTCGAACTGGAACGGCGAAGGCTGGACGGCCGAGGAAAAAATCACGGATAACGAGGCGTCCAACACATCTCCAGCTATCGCCTTTGTCTCAGAAACGGTTCCCTTGGTAATCTGGAGCCGGACCTCGGGCCGGACGAGCAGGCTCTGCGCATCATATAAACAAGGACCCGTCTGGAGCCCCGAAATCGCCGTCATCTCCGACCAGGCGGAGCCGATCCGGACACCCAGAATAGCCGCCGAGGGCGATAGGATCGGGTTGGCCTGGGAATCGGGCGGACAAATCGGGTCGCTGGTCCTGTCCTTTTCCGCACTCGGCTCCTTTTCCGCACTCGGCCGCACTCTCCCTTCGCCCACCCGGCCGCAGGATTCCCCTCCGCTCATCAATCCTTCACTGGACGAGAACCAATACACGGGATTCGGCGACAGCATCACCTATGCCGAGAACCAGGGCTATCTCCCGAGGCTCGAGCCTATGCTGATCCAGAAATACGGCGCCGGAAAGATCTGGAATGAGGGGGAAGGCGGAGAAACGACGCTCGACGGCCTCGTCCGGATCGATGCGGCTATCGCAGCCCATCAGTCCCGCTACCTTCTGCTCATGGAAGGGACCAACGACGTCATTTTCCTCGATATCTCGATGGATACGGCGTCCTTCGACCTCCAGGAAATGGCTAAAAAATGTCTAAGGGCCGGGCTGTTGCCCCTGATCGCGACGATCATCCCCCGCGACGATTGGCGCTGGTCCGTCGCGCCCTACCAAAGCCGGATCGTCGATCTCAACGGCAAGATCCGCCAGTTCGCGGGAACGCTGAAAATTCCCATGGTCGATCAATACGAAGCTTTTATAAACTATCCCGCGATCGATGGGGGATGGACATCCCTTTTGCTGTCCGACGGCGTCCATCCGAACCCAAAGGGATTCCAGTTCATGGCCGAAACCTGGTTCGGCGGCATTCAAATATTGCCTTTTCCGCCCGTGGACGTTCAATTGTCGCGCTCCAGTCAGAGAATCCTTTTCTACAGCCGGCCGGGCGTTCTGATCCGTTGGCGAAACAACCCGAAAAACGCGGCCGACCAGATCATCGCCTTCAGGATCTACCGCAAAGAGCGGGATGCGGGCGATGCCTCTTTCCAACTCGTGGCGGAATCCCCGTTTCTGGAAATTCCCTTGACCAATAAATATTTTGATGCTAACATCTCGCCTTCAAAGAGATATGCTTATATCCTCTCCACGATTCGCAAGGACGGCGTCGAAGGCCCTGTTTGTGGAACGGCGTGGGAGATATTTTAAGGAGAGTTCACGAATGAGAAAAAACACCGTATCCATCGGCGCGGCTTTTTTGGTTCTCGCCGCTTTCGCGATAAGCTCTTGGGGAGCCGAAGGGAAGCCCGGCCAGAGTCCGACAACCGTCAAGAGCATCGGTTATCTGAAGGTCGATAAAGGCCTGAACGTCACCGTCCGGGTCGACGGCGAATTCGTGAGCCAGGCCATGGTCCTGAGCGGCCCGAATCGCCTGGTCGTCGATATCGCCCCCGCCCAGAAGATAGAGGCCCAGCCATTCTACGAGGTTAACGTTTCCGGCCTGACGAGCATCCGCACGGGCCAGTTTATGCCCTCGATCGCGCGGGTGATCTTCGATTTTTCCGGCCCGATTCCGGCCTATGAGATCCAAAAGACCGAGACCGGCTTCACCGTCAAGTTCAGCCTGGAAGAGAAGAAGGAGGGAAAGCCCGTCGCGCCTCCGGTCGTAACCAGGCCCGTTCCGGTCGTGAAAGAGGCCAAGGAAGAAGCCAAGACGGAAGTGATCGAAAACGAAGCGAAGGAATATCCGGGCTTCTATAACACATCCATCGGGATCATGCTCGGCACCTACCAGAGCCCGTCCCAGGATTTCAGGGCCATCTACGGCCAAACCACGGACATGCAGTTCGGGCTGAACCTGACCCGGACGCTCGTCTATTACAACGGCCTGCAACTGGATGTTTCCCTCGAAGCCCGGAAATATTCGAAGTCCGGCTTTGCGCTGCTCGACGGCGCGAAAACGGACATCAAGACGGATTTTTCGATGACGCCGATCTCGCTGTCCGGCCGGCTGCTGTACCAGACGGAATACGTCATCCCGTTCATCGGCTTCGGCACGGATTGGTACAGCTTCGATGAAAAGAGCGATCTCCACAGCACGACGGGCTCGACCTCCGGATATCATTTTCAAGCAGGCGCTTATATCGTCTTCCCCTGGCTCGATCAGCTCCGGATCAAGCTCTACTACAAGTTCACCAAGGCGACGGCCTCGGCCAACGGATTCGACATCGGCCTGGGCGGAAACGAATACGGGGTGGGCTTGAGCTTCGCCTTCGATCTCTTCAAAAAAGGCGTGCTCTTCTTCTGACCGTTCCCAGCGCGCGTGTCCACAAAAAAAACCTGGCTGAAGATCGCTCTCATCCCCGCGTCCGTGGTGGCGACGCTTCTCATCCTCGAGCTGGTTTTGCGAATCACCGTTCCCCTGCGGTTCCGGCCGGACCAGGATGCTCCGCTCTTCGGTTCAAAAACGTATCGCCTGTCGGCCAACAAGGACTTGGTCTATGAGCAGCGGCCCAATTCGGATGTCTTCGTAGACGGGATTGATTACGGGATCAATTCCTACGGTTTCCGGGACAAGCCGTACCACTTGACCAAATCCCACGGCCAGCGGGTGATCTGCGTCGGCGATTCTCTGACGTACGGGTGGCTCGTCCCGTTGAAGGACACCTATCACAAGCAGCTCGAACGCCTTTTGAATGCGGAAAACCGCGATGTCGAGGTCCTGGGGATGGGCGTCGTCGGCTACAACGCCGTTCAAATGTACCATCTCGTCCGGGATAAGGTTCTCCAGCTCAATCCCGACCTTGTCCTACTCCAGATCGGCCCCAATGATTTCGAACGGACCGTCGGGATCAAAACCGTGGCAACCACGGGGAAGTTCGTTCTGATTCCTTACCATGATTATTATATCCCCTATGTCCTTCCCAAAACGAAATTCAGCGAAAGCCTGATGCAGCATTCGCGCCTTTTTAACATCTTAAACCTCGCGCTCTACAAGTTCGCGGTAAAACGCGATCCGGGTTATCGTCCGCGCGACATGTATCTCCTCGGCCAGGAGAGTTCGTTCCGGTACCTGGCCAAGACGATAGAGCTGTTGAAGCAAAGAAAGATTCCCGTTGCCGTCGCCATCTTTCCCTTCCAAAACCACGGCGAGCCATATCTCTATGCCTCTCTGACACAAAGGATCCGTCGCCAGCTCGAGATCAGCCGGGTGCCGGAGCTTGATCTCTATAGCGTTCTGAATTCCGGGTTCGACAAGGACCTTTTCATCGACGGACTTCATCTGACCGAAAAAGGCAATGCCACCGTCGCCCATGAGCTTTCCGGCTTCATCGTTCCGCTGTTGTTCGATAAATGAGGCAGGGTCTGGACGAGTTCGCGTTATTGACTCCCTTCGGGCATTCATCATAAGATTTCATTCGAGAACGCAGGCCATCGACCGGTAAGCGAGGACAGCCATTCCCGACGCCCGAGCCCTTTTACGAAAGAGCCTCCCGGTATGGATCTTAATCGGCCTGTTCCTTTCGCTGCGGTTCGTCCATCTCTCGGCCGACCCGCCGGACACCATCAGCCCCGACAGCTGCAGCGAATACGGCGATCCCGGCAATTACGCCTTCAACGCCCGGAACAAGGTCGTCACCGGCGAGTGGAGAATCGAAGAGCTGGGAGCCGCGGCGTTTTCGCCGATTCCCCATATCGTGACCTACCTTTCCTTCAGGACTTTTGGGACGGGGATCTGGCAGATGAATCTCGTGCCGCTTTTTTTCTCCGCCCTGCTGCTCATCGCCCTTTATGTCCTCGCCTCGAAATTCTTCCCGGAGGCCCGCCTGCTCTTTTTTCTTCTGCTGACTTTGAACTATCCCCTCATGATCTTCAGCCGGATCAACGATCAGATCATGCCCATGGTTTTCTTCGTCATTCCGGCGATCTATTTCTTCCTGAAGGCCTGGGACCGGCCTTCCTATTTTTTCCTGACCTCGATTTTTCTGGGCCTTTCGTTCCTGTCGAAACCCAAGATGATCTATTTTCACGCGGGCGTCATTCCCCTCGCCTTCCTCCTCGTCGCCGTCCAGAGAGGCGAGCTACGCAACATCCGGCTGCTCCTCGTCCGGATCGGCTATGCCCTGGCCGGAGTGTTCCTCGTCGCCCTCCCGTGGTATATCTTCATCTTCTCGCGCTACCCGGCCCCCTTCCATGCGATCGTAACGCTCAACTCGGAAGTCGCGCTGCCGGGGAACATCGGCCAGGCCGTCAGCAACTGGCTGAGAAAAACGCCGTTCTCCTTTTATCCGACCAACCGGCTTCTGACCTTCGCCCTCTTTTTCGTTCTGCTGGCTCTCCTCATCGCCCTCTTCGACAAAAAAAGAAAAGCAAGATTCGCCCCCCTCGAGATCCTCTGCGCACTCTGGCTTCTCGTCGGGCTCGGGATCAATTCCTTCATCGGATACCGTCCCATCCGTCATTACATCGAATACACCATCCCGATGATCATCCTCGTCAGCCTTTTTCTCGTCCGGCTCGCGGCCGGATCGCGCCTCGACTTCGCCCTGAAAAAGCGCGGCTTGTTTTTCGCCGCCTTCTGGGCGTTGATCTGGATCGGCCTGACTTCGTTCGCCCGATACCTCTTCACCCACGAAGACATGGCCCTTCACACCGACAAGGTTTTTTACCTGAGCTGGCCGCTGGCCCTCGCCGCCGCCGCCTTTCTCTATCTTTTATGGACCAAACGACTCCCTTCCGGGGGCTTTGTCATTCCGAAAAAAGTGGCGGGGTTCGCCGCGGCCGTATTCGTGATGGTTTACGCCGGGCAAAATATCGGCGCTTATGCTCGTTGGGTGAGCGCGCCCACATACAACCTGAAGACGATAGGCCGCGACCTGGGAAAAGCCTTTCCGCAAGGGGTATTTTCGGGGCTGCTCATCCCCAGCCTCTCCCTCGAGAACCGGAACAAGGCGCATACCTTCTATCCGGATTACGCCAATGACGATCCCGAATTTTTGAAGCGCGAGGGCGTGACGCACCTCTTTGTCGGAGAATTCAACGCCGAACAGGAAAAATATGAGAAGGTCTTTCCGGAGGAAATGGAGCGGGCCCGCCCGCTTGTCCGCTATCGCCTGTGGCGGAGCTGGTTTTTCCTCTATGATCTTGGCGACGGAACGGGCCCGGCGTCCAAGCCCTTCTCCTATGAAGCGGAAACCCTGGAACGGGAGACCGGCATTCCCTTGTTCGACCCGCGGGCCAGCTGTCAGTTCTCGGTCCGCGTGGAGTTGGGCAAGCCGAGCGTCATAGGATACCGGTCGATCGTCCTCCCCGGTCACGCGAAGTTTCACGGTCGCCTGGTCATCAAGGCCGAGGGCCGGGGCGGTCCAAATCCCGTCCTGCTCATCCGGATCATGAAGAAAGGCATCATCCAGTTCCAAAAGAAGATGATCATTCCGCCGGACGGGCCGGGAGACGAATATCGGGTTCTTCCGTTCGAGGGCTTGTTCCCGAGCGAAGGCCGCTATATCCTCGACATCAAAGCCTCCGGAAAGGGCGTCCTTTATTTCGACAAAGTCGAGTTCGAATTATCGGAAGACGTCCCTGGGAAATAGGGACATTCCCCGCACGGCCTCGGATCAGATCTTCAAAATATTTTTCGCCACCGTGAACGTGTGGTAGGCTTCCGGGACCGATCCGATGCCGACGACGACGGACTCGATCTTTTTATCGAGGAGATAAGGAAACGCCTCCTCGGGAGAGAGACGCCCGCCGGCCAACACTTTCTTGGCGATGATCTGGTAGCCGGAATCGCGGACGAGCGCTTCGCACTCCTCCTTCGACGGCTTCATCATGAATCCCTTGGAATTCAGCGGAGCCATGATGGGAATCTTGATCTTCCACTCGATGAGCTGGGGGAGGAGCACGCCGAAATTGTGCGTCGCCAGAATGGGCTCAACGCCATAGTTCTCCCGGATCACGTCCTGGAAGAAGGAGAGGATATCGGGATTGCGGGAGGACAGGGCGAGGTCGGTGATCTGTCCGTGAAGGATGACGCCGCCGAGCTTCATCTTTTCAAAACTGATCATTTCAAAATTGAGAAGCTCGAGCAGCATGTCCATGACGTCCTTGGTCAGGACGCTCTTGATCTTGGTCAGGGCCCTCAGCCCGAGCTTCACTTTCTGATACATGCTGAAGCCCTTGGCTTTGGACATGATCGCGCCCAGGACGCCCTTCTCCGAGGCCTCCATGGCGTACTCGTAGGCATTGGGGATGACGGGATAGACGGAAAGGTCTTGCGACTTGGGGAACTTCTGGAGGGCCCCGATGACGTTGGCCGTGTTCGAGCAGGTGAGCGCCCGGACGCCGGCGCTGTATGCCGCGTCGAGCACAGCCGCGACGTTGTCTTCCTTGGCGAAATATTCCAGATAGTGGAGGGACTGCGAACGTCCGATATAGCTCACGCCTTCGAAGGGGTTCGCGCCGAGAATCAACGGATCGAGCTTCACGGTCACTGAATTTCTCCTATCGCCACGACTTTCTTCCGCGCGGCCGAACGGTAGATCGCCTCGATCATGCGCTGGACCTCGAATCCGTCGTTCCATGTGACGGCGGGGGGCCGCCGGTCGAGGCAGCGTCCGACGAAGTCCTGGTCTTCCTCATATAGTCCCTCGGCGCCGATTTCGAACCGCGAGGTCGACGGCATGTCGATCTTATGGATCGTCGTCCATTCCTTGGGATATTCCTTGTGCGCCTTGTAGAGGTAGAGCTTGATGGCGTCGTTGGTCAACTCCATGGTCCCGTTCTCGCCCTCCACGTGAATCTCCGTGTACGGGAGACGGAAACCGGGCACGCTCCACGAAACATCCATCGTGCCCTGGAGGCCGTCCTCGAACTCCAGAAGGGCAGTCGCGGCGTCCTCGACGTCCGAGTGGATGGACCGGGTCTGGGCGAAGGCGCTCTTCGCTGGGCCAAAATACCAATAGAGGACATAGAGAAGATGGGAGGCGATATTGATCACCGCCCCTCCGCCCGATTTCGCGGGATCGTAATACCATCCTTTTTTCTTGGAGAAGACCTCGCTCGTATAGACCGAAGATCGGACGCGATAGAGTCGGCCCAGGACACCGTCGGCGATCAGGTGCTTCGCCCTTTTGTACAGCCCCATATGGGCGAACAGGTACCCGGTCGCATGAATGATCTTGCGACCGGAGACGAGACCGACCATTTTTTTGGCGGCGTCGAACGTATGGGCCAGGGGCTTCTCGATGAAAACGTCCACGTCCCGGGCGAGACATCGCTCGACGACCGGCAGGTTCGCGAACGCCGGTGTGCAGATGACGACCGCGTCCGGCTCGATCTCGGCCAACATCCGGTCCGTATCGGAAAAGAACGGCGCTTTCAAGCCGGCCTGCGCGACATATTTCGACAATTGATTGTTGATGTCCGCGATCGCAGCGAGCTCGGCGTTAGGGATCATGTTGACGACCGCGGTGTGCAGGATGCCCAGCTTTCCCAACCCGATGACCGCGACCCTGAGTTTTTTTTCTTCGTTCACCTCGATGTTCTCCTTCGTCGATCTTCGCCATTCCTCATTGTCGGGACGTCATTCCCCTTTGTAATAGAGCGGGACGCACCAGTGGTTCTTGGCGATCCAGTCGGTGTTCGGCAGGTCGTCCGTCCGGCCCATGATCTTATGGCAGGGCTGGTCATAGACCTTCCCCGTCGATTTTTCGATCGGGTCGAAGACGATGTATTTATAATAGCCGGAGGCCATGCCCGCCGGGAATTTCACCCGGTTTGGAAATTTCGGATCCAGATGCTTCTCGACATAGGCCTTTTTCCAGGCGACGATGTCGGCCATCCGGTCGATCTGAGCGCAGCCGAGCGCCGCGGCGAACTCGTTGATCCGGTAGTTGAGCCCTTCGGTCACGTAATCCGGCTTGCCGTAATTCCGGTATCTCTTCGCGTATTCGACAAGGCCCTTGTCCGCCGAGACGAGCATCCCGCCCTCGCCCGTGGTGACGGTTTTGGTCGCATAGAAGGAATAAATGCCCGCCTCGCCCCACATCCCGGGCATCTTGCCGCTCCACGAGGCCCCGTGGGCGTGGGCGCAGTCTTCGAGGAGGACGATCCCCCGCTCTTTGCAGAAACGGCTGATCTCCTCGATCTGGAAGGCAAGATGTCCGCCGATATGGACGACGAACACGGCGGCGGGCCTGTGGCGCTCGGCCTTGCGCTTAAGGTCCTCGAACGACAGGCAGAGATCTTCCTTGTTGCAGTCCACGAACTCCACGCGCGCTCCCGCCTTGACGATGCTCATGGGAGTGGCCATGAACGTGTTCGAGGGGCAGAGCACGGTCTTCCCCTTGACCTTGAAAAATTCCAAGGCCGCCAGGGCCGCGCCGCACCAGCCTGAAAAGGCGAGCGAGGGCAGCCGGTTCCAGGAGGACCATTTCTCCTCGAAGAGCGTCGTGAACCGTCCCTCCGTCCACTGCTGGGTGGCGAAGATTTCGTCCCAGGCCGCGTGGACCTTTTTCCGGTCGTCCAAATCGAATCCGATCGTGAATTTCATCTTGGTGTCCTTTCTTCAAGCCGGTCGTTCGACTCCGTTCATCGCCGCGTTCGCCCCGGCCTCCGCCCGGTCAGCCCGCGAGCAAGACGGCGATCCCGGCCATGATGAGCAGAACGGCGATGATCTTCGTCAGGCCGAACGTCTCTCCGAACATCAGGGCGGCGAACAGCGAGGTGGAGAGAAAAAGGACGCTCTGGATGACGAGGGTCGTAGTGATGACGTCCGTCTTGCGAAGAATATAGAGGCAGAGAATATATCCCAATCCGCTGCACAGCAGCGAAACCAGAATGAACTTGTTGGTGATGAAATGCCGGGCGAGGTCGAAGACGCCCGTCGACTCCTTGAAATTCAAGGCGCCCTTTTTGAGAACGGCGCCGCCGAAACCATAAAAGACGCCGCTGACGATCGCCAGGAACAGGTACCCCAAACTGTAAAAATTGAGCTTCAATGTCCCCATCCTTAGCTCGAAATATTCCGGAACAATGTCCGAAAAAACAGAACGGGCCACGACAGAATATAGATCAGATCCCTCATCCTGAGGCGGTTTCCCGAAATGCCGTAATTCCCATAGATGCGCGAGATATCGTCCGCGCGTTTATAAAAGCGGCCGGGGACTTCGACGACCGAGAACTTCTTCTTGGCCATGATGAAGAGCTCCTCCAGGTCGTTGATGCGGCCGTCCTGGAGCTTTTTCGTCGTCGCGTAGATCTCCGACAGGACTTCCATCGCCCGCCGGCTCCAGCCTTTGAACCCGGAGCTTGAATCCGTGATCTTCGTCCGGAACTTCGGGAAGAATATCAGGCTGACGATGAGGGAATAGAGCCGCCGTCCGTACTTCTGAATGAACGGGTCTCCGTGGGGCGCGCTGCCGAGCACGCGCGAGGCGATCACGCAGTCCTTCCCTTTCACGACCAGCGCCTCGATGATCCTTCCGATGTCCAACGGCTCGTGCTGGCCGTCCGCGTCGCAGAGGACCAGGAAATCGAATCCGTGTCCCAGGGCGTATTCCCGGGCGGACTGGAGCGCCCGGGCATATCCATAGTTCCGGTCGTGCTTCACGAGCAAGGCTCCTTTGGAAAGGGCGACGTCCGCCGTTTTGTCCTTGCTGCCGTCATCGATGACCAGGATGTCGATGCCGGGAAAGTACCGGCGAATCTGGTCGAGGACCGGGCCGAGTTTTTTTTCCTCGTCCTTGGCCGGAAGGGTGATCAAAAGGTTATTTGGCATATCGTGATTTATCGAATGAAAGCGTATAATATAAATCCGGATGGCGGAAAAGTCAAATAATCTAATTTGAGCCGAATGAACAAGTTCAGGCGAACCCAAAGGCGAATCCTGGGCCAGCATTTCCTGAAGAGCGCGGGCGTCCTGGATAAGATCGTCCGCGCGATCGACCCGCTTCCGGACGATTTCATCATCGAGATAGGGCCGGGCCTGGGGGCCCTGACGTTTCCTTTGGCCGCGAAAGCGGGGAAGGTCACGGCCGTCGAGAAAGACCGGAAATACATCCCTTTACTCGAGGAAAAAGGACAGCCGCATCTCACTCTCTTGGCCAAAGACGTCCTGGACGTGAATTTCAAGGAACTCATCGAAGAATGCGGATTCATTTACGCCAGAGTCAAACTCGTCGGCAATCTGCCTTACTCCATCTCCTCGCCCCTCCTCTACAAGATCATCGAGGAGAGAGAGCTTTTCCAAAAATGCGTTTTCCTCGTTCAAAAAGAAGTGGCCGAAAGGATCTGCGCCCAGCCCGGATCCAAGAGTTACGCGCCGGTTTCGATCCTCCTCCAGATCCATTTCTCGACGTCGCTTCTTTTCACCGTCCATCCCGGGTCCTTCTCGCCTCCGCCGCGGGTTGAATCCGCCTTGATCGCGCTCGATAAAAGTCCGTCTCCGCTCTATCCCGTTTCCGACGAGCAAAAGTTCCTCTCGTTTCTCCAGGAATGCTTCAAACAAAGACGAAAGACCCTGGTCAACAACTTGATCGCGTCCGGGAAGCCTGCGGCCGTGGCCGACAAGGCCTGCGCGGAACTCGGCTTGGACCGGAAAATCCGCCCGGAACAAGTGTCCATCGGCCAATTTGTCGGCCTGTTCGATTTCTTCCATGGCCAATCGGCTTGACAGGACATCGCCGAACTTCCAGAATAGAACGGACATGAAAAAAAACCCGGCCCATTCGGAAAGAGCCCTGGCCCGGGCCCGAAGCCGCCTCGAAATCCTGCCCGGACGGCCCGATCCGGAAGGCCTGCTGGTCCTGGCCCGGACCATTTTCCCCGGCGAAGATATCGTCGATCCCCGCTACCTGCCTTGGCTGTACGACCAGAATCCGGCGGGGCCCGCCTATGAATTCATGACCCGGGATCGAGGTCTGGTCACGGGGCATGCGGCCGCCCTTCCCCTGCGCTATAAAATCGGCGCCGAGGAGATGACGGGCAGCCTGGGCGTGAACGCCATCACCCATCCCGCGTTCAGAGGGAAAGGGATCTTCATTCTCCTGTATGAGGAGATCTTCAAGCTCTGCGTGAGAGACGGCAATCCTTTCATGTTCGGGTTCGCCAACTCGAACTCGCACAAGGGCTGTTTGCGCCATCTCGACTTCCAGGAAATCGGCCAATTGCCGCTCTGGATCCTGCCCTTCGACCTCCGCCGGATCCTTGCCTCGCGGAAATCGCGGCCGGGACGGCTCTGGCGCGTCGGCGCCGGAGC
Organism: Candidatus Aminicenantales bacterium; assembly: GCA_049515535.1. Classification (GTDB taxonomy): domain Bacteria; phylum Acidobacteriota; class Aminicenantia; order Aminicenantales; family UBA4085; genus JBEKTZ01. The sequence goes on along the minus strand of JBEKTZ010000007.1, from coordinate 7,066 downwards.
GGCCAACCCGTTCCTCGGGCTGGGTTTGTCCGTGCTCCGGCCCCGCCCGGACAAGGACATCGCCATCGAAAAAATCAAGGAATTCGGATCCGAATTCGACGGCTTCTGGGAAACCGTCAAGAACGCTTACCCGAACTGCCTCATCCGGAACCGCGCCTTCCTCGACTGGCGGTTTGTCCGCCAGCCGACGCGCCGTTACGACATTTTCGCCGCTCGCAAAGGCGGGCATTTGCTCGCTTATCTCGCCGGAACCCTGACGACGATCGAAGGCCTCCGCTGGGGAATGATCGTCGATATGCTGGCCGCCGAAACGCCCGAAGGGCGCGCCGCGGGCCGAGGCGTGGTCGCCGCTTTCCATCGGCACATCCGGTCGGAAGGCGCCGACCTGGCCGCGGCCCTCATGCTCAAGCGCGCGCCGCCGGCCAAAGCTCTGCGGCGCAACGGCTATCTCGTCTGTCCTCGAAGCTTTTTGCCGCGTGAATTCCCCGTCCTGCTCCGGTGGAATATGCCCTCCGCGCCTCCCGCCGGTTTCTTCGACCTCAAATCCTGGCATCTCACGCTCGGCGACTACGACGCCGTCTGAGTCCGCCGCAAAGGCGCAGCGGGGAAGCCGCCGGCGTTTCTTGACATCGCCGCGCGGCCGGCGTTATATTTGCTGGGTGATTAAGAGGATGGATGGATCGTCCAGGGCGGATTGACTCTGCCTTCGTCAATCCGGCCTTCGCTTATCCGATCATCAAAGACAAGGGGGTTTTCTATACGAAAAAATGGCCCCCTCTATCGCTCGCTTATTGCGCGGCGATCGCGGAAGAAAGGGGGCAACGGGTCCTCCTTATCGACGCCCATACGGAACGGTGGGGACCTCTCCAGGTGGCGGAACGGGTCCGAGGCGCAAAAAATATTTATATTTCGACCAGCCCGTTGGATCGTTGGCAGTGTCCCGTCAACCGGATCTCCAACGTCTATGATGTCATCCGGGAGGTCCGCCGGCAAAGCCGGGAGAGCGCAATTTTTCTGATCGGACCCCACGGCACCACGCTTCCCGAAAAAATCCTGGATGAAACGGAGGCCGATGTCGTGATCCTCGGGGAGCCGGAGATCACGGTCATGGAAATCGCCGAAGGCAAAACCCTCGAGAGCCTGGAAGGCGTTGCCTACCGGGAGAACGGCAGGGTCATCGTCAAACCCAAAAAGAGATTCATGGACCTCAACGACCTGCCTAAGCCGGCTTTTCAATTGCTTCCGATGGATAAATATTTTTTCGATTTTCTCGGCAAGAAATTCGCCGTCCTCGAGGGTTCGAGGGGTTGTCCCTACCGCTGCACGTTTTGCTACAAGGACATGTACGGCCCGTTCAGGTCGAAGACAAGCCGGAAACTGAATGAGGAGCTGACTTTCGCCGTCGAACGATTCGGGGTCAAAAATATCTATTTCGCCGACTTGTCTTTCACTGCGAACAAGAAACTCGTCAGCGACATGTGCGATTTCATCATCGACCGCGGCTATAAAATCCGTTGGGCCTGCCAGACGAGACTTGATCTTGTCGACGAGGGGAGCCTGAGGAAAATGAGAAAAGCCGGCTGTCGGCTGATCGAGTTCGGAGTGGAATCCGGGGAGGAAACCATCGTCCGCCGGACGAACAAGTATATCCCGCCGAAAACGATCACCGAGGGCTTGCGCCTGGTCCGGAAGCTCGGGATCGAGAGCGTGGTTTTCATGATGTTCGGCCTGCCCAACGAGACGGCGGACGAAATGCGGAAGAGCATCCGGTTCGTCAAAAAAATCAATCCCACTTACGCGGCTTTCAACATCACGGTCCCTTACACCGAGACCCGCAACCCCGATCTCTTTGATCCCCGGGCGGAAAAAGGCGTATTTTTCCCAGAATCCTGGGGAAAATATTCCCCGGAATTCATGGATGCCATACTCAAAAAAGGCCTGGTGTCGTTATATCTCCAGCCACGCTCGATCCTCAAGGTGATCAAGAATCCTAAAGCCATTTTTCATAAGGTCGGGATATTTTTGGCGGCCATGAGAACGAAGAAGAGCGTTTCCCCTCCCTCGATTTGAACCGGTTCCTTGACTTTTCAATCTCCAGGAAATAGCATGGAAAATCCGGAGCGTGGAGATGTTTAAAGCCGGTTTCAAGAAAAAAGCGGATCCATTTCCCAGGGAAAAAACCGCAGATGCGGAGGCGTCATCCGATCTCCAGTTCCTGGAGGACGTCTATCATCAGCTCTTGGGACGGGGAGTCGATGAAACGGGAAAGAATCATTACCTGAATTATCTGAAAGAAGGCCATCCGCGCATGTCGATCGTCCTGAGCATCGTCCAATCGGAGGAATTCATCAACAAGGTCATCCGCGAGAACATACCCGTTCTGTCCGTGAAAGAAGAACGGCCGGATCACTTCCGTCTCATCAAGGACATCCACGGACGGGACGTCTGGGTTTTCCAGGCCGGGCGGAGCGAGGATTTCGACTGGCTGGAGCGACAGATCGTCGAGAACGGATATTATGAAAAACCGGGCGTTTGGAGCTATCTCATCTCAGAAGACAAACGGCTTCATGCCGAAATCATCTCGCTCTTCGAACCGCGGTCGGTCCTGGACTTCGGCTGCGCCAACGGGCCGATCATGAAATGCCTCATGGACATGGGAATCCCGAGCGAAGGGGTCGATATCAGCCGTCTGGCTTTAGCCAAGGCCTTCCCCGAAATCCGCGGGAACATTCATCTCGGCGATATCCTGAACCTGGATCTCGCCAAGCGCTTCGATTTCATTCTGGGCCTTGACATCTTCGAGCATCTGAACCCCAACAAGCTCGCGCTTTATATCGCCAAGCTCGACAGCCTGCTGGAGGACGGCGGGTTTTTATTCTGCAACATCCCGGCCTTCGGACGCGATGAGGTTTTCGGGACGATTTTCGAGGTTTATATCGAAGAATGGGAGCGGGACATAGCGGAGAACAGGCTTTTTTCCCTCATCCATACGGATTCCTATGGATATCCGGTGAACGGACACATCATCGGCGCCGCGTCCGGCTGGTGGGCCGGGCAGTTTGAACGACATGGTCTGCGCCGGGAAATCGAAGTGGAGAAAGCCCTTCACGGAAAATACGATGAGGCCATGTCCAGGATTCATGTGGCCAGAAAATCCTTTTTCGTCTTCTCCAAGGCGGTCGAACCCCAAAAAAGGGACGCGCTTCTGAAAAAACTCGGAGGCTGAGGGGCTTCCGGATGGTTGGGGTCGCGTCTACACTTTTCACCTTTTTCCTTTTCCTCGACGTAGGAGAATCGGCCGAAGGCGACTCTTATCGAAAAGTGAAAAGTGTAGACGCGACCCCATTTTGATTGGCCTTGACCCAATAGGACATATTGGATAAAATAGCGGCTCTATGAAAAGGAGTTTTTTATGAAAAAGACGAAAAATGCGATTATCGCGTTGGCTATATTCGCGTCGCTCGCGGCCTTGACGCCAGCCGGCGGAACGAAACCCCCGCTCGGGCCCGCCTCTCCCCAAGTTTCCCAAACGATCAATGCCCCCACGGGTTGGACAGTGCCCGTCAATATTTCCAATACAACGTACATGGATCGAAACCCCGTGGCCGTCGTCGACGCCCAGGGGAAGCTCTATGTGACATGGGTGGGCTGGCCGGGGAGTTACGGGGCCGGCGGGGCGAGATACATCATGTACAACACCAACAGGACCGGCCAATGGCCGGCCGCGACCAATCTCAACCCCGTGTACTATGACGCCATCGACGATACCGGATTCCCGACCATTGCCGTGACGTCCACGGGGTCGAACGTCGTCATCGCCTACCACGACGCCGACTACTCCGTGGGATACATGCAGGTCTTTTTCCGGGAATGTGTCAATGGAACTTGGAACTCCGGCCCATTGAACTTCTCGGAGGTACCCACCAATCCTTGCGAATACCCTTGTCTCGGAGTCTCACCGCTCGACAACACCATTTTCGGAATCTTCATGGTCGATAACGGCAGGCCCTTCGATTTCGCGATGAAATACAGGGACGGCGGCACCGGAGCGGTGGTCGGGTCCGATTATATCAACGTCGCGTTTGGCCGGTTTTCGAAATACTTGTACCTGACCAAGATCTTCGCCTTCGATCCCACGGGGACCGCCCACCTGGTATTCACCAATCATACGCAGGCCTGGTACTCCAAGAACCCCACGCCGAAAAATTTCCAATCCTGGACGACAGAGGTGAATCTTTCGGGCGGCACGGGCCTGACCGACACCGATCCCCGGATCGCCGTGGACGGCGCCGGCGACGCTTATGTCGTCTGGCAGGCAATGCAGGGCAATGGCCCGGATATATTTTTCCGCCGGACGATCAACGGCGTGTGGCAGGACACGGTGAACATTTCGCAGACAACCGGCGATTCCGATAGTCCGACGATCGCCGTGAATCCCACCACCAAGGAAGTCTATGTCGCCTGGATGGAAAATGTGAACGGGAACACGGAGATCTACCTGAAGACGGCCGCGCCTTCGGGGACGACGCTGAACTGGGGGGATACGGTCAATTTCACGAACACCTCCAGCGCTGACGGAGAACCATGGCTGGTGTGCGAATCGAACGGCAATCTCCACTTGTTTTGGGTCGAGAATGTGGGGGGCAACTATGAGATCCTGTACTCGTTCAAGCAGCGGTTTATCCCCAAGCCCAAGGCCCCGCTGAGCCCGGCGATCGAGACGACGCTTGACGGCACGGGCGCCAAGAAGATCAATAAAATCACCTGGCTGGTGAACCCCGAGAACGCCAACGTCCCGCTCCAGAACTACAGGATTTACAGGAAGCTCGCCGGCACGGAGGACGCCACGTTCGCGCTTCTCGCCTCGGTTTCACCGACCCTGCTTCTGTACGAGGACACGGGACTGGACGTCAAAAAGAACTATTCCTACCGGCTGACGGCCGTGTCCCAGAACGCCGACGAGAGCGATCCGAGCGGCAACGTGACCAGCACCAAGACGTTCGAGTTCCCGCCCCAAAATCCGGCGCTCCAGACCTCCACCCGCAGGTTCCGGCTTCTTTTCTACGAGAAGATGGAAAAGGTCAATACCATCACCTTCACCAACAACCCCTTGAACGTCGATAACGACGTGAGCGGATACGAGATCTACCGAAAGAGGGTCGAGGACGGCAACGACCAGTTCGCCCTGCTCGCGACTTTGGACACGACGACGTTTTCGTATCAATACATCATCAGTCCGCCGGATCCGATAACGCAAAAATACGCCTATGCCGTCAAAACGACCTTCAGCTACGGACAGAAGAGCGCCTTTTCGGTGATCGTCATAGAGAATTGACGAAGAGCCTCGAGCTCTTCCCCGGCCTCAGAAGAGCGTGTAGATGAACGGGGCAAGGGCCGAGGATTGGGCGAAAACCAAGATGAGCGCGAAGAGGAGGAGGATCGCGATCATCGGGATCAGCCACCAGAGCTTTCTTTTCCAAAAAAAAGACAGCAGCTCCCGGAAGATGTCGAGCCTCGCCGAAAATTTTTTCGCGATGCTCATCTTTTCCTCCGGACCCGTCTAAAAACTACTCTCTCTTCGGTTTTTTTTCAAGCGCGTGAAGTCCTCAAAGCCGGCCAAATTGGCCACGGCGGCGTTTGCACCCCTGAAGGCTGATGGCTATAAAAGCGACGGCAACGGCCGCTCATTTCCGGATCATATAATTTTCAAGGACAAGCACGTCGAGGCCGCTCTTGCTGAACGTGGAATAGGCGTCGGCCGGCGTCGCGACGATGGGTTCCCCTCTCAGGTTGAAGGACGTATTCAAAAGGACGGGGACGCCCGTGGCCTGCCCGAATTTCTCGACGATTTTGTAATAGCGGGGGTTCCATTCCTCGCGAATCGTCTGGAGCCGGCCCGTCCCCATATGATTGACGGCGCCGATCCGGTCCGCTCTTTCCTCCTTGAGGGGCAGGACGAGGAGCATATAGCGGGAGGGATATTGGCGGGCCGTGTTCCGGCCCTTGAAATATTCGTCCGTGTTCTGTTCCAGGATGACGGGCGCGAAAGGCCGGAAGGGCTCGCGAAATTTGATCTTGATATTGACGGTGTCCTTCATCATTTCACTTCTCGGGTCGGCCAGGATGCTCCGGTTGCCGAGGGCCCTCGGCCCCCATTCGAAGCGGCCCTGATACCAGCCGACGACCTTCCCGCCGACGAGGTCGTCGGTCAGACGATCCAGGAGCTTGTCGTCGTCCGAAAACCGTTCGTATTTGATGTTTTGGTCGTCCAAGAACGACTGGATCTCGCTCCCGGAATAGGCCTTGCCCCAGTAGGCGTGTTCGAGCCGGAAGTTCCGCGGCCGGCCGAGGAGCGCGTGATGGACATGAAGGGCCGCCCCCAACGCGCCGCCGCTGTCGCCGGCCGCCGGCTGGATGAAGAGATCCTCGAAAGGGGTTTCGTTGAGGATCCGCCCGTTGGCCACGGAATTGAGGGCTACGCCTCCGGCCATGCACAGCTTCGTCAGGCCGGTCCGCTTATGCAAATCCCGGGCCAGCTTCAGAATGATTTCTTCCGTGACCTTCTGGATACTCGCCGCGATATCCGCGTAGTGCTCGTTCAATCGGCACTGCTCGCCAAAATCGGCCGGCTTCGCCCCGAAATAGGAGGGGAATCGCGTCCGGGACGTGAAGAAATGCATCTTGGGATCGCGCGGCGGGCCGAACAGATCGACGAATCGGGAGTTGAACGTCTTCTCATCCGAGTAGTGATAGGAGAAATGGTCCATGTTCATCTCGAACGAGCCGTCGTCGGCGACCCGGAGGAGATGGTCATAGATCTTGTCCATGTATTTGGGCACTCCGTAGGGGGCCATGCCCATGACCTTGTATTCGCCCTCGTTGACTTGGAAGCCGAGGAAGGCCGTGAAGGCGCTATAGAGGAGGCCGAGCGAATGGGGGAACCGGATCTCATCAGTCAGGGCGATATCGTTGCCTTTGGCTTTTCCCATCGCCGCCGTCGTCCATTCTCCCACGCCGTCGAGGGTCAGGATCGCCGCTTCTTCGAAGGGAGACGGATAAAACGCGC
>JBEKTZ010000006.1:0-212704 GCA_049515535.1 Candidatus Aminicenantales bacterium | reverse complement strand
GCGTATGAGTTTAACTATATTCGTCCCCATCAATCGCTAGCCTACCAGACGCCCTATGAGTACTTTCAGAAATGGAAGCGATCCCACAAGGCGAAAGAGGTGTCCGCCATGTCCTGACCCAGTACACCAAATTGACTTTCCGCTTCTTTTGGCTTATTTATTATAGCCTCGAATCCATTGAAAAACGGGACGTTTTTTCTCATAACATGACGAAAGTGCCTCTCCGGCCTGCCGACAAAAATATCGGAGTCCCTGAATTGAACCCCATTTCGCCGAAGCGGGATGTGCGTTCCCGGATCGAACGGTTTCTCTCGCCCGCGCCAAAAAAAGTTTATCTTTTCGTCGCGCTCGTCATCGGCCTTTCCTTTTTGATCCTGGCGGCCGAAAAAGCTGCGCCCCGGCGAGGCCTCAGCGGACGTTATTATGCCAATGATACCTGGACCGGAACCCCGGTCTGGAACGCCCTCGATCCCGTCATCCGTTTTCAGAAAAGCGAGATCGTGGAAAAGGTCAAAGATCCCAACCGGTCGAGCATCGTCTGGGAAGGCTTCGTCTTCGTTCCCAGGAACGCGAAATACAAGTTCACCGTCAGCTCGGACGATGGATCCTGGGTCTTTCTCGACGACAAGCCACTGATCGACAACGGGGGAATCCACCCGCTGCGCACAATGGAAATGGAAACCGATCTGTCCGGCGGAAATCACCGCCTCCTCATCCGATACTTCGACGGCGGCGGCAACGGCTCCATTGATTTTCGGTGGACGGGTCCGGGAGCGCTCAGGGTTCTCAGTCCCAGCCTCCCTTTGTATCCCAAGCCGGTGAGCCTCGGCGTATTCGCTTTGGACGTGGCTTTGCCCTTCGTCAAATTCCTTCTCGCGGCGGCCTTTTGTATCTCGGGAGTCATCCTCCTGAATTTGCTCTCAAAGCTGGTGACCAAGGCGGCGGCCCCCTTCTATTCGAGATACGCGGACGGCGAACGGAAGATCCTTTCCCGAATACCGAAAAAAGTTTTATTCACTCTGCCGCTCGTTCTTTTTCTCGTCCTCGTGGGGATTTACCAGGCCCAAGTTCTGGCGAATCGATCCGTCGCCGTCTCGGGATGCGACACCTATGCTTACCTTCAGGGAGCCGATCTCATGGCCCGGAACGGGTTTCTCCGGACCGAATACGTCGATCCCCTGATTCCCCAGATTTATCAGAGTTTTGCAGAGAAGCCCCCGGACGAAAAATGGATATTCCTCTTAAGCCCTCACGGCCATTATGTCTATGACCTGAAAAAAGGGTCCGTTTACAACGTTTTCCCTCCGGGCGTATCGATTCTTCTCTATCCCTTCGTCAAGCTGGGCGGCCGGGCCTCGGCTTTCTGGGTCCTGCCGTTCTTGAATATCCTGTTGATCTTCTTGTTTTTCTATATGGGATCGAAGCGGGTGGATATGTTCTTCGGCCTATGCCTGAGCGCCGCGGTCATGTTCAACACCCAGGTGTTTGAAAATACGGTCCTCCTTATGAGCGACGTGCCGTCGATGGCCTTGCTCGCCCTGAGCGCGGTTGGTCTCGCCAAGGCCATCAAGGCCCGGCGTTTCTTTTGGCCATTCATCGCCGGCGCCTGTTTCGGATTCTCGCTTCTCGTCCGGTATTCGAACATCATGGGGGCTTTTCCCCTCGCCTATCTTTTCTGGTTGAAATTCCGGACCGAACGCAGATGGATGGAATTGTTCAAAAACGCCGCGTCGTTCGGCGCCGGGGCCTTTTTTTTCGGCCTTCTTCCCCTGGGCTTGTACACCCAGCGTCTTTTGGGAACCGTTTTCCGGCTCGTTTATGAGCCCCTAACCCAAAGCCAGATGCTGTGGAAGAATGTCGGACCGGGGCTTGTTTATCACCTTAAGAGCATCGGCCAGGTCTTCGGAATCCTGGGCGCCGCTCTCATGGTCGTCGGGCTGGGCGTCTGTCTGGCCCGGCCGAAACGCCGGGCCATCGGCCTCACCTGTCTCATCGCGGTCATATCTTTCGTCGCCTTCTATGCCGCGCAGAGCATCCGCCACGAGCGATATCTCGTGCCGGCCTATCCGTTCCTGGCGATGCTCTATGCTTTCGGCGTAATGGCCATAGCGAAAATATTCGACAAATCCCTTGTCGCCAAATTTCTGATCGTCGCGTTCTGCGCGGGTTATCCCCTGTTTTATTCGAAAGACAGATACACCATGGGAATTTTCCATCAGGAAACCACCTGCCTGAGCGTGCGGGATAACGTCGCGCCCAACGCCATCATTTTCTGCGATGAGCTGAGCGGCCCGCTCCGTCTCTATACGGGAATTCCCGCCTATCGTTTTAATTGGACGAACGGGCCGACGCTCCAGAAAACGGTCGCGTTCCTCATCGAAAAAAAATACGCCCTATATTTCCTCCTCGACAGCGCGCCCGCCGAGGACCTGTTCAGCTCTTTGACCGGCGAGGGCGTCATCAAGAAGGACAGCGTCGAGTTCGTGACCGAGATCCACGGATTTCCATTATACCGATGCCGCGCGAATTAAAAGGATCCTAAGACAGATCCCCGGCCGTTAAACACGATTTCGATCGCCTAGTTTTTCTCCCCGACATTGAACGGACCTCGGCTCCTTGATGAGCGGTTCCCCGTGGCTTGCCACGGGGAACCGCTCATAGAGGGATCTAAGGGGGAGCCGCCCCCTTGGTCGCAGGGCGGGGTTTCATGCCCCGCCCGAGAAAGGGAGGCAGGGCGACCGGGTCTTCCCGGTGCCCGTTGGAAGGGGGAAAAGCGAAGCGGGTTCCCCCTCCAAATTGACTTTTCGCGGTTTTATTCTATACTAATACTATGGGATTTATGTATATAAATGAATCAGGGAGGCGTCCATGAAAATGCTGGCCAAGGCCGTGATTCCGGAGAATTTGAAAAAAACGCTCACCCCGGAGCAATACCGGGTCATGATCCAATGCGGCACGGAGCCGGCCGGGAGCGGCGTCTATAACGACTTTTGGGAAAAGGGCGAATATCATTGCGCTGCCTGCGAAGCCCTCCTCTTCAAGTCCGAAACCAAGTACGAACACGGGACGGGCTGGCCCAGTTTCTCCGATCCGGCCGCCAAGGATGCTCTTGTTTTCCTCGAAGATCGATCGTTCGGAATGGCGCGGGTCGAGGTCCGGTGCGCCCATTGCGGCGCCCATCTCGGACATGTGTTCGACGACGGCCCGGCCCCGACGGGGCGGCACTACTGCATCAACTCGGCGGCGCTGACGTTCAAAAAAACAGGCGCTGAGCGGGCGGAAAATCCGACGCCTGCTCCCGCCGCAGCCGGACTTTCGGTCTTTGCCGCCCCCATGACGGCCGAAACAGAGATCGCCACCTTCGCCGCAGGCTGTTTCTGGGGCGTAGAGGACAAGTTCAGTAAACTGCCCGGAGTCGTGGAGACCGTGGTCGGATATACGGGCGGACACACTAAAAATCCGAGTTATCGCGATGTCTGCTCCAACGAGACAGGGCATGTCGAATCCGTCCGGGTGATCTTTATCCCCTCCCTGATCTCCTATGAAGACCTGGTCCGGGCGTTTTTCACCTTCCACGATCCCACTCAATTGAATCGGCAGGGCCCGGATGTGGGAACCCAATATCGCTCGGTCATCTTTTACCACTCTGAAGATCAGAAGACCAAGGCCCAGGCCGTCAAAGCCGAGTTCGACGCATCCGGTCGATTCCGGAAAAACATCGTCACCGAGATCGTCCCCTCTTCCGAATTCACCAAAGCCGAAGAATATCACCAGAAATATATCCAAAAAAAAGAAGGCGGATAACACATTGATTTTACGCCCCGGTCATGATAAATTAATTCCGCTTTGGACGTTAATTGAAGTTGAGGGAGATGGAACATGAGCGAACTCATCTATAAATGCCGGGAATGCAACCGTCAAATCACGATCAAAAAAGGACAGCCCATCCCGTTCTGCTGCAAAAAAGAGATGGAACCTCTTCCCTTATGCACGAAAGCCCAGGACTCGGAAATGGCCAGGAACTACGATGCCGACGAGCCCTGCGACGATGGGACGACGCCTAAAAAGCGCTGACCCGATCTCCTTCTCGTCATCGGCTTCGATAATTACGCTTTCGACACATACAATCCGGAACGTGTGTCCACCCGAACGACTTCCCCGGTCGATAGATATTCGGGAACCTGGATGACCAAACCCGTGGATAACACGGCCGGCTTCGTTCGCGCCGTCACCGAGCCGCCCTTCATTGACAGCCTGGTCTCCACGATCTTCAAGGGGACGAGGAGCGGCAGCTCGAGGCCGATGACCCGGCCGTCCGCAATGAGGGCCAACAATCCTTCCTGCCCTTCGGTCAGGTAGAGCCATTCATTTTCGAGGTCGTCCTTGGTCAGAGTGAATTGGCTGTAGTCCTCGAGATCCATGAACGTGAAACCCGCGGCGTCGCCGTACAAAATTTGAACCGGACGGCGGGCCATGTCCGCTTCGTCCAAGACGTCGTCGCCGCGGAACGTCTGGTCCGTCTTGCGTTTGGTCAGGGCATTGCGGAATCGGACCTTGTACAGCGTCACGGCCCCGCGCGCTCCCGGAGTCTGGACGGTGATGGACTCGACGATGCAAGGATCTCCGTCGATCTTGACGGCCTCTCCTTTTTTTAATTCGGATGCGCGGATCATCGGCTTCAAATATTATCATTATCGTCGAACGGAAACCAGCCTTTGAGCGCGACTCTTCTCTTGAGACCCTCTGAGCCGGACGTGAGATCCGGAATGTCTAGAGGGGATCTCTTCCCCCCTTTTATTTGACAATTTTTCCACCGACCTTTAATATCCCCAGAGGTGTGAAGACTCCGTGAAGAGATCCTGGATCTCGATCCTCCTGTCGCTCGTGACCTTGGCGTCCGCATCGGCCTCGGCGCAGGATCTCAAGCGAACCGGAGAAGGCTTTTTCATCGCCGTGTCGGGCCAATCGCTCGCCTTCAAGGGCGACTTCGACGGCCGCCTCGTCTTATGGTGCTTCGATAAAGCCTTTTTCGTTCCGGAAATGAAAAACGCGACGGCCTTCGGGTTCGGCTTGGGCTTCAAACGGAACTCCTGGCTCTGGGAGCTCCTTTACGTGAACTCGCGCCATCCCTCCGCCTTCAAGGACCGCGCCGGGTCATCGTTCTATCGGTCCTTCGAGATCGACGGCCGGACGTTTCTTGTCAAGGATTTCGCGATCAAACCCTACATCCTCGTCGGGATCAGCGTTCCCTGGCTGACGGTCGATCAGGGCGCGGAGATGTACGGCGTGAAATATCGCGCGACATATATCGGGCTTGGATTGAACTTCGGCGGCGGGATCATTTTGGACATCGCGCCGTTTCTCTTCATGAACGGCGGCCTCGTCTATCGCGTCCTCGGCTATGGCTACGCCAGCGGTGAAGGCAAGGGCAGGGATATCTTCACCTTTCGCGTCGGGCAAGACGGTCCCGAGTGGAAAAGCTGGTTGAAAACCTCGTCGCTGGGCCTGTCGTTCGGTTTGGGGTTCGTTTTTTAAAAGGAATTCCAGCGACCAGGACCCCAGTCAGATGCGTTTACCATTCATTTGACAAGTTCCAAATAAGTGTTGACAATGTTTTTCAGGCGGGGATATGCTTTCCAAGGGTCGTCGAGATGATCCAAACGGACCCGCAGCACGAAGCGTTTGAATTGATTTAAAGGGGGATATCCATGAACGCTGGCCGACATCTTGCCTTTTTTTTAGATGACGCTTTTTCGCGCCGGAGGAAAAGAAGGATCCGGACCGCTCTCCTCTTGAGTCTCATGGGAATCTCTTTACTGGCGCGAACACCCCTGGCGGCCCAAGAAATCTCGAACAATTTCATCCATCTTTCGATCAAGGAAGGTCTGACCCAAGGATCTGCGCTCTCCCTCATTCAAGACCGAAAGGGATTTATCTGGATCGGAACGGAAGACGGCCTGAACCGATACGACGGCCTCAAAATGAAAATCTACAGGCTTGCGGATGATGATCCGAATAGCTTGAGCAATGATACGGTGACAGTTCTCTTCGAGGACTCCCAGGGAACCATCTGGGTGGGCACGAACAGGGGTTTGAATAGATACAACCGGGACCTGGATAATTTCACCCGTTTTCTTAACGCTCCTCAGGATCCCTTGAGCCTGAGCCATAACGCCATCTCTGCCATTCATGAAGGGCGCGCCTCGGGAAACCTTTGGATCGGCACGGAAGGCAGCGGGCTGAACGCCCTTGACCGGAAGACGGGCAAATTCAAGCGATTCGTCCGGGAATCCCGGGAGGGGCCGAACGCGGCGAGCCGGAGCGCTATCTATTCCATATATGAAGACAAGGCGGGCCTCCTGTGGCTGGCGACAAACGGAGGGTTGCATGCCTTTGACTTTAAGGCGGATAAAATCACGCGGTACGGCTATGATCCCCGCGATCCCGGGAGCCTGAGCAATAATCAGGTGCGCGTTCTCTACGAAGACCGCGGAGGAACGCTCTGGGTCGGAACGGAAGGCGGCGGGTTGAACGCTCTAGACCGGAAGACCGGCAAATTCACCCACTATCATAATGAGTATACTAATCCCCGAAGCTTGAGCAGCAACGACGTTTACGTCATTTATCAGGATCGTTCGGACCGCCTTTTGATCGGAACTCACGCAGGGCTCAGTATTTTCGATCCCAAAAAGCGGAATTTTTCCGTCATCCGCAACGATCCCGCCAAGCCCGAAAGCCTTATTTACGATAATATTTGTTCCATTCTTGAAGATAAGACCGGCGTGCTCTGGATCGGGACTCGAGGGAGAGGCATCAGTCAATACGTTCCCGATAAAATGAGGTTCAAGCTTTATCAAAGCTATCCTAATGATCCCAATAGCCTCATTTCCAACTATCTGCGGGCCATCGGGGAGGATTCTCAAGGGAACCTTTGGATCGGGACCGAGGATAAAGGTTTATGTTATTTGGACCGAAAATCCGACCTCTATACGCGTTTTCAATTCACACCCGGCAATCCCACCGGTCTGAACAACAATTTCGTCTATGCCGTCCGCGTTGATCGTTCCGACGTCGTCTGGATCGGGACGCTCGGAGGCGGCCTGAACAAATACGACCCGATAAAAAAAACGTTCACTCATTATCTCAACAATGCCAATGATCCCGGCAGCTTGAGCCACAACTTCGTCCGATGCCTGTTGATCGATCGTTTCGGGACACTCTGGGTGGGGACGGATGGAGGCGGGCTCAACAAGTTTATCGCCGGGAAAAATTCATTCATCCGCTATCAAAACGATCCGGCCGTTCCCGGGAGTTTAAGCCATAATCGCGCCCGCATCCTTTTCGACGACAGATCAGGGATATTATGGGTCGGGACATTCGGGGGCGGACTGAACCGCTTGGATCGGCAAACAGATCGATTCACCGCCTTCCGGCACAACCAGGCCAATCCCAACAGTCTCTGCAATGATTACGTCATGTCCCTCAATGAGGACGCCGCAGGTAACATATGGATCGGGACCGAGGGCGGGCTCAGTAGGCTTGATCCGAAGACGGGGACCTTCACCACCTTTTCGACAAAGGATGGGTTTCTGAGCAATTCGTTTTACGGGATTCTGATCGATGAATCGGACAACCTCTGGCTCTCCGGCGTTCGCGGGATCAGCCGCTTCAATCCCGCATCCCGGAGCGTTAAAACCTATGACGTTTCGGACGGCTTGCAGAGCAATGAATTCAACGGCGGCGCTTATTTTAAAACCCGCGGCGGGGAAATGTTTTTCGGCGGATCTCAAGGTCTCAACAGTTTTTTCCCCGGGATGATCAAAGACAATCCCTATCCTCCCGGTGTCGCGATCACCGATTTCCAAATTTCCAATAAAACCGTGCTCCCCGGGCAGAAAATCAACGGCAGGGTCGTCCTTGAACGATCGATCACCGAAGCCTCCGATCTCGTTTTGAGCTGGGAGGACCGGTTCATTTCCTTCGAATTCGCGGCGCTTCATTTCGCGGCGCCCAAAAAAAACCGCTATGCCTACATTATGGAAGGCTTGGAAAAGGAGTGGAACGGCGCGAGCGACCGGAATTTCGTCAACTTTACGAACCTTCCGCCCGGACATTACACGTTTCGAGTCAAAGCTTCGAACAACGATGGGCTCTGGAATGAGACAGGGGTGTCCCTGAAAATCCGTGTCGTCCCGCCATTCTGGACCACATGGTTGTTTCGAGGTCTGGTTGCCGTTCTTTTATTGGCTTTGATCGTTGCCCTTTTCCGCGCGCGCACCCGGAGCATCCGGCAGAGGGCCGTCATTTTGGAACGGAACGTCGCGGCGCGGACGACCGAGCTCCAGCAAGAAATTACGGTCCGGAAAAAGACCGAAGGGGAGCTGGAAAAACGGCAGAATTACCTGCAGACGATTCTCTTCAACTCTCCTAACGCCATTGTCACCACCGATGTCCATTCCAGAATCACCGAATGGAGTCCCGGCGCCGAGGGAATCTTCGGCTGGCGGCGAGACGAAGTTCTGGGCAAGGATGTCGATGATATCGTCGTCTCCCCCGAATTCAAAGAAGAAGCCCGAAAATTTTCCCGGATCAACTTGGACGGCATGGTGATGATTCCCGGCGAGGCCGTCCGCTACCGGAAAGACGGAACTCCAAGGCATGTCATTTTTGCCAGCTCGCCCATCCTCATCGGCCGGAAAATCGCGGGAGCGATGGCAGTTTACACGGATATCACGGAATTGAAAAAAGCGGAGAAAGAGGCGAAGGAGGCCAATCGGGCCAAGAGCGAATTTCTGGCAAACATGAGCCATGAGATCCGCACCCCGATGAACGGGATCTTCGGCATGACGGAGCTGGCGCTGGAAACCAACTTAACCCATGAGCAACGGGAGTACTTGGAAGCGGTCAAGACATCGGCCGAATCGTTGATGAATATCATTAACGACATCCTGGATTTTTCGAAGATCGAAGCCAAAAAAGTCGACCTGGAAATCATCCCCTTCAACCTCCGGGATACGGTTCACGCCATTGTCTCCGGCGCGGCCATTCAAGCGGAGAAAAAAGGCCTGGAACTGATCTATGACATACCCGCGGATATCCCGGATCAGCTCATGGGCGATCCCGGCCGTCTGCGCCAGATCCTGAGCAATATGCTGAGCAACGCCGTCAAGTTCACCGAAAAAGGCGAAGTGGTCGTTTCTCTCGGGATCGAAGAGCGGCTCGCGGATCGAGTCCGGCTGCATTTCCAAGTGCGCGACACGGGAATCGGAATCCCGCCCGAGAAGCTGAAGATCGTTTTCGATCCGTTCACTCAAGCGGACAGCTCGACAACACGGGTTTACGGCGGGACCGGCCTCGGGCTCGCGATTTCCACGCAGCTCGTGGAACTCATGAAGGGGCGGATATGGGCCGAGAGCAAAGCCGGACAAGGGAGCACGTTTCATTTCACCGCCATGTTGGGACTGCAGGTGGAGGAGGAAGAGCGGCAGGTCCCGGTTCGGTTCGAGGAACTCAAGGACATCTCGGTGCTGGTCGTGGACGACAACGCGACCAACCGCAAGATTCTCCAGGAAATGCTGGCCCATTGGGGCATGAAATCGACGCCGGCGGAAAGCGCGCGGCAGGCCCTGGAAAGGCTGGATCAAGCCCGGAAGGAGGACAAACTCTTCAAGTTGATCCTGATCGACGCCAACATGCCGCATATGGACGGATTCGAGTTGGCCGAAGAGATCAACAAGAATCCGGAGTACAGGAATATTTTGATCATGATGCTCAGTTCGGCCGGGTTTCGAGGGGATTCGATCAGGTGCCGGCAGTTGGGATTCTCGGCCTATTTGACGAAGCCGGTCAAGCAGTCATTCCTTTTGGATGCGATCATGCTGGCTCTGGGGACGCCGCCGGAAAAAAGGGGCGAAACGCCCCTGATCACCCGTCATTCTCTGATCCAGCCGCGAACCCGGTTTTCGATCCTGCTGGCGGAGGATAACCCCATCAACCAGAAGCTGGCTGTCAGAATCCTTGAGAACCGCGGTCACAAGGTGACGGTCGTGGACAACGGCAAGAAGACGCTCGCGGCACTCGATAAAAACGCCTATGACCTGGTCTTGATGGATGTCCAAATGCCGGAAATGGACGGGTACCAGGCGACGGCCGAAATCCGTCTCCGGGAACGGAAATCCGGCAATCACACGCCGATCATCGCCATGACGGCCCACGCGATGAAGGGCGATCGGGAAAAGTGCCTGGAAGCGGGCATGGACGAATACGTCTCCAAGCCGCTCAAACCGCACGACCTACAGAGTACGATCGAGCAGGTCATGGACCGTCTCGCCAAAGAGCGCCGAAACTCAACCCAGGATATCACATGATTTTTTTGTCCAAATAAAATTTTCTGATCATCGCCCTGGTCATATTCATGATGGTGAAATGGGTGAACAAGCTCCGCCGCCCCCCGAGAATAAAGAATTCTCGCCCGGGCACCGCCCTCCGAGGGCAAAAAAACATTTGACACGCGCGCGATCTTTTCTTATCATTCCGCGCATCATGGACGATACGAGAAGCTTCATCAATAAGAGCGGCGCTTCCCGTGTCGTTTCCTCCTGGTTCTGGTGGGCGGGTACCGCCGCCCGATAACCCCGTCCCCCGACTCCCCTATTCCCTCTAAGGCCGGTCCTTGGAGGTAAGAAATTGTTTTGCCCTTTCAAGAGCCACAAAAGGAGATCACCATGAATACAAATTCGATAAAACGTTTTTCGGCGCGAGACGCCAATGCTTTGCCCTCTCATTTTTACAATATCAAGGCGGACTTGGCTTCCCTTCCCAGGCCTCCGCTTCATCCGGGAACGAAACATCCGCTCCAGCCTCAGGATCTGGAGCCCGTCTTTTCCAAAGGGTTCATCGCTCAAGAAGGAAGCCTGGAACGGTTCGTCCCGATTCCGGAAAAGGTCCTTGAGCAATACGCCCTTTACAGACCGACTCCCCTGATCTATGCCTCGGGCTTGAGAAAAACCCTGGACACTCCGGCCCACGTTTTCTACAAATATGAAGGCGTCGGTCCCATGGGAAGCCATAAAAGTAACACGGCCTTGATGCAAGCCTACCTCGCCGCCCAAGAAGACATTGAAACCCTGACGACCGAGACCGGAGCCGGCCAATGGGGCTCGGCCCTAGCCCACGCCGGAGCGATTTTCGGAGTCAACGTGAAAGTCTTCATGGTTCGGGTCAGTTTCCGGCAGAAGCCCGGCCGCCGTATCCTCATGGAGATGTTCGGCGCCACGGTCGAGGAAAGCCCCAGTCCGAAGACGGAATTCGGAGCACGGTTCTACGGTCGGGATGCCGATCATCCCGGCAGCCTGGGCATCGCCATTTCCGAAGCCTTGGAGCTGGCCCTAAAAAGCCGGGCGACGAAATATTCCCTCGGTTCCGTTCTTGACGCCGTTCTCATGCACCAGACCGTCATCGGCCAAGAAGCTGAAAAGCAGATGGCGGCTCAGGGCGCCCATCCGGACATCGTCATCGGCTGCGTCGGAGGCGGGTCGAATTTCAGCGGGATCGCCTTTCCCTTCGTCCGCAAAAACTTGAAAGAAGGACAAAAAATCCGGTTTATCGCGGTCGAACCTGAAGCTTGCGCCTCTCTCACGAAAGGCGAATTGAAATACGACCATGGCGACACGGCGGGTCTGACGCCGCTGCTCTATATGTACACGCTCGGGAAGGATTTCGTGCCGCTGCCGATCCATGCCGGCGGTCTCCGCTACCATGGGATGGCGCCGCTGGTCAGTCACCTGGCGTCGCTTGGCATGATCGAACCGAGGGCCTATTCGCAGGACAAGATCTTTGAAGCGGGTCTGACGTTTTTCAAGGCCGAAGGGATCCTTCCGGCGCCCGAGTCCTCCCATGCCGTCGCGGCCGCGATCGATGAAGCGCTTCAGGCGAAAAAAGAAGGAAAAGAAAAAGTCATCCTCTTCAATTTATCGGGCCATGGCTTTCTCGACATCAACGCCTACGCCAAGAATGGGAAGAAGAATTGATCGCCGGCACCTCAAGTCCTGCGGTCTGTCTTCGAGTTAAGTCCGGGCGATCGCCGAGGGACTGTCTTAAGGAGCGGCCAATATCAGCATAACCAGCTATGGCAGCGCTACCCTCGGCGCCACGATCGTGGAAAAAAAAGGCAAGCTCACGTTGTTGCCGTTTCGATCTCTCACTTACCTTTGAGTTCAGATGTGCAATTCGGGCAGCGAACGGCCCTGATCTGGACGAGAGAACAGCAGAATGGACATTCCTTGGTCGTCGGGACGGCCGGGGCTTCGAGGGGTTTGCGGCGGAGCTTGTTCACCCATTTCACCATCATGAATATGACCAGGGCGATGATCAGAAAATCGATGACCGTGTTGATGAAAAGGCCGTAATTCAGCGTCGCGGCCCCGGCGCTTCTAGCTTCCGCCAGGGATCCGAAAGGTTTCCCGGACAAGTTGATATACAGGTTGGAGAAATCGACCTTGCCGAGCAGGCGGCCGATGGGCGGCATGACGATGTCGTTGATGAAAGAGGACACGATCTTGCCGAAGGCCACGCCGATGATGACGCCGACGGCCAGGTCCATGACATTGCCTTTGCTCGCGAATTCCTTGAACTCTTTGAACATCTCTCCTCCTTCCTAAGTTCGTTCGGAATGCCTTCACTATAAAAACAAAGGAGCTGATAAGTCAACCGAATACGACAACAGCCTCGCGGACATTGATTTCCAGCCCCCCGGCCTCTATAATCCCCTTTATCGCTTGACATTACGGAGAATCTTCAATGAAAAAAGTCGTTTTCTTTTTATTCATCGTTTTCGTAGCGCTCGGCAGCGCTCTCGCCGAAATGGGAAGCCTTTCGCACCTCTTTCTCCTTGGCAAAGGGATCAAGGACACGGACGGCGACAATCTGGCCGACAAGATCTCGCTCTGCATCGTGATTCCCGACAATCCCAGCGCCGTCGAGCTCGCCGTGGCCGCCGATATCGCCGCCCGGGCCAACCTCGAAAGCCTGTCCCAGGATTTTTCTCTCGTGAAACGCGAGTCCGAGATCGCCAGCATCGAGCGCGTCGAAAATCCCATCCTGATCGGGACGAACGTCAAATGGCTCCGGGACGCGATCAAGAGCAAGGACATCGTCGTGCCCGAGCTCGGTCCCAACCAGGGCTACGTCGCCGTGTTCGCGACCAAGGTCCAGACAGGAATCATCCTCGTGGCCGGCTCCGAAGAAGCGCTCCTTCAAGCGGGCCGGGCCTTTTTTCTCCGCTGGCCGTATTTCTGGGATATCTGGGGCCGTGAAGAAGGCTCGACCTACGCGACGCTCGAAAAGGACATCACGCAGTACCTCGGCGGCGAAGGCGTCAGCCTTCAGAGAACGATCATCAAATCCGTCCTTTACGAATTCCCGCCCTTGAAAAAAGGCGCCGGCTCCCTGAAAAAACTGACGTTCAACGCCGGCGAGATCAAGGACCTGGCCGTGGACATTTACGTCACGGACGAAGACGATCAAAACCGGGCGAACAAGGCCTTCGGCGCCCTCCGCGAGTTCCACCGCCGCGGCCAGAAAACGGACATTCTTTCCTATCCGGGCTGCGCCCAATTGTCGTTCTGGCTCCGCTACGGCAAAAGGAACCTGCCGACCGTCCTGCCGCGCATGGGTTCTCCCAAAAGGATGCTGACCCCGTCGTTCAAGGATTCGTCGCGGGCGGACGGCGCGGGCCGGGAATTCGACTTGCTCGGCCTCTTCTCGACCAAAGGCATCTACGGCGATTTGGACCGCGACGGGATCCCGGACGCGATGGAATCCAAGATCATCATCCCCCAAAGCGGCGCCATCAAGGGGGTCGCCCCGTTCGCGTCGAAGCTTGTTCTTAACACGGCCGGAGCTTCTTTCCCCATCGTCTATATGGACAAGGAAGTGGAAAACAAAAAAGCGCTGATCGCTCCTGTCCTCGTCGGACCAAACGCGCTCCTCCAAGAACTCCAGAGAATCGGCAAATGGAAACCTCTGCCGCTCGAGAATGCCTGGGGTCTGGCCCAAGTGGTGCCAAAAGCGTTCAACAAATCGAGCGCCCTCGTCTTGACGGGCGCCGACGGTCTCGGGCTCGAAAAGATCCTGACCTATTTCAGCCAGACCTTTCCCTATTTCGATGAATATAAAGACGGCCGGCCGCAGGTCGGCGACGTCGTTCCCGACCTCGAAAAGTTCTTGAAAGGCGAGAAAGGCGGCGCCGAGGCCTTCTTCGCCCAGAATCTCAAGAAAATCGGAGAGGAATTCAAAGACAAGAACCTGGAGTCGTTCTCGGCCGAGTTCTATCTTCCCCAGGACAACGCAAAATTCGAGGAGGACGCCAAGAAAGCGTTGGCTTCATCGATCAAGGCCGATGCGCTCACCGTCAAGGGCTTCACCATCACCGACGGCAAGAAGATATTCGAAAAAGAACAGGCGTTCCCATGGGAGGGAGCGGAAGCCGTCGGTCTCATTCAGGAGAAAATGAAAGGCCTGGAAAATTCCCCGGCTTCGTTCAGGATCAGCCTCGGGCTGAGCGAATCGCCGGAGGTGCGCCAGAAAATCAAGAAACAGATCGAGGCCCTCCTCGCCGACACCTTCAAGATCCACGCCGACGTCGAGGTGCTCTCGTCCTATAAGCAAGGGTTTTTCTGGCTCCTGGAAAAAGTTCTTCCGGCCCTCAAGGGCAAAGCCGTGAGCCAGCTCGTCATCAAATTCGCCGAAGAAAAAGAAGACTTCAGCCGTCCAAAGCGATTTTACGCGGAGTCCTCGCGCTGGCTGCAGGAGCTCTATCCGGTGGACGAATTTCTGGCCCGGGACCTCGCCCTGCCGCTCGAGAAGATCCATTTCGAGCTCGCCCCGGCCCGGGACCCCATATATGACATCGTCGCCTATGACGCGAAAAACGCGGTCCTCTTCGAGCAAAAGTTCTCGCCGCGGATCAAGGAAATCCCATATCTCAAGAGCCTTCCGGAATGGGGGAACGTGAAATTGACGACCGGTTGGATCCGCATTGAAAAAGGCAGCCAGGTCGTTTACGACGGCGTTCTTCAGGGCGACCTCGAAAAATTCTGGGAATATTACCAGGATCAAGTCCTGGCCCCCGTCTATTCTTATATCCTGCGGAAAACCGGCGATGAGCCCAAGTTCTCCAAGCAACCCTATTTTAAACAGCTCAGGATCGAACTGTGGTCGAGCGAGCCCGATTACCGGCTCGGGCTGGATGAAGAGATCATCAGCTCGCTCGAAGCGCTGCATGACGAGATCTATTTCGACACGTTGGATTTCCTTCGCGGCATCACCGATCTCGACGTGGACGATCAGGAACTTCCCGAGGACACATCGCGCTTTTCGGCCCCCGGAAACATTTTTCCAGTCATCCATCCGTCCTCGGAAGGAGACGCTCCCAAGGTCAAAGTAACCTTCGAGGACTGGTTGGCCGCGTCGCCGTACATGGTCATCAAATGGAAGGAAAAGGGAAAAGAGGAGTTCAGCCGGAGAACCGACTTCCCTTCGCTGAAGAGCAAGGCGATTTCCGTCCCGGCGTTGATTTACAACGGCCTCGAGGAGCACGTCGAAAGCCTGGTCGCGGAACTCGAGTTCGAGAAAGAGACCGATTACCTTGCGCTTCTGGATATCCTCGGCTCGTACCGGGAGCTCGCGGAAAAGGGCCTTGTCCCCTCGGGATTGAGTTATCCCGGTCTGACTTCGATCAAGCTCAAAATCGTCTGCAAAGACATGGACAAGGAAGAAGCGGTTCCCATCATGCCCCCCGAGCCGCCGGCGAAAATCCAGCTTCCGCCGATCAAGCCCGGTGCAACGATCGTCGATACGAGCAGCATCCTGTCCCCCGAAATGGTCCAGGAGATCGTCAACCGGCTGGGCCAGTTCCCGCAGATCAATGCCTATTCGGGCGGCCGGTCCTACGAAAAACGCAACGTTCCGGTGATCGAGATCACCAAGCCTCGCGGAAAATTCATCTCCGTCCCGCGATTGATCGCTCAGAAACCGACGCTTTACTTGAGCGGCCGCCAACACGCGAACGAGGTCTCTTCGACGAATTACATTCTCAAGCTCGCCGAGCTCCTTGCCTCGGACAAAACGTATCAGGACTTCATCAACAAGATCAACTTTGTTCTCCAGCCGATGGAGAATCCCGACGGCGCCGCCTTGGCTTACGATTTGCAGAAACTGACGCCTTTTCACAGTCTCCATGCCGGCCGCTACGGCGCGCTGGGCATCGACGTCGGTTCCCTGAGCGGATCGGCTCGGCCCTTGCTGCCGGAGGCTCTTGTCCGCCGGAATCTTTACGCCAAATGGCTGCCGGATATCTATCTCAACCTGCACGGCTACCCGTCGCACGAATGGGTTCAACAGTTCTCCGACTATTCGCCCTTTCTTTTCCGCGATTATTGGATCCCGAGAGGCTGGTATACCTACTACAGGTATCTCAACCTTCCGTTATATCAAGTCTACAAAGAAGCGGGCGATGAGCTGAAATCCTTCATCATCAACGAGATGCAGTCCGATCCCCGGATCAAGGAGTCGAACAAGAAATTTTACGACCGTTACAATCGCTGGGCGACCCGCTGGCAGCCCCATCTCGATTATCTCGAGCTTTATGACGGGTTGAATATCTACGCCAAACGGCGATCGCCCACCGAGAACCGGCTTTCGCAGCGGACACAGGCGACGTTCGTCGAAGAGACGCCCGAGCTCATGGACGAAACCGCGCGCGGCGCCTGGCTCGATTTCCTTTCGACGCAGGGGTTGACGTATCTTCGAGCTCATCTCAAATATCTGGTCCAGGCCAAATTCGAAACCGTCCGCATAGAAGAGGAGATCGGGGATCGCGTCCGCATCCAGTTCCTGCGCGGCCGCCCCGGTTCGATCAAGAAATAAGAATTGGAAACTGGACTACGGTCAGGAGGGCCGGGGTTTGACCTCGTCCGCCGAAATTGTTAAGATATTCGACAAACAGCACCATGCCGGATGAACGCGTCGAACATCTTCTGATTATCGGCAAAGAGCCCTTTCTCTACGATCTCCTTAAAGATTCCCCCATCGCCGCGGAATTCCGTCTGAATTTCTGCGGTCCAGGCGAGGACGCTCTTGCCTTCATCAAAGACCATGACATTCGCATCGCGCTCATCGATGGCGAGGGAGATCAGGCCGCGGGCCTAGCCTTGCTCGAGAGCATCAAAAAATTTGATCCACTCCTGAGCGTGATCGTCGTCGGACCGCCCGGCCATCCGGACGAACTGCTCGACTGGATCAATCAAGGAGCGTCGGATTTTCTGTCCCGGCCGCTCGAACCCGGGACGGTCCGCGCGGCCCTCCGCAAAGTCATGGACAAGCGAGGCCTGCGGCGGGAGACGTTTATCCTCGAGAAAAAACTCGAAAAAAAATACGTCTTTCACGGACTGGTCAGTAAAAACCCATTCATGTTCGAGATCTTCGGCTTGATTGAAAACATCGCCAAATTCTTCACCAGCGTCCTCATCACCGGAGAAACCGGCACGGGCAAAGACCTGGTGGCCAGGGCCATCCGTGCTCTCTGCGAAACGAAAAACCGGCGGCTCGTGGTCTGCGATTGTTCGTCCATTCCCGAGACGCTTTTCGAAAGCGAGCTGTTCGGATATGTCCGAGGAGCGTTCACGGGGGCCGATCGGACAAAAAGGGGACTGTTCGAGGAAGCCCGCGACGGCGTGATTTTCCTCGACGAGATAGGAGAAATTCCCCTTCCTGTCCAGGCCAAGCTGCTGCGCGTCATCGAAAACCGGCAGTTCCGGCCTCTGGGCTCGAACGAAGTCAAACACGTCGATGTCCGCGTGATCGCGGCCACGAACCGCGACCTCACCGCCTGCATCAAGTCCAAGACGTTCCGCGACGACCTCTTCCACCGCCTCAACCGGGTCGAGATCCACATCCCTCCTCTGCGCGAGCGGAGAGATGACATCCCCCTCCTCATCCGCCATTTTCTCGAACGGATCAACCGTGCTTACGATAAAAATATCAAAGGCGTTTCGCTCGACGTGCAAAAGGTTTTTCTCAAACACAGCTGGCCGGGAAACGTCCGCCAACTGGAGAACGTCCTGCAGAGCGCGGCCATGGTCACAAAGAAAGACTTCATCGACGTCGACGACCTGCCGAAGAACTTCAAGGCTGCCGCGACGGGGCGGGCCGGAATCCCTTTCTTCGGCGGTGACGGGCCGGCGACGCTTGACGAAGTCGAAAAAGAATATATCGCTTACGTCTTGAAGACGACGGACTACAACCTGAAAAAGTCGGCCAAGATCTTGAATATATCGCGAACGACGCTCTACAACAAACTCGCCAAATACGGCCTACCGCGGGAATGAGGATCGAGGCCGCCCTATTCGGCAAGGGCCTTTTTGATGTTCGCCACACCTCGGGCCAGGATCTCCGTCGGGACGCCGAAGCCGAGGCGGAAATGGCGCGGGTCTTCGAAGAACCGTCCCGGCACGACCGTCGTGTCAAATCTTTGGCTCAGGATCCCGGCCAGCGCGTCCCCATCCAGCGGGCCGCTGACGCGCGGAAATCCGACGATCCCGGCCGGAGGTTCGACCCATGCGAGCGCCGGCTCCTCCGCCATCAACCGGCGAACCGTCTCTCGATTGCGCTCGATCAGCGGCCTGTTCTTTTCCCGGATTGCGTCCAAATGCGGAAACACGCGGACCGCCAACATCTCTCCGATATAAACATGCTCGACAAAAAGATAATCCATCAGCCGGCGCATCTTTCCGGCCAGCGGCGCCGGCGCCAAGATCCAACCGCAGCGGAGGCCGGCCAGGCCGTAAACCTTGGTCAGGCTTGAAGCCGTAAAAAGATTTTCAGCCAGGCCGAACGACGACCGAGCCTCATTTCCGCCCATATATTCAAGATAGATTTCATCGATGAAAAGCCAGGCGCCTCTGAGGTGCGCCTCGTGAGCCAACGTCCGGATCCGATCTCCGGAAAGAAAAGCGCCGCTGGGATTATGGAGGTTGGTGAGGACGACGAGCTTCGTTTTATCCGACAGGGCGGCCCTGAAATGGTCCGGATCGATCTGATATCCGTCTTCGAACCTTCGCTCGAAGCGGCGGATCTCGGCGCCCAGGACCCTGGCGCAGGAAAGAAGGGGTTCGTAGGCCGGTCGCTCGACAAGGACCGCGTCCCCTCTCTCGAGCAGCGCCGCGCAAGCGAAAAAGATCGCCTGCGATGTTCCGACGGTCGGGACGACGTTCTCCGGCCGCGCCCCGTACCTCGACGCGATCGCCTCGAGGAGAGGCGGCAAACCATAAGGCTGCTCTCCGTTGATATCCAAACCTTCCAGGCTCAACGGCAGATCCCGGAGCGATAAGCCCGGCATGCCGCTGCGGCTCAGATTGACCGCTCCGAAGCTCTTCAACTTGGCCCATTCCATGTATTCGATCGGCTGAAATTCCATGGGAACTCCCCTATTTTCGCGTTAGAAAATATATCGGCAGCCCGGCCAGGATGATGGCCGCGCCGACGAGAGAATTGACGAAGGACGAAAAAAAGACGTTGATGACGACCGCGGCAGAGATCAAGAAAAAAACGAGCGGGACAACCGGATAACCCCAGGACCGATACGGCCTCGGCAGATCGGGCAACTTCCCGCGGAGGACGATCAGCGCCAGGGCGGTCAGGCTGAAAAAAATCCAATCCCCGAACGTCACATATTGGAGGAGCCGGCCGTAGGAATTGGTCAGCACAAGGCAGGACGCCCAGCCCGACTGAAGGAATATCGCGACATGCGGAGTCCCAAAACGGGGATGGAGCCGCGCGGCCCAGGGCAAGAAGTGCCCGGACCGGGTCATCGTCTGATAGACCCGCGCGCCCGTAAGGATAAAGACATTCGTGATTCCGAACGTCGAGATGACGATGGCCAGGGCCACGAATCTCGCGCCCCAGGGCCCGACCATCGCTTGAAAGGCATCCGAAGCGAGTTTTTTCGAACCCGCAATGCCGTCTATGGGGAGGGCCTTGACATAGACGACGTTCGATAGGACATAAAGCGCTACGACAAGGCCGACGCCCGTAATGATGGCCAGGGGCATGGTCTTCGCCGGATTTTTCACCTCGCCCGCCACAAAATTCAAGTTTTGCCAGCCGCCGTAGGAAAAAAGCGCCGGCATCAGGGCCAACCCCATGGCGCTCAGGATCTTCAGATCGAAACCGCCGGGGAACAGCGGGCCCAGGCTCAGGCCGGGCGCCTTGAACCAGAACAGTCCGATCGCGATGAGGGCGAGGAGCGCCGCAATTTTGAGTATCGTGAAGATGTTTTGAACCCAACTTCCCGGCCTGATCCCCATAAAATTGACGATCGAGAGGAGCCAGATGATGCCGGCCGCCAGCGCCCTGGTCCCCATGTCGGTCATGGGAGCAAACGTGCCGATGAACCGGGCGCAAGTCGTGGACACCGCAGCGATGGCTCCGGTCTGGATCGTGCTGAAAAGCGTCCAGCCGAAAAGAAATCCGAGCCACGGGGAAAAGGCCTTGTCCAAATAGACGACCTGTCCGCCGGACTCGGCGAACATGGCGCCGAGCTCGGCGAAGCAGAGCGCCCCGAGGAAAGCGATCGCGCCCCCGATCATCCAGACCGCGAGCAGCTGCGAAGAACTCGTCAGGAATTTGGCGCTTTCAGCCGAATTCATGAAGATTCCTGAGCCGATCATCGCCCCGCTGGAGATCATAGCTGCGTCGAACAGGCCGAGTTTTCTGGGGGAAGACATATCGTTCAAGGCGCTGCGTTTTTCCATGCGCACTTATTGTATTTGAATATTTCCGGTTTTTCTATTAAATTGGAAGGCCATTCCCGTCGGTTTAATTCGGTTTAATCATGATGGAGGAGGAAAGAATGAAAAGAACGTTTGTGATTTGTCTTCTCGGGTTGATCCTATTCGGCTCGATCAGCCGCGTAGGTTACGGGCAGACCGCGAAACAGATCTTGGACAAGATGATCGACGCCGAGGGCGGCCGGAAGGTCCTGGGCGGCATCAAGGACACGACCATCAGCGGCACGATCGAGATGATCCAGATGGGCATCAACGGCAGCCTCACGATGTACCAGAAGGAGCCCGACAAGATGCGCCTGGACATGGAATTCATGGGCATGGTCATCACCCAAGCGTTCGACGGAGAAAAGGCGTGGATGACCGATCCCCAGTCCGGGACCCAACAGGAAATGACCCCGAAAATGAGCGACGACATGCGGCGACAGGCTCTTGGCAACGACTCCACGCTCAACCCGGAGAAATACGGGATCACCTTCGCGGCCAAGGGAAAAGAGAAGATCCAGGACAAGGATTACCTCGTCCTCGAGCAGATCTTCAAAGACGGCGAGAAAGTCACGATGTACATCGATCCCACCACCTACCTGATCTTCAAGACCAAGGGCAAGTCCACCGACCAGACAACGGGCGCCGACGTCGAAGCCGAGACCTATTTTAGCGACTACAAAAAGGTCGGCGATTCCCTGGTGGCGCATACCATGTCCGTTCATCAGAATGGAGCCGAAGCCATTCATATGACCTTTACCAAAATCGTCTATAACTCGGGCCTTCAGGACGGCTTTTTCAAGATGTCGAAGTAAGTCGTGAAAAGATCCTTCGCCTTTTGTCTCGTTCTGGTTCTCCCGCCATGACGGGCTGTTCCAGGCCGTCGTCGACTCTTTCGACGGCCTGAACGATCCGAGATATCTGAACCGACAACCGCAGCGGCTCAGGGTCATCAAAGCCGACGGCCGGCGCAGCTTGAAGGATTATCTGGCGCAGAACAACGTCAAAAAAGAGAGTTGGACTTACCTGGCCATCATGAATGAGTTGAAAGACGCGGAAGCGATCCCCCCGATGAATCAGCTGATCAAGGTCACCCGTTGAGAATCAAGCCGTTTCGATCTCTTTGAGGACGTCGTAGGCAAGACGCAAGGCCCGCAGGCCTTCTTCGCCGCTGACCTTGCCGCTTTTCCCCTCCGCCTGGCAGCGAAGGAAATTCTCGAGTTCTTTTTTGAGCGGCTCTTCCTTCTTGATCTTCAGGGTCTTGATATCCGTCTGCCGCCCGCTCAACGGGAAGACTTTGACCTCTTGGTCGATATAATCGATGGAATAATAGGACGTCGGCTCAAAGATCCGGAGTTTGCGGACCTTGCCCTGGTGGACGCGGCTGGCGGTCAGCGTCGCGACGCACCCTCCCTTGAATTCCAGCCGGGCGTTGGCGATATCCACTTTCTCGGAAAGAACGTGAATCCCCGATGAACGGATGACGCTGACCTCATCCTTGATGAGGGCGAGAATGATGTCCAGATCATGGATCATGAGATCCAGGACGACATCGACATCGAGCGATCGAGCCGAAAACGATCCCAGCCTCTGGACCTCGATGAACTTCGGGTCGGAGATCATGTTTTCCACGGCCTCGACGGCGGGGTTGAAGCGCTCCAGGTGGCCGACCTGCAGGATCAAGCCGTTTTTTTTCGCCACGTCCACGAGCTGTTCGGCCTGTTCGATCGTCTCCGTGATCGGCTTCTCGACGAGCACGTGTTTACCGTGCTTGAGCAGGTTCATCGAGATGAGAAAATGCTCGGACGTGGGCGTGGCCACGATGCCCGCGTCGATCTCGTCGAGCATGTCCTCATAGTTCTGGTAGTAATTGACGCCGTGGCGATTCCCGATCTCCAGGGCTTTCTTGAAATCGATATCGGCCACGGCCTTGAGTTCGGCCTCTTCCAAATAAGAGCTGATCCGGGCGTGCTGCATGCCCAGATACCCGACGCCGATGATCCCTATTTTCACTTTGTCCATGTTCCCTGCTTTCCGGCCACGACCGTGATGCCGTTCGCGTCCGCCATCTCAAGCGATTCCCCCTTTTGGAAAAAGAGGACGTTCCGCGCCTCGATCGCGAGGGCCGCCGCCCGGATTCCAACCAGGCCTTTCATCGTTTTCAGTCCGACGGCCGGCACGTCGATCCGCATGTCCTGCCGGGTGCGGCCGACTTTGAGGACCACGGCGCCCTCTCCCGCGAGCCGGCCGGCCCTTTTGATCGTCTCATCCGTTCCCTCCGCGTCCTCGACCGCCACAATCGCCTTGTTTTTGACGACGAGCGTTTGGCCGATGTCCAGATCGGCCACGGATTTCGCCCGGGTCCAGCCGAATTCGATATCCTTCAGGATTTCCGGCGACGGCGCTATCCGGGTCAGAACGCCTTCCCCGCAGAAATAGGGCTCCAAAAAGAACGAGGGATCCAGAACGACGATCCCCTGCGTTCCGAGAAATTCGATGAGCGACTCGAGGACCGATGTGGAGGTCTCATCTTTCGCTTGGGCCAGAAGCCGGGCCAAGACTTCGTCATGGAGGTCTTTTCGAAACAAGGTTCGCGGCTCGACCTTTCCCACAAGGATGATTTCACGGACGTTCCGTTCCTTGAAAAAAGCGATGAGCTTGACGAGTTCGGCGGTCCCGAACCAGGCGAAGGCGTCCGCTTTCGGCTCAAGCTCGGGGGCAGCTTCGCCGCGGATGGCCGCGACAACGCAAGTCAACCCCCGGTCTCTGGCCATATCGAGCGCCTGCAGGGGAAACCGTCCCGATCCGGCGATTATTCCGATTCGAGATTCCATGGCCCGGTGGTCTTCTTGACGATCCCTCTTTTCGAGGCCAGGACGAACCGGATGATCTCATCGCGGTCTTCGCCGGCCGGGAATTGCGCTTGGATCCTGTCCAGGGCCTGGGTCGTGCTCAGGTCCGAAAAAAAGAACAGGTCGAAGATATCCTTCAGGGCGGCAATCCGGTCTTTCGAAAATCCGCTTCGCCGCAAGCCGATGGCGTTCAGTCCCAGGATTCGGGTGGGCCGCTGTCCGACCACCTTGCAAAACGGAAGGACGTCCTGAGTGATGACCGAAGCCCCTCCGATGTAGGCAAAACGGCCTATCCGGCAGAACTGGTGCACGCCGCTCATGGCCCCGACAGTCGCGAAATCCTCGACAATCACGTGCCCGCCCAGCGTCGCGCCGTGAAGGAAGATCGTGCGGTTGCCCACCAGGCAGTCATGGCCGACGTGCGCGTAAGCCATGATGTAATTATCGTCGCCGATGCGGGTCAGCCCTCCGCCGTTGATCGTCCCCCTGTGGACGGTCACGAATTCGCGAAAGATATTCCGGTCGCCGATCTTGACATGAGTCTCATTGCCCTTGTAGCCGATGTCCTGTGGTTCCGTGCCGATGACGGAGAAGGGGGAAAAACGGCACTCGGCGCCGATCTCGGTCCAGCCGCCGATATAGACGTTCGCCTCGAAACGCGTGTTTTTGTGGACGGTGACGTTCCGTCCTAAGACGCAGTTCGGTCCGATCCAGACGCCGGCATCCAGTTTCGCCTCGGCATGGACGGAAGCGGAAGGGTCGACATGGACCTCATTTATCGACATTCAGGTCCTCGCGATTTACGACCGAGGCCAGCATATCTCCTTCGACCACGATCTCCCCGTCGACTAACGCTGTCCCATGGAGCTGCAAAAAACGGTTTTTGAGCTTGAGGAACGTGCCCTCCAGCCGGATCTGGTCGCCCGGCACGACGGGCTTGCGGAACTTCATGTTGTCGATCTTACTGAACAGGACGAACTTTTTCTCGGCATCGGGAATGGAATTGAAGAGCAAAATCCCCCCCGCCTGGGCCAAAGCTTCGACGATGAGCACCCCGGGCATGATCCTCAGCCCGGGAAAATGGCCCTGGAAGAACTCCTCGTTGTATGTGACGTTCTTGATGGCGACAATCGATTTCGCCTTTTCCAGGCTCAAGACGCGATCCACTAGGAGAAAGGGATAGCGGTGAGGCAGAAACTTCAGAATCGCTTCGATGTCAAACAAGGAGACGTTCCGCTATTTGCCCGCCGCTTTCGAGGCATCGTATCTCTTGATCACTTCCGTGGTCAGGTCGATCGCCGGGCTCCAATAGATGGCGCCGCTCTTGGCCAAGTCGAAGATGATGTCGAAGCCCTTTTCCTTTCCGACCTGCTCGACGATTGGAATGAGCTCGTCCTGGATCTTCTTGAACAGCCGTTGCGTCAGATCATTCATACTGGCGTAAGCGTCTTCGGCCTTTCTTTTCCGGTCCGTATTTTTCCGTTCCAGATCCGCGTTCTTGGCCATGACGGCGTCTTCGGTCATCGTGATCCGCTGGGTATTGAGCTCGGTCTGCAGCTTGCGGATCTGATCGTCCAGAGTGGCGATCTGGGTCTGGTTTTGCTTGTCCGCTTCCTGAAGACGGGCGATGACCTTTTTTCCTTCCGTCGATTTTTCCAAAACGTCCTGGGAATTGATGACGCCGACCTTCACCTGGGCGAAGCCCGCGGAGATGCAGGCGCCGAGCAAGGCGATCAATGTGATTGTTTTCCTCATCGTTAGTCCTCCTCCAGTTTATGGATCAATATTGACTTTGCTTACTTTTCGTGTCTTAGAACGTCGTTCCAATCGCGAATCGAAAAGCAAAGTTGGAATCGCTCGAATAGATCAAGCGGTTATTATATGAAAAAATGAGCCGGAAAGGAACTCTCAAGGCCGGGACGAAGATCCGGGCTTCCACTCCCGTGGACGTGTAGACGTT
This sequence comes from Candidatus Aminicenantales bacterium, assembly GCA_049515535.1. Lineage (GTDB taxonomy): Bacteria > Acidobacteriota > Aminicenantia > Aminicenantales > UBA4085 > JBEKTZ01. The sequence continues at coordinate 187,064 of JBEKTZ010000006.1, read as the reverse complement.
CTTGAGGCTCACCCGCTCATCCGCGCTGTAAGCATTGCCCATATCGTGGAAAGCGATAAGATAAAGAGGGCTCTCCTGGCCGCCGACGTGGAAAATGAGCTCCGCGTTGATGACCAGGGATTTCAGTCCCCCGACGTTCGAGTCGTTCGCGTCCTTGGGGCCGATCGTATAGATCTCGTAGCCCCGGATGTTGCGTTCGCCGCCGAGAAAGAACCTTTCCCAGAAGGGCACTTGCGAGTTCCGGAGAGGCTTCGCCTCGGAATATTCGAGGTGCAATCCAAACGACATGATGCCTTGCTTGATGAGCTGGTAATGGGTGAACTGGAGATTGGGCTTGATCATGTGGATCTCTCCACCGAGGAAGGTTCCGGCGTATTTCAGCGAAAACAGGTACATCGTGCCGCTCATCGGCGTCAGGGGGCTGTCGATCGTCGTGTAGTAGATCGAGGGCGTGAGCGAATTCTCAAAGTATCGGCCCCAGCCGTAAAGGCTGGCATAATAGGCATCGTACACGGAGGAGCTCGTCGACGTCGTCGTATCCGTAATGCTCGGCGCGGTGACGTCGATGTCCTGGAAGCTGTAGGTCAGACTCGAACTCCAGTATCCGCTGAGGCGGGCGCCGAACGTGAAATCGATGCCTCTGGCCTTTTGGTCGTACAGGTAAGGATAGATCATATAGCGGTCGTAAATATTGAACCCTACGCTCACGGGAGAATCGAACAAGTACGGCTCTCTGAAGCCGAAGACATAGTTCTTGATCCGTTTCCCGTACTGGGCGGTAATTTCCAGGTTCTCTCCCGCGCCGAGGAAATTGACCGTGGAATAACTGGCCGCGATGAATGTCCCTTCATAGCCGCTGTAGCCGGCCGTGAACTGGATGTTGTTCCGCTGGAGTTCCTTGACGTTCACGCTCACGTCGAACTGGGTCGAATCGTCCTGGGAGGGCTTGATATCGGGGTCTTTCTCGAGGTCGACGAGCCCGAGCTGTTTGACGCGGAGGATGCTGTCCTTAAAGAGGGCCAGGCTGAAACGGTCGCCTTCGCGGAGGATCATCTCCCTCCGGATGACCTTGTCCTTCGTGAAGACGTTGCCCTTGAAATCCAGTCGACGGAGATAACAGGGATCCCCCTCGATGATCTGGTAGGTCACGTTGACGACCTTGTTCTTCGGGTCCAGGTTTTCCACCGGGACAACCTGCCCATAGAGATGCCCGAAATTGCGAAACAATTCGTTGATGTCGTCGACGCTCTTTTCCCTGATCTTCGTGTTGTAGATTTCGTCCTTCACGAATTTGATCTTGGTTTGAATGCCCTTTGCGGTAAACGCCTTGTTGCCTTCGATCTTGATCTCGCCGACGCGGTAGAGATATCCGGCGTTGACCGGAATGGTCACTTTCAGCATCGTCTGCTTTTTGAAGAACGGGAACTTCCGCGTCGTGATCTGTTCGATCTTGGGCTCGCCGATCGTCGCTTCCATATAGCCGTATTCCTGGAATTTCTTTTTGACGGCGGCGATGTCGTCCGTCATCTTGTTCTGTTTGTAAACGCTTTTTCCGGTAAGCCAACTGATAAGATCGAGCGGCTTGTTTTCCGACATAGCCTCGAGAAGCGTGCTTTGAGGAAGTTTAGGCTTGCCGGTGAACACAATGTCGCCGATCCGGACTTTGGGGCCCTCGTCGATATTGAAGACGATATCGACCTCGCTTTTTCCTTTTTTGTTCGTCTCGAGATCGACCTTTGCGGCATGAAGCCCTTTTTCCGCGAGCAGATCTTCGATCGTCTTTTTGATCTTTTGAATTTTGCCCGGGCTGTAATAGGAGTAAGCGAGGATGTATTCGTCCTTTTCCTTCAGCTTGTTGACGATATCGTCTTCCTTGACTTTCTTTCCGGTTTTATAACTGATCGTCTTGACGATGGGATTTTCCTCAAGATATATCTTGACGATTTTTCCTCTGGTTCCCTGCGCTTCTTCGATCCGGATGTTCGAAAAAAAGCCCGTGGACCAAAGCACCATGAAATCTTTCTTCAACAGATCTTGGCTGTAATAATCCCCCTCCCGGGCGGTGAGGTAGTACATGACCGTATCCCGGTTGACCCTTTCATTCCCGGCGATGTCGATCCTCTCGATCATCTCCTGGCCGAAGCTCAAAAGAGGAACCAAGATAATGAACAGGCCGACGATCCACTTTTTCATTTCATATTCCTTATATCATAAGAAGCGGTTTTTTTCAAAAAACCAGCAGAGGGCTCTGATCCCCCATTGATTAAACGCCCGGCTCAGGCTAAAAGTTTCAATTCTCCGCGCTCCATCACATAGAGCTTCCGGCAGAATTGGGCGACCTTGTCGTTGTGGGTCACCAGGATGGAGGACAGGCCTTTTTTCCGGTGCAAGTCCAAGAGGAGATTCATGATATGTTCGCCGGTTTTCCAGTCCAGGTTGCCGGTCGGCTCGTCGGCCAGCAGGAGCTTCGGTTCGTTGACCAGGGCCCGGGCAATGGCGACTCTCTGCTGCTCTCCTCCCGAAAGCTGGGCCGGCCGGCAATCGGCCTTGTCTTCGAGGCGGACCTCGCGGAGCATGTCCCGGCCTTTTTCCAGGGCTTCGGTTTTATTCAGGCCATTGATCATCAAGGGAAGGCTGACGTTCTCCAGGGCGGTGAACTCCGGAAGAAGATGGAAAAACTGAAAAACGAACCCGATCTTGCGATTGCGGATCCGGGCCAGCTCTTTTTCTTCCCGGGCAAAGAGGTTCTCGCCGTCCAAAAAGACCGTCCCCTCGGTCGGCCGGTCCAAGGCGCCGAGGAGGTTGAGGAATGTGGTCTTGCCGACCCCCGAAACACCCATGACCGCGACGATATCCCCCGCTTCCAACGTGAAGCCGAGGCCCTTGAAGATCTGGAGAACCCCCTTGGGCAGGGGATATTCCTTCCCTAAATTTTCGGCGCGGAGAATGTCACTCATATTTTAAAGCCGCCACAGGATCGGTTTTTGAGGCCCTGTGAGACGGAAAGAGCGTGGATAAAAAGCTGATCAGCAGCGAGACGCCGATGATCAGGAGCAGGTCCAGGAGCTTGATGTGAAAAGGAACATACGAGATCTGATAGATGTCCACGGGGACTCTGATCAACTTGAACGTGTTCGCGAGCGCGCACCAGAGGAGTCCCAGGATCGTGCCGACGGCTGTCCCCACGACGCCGATGAGCGCGCCTTGGAGGAAGAAGATCCGGCGGATGTCCTTCGTCGTGGCCCCCAGGGCGATGAGGATCCCGATGTCCCGCGTTTTTTCCATGACCATGAGGATCAGCGTCGCGATGATGTTGAGCGCGGCGACAAAGACAATGAGCGCGATCGTCAGGAACATGATGTTCTTTTCGAGCTTGAGCGCCGAGAAGAGCGACTTGTTAAGCTCCATCCAGGTCGTCGTGTAGGTCATGGGCGGAAGGACGGATCTGAAACGTTCTTTGTACGCCGCCGCCTCGAAGATATCACCGATCATGACCTGCAGGTAGCTGATGCCGTCTTTGAGTCCGAACAGCTTCTGCGCGACCGGGAGAGAAATGAGCGCCGTGGAAGAATCGTACTCAAAGAGCCCCGTCACGAAGATTCCCGTCACCGCGAAATTTTTCTGCTTCGGCACCATTCCCGTCGGCGTCAGTCGCATGGACGCCGTCACCACCGTCACGACGTCGCCGACGCCCGCGCCCAGCTTGAAGGCGAGGTCGTGGCCGAGGAGAATGCCGTCCCGGCCCGAAACCGGGCGGGGAATCGTCCCGCTCTCGAGTTTCCGGAGCCAGGGGGAGTGTTTCGTTTCCAGATCAAAATCGATCCCCTTGAGCATGGCCCCGTCGGTCTTGGCCGATCCCGCGATCAAAGCCATGTTCAAGACCACCGGCGAAACGGACTTGACGCCCGGAAGGGCCGTGATCTTGGCCATCATCCGCTCATAGTCCTTGAGGCCCTCGCTGGAGAGGTCCTGGACCATGAGATGGGATGTCGCGCTCAGGATTTTATCCTGCACGTCTTTCTGGAATCCCGTGATCAGAGCGATGGCGATGATGAGGGCCATGACGCCGATCGTGATGCCCAGGACGGAGATGAAGGTGATGACCGAAATGAAGGCCTGTTTCCGCTTCGCGGTCAGATAGCGCTTGGCGACGAAGATTTCGTAATTCACGATCAATCTCTCGGCCTCAATAAAGGGAACAGGATCACTTCGCGGATCGACTTCCGGTTGGCGAACAGCATGACCAGCCGGTCGATGCCGATGCCTTCGCCGCCCGTCGGGGGAAGCCCGTATTCGAGCGCCTGGACGTAATCCAGGTCGATCGGGTGGGATTCCTCGTCGCCCTTTATGCGCTCCTCGGCCTGCTGTTCGAACCGCATCCGTTGTTCCGCGGGATCGGTCAGCTCGGAAAACGCGTTGGCGATCTCCATGCCCGCGATCATGAGCTCGAACCGCGCCGCTTCGTCGGGATGCCCTTTGGCCGCCTTGGCCAGCGGTGAGACGTCCTTGGGAGGGTTGACGATGAAGGTCGGCTGGACGATCTGAGGCTTAACATGTTTGTCGAAGATGATATCCAACGCCTTGCCGAAGCCGAGCGGCTTTTTCTCGGGGGCCAGGGTCTCGGCGAACTTGATGACGGCCGCCGGATCTCCCAGTTTTTCCGGGGCCAGGCCGCTGTAGTTCGAAATGGCCTCCATGAACTTTATTCTTTTGAAGGGCCCCCGGAGGGAGATCGTCCGGTCGCCATACGTCAATTCGTCCTTGCCCAGCAGCGCCCGGCCGAGCTCGCCGAGGAGCTTCTCGGTCATGTCCATCATATCATCGTAATCACAATAGGCCTCGTAGAACTCGAGCATCGTGAACTCGGGATTGTGCTCCGCATCGATGCCTTCGTTGCGGAAGACCCGGTTGATCTCATAAACTTTTTCCATGCCGCCCACGACGAGCCGTTTCAAGTACAATTCCGGCGCGACCCGCAGGAAGAGATCGATGTCCAGCGCGTTGTGATGGGTGATGAAAGGCCGGGCCAGAGCCCCGCCCGGGATGGCATGCATCATCGGCGTCTCGACTTCGATGTAGCCCCGCTCGTCGAAGAACCTCCGGATCCGGGCGACGAGGGCGCTCCTCAGCTGGAAGATCTCCCTGACGTCCGCGTTCATGATCAGGTCCAGGTATCTTCGGCGATACCGGAGCTCCACATCCTGGAGTCCGTGCCATTTCTCGGGCAGCGGGTGGAGGCATTTCGCCAGGAAATCATAGGTCTCACAGAACACGGTCAATTCTCCCGTGCGTGTCTTGAAGAGCGTGCCCCTCACGGCGATCATGTCGCCGATATCGAAGAGGGCGAACAGCTCATATTTCTTGGCGCTGACGACCTCCTCCCGAAGATAGACCTGGAGCCGGCGTTTCCCGTCTGAGATATGAAAAAACGTCGCCCGCCCCATGAGGCGGACGGTCATGATCCGGCCCGGGACGCTCACCGGGATCTTTTGCGCCTCGAGATCTTCCTTGGCCAGGGCCGCGTAGCGTCCGACGATCTCGGAAACGGCGTGCGTGCGCTCGACCTTGTGAGGGAACGGTTCGACGCCCTCCCGGATCAGTTTTTGGAACTTTTCTTCGCGGGCGAGGTCCTGGTCGGTCTTTTTGGCGTCATCCGCCGGCGCCGGCGGTTCGTTTCTTGGCGGGTTCTTTGGTTCGTTCATCGTCCTTCTCTTCCTCGCGGGCATTTTTTCGATTCAGCTTTTTCCGGACCGCGTCCAGAACGCCGTTGACGAAAACGGCGGCTTCCGGACCGCTGTATCGCTTGGCGATCTCAATGGCCTCGTTGATGATGATGGCCGGAGCCAGGAATTTCTCTTCCAGAAGCTCGAAGACCGCGATCCGCAGGATATTGCGGTCCACAAGGGCCATGCGGGAGACGCGCCAGTGGGTGGAGGTGCTCTGGATCAATCCGTCGATCTCATCGCGTCGCGGGACGATCCCCCGAGCCAGCCAGGCGGCGTATTCCCGGACGGCCGCGTCGGCTTTCTTCCCGGCCCAGTGCCGGGACAAGGCCGGTTCGAGCCCGGCATCGTTGAATTCGAGCTCGAAAAGGATCTGCAGGGCGCTTTCCCTTGCCGATCGTCTTTGTCCCATGGTCTTTATCCGAGTCTATTCACGGCGGGGAACCATCCCTTCGGATTATGAGAAAAGCGAGGGGCTCATTTTCCGAAGCGTCGAGATCCCGCGTTCCGGCTTACAGTTTCGAATCCTTCATCAAGTTCAGGGTTTCGATCAGAGATAACACGGCGTCCCAGCCCTTGTTGCCGGATTTGGTCCCTGCGCGTTCGATGCCCTGCTCGATCGTCTCGACCGTCAGGATGCCGAACGCAAGCGGAATCCCGTTCTCGAGCGAGATCTGGGCCAGACCTTTCGTCACTTCGGCGCTCAGAAAATCGAAATGCGGCGTATCGCCCCGGATCAGAGCGCCCAAGCAGACGATCCCGTCGACCTTCTTGGACAGGGCCAGTTTCTTGGCGACGAACGGGACTTCGAACGAGCCGGGAACTTTATAGATCACGATGTCCGCGTCCTCGGCGCCGAGCTTTTTGAGCGCATCCAGGGCGCCGTCGAGGAGCTTGCTCGTGATGAAATCGTTGAACCGGCTGACGACCAGGCCGACCTTGAACCCTTTGGCTTGAAGCTTGCCTTCATATGTTTTCATGCCCATCTCCTATGCGAATCGATCCGGCGACAGGAGCGGTCCGCCCGCCGCCGTGATTTCTTGAAGGTCTCGGATCTCTCTTTGTTGCAGCGGTCATAACCCGCGCGGAATCCCATGGCCTTCTCCAAGTTTATGTATTTTAACAAATTGAGCCGTTCTTTGCACGGTTTTTATCTCACTCGAGGAAGCGCGGGCGGCCTCGATCGGGGGGCTCTGGCGCCCACGCGGCAAGGCCCTCGCCGGGGGAAGGATGGGTCGAGGTCGACGGGGTCGATCGTCAAGGGACGAGCCTTCGGTTCGCCACTCGCCCGTGGCTTATATCCACGGGCGAGTACGGCAGAAGTGGACCCCCAGGCAAAGCCCGGGACCCCGGCTGCCGACGACGGAACCCGGGCGGCGGACCAGGCATGACTTGGCTTGTCTTTATCCAATTCTTGTGATAATAAACCTGTGCCCGAACGTCATCATAAGGAGACGGCGATGAAGATCAATACGGACTTCGCGGAAGTCCCCATCGATAAGCTCCGCTGGCGGTGCGACCCGGCCGCGATCCCCTTCGCCACGATCGAATCCTGCCCGCCGAGCGAAGAGATCATCGGCCAGGACCGGGCGCTTAAGGCCCTCCAGACGGGCCTGGATATCCGGAGCCTGGGCTACAACATCTTCATCACGGGCATGGTCGGAACGGGCCGGACGACGACGATCAAGCAATTGCTCGAGAAACTGGAAAAAGGCGACCAGCCGCCGGACGATCTGCTCTACGTCAATAATTTCAAATATCCCGACGAGCCGACCTTGATTAGACTTCCCCCGGAAAAAGGCCGGCAGTTCGCCCAGGCCATGGACAGCCTCATCGAGATGCTCAAACACAACATTCCCGACCTTCTCAAAAGCAAATATTACGCGGAGAAGCGGGACGCGATCGTCGAAGGCCAGCAGCGCAAACAGAAAGACATCCTGCAGGGCTTCGAGGAGACGGCGGCCAAGTCCGGGTTCTCGGTGATCCAGGTCCAGATGGGCATGTTTGTCAAACCCGACCTCATTCCCATGATCGACGAGACGCCGACCCCGTTCGCCAAGCTCGAGTCCATGGTCCGCGAGAAAAAGCTGTCCCAGAAAGCGCTCGACGAACTCAAGAAAAAATACGAGGAACTGTCGGAAAAGCTCGAAGGCATCTTCGAGCAGCTGCGCGAAATCGATGAAGAGACGCGGACGTTCCTCAAGAACTGGGACGCCGAATCCATCTCTCCCATGATCAAGGGCGCCATATCCGAAATCAAGGCCAAGTTCGCCAATCCGAAGATCGCCGAATATCTCGTCGACACTGAGGTCCATCTCATCGGCAATATCGAGCTCTTCAAGAACCAGAAGAAGGATGAGGAGAAAAAGGAATTCACCGATCCCTTCCTCGAATACCGGGTCAACCTCCTCGTGGACAACTCGGACCTGAAGCAGGCCCCGGTGGAGATGGAAACCAACCCCAGCTACATCAATCTCTTCGGCTCGATCGAATCGACGATCAACCGTTTCGGCGTCATGCAGACCGATTTCACGAAGATCAAGGCCGGTTCGTTCCTCAAGGCGAACGGTGGATTCCTGGTTTTCAACGCGCTCGACGCTCTCGTCGAGCCGGGCGTCTGGGCCACGCTGAAACGGACGCTCCGCAACCAGATCTTCGAGATCCAGAACTACGCCTCGTTGTTCCTTTTCTCCACGACCCGCTTGAAGCCCGAGCCTATCAAGGTCAACGTCAAGGTCGTGATGATCGGCGACGAGGAGATCTACAACCTCCTCTATTTCGGCGACCAGGACTTCAAAAAGATCTTCAAAATCAAGGCCGAGTTCGATTCCGAGATGCCCAAGAGCGAGGACAGCATCGGCGACTACGTCCGTTTCATGAAGAAGATCTGCGAAGAGGACAACCTCCTGGCTTTCGACAAGTCCGCCATGGCTGCGGTCGTCGAGTACGGGACACGCATCGCGGGACGGCACAAGAAGCTCTCGACGCGGTTCCACGTGATCGCCGACGTCCTGAGAGAGGCGAGCTACTGGGCCCGGAAGGACGGCATGAAGATCGTGAGCGCCCCGCACGTCGAAACCGCGATCAAGGAGCGGTTTGAGCGGGTCAGCCTTATCGAGGACAAGATCCAGGAGATGATCGATGAAGGCACGATCATGATCGACACCCGGAGCGTGGTCGTCGGCCAGGTCAACGGCCTCTCGGTCTACGACATGGGACAGTTCGCCTTCGGCAAGCCGACGCGGATCACGGCCCGGACGGCCGTGGGCCGGGCCGGCGTCATCAACATCGAGCGCGAAGCCGCCATGAGCGGCAGCACCCACAACAAGGGCGTGCTCATCCTCGGAGGGTACCTCCGCGGAAGATACGCCCAGGACAGGCCGTTCGCCCTGTCCGCGAGCATCGCCTTCGAGCAGTCCTACGGCGGCGTGGATGGAGACAGCGCTTCGTCCACGGAAGTTTACGCGATTCTGTCGAGCTTATCGGGCTTGCCTCTGCGACAGGAGATCGCCGTCACCGGATCCTTGAACCAGAAAGGCGAGATCCAGCCCATCGGCGGCGTCAACGAAAAGATCGAGGGCTTTTATGACGTCTGCAAGGCGAAGGGGCTGAGCGGAACGCAGGGCGTCATCATCCCCAGCCAGAACGTCCAAAATCTGATGTTGCGGACGGACGTCGTCGAAGCCGCGGCTAGGGGCCAATTCCATATCTATCCAATCGGCAGTATCGATGAAGGGATCGAGATCCTGACCGGCCTTCCGGCCGGCGCGCGCAAAGAAGACGGGACATTCGAGGAAGGCTCGGTCAACGACCTCGTCGACAAGGAACTGAAGCGTCTCGCCCGCGCCGCGAAGGACGCTTTCGAAGAAAAGAAGGATTGACGAAAGACATATTCCGGTTCCCTATGGTGAGCCATAGGACTTATCAACCGCTCGTCATTTAAGAATCAGCAGCCAGCCCTTTCCGACCTCGAACGGGATCGGGTCGCCGGGAGCGAACGACGTCTCGAATTGAAAGTCGGGGATCGCGGGCGCGCTCAATTTCGCTCGGCTCGGATCCAGGCCGAGGGCTTTCCAATCGATGTTCAGCCGGCACATGAGCGGGCCGCGCGCCCAACTGGCCAGGGAAATGAGAACCTCGTCTTTTTTCACATAAGCCGTCGCCAGGACGTCCGGGTTGTCCGTTTTGACCGGGCTCGAGTCCACCCAGTATCCGACCATTTGCGATTCCCCCATTCCAAACGCGTCCCAGACTTTCCAGATGTCCGCCGGATTTTTTCCCGACCACGGCAGACGGTTCGTCATGCCATAAATCATGCCGCGCCAGGGGTTGCCGCCGTCCTGGAGCATCTCCCCCATGAGGCCGAACGGAATGCCGGAGATCTCGACCAACCAGTAATCGGGCGATGTATTGAAGTAATCGAAGTACTCGCCGAACCAGAGCCGGTTGAGATAAGGGAAATGCTCCAAATAGAGATTGGCGCTCGAGGCGAAACCGTCCCGGGGATTGAATTGATTGGCCGAATGCAAGTCGATGAGGGCGCCCGGCCGGCTGCGGTCGAGGACCTTGCGGACGCGCTTCATCGTCGTCCGGTCGAAGGCGACGTCGTCGATGTAAAGGCCGTCGATGCCGACGTTCTTCGCCGCCCAGTTCAATCCCTCGATATAATAATTATGCCAGCGCGACATGCCGCTGTTGATGAGGGCCGCGTCCTTGAGCTGCGGAACGAACCAGGCCGGGATGTAATCCCCGCCGACATGTTCCTGCAGCCAGCTATAGCCTCCGCCCGGACCATGGGTGAAGATCTCGCCGCCCAGGCTGCGCAGGGCGAAAAACTCGGGAGCCCTGTTCGAAAGCTCGCGGATGGTATCGTAGATCTTGACCTTAAAGCCGCGCTGGTGGGCCGCGTCGATGTAAGCCTTCATCTCGTTCGCTCGCAGGAAAGGATAATTGATATACGGATTGATGTCGTTCGCGTGGTGGATGTTGATGGTATTGGCCCCCGTCGCCGCCGCCTCGTCGAGCGGCTTGAAGGCGTGGAGAAAGCGCGTCGCCCATTGGCCCTTCGTATCGATCGGCTTGAAGGGCGTGAGCAGAAGGGTGAAATTGAAATCGAGGTCCCGGCCGGGTTGAAGAGTCCGCGCCCCGCTCGATGCGGCGAAGACCACTCGTCTCCCCGCGGCCGGTTTGACCGTGCACTCTCCCCGGCCCTCGTTGAACCAGGAGGGCGGCATGGCCAGTGGTTTGGACAGGTAAAAATTCGTGTTGAGCGGGCGGGCATAGTTCTCCGCTCTCAAACCGACCTGCAGGCCCGCATTGACGTCGCCGATCCAAAGGGCGTCCTGATTTTTTTTCTGGTCCCACGACCATTGGAATTCGGCCGGGCGGCGGCCGCCCTTGAATCCCATCCCCATCATATATTTCGCGGCATCCTCGACAAAAGGGATTTCCAGACGGATATCCTTGACCTCGAGCGCGCTCGTGACGGACAGCCTGACCTGAAATTCAAGGTCGCCGTCCATTTCCATGCGGGCCTTGATCTCGGCCGTCGCCGGCCCGCCGCGGCGGGAGGTTTCCCAGCCGACGGCGCCGGGGGTCCTTTTCACGAAATGGATCGCTTCGTCATTCCAGGCCAGCCTGGATCCGGCGCCGTCCTCGATGACCAATTCGAACGGAGCCGCTAAAAGATCGCGGCCGTTTTGAACGATCCGCGTAACGTCCGGAGCGAAGAAGCTCCGAACCTGAATCGGCAATCCGGATCTCCCGAGAGTGACGCTTCTCCCCAGGCAGTTCACCGTATCGCCCTCAATTTTCAAGGGCGTGAACGGCGCGACGAGCTCGTCGTCCGAGGCGAGCGTCGAGTCGAGCCATCGGATTCTCGACATCCGGGAAGGATCGCCGTCGCCCGCATCGGGCAGGACCTCGTTCGTGATCTTGAGCCTCAGCGCGATCTCCCCTTCCGGCAGGTTCTTCGGCCGGACGCGGACGAGCCCTTCATAATCGCCGGGCGCCGTGTCCATCGGCACCTGGACGCCGCACCAGAACGCCTGAATTTTGCCCCTGGGGACCAAAACGTTTTTTTTCAAGGGCTCGCCGTTCCAATCGATGCCTCCCGTATTGAGGCAATGGAACGCGGACGAGGGGATCATCCCGGCCCCTGCGCCATTCTTTAAATCGCCGAAAACGACCGCAACGTCCGCGAGATCCGCCCGGGCGGCATAGACCCCGATTTGAAAGGCATAATATTCCCCTCGCGCGGCTTCGCCGCTGAATTCCTTTCGCGGCCCGTTCCGGATCCAGCGCAGCGGGAGATCGTCCGTCATCCGGATGGAAAATTTCCGGTCCTCGGGAAAAAGGAGATACGGGGCATCCGGAAATCCGGCCGACAACCTTTTGGTTTCTTCAGCCGTGGCGATGATTTCCATCGGATCAAAGCTATTGAACGCGTCGATCGACTGAAATTCGACGACGCGCGCTTGCGGGAATTTTCCGGCGACGGACACCGAGCTGAGCGCGGCGTCGCTTGTCGCCGCGTTTCGCAAGCCGTTGCGGGACAGCCATTCCGGCTCCGCCGTCTTCTCCGGCGCCGGATAGACGGCGTTGGGATAGTTCCGGCTGCCGGCCAGCGTATAGGGCATGTCATAGACATAATATTCTCCCCGGCCCGATACCGGCTGAAAAATGATATCCCCGTATTCACGCTTGATATCGGCCGGGAAGACATTTTTCACTCGCGCGCCCGTCCGCCCGTCCATGAGAATAAACCCTTTCTTTTCGGGACTCGCGTCCCTCCGCCGCCAGGGAATATGGGCCCAGACAGCATCGGCCCCGGCGTCCACGCGGATGACGGCCCGGTGATTGCCGAGCTCATCGCCGTTCCACTGGCCGGTTTTATAAGGAATGTCCTGAGCGAAACAGAGTCCGGCCAAAAGGACGATCATGAAACATAAAAGATGCATCTTCATATGTGTGTCACCGGAGCCATCAATTCATGATCGATATTTCATTGATCGACCAGTGGCGCACTTCATGGGCAGCGGTCAGCGTGATCCGGATATAACGGACGGCCGCCGCCGCGAACGGGATGGGCACGACATATCGGCGGAAATCCTCGATCATGGAAGAATCGAGAGCCGGAAAAAAGCCCGTCTTTTCGTAGAGATTTCTCCACGCCTTTCCGTCCGCCGAACCTTCGACGCGAAAACTGCGGGGAAAATCCAGGGGGTTGTTATTCAGGTGGAGAATGATCTTCTTCATCGGCACAATCTCACCGAGGTCGAGCTCGAAGAAATCGTCTTTCCGCTGCGGGAAGCCCGTGGACCACCCCGTGTCGATATCGCCATCGGTGGCCAGGCCGATCGTGTTTTGATTCAAGCTCGCGCGGGCGCGCCATTTCGTCCGGTCGCCGGTCGTCCGAAGTCCTTCGTCGGCGGCCGCTTCCCTTTGTCGGACGATCAGCCGATAGAGATAATCGCCGTTCGCGTCGACGACGAGACCGGCGCGCGAGGAGAAGTCCTTGAGCCGCTCGATGATATCCCGCCCTTTTTCGGCGCGATAGCCGTCCGTATGAACCACGATATGATCCACTCCCAGGTCTTCCAAAAGACGGAAGGTCTCCTCGGACGGGAACTGCTCCATCGCCTCGCGCACGACCCTGTAACCCGGGGGCGAATAGCCGCTGTAGCCGTTGACGATGGCCTTCTTGTGATAGATGGAATAATAGACGGCCGGAGCTTCTTCGTATTCCTCATGGTCGTGGGCAGGCATGGGCAGCTCGATGAGCGCGGCATCTTTCGGAAGTTTTTCGACGGCCGCATAAATCCGGGGGATCCGATCATTGACCGGAACGGGAACCAAGGGAACGGGCACGGACAAATATTCCAGAAGGATGAGGGCTACGATCGCTGCGGCCACCCGGTTTTTTCCGCGGGCCGATTTCCACCGATCCAAAATCCTCAAGGCGCCCCAGCCGCTCAAGACGGAGAGGCCGACCATCAGCATCACCGCGAAACGACTGGGAACTCTGAGGTTCTGGAACCCGGGGACCCATTTAAACAAAAGGTTATAGGGGCCGGCGACGATTTCTCGTCCGAGACAGCGAATGACCGGCCCGAACGAAAGCAGCCAGGCGGAGACCAGCATGAAAAGATAAACCTTTTCCGCGGAGCGGATCACCCTCGAAAAAGCCTGGAGACGGCTCCGGATCCGCGGATCCAGCAACGCCCGCGAACACAGGGAGATCAAGAGAAATATCACGATATGATCGAGATGATGCGCGGTGATCTTGAACAGCCCGGCATTGAGATCAAAGCCGCCCGTCAGGCCCAGGCCAAGGACCGCGCAGAATACGAGGACATTGAGCACATCCCAAAGAATGAAAAGGGGTTTCTTTTTTGGATTCAGCGGCCGTTCGGGAGCGGCCGGCTGCCGCGGCCTCGTCTTGAACAGCCAGAAGGCCGTTAAAAAGATCGGAACCAAGCCGGGAAAGAGCTGCCATTCCTGGGCGCCGAGCCGTCCGGTAAGCCAGCCCCAGGCGATATTGATGGACGGAACGGCGAGATAGTGCTGGAGCTCCGCGGAAAAGAGTTTCACTTCCCACATGGGCCTGGTGAACAGCATTCTGGCGTGGACGCGAGAAATCAAAGAAAAATACGGAAAGAGGATGCCGCCGCAGACGGCCGCGAGGATCGCCATTTTCCCCCAGAAACGTCCTTTCCTCCAGTCGCCCTGTTTGAGGGCGAAATAGAGGCCGGCAAGCCCGGAAAAAAGCGTCAGGTAGGCGCCGTAGTAAGCGCAACTCAGGACTTGAAGCGCGTAGAAGACGGCGATCCCCGCCAGATTTTTGATGGACGGTTTTTCGAAGAACCGATGGATGAACAAGAAGCAGAAAGGCATCCAACAACAGAAGAGAAGCTCGAGATGGCTGAGATGGGCGAAATGATAGGGGAAAAAAGCGAAAATGACGCCGGCGAGAAAGCCCGCGTTTCTCGATGACGTCAGATGCTTGACGAGCAAGAACATGCCAAGGCCGCCTAAAAAAAATGAAAGGATGAATAAGACATTGTAGGTCAAGACAGGATTGCCGCTGAGGAGGAGAATCGGAGCTCCGAGCGCCGCCAGGCCGGGAAGCGCGTCCGCGTAGAACAGCGTGCCCCGATGAGGATAAAAAATATTGGCGTCCGCGAAATGGGCGAAACCGGCTCCGGCCGCCCGGACGTCCCAATTCAGGACCCACATGGTATAAAGGGGGTCCCTGAGGTCCGAGGGAACGCGGTCGGATGGATGAAAAACGAGGGGATAAGTCATGGCCAGCGAAAGAAAGGCCAGGGCCAGGAGCGCGGGCAGCTCGCGCCGGCTTTTCACGAAAAATTCATTCATCGTCCCTCGGCATGGGGTCCAAGGCCACCAGGCGCCTCAGCCTTCGGACCTCCTCCTTTTTCAAGAAACGCCATTTTCCGGCGGGCAGGTTCTCGAGCCGGAGCCCGGCGAAGCTCACCCGCTTCAAACGCGCGACATCGTGGCCCACGGCTTCGAACATCTGCCGGACTTCGCGCTTCCGTCCTTCGTGGATCTCGACCTGCAGGGTGCCGAACTGAGCGTTCGCTTCCAGGACCGTGATCTTGGCCGGCGCCGTCTTTCTCCCTTCGACGAAGACGCCCTTTTCGATTCTGGCGATCTTCTCCGCGCTGATCGCGCCCTGCACGCGGACGAAATAGACCTTGGGGATTTCATAGCGGGGATGCGTCAGACGGAAGGCCAGTTCGCCGTCGCTCGTCAGAAGCAGAAGCCCCTCGCTGTCCTTGTCCAGCCTCCCGACGGGATTGACGCCGGCGGGGAGCGAGGGGATCAGGTTTCGGATCGTCGCCCGGCCCAGCGGATCGCTGAGCGTCACCAGAAACCCGGCTGGCTTGTTGAGGGCCATATAAACGAGATCCCGTCCCTGTTTGATTTTTCTGCCGTCGACGGCCACCCGATCGCTCGCCGCATCGATCTTGTGGCCGAGGTCCTCGACGATCCGGCCGTTGACCGAGATCCGGCCGTCCTGGATCATCCGGTCGGCTTCCCGACGCGAAGCGATCCCTCGTTGAGCCAGATATTTATTGAGGCGGATGTCCATCAAAAATAAATGTTGAGCCCCCCGGTGAGCGTGAAATTGCCCAAGCCGAGTTGGATGTGCTGGATGTCCACGGTGACGTGGTGGTATCGGCCTTCGGCGATCAGCGAAATCTTTTTGCTGAACGAGATCTCAAGCCCGGCGCCGAAATTATAGCCGCCCTCTTTATCTTTGTCGATCTGTTCGATATTGGCGGTATAGTATCCGTAGCCGACTGTCAGATAGGGATGGAGAAACACCAACGAAAAAATATATTTGAGATCGAGGCCGATGTAGCTGTAGTCGTTGATTTTGCCGTTCCAGTTTAAAACTAGGAAATCGCTCAAAGTGAGGTTGTGGATCGCCTTGAAATAGCTCACCTCGAGCGCCAGCATCAGGAACCGGATCCCCCCGTGCAGGCCGTAGAGAAACGTTGTGTTCGTGGTGAACGTCGCGTTGTCGAAACTCGGCTTCTGGGCTGAGTACCCGGCGAAACCGCCCATATAAATCCCGACCTGGGAATAGGCATTGACCGCCGTCAAAAACAGGGCGAGGACGAGGACGAGGCCGGCTAATCGTTTCATGGTCGTCTCCTCATGACGCGTCGACCCGAAGCCGGGCGACGTTTGTCCCGGATTCCGCGACGCGCGCGACGCTTTTCATCTTTTTCCCATTGTGTCGTCTTGTCTTTCCAAAGTCAAGCGACAAGACCACTGATCGCAGTCCAGTTTTCAAGACGAGGTATCGATATGAGTCACGGCGGCAGGGGAGAACGGGTGACGCCGGGCACTCTTGGAGGGAAACCCTTTTTAGGGTTTCCCTCCAACGGGAGCTTCGCTCCCTGCCACCCTTCCCTGGAGCATTTCGTGAACGCAATTATGCGGTCAGACTCTATTTACTAAATGGGGTCTTGCCGCAAACCGGCACTGGCGGCGAAACCATTTCTTCGCATTTTCGTATGATTTCATGTAAAATATTGAGCTCGTTCAATGGCGAAAATCAATCTCGGCGAATCGTTCGGCATGGCCATGGGGTCTCTCTGGTCCAGCAAGCTTCGGACGTTTCTGACCCTACTGGGCATCATCATCGGCGTTCTGACCATCATCGCCGTGGTATCCGTCATCCAGGGCTTGAACAATTATGTCTATACGAAGATGTCGTTCTACGGGGCCAACGATTTTTCGGTCTCCAAGTTCGGAATGATCGGGATGTCGCTCAAGGAATTCAAGGAGCAGCTGAAGCGGAAGGACATCACCCTCGATGAGATGTTCCTTCTCCGCGAGAAATGCAAAACCTGCGATCTGATCGGCGCCAGCACCAGCACGAGCCGGACATCCAAATTCGGCAGCGCCCAGGTAAAGAACAGCGAGATCCGGGGCGTCACCTATCTGGACCATATGATCGGGTCCGTGCTCGAGCTGGACCGGGGGCGGCACCTCCAAAAAGACGACGAAGACCATTCCCGCAACGTCTGCGTCATCGGGGCCGATATCGCCAAAAATCTCTTCCCCTATATCGATCCTCTCGGCCGATGGGTCAAAGTTGGGACGCAGAGCTTCCTCGTCATCGGGATCGGCAAGGAAAAAGGCAAGATCCTGGGCTATAGCCAGGATAATTACGTCCGCATCCCCATCACGACGTTTGAGAAGATCTACGGCACCCGCCGCAACATCGATATCAACATCCACACGTCCTCGCAGGAGCAGATGATCGCGGCCCAGGAAGAGGTCCGGACGATCCTGCGGTCCGAGCGGAAATTGACGTTTACCAAACCCGACGATTTTTCCTTCCGGACATCGGAGACGTTCATCCAGTTCTATAAGACCGCGACGTCGGGGATCTATTTCGCCATGATCGGGATCGCTTCGATCGCCCTCCTCGTCGGCGGCATCGTCGTCATGAACATCATGCTCGTCTCGGTCACCGAGCGGACCAAGGAGATCGGAATCCGGAGGGCCGTCGGCGCCCGCCGCAACGACATTCTCTTCCAGTTCCTGATCGAATCGTCGATGATCAGCGCCATCGGCGGCCTTATCGGCATCGTCCTCGGCCTGCTGGTGGCGAAGGCCATCTCGGCGGCAACATCGTTTCCTTCGACGGTCGATCCCTATTCCGTGCTCCTGGCCATCGTTATGTCCACGTCGATCGGCCTGTTTTTCGGCATCTACCCCGCCAACAAGGCGGCCAAACTCGATCCCATCGCGTCGTTGAGGGCGGAACAATGACGGTCCGGCACGGCATTTTCCGGGAAATCTTCGCCATGGCCTTCGACTCACTGAGAACACACAAGCTCCGCTCGTTCCTGACGCTCCTCGGGATCATGATCGGCGTCATGACCGTCATCGGCATGGTCTCGATCATCGAGGGGCTGAACAAATCCTTCATCAAGGAGCTCGAATCGGCGGGATCGGATTTGATCATCGTCTACAAGAATAACCCCGTGCAGATGGGGCAGCTGACCGAGGCAGAGCGCCAGCGGAAGGACCTGACCTACGAGGACGCCAAAGCCATCGAGCAGGGAGCCCCTTTGATCAAAGCCGTCACGGCCAACCTGCACACCAACGTGTTCGAGGAAATTCCGGTCAAATATCAGAATATCAAGAGCGAAAACACCCTCATCCTCGGCGTGAACGACAAATTCACCACGGTTTATAACCTTTATCTGCCCAAAGAGGGTCGGTTCCTGACGGAATCCGAAGTCACGCATTCCAGCCGCGTGGCCATGCTCGGGTTCGAAACGGCCGAAACCCTCTTCCCCCATACGAGCGCCGTCGGCAAGGAGATCCGGGTCGGCCCCGAAAAATTCACCATCATCGGCGTTCTCAACAAGCGCGGCCAGATCTTCGGCCAGAGCCGCGACAACTTGGTCGCGCTTCCGATCACCACGTTCATGAAATATTTCGACTACGATAAAACCAGCCTGGAGATCGGCGCCGTCCCAAAGACGCCAGGCACGATCCTGGAGTCTCTCGAGCAGATCCGCAACGTGCTTCGCGTCCGGCGGAAGGTCCCTTATGGAAAACCCGATGATTTCTCCATCTTCACCCAGGAGACCATGCTCGATCTCTACAATCAGATCACGGGCGCGGCGTACCTGGTCATGATCGTCATCTCGTCGATCGGACTCCTCGTCGGAGGCATCGGCGTCATGAATATCATGCTCGTCTCGGCCAAAGAACGAACGTGCGAGATCGGCATCCGCAAGGCGCTCGGCGCCCGCTCAGCCGATATCCTGAAACAGTTCTTGATCGAAGCGATGGTCTTGACGGGGATGGGCGGCCTGCTCGGAACGCTGATCGGATTCGCGGTGGCTTTTCTCGTCCGGGCAGCCACCCCGCTGCCGGCCGCCGTCACGCCCTGGTCCGTGTTCCTGGGATTATTCGTCTCGATCTCGGTCGGCCTTTTCTTCGGCATCTTTCCCGCCCAAAAAGCCGCCAAGGTCGACCCCATCATTTCTCTCCGCTACGAATGAATCAAGGGACGAGCCTTCGGCTCGCCACTCGCCCGTGGCTTATATCCACGGGCGAGTACGGCGGAAATGGACCCCCGGGCAAAGCCCGGGGTCCCGTCCGCTGTCGGAGAAATTCTTCACTTCAATATCCTTTCGCAGTTTCCCCCGGAGTTCGTCGGCGATCTTCGTTTTGGTCTTCCCGGCGAACGCCTCGCCCTTGAAAACCCGGACGGGAACCTCGATGTTGACGACGGAGACGTCGTGCCGTAATTCCTGGGCGAAGACCGCGAGATTCAGGATCGTGACGGCCAAAGCGATAAAATATTTTTTTCTCTTCATCCACCGAACCTCCGGGACATGGCTTCCTTATTCACCGCGTTTCTCGCGGCCCTGACGAATGAAAAAAAAGGCGGCGGCTAGGCCGGGTTTTTCCTGACGAAATCCTCGGCCGCGGCGATGACGCCGCGCAGATCCGCGGCAAGGTCGCCCGCGATCTCGACGAGGGTCGGGCCTCCGCCGCCCCGCCCGTTCATGAGGGGAGCGACGACCGGCGTCAGCCGGCGCATATCGAGCGTCAGGGTTTCGGAACAGGCCAGGATCAAATGGCTCCGGGTTTCCGACTTCGCGCCGAACAAAACGACGTATTCGCCTTGCCGGATAATGTTGAGCGCCAGAAATCGCGCCCCCTCCGGCGATTTGTCGCCGAAGATCTCCCGGATGATCTTCCCTTCGGCCTTGTCCATGAACCCCCGGGCTTCGAAGACGGAGAGCGCTTCTTCGCTTCTGCGGAGCCGTTTTTTCGCCGTCTTCAATTCCTCCGCGCGCCTGCCGACCGAGACGGCGATATCGGCCTCCTTCACGTTGAACTGGCCGATAAGCTGCCGGACGATCCGGTTCTTAAGAGCGTAATCCCGGAGAGCGCGGCCGCCGCAGACGAACTCGAAGCGCAGATTCCCCCGGATGCGCTCCGACTTCACGATCTTGATCAGGCCGATCTCCCCCGTCCTCCGGCAATGCGTCCCGCCGCAGGCCGAGTAATCGAAGGCGTCCGCCTCGACGACACGGATCAGCCCCGTCACCTTGGGCGGCCGGCGCAAGGGGATTTCCCCAATCCGCTCTTCCGGGACGAAATAGGTCTTGATCTCCCGGTTTTCGAAGACGATGGCGTTCGCCCGGCGCTCGACGCGCTCAATATCTCCATCGGCGGCCATGGCCAGGGCGATCTCCAAAGTCGAAACGTCGGCGCCGAGATGGAAAGATCGCGTCTCGCCCTTCAACGACTCGAAAAAAGCCTGGGACAGGATATGCTGGCCGGAATGCTGCTGCATGTGATCGAACCGCGCCGCCCAGTCGATCTTCCCCTTCACGCGGTCGGATGGGAGGTCCTTAGCCAAAACATGGACGATCATCTCTCCATCCTCGACGACATTCAAGACCTCGACCCCATCGAGCGTTCCTTTGTCCCAGGGCTGGCCGCCGGACTCCGGATAAAAGCAGGTCCGGTCGAGGACGACCGCCGGTTGGCCCTGATCAACGAGCCTGGCGACGACGGCGGCTTCGAATTCCACCAGGTAGGCATCGTCAAAGTAGAGCTTTTGTGTTTTGTTCATGGTTATAAAATCCTGAATATCAATAAGGCCAGGAACGCAGCCGAGAAGACGACGCTCACGGGCCAGATCAAGATCTTGTAGACCGCGCGCAGCTCGGCCTTGAAATAATCCGCCGTCAGGGCCAGGCAGAGATGGGCGGGGGACAGCAAAATGCCGCAAAATCCGCTGACATAGGCGAAGAGAAGGAGGATCATGTCCGGCTGTCCCTTGCCGATGATCGGCAGGAGGAGAGGGAACGAGATGGCCACGAAGGCCTGGTTGACGCCGGTCAGCAGTCCGACGAAAAACGGCGCCGCGAAAAGCAGGATGTAAGCCGTAGCGCCGTGAGGCGGAAACACGCGAACGACCGAATCCAGGGCCCCCGACGCTTCCAGGATCTGTTTGAAGACCATGACCGCGGCGGTGAGCAGGATGATCTTAGGCGAAAGACTTCCCAGGACGAGCTCCCAACGGTCCTTGAGCCTCATTCTGGAAAACACCTGGGTCAGGATACTCGCTATTCCCAGAGCGACGAGCAGGTTCAATCGGAAGACGAAATTCAAGATGATCGTCAGGAAGATCGGCCAGATGCTCCAGAAGACTCTGACGACGTCCATGAATGTCTTCGCGGCGTATTGTTCCGGTGGAAGAAACGGGACATTCTTGAAGAGAACGACCAGCCCCGCAGCCGCGGCCAGAATCGTGAAAGGGAACTGCGTGTAGCAGATCTTCTTGAGCGGCGCCTGGACGATGGCCGCCGCCAAGATCAAATTGATATAAAGCGGCCAGCTATATTCCCAGATATGCCGGAACCAATAATTGAAAAACGTCTTCCATGGCGCCGTCAGGTTCCATCGCCGGGCCGCCTCCTCGACGATCGGCGCGCCCATCATGGCCCCCGCCGTCATGGGAAGAAGCCCGATGAACGCGGACGGGATGGCCAAAATCAGCCGCGGGTCACGAACGAGGTTTTTGAGGGCTTCCACCATTCTCCGGAAATGGCCGCCGACCTGGAGGAAATTTCCCAAATAGAGGACGAGGATCACGATGGCGACGAGGCTCAGGGTTTCGCCGGAGATGAGCGCGCTTCCGACGTTTTTCGCGAAATCCGTGATGTTCATCTTGAACAGGATCGCCGTCATGGCGGAATCGATGAACAGCGACAGGCCGAGGTCCCATTTCATCCGGATGAGAAAAAGAAGGACCAGGATGATGGTGACGATCTTCAGAAGGATGATCATGTCTTTAAACCGCCTTGAGCACTCTTTCCGTGATTTTAAAATGCTTCTTTACGGTTTTATCCAGGACGCCAGCGCCGTACTTGCGGATGAGGGCGACGGCGGCCGTTTCGACCTGCGGCCCGGCCCCTTTAGGCAGGATCTGGCTCCATTCTCGTCCCAAAAGATGAAGCCGCTTCAAGAATTCCGCCCGGGCCAGGATGGAAGCCGCCGCCACCGCCGGATCGGACTCCCCCTTGGTCCGCTGGATGAGCTCGATATTTTTCCCATGCTTCATCAGAGCGTTCAGGACGAATCTCTCGTCGCCGAACTGGTCGGTGACGGCCGTGGCGCATGGCACATCGGCCAGGATATTCTCGATGACGCGCGCGTGTCCCCAAGCCAGCATTTTGTTCAGGTTGCGGATCTTGGCGTAGAGCTCGTTGTATTTTTCGGGACCGATGGCGACGATCGCGTGCGGATAGCCGGCCGTCAATGTCTCCGCGATTTCCCGGCAGCGGTTATCCGAGAGTTTTTTGCTGTCCTTGACTCCGAGTTCCTTGAGGACGTGCGCCTGGCCGTC
The DNA here is from genome assembly GCA_049515535.1 of Candidatus Aminicenantales bacterium. GTDB lineage: Bacteria > Acidobacteriota > Aminicenantia > Aminicenantales > UBA4085 > JBEKTZ01. The sequence continues at coordinate 164,408 of JBEKTZ010000006.1, read as the reverse complement.
CGGAAGAAAAAAACCGGCGATGACGAGCGGGCCGAAATAATCGCCTTTTCCGGATTCGTCGGTTCCGATATGGCCCGCGGTTCCCGGAAACAGGTCGCTTTGTCTCATGCCGGGCGCTTCTTCTTTCTTAAATATTTGTCGATTTCCGCGGCCGCGGTCCGGCCGTCACCCATGGCCAAAATGACCGTCGATCCGCCCCGGATGATATTTCCGCCCGCATAAACCCCTGCTTCGGCGAGGGCCTCTTCGACCTCGAGACCAAGGTTGACTTCCTTGAAATCGCGGTTTCGGATTCTGGACTCCCGCTCCGGCATCATCCGGCGCGGAATCTTCATCCGCTCTTTGACGGGAAGAGCTTTGTGCAGTTCTTTGCGCCAGTCCTTTTCGAACTCCGCTTTGAGCCTCTCCCGGAGATCGGGCGGCAGATCGCTCTTCTTTTCGGTCATTTCCCTCTCGTCCCAGTCGGCGATGGAGAGGGGGATCCGTTCTCCTTTCTCGTCGGGCATGATAATGACGAATTGCCCGGGCCGGCATTTTCTCGCCAATTCGGGGGCGTGGACTTCGAGAAGATGAAGGTTGGGGACGAGGCGGCGGTCCAGGATCCTAGCCATCAGAATTTCCGTTTCCTGATGAGATTCAAGCTTTGATGGTCTTGGGCCATGTCTAATCCTTCATAGATATCGGAGCTGCTGTCGAACGGAGAAGCGGAGGAGCCGTCCGACGCTTGGGGCGGCCCGGTCGAGATGAACTTTTTTCCGTTCCGGGCCTGTTCTTGGAGGAACGTCTCCCGGCCCAGGCCTCCGGCCTTCATTCCGTGAAAGCCCGGAACGGATTTGGCCATCGCCTCGAATACGGCGGTCACATTCGCGAAAGCAAAGCCGGACAAACCCATTTTTTGAGCAAGATCGCGGACGATGCGCCATCCGGGCCTGGACTCCCCCGCGGGCTCGATCGCCCGCGGGCTCGCTTGCGCCCGGCCTTCCGTATTCACAAACGCGCCGTCGGATTCCGCAAACGTCGTTTGAGGAAGAACGACATCGGCGATATCGAGATTCTCGGTCGCGTATGGGCTTTGGACGATCACGAACTCGGCCTTTCCTCTTTCCAGTTTCGGCGCCGACCCGGCGAGATATAGCGCTTTGAAGACACCTCGGCGGATCAAAGACAGAACCCGATCGGGATCTTCTTTGTTCGTTTCATAAGCTTGGGAGATCGCCAGGGCCCCGCGGGTATTGGCGTCGGCGGCCAAGGGAAAAAGCCTCCCCTCTATCAGAAAGGCCAGGTTTTCCATGGCCTCGAGGTTCGTCTCTCCGTAAGGCCCTTCACAGAAATTCGCGCCGAAAAGAAGCGCGGCGGGTTTTCGCTTTTCCAGGATCAGGGCCAGCCGGTTCAGTTTTTCTTCGGCGATTCCCATTCGGGCCAGAGCTTCGGGCAGATCGAAATCCTCCAATCGCTTTTGGAATTCGGCGAAGCCGTCAGCCTTGACCGCGCCGCCGGCGTCATGGCTTTCAAGAAGCATTTTGGATAGGGCCGTCAGAAGGACGCCTCCTTTTTCCGGTCCGAGCCGCAGCCAGCCCGAAGCGCAGCGATGGAAACACAATTCCTTGGAACCGGCCAGGATCATCTTGGCTCCGCGGCGCAGCGCCCGGAAGACCTCGAGCCAGATCAGGGGATGCTCCGCGGGAAGGTCTTCGCCGAAGACGACGATCGTTCGCGCCTTGCCGATATCGGCGATCCGGAAATTCAGCGCCGCCGCGAGACCGTTCGATCTCTCGAAGCGCGCGAGCCTGGCCGCAGCCGAAAAATCTTCAGGCCCGGCGATATGTTCCGACGTCAATCCCTCCCGGCCGAATTTTCGGAAAAGATACGCGTCTTCGCAGGAATGCTGGGCCGATCCAAAGAGGGCGATGTCCTCGCCCTTGAACCGGGACAGCCCGGCCGCGGCCCGGCTCAACGCATCGTCCCAGGACGTCTCTTCGAGTCCGCCGTTCTTCCGCACGAGAGGCCGAAGGATCCTTCGCGGGTGAGACACCGCGTCGCGGACGAGAAACCGGCCTTTGACGCACGCCTGACCCCTGTTCACGGCGCCGTCATCCGCTGGAACCGAGCGCCGGATTCTTCCTTCCCGGAGCTCGATGGTCAACCGGCATCCCTGGCCGCACATGGCGCAGACCGCGTCTTTTTTCGCGTCGGGAGCCGCGTCGTAGCGGACGGCCCGTTCGGCCAGCGCTCCCGTCGGACAGACGTCCACGCAGGCGCCGCAGAACTGGCAATCCGTTTCGAAAAGCCGGCCGTCGAGCTCCGTCCCGATCGCCGTCCAAGGCCCGCGCCGGATGAAGGACAGCGCCGATACGCCGCGGACCTCATGGCAGATCCGGACGCAGCGTCCGCAGAGAATGCAAAGGTTGTAATCCCGATCGATGAACGGGTCATCCTTGCGGACATCGGAGTTTCGATAGACGGCGGGGAATTCGACCTTCTCCAGCCGCAGATATTCCACGACCTTCTGCAGATCGCAGCGGCCGCTCTTCCAGCACAAGATGCAGCCCGTCGTCTCCCCGACCTTCCGGATCGTGGATTTGCACTCATCGTACGTGTTTTTCTCGCTGCAGATCAGGCAGGCGCTGGGATGTTCGGAAAGGATGAACTCAAGGATGTTTCGTCTCAGCTTTTGGAGTTCCGGCTTTTGGGTCGTGATGTCCAGGCCGTCTTCGGCATAAGTGCTGCAGGCGGGGCTGTAACCTTTCCGGCCCTTGATCTCGACCAGGCAGAGTCGGCAGGCCGCAAAAGGCTCGAGGCGGGGATGATCGCAGAGGGACGGGATATAGATCCCATGTTCCCGGGCGGTTTCGAGGACGGTTATCCGCCCGTCGACTTCGATCGTCTTCTTATCGATGGTGATCTTCATGATGCGATCTTCCGCCTGTCCCCGCCCGTCAACCGGGAGACGGCCCGCACTTTCGCGGGGCAGATATCGAAACAGGCGCCGCATTTTACGCAGGCGGCCTGGTCGATGACATGGACCTTTTTCCGTTCGCCGCGGATGGCCTTTACCGGACAACTCTCTCGGCAAAGGAGACAGCCCGTGCATTTATCGGGCTCGACATAAAACGCAATCAAGTCTTTGCAGACGAGGGCCGGGCAGCAGCGGTCCTCGATATGGGCTCTGTATTCATCACGGAAGTAGCGGAGCGTAGTCGAGACGGGATTCGGGGCCGTCTGCCCCAGTCCGCAGAGCGACCCTGTTTTAACGGTAACCGCCAGCTCTTCCAGCCGTTCCAGGTCGCCATCCGCGCCCTTTCCTTGCGTGATACGGGTCAGGATCTCGCACATCTGCTGGGTCCCGACGCGGCACGGGACGCATTTCCCGCAGGATTCCTCCTGGGTGAAGTTCAAAAAATAACGGGCCACATCCACCATGCACGTATCCTCGTCCATGACGATCAGGCCGCCCGATCCCATGATCGCGCCGGCCTGAAGGAGCGAATCGTAATCGATCTGAAGACCGATCTTGTCCGCGGGGATGCAGCCGCCCGAAGGCCCTCCGGCTTGAACGGCCTTCAGTTTCTTCTTGTTTTTAACGCCGCCGCCGATATCGTGGACGATCTCTCGCAGGGTGAGGCCCATGGGAACTTCCACGAGGCCCGTATTGTTGATTTTCCCGACGAGAGAGAAGATCTTCGTCCCTTTGCTCTTTTCCGTCCCGATCCCGGCGAATTCCATGGCGCCTTTGTCGATGATCAGCGGCACGTTCGCCCAGGTCTCCACGTTATTGATGTTGGTCGGCTTTCCCCACAATCCTTCCTGGGCCGGAAAAGGGGGGCGCTGCCTCGGAAACGCCCGCTTCCCTTCGATCGAGGCCATGAGCGAAGTCTCTTCGCCGGAGACGAACGCCCCGGCGCCTCGGACGATGTGGATATCAAAATGAAATTCCGAGCCGAGGATCGTCGGTCCGAGCAGGCCGATCTTGCGCGCCTGCTCCAGGGCGCGGTTCACGTGCCGCACGGCCACGGAATATTCCATGCGGACGAAGATGAAGCCCTCGGGAGCGCCGATGGCGTAGGCGCCGATGATCATTCCCTCGATGACGCTATGAGGATTGCCCTCGAGCAGGCTCCGATTCATGTAGGCGCCCGGGTCGCCTTCGTCCGCGTTGCAGATGACATATTTCGGATGGCCGTGCGCCTCCCGGCATATCTCCCATTTTTTCCCGGTCGGGTAGCCGGCGCCTCCTCTCCCCCTCAACCCGGACGCTTTGATTTCGGCGATCACGCTCTCCGACGTCATATCGAAAAGGGCCTTGGCCAGGGCCTGGTAGCCGCCGAGGGCGATGTAATCCTCGATATGATCGGGATCGATGTGGAAATGGGGCTCGGTTAGAAGCCGCGTTTGCTTATGATAAAAAGGGATGTCTTTCTGGCGAGAGTATCTCTTGCCGGTGGCTGCGTCTTCATACGTCAGTGAGGGAATGACCTTGTTCTTGATGATGGTTTCCGCGACGATGGCCGGGATGTCGCCGGGCTCGAGCTTTTTATAAAAAATACCCTCGGGATAAATGATGAGGCTCGGCTCCATCTCGCAGAAGCCGTGACAGCCGGTGACCACGACGCCGACGCTGTCCGAGAGTCCCTTTTGGGCGATCTCCCGCCTCAAAGCGTCCAGGACGGGGAGCGCGCCGCTCGCCTGGCCGCACGTTCCGGCTGTGACGACGACGGTTTTCGAGTGGACGGGCCGGTTCTCGAGGACCTGCCTCCTCAACGCGGCCAGGTGATCGGGATGCGCCAGCTTTCTCATGGCTTCTTTCCGGAGCCCCGGCAGGTCGCCAAAATGGCGTCGATTTTTTTCAAGGTGACGTTGGAATGATAATTCCCGTTGACGACCACAACCGGCCAGATCGCGAAGCAACCGAGACCGTTGACCGTTTCAAGAGAGAATTCCCCGTCGGGCGAGGTTCGGCCGGCCTTGACGCCGAGCCTCCGTTCGAGCTCTTCGACGATCGCGGGGCCTCCCCGCACGTGGCAGGCCGTGCCCAGGCAGACCGTCACGATGGTCCGACCCTTGGGCTCGAGAGTGAACGCTTTATAAAACGTCAGAACGCCGTAGACCTCGCTCGGCGAGATGCGGAGATGCCGGGCGACGGCTCGCACCGATTCGGGCGGGATATGGCCGAATTCGGCCTGGAGCCTGTGCAGGATGGCGATTAGCTCGCTTTGCGCCGGCCCCGAATCTTTCAGGATTTCTTCGACGGTCATCGCGCTCGCATATCGACGTTATTTTTGAAGGAGCCGATGATATCAGATTCGCCGGCCGTAGACAATTTCCCCGTTGACGATCGTCATGACGACCCGGGCGTCGCGGATCTCTTCAGGTTTGACGGCGAAGAGATTCCGATCGAGGACGACGAAGTCGGCGAGCTTGCCGGGCTCGATCGATCCTTTGATCTTTTCCGCGAATTGGGCGAAAGCGCCGTTGATCGTGAACCCCTTGATCGCCTCTCCCAGCGTGATCTTCTGTTCGGGGATCCAGCCGCCGGGATTCTTCTCGTCCAAAGTCCGCCGCGTGACCGCGGCGTAAAGACCCATGATCGGGTCCATCGGCGCGACCGGCCAATCCGAACCGCAGACGAGCGTCACGCCGTTGTCCAGGAGCGATTTGAAGGGATACGTGGTCTTGGCCCGCTCGGGGCCGATTTTTTTCTCCGCCCAGCGCCCGTCGTCGATCAGATGATAGGGCTGGACCGAGGCGATGACCTTGAGTTTGCCGAACCGGACGATGTCCGCGGGCCTGAGATGCTGGGCGTGCTCGATCCGGAAGCGCCGGTCGCGATCGCCGTTCTCCCTCTCCGCTTTTTCGAAAATATCCAGGACGATGGCATTGGCCCGATCGCCGATGGCGTGGATCGCGATTTGCAGCCCGCCTCTGTCGGCGGCCAGAACCCGTTTTTCCATAAGGCCTTCCGGGAACATCTGCTCGTTGAGAAGTCCCCTGGCCTTGGGGTCGTCGGCGTAAGGCTCGAAGAAATAGGCGGTCGCGGAGCCGAGAGAGCCGTCGGAGAACCCTTTCAGCCCGGCGAACGCGAGCATATCGTTTCCGAACGACGTCCGGAGTTTCATGCGCAGGACGAGATCGACCTCGGTGACGGGAACGTAGAACGAGATCCGTGTCGTCAGCTTCCGATTTTTCAGAAGCTCCTGGTAGACGTCGAAGCCCGCTTCGCCGGATACGTCGTGGACCGAGGTGACCCCTCTTTCCGCGGCATAAGCCATCGCGGCCTCCGCGGCTCTCATGGTTTGAGCCGGGGTCGGGTCCGGCATGCGGCGAAAGACGAGGTCCATGGCCGCGTCTTTCAGGATGCCCGTCGGCTCCCCGGTCGCCGAGTCCTTGACGATTTCACCGCCCGCTGGAACGGGCGTGTTCTTGGTGACGCCGCCGAGCTTCAGGGCCAGGCTGTTCGCCAGGATCATGTGGCCGTCGAGACGGTTGACGCAGACCGGGTGGTCCGGCGTGACGGCGTCGATCCATTCCCGGCGGGGCAGTTCGACGGGGTCGAACTGGGTGTGATCCCATTCGCCGTTCAGGATCCACTCGCCCTTGGGCAGATCCCTGGCTTTCGCGGCGATGCGCTGGACGAATTCCTCCTTGGATCTCGCTTCACGGAGTTGAACGCTCGTCAGGGACCGGCCGCCGTTGATGAAATGGACGTGGCTGTCGATGAAGCCGGGCAGGACGAACGCGTTCTTGAGGTCGATGATCTCCGTCGTCCGGCCGGCCGTCTTCCTGATGTCGAACGTCGTTCCGACCGCGAGGATCTTGTGATCACGGACGGCCACGGCTTCGGCCCACGGCCGGCCCGGGTCCACCGTCCAGATCTTTCCATTGACGAGAATTTTATCGGCCATGGGAACTCCTCCGCCGCAGGACACGAGCGCCACCATCATCAGCGCTGAGGCGGCGATGATGATGATGACGGTCCAAAGGACCGCGCGATTGTTCATGGCATCCTCCCCGTATTCTCGGGCTGTTCACGATTTTATCCCGCCGAAATTCCATGGAACGTCCTTTATAGTCAAATCGCCGGGGAAAATCAAATGAGCCCTAACAGTAGTACAGTTTCTAAAACGAGGTATCGAAATGGATCATGGGAGGAAGGGAGAACGGGTGACGCCGATCGAGGGCACCTATTTAATACATAGGGTCTGAACGTAAAAATGCGTTCACGAGATGCTCCAGGGAAGAGTGGCAGGGAGCGAAGCTCCCGTTGGAGGGAAACCCCACCAAGGGTTTTCCTCCAAGAGTATCCGCACATATCCGTTGACAGAAACCCGCGCATCGGTTACAAAAGGGGTTATGAAAAACGTCGAGCTTCGCGTCTCGTCGCCGGGCCGCATGTGCCTTTTCGGCGAGCATCAGGACTACTTCGGACTGGCCATCATCGCCGGCGCCGTCGATCTGCGCATCGCTTTCAGCGGGAACCGGAGAAACGATAAAATCTTCGCCATCGACCTTCCGGACATCGGCGAAAAGGAAACGTTTTCGTTCGCGCGCGAGATCCCCTACGAGAAAAAGAGGGACTATCTCAAAAGCGCGGTCAATATCCACCGGCGGGCCGGCCTGCCGATGACCGGCTGGGATTGCGAGGTCCGCGGCACGATCCCCATCAACGCGGGAACGTCGAGCTCCTCGGCCATGGTCGTGGCCTGGAATAAATTCCTGCTCGAAGCCGCGGGGGACGCGCGCGCGAACGATCCCCGCGAACTGGCCGAACTCGGCTTCTTGACCGAAGTCGCCGAGTTCAAGGAGCCGGGCGGCAAAATGGACCACTATGCCTCGGCCTTGGGGGGGATCGTCTGGATCCGATTCGACGTCCCCATGAAACTCGATCAGCTCGAAAACCCCCTGGGAACGTTCGTCTTGGCCAATTCGCTTCAGAAGAAAGACACGACCGGCACGCTGGGTTTCATCAAGAGCCACGTCCTCGAGGGCGCGGCCCTTGTCGCCCGAAAGATCCCCGGCTTTCATTTGAAAAGCCCGCTGACCGCCGACGTCCTCGCCGAGATCGACCGGCTTCCTGTGGACCATCAGCGCCTTCTCAAGGGAACTCTCATGACCCGGGATCTGACGAAGGAAGGCGCCGCCCTGTTCCAGGCCAAGCCGTTCGACCATCGGAAATTCGGGCGGCTTCTCGACGCTCAGCACGCGGTCCTTCGAGACCATCTCCGAATCTCGACGGATAAAATCGAACGGATGATCGCTAGCGCGCTTGACGCCGGCGCATTCGGGGCTAAAATAAACGGCTCCGGCGGCGGAGGCTGCATGTTCGCTTACGCTCCGGACGCCCCGGAAAAAGTCGCCGCGGCCATCGAAAAGGCGGGCGGGCAGCCGTTCATCGTTCACATCGACAAAGGCGTCAGACGGGAATAGTCGTGGGGAGGATTTTTTATGCTTGACGCAACGAGACTTCGCAAAGGCATGATCATAAAAAGGGAGGACGGCCAGCTTTGGCGCGTCGTGGAGATGCAGCTCATCACTCCGGGCCGGTGGAAGGCCATGGTCCAAACAAAACTTCGCAGCCTGAAGGACAACACGGTCACGGATTACCGCTTCCGCTCGGAGGAGCGGGTCGAGCAGGCGTTCATGGATGAGACCCCCATGGAATTTCTGTACCAGAACGGCGACGATTATTTCTTCATGAACCAGACGACCTTCGACCAGGTCACGCTTTCGGTCGAGGTCATCGGCGACACCGTGAAATACCTCGTCCCGAACGTCGTCTTTTCCATCGAATCCTTCGAAGGCAAACCGGTGAACGTCGTGCCGCCGATCACCATCCAGCTCAAGGTCGCGCATACCGAACCCTTCATGAAAGGAGCTACGGCCTCCGCTTCCTATAAACCCGCCACCCTCGAAAACGGCCTGACGGTCATGGTCCCGCCGTTCGTCAAGGAAGGGGACGTCCTGAAGATCGACACGCGCGACGACTCCTATTTGGAGCGCGTTTAAAGAAAAGGATCAAATACCTCTCTCCCCTTTAATGCAAGAAGGGAAAAGAGGGATTTTTTTGGAAAGCGGGCCGTCAGAAGCTTTGCTTGATGGTGGCCGTGTTGTTACAGGCGTCCTTGACGATGATCGTGATCATGCGGTCCGACCCGGGGGGAAGTTGGACCTTGAATTTGAAGCTCTCCTGTCTTGCATCGCAGATGCCGTCTTCCGGGAACACGATATGCCATTCATCGGGCCGGACCAGATATTTCACTTCCTTGACGGTTGAGAACGCGTCCTCGGCCAGAAAGCTCACGTCGAGCTGATCTCCCTGCCGGACGGCTTGGATGTTCCGGATCACGGGCGGCGTGTTATCGATGGCCAGCGCCGGGCTGATCCTCTCGGACCTTTTGGCAAGATCGGGAGGATTGGAAGAAAGGTCGGAGACGGTCACTTTCACGAAATAGATCCCGTCCGGAAAATTCAAGGTATTGAACGTCAGGAGATTGTCTTTCCAATCGTCCTCGATCACGCGCCAGTCCTTCTCCCCTTCCTGCCGCAGCGAGATGGTATAGGTCAGCGCATCGCCGTTCTCGTCTTCGGCGTCCCACATGATCGTCTGGTAGCCTTTGCGCTCCACTTTTCGGTTCATCATCATCTTCAGCCCGTCGTCTTTTTTCACGGCCGGCTCCGGGTTCCGTTTTTCCAAACCCCAGATGATCTCTTCCTGATCCATGGGCGCCTTCAAATAAACCTCGTTGGGCGGGAGGATGTCGAGCCGGGTGATGGAAGGAGCGATATTGGCCTGAAGATAGAAAATGCCCATTTTCGACAGCGCCGGCAGGGCCTTTCCCGATTGGGCCTTGAACAGGACCTTGAATTGGAGGTATCGGGCTTTCGGACTCAAGACCTGTTCTCCATCCTTTTTCTGATAAGGGGGAGACCAGTCGCTCCAGCTTGCGCCCGGTTCATAGGAATTGCCGCTTCGCGTTTGGAACTGGAGGACGGCTCCCTGCGGGAGTTCCGCGTCCCAGCTGATTCTGCCCCAAGTGGAGATGATCCTCGCGTCCAAAACGGGTCCGACGAATTCGCCGGATAAGCGCCGCTCGGGAGAGAGGACGCTGAGCTGGCAGGGATTATTGGAAAGAAGATACGTTCTCACGCCGAGAGGAAGAAGTTCGTAGATCTGCTCAGAGCTCTTTTGGAGGATCAGGGTCGCCTTGTCTTCCTTATTCAGGGCATAGAGGCGGCCTTTCGGGCCGGTGCCGAAAACGACCGTTTTCTCGGACTCGTTCCAGAAGAGGCTGTAGATCATTTCATCCGCGGACGACCAGAGTCTTTTCGCCACGCCGTCCGGAGCGATCTTGAAGAGCGCTCCCGGTTCCCTCGCGGGAGCCGCGGCCGCGCCGAACAATTTCGCCGCAGGCGGCCCGGCCTGAACCGCCGGCGCGGGCGTCGGCGCGGCCGAGACGGAGATCATCACTTCCGCTTCGCGGCCCGAAGAAGAAACGGTCGGATCTTCCCTTCGGCCTCTGGTCGACGTTCCTCCGGCGGCCGCATAGATGTTGCCGTCGAGGTCGATCACCAGACTTCGGACTTCTTCATAGGGAGATTCGAAGAGGACCGAAGCTTTCCCCGTTTTCGCGACGCGATAGACGAGGCCGTTCCCGCCGCTGCCGGCGATGATATCCGCGTTCTTGTCCAACCTCACGCAGAGGATGTGGTTTTCCGCGGCTTTGAAAACCTGCCGGCCCTCGCCCTGGGTATTGATCGCGTAAATCCCCCCGCTTTCCCCGACGGCCGCAAGCAATGTGCCGTCTTCCGTGAACAGCAGGCGCCAGATATATTTTTCGCTCGGATCGAAAAAGATTTCGCTCTTTCCCTGGGCCGTAATCTTATAGATCTTGCCGTTGGGAGACGTTCCGGCGTAAAGGACGCCCTTTTTATCCATGGCCAGGCAGGTCACGTCCATTTCGGAAGTTTGAGCGAAGAGATCGGCTTTCCCGTCCTTGGAGATTTTATATATTTTCCCCCCGTGGCCCGTGCCCAGATATCCCGTTCCTTCCGGCGTCATGTAAAACGAAAGATAAAAATCTTCCGAGGGGCCCTCGATGACGTCTTCCCGCGGAGCCAGAGTCAAAACGCCGTCCGCGGAAACCGCAATGCCGTCGAATCTGCCGCGCAAGAACTCATCGTAGCTCCGGGTTGTCCATTTCTGGGGAACGACGGCAAGAAGGGTCGTCAGCGCCGCGAAAGTGAAACCCAGCGAGGCGAAAAATATTTTTTTCATGCCTTAACTCCCGACACCGAATACATGGGACAAAGCTATTTACGAATCTTAATAGGAATCGAGGCCGATCCTTTGAATTGATAGCGGAGCGGAATCTGATACTCGCCCAAGGTGGAACTGCTGAGCTCGATGGGCATCGTAGCGGCGGCGCGCGGAGAGGCGAAAAGAGATTTCATGGCCGGCGGCAGGTTGGGCATTTCCTCTCCCCGGAGAAACAGCCCCGGTTTGGAGGCGATGATCTTGACATAGATGCGGTTGTTCTTGCGCAGATTGTTGAGCAGGCGAACGAGCTGGTTCAGATTCCTCGGGACGACCCCTCCCGTCCGGTACATCCCTGCTTCGACGCGCTGCATCGAGGCCGCATCTCCCATGATGAGTTGGAACTCCGACCCCGCCGGCAGGTTGGGCGCCGTGAAAGGGATCTCCTCAACGTAGACGTCGCCGCGGAACGTCCGGTAATAGACTTTGACGGTGATGGTCTCGCCGGGCGCCGCTTCGTATTTATCGAGCCAGACCCTTTCCAAATTCGCCGATTTCGCTTGTTCCGTGGCTTTGACGGCCAGGTCGATGCGATGGATTCCCACGTCCTTGAATTCGTTGTTGGTTAGAAAAAACACGACCGCCGTGAGCAGGCCGGCCAGGTCTTGAACGGGGGCGTTGAAATTTCCGGAAGCCAGATCTTCCAAATGGATGTTCTGGACGCTCACTCCGCTGTCCAAATAGATATCGCTCTGGAACTCGAGCGTCAAATCCTCCTCGGCCCGGACCTCGTTTTCGAGCAGCGTCAAAAGCGACATGTTGACCAGGATGGCCGTCAGGAGAGGGTCGTTGACGATATGCAGCTTGAATTCCCTGAGGTTATCGGCCCCATCGTAGATTCGGATATTGAGGGGAACGAGGCTGGGCATTTTGCCGATCTCGCCCAGAGCTCCGGATGCCCGATCCTGGGTGAATGTCCCGATCGTGTTTCCCGTCTCGGCGAGCTTGAACGAATTGTCCAACGTCGGCACGACCGTGATGATCTTCGCCCGGGCCATGGCGTAATTCACGGCTCCCAGATTATAAAGAGGATGGCCGAACGCCAGGATTTTATTTCCCTCGACATAGGTCACCGTTCCCGTCGCCGATAAATCCAAATCGCCGCTGACGAGTTGAAGAGTAACGGGATCGCCTTCGCGGAGAATGAAGTCCTGCGCCGAGGGATTCGCCAGGGACTGGGCGCCGCTGCCGGATTTCACCGGGAAAAAGCCCATCCGGGAAAAGAAAGCAGCGGCCTTATCCATCACCCGCGGAGAGAACCCGGAGAAGGCCAGGGGAACTCTGAGAGGCGCCAGCGCCTGCCCCTGAGCGATAAAGCTTTCCCTGGCGGGAACGACATCCTTTCCGAGATCCAATATCTCATCGAGGGTCATCGAAGCCCTGAAGGGAATTCCGGATGCCAAGGATTTCCCAGGCGCCGTTTTCTCCGCGTACAGGCCCATCATCTCGCCGATGGGCGTGATCCCGGCGATGGCTTCTTTGGAATAAGGAAAGCCCAAAGCCACGGCGCCGATGAGCTTGCCGTCGATATAAACCGGGCTGCCGCTCATGCCGGCGATGACGCCGGTATTTTCCAAGTTCTTGCCCTTGAGCCGGGCGATGATGATGTTTCTCTTGGGGCTGGTGTTTTTCAGGACGCCGAGGATTTCCGCGTCGAATTCCTCTATCTTGTTCTCTTCGAAGACCGTCCGGCCTTTCCCCCTCTGCCCGGCTTTCACCTGGTCCAGGGGCATGATCGTCGTTTGGGCTGCGGCGAAAGACAACGTCAAGCAAAAGCCGGCGACCGTCCTAAAAAACGGCCGGGGGAATCCGTGGAAACGGCCTGATATCGCGTCGGGATCTTGGGTCTTCTTCAATATCTTATCCTGGGGTTCAACCTGATCGAAGCCCGGTTCTTCGGGACGGTCATGATGTCTTCGGCCCGAGTGAAAGCGCAACCCTTGCCAAAACGATCCATGAACTCCCTCCTTGGGAGTGGATTCCCGTTGTCCGGTCGCGGATCTCACGGGTCTCGTTTGACCGCCCGCCGTGATTCTCATACAATGAAACGCCTATCATGAAAGTCCTGATAACCGGCGGCACGGGCTTTATCGGAAGCCATCTCGTCGAACGCCTCCGGGCCCACGACGCCGAGATTTTCGCCCTTGTCCGGAATCCAAGCCGGATCAGGTTCCTCGAGGGAACCGACGTCCATCTTCTCAAGGGCGATCTTCTCAACATCCCGGAGTTGCCGTCCGGCCTGGATGCCGTCTTCCATCTCGCGGGAATGACCAAAGCCCTGAAATCAGAGGATTATTATAATGTAAACCAGCGCGGGTCGGCAAGTCTTTTCGACGCGCTGGCCAAGCGAGGCCTTTCGCCGAAGGTGATTTATCTCTCCAGCCTCGCCGCGGGAGGTCCCTCTTGGGAGGGGCGAGACCGCAAGGAAAACGATTCCCCGGAGCCCGTGACGCCTTATGGAAAAAGCAAGCTTCTCGGCGAAGCGGAAGCTCTGGCCCGAAAAGACCGTTTTCCCTTGACGATTCTCAGGGTGGGCGCGGTCTATGGCCCCAGGGATGCCGATTTCCTGAATTATTTCAAATACGTGCGACGCGGTCTTTTGCCGTCGTTGGGACTCAAAAAAAAATTGTTCAGCTTATGTTACGTGAAAGACCTTGCGCGGGCGCTCGAGATGGCCGCCGGCGCCGATCTGGCGAGTGGAGAAATACTGAACATCGCGGATTCGATCCCCCGGTCTTTCGAAGACATCGGCCAGGCCGCCGCGGAGGCTCTCGGAACCACTCCCCGGCGCGTCATCGTTCCCATGCTCGCCGTTTTTGGAACAGCCCTGGTCTCGGAATTTTCTTCGCGCCTCCGCCGCAGGCCGACCGCCGTCAACCGGAATAAATACCGCGATTACAGACAGCAGAGCTGGGTGGCCGATGTCCAAAAGTCCCGTGAACGCTTAGCCTTCGTGACGGAATACACCCTGGATGACGGCGTATATGAGACGATCCGCTGGTACCGGGACAACGGTTGGCTTTAGGAGATTCTCGCGGAGATCAGGGCACGCGCCGAGAATTTGGTCGCGCTCTTGAGACACCAGCCTTCCTTCGAGGATGTAGCGAAATATTTGATCTTGCCCTCAAGGACATAGACTCCCCTCTTCGCTTTCGGGTTGACCGTGAAGCGGATTTCGACCGGCTTTTTCAAATTCAGCCGTTCCTTCCCGTTCTCCTCCACCACCTCGATATTGAGATCCGAAGCGGTGAAGAAATTTTTGGGAAAAACGAGCTCCTCGCCCGGTCCGAACTCGATGATGAACGAAGGCTGGGAATTGATCGTAATCCCCTGTTTGACGCTGATTTTGAGGACGACTTTGCCTTCCCCTCCCCGGGGGACCCTCAACGGGCTGATGCTCGCCTCGACCCTGATCAGGTCTTGTTGGGAAAAAACGAAGGTTCCCGACCAGAGAAAAAGTCCCAGGCCGAGGCCAAGGAACGTGTTCGTCCTCGTCAACTTGCGTCCCGGGTTCATGGGAAACCAGTTTAGGCGCGATTTCCGCGTGAAGTCAAGGTCCCCTTTTCCTTTTTTCTTTCTTTTTCCAAAGGGCTTGATTATAATGAGCGGCATGCAAAGGCGGTGCTCATGAATATGCGAAGCATCATTACCGGCACGGGTCATTATGTCCCTCCCAAGGTCGTCACTAATTTCGACCTGGAAAAAGTCATGAATACGACGGACGAATGGATTCAACAGCGGTCCGGCATCCAAACGCGCCATTACGCCGAGGCCGGCGTCGGCAGCTCGGATCTGGGCGTCGAAGCCGCCAAGCTCGCGATCGAAAACGCGGGGATCGACAAGTCGGAGATCGATTTCATCGTCGCGGCAACGATCTCTCCCGACCACTATTTCCCCGGCATCGGGGTCATGATCCAGGCGAAGCTCGAACTGTCGCACATCGGAGCCCTCGACGTTCGCAATCAGTGCAGCGGCTTCATTTACGCGCTGTCCGCCGCCGATCAATATATCCGGGCCGGCACGTATAAAAAGATCCTCGTCTGCGCCGCGGAGGTCCAATCGCACAACCTGGATTATTCAGACGAAGGCCGGGACATGGCCGTCCTATTCGGCGACGGCGGCGCGGCTGTGATTCTCGAGCCGAACTCGGCCGACGACGGCCGGGGCGTCCTTTCGACGCATCTCTACTCCGACGGACGCTTCATCCGGGACCTCTGGATGGAGCATCCCAACTCAGCGCGGAAACCGACGTTCGCCCCGGAGATTTTCGAGCAAGGCGGGTTCTTTCCCCGCATGGACGGGAAAAACGTCTTCAAGAACGCCTCCGAACGCATGCCGGAAGCGGTCATGGCCGCCCTCCGGCAAAACGGACTGACCATCGCCGACGTGGATCTTCTCATCCCGCACCAGGCCAACGACCGCATCTCGCAGATGGTCGCCCGGAAACTCCAAATCCCCCTCGAAAAGGTCGCCCGTAACATCGACCGCTTCGGGAACACCACGGCCGCCTCCATCCCCATCGCCCTGGACGAAGCGGTCCGCGACGGTCGGCTGAAGAAGGGCGATTGCGTCATCCTGACGTCTTTCGGATCGGGTTTCACCTGGGCTTCGGCTCTGATCCGGTGGTAAACTTCCATGCGCAAACCATGGATCGACACAACCATATTTTTGGCACAAATATTGCTCTATTATTCATTGCAGGAAAAGGACATGACAGGCCCGAATCGTCTCGAGATTTGGAAGCCGAAGTTTTTTCCCCCGGGGAATTGCATTTGTTGAGAAATGTATGCTAGGATTCGGAATTCAATCAAGCCATCCGATATAAAATTGCTTTACAAAAGGAAGAGGAGGAGGTCATGAGGAAAAAGCTCATTCCGGTCATGCTCAGCGCCTTTTTGCTGCTGAGCTTCGGCTGGCTGCTCTCGCAGCAGAACCCGGAGGACGTCAAGTTCAATAAACAGCTGGAAACGTTCCTGGACACATATTGGAGATTTTATCCGACGGCCGCGACGCAGGCGGGATTTTACAAATACAACGACAAGCTCGAGGATCTCGCCGAGTCATCGCTCGAGAAGCATCTCGGGGAGATGGACAAGGTGAACGCGGAACTGGTCAACAAGATCGTCAGGGACAAGCTCAGCCCGGAATTGCAGATCGACCTGGATCTCTTCCGTGACGCCCTGGATCTGGATATCCTCAAGCTGGAGAAAATCGCGCCGACGCAGCTCAACCCGCTTTTCTATAACGATATCATTCTTCAGAGCCTCCGGAGCCTTCTAGTCAAGGAATTCGCCCCCATCGACGCGAGGTTGAAGAGCGCCACGGAACGGGCCAAGGCCCTCCCCGGGTTCGTCAAACAAGCCAAAACGGAACTCAAGACGCCTCCCAAGGAATATACGGAAGCGGCTATCAAGCAGTTTCCCGCCATCCTGGACTTCTACAAGATCGAAATCCCCAAGCTGATCGAAAAAGCCGGTCCCGAGGCCAGGACCAAATTCCAAGGGGAACTCATCAAGGCCATCGCGGCCCTCGAGGATTACCAGAGGTTCCTCCAGGGAGATCTCCTGGCGAGATCCACCGGCAATTTCCGGCTCGGGGAAGTTCATCAGCGGATGCTGCAGTTGACGATCGGCGGATCGCTGATGTTGAACGAGCTGGGCGCCCGGGCCAAGGCCGATACGACGAACATCCGCAACGAGATGTTCAAGGTCTGTTTCTCCTATTATAAGATCATGGACCCGGTTTTCGATATCGAACATCCGCCGGCCAATCTGAGCGGGGACGGGCTCATCAATAACGTTGTATCGCACGTCTTGAACAAGATCAAGAGCGCGCAGCCGGCCAAAGAAGATTGGTTCAACAAAATCAAATCTTCGGCCGACGATGTCAAAGCCTTCATCGCCAAGACGGGACTCCTCGACGTGCCGGAAGAAACGCTCGATATCGATCTCATGCCCGCCTTGGACCGCGACGCGAAACTGACGAGGCTCATCACGCCGAATCCCTATGAACCGGCGGGCTCTTATACCCTGCAGATCAATCCGTATCCAGATAGCCTGAACGCCGATCAAGCGCAGGCGTTCATGGACGAATATACCAATTACCTCCTCCCCGTTTGGACGATTGAAAAAGTCTACCCGGGCAGCTTTTTCCCAGCCGCGTTCACCCATAAAAGCGCTTCTCTGATCCGGAAACTCTATCCCAACAAAGCCCTGCTCAAGGGCTGGCCTATCTACGCTCAGGACATGTTCATCTTCGCCGGATTCAACAATTACGACCTCAAGCAACGCCTGATGGAGCTCAAATTGAAACTCCAGACGTTGATGGATTTCCAGCTCGACGTGAACGTCCACGAGGGCAGCTACACGAAAGAACAAGCCATCAAGCTGATGACGGTTAACGGATTCCAGACGCAGGCGGAAGCCGAACGGAAGTGGAACCAGATCATCCTCCATCCCGCCGACGCGGCCTATGCCTACTTCGGATACCAGGAAATCCTGGACATGGAAAAGGATTCCAAGCTGGCCAAGGGCACGGCCTTCAGCCAGAAGGAATTCCTCAAGAAGCTGGTCAGCTACGGCCCGCTGCCGCTGCGGATCCTGAAGACGAAGATCGCGCAGTAATTCAAGTGAGACGAAATCCCCTCGGGTCTCCCTTCGCGAAAGGGAGACCGGGGGGATTTTTTTGGATAGCCCCATGATCGCTCCCGTCCGCCTCGTCGATTCCCACGCCCATCTCGACATGGAGGAATTCGACCCCGACCGCGACGACGTCGTCCGGAGGGCGTTCGAAGCGGGCCTCGATCATCTTCTCTGCCCCCTCGACATTTCGAGCGAACGGAGCATCCGGATCACGCAGGATCTGACGGCCGCATTCGCGATGATCCATGCCGCGGCCGGGCTCCATCCTCACCAGGCCAGGCTTTTCGCGCCGGATCTCATCGCCGCGGTCCGGGGCCTGGCCGAACGCAATAAAATCATCGCGATCGGCGAGATCGGACTCGATTTCCATTACGACTTCGCCTCGCCGGACGAGCAGAAAAAAGCTTTTCGCGAGCAACTGGCGCTGGCCCAGGAACTCGGGCTTCCGGCGATCATCCACAGCCGGAACGCCGGCCCCGAGATCGCCCGGGTCATCCGCGAAGAAGGGTTCTCGAACGGCGGCATCCTCCACTGCTTCACCGAGGATTGGGACTTCGCGAAAACGGCTCTGGACGCCGGTTTCTACATCTCCTTCTCGGGCCTCGTCACGTTTCCCAAGTCCGGGGACCTGCGCGAGGTCGCGAGAAAAGTTCCGGCGGACCGGATCCTGGTCGAAACGGACGCCCCTTACCTGGCGCCGGTGCCCCATCGCGGCAAGAGGAACGAGCCTGCGTTCGTGGTCGAAACGGCCAAGCTCATGGCCCAGATCAGGGATACATCCTTTGAAAAGATCTCGGAAGAAATCCTTGGGAATTTTCGCTCGCTCTTCCATATCGATACATGACAAGAAGGTCACCGGCCGGAACGCGCCGCCGGCTTTTTTCAAGTTTGAAAAAATGAATCTTCAATGCTAAGATAAGCGGGCCATGACAGCCGCATCGAAGCCCGACCCCTTGATCGACATCTCCAAAGGTCTTCATCGCGACTTGGACGCGGTCGAACGCCAACTGAAGAAGATCGGAAGCTCTCCGAATCCGCTCATCGCCGAAATCCATGGTTACCTGTTTGAAAAAAGCGGCAAGCGCATCCGGCCGG
Source organism: Candidatus Aminicenantales bacterium (assembly GCA_049515535.1). Classification (GTDB taxonomy): domain Bacteria; phylum Acidobacteriota; class Aminicenantia; order Aminicenantales; family UBA4085; genus JBEKTZ01. The sequence goes on along the minus strand of JBEKTZ010000006.1, from coordinate 145,364 downwards.
CCCTCTTGATCCTCTGCTCAAAGCTCTGCGGTTACAAAGGACCCCATCACATCTTCTGGGCGGCGCTCGTCGAGATCATCCATACGGCGAGTTTGATCCACGACGATATCATCGACAACTCTCATCTCCGCCGCGGTCGGGACACGGTCCACGCCCGCTGGGGCCCCAACATTACCGTGCTTCTCGGGGACTTCCTCTATATCCAATCGGTCACTCTGGCCCTCAAGACGAGGAAGCAGGACATCATCGATCTGCTGGCCGACGTCACCGCCCGGATGATCGAAGGCGAGCTTCTTGAATATTCCATGAGCGGCGATCCCGGCTTGACCGAAGAGCGCTATCTCGAGATCCTCGATAAAAAGACAGCGCGGCTTTTTTCCGCCGCATGCCAGATCGGTGGATGGCTCGCCGGGACCGCGCCCCGGGAGACGCAAAAACTCAGGGAATTCGGCCAAAACCTGGGGCTGTCTTTCCAGATCGTGGACGATCTGCTTGATTATACGGGCGACGCCGCGACGCTCGGAAAGCCCGTGCTCGCCGACCTCCGTGAAGGGCGCGTCACCCTGCCGCTCATCCACGCTTTGCGCCTGGCCAAGGGCGACGCCCGCGACGAACTCCTTGGTCTCATCAAGAACAGAACGGCGGACCGGAAAGCCGTCAAGCGGATCCTCGGCTTGATCGATTCCGCGGGCGCTTTGGATTATTCCTTCAACCAGGCGGTTGTGTTCGCTCAAAAAGCCAAAAACGCTCTCGCGGCCTTCCCTGCGTCCGCGCCCCGCGAATCCCTTGTCCGCATGGTCGATCTGATCCTGCGGAGAAAGACATAGCGTGCTCGAGATCGAAGTCAAAGTTCGCGTGTCCGACCTCGGCCCCGTCCGGAGCCGGATTCTAACCCTGGGCGCCGTCGAGGCTCAAGGACCGTATCACGAAATGAACGTCCTCTATGATTTTCAAAATCGCGCGCTTTTCAAGAAGCGCCACGCGCTCCGGTTGAGAACGGCCGGCAAGAAAGCGTTCCTGACGTTCAAGGGAGAGCCGCGGAAATCCCGGAAGTATAAAATCCGTGAGGAGTACGAGACCGAGATCAAGAATCCCCGGCACGCCCGGAAAATCCTGAAGGCCCTTGGGTTCGTGGAGGTCTTCCGCTATGAAAAACGCCGGGAAGTTTTCAGGAAAGGAACGCTCACGATTTGCCTCGATGAAACGGCCGCCGGCCTGTTCATCGAATTCGAGGGTGAGCGGGAAAAGATCGCCCGGTTTTCGCAACTCCTGAAGATTCCCAAAAAAGACTGGATCAAGCTGGATTATATCCAGCTTTTGCAAAACGCGGGAAAAGAGGGATCGCTGTCTTATTCCTCTTCTTTGCCTTCGCCGACGTCTTCGACCGGCAAATTCTCATCGTAATCGCCGTCGGCGTCTTCTTCGACCTCTGCGCCTTCGCCGAGTTCCTTGTCCTCGACAACGTCCCCCCCGGCTTCGTCCGGATCCTCTGCGGCGGCCGCGGCGACCGCGTCGACGCTCAAGACCTGCTCTTCGACTTCGACAGGGATGTCATGTTTGGATGGGAGAATTTCGTAGTCGATCAAGCCCTCTTTGACCTCGATCTGAGCGATGCGGATCGGGTTTTTTGATTTGGTTCTGATCTTAGCCTTGGAACCTCTCAGGAGCTGCTTCGCCCTCTTCGAAGCCAAGATCACGAATCGGAATTTACTATCGATCTTGCCGTAAGTCTGCAAAGGTTGATTACTCCTCGCTTTTGATTAAATGACAACGATTGAATATAACATAAAGAGCGTTGAAATTCAATCGTTTTCGCCCCTGACCGTCGTACAGTTTCCAACGCGGAATTCCCTGGGACACGACACTCAATGTAGAGATTGAGTGCTTGTCCAGAAATTCCGCGTCGCATCTTATCGGCAATTTCGGGTTTTCGAGTTGAGTTTTCCAGCCGGATTCACTAAGATGAAACGACCCGTCCATGAAACGCGAAAAGCCTTCCGAGACCGACTTCCACGGGCCCGTCCGCAAGACCTTGCATAAATTGGAAATCGAAGATGGAGAACGGAAACTCCGGCTGCGGGACCGCCTCAGGCGGCTTTTTCGGCGCCGGAATCCCAGGCCGCCGGCCGGCGGCCGGCCCTGACCCATAGCTTTCGATCCGGCTAAGGCCGGATCCGATATAAAGGCCAACCGCGAATATTGGAAACGAAATCCAGCCTTCCTTTCGGAATGACGTCCTGGTCGGTCAAAGCCCGAAAACGCTCCCGGGCGGGAGAGCTGTCCAAGAAAAAATAGACGGCGATTTTTTTTAGACCGAAGAAGGCCAGCGTCTCTTGGAGCGTTCGAGAATCGGTCCAGATGAACCGGTAGGCGGGAAGGCCCGCGTAAAGCCGGAGGGGACCGCTCAATTCATCGCAAAAAACAACCGCCCGCGGTTCGACCTTTTTCTGGATGTCCGATGAGACGGCTTCCTGGGAGACGGCGCCCAGGGGATAGCTTCCCGCTGAATGAACGAGCGGGTAGCTCGCGCAGACCATGACGATCAGAACCTTGACGAGGAGGGATTTATCGAATTTTCGGGCGATCTCCGCGACGCCGAAAGCGTAGAACGCGGCCAGGAAAGGATAGGCCGGAAGAAGATAGCGCGCCTCGCGGATGCCGTGAAAAACGTAAAAAACGAAGAACGACAAGAAGGCCAGGGCGCAAAAGAAGCCGGCCGCTTGGATTCGGCGCCGGGCCATACAGGCCCCCAGACCGATCGCCATGAGCGCAAGCCCTGGAATTCCGAACGATTGAACCAAGCTCTTCAGGTAAAAGGAGATCCCCGGCCCGATATTCGCCCAGGCCATCCGGCTCTGATTGAACGGCTCATAAACCAGCCGGAAGACCGTTCCAAAAAGACGATCCGTGTAGACGGCCAAGGGAAGGATTCCGAAGAGAATCGCGCCGGCCGAAAAAAGAGAAATCTCGCCGATGATTTTCTTCCCGCGCCGCTCGTATCTCCACGCCGCCCAAAAGAGAAAAGCCAGCGGGATCGCCCCCATGAGGTTGGAATATCTGACGATCAGCGAGAACCCGAACATGGCGCCGGCGACAAAAGGCCGAATCCGGCGGGGAGATTTGATGTTTCGGTAGAGAAGGAACGCGCTCAAGGAAATCAAGGCCATGGAGGGAACATCGCTCATGATCACGATGGTGTTCTCAAAGACGTTGCCGCTGAAGACGGCCGCCGCGCTCAGGCAGAGGCCGAAAACCGGGCCGGCCAGCTTTGAGCCCCAATAATAAAAGGAAACGATCATCATCAGGGCGAGGAACGGAAGAACGAAGAATGCCGCTGACCGTCCGCCGATTTTGACGAAGGGATAGAGAAGAATCGACATCCCCGGCGGAAAGACGTTATAGACGAGTCCCTTGTCCAAGTCATAGACATAATAGCCGTGCGGGCTCAGCAAAAAGATCGCTTTTTGCTCGGGGGGCTTCGTCGCATAGGCGCGATAGATCTCGGGGATGAGAGGATCGACGAATTCCGTGTGAAAAAAGCCGTGGCGAGCCATGAGCTCCGCTCCTTGCAGGTAGGCATAACTGTCACATCCGGTGACGGCCGTGGACCGTTTGGCCAAGACCTCGAAGCCGAAATAGCCCGCCAGGAGGAGAAAAAGGCAGAGACAAAAGACGGACAGGAGCTCCCACCGGGGAAAGACGGCCCTGGCCGCCCAGAACAAGAGAATGACCCCCAGGATGTAAAGTGCGGCATGGAACAAACGCATGAGATAAGGCAGGGTGGAGTCAACGGCAAAAACGGCGAAGCTCACCGGCTTGGAATAAAGATGGAGTTTCGGCATCAGCCGTTTCGGCGTTTTCGTTTCCTTCCAGCGAAAATCCACTTCCGCCGGGCCGCCGGCGTTAAAGTATTTGATGAGGATATGATGATTTCCCTTGGACAGCGGAATTTCCTTTTCCACGAGACGCGCCGGATGGATCCCTCCGTTTTCGATCAGAAGGGCGTCATCGAGAAAGACCCAGGAACCGTCATCCGAAATGATCGAAAAAAGATACGAGGAGTTCTTGGGGGCGTAGAGATCGCCTTCCCAGACGATGCTGAACCTGTCGGGATTTCCCGCGCCATCGGCATCCCCCTTTTTCTCGAATTGGATGACGGAGTCGGTCGCCGTCGAAACCGGCGATCCTTCCCAGGAATCATTGTCGTAGGTCCGGCCCCGGAGACCATGCAAGGACGTAATCGCATTCGCCGCGAGAATGAGGAGCAGAAATCCGATGAAAAGCGCCGCGATGAAGACCGTTTTTTTCCGTGCCGGAGCCAGGAAAGAACTCATTCGGGAGAGAGCGCGGCTTTCGCTGAACGCCGAATTCCTGAAGCTCATGTTCTCAAGGCCGCAAAATCCCAGGCGCGGAATCGACACGCTCGTCCGCGGGCGGAATCACTTTGGTCATCTTACCGGTTGGCCGGAAAAAATGCAATTCCTGTATAATGACGTCATGGGTTTCGTTCTCAAGCCGCTCCGCATCGGCAGGATGTTGATCGATTTCCCGGTCGTCCTCGCCTCGCTGGCTTCCTACAGCGATCTGCCCTATCGCCTGATCTGCCGCTCCTGCTCCGCGTCCTATGCCGCGACCGAAGCCATGTTGGACCGGCAGATGCTCGTCGAGGGCAAGCTCCGCGCCAAGCTCGTCAAGATCGACGACGCCGATCATCCCGTAGCGGGACAGATCATCGGCAGCGATCCGGCGATCATGGCTCGGGCGGCCGGCGTCCTGCGCGACATGGGATTCGACGTCATCGATCTGAATTTCGCCTGCCCGGTCAAAAAAGTCCTGGCCCGAAAGCGCGGCGGTTACTTGATGGACCGGCCCGGCCTCGCGCTGGAAATCGTGCGCGCCGTCCTGGATGCCGTTCCCGACCGGCCCGTGACGCTCAAACTCCGCCGCTCTTTTCGAGAGACGGACAAGACGAATGAAGCCTTCTGGGCGATCGCCCGGGGGGCCTTCGAGGCCGGCGCCGCCGGGATCAGCGTCCACGCCCGCAGCGTCGAGCAGAAATACAGGGGCCAGGCCGACTGGAAATTTTTGTCGAAAGTGAAGCTCGAATTTCCCGGCTGGACGATCATCGGCTCCGGGGACGTTCTCACCGCTTTGGACGCTCTGCGAATGCTCGAGCAGACGGGCGTGGACGGCGTCCTCGCGGCCCGGGGGGCCCTCGGCAATCCCTGGCTGTTCCGACAGGCGCGCGACATCGCCGCCGGCCGGAAACCCTTCGAGCCGGACCTCGCCGAACAGCGCGAACTGATCTCCCGCCACTATCAGTTGGCCTGCGACACGTACGGCCCAAAGCGCGGCCTGAAGATCATGCGCAATTTCGGCATTCATTACGCGCGCATGCATCCCCGTCCGGCCGAAGTCCGAAGGGCCTTCATTGGCGTCGCGACCGAAACGGACTGGCGGACATTGATGGAAACCCGTTACGCCCGCTGAGAACGTCGGGAGACGCAGCCTCTTCGCCTCAATACCGGCGATGAACTATTTCTTCGCCCCACTTGAAAAACGGAGCGGGTTTCCGCTGGTTTTTTTAGGACTCTCCTTTATCCCGGCCAAAAAGTTTGCTATGATAGGCGGTCTAAGTTATGACCATGAATACGATCGTCACCGCCAAGGACCTGATCAAACGCTTCGGCAAGTTCACGGCCGTCGACGGGATCTCGTTCGAAATCCTGGAGGGCGAGTGCTTCGGCTTTTTGGGACCGAACGGCGCGGGCAAGACATCGACCGTCCGGATGATCCACTGCGTGTCTCCCGTCACGGCCGGCACGCTCACCGTCGCCGGCATGCCCGCTCATATCGACAATCGGACCATCAAAAAAATGACGGGTGTCATTCCCCAGGAAATCACCTTGGACAATGATCTCACCGTCCGCGAGAACCTCATGGTCTTCGCCCGGTTCTTCGACATCCCGCGCCGCGAAGCGAAAAAGCGAATCGAGGAGCTCGTGAAGTTCGTCGAGCTCGAGGCCAAACGGGACAGCAAGATCGACCAGCTCTCCACAGGCATGAAGCGGCGGCTGCTCATCGCCCGGGCCTTGATCAATCATCCGAGCATCATCATCGCCGACGAACCAACGACCGGCCTCGACCCCCAGGCCCGGCACCTCATCTGGCAGAGGCTCCGGCAGCTCAAGGCCCAGGGCGTCACGCTCATCCTGACGACCCAGTATATGGAAGAGGCCCAGCAGCTCTGCGATCGGATCGTGGTCATGCATCAAGGCAAGATCCTGAAAGCCGGCGCCCCGCGGCCCCTCATCGAGGATGAGATCGGCCGGGACGTCATCGAGATCCGGATCTCCCAGGAAGAGGACGAGAAGCTGATCGCCGCGCTGGCCGGTCTTTCCTGCGGGCACGAACGGGCGGGCGATACGATCTTTTTTTACTGCCGGGACGGGCACGACCTGCAGAAGAAGCTGATCGAGCTCGACCTTCCCAACACGGTTTACCGGCCGGCGACACTGGAGGACGTTTTTCTGAAACTGACGGGACGGAGCTTGATCGAATGAAATTGTCGTACCGCATCTATCACGTCTTTTTCCGGAACCTCCTCTCCTACAAGAGGTTCGTCGTGCCGACGTTCATCGCCAGCCTCGTCCAGCCGCTTTTCTATCTCATCACCTTCGGCATCGGCATGGGCGCCTATGTCGGGCTCTTCGGCGGAAAGCCCTATCTCTATTTTCTCGTCCCCGGCGTCCTGATGTCGGCCGTCAGCCTGTCCGCTTCGTATGAATGCTTGTTCGGCACGTTCATCAAGATGGTCCATGAAAGGCTCTACGATTCCCTGATCGCGACCCCGGTCTCGGCCGAGGATGCCGTCGCCGGCGATATCGCCTGGGGCGTATTCCGGGGTCTCGTCAGCGGGACCCTCATGATGGTCGTGGCCATGGCCATGGGGGTTTTCCCTGTCTCGTTATGGGCCGTTTTACTTCTCTTCGTCTGCATGATCTTCGTCGGCGTCCTGTTCGGTTCGCTGGCCATGATCGTGACGTCGCTCGCCCCGAACTTCGATTTCTTCAACTACTATACGGAGCTCATCCTGACGCCGATGCTGTTCTTCTCGGGGGTCTTCTTTCCCCTCGACAATTTCCCCGCCTGGATGAAGACCTTCTCCAAATTCCTTCCGCTGACGCCCGCCGTCTCGATCTCGCGCGCGGTCTTCTCGGGCGCCTATTCCTCCGCGCTGATCTACGACTTTCTCGTCATTATCGTCCTGGAAATGATCGCTTTTTACGTCGGCGTCACGCTGATGAAAAGACGATTGATCAAGTGATCAGGAGCGAAATCCGAACCTGAAGGATTTTTCGATTTTTATGTTAAAATCCATTTCGGGAAGGATGGAAACCGATGCCTCCAATGACCGAATCACCTGAGCGAGTCGGCCAGAATTGCAACCTCGGCGAAATCCAAGCGCTTGCGGACGCGCGCCTGGCCTCCTGGAAAAAGATGAATTTCTCCCGGCGGCTCTGGTCCAAGGATACATCTCTCTGGTCGAATCGGCCGACAGCGGATATCTCGAATCGAATGGGCTGGCTGGATCTGCCGGATCTTATGCGCCGGAAGATCGAGCCGCTGACGTCTTTTGCCGGCGAAGTGAAAGCCGAAGGTTTCACCCATGCCGTCCTCCTGGGCATGGGCGGCTCGAGCCTGGCCCCCGAATTCTATCAAAAGGCTTTTGGCAACGCTCCGGGCTTTCCGGCGCTGCGCATCCTGGACAGCACGCATCCGGCCGCGGTTCTATCGGTCGAGCGCGACATCGATATCTCCCACGCACTCTTCATCGTCTCGAGCAAATCGGGAACGACCATTGAAACGCTGTCCTTCTTCCGCTATTTCTGGAACAAGATCGGCGGGCTGACGAACACGCCCGGCCGCCGTTTTGTCGCCATTACCGATCCCGGCACTCCCCTGGCCGCGCTGGCAAAAGAAAAAACCTTCCGCCGCCTCTTCGAGGCCCCCCTCGATGTCGGGGGAAGGTACTCGGCCCTTACGGATTTTGGTCTCGTCCCGGCCGCTTTGATCGGCATGGACGTCCGCCTATTGCTCGATCAGGCTCGTGTCTCGGCCCGGGCCAACGCGCTTTCCGTAAAGGAAGACTGTGCCTCCGGATTCATTCTGGGGGCGGCCCTGGGCGAAGCGGCCAAAAGCCGGAATAAACTGACCATTCTGACGTCCCCGTCTCTGCGCGCTTTCCCGGACTGGCTCGAACAGCTCATCGCCGAAAGCTTGGGCAAGGACGGCCGGGGCATCGTCCCTGTCACTGACGAGCCGCCCGTTCCTCCCAGCGGATACGGCAAGGATCGCCTCTTCGTCGGCCTCCGGCTCGAAGAGGATCATGACCGGGAACTCGAGGATCGTTTGAGCGCGTTGGAAAACCTGGGGCACGCCGTGATCCGCATCGATTTGAACGGCATCTATTCGCTCGGCCAGGAAATCTTCCGCTGGGAGATCGCAGCCGCCGCGGCCGGCGCCGCGCTCGGAATCCATCCGTTCAACCAGCCTGACGTCGAGCTGGCCAAAGAGCTGGCAAGGAACGTCATGAAACAAGGGAAAGCGGCGGGCCCAAAAACCGCGGGCGCCGAGGATACCATTCTTGCCCATGACGACGGAAGCCTGCGGCCGGCGTTGAAAAATTGGCTGTCGTCGGCGCGGCCGGGCGACTATTTCGCCATTCAGGCTTATCTCTCTCCGGGCGGGGAATTATCCGCGTCGCTTCGAGCCCTCAGGCGCAATCTGCTCGAGCGGACGAACCTAGCTACGACGTTCGGTTACGGGCCCCGGTTTCTTCATTCCACGGGACAACTGCACAAAGGAGGGCCAAACGAAGTCCTCGTCCTGCAGATCGTCGACGAGCCGGCCGAAGATCTGGCGTTCCCGGAAACGGATTATTCCTTCGGAGCGCTGATCAAAGCCCAAGCGCTGGGCGATGACCTGGCCCTTCGAAAAAAAGAGCGAAGAGTGCTGCGGATCGACCTCGGAAACGATGGGGCGGCAGGCCTCGAGCGTTTACGAAAGCTCATCCAAGAAATATAAAGATTCGAGCTCGCGCGCCTATCGAATGTCCCGGATCGAAGCCCGGTCTTTCTCCGAACTGAACCACCCGTCGAACAACCGCATGAACGCGCTTCTCCGCCGAAAGAGCTTGCGGCGCTGTTTGTTGCTGAACGAAAAGCGAAAAGGCGAGTGCGCCTCGAGGCTTCCGAGATAAGATCGACCGTAAAACCGTCCGGAGCGGCCCGCGGAGATTATGGGAGTCTGCATCGTGACGGACCGGAGCAGCTCTTTGAGCGGCCCCGGTCCGGGCGCTCCGAAAGCGTCCAGGCGCTCATAGACCCGGGCCCCGAAGCAGAGCGTGTGATTCGTAAGAGCGTCCAGGGGACTCCGGCCGGCCGCCAGAGAATAGAACGTCAGCAATCCGGCTTCGCTATCGGACGGAACATCTTCTTGATCGTCCAGCAGCTGCAGGAACGCCCCCAATCCAAACGTGAATTCGATCTGGTCCGGAGCAAGAGAACCGGCGACCAGGCAGCCGTCGGCGAGAACCGATGTGCCTCCCTTTTCAAGGCAGATCTCCAGCGCTTCTGTTTCAGACGGCGCTCCGCTTCCGCGGAGAAGACGCAAACTTCTCACTTGCGCCCGATGAATCGCCAACAGGCTTTCGAAGACCTGGGGATGGAGCGCCCGTTCATATTCCTTTTCGATCATAGCCACGAGGTCGAAAATCGCGTTTTCCCGCTGGTTCGCGCCGGCGATCTCTTGACCCTCCAGCCGTCGCCGGAACCGTTCATTGAAATCCATCTTCGTCGCCTCGGTCGTCGCCGCATCGTCGAGATAGTTGTCCGTGTAAGGATAGAGCATGCTGTAGGCGAAGATCGCCGGCGTCAGATGGACCTGAATTCCGAGCAGGCTCTGGAGCCCGTTCATGACCCAGACGTTGCGGAGGGCCTGAAAAATGTCTTCGGCGTTCATGCCGGGATCGAACTGCTTGGCCATCCGGAAGAACTCCGCCGCGGAGCGCTCGAAGCCGCCGCCGATGAGGACGCGGATATGCCGATCCTCCCAATCCAGGGCCCTCCGCGCGAAAATCTCAAACGCGGACATGATCCGCTTCTGGGCGGCGTCACGATCGGCGGACCGCCGTCGGGAACGTTTCGTTTCAGCCCTCAGCTCGTCGACGAATCGCTTCAGGGCTTTTCCCCGGACGGATTGTTCCGCGGCCGTAAAAGTCCTTCCTAAATGCGGCCTGTCGTTTTCGCACGTCCGCCAAAGGGCGACATGGCGCTCCAGGAGCTGCGGCACGGAAGCCGAAAGGGAAGCGATCGCGGCCGATGAGATCAATGCGGCAATCCAAACACGAAATAGACAAGACAGAGGAGGCCCAGGACGATCGATCCGGATTTGAGCTCTTTGCCGCGCCCCGTGACGAGCTTGAAAAAGGGATAAAGGACGAGCCCGGCCGTCAGCCCATTGGCGATATTGTAAGTGAAAATCATGACCACGATCGTGACGAACGACGGGATGAGCTCGGTCAGGTCCTGGAAATCGATGTTCTTGATGGAACCGATCATCAGCACGCCGACGGCGATGAGGGCGGGGCCGTAAGCGTAGCGCAAATTCTGCAAAGGCTCGACGAGCGGGATGAAAAACAAGGAGACACCGAACAGCGCGGCCGTGGTGACCGCGGCCAGGCCGGTCCGCGCCCCTTCCCTGATCCCTGTGGCCGATTCGATATAAGCGCCGCTGGTCGACGTGCCGACCAGGGCGCTAAACACGCAGGCGGCGGCATCGACCATCATCGGGCGTTCGATATCCGGGAAATTTCCTTTTTCATCGAGCATATGGCCCGCGGCGCCGACGCCGACGAGGGTGCCCAGCGTGTCCAAAAAGCCCATGAGGAAAAGCGTGAGTAAAATCGGGAGGAAGCTCAGGCGCAACGCTCCGGCGATATCCAGCTTCAGGGCGATCGCACCGAGGTTGTATTCTCCAATGAACGGAATGGCCGCGACGGCTTTCGGGGCTTGTCCCAGGCCGAGGGCGACCCCGAACGCGGCCGTGACGGCTATGCCGAGCAAGATCCCTCCCCGGACCTTCCGATACAATAAAACGCAGATGAAAACGAATCCGAACAGCGCGAGAAGGACCTGCGGGCTGCGGAGATTTCCGATTTTCACGGGCACATCGGGGGCCGAAAGCAGGGAAGCGCCTCCCCGCAGGAGTGTTTGAGGCGACATCCCGGCGACCGAGCTGGTGACGATCCCGGTCTCATACAGGCCGATGAACGCCAGGAACAAGCCGATGCCGACGGCAAAGCTGTGTTTCAAGCTGACGGAGATCGAATTCGCCAGCCACGTCCGGATCCGCAGAAGAGTGATGAGGGCGAAGACCAGGCCGCTGATGAACACGGCTCCCAAGCGCAGCTGCCAGCCGATGCCCATGGCCGCCAGGCCGAAGGCGATGAAGGCGTTCTCCCCCATGTAGGGGGCCACGGCGATGGGCCGATTGGCATAGAGACCCATGGCCAGCGAGCCGAATGCCGCGGCCAGGATGGTCGCGACCGTGCTCGGCCCTTGGGGAATACCGGCAAAACTCAGGATCGCGGGATTGACGACGATGATGTAGGCCATCGTTATGAACGTCGTCGCGCCGCCGAGAATTTCGGTTCTGACGCTCGTCCCTCTTTCTTGGATTTTAAATGTCCGCTCGATCAACGCCGCTCGCATTCCAAACCTCCCATCTCGAGCTTCATCTTCCACGGAACCGCAAGTTCAAGGTCTCGACCTCACATAAAGCCTCAGTCCTTGACCTCGATCGCCGGCAGATTCGCCGCTTTGAGCTGGGCATTCAAATTCGTCAGGTCCTGCGTTTTGAGCGCGATCCACTTCGCCGTCAGGTTGGCCAGCGCTTGCCGGCGCTCCGTGACCGCCGCGAGCACTTGGCTCGTCGGCGCTGCGTCGGCGGCCTGCATCAAGTTCATCAGCGAGGTGAGGGATCCGCCGATGCCCGTCAGCGTGTCCGGCCCGGTTCCGGCGCCCAGGCCGAATCCGCCGCCGCCCCCGCGCTGGCCGCCTCCCGCACTCCCGCCGCCTTCGAGCGCCGCGGCCTTCTTGTCGAATTCAGCGAGCACCTGTGACACGGCGCCCTGGCCGGCCCGCTCCTGGAGCGGCTTGACCTGGGCGCGGATCGCCCGGAGCTGCTTGAGGGCCGCCTGCACGTCAAGAACGCCGTCGTACATCTGCTTCGATAACATGAATTGCTGGGCGAGGCCGGCCGCCGGCGTCTTAACCCGCGGATCCATTTTCAGCGTCAACGGCTGGGTGGTGCTTTTGCCGCCGACCGTCAACCTGACGACATATTCCCCCGGCGCCGCCCAGGGCGAATTCGGCGACGACACGGTATTGTATGGGACGGCCGCGCTGGGAAGCCCGCCGCGACCGCCCGCCCCGCCCAGAGGTTGATAATGCATGTCCCACATGAAACGATGCATGCCCGAAGCCGTCGAAAGGACCTGCGGGGGCCGGTACCAGTACAGCGGCACCGAGGCCGTCGCCGGATCCGGGACATTGAGGGGGTCCGCGCTCGAATAGCGCCGGACGGGCTTGCCCGCGCCGTCCAGGATCTCGAGAACCACAGGCCCCACCGCCTCGGATTTCAACATATAATCGATGACGGCGCCGTCGGGAGGGTTCTCTCCCCGCGGCTCATCGGGCGGGATCGGCGTGTCTGAGTTCGTATTCCAGCGCACGCGCACCGCGACCTGAGGAGCGAACAGGACGGCCTCGACCGCGACGACATCTGGGCTGAGCTGACGCAGCGGCGTGATGTCGTCGAGGATCCAGAATCCCCGCCCGTGGGTCGCGACCACCACGTCGTCATCCTTGACGATGAGATCGCGCATCGACGTCGCCGGCATGTTCAGCCGGAGCGATTGCCAATGATCGCCGTCGTCGAAAGAGACATAGATCTCGCGCTCCGTTCCGGCGAACAGCAGTCCCTTGCGCTTCGGATCTTCGCGGACGACGTTGACGGGCGCGCCGTCGGGAATTCCGGCGGTGATGGGCGTCCAGGTTTTGCCGCCGTCATGCGTCCGGTAGATGTGAGGGCGCATGTCATCGAGGCGGATCGTGTTGACCGCCGCGTAGGCCGTCTGGACGTCGAAGCGCCCAGCGTCCATAATCGAGACTTTGGCCCACGGGACGAGCTGCGAGGGCGTCACGTCGGTCCAATGGAGCCCGCCGTCCGCCGTCATCTGGATCAGGCCGTCGTCGGTGCCGACCCAGATGCGGTTGGCGTCGCTATAAGAGGGCGCGATCGTGTAGATGACGCCCCGTTGGGCCGGCTTGGCCGCATCCGTGTCCCGGTACTTGCCGATATTCGCCGGCACGTCCCATGTCTTACGGGTCAGGTCGGGGCTGATTTGCTGCCAGTTCTGGCCGCCGTTATCGGTCTTCCACAGCATATTCGCCGCGCTGTACAAGATGTGGGGATCGACCGGCGAAAAGAGGACCGGCTGGGTTCGGACGGTCCTCATGTCCGGGGAGCGGACCGGCTTCGGCCCGACGTTCTGCGTTTGGCCTGTCCGGCGATCATAGCGCGTCACGCTCCGGCCGCCGTAAATGATATTCGGATCGAGGGGGTCCGGCGCGGCATATCCGTATTCGTCCACGCCCACCGGATGCCATTCGCGGGCCGTGATCTGGCCGTCGATACCGCGGCTGGCGATCCCGACGGATCCGCTCTCCTGCTGACCGCTATAGACGCTGTAGGGAAAGGCGTTGTCGGCCGCGACGTGATACAGCTGGGCCGTAGGTTGGTTGTACCACGAGCTCCACGTCTGGCCCCCGTTGACGGTGATGATGGCGCCCTGATCGCTGGCGAGCAAAATGATGTCGGGATTGTTCGGGTTGATCCACACATTCTGGTAATCGTCGCCGCCCGGAGCGCCACGGATGCCCGTCCATGTCTTGCCGCCGTCCACGGATTTATACGTCACGATGCTGACCGCGATGACGATATCGGGGTTCTTCGGGTGGACCGCCAGTCTGGGGAGATCGCCGCCTCCGATGCGGCCCGCAGGGCGGCCGTCGGTCGTGATGCGAACCCAGCTTTCGCCCGCGTCATCCGAACGATAGATGCCCGTTCCGCGCCCCAAGGCGATCGCGGCGTATACCCGGCGCGCGTCGCTCGGCGCGACGGCCAGGTTGGCCTGGACGACGCCGTCCGTCCCGGTTGTCAGCCCGTTCGAGAGCTGACGCCAGGTCGCGCCGCCGTCCGTCGATTTGTAAATACCGCCCCCGGTGCCGCTCCACGCCGCGTTCTCCCAGGGCCCCTGACGGGATTCCCAGAGACCCGCATAGACGATATCCGGGTTCGAAGGATCGAAGGCGAGCTCCGAACCGCCGGTGTTCTCGTCTTTATAGAGAAGTTTCTGGAACGTCTGCCCGCCGTCGGTCGAACGGAAGATGCCGCGTTCCTCGTTGGGACCATAGGGATGGCCGAGCACGGCGACAAAAAGCCGGTCGGGGTTTCGCGGATCGATGATGATCTGGGGAATCTGTTGGCCGTCGCGCAGTCCGAGGTGCGTCCAGGTCCGGCCGGCGTCAATCGATTTATAGATGCCGTCGCCTGTCGAGAGATCGGGTCGCTGCAGGCCCTCGCCGCACCCGACATAGATGATTTCCGGATTGGAGGGCGCCACGGCGACCGCGCCGATCGAGCCAGTCGGCTGATTGTCGAAGATCGGGTTCCAGGTCCGGCCGTAGTCGTTCGTCTTCCAAACGCCGCCGTTGCACACGCCGATGTAAAAAACGCTGGGCTGGCTGGGGACGCCGGCGACGGCCCGCGTCCGGCCCGCTCGCAAAGGCCCGATCATGCGCCAGCGCATGCCGGCGAAAGATTTCGAGTCGAAGGGCTGGGCCAGTACCGCCATCGTCGAAGCGACGATGACGACGAGAAGCGTTAAAACGATCGCCAAGAGCTTGGTTCGTGAATTCACCATGGGTCCTCCTGCCGCCGGGGAAACGATCCGCGGTCCATGCGCACGATCCGCCATGAATCAAGGGACAAGCCTTCGCGGCGGAAATGAACCCCCGGGCAAAGCCCGGGGCCCCGTCCGCCGTGGAGATCTCCTTTTCGCATCAGGAAGGATGATTCTCTCGATTCATTTTGGACGGCATCCGGCGACATGACGAAATGTATATTAAGGAGAGAAGCTCTGTCAATCCTTTCCCGAGCGGAAAGGGCTGGGAGCGGCCCTGGGGAAGGGCCGCTCCTCGGAAGAAAAAGAAAAACTCTCTATTCTGAGTTGACGGTATTTTCAAATTCCGAATAATTCGGCGTGGAATCGCCCGTCATCCCTCTTTTTTCCGCGATTTTTTTATTTTCCGTTTCATTGGTCACGACGATATGCCAGCCCGTTCCGTTTGGCGCGACGCATTCGAATTGAACATAGACCTTATCCCCCGCCAGCAGGGTTTTCGCGCCCTTCCATTTCCTGCCGTCGTTGCTGATGAGATCGACGATGCCCCGGTCCAATCGGACGTCCACGACCGACAGCCGACCGCCTCCGTCGACATCGACTTTATATAGATAGAGCTTTTTTGCCTCTTCTTTTCGCCTTTTTTTCCTTTGACGCCGCTCTTCGATCGCGACGTTCGATTTTTCTATTTTGAGCGCGCCCTTGGGCTTCGCCGTCGAACGGACGGGTTTAGTCGACCTCGAAATAGATGATTTTTTCACGAGGGATCCTCCCTCCAATTAGTGAGTCGATAGAAAGGAGAGAAAATTGAAAAAAATGAAATTTTCTGGGCCGGCGACTGCCGGCATCGCTTTTATCCGCCCGCGATTCTCATGCCACCCGTTTCTTTTTCCCCCATCTGAGCTTCATCGTCAGGACCTTGTCCGTGGAGAAAATCCGGGCGGCGAGCACAACGAGCACGGCGAAAAAGACGAACATATACAGGATTCCCAGGACGATCCCGCCGGTGTTTTGAAGGATGATGCTCTGCGTGGCCAGGAACGGATGGGAGAACGGAATCACCCAGACCAGGATTTTGACGGGCAGGGAGAGCGTCCGGAAATCAGCGATAAAAGAAATGATATACGGGATCATGACCAGGAAAACGATAGGCATGATCAGCATCTGGGCGCTCCGGAAATCCTCGGCCATGACGCCGAGAAGCATGGCCAGGGCCAGGGCGCAGAGAATGGCGAAGAAGAGGGAAACGCCCAGGACGGCGTACCCGCCGGTTGTCATGGACAGGCCGAGCTTCTGGATGACGCCCTGGACCGCGGAAGGGGCGGTCGCTCCGCCCGTCATCCCGCTCAAGTAGGATTTGAAGCCGAGCATGTAGATCGCGGCCGATAACAGGCCGACGATGCCCGCGGAAAGCATTTTCGCCGTGACGATGGATGTCCGCCGGATGGGCACGGTCAAGAGCGTTTCCAGGGTCTTATTCTGTTTCTCCATGGCGATGGCCGAAATGACCATTTGCGAGGAATAGATGATGATCATCATCAGGATGACCGGGACAAAAATCGATTGCATGGAAACGAACGCGGAGACGGCCGCGGCCGATCCTTCGGCCATCCGATCATTGACCAGGATAAAATCCCGGCTCTTGATGGGATTCTTGACATTGTCGGGATTGAAGTCCGGGAGCTTTTTCTTGAGGAAATCGGCCGAGAGATAGCTGTTGACTGCCGAAACGACGGCCTGAACGATGGAGGAATTCCTCGCCCCGGTGATGGAGAAGCTCCGGAGAAAGGAATAGGTTTCGATCTCCTTCGTCTCGAACCTGGAAACCGATTCCCCGAATCCCGCCGGGATCACGAGCAGCAGGCTCGTATCGCCGGCTTTGGCCGCCTTGACAGCCAAATTCTTATCGGTCCCGCGGACCTCATCGATCTTGAAATTCACGGCCTTGAGGTTGCTCAGGAGTCCGCCGGACATCTCTGACCTGTCCAAGTCGAGCACGGCGATCTTTTGCATCGCGACGGCCCGCTTGGTTTCACTTTTAGCCAGATTCCCTATGAAATAAAAAAGGGCCATGGTCATGACGAGCGAGATGATCAATTGGCGCGTGACCAATTCCCGGATTTCCTTGATCAGAAGATTGTTGAATTTTTTCATCGGAGGGCGCTCCTGAAAACGACTTCGAGGTTTCCGGCCTGGTACTTTTCCTTCAAGGATTGCGGCGTTCCCGCGTCGAGGATCAGGCCCTGATCGATCAGGGCCACCCGGTCGGAGAGGAACTCGATCTCCAGCATGTTATGCGAGGAGAGGAGCACCGAGATTCCTTCGCGGGCGTATTTTTTAATGATCTCCCTCACTTCCAGGGAGTTGATCACGTCCAGGCCCGACGTGGGTTCGTCCAGGATAGCCAGGGCGGGTTTCGTCATCAGCGCCCGGGCCAAAAGGAGCTTCCGGACCATCCCCTTGCTGTAAGTTCCCACTTTTTCCCCGAGACGGCTGCCCAGGTCGGCGATCCCTTCGGCACGTTTCACGATTTCCTCGGCCTGTCCCGGCGTGTCGGCGTAGAATTTGGCCATGAATTTGAGGTATTCCAGCCCCTTGAGGTTTTTGTAAGCGCCGGCCTCCTCGGGAAGGTAGCTGATATTTTCCCTGATTTTTTCCGGGTGTTTCCTCAGGTCATGTCCGGCCAGCGTGACCTCCCCGCCGGACAGCGACAGCAACGTGGCGACGACCCGGAGCGTCGTCGTCTTGCCGGCGCCGTTCGGGCCGATCAAGGCGAAGATCTCGCCCTCGTCCACCTGGAAACTGACGCCTTTGACGGCTTCCAAACTCCCGTATCTTTTTCTCAGATTTTCAACGCGAAGCACTGTGCTCATGCGAACCTCCTCGATGCGCGCAATTATATCATGTCGAGGGGGGCAACGGTATGACGACTTTCGCCCGTCTTTCGCCCTGGGAAAGAAATGCTTCGTCAAAGATCGGCCAAGAATTTGCCAAGAGATTGCCGAGAAAAGATGGTAAAATCAACAGACATGAACGAACGGGGACGCTTTTCTCGATTCCATCAGACGGGGAGGAAATGAGCTCATGTCAAACTTGAAAAAGCTATCCGCTTTTTTATTTTTCGCCGGAATTTGCGGGGCGACGGCGATGGAGCAAGTTCAAGCCGATAATCCCGTCGCGTTCGGCCATCGGGCGCTGCGGGAAGCGCTGGCCGCTCGCGGATTGAAAGCGCCCATCGATATCTCGACAACGGGCTCGGGACTTCCCGAAAGCTACGATATTACGTTCAAGGACGGCGGCGCGTCTATTCACGGCGCGGACGCGAACGGCGCGCTCTACGGCGCGCTCGAGCTCGCCGAGAGAATCCGGCGTCGCGGAGCCGAGGCGCTCGCCGGCGCGTCCATCGCGGGCCGGCCGTTCCTTCGAGACCGCGGCTGGAACCTCTTCCTGACCCTCCCCTGGAACGACGCGGCCGCGAACACGGATTATGACCCGCGCGCACTCGTCGATCCCAGGCACTGGTGGTTCGCCAACGACGGATTCTGGCGGACGTTCTTCGATCAGATGGCCCAGGCCCGGCTCAATTGGGTGGACATCCACGGGACGTGGGACATCAGCGTGACCGACGCGCCCAATCTCTACGCTTACTTCATCCAGAGCGAGAAATATCCCAAGGTCGGGGTCGCGCCCGAGATCAAGGCGGCCAACCTGGCCCGGCTCCGCAAGATCATCGCCATGGCCCACGCCCGGGGCGTTCGGGTGAGCCTGATGGCGTACGAGGCACGCTTCAGAACGCCTCACGCTCCCGCTCCCTACCCCGAAAACGAGGCCGACCTCTATGCCTATACGCGCGAGGTCGTGGAGAAAATGATCCGCCGGGTTCCCGAGCTCGACGCGATCGGTTTCAGGATCGGAGAGAGCGGACACGGCGAAGCGTTTTTCCATAGCTACATCGAGGCGGTCAAGGCGTCTGGCCGCGACATTCCGCTCGTGACGAGAAGCTGGCTCGCCCGCAAATCGCGGGTCGTGCCTCTGGCTAAGGCGTCCGGAGACTTCACCGTCGAGATCAAATACAACGGCGAGCACTGGGGCGCGCCTTATATGCTGATGGGCGGCCGGATGGCCGGCTGGTACAGCTATTCCTTCGAAGATTATCTGAGCGATTCGCAGGCGGCCGACGCCGCGAAGCTATGGCCGGGAAATCCGGCTCCCGGCGGCGGGAACTGGCCGTCCGAACCGTACAAGCTCGTCTGGCAAGTGCGGACGAACGGCACGCACCGCATCCTGCCGGTCTACAACCCCGACGGGGTGCGGCGGGCGGTCAAATCCATGCCGCTCGGCACGGCCAGCGGCTTCGTTGTCGAGGGCCTGGACACGTATTATCCAAAGACGCAGAAATATTATCTCGCCGATCCGGGCGACGCTTATTGCGACTGGCTTCACGAGCGGGACTGGATGTATCTGAATCTCTGGGGCCGCCTCGGCTATGACCCGGCGACGCCCGACGAGCTGTTCGAGGCGATGGTCGCGGATAAATTGGGCAAGTCCGCGACGCCGCTGATCGAGTCGTGGACGGCGGCGAGCCGGATCGTCTCGACCGCGTTCTCGGCATTCTCGCTCGGGCCCGACCACCGCAATCACGCGATCGAGCTCGAATGGGGCGGGGACACGGCGGGGTATTTAGCGGCCGAGCCGTTCGACTCGCATGTTTTCAAGTCGATCAAAGAGGATTTGGCGGACGGCGCGACAAAGGCCTCGGACGGGCGGATCTCTCCGCGCGAAACGGCGGCGGCGCTCGAGGCCGACGCGGCGACGGCGGCGAAAGCGGCGGATATCCCGCTGACAAGCGCGCCGGCCGGCGAGCAAAAGCGACTCAAGGAATTGATCGCGGCCTGCGGACAGGCGGCCCATTTGGGCCGCTATTACGCCGAGCGGTTCATGTCGGCGTATCGGGCGGGGCAAGCGCAGGCGGGAACCGTGGACGCCTCGGCGAAAGCGACGTTCCATATGCTGGAAGCCGAAAAAGAATGGAGCCGACTTGCCGCGAACTCCTATTACAAGCCGTTCACCGAGCGGTTGCGCATGCGGACCAATGCCTATCATTGGGCGCAGGAACTGCCGAAGATCAAGGCCGAGGCCGATCGGCTGGCCAAGATCGCGGCGGCCGCGCCTGATCCCATAACGCCCGCGGCGAAGGGCGCGAACCCTCCGGCGCTCGCCCTCGAGATCGGCGTGGAGACGGCGAAGATTTCGCTGCCGGCCGCGGGGATCGCGCGCGCCTGGGCGCTCGTCAAGCCACTGCCGAGCAGCGCCTTCTTCCATAAAGCGCCGATGATCAAACGCGGAGACAAGTTCGAATACGAATTCAAACGCGAGCCGTGGGGCCATTCGGTCGCCGCCGAACTCGAGCTCGACGGCCGCGTCCGGCGCGTGCCGGGATGGGAGGCCGACGCGCCGTATCTCGTCGTTTCCTCGCAGGTCGGTTCGACTCCTCTTCTCTATTCGAGCGAAGAAGCTCTGGCCTATCTCGACCCGGCCGTCCTGTCGTCGAAGGATCACGGGCTTCTCCTCATTTCGTCGCGGGCCTGGAATTTCAGCCGGTCGTTCAACGTTCCGACCGAGCGCAAAATCCTCGACGCCGTCGAGCGCGGGATGACGCTGGTCGTCCTGGCCCAGACCTATGCCGCGGGCCGTTACGCGCTCGACTGGCTGCCCAAGCCGCTCGGCGTCGAGAACAGCCGGGACAAAGTTTTCGACTCGGCGGGCATGCTCGGCTTGAAAAAGATCAAGGATGAGGACATCCTGCGCCAGCGGTTCGTCAAGAGCGCGGGTTGGACCGTGCCGGGCAACGGCGGAATGGCGACAACGCGTTGGGGCAAGGGCCGGATCGTCTTGATCAACGCCCGGCTGCTCGAGCGCCTGCACATTCCGGCCTGCGCCGAGGCGCTGGCCAAGATTTTGGAGTCGGGTGGCCGCAAAAAGCCCGTGGTGGTCATCGACGCCGGGACCGAAGGCGCTCAATTCGCCTCGTCGGTCGTCATCGATTTCATGAACGCGCGCGACATTCCGTTCCTGACGCTGGGCGAGGTGATCGGCCGGACGCAGGGGACGAAAGCGGCCCGGCCGATCGCGGGCCGCGTGGACGACGACGACATCCTCTCGTCGCAGAACATGAACGGCACGTCAATGGTCAATCGCTATCTCGACCGGCAAGTGAAAGCCGCGGCCGCGCTGCCCGTTCCCGCGTCGAAGGAAGACCTGGAGCGAAGGCGGGAAACGCAGCGCAAGGAACTCATGCGGGACCTGGGGCTCGATCCGCTGCCGTCGCGCACGCCGCTCAAGGCAAGGGTCATCGGCACGATCCGGCGCAAAGGATATCACATCGAGAAAATCGTCTACGAGAGCCGGCCGGATTTTCCGGTGACGGCGCATCTGTACGTGCCTGAAAAGAACGCCGGAAAGAAACTCCCCGTCATCGTCAATCCTCACGGCCACTGGGGTTGGAAGAAACAGGAGCCGACCGTGCAATCGCGCCTGATCGGCCAGGCGCTCGGCGGCTATCTGGCCATGGTCATCGATTCGCCGGGATACAGCTTCGAAGGCGGCAACCGCGTCGAGCGCCGCTCCGCGGGAACGCATGATGATTTGCGTTTGATTCTGGGCTCTCAGAACGCGACGAGCGTCTATGTCTGGGACCTGATTCGTGCGCTCGATTATCTCGCGACGCGGCCCGAGGCCGATATGACGCGGGTCGGGCTGACGGGCGCGTCGGGGGGCGGACTGGCGACGCTGTGGGCCTTCGCCGCCGAGCCGCGCTTTACGGCCGCAGCCTCGGTCGTCTTCGCCAGCAGCTTCGAGATCAATCCGCAGAACGGCTGTCTCTGCAATCACGTGCCCGCTTCGCTCCAGATCGGCGACCGGGCCGACGTGCTCGCCCTGCGGGCGCCGGCGCCGGTTCTGATCATCGGCGCCGAGGAGGATACGGAATTTCCGGCGGCGGGCATGCGGCTGTCCGGAGAGAAGCTCAATAAACTCTGGGGACTTTTCGGAAAATCGGCCGACGCCTGGCTGCGCATGTTCCCGGGCGGGCACGATTACAGCCGGCCGATGCGTGAGACGGTGATCGGGTTTTTCGACAAATATCTCCGCGGCGTCGGCGACGGATCGCCGGTGCCCGAGCCGGAATTCGAGACCGAGCCGCCCGACTCGCCGGAATTGTATGTTCTGCCGGAGCCGCCGACGAATACGCTGACGATGCGGGGAATCGCCGAAGCGATGTTCGCGCCATCAAAAACCGGAGGGACGTGGGAGGATTTTGTCGGGCTCAACGGCGGGCTTCCGGCGTCGATTCCCGGTGAACCAAAGAAATGGAGCGAGGCCGAAGGCAAGGTCCGTTCCACGTTCGTCTCAGAGCCCGGCCTGACCCTGCCGGCCGTCATCTGGCCGGCACGGGGAGAAACCAAAGCGTTCGCCTTCCTCGTTTCCGAAAACGGAAAAGCGGGGGCGCTCAAAGAATTCGAGATCGAAAAACTTTGCAAAGCGGGAATCGCCTGCGTCGCCGTCGACCCGCGCGGCCTGGGCGAATTGAAAGACATGGACCTGCGCCTCTCGACCTATTTGGGCCGGTCCCCCGCGTTCGGGATGAGCTGGGATATCGCCCGGGCGATCGCCGCGTTCGCGACCGGCGCCGTGAAAATCGCCGTCATCGGGCGGGGACCAACGGCCGGCCAGTCGGCGCTCATGGCCGCGCTCATTGAGCCGCGCGTCGGGTTCGTCTCGGGGCTCGCGACGCTCAAGGAATTCGACGACGCGTTCCGCGACGACGTTCCTCTGCTTTCGATTCAACCCCGGGCGAACTACGCGCCCGCGCTGAGCCGCCTGCGCGGTTTCGTCAAGGCCGCGGCAGTGTGGGGCTTTTTGGGCGAGGAAGACCCGGATTGGACCAACTCCCTCATCCGCTGGGCCCGGAGATAAGGCCGGACAAGGAACATAAAATGAAAAGGATTTTTGCGCCCGGCTGCGCCTTGATATCATATCAACCGTATGGGAAAGACGTTTGAGCCCGACGACCAATGGCCCGCCGAATCCAGTCTTGAGAAACGGCCCGCTGCCGGTGGAGGTGATCTTTCACCCTTCCTGGTGGCGGCGACACGCGGGGATCGTCTTCGACGAGGATTTCTTCTACCATCCGGCGCGGCGCGTGGAAGTCGAGCGGCGGATGGAGCAGGTCCTTTACGATCGGTTCGGAGATCTCGGCTTGGGCGAAGACCGGGACAGGGACCTTCCCGTCATCGGCGCCGTCCACAACGCGGCCGGGTATCTCGTATCCGAGATGCTCGGCTGCGACGTGAAATACGGCGAGGGTGCCCCGCCGCTCGTCGTTCCCTCTCAACGGCCGGATCTCGCTCTCGACGCCGGCGCTTCCTTTTCAAGTCCCGTTTATCGGCGTCTTCGCCGGCTCATGGATGCGCTGAAAACGCAATTCGGATATCTCGTGGGCGACGTCAACTGGGCCGGCCTCTTGAATCTCGCACTCGATCTTCGCGGCCAGGACATTTTCCTCGACATGCTCGACCGGCCGGGCGAGGTCCGAACGTATATCGGAAAGATCGCCGCCGTCATCGAGCGCTTCACGTCCGAAATCGAGCGGGAGACGGGAACAACTTCGATATCGGTCAACCGGACGGTCCGGCACATCCGAGGACCGATCTTCCTCCACTCCGAATGCGCCCTGACCATGATTTCGACGGCGCATTACGAGGAATTCATCCTGCCCCACGACTGCGCCTGGAGCGAGCTGCATCGGCCATTCGGCGTCCACTATTGCGGAGCGGACGCGCACCGCTTCGCGGACGCCTTCGCCAAAATCCCCCATCTCGATTTTCTCGACGTGGGCTGGGGCGGCGACCTGCGCGTTCTGCGCGAGAAACTCCCGCGCACGTTTCTCAACATCCGGTTGAGCCCGATCGAGATCATCGACCAGAGCAGCGACGAAATCCGGGCCGCGATCGTCGCGCGTTTCGCCGCGTCCAATGATTCCTATCTCACGGGCATTTGCTGTATCAATATGGACGACCGGGTGACGGACGACAAAATCCGCGCGATTTTCGAGACGGTCTCCGATCTCCGGGAGGCCGGCTTTCTTCCGACGGTCTAAAACGAATCCAATCCGATTCAGGAGGCTTCGAGTTCGGCCAGAAGCTCCGAGATGAGCTCCTTGACCGTCACGATCTTGTCGACGCGGTAGGCATTCTGCCCGCAGAAGATCAGGCCGTGATCCACATCCCCGAAATACGAGTTGACGAGGGCCTGCGCGATGCAGTACTTGGCTTCCGAAACCTTGCAGACGGAAAGGCACCGGTAATCGCACTTGATGGGAATCCTGCCCTGGATCTCCAAGTCCTTCAGAAATTTGTTCCGGATGGCTCTGCCCGGCATCCCGACAGGGCTCTTGATGATGACGATGTCCTCTTCCTTGGCCTCGAGGTAGCTCTGCTTGAATTCTTGGGATACGCCGCATTCCCGAGTGCAGACAAATCGCGTCGCGATCTGGACCCCGGAAGCCCCCAGGGACAGCATCCGGGCGATATCCCCGCCGGTGAAGATTCCTCCGCCGGTGATCACCGGAATTTTCTTTCCGAATCGATCTTCGAACGGCTTGATCGCCTCCAGGATTTCGGGCAGGAGTTTTTCCAGGGAATAGTCTTCGGGATGTTCGAGCTGTTCCATGGAAAATCCGAGATGGCCTCCCGCCAGAGGGCCCTCCAGGATGAGGGCGTCGGCCGTCCTCTCGAACCGTCTCTCCCAGGACCGTAGAATCAGCTCGGCGACCCGCGCGGAGCTGACGATCGGAACGAGGTTGACGGACGTGTCTTCGATCAGTCCGGGAAGCTTGGCCGGAAGCCCGGCGCCATAGACGATGATCTTGATGCCCTCTCGGACCGCGGCCAAGATCAGATCGTCCACGTTGCTGAGCACGCCCATGAAGTTGATGGCGAGATGGCCGGCGGTCATGCTTTTCGCCTTGCGGATTTCCCGTTCCAGGGCTTCCCTCGACGTCTTCTCGTATTCCAGCTTGGAGGCTTCGATATCGCCCAATCCGATACTCGAGATGGTTCCGATCGCGCCTTCCTCCGCGACGGCCGCGGCCAGCGAAGAGAGGGAGACTCTCACCCCCATGCCACCCTGGATGATCGGGATGTCGGCGGTGACGTTCCCGATTTGAAGCTTGGGGATTTTCATTTTTAGCCCTCGTACCTTTTCACGACCAGGCAGACGTTGCCGCCCCCGAAACCGAAGGAATTGCTCAGCGCCGCCTCGAAGTCCTTGGATTCGGCCCCTCCGGTGACGTAGTCCAGGGGGCAGTCCGGGTCGGATTCTTCATAATTGATCGTGGGCGGGATCATGCCCGTGGCGACGCTCATCACGGTGGCCGCGAATTCCACGGCCCCGGCCGCCGCGAGAAGGTGCCCGATCATCGACTTGATGGAACTGACCTTGAGACGCTTTGCGTGATCGCCGAAGACCTTCAAAATGGCCGCGCTTTCGATCTTATCGTTCAGGACCGTGGAGGTCCCGTGAGCATTGATGTAGCCGATTTTTTCCGGTTCCAGGTCCGCGTCCTCCAGGGCCGCCTTCATGACTCTGATCATCCCGTCGCCGCCGGGTTCCGGCGCCGTGAAATGAAAGGCGTCCGCGGTATTACCATAGCCGACGAGCTCGGCGCGGATAGGAGCCTGACGCCGGAGGGCATGATCAAGCCTTTCCATGACGGCGACACCGGCCCCTTCCCCCATGACAAATCCGTCGCGATGCAAATCAAAGGGACGGCTCGCTTTTTCAACGCAGTCGTTGCGGGTCGACATCGAGCGGGTACCGCAAAACCCGCCAAAAGGCAGAGGACTCACGCTGGCTTCGGCCCCCCCGGCCAGCATGATGTCGGCGTCGCCCCGCTGAAGAATGCGAAAGGCGTCGCCGATGGCGTTGGCGCCCGTGGAGCAGGCCACGGAAGGAGCCGACAGGGGTCCTTTGAGACCATGGGCGATGGACACCATGCAGGCGGCCGTGTTGATCAAAACTCTGGACACGAAGAAAGGCCCGAGAGATTTCGGCCCTTTGTCCCGCAGCAGGGTATGGCCATCCTCGATGCTTTGGGCTCCGCCGATTCCGGATCCGATGATGACGCCGGCCCGATTCCCGTCGTATCCGGATTCCTTCAATCCAGCGTCCCGCATGGCCATCGCCGCGGAGGCCAAGGCAAAGTGGGTGAACCGGTCCATGCGCGCCGCAGTCTTCTCCTCGATCCATTCCTCAGGATTGAAATTCTTGACTTCGGCGGCCATCTGCGATCGGAATTCCGAGGGATCGAAGTGCGTGATCCTCGCGATTCCGTTCCGCCCCCGCAGTAACCCTTCCCAGAAATCCTCGATCCCGGCGCCGATCGGGCTGACAACGCCCAACCCCGTGACGACGACTCGGTGCTTCGTTATAACTCTTTTCTCCATGTCCGTCTCTTTATTTTCGGCTGCTTCGCCCGGATCTCTTTTCCCTGTTTTAGCTATTTTTACACCGATAGACCTTTTTTGTCCAGCGAGATCCCTGCCGCCGCCCGATTCGTCATCTTGCACGCGCGGCTCTATATCGTGTAGAATGAACTATCCTTTGCATGGCATTGGGCAAATAAATGCATCAAAGGAGGGGGGGGATCATGAGAAACATAAGAAATTGGATATCCTTAATATTCTGTTTTTTTCTTTTTATTTGTTGCGGCAAGAAGCAAGGCCAAGTAGAGAGGGCTTTCGAAAATGGAGTAGAAGTCGTCATCAATCATTTGGAACCATACAAAATCAACAAGACAAGCTCTCTAGCCTTGGAAGAAAAATTTAAAATTGATACGGAGAGAGACGATATCATTAATCTTGGCCTTGCCCATATCCTCGGTTTCGAGGTCAATTCCCGGGGCGAAATATTTTTTTTAGGATTCGTCAATAAAGGAAATTATATTTTTAAATTTGATGGAAATGGAAAATATGTAAAATCATTTGGGTTTAAAGGAGAGGGGCCGGGAGAGCTGGGGAACCCAAGATATATTTTATTGGACAGCGAAGATCATATCGTTATTTCCGATTTAGGAAGATATCCCCTGAATAAATATGACAAAGATGGGCTTTTTATTAGCGGCTATGAAATAGCAAGAAACGCCGTAAAAGTCACATCCGGCCCCAAAACAGGTTTGCTTGTTTTGGATAATTCATTCGATCCCGTCAATTCCAAGCAGTCATTTTCCCTAAAACTGCTGAATTCCGATTTAAAGGAAATAAGCGTCTTAGATGGTTATAGCTTTAAGATGGAACGAGAGAAATTCCGGGCGATCGAGCCGATATTTTGCTGGAGTGCATCGCGTGACAATATCTATGTGGCGAATGAAGACAAAGGTTATGAGATTTGGGTTTATGATTTCCAAGGAAAATTGGTACGTAAAATACGAAAAGAATATCGAAAAATTTCCATTTCCGAAAGCGACAAAAAGGAAATGCTCAATCATGTGCCAAACAACTTGAGACATATTGCCTATTTCCCGGAATGCTATCCTCCCGTTCGATCCCTAGTCGCCGGAGATGATGGAATGCTTTTGGTGTCGACGTTCGAAAAAGGCAATAGCCCGGGAGATTTCATGCTGGACATTTTCAACCAAGAGGGCGTTTTTATTGGAAGAAAAAGCTTAAATATTCATGTTTGGGAAGGCCAGCTATGGGCGCGTATTAAAGGCCATAAATTTTACTGTCTCAGAGAGAAAGATTCCGGATATTTAGAACTAGCTATATACGATATAAAGTGAGAATAAAGGCTCGGGTCACCGCTCTCTCAGCCGGTTTTCATCGCGTCCCAATTCTTGACCTTATGGCGGACGATCGTTATCTCTCCGGTCTCCTCGTCCGTGTGAATTTCATAGAGAAATCCGTTCTTAATGGCGGAGGGGATGAAATTCCACGGCATCCGGTAGAGGAAAATTCCGTCTTTTGAAAAGACGTCGATGTGGCGGGGCGCGTCCTTGTCGAGGATGGACCACGATCTCACGACGTAGAGACGGCCGGCATCGTCGCTCATGATATTCCCGAAAAACGGGCGATGGTCGGGAAAAATAACGGCGTCCAAAGGCTTTTCGCTCGTTCCCATCCAAACGAAGATGCCGTCTTTTTTCGTCAGGTCCTTCTCCTTGCCCGAAATGGATTGAGGTTTCTCGTCCTTGGCGATGATATAGGCCGTCCGTCCCTCGGCGTCGGCGACGCAAATCCGGTATTCATCGGATAAACCGTAGCAAAACAAATCCGTCGTCAGCGGAGAAAAAGGGTGTCACATGCCGATTTTAATTCGCGCGAGAAGGCTCGAAGTGCCGTCCCTGGTCGCCAGCGTGGTGAAGCCGAAATTCTTATAAAAACTCCTGATGACGGCAGGCGCGTAATCCCCGGGATTGACCTTGACCGAGGCGAGAAGCTTTCCGTCGGCCGAATACGCCTGGAACGCGACGTCTCGCGTCATCTTGGCCAACCCGTTCAAATAGACAAGAATATGTCCGTCCGAATCGACGGCGAGGTCGGAGTAGTAGGGATGGTATTCAGGAAGCTCGATTTTTGCCTTGTTCATCGTGAAGATTTTCCGGCCCATCTCCTTGTCTTTCTCGCTATCCGAGCTCGAGTCGTTGATATAGAGGAGATGGTCGAACGTGATCTTCACCCGCTCGAGGTCCAAGGCGAAAGAGGCCAGTTTTTTACCCTCTGCCGAATAAATCGCGATATCCCGGCTTTTTGTATAGCCAACGACTAGCTTGTCGGGCCCAAGCCGGACGATTTGCGCCGCTCCGATGAACTGGCCGATTTTTGCGACGAATGCCGACCGCGGCTGCAAATCCTCGAATGACGCGAGCTCGGTCTCAGCGCCGGTTTCGAGGTCCTTGAGGACGATGCAATTGCGCCAAAAGATAGAGTTCGCCGGGCTCTGGCCGACCGGCCATGTGACGAGCGCGACCTTTCCATTGCAGAGGGCAACGAGCGACGTCGTCGAGTCGTTCGTTTTTACGCTCTTGACGAATTTTCCGGTGAGGTCGAATAGGGAGAGGCGCTTGTTTCCGGAATCATTAACCACGAGCGTTTTATCGTCGAGGATGCCCAGTCCGTTCGGGTTCATGAGGTCGCCGGGTCCCTGGCCCTTCGCGCCGAACTCGAAGATTTTTTCGCCGGCGGCGTTGAATTTGTAGATTCTTGAATCTTTCGAAGCGGCACGGAAAAAACTTCCGTCGGAGAGGAAGGCGATGGAACGGTCGTCGGCGGGTTGAAAGAGCATGTCCCACACTGTCTTGCCACCGAAACCGGGATCGGCGACGAGCTTGATTTCCCCCGTTTGATAAGAAGTCAGGAGGTCGGCGGTGGCGGCGGTCAAACAAAGGGCGCCGGTCAACGCCAAAAGGGCGATTGGTTTTTTCATCTTTCCTCCTCGCAATTTCATGCTTTAGCTAAAGCAAGTTGCATTTTCGCGCAAGGCGACGATCCCTCCCGTTAAGCTCGGAATCGTTACCGTCCCTCACAAGAAAAAGATATATCCGTCCGCGGACCATTACAATTCTACCGACTCGGAGTGATCTGCATTCTGCATTTGATAAGTTCTTCGGACTCGCCATTTCTCCACGTAATAATAGAAAATCGGCACGACGGCCAGAATGAAGAGAGTTGAGCTGACCAGCCCGCCGGCGGTGCATAAAGCCAACGCGTTCCAGATCTGGCGCCTCCCCGTTGCGGCGGTCAGGAGCAACATGGGCATGATACCGAAAACGGTTGTCCCTGTGGTCATGATGATCGGCCGAAGCCGGTCCCGCGTGCCCTCGACGACGGCGTCGAGCAGGGGCCGTCCCTGGCGCCTCTTCAAATTCATGTGATCGACGAGCAGGATGGCGTTCTTGACCACGATCCCGCCGAGAAGAACGACGCCGATGTAAGCCGAGGCGTCGAAGGCCGCCCCGGCGACGATGAAAGCGATGAAGACCCCTATCAATTCGAGCGGCACGGCCAGCAGGATGAGAAAGGGCTGGACCAGGGATTCGTAGAGCGAAGCCAGGATCATGAAGATGAGGGCCAACGATATGACGATGGCCATGGTGATCTGGCCTTTTTCCTTCTCGGTCATTCGATAGCTTTCCTCCATCACCGCCGAAAATCCGGCCGGGAGATGGAGGCTGGCAAAAACGCTTTTCCGGTAGCGTTCCTCGGCCTTTGACGGGCCGCGAAACTCCCACATGATCGTCTGCTGGAATTGCTGGTTCTCGCGGTCGATGGAACCGGCAATCGGCCGTTCATCGAAAGAGGCGACCTGCCCCAGGCGCAGATACTCGCCGCCCCGTGTCCGGATCAAGGTTTCGCGCAAAGCCCGCATGTCGAGCGTCTCGGCGTCGGGGAACTTAACCGAGATAATGATCTCCTTACCTTCCATCTGCATCCTGGCCGGGGAGCCGAATTGTCCGCGCAGGAGCGTCTGGAGATAATAATACAGGTACAAGGGATCGACGTCGTACTGGCGCAGGGCGGCCTTGTCGATCTTGAGAATGTTCTCGAAGGTATCCCCGCGCCACCAGCCGTAGCGGCTGGACACCGTCCGCACTTCCTTGATGCGCGGATTGCGTTTCAACGTTCCCTCCAGGTCGGCCGTGATCTCCTTGAGTTTCTTGAGATTGTAGCCGAAGAACTTGATCTGCGAGCTGTAAGACGTCCCCGTTCCCATGCTCGAGTAGTAATACTGCTGGTCGAACCCGCTGACGTTGATGTTCAGGCCGGCGAATTGGGTGGCCAACTGGATCAATTCTTCCTTGAGGGCATAGGGCCGGTACGAACGCTCGATGTCCGGCGGAAAGCCGATCCGAATGGAAGCGTTTTCAGACGCGATGTCGGCATTCATGTCCTTGGCGTAGGGTTGCTCCATGACCTTGGTTTCGAACATCCGGATGGCCGTGTCGGTCCTGGAAATATCGGTGCCCGGCGGCATGCCGACGCTGACGTAGAGAAAATCCTTGGAATACCAACGGAACCATTCTCCGATCGTGACTTCGGCCCGGAACCACTTATAGGTCCCGAAGAGAATCGCGGCGACGACGAGAACGACCTCGATCGGATGACGAAGAAAAAAGCGCAGGACCCGGTCAAACCGTCCTCGCATTCGCTTGGGGGCCTTGATCTTCCGTTCACGCAGGAGCCGGGGCGAGAGCGCTGGAATGACCGTGAACGAAACGACCAGCGAAGCCAGGAGGGCTGAGGTCATGACGATGGCCAGCGGCAGATAAAAGATCTTGAGCCGCCCCTGGAAAAACGGGAAACAACAGAAGACCGAGACCGTGGTCAACGTCGACGCCAGGACGGCGGTGAACACCTCCTTCGGACCTTGGACCGCAGCCTCGCGCGGGGAAAGCCCCTTCTCCCGTTGGCGCAGGATGTTGTCGAAGACGACAATCGCGTCGTCGACGAACATGCCGAACCCGAGGGCCAGGGCGCCGAGGGTCAGCATGTTGAGCGAGATCTTGAACGCATAGATGAGCAGAAAGGTGATGACCACGGAAAACGCGATCGAGGAGAGGATGAGCAGGGACGGCTTGGAGCGCCGCAGGACTACGAAAATCATGAGAAAAACGATGGCCGTGATGATCGCGGCCAGGCGATAAAGATCGTTGAGGTTCTGACGGATCTCCTGGCTCTCGTCGTCGACGATCTTGAAATCGAGATCGCCGGGCAGGCTGCGCTTGATCTCCTCGACCTTGCGCTTGACCTCACGGGATACCTGCAGGGTATTGGTGCCCTTCTCTTTGATGACGGTCACGCCGATCGTCGGCCGGCCGTTGATGCGGCGGATGGAGTAAACGTCGCCGTAAGCCAATCCGACTTGGGCTACGTCGCGGACCCGGACAGGATGAGCTCCGGCCGCACCGACGACCGTTTCTCCGATCTCGCGCATGTCCCGGGCCGCATCCGTGAACTTGAAAAGATATTCCTGCGTCCCCTGGACGACGCGCCCCGAAGGATAGATACTCAGCCGATCGCGGATGGCCATCATGACCTGGTAGGGTTCGATGTTAAGAGCCTTAAGAGCGGCCTTGTCCAGCGTGACCCGGACTTCGGGATTGGACCCTCCGGAGACGCCGACGTGGCCTACGCCGGAAACCGATCCCAAGCCGAATTCGATCTTGTCCTTGACCAGCTCCCGAAGTTTTTGCAGGGAATAGTTTCCCGAGACCGTGTAGCTCAGGAACGGCCGGACGCGGAAATCTTCCGGAACGTAGGCTTGGACGATAGGCCTTACTCCGGCAGGGAAATCGCTGCGCCGTCGCACCTGGTCGATGTTCTCGCGTAGGGCGAGGGTGGCGAACTCCATGTTCGTTTTGGAGCTGAACTCGAGCGTGATCTGCGACAAGCCGATGGCCGAAGTTGAAGTCATCTTTTGGACGCCCTTGACCGTTGCCGCGACTTCTTCGAGCGGGGCCGTGATCTTGGTCTGGATGATCTCGGGCGGAACGCCCGGCCAGGAAGTCTGGATATCGACTTGCGGATAATTCTCATTGGGCTCCAGTTCGAGCGGGGTATTGAGAAACGAGTAAACGCCCAGGACGAGGAGCGAGAGAAAGATCATGGCCGTCGCCACCGGCCGGTCGACGAAGAATTTCATGGCCGCTCCTACTCCGCCGCGGTTTCGGCGACGATGCCCGCATGGACGCCGATGCCCCGCCGCTCTTTCCGCGCTTCGACCGCCTCATAGACGACAGGAATCAAAATCAACGTCAGCAGGGTCGAGAACAACAACCCGCCGGCCACGACAATGCCCAGGGGCTTCAAGAGCTCTGATCCGCGCTCAAGGCCCAGGGCCATGGGGATGAGCCCGGCGACTGTGTCCAGCGAGGCCATCAAGATGGCTCGCAGCCGCGTCATGCACCCTTCGACGACGGAATCCCGCAGGCCCTTTCCGCCGCGCCGCAGTTGATTGATGAAGTCGATCTCGACGATGGCATCGTCCACCACCAGCCCGACCAGGACGACCATGCCAATGATGGCCATGACGTTGAGCGTCTGCCCGCCGGCCCACAGCGAAACGAAGGCGCCGGCCGCGCCCATCGGGAGCGTCAGCATGACCAGGAACGGATGCAGAAGAGACTCGAACTGGGCGGCCATGATCATGTACGTCAGTAAGACGGCTAACCCAAGCGCCAGCATCAGGCTTTGGAAAGATTTGTTCATTTCCTCCTGTTCGCCGCCAAAGACAATTTGATAGCCCTCGGGGAGCTTGATTTGCTTGATGGCCGCGTTAATGGCCGGAACGACCTGGCTGAGTTTGGCGCCCTGGAGGTTGGCCGAGACCACAATCTCCCGTTGCTGGTTCTCGCGGCGGATTTCCTGCGGCCCCCGCGCGGGTTCCACCGTGACCAGCTCTCGCAGCGGGATAAGCGTCCCTTGATGCGGGAGCTCGCCGTTGAGGATCGAATCGAGGGTGGCCCGCGACGACTCGCCCAACCGGACCCAGACGTCGTATTTCTTCTCCATCTCGTTGAACTGCGTGGCTTTCTTCCCCCGTACGGCGTTGACCAGCCAGCCGCTGATCTCTCCGGGCGTGAGCCCGACGTATTTGTCGAGGGCGTCCTTGCGGATTTTGATCCGGAATTCCGGCTTGCCCTCGCCGCTCGCGGCGCTTAAATCGACGAGCCCGCGGACCGTCCTCAAACGGCCGACCAAATCGCGGGCAATGGCGTTCAGGCGGTCCAGCTCCAATCCCTGGACTTTGAGGCTGATCTCGCTCGAGGAAAACGTCAGGAAATCGGCCAGAACGGATTGCTCTCCGGCGATGGAATACGTGACGTCGGGAAAATCGGCCAGCTTCCGCCGCAGGCTGATGAGAGCCGGTTCCCAATCAGCGGGCGAAGCGACCTCAACGTAGATCTTGGCCGCGTTGAGGGCAACGTCCGGGTTCAAGCTTTCCATGCCGCTGACCAGCCCGATCTGGGAAAAGGTCTTCTTCACCGTCCGAATCGTCTGGAGGTGCTGCTCGAGCGTCTGGACGACGCCCGCGGTTTGGTCGAGCGAGTAATCGACGGGCGTTTTCAGGCTCACCTCGAAGGAGATGGCCTTGATCTTGGGCATGTGCTCACGAGGCAGCCGGTAGCCGATGACGAACGTCACGGCGAAGAATACGATCGTCACCGCCCCGATGATGCGCTTATGGTTCAGGCTCCAGACAAGCCAGCCACGATAGCGCTTGACGAACGGATGATAGACGGCGTTGAAGCCCCGGAAAACCAGCTTTAAAAGGTGGCGGAAGGGCCAAGCCAGGACTTCGGCGATGGTCTTCAGTCCGTCCCACAAGGTTCCCAGGACGGCCCGCAAAACCGCGAGCACGCCCCGGGGGATCTTATAGAGGATCCAGCGCAATCCCTTCCAGGGCCAAAGGAGAAACGAAAAACGCCGCGCCGGTCTTTTCGGCAGACCGAAATCGACCGGTTCCATTTTTTGCGGCAATCCCAACTCGGCCCGCTTTTTGACCCATCGTCCCTGCAGCATGGGAAGGAGGGTCAGGGCCAGCATCATCGACGCCAGCAGCGAGAAGCTGACGGTCAAGGCCGCGTCCTTGAATAGAGGGCCGGCGATACCGCGGACGTAGATGATCGGCAGGAAGACGACGACCGTAGTCAAGGCCGTAGCCGCGACCGCGCCGCCGACCTCGCGCACGCCGTCATAGGCCGCCTGGGCCGTCTTCTTGCCCATGCTCCGGTGGCGAAAGATGTTTTCCGAAACGACGTCGGCGCAGTCGTCGAGCATGCCCACCCCCAAGGCCAGTCCGCCCAGCGACATGATGTTGAGGGTGATGTGGCAGAAGTACATGAGGTTGAACGTGGCGATGATCGAGATGGGGATGACGATGTTGATAATGATCGGGGTCTTGAATTCCTGGAGAAAAAGCAGGACAACGAGAAAAACCAAGATCGCGCCCTGGACGATTTCGTCGTTGACGGCGGCGACGACCGACTCGATATAGGCGGCCTGCTCGGAGACGATGAAAACGTTGATCTTGGGATTCTCCTTGCGGATCTGCTCGAGCACGGACTTGGCCAGCTTCGTCGTCTGGACGGTGTTGGCCCCGGCTTCCTTGTGCACCAGGATGCCGATGCTCTCTTTCCGGTCGAGCCGGGTCATCCCCTGCCTCTCCTTGATCGAATCCTGGATGCGGGCGATATCCAGAAGGCGGACCACACCCCGCTCTTTGGTCGTCTTCAGGCCGATCTCGCCGATCTCCTTGACCGTCTCGAATTCGCCGACCACACGGATGGCGTACTTGAACGTGCCCTTGCGGATCGTCCCGCCCTGGAGGTTGCGGTTGAAGGCGTCAATGCGCGCGGCCACCTCGTCGATCGTCAGCCCATAGAGGGCCAGCCGGTTCGGATCGATCTCGACCTGGATCTCGCGCTCGATCCCTCCGGTAATCTCGGCCGAGGCGATGCCGTCAATCTGTTCGAGGCGCGGCTTGACCAGTTCCTCGCCGAATTCCTTGAGATCGAGCAGTCCCCCCTCGCCGGACAAGGCTAGAACGAGGATCGGCTTGCTCTGCGGGTCCATGGGGATGATCGTCGGACTGCGGGCGCCTTCGGGCAGGCTCTCGCGCGTGCTGTCCAGCGCCTCGCGCGTATGGAGCATGGTAAAGTCCATGTTCGAGCCCCAGGCAAACTCGAGGGTCAGGAAGGAGACGCCCTCCTTGGACACCGACTCGACGCGCCGTAGGCCGGGGATGCGCCCGACCGCCGCTTCCAGCGGGGCCGTGACCAGCGTCTCGACTTCCTCAGGGGCGACGCCTGAATATTCGGTCATGACCGACAGGCGCGGATAGCTGATGTTCGGCATGAGGTCGACGCTCAACTGACGCAGGGAAATCAGGCCGAGCAGGACGATGGCCAGGTAGAACATCATGGTCGTCACCGGCCGATCGATAGCGTATTTCGCGATTTTCATGGCCGCCTCTTCAGGTTAATTCAGACCAGTGATTTTATATTTCACGACCTGATATTCACCGTCCGCGCTGGTTTTCGCGGACCAAAATCCGTTCGGCAGCCAAAACGGTCGATAAGGCATGAATTTTTCATCGTCAATTTGGACACGGCCCAGGAATTTGCCGTCCGGAGTGAATGCGTCAAAATCCGGCGCGGCTTTTTGAGAAGCGGACGTCCACGGGACGACCCAAATGTTTCCTTGTCCATCGACTTTCACGTCGCGAAAAGCGGAAAAATATTTTGGAAATTCGGTGTTTTTCACGATCCACTCGGGCGCCCCGCGCCGCATGACCACGTTCGAACCCGTTCGAACGGAGCTGCTCATGTTCGCGAAGAATTGCTCTTGATCTTGAGACGTCACCTCGACCGCCTTGGAGGAATGGGTGAAGCCGGAAATCTTTCCCTTGTCCGGATCGTAGATCTCGATCTCGAGATGATCCGAGTATCCGACGGCGATTTTTCCGTCCGCCGTGACATCCCAATAGACCATGGGCGCAAACGGAATGGGGACATTTGAATAGTACGGTTCTCGGATATATTTATTGCTCCGGACCTGTCTGTGATAAATCGTCTTGATGTAATCCAACTCGGCCGAATAGAGATCGAGATACAGTTCCTGGGGAGCGTTCAAGTCGTTGTAATCGACTTTTTCTTTTTGGACCATGAATCGGCCGTCCGGCAGGGCTCGCATGGCCATCCAGGATCCTTTCTGAAAATCTATGGGAATGGATTTAATGAATGATCCGTCGGAATGGAGAATGGAGACGCGACGATTCATTCCCTCCCGGACAACCAAACGTCCATGCGAGAATTCGAGCTCGCTCGGTCCGTCGAAATCACCGGGACCTTGCCCCGCCTTGCCGATCGTCCTGAGGAATTTCCCGGACGAATCGAATTTCTTGATGTTATTGGTTTTGTAATCGCAGACATAGATAAAGCCTTGATCGTCCAAAGCGATATCCATGACCATTCCGAAAAATTCCTTCCCGCCCATGGCCGCGTCCGTAATGGTCATTTCCGGGACGAAACGGACCTTGCCGGTCTTATAGATCTCCGCGAGTGATCGGTCGGCGTTTGCCGCCGGATAAAGACAAACCGTTAAAACTATGGCCCCAAAAATGGCCGCGATATTACCTGTCGGTCGGGTCATGAGCTTCATCCTTTCCCTACGATTTATCCGTCATTTCTTGAGCCACTCGGCGGAATAGCGCTTGGCAACCTCAAGATTGCTTGGCGCTTTGAAATAGAACCGTCCTCCCTCGTCCGTGATTCTCCAGACTTCCTGAAGTTTGAGAATCCGGCCGGCATTCCTCGCGAGCGGCTTATCAGGATTCTCGATGATTTGTTGGGAAAAAAGGATCAATGGCAATAGGACGAATGATAAAACGATGATTGGAAATGCCCTTCTAATGCGCTCGTTCATTTTTTTTCGCTGAATTAGCTCCCTTCGGCCGACGCTTTCATCGTATCCCAATTCTTGATCTTGTACCGCTTGATGATTTCCTCATCGCCGACTTCGCAGCAATAAACGTATCCGCTGCGGATGACGTACATATCCTTCGGGAGCTTCGTCCGATACAAGAAATATCCGTCTTTGCTGAAGACATCGAGTTCTTTCTGGATATCGTCTTTGACGTGGAAGTCCGCCTGATTTCTCTGAACATAGATCCGGCCTAGGTCATCGACGAACAACGCATAAAAATAGGGTTTTGCCTCGGGGAGCGGCATTTTTCTAAATTCACTTTTTTCCTTGTCGGTAAACCTGGGAAGAGGCTCGTCTTTGGCGATTCGGAAGCGCGTGTTTCCGTCGAAATCCGCGACCGTAAGTTCGTAATTCCTCGAATATCCGTAAATCAGCGACTCTTCGCCGAGCCTGTTGAAAAGGAGGGAAAGCTCATGACCGGTGCTGATGGACATCGTACTTTCGCCCATTTTCTGGATATAAAGATTATAGGGAAATTCCGCGAAAATCTTTTCCACTTGACCTTGGCCGTTGATCTTGCCGAGACTGCGCATGACTTTCAGGTTGGATTCGGTTCCGATGATCGCAAAGACCGTTCCAGTCGGAGATATGCGAAAATCAAAAAAAGCGTTGGCCAGCCGGACCGACTTGAGCGGCTTGCCGTCCGAGGCGAAATATTCGATGGTGTAAACCTGGTCCTGGACGGCGATATTCCCGGTGCTTTCATCAAGCCGGACCTTTATAGGCAAATCGAACTCGCCGGGGCCCTGGCCTTTCCGGCCAAAGGTCAGGAGATATTTCCCGTTTTTATCGAATTTCTGGACACGGAAATTCCGTAAATCGACGACGTAAATGTTCCCCTCTTTGTCCACTTCGATGTCCCGGACGCGGTCAAGAAGATAATTTTCGTCGTCCGCCCGGCCGATCTTGAGATCTGCCGCGAGATCGAGCTTCAGGTTGCCGTAAAGAGGCTCATTCGGGTTTCGAATGACTTTGACTCCGTCAACGGTTTCGATTTTGCCCTTCCATGGGGAGGTTTGAGATGGGAGAACGCTCACGGCCAACCCTATGGCTATGAAAAAACACCCGACGATTGCACACGCGGAAATTCTCTTTATCATGATGATCTCCTTGTATATTTCATCCTCTCCAAAGCGTCTGAGGAGTGGTAAAAATCGATGCCTGGAATAAAGCTGAGCTGATCGCGATCGCTTTTTTAGTCATCTCTTCTCCGCGTGAATTGCGCATCTTCAATCCTTCCATTCGATTTTGTATTTCTTGATCGCATATGTCTCGTCCGCATTCTTCTCGGCCGTATAGCAAAAATCGCCGAAAATGAAAAACTGGACTCCCGCAGGAACATTCAAATAAAAGCTGTCCGTATAAGCGCCCGCGGCATTGAAAACATCGATCATGACGCCTTTTTTCGGATCTCTGGTCGAAGTCACCGCCCAAATCGCGTCACTTTTGACAAAAATCCTTGAGATATCGTTCAAATATTTTTGCCGGGGAGGCGTCATACTGTTGACCATCACCGTGCCGGCTTTTTCTTGGGGTTTAGCCGGCGGAGTTTCGACGCGATCGTATTTTCTATTGAATACGCGAATGACCTCATTGGCTGCGACATCGAGGATTTTTATAAGATATTCCGATGTATGGACGATGACCAAAAAGCCCGATTTCAACGGAACCGCGAAAAACGGGGCCATAGAAGACATGCCCCCGCCACCGCCGGACGTAACGACCCATGCCTTCACGGGAAATGACTGGAGCTTTTTCAGTTCCTCCGTGCCGTCCTTCATGCAGAAAATCGTGCACGGATTATCGAGGACCTGAGGCTCACCCG
Organism: Candidatus Aminicenantales bacterium; assembly: GCA_049515535.1. GTDB lineage: Bacteria > Acidobacteriota > Aminicenantia > Aminicenantales > UBA4085 > JBEKTZ01. Next base: position 105,970 of record JBEKTZ010000006.1, on the reverse strand, counting down.
TGACGGCGGGGAATTCAGAACTCGAAAAAATATACATATCGCTGAAGATCGCTTGCAGGATTATTAGCGAGCGTCCCGCAGGGCGAACCGGGCGCTCCTTGACAAGCATCCCCTGCCCGTCAAACCAAACGAGCTTTCCGGGAGCGTACGCTTCGATACAAAGCCCTTGCGCATTCGGAATTAAAGCGAAGGCATTAGTCATTTCCCCCGGTCCCTGGCCTTTTTTGAAATAATTGCGGACGAATTTTCCGTCTTTGTCGAAATGCAGGATCTGCTCATTATCCTGGACGAATATCGATCCGTCAGGCCCGATCGCGGAAATTCTCGGATATTTAAAATAAAACGCTCCGCTCTCATCGGTTATTTTCAGGACTTCTTTGAGCCCGATCACTCGCCCGGCGTTTTTTGAGAGCGGCTTGCCCGAGTTTTCGATGATTTGCTGGGCAAGGGCAAGAAGGGATAACAGGAACATCGCTGATCCGATCGCCATCATTTTTTTAATCATCTTTCCCCCTTATTATTTAAAACGCGAAGTTCCGGAACTTGAGGCCCATCGTTTGAAGCGTCGTGCCCATGGCCTTCTCGAGCTTGGCCACGGCGAGCTTATAATCGATCAACGCCCGGATCTCGCTCGTCCGGGCATCCGTCAATTGCCGCTGATAGCTGAGCAGCCATTCGCTTCCGACGAGGCCGAGCTGGTATCTCTGCGTTTCGGCCGCAACGCGTTTCTCCTGAAGCTCGCGCGAAACCCTCGACGATTCGATTCTCCGGGCGGCGTTTTCCAGCGTCTTGATCGCGTCGGCGATTTCATAGGCGATGCTTTGCTTTTCCCGCTCCAATTTCAGCAGCGCCTGGTCGCGCTCCATTTTGGCCTTGGCCAGGCTCGATCGTGTGAAAATATTGGCCAGGGGAAGATTGAAATCCAGCCGAAGCGACCAATTTTTATAAGTCATTTTAAAGGCCTGCTTAAGGGCGTCCGTCCGGCTGCCTTGGATTTTATTGATGAGGGTACCGGTGATGGAATTGTTGTTATCATAGACGTACAGAACGCCGGATTGGCCGGGACTCCAGGCCGAAAACGTCAAGTCGAGCCGCGGAAGAAGCTCGTTCCGATAGGAGCTGATACTATATCCGTAATTTTCTATCTCTTTCGCGGACTGGGTCATTTCCGGGCGCTGATCCAGGGCGATGCGTAACGCCTCGTCGTAAGCGAGATCTTTCTTTTCGATCATGGGCGTATCCGCGGGAATCAGCGTCCGGCCCGATACCGGCGAATCCGCGGGCAGATTCAGGAGCTTCTTCAGCAAGGCCTCGCCTTGTTCGACCGTGAGCCGCGCCGAGACGAGGGCGTCTTCATACTGGGCGACCTCGGCCTCCGAACCCAGGATATCGAACGCCGACTTCGTTCCGATTCGGACAGCCTCCCGGTTTTTTTTGAGGAGCGTCCGGCTTTCCTCGAGTGAGCCTTCCTGAACCTTCATGTTTTCGATCGCCGAATACAGGTTCCAGTAAGCGTTCTCGATATCGAATATCATCTGAAGCAACGTGGATTTAAGGGTCGAAACCGAAATGTCTCTCAGGTTTTCGGCCTGGAGCGTGGCGATCCGGTTGACCTTGGGCCCGAATCCTTTGAGCAGCGGCTGCGTCAAATTGAACCTGAATTCGCTATTGTAGGCGGGATTCACAAGGGAATATGCCCGCGATGTATCGGTCATGCCGTTCGAAAAGGAAAGCGAGGCGATTGTGCCCGTGACGATTTTTTCGCTTAGGGTGAGCGAATAATTATCGTTCTTGGTCCGGATGCTCTGCCCTTCGACTCCCCAGCTTCCCGGCTGGGTCTGGTCGTATTTGTTATAACTGAGACTGAACTGAGGAAGATATTGTTCCATCGTGGCCGAGATCGACTCTTCGCTCATGGCCGGATCATACGCCGCAATCGAGAGGTCCAGATTATTGGCCAGAGCGGCGGCGATGCATTCCCGAAGGGTCATCGCCTGGGACGGCTTGCCGGAGCCGCGTTCCTGGGCGAGGACGAGCGACCAGGCAATAAACGAAACCAGAAGGAACGCGCTTATGGATTTTTGTCTTTTGAACATCATATCCCCCTTCGACATGGACTGGGACGGGTTATTTGACGACCGAAACCCGGGCGTCGTGGGCCAACGTGAAATGGCCTTCGATGATGACCTGCTCGCCTTCCTTGACGCCGTCCAGGATCTCCGCGTAGCGTTCGTTCTCGAGGCCGATCCCGACATAACGCCACTTGGCCAGGTCGCCCTCGATGACAAAAACGAGCTTGCGGCCGCCGCGAACGAGCACGGCATCCTGCGGCACGAGAAGCCTATTGTTGTAGATTTCCGCGGCGATCTCGACTTCAGCATGCATGCCGGGCTTTATCTCTTCGTTCGGATTGCTCATAGTGATGAAAACCGAGCATGTCTTATCGTCGGAATTGACGATGGGGCTGATCGCCTCGACCGTCCCTTTGAAGACCTTGCCCGGATAAGCGCTGAACCGGAGGTCCACCTCCCGGCCTGTCTTCATCTTGCCGATCTCGCTTTCGAGGACCTTAGCCTTGACCTTGATCCGGCCGAGGTCCACCAGGGTGAACAGCTCCCGGCCGGCGTCAATGTGTTCCCGCGGCGAAATTTTGATGTCGGTCACGACTCCGCCGAACGGCGCGCGGACAAGGGTTTTATCGAGATCCATCCGGGCGAGTTTGATGTCGATATCGGTCTGGGTCAGGTTCTTGGAGGTGGCCATGATGTCGTCTTTTCTCCGACCCGACTCGATCAAGGCCATTTCATAATCATTGCGGACTTTTTCGTATTGATCGCGGGAGATTTCGCCTTTCTCAAAAACGGATGCGGCCTTTTCGAAAGCGGCCAGGGCCGTTTTGAGCTTTTCCAGCGCGCCCGCCGGGACGGCCGCCTGCTCGGAAGCGGCATATTGCCTTTCGAGGAACATTTCGGACAAACTTTTCAATCGCGACGCTTCGAGCTTCTCGAGGTTGAGACGGTATTTCAGATCGTCAAGGGCCATAATCAGATCGTCCTCCCTGAAGTGTTTTCCTTCGGCCGCGTAAAGGTTTTTTACTTCTCCGGAAACCTCGGCCTTGAGGGTAATCTTCCGCTCCGTAAAAGCTTCGCCCGGCGATTTGAGAGTCATGACAAGATCGGCTTTATGGGCGACGGCGACCTTGACCGGAAGAGGCGTCGCTTCGACTTTCTGATCGGGCGCCCCGGAAGCGGGATTCGCCGCGGCCGTGGGCGCGCCTTTGCCAGAAGCTCCAGATAGCGCGGCCGATTCTCCAGCCTGTTGATTATGCTTAGGTTGAAACACTTTTTTGACGCCGATGAAGTAGACGCCGGCGGCAAGAATGAGAAAAACCAGAACAAAGTTCAGGATTTTTTTGGGAATGATCATCTCAATTTGCTCCCTTCGCGATCCCCCGATCGATACGCAGGATATTCAATCATAAAAACGCCGATATATAAAGTATCGTTGCTTTATAGCCCAATTTGGCGAAAGGCGCGAAGATACGGTTTCATTCCCTTTGTCCAAATCCACAGCAAAAAACGGGCCAATATTCCGGCCCGTCCATATAAAAATGCGAGAAGTACCTTCTTTGATAAAGACAATGGTTCAGGCCAAATATTCCCATCAAATATGTGAATAAATACGACGAAGGCATTAAGATTGTCAAGGAATGTTTGCCTCATAAATCAGATTATCCGCTCCGGGGCTACCGGAACGTTGACCGCGGCTTTGAGCGAATGTTATAGTGGCGCCTGAATTTTCATCATTTGGAGAATGACAATGAATGACGTATTAAAAGCCATCCACAACCGGCGGAGTCTCCGTCAGTTCGGACCTGAACAAATCAAGGACGCCGAGCTCTTCGCCATCCTCGAGGCGGGGCTGGCGGCTCCCAGCGGACACGGAGATCAACCCTGGTATTTCTCGGTGGTCCAAAACAGGGACATCCTCAAGGAAATCAGCGATGGAAGCAAACGGGTCATGCAGAAAACCGGCATCGATTGGATCGTCAACGCCGGAAAAAATGAAAACTATAATATCTTTTACAATGCTCCGACCGCCGTGATCGTCGCCGCGCGAAAAGACGCGGTGACTCCGCTGGCCGATGTCTGCGCCGCGATCCAAAATATGCTGATCGCGGCCGAGAGCTTCAATATCGGCTCGTGCTGGATAGGCTTCGCCAAATTCTATTTCTTGGATGGGAAGAACCATCAGAAAATGGGAATTCCCGAGGGCTGTGAAGTCTATTTCGCCGTAACGCTCGGCTATAAGCCGGATGGATTCAAACCCACCCCCCGTCAGAAAAAATACGCCAGCTATTACCAGGTGATCAAATAATCCGGCGATACATACCGGCGGCGGCCGGGGCCCCGGGCTTTGCCCGGGGGTCCACTTCTGCCGTACTCCCCCGTGGATATAAGCCACGGGCGAGTGGCGAGCCGAAGGCTCGTCCCTTGACTCGTTGACATTCACGGAATTTAAGGATTCCGTTGACTGTCACCGAGAATGCACCGGCGATTCACGGAGCCTCGTCGCGAGAATAACGCTGACGACCGCGAGAAGGGCCAGGGCGAGGAGCGAAGTCGTCATGGCTCCGGTTGACGGGACCTTGAGCGCGTCCATAAGAAAGATGAAGACGATTCCCGATATCTGGCCCATCACCAACAGCAAGCTATTGGATGTGCCTTCCGGAGCCGGGTGAGTGATCTCAGCTGCGTACTGGAAACCGATAGGTCCGGCGCTCAGCAGGAAAAAACCGAAAACGAAACCCGATAGCAGCAACAGCCAGTAGCTCGTCGCATAGGTCATGCCCAGGAGTCCGGGAATCAATCCGATCATGGCCATGAGGATGAACGGCTTCCGGCGGCGGGACCGGTCGGAAAGGAGCGGGATGATGATCGCGCCGACAATGCCGCCGATGAGCATCAGCCCGCCGAGCATTCCGGCCTGAGAAATCGTAAAACCCCGCGGCCGGACGATGTCTTCGATCCAAGTCGAGACGCTGTTGAACATGCCCAGCCCGACAAAGAACATCAGGAGAAGGAAGATAAAGTCACGCTGGCGAAGCATGGATTTAAGGCCGACGAACATCAAGACCCGCTCATCCCGGCCGGCCGGTGTGGGCGGATGCTCGCGGGCTACGAGGAGGAAAATGACCGCCGCGGCAGCCGCGGCGATGCCATAGGTCACGAGCATAGGACCAAGGCCAAAGCGGAGGGCTAAAAATGGGGTGATGAGCATCGCCGCCAGAGGGCCGAGATAAAGCGCCAGAGAACCCAGTCCGGAGGCAAGAGCTCGCTCCTTGACCGGAAACCAGCGCGCCGCGACCTTGGTGATGGCGCCGATCACAAAAGGCTGGCCGACGGCGATACCGATCTGGGAGAGGAATACGATTTTAAAATTCGACGCAAATATGCCGCGCGTCAGAGCAAAGACGGCCGATAGGACGGCGCCGATACCGACCGCGGCCCGGAAACCCAAGGTGTCGATCACCCAGGCCGAAGGCAGGACGATGAGAACATATATGACCATGAAGCTCATGGACAGGAGTCCGATCGTCAAGTCCGACTTGTGATAGAACTGCGCCGCGGCGCTGGTGATCGGGGCGAACGTTATCCAGAGCACCTGCGTCATGCATGCCACAAGAGCGAAGGCGAGAAGGACCAGCCAGCGATAGGGATAGACTTTGATCGGTTTTTCACTCATCGGATCACCTTATGAACCTCTTTGGATCATGATTCGACTTTTATTTAAGACGTCATCGGGGATGAGGATATAATAGGGCTCACACATAGCGCAAGCGTTGATTCCCGTCCATTTGACTTCACGCCTCGGGCGGTGCTATATTTCGCGCGTGTTCAAGAGGAGGGATTCGAAACAAAGCATTCGCCGAGAAGAATAATATGGCCTACAAATGTCCAAGATGTGGAGAACCTGTTCAACGCGGCCGCAGCACCTCGGGGCAATTGGCTGCCGGCGTGGTGGGCGCCATGTTCTTCGCCGCATTTGGAGCGTTCAAATGCAAGAATTGCGAGAAAATTCCAAGAAGCGAATTCCCGGCCGAAGTCCGTCAAAAAATTTCGACCGGCACGTTTATTCTGGTCGTCAGCGGAATCGCCCTGATTTTCGTCGTATTGTGGGCGGTATCCCTATGGAAGACATGACGCTAGCGACCCTTCGACACTCGCGTTTTTGGTTCCGGCCGGCGGTTCTGGCCGTGCTGATCGCCGCCTCCTGCCCGCTTTTGGCTCAAACGCCCGCGGACATCAGCGCCCTTCTCGACCGCGTCGCGGCCCGGATCGAATCCTATGCCGCGACGGCAAGTTGGACGGCGACCGTAACAAACACCAAGATCGAAACGGATCGGAAATGGAATCCGGAGAAAACGACGGTCATCACCAAGACCGTCTCCGTCGTGAAAGGCCGCCGCGAAGAAACGATCCTCAAGGCCGAAGTCACCGAGGACGGCCGAACCAAAGACATCACCGCTCAATATATCGCCAATCTGCGCGTGCAGCGGGAAAAGGATAGAGCCCGGCGCGCGGCGCAGCCCCAAACAAAACCCCAGGCCGGGAATCGGAATCCCCGCCGGATGCCCCGCGGCATCGAGGATCTTCTCCCCTTCGCCCCGGAACGACGACCCGGGTTCATATTCAACCTCCGGGAGACGAGAGACGCCGACGGCCGCCCGTTGGTGCTTCTCGACGTCAAAGCCAAAATCAAAGATCCCAACAACTGGGAGGGGACCTACACCATCGACCCGGAGACGGGCGATGCCCTCAAGGCGGTTTTAAAGCCCTCCGAGACACCCTCGATGGTCAAAGAACTCGAGGTCGAGGCGGAGGCCGAAATTTTCGCCGGGCCGGTCTTCATTCCCAAACGGACCTGGTACAAAGTCAACGGCGGTTTTTTATTCATCAAGCGCGTCCGGATGATCTCCGAGGAAATCTATTCCGACATCCGCCTCACGGATGGTGCCGAACCGCGTGAGTCTATGGACGATATAACATTCGAGAAATGGTTTTTTTAAAGCTTGAGAAGGAGGTTTGAAGATGGGCAAAAGAGCTTTGATATTGTCTATACTTTTAGTCTCGCTCGTCGCATGTGTCAGCGTTGACGCCACCAGGTTGGGGCTGGCGCCTCAGCGTCCGATCGTCCCGGCCGATCAAGTCGTCATCTACCTGACGGCGGATAAGGTCCCCGGAAAATATGAAGAAGTCGCCTTATTGAATGCCACGGGTTCGTCGACGTGGACCACGGAGAGCGGGATGTATGACGCGATGAAAAAGAAAGCCGGAGAATTTGGGGCCAATGGCATCATCCTGGATGCCCTGAGTGAACCGTCGGCTGGAGCGAAAATCGCGGGGGCGATATTCGGAATATCGCCGGAACGCAAGGGAAAGGCGATCGCGATCTACATTTTCCCGCAAGAAAAATAATATCCTTCGGGGGACGCGTCCTTTGAAAATAAACAGGAAATACGGCGTCCTGGCCATAGCGGCGGGTTTGGCCTTGTTCCTGGGGTGCGCGCAGGATCAAACGAAAGAGAAGATCCAGCGGGTCGAAGTCAAAGAATACAGGGGTGAAAAACTGGACCCGATCGGGAAATTCGAGGAGAACTCCATCAAAGGGCCGCAGCACGTCGACATCGCCAAGTACAACCTGAAAATCAGCGGGCTCGTCAATAAATCCTTGAGCTATTCCTACCGGGACGTTTTGTCGCGCAAAGCCGTTTCGAAAATCACGGTCATTCACTGCGTCGAAGGCTGGGATGTGAAGATCCTCTGGGAGGGCGTGCCGATCGCGGATTTATTGGGAGAAGCGGGCGTCAAGCCGGCCGCGAACACGGTCATCTTCAGGTCCTATGACGATTATTCGACATCCCTGCCGCTCGATTACATCACGAAGAAAAACATCCTTCTGGCCTACAACATGAACGACATCCCTCTGCCCGATGAACGGGGCTTCCCGTTCCTGGTCGTCGCGGAGGACAAATGGGGCTACAAATGGGCCAAGTGGGTGACGAAGATCGAACTGTCGAACGACCCGAATTACCGCGGTTATTGGGAAACCCAAGGCTACAATAACAACGGGGACCAAAGCGGCCCGATTTTAGAGCAGAAGAAAAAGAAAGACCCGGGAACTCTTTGAGCCGTCCTTCGCGTTTTCTTATCCCCGTCATTCTTCTCGCCGCCGTAACACATCTATTCTCCACGGATGCGCCGAAGCCGCTCGCGCTTGTCGCATCGGGCTCGCCGCGCATACTGCCCGCGCGGATCTTGGGCGCAAGCATCGCGCCGTTTTTCGAGCATCTTCTCGCCAATACGCAAAAGCAAGACATCCTCAAAACGCTCCACCTCGCCTTCACCCGCTTTCCCGGCGGGAGCGATGCGAACTATTACGACTGGCGCAAAGGCGTCCCTGTCGTCAACGCCTCTCCTAACAGTTCCACATATACGAAATACTGGGCGACCGTCGCACCAAAGATCGCGCGAGGGTTCCCGGATGGCGTCACGTACGAAGCGTATAAGCCCTTCAACGACGCGATCGGCGCCGACGTCATATTTGTCCCCAACCTCGAGACCTCGACGATCGAGGAGCAGATCGCATGGTTCAAGCATCTTAAGGAATTGAACATCGTGCCGTCGCATATCGAGCTCGGCAACGAGTTCTACATTGCGATGGTCATGGACCCGAACGTCTTAAAGCGCTGGCCAAACGCGGAGACGTCGATGAAGATCATGCGCGAATATTGTGAAGCTCTTCGCCCTTATCTTCCCAACGACGCCAAGATCGCCGTGCAGGCGTCGCCGGGGTCATTCGACCTCGGCGACGACGAGCATAACCGCTATGCCGAACGGCTGCGTTCGTGGGATGATTCGCTGAAACCCGAGACCTGGTTCGACGCCGTGACGATACATCTGTACCCGCGCCTTAATACGGTCACCGGACGGGCTGACGTGCTCTCCGAACACCCCTCGCCCTCGACATCCCCCGCGTTATTCAAGGCCCTGATGGCGCACGCCGATGAAGGTGTCGACACCGTTATCGACGCGCTTGAGAAGCGCTTGCCGGGAAAACAGATATGGGTCACCGAATGGAGCCCGCGCGGGGCAAGCGTTATCGCGAAAGAGAAGATCGACCCCGTCACGCCGCCGATGCTGCTTCACCTGTGCACGCGCACCGCGCTCGCGCTCCTTCGCCATGACACCGTCACGGTCTCGCTGTATTTCATGTTCACCTTCGGCACCACCTTCAACTCCTACGTCCCCGTCGGCCACGGGAATTTTGCTCCGCTTCCAGTCCCGGTCGCCCTGGGCTGGCTCAACGAAGCGGCCAACGGCGGCGCGGCATTCCAGCGGATGACCGAGCAAAACGCATCGCGGATCGATGGTGCCAACGCCAAACACGAGCGCTACTACGAGATCGAAGGTGGTCTCTTCACGGCCGCCGAAAAGACGACGCTCATCATCGATAACGCCTCCGCAAAAAACCGCATCCTCGACCTGACCTCCCTTCGCGACGGGAAAGTGCCCGAAACGGTCGAGATCGTGAGCGCGGGAGCGCTCTGGGAATACGAAAAGAAGGCGGCGACGGTGTCAGCGGTCACATCATCGCTTCACATCGATCTCCCGGCTTATTCGGTCGCGCGCTGTATCTGGAAATAATATCGATCAAGAGAAACGGCTACCAGCGGCGTCGGGCCATTTTTGTCAAGGAAACAGGTCCTGTGTCTCCCCATGATTCAGCGATCATATAAGAAGTGTGTTATATTATGACTCAGAATTTCGGCATCTCAGGAAAGGAGCGCGGCATGAAAACGAACATGGGTTTGGTTGATCGGATCATCCGGCTCATCTTGGCCGTCGTGATTGCGGTTCTCTACTTCACGAAACAAATCACCGGGACGGGCGCGTTCATTTTGGGCGTCCTGGCGGTCATTTTCGTCGGGACGAGCAGCTTCGGGGTTTGTCCGCTGTACATGCCGTTCAAGATTTCGACGAAGAAAAAACAGAACCCGGCGGCCTGATTTCTTCGACAGGCTTTGGGTCGGGCTTTGGCACCAGCCGGCGTGATGTTCCTCCTGGTTATGGCCGCGGCGGCCCAAGCGCCGGGGTCTGGGCAAGATCGCACCCTCGCTTTTTTCAATACCCATTCTCAAGAGCACCTCACCGTGATTTATCGACGCGGTAAGGACTACGCTCCAGCGGCGCTCGCCAAGATCAACCACATTCTGCGGGATACCATCGGCGGCGAGGAACATCCGATAGACCCCGGTCTCCTCGATTTTCTCTATGATCTGCTGGAAAAAACCGGATATCATCAAGAGGTCCATATCGTCTGCGGCTATCGCTCGCCTCAAACGAACACCATGCTCCACAACCGCACCAGCGGGGTAGCCCTGGGAAGCCTGCATACGAAGGGCCGCGCCATCGACATCCGCTTGCCCGGCGTCGACACCAAGAAGCTTTATGACATCGCCAAGTCCATGAACCGGGGAGGGACCGGCTACTATCGGAGTTCCGATTTCATCCAGATCGACACGGGGCCGGTCAGGTCTTGGTGAACCCCGCCAGTGAGCGATTCCCAAAAACAGGTCCGGACAATTTTCATTCGAACGTCACGACCGCAGGCTCGCCTTCTCTCGACGAGCTGCCGACCGCGACGATCCAATACGTATACGCCTTATTCTTGTCCGTTTTTCGATGCTGGTATATAAAATCTCCCGAACCCAATGTCGCGAGCAATGTTTTTTGGTCTTCCTCGACGAGATAAACCCTATAACTTGCGATATCTTCATTAGCCGGATTGGCGTCCCAAGTCAGAACATTGATATATTCGGTTTGAGCCAGGGAACGATTCAACACGCGCCGGACGACAAAATTTAAAGGCGCATTTATTTTGATGAAATTCGCCATGATGAGCTTATTCATATTAAGAGTAATAGTGATCGGATTCGTCCTCCCTGTTGCGTCTCCGCTCCAGCTTTTTAAATCGTAATAGAGGTCGGGCACGGCTGTGACAGTCGCTTCATGTCCCAGGTCAAAAGAATACGTCCCCGGCTCCGGCTCCGTCGTCCCCCCCGCTTGAGTCATGATCCTCAGCTTTTTAATGGGATTCCAAACGTTTCCCAGCTCAAGGGTCAATTTCAAATATTGGTTTCCTGACTCCGCGCTTGGTTCGATTTCCGTCCCCTCATGCCATTCGTTAAACGTGGTCACAAGGATCCAGTCCGGTTTGCCGGCCATGGCCGCGTTCCATCCCTGGCGATAATAGGCTCCATCCTGCCGCTCTCGCTTGAAGCCTGGATCATGGGTCGGGGTATTGTCGAAGCCGGGGACGACCGTGGCCGCGAAGAGTACGTTCCTTCCTTTGGCCCGAAGCGAGTTCACGACATTCATGTCGCGGAGCGATATCTCGTCGAGCGAGATGGGGATATAGGCGTGAACACCCTGAAAAAGTTCAAAGAGAAATTCCAAGCTGTCGTCCCCCAGGTGGTAATTCCATAGCCCGTCGGCCACGAGAAAGCAGCGTATGCGTTTTTGGTCCAAGCTTTGAAACAAGGATTCCCATTCTTCTTTTCTGAATTTCAGGATGACCCGCCCGTAGATAAAAATGACCGGGACATCCCCTTCTTTGAAAAAACTCGGGCTCTGGCCATACTGTTGGATAAGGTATTGAATGTCATCGGTAACCTGATGGATGTTATCGGCCGCTTCGTAGTAGATGGTGATCGGAAAGAACGCTTCTTCGGCGATAGGCAGAATTTTTTTGAACGCCCGGTCTTCAAAGGAATCGCGCCCCCACCAGGAAACCACCAACCCGTCGATTCCGGCCTCACGCGCCTCTTGGATATGGCGTCGAATGGTCGTCTCATCCAAGGAGTCATAGAAGCCGTAATACGGCGTATGAGCGGAGCCATAGCGCGGCAGGCTCGGTATCCATTGATGCCAATAGCCCGTCGGCCCCCAAGGGGTGCCGAACCAAGGATAGTAGAAAGACAAAACTGTCTTCTCATAGGAACGAGACGGCAGCGGCCCTCCCTCGGTGATTTTGTCCAAAGGGACATTGAATTCTTTCCTGTTGGCCGGGTCGTTTGGGTCGGCCACGCCTTCGTGCGCGTAACTTGCGATGAGCACGGCCGACGTCGAATTTTGATTGAAGAGAACGACGTTCGTGGAGTTCAGCCAACCCTTGCTGATTCCAAGTGTCAGGAAAGTTTGTTGATAGCCTTCAAGATCGATATAGACTTCGAAATCGATCACGACTTTGGTTTGATCATAGCTCGTTTTCGCGATCCCCAAATTAGGGCCTTTATCGATCCATAGGTTCGGCGCGTTCGAACCTTCTTTAATCTCGCTGATGAACGCTCCCATGGGGACGTCCTTGAAATCCACGGATGTCCAATCAGAGGTCGTGGTCAACGAAACTTTGAGCCGGTAAATTTCAGACGAGGAAGCTTCCGCCTTGGGTGAAAGAAAACCCAATACTCCGCAAAGAACCGCTGCCGGCAGGCGTCGAATCAGGATGCCCCGCATCTTACTGAAAATTTCGATCGTATCCCGGCCCGCGCAGGGCACGGCCCGGCCGCTTCGAGGTAACCTTGCCTTCCGCAACGACCGCCTGGCCATTGACGAACACGTATTTCATGCCGACCGAGCAGTGGTTTGGATCTTCGAAGGTCGCCACGTCCCGGATCGTGACCGGATCGAAAACCACCACATCCGCCATCATCCCCGGCCTGAGAATCCCCCGGTCGCGGAGCCCCACGCGGGACGCGGGGAGCGAGGTCATCTTTCGGATGGCTTCTTCAAGCCTCAGCAGCTTTTCGTCACGGACGTATTTGCCGAGAATGCGCGGGAACGTGCCCCACGCACGCGGATGAGACTTCGATTCAGACAACAGCCCGTCTTCCGCCCTCGCCTCCGAGTCGGTACAGACTGAGACAAACGGGTGTCTCAGGGCCGTCCGCACATCATCTTCGTTCATAATCGAAGTGACGCAGGAGCACTGCCCTTTATCGGCAATGACAAAATCCATGACGACGTCACGGGGGTCCTTGCCGAGTTGCTTGCCGATCTCGGTGAGATTCATCCCTTCATATTTCTTCAAATCCTGATTGAGGACCGAGACGAGCAGAATACCGTCCCCACCCCCGGACCCATACCACTGGTTCTCCCAAGTGGTGACAGCCGGATCCTCCATCTCCTTTTTAATGCGTTCGCGCTGCACGCGATCCTTCAGGCGCGGAAGCATCTTGTCAAACCCGCCTTCGCGAACCCAAAGCGGCAGGCAGGCATCGAGACCATTGGACGCCCGGATGTAAGGATATTGGTTCGCCGTAATGTCGAGACCGTTCTCGCGGGCGGCATCCATTCGGGCGAGCACCTCGGCCATTTTGCTCCAATTGGCCTTATAGGCGACCTTCAGATGCCAGATCTCAGCGGGAATGTGGGCTTTCTCCGCGATAGTGAAGACCTCCTGGAGAGACTCGAAGATCTTGTTTCCTTCCGAGCGCTGGTGCGTGAGATAGATGCCGCCGTATTGCGCCGCGACGCCGGCCAGGGCGATGAGCTCATCGGTCGTCGCAAAACGGTCCGGCATGTATTGCAGAGAAGAACTCAGGCCGAGCGCACCCTGCTCCATGGCCTCGGCTACGAGCTTCTTCATCTGTTCCAGTTCTTGGGGCGTGGCCGGCCGGTCTTCCTCGCCTATCACGTAATGGCGCAGGCCGCCCGCTCCGACGAACGTGGCGAGGTTGATCGCCGGGTGGGTGCTTTCGTCCAATCGCCTGAAATACTCCGCTAACGTCCTCCAGTCGGCTATCACGCCGAAGTGTTTGTACATGGGTGACGCCTCTTCGATCATCCGATCATTGACCGGAGCAATCGACGTTCCTTCGCCCGTCACCTCTGTCGTTATGCCCTGAGTGATCTTGCTGACAGCGCGGTTGTCGACCAGCAAGCTGAACTCGGACTGACCCAGCATATCGATAAAACCCGGCGCAATGACAAGGTCAGCGGCGTCGATTCGGGTTCGCGTCGATACTGACCTCAAATCGCCAATCGCTTTGATCCGGTCCCCCTGAATCCCAACGTCGCCGCGGAACCACGGGGAGCCGGTGCCGTCGACGACGTGTCCGTTAGAAATGACAAGATCGAAATCAGGATCGGCGGGGGCCTTCGAGTGCGAGCACGCGGCCACGCCCACCGCGCCAAGGGCGACAAGCAGCGCGCCGATGAAGACGCGAAGATTATTTTTTGACATTCGCTCGTTCCTCCCCGTTTATGAAAGGAAGCTGTCTTATTTCAATTTCAAAATGATCCTCTTTAAAATGAAATTGCCCAGAAGTTTACTTCCGGCAATAACGATCAAGGCAATGATCAAGTGCCATACGATCTCTAAAACTGGACTTGTTTTCTTATTTTTTGCGATGAGATAGCTTAAGATCGTGAGTAAAACCAAACCCCAGATTGAAGAAACGACGAGAGCGATGTACGAAGGAAGTGACAAAACGATCAATACGAAAGTGAATGCCAGAATTAACCTGACGATAAAATTTCCATATGTGAATGATTTAATGTCTCGCCTGGAAGCTCCCTCCGATTCTTTATAGATATGGATACCTAAAGAGTCGGAGATATTATCCGCGATCGCGATTATCAAAAGGCCGGTAATGATGCTTGTTTTTGCGCCGTCTCCTTGAGTCAATCCCGCAATCAAGCCCATGCTGGTGGTAATGGCCGCCGTGGCGCCTATGCTGAATCTATTGATGTTGAACATTTTATTGAATTCTAGCAGAAAATCGCCTTCTTGGCGATTTCTTGACGCGGCCGGGTCTTGCAAACCGCGTTCGATATCGAAAATAGGGAGCCACAATACTTGTAATTTTTAGGATGGAATGAGCCGGCCTTTTGATTTATATTGAAAGACTCCAAAATCGAATGAGGATTTCGAAAATGAGCCGCTATTTCATAACCATGCTCATCGTCTACGGGCTGCTGAACCTCTATGTCGTTCGCCGCGGCTGGCAGGCCTTGGCCGGCGCTCAGACCGCACGATGGATCTTCCTTGGGATCGCGATCTTTTTCGTTCTTTCCTATCCGCTCAGCCGCCTGGCCACACGAATCCTGCCCCAGTTCCTGACGACCTTCCTCAGTTATGTGGGCGGGATCTTTATCGCGGCGCTGATTTATGCTTTTTTTCTGCTCCTCATCATCGACTTGCTCCGCCTAGCCAATGCCCTATTCCACATTTTCCCGGGGGGCATCGCCGGGAATCCACAAAAGGCCGCGTTCATTTCATTCTGGGCCGTCCTGGGAGTCATAGCTCTGGTCCTCATCGGCGGTATTATGGCCGCCGTTCATCCCAGGGTCCGCAGGCTTGACCTGACCATCGAGAAAAAAGCCGGAACACTGGAGCGGTTGAATATCGTCATGGTCTCCGACATCCATCTCGGCGCGTTCTTTGGCGACGGTCATCTGAAAAAGATCGTAGCCAAGATCAACGGTCTCGAGCCGGACCTCGTCCTCCTCGCCGGAGACATCGTGGATATCGTCATCTCCCCGAGCGAAGAGGACAAAATGGTCGTCACGCTCCAGACTATCCGAGCTCCGCTGGGCGTGTTCGCCGTGACCGGCAATCATGAATATTACGGCGGATTGGCCAAGAACCTCGCCTATTTGTCCAAGGCCAAGGTCAGGGTTTTGCAGGACGAATTCGTCAAGATCGACGAAGCCTTTTACCTCATAGGCCGCAAGGACCGCTCGGCCGAGCGTGTGAGCGACGGCCGGAAGCCGCTCGGCGAAATCTTGCAAGGGATGGACAAAAGCCTGCCCCTGATTCTGATGGACCATCAGCCTTTCCATCTTGAGGAAGCGGAGCAAAACGGAATCGATCTCCAGGTTTCGGGCCACACCCATGCCGGCCAGCTTTTCCCCATCAACCTCATCAACAAAAGGATGTACGAGCAAAACTGGGGCTATTGGCGCCGGGGGAAAACGCAGTATTACATCACCTGCGGGGTCGGGACCTGGGGCATGCCGGTCAGGACCGGCAGCGTCTCGGAGATCGTCCAATTCATAGTGTCCTTCCGCTGACGGCCTTCCCTGTGAAGCAGGAAATTGCCGACGCTTTGAAAATTCTGGGATTTACATATGAAAAACAAATTGACCCGTGTAGGACACGAACCTACAGCCCGCAGATTAAGAGTCTGCTGCTCTACCACTCTAATTCGTTGATAATACATCAACTAGAACCGTACCTTCTGGCCGAGTGGACACGGCGGGGATGAAATCCGACATGGGGGATGCTTTTTGTCCCAGTGCATGAACCGCTTTCTTCTTCTGTTCCGCATTGGCATGCGTATAACGCTGGGTGGTTATTACGCTGTTGTGACCAAGAAGGTCTTTCACGGTGATCAGGTCAAATCCCATCTCAACAAGGCGGCTGGCAAAGGTGTGCCGCAAATCGTGGAAGCGAAGCCCATAAATTCCAGCTCTCCTGGTGGCCGCGTTGAAACTTGTTTTAACATCTGTCATGGGCTTTCTAGTCCTGGGGTTCAAGAAAACAAATTGGGACGTACCGTTTTCCTTCTTGAGCTTCACGAGCTCTAACATGAGGAACTCACTGATGGGGATAAACCGGTTTTTTCCGCTTTTAGTCTTCTCAACCCGGATTATCCGTTTCGCTAGATCAACTTGATGCTATTTGAGGCCAAGAATCTCTCCTCTTCTCATGCCTGTATGAAGAGCGGTGAGGATAATCGGCCTCAGATGGGACTTGGAGGCCTCCAGGAGCCTCTCCTCCTCATCATCCGTCAGAATCCTCTCCTTCAAGTTGTCCTTCTCTGAGAAGAGTTTCACCCTCCGGACTGGATTGTCCTTGGCATAACCCCAGTCAATAGCCAGATTGAACATTTTTTTCAAAAGGGATAAATACCGGTTGACCCTTGCCTTGGAATTGCCCTCTTTGAGCCTTTGTGTCTTAAACTTCTCAATATCAAGGGTATTGATATCCTGAAAGAAGCAAACACCGAAAAAGACCTTAAGGGCTCCTAGAGAATAAACGTCTTGCGATCACATCTTTTAATAAACTATTTTTTTCACACTCTAAAAAAAGATCTTCGCGATCTTCCAGACTCCCTGGTTCCACGGAACACGGTGAGAAACACCGGTGGCCTTACCGAAATTATCTTTATTGATAAGGTACCACTTATAGTTGCGTATAAGTGCGTCCCTGTTCGAATACTTAGGATCGAATCCGAGGATCTTCTGCGCCTTCTCGATTGAAGTAAAGGACTCTACGTATACGGTTCCGTAATTCCATTTATATACCGGGGAGAGCTTCAGATAGTGCAATAGCTCGAGCGCAAAGAGTGACGGCTTAATGGGAAACGAGACGATCCGCTTGCCATACCCCGCCTCGTCTAGAACGGACTGGAAATCCTCCCGTATTGTTCTGAACTCTTTTGCTCCGAGATTAAACGTATCATTAACCGCCTGCGCATCTTTGGTCAAGCAGGCATAGATCGCCTCCGACAGATCATAGACGTCCATCAACTGGAAGAGATTATCGCCTTTCCCTACGATCGGAAAGTTCTTTCCGGAGTATGCCCAATCGTAGAGGAGTGCGAATATCCCGAGTCGCTCTGGTCCTATGAACGACTTGGGCCGCAAAATAGGAATACACATCCCCTTCTTTCGATATTCTTTGCAGACATCTTCAGCCATTATCTTCGCTTTGCCGTAATCACCGACCTCCTCACCTCCGAGCGGATCTGTCTCGTATATGGGATGTTTCTTTGGTATTCCGTAAACAGCGGTGGTAGAAATATGAACAACTCTCTTCGCTTTATGCCTTAGGGCAGCGTCGAGGACTGTATGCATGCCGTCAACATCTATCGAGTATATCTCTTCTTTCTTATACAGCGGAAGCGCTGCGGCAGTGTGGACGACCATGTCTACCCCTTCCATGGCCTTATCCATCAACGTAGCATCTCTTATATCACCCTTGAAGATCCTCACCTTATCCCGCTCGGGATAATCAAATTCCGCAATATCAACCGAAACGATCTCCTTAACACCCTTCTCCATAAGAAGGCGGATCAAATTTATTCCTAGAAAACCAGCACCACCCGTAACTAGAATTCTCATATACTAAGATTCCTTTCGAATAAAGACGTTATCATTGGCTTATATATTTCAACTCTTGGGGTCTTGATGATAAGAGCTCCGCCGGGTCTTAACACACGGTATGCTTCTTTCAAAACCAACGCATTGTCTTCAGGGCTTAAGTGTTCAAAAAAAACAGACGAGATTACCTTATCGAAGTAGTTATCCGAAAACTGCAATTTTCTTACATCCCCCGCAACAGCAGGAGTATTAATATAGAAATACCCTTTTAGCCAGGCATCTTCCGGAGGATTATGCGTTACTTCATAGCCTTTAAACTTCATTTTTTCCACCTCTTTTTAAAGATCATCACTAGCATTCTCAAGGCGGTCTTCGACACTTTGAGATAATTCTCGGAATGCTTCGACACGCCCGTAGAACGCTTATAATATGATATCGGGATCTCAATGATACGCTTTCGCGCGCGTAAGACCTCTATCATCATCTCCGGAGAAAATTCCGGACCTACGCCCTCCAATCGGTCTCTTATCTTTAAATAAGTATCTTTCCAGATTGCCCTATATGTGCATCCGACATCGGTAAAACGCGGCTCATGGCCCCACCACAGGAATTCGACCAGCTTGCCAACAAAAACATTTCCCCATCTGAGCAACCCCTTCATGTTAGCGCCTTGCTCGACCATCTGTCGTGTTGTGCGCGTGCCGATAACCATATCAGAATCTTTCATGTATTCGAGAAACTTGCCGAGGTCCTTGGCCCTGAAAGAATGGTCCGCCTCGACCACCACCAGGATGTCGCCCTTCGCATTATCAAGTCCGTACCGTATAGTGTCCCCATAGCCCTCCAGACTGACCGTCTCCACCCGGGCACCAGCTTCGAGCGCTGCTTCACGAGTCCGATCCTTCGATGAATTATCAACGACAAACACCTCATCCACCTTATCGACAAAATCCTTGACCACGTACGCTATCGATTCCGCCTCATTGTACGCCGGTATCACCACGCTTACTTTGAACGTGTTAAAGTAGGTGGCTCGACACATGTAATTTGCGAAGTTATAATCCTCAACGGAGTTAATGTTATGGTATTCGCCTATTAGGAATAGCGGGTAAACTTTCTTTCCCTGCGCGACGAGCGTACCGATTGCGTCGGTCAACTCAACCTTGCCAGATCGTTTTGACGGCGCCGTCTTCTCAATGGCATCGAATATCGCAGGGGTAAAGAGATATGTGCCGCATCCGAGAATATCATGCTCAATGTGCTGAGGTTTTTCTATTAAGGTCGTTATTCTGTCCCCATTCACGGTGACCGTATAATTCTTGCTTATAAGTTTTGCGTCGTCACTACGCATAAGAGCGCAGCCAACCGCAAAATCCCATCCCTTTATATCGCTTATGATCTCATGATCGGAATTAATGTAAACCTCATCTCCCAGGATAGCCACGAAGTCTTCTTTAATAATATCCTTTGCCAGTAGGATCCCCCTGGCGAGCCCGACCGTATGCTCATCGCAGTTTATATACTTTATTCGAACTCCGAATGCCGAGCCGTCCTTTAAAAAACTCTTAATGACATCGGCCATGTAACCGGTAATGACAAATATGTCCTTTATACCGAGCTTATCCCGCATTATTTCGATATTCCTCAATACGATGGGCTTACCCGCAATCTCCAGCATAACTTTCGGGATATAATTCGTGGTAGGATATGCCCTCACACCGGCTCCAGCGGCAGGTATAAGTCCTATTTTGGCCATTAGCGCCTTCCTATTTTTATGATAGAATATCGTCCATCATTATAAACTTTCTCATGCCCTGAATCCGTAAGCCGCTTTATCAGAGTGTCGTCCTTTTTATCTACAGCCAATATATAATCGACCTTGCACTTTTTGACAAGCATCAAACCGTCCTTCGAGAGCATATCCTGATATTCTTTCATAAGCTTCACTTTTTCGCCGGTCAAATAAGACTTTTCCCTATTGGTATCACTCGTCAGAAATATAGCGCCATCCCATGAATACGGGTGACTACGGGCGTCTTCATAGAAAAATCCAAATAACCTATAAGCGGCGAGTATCCTATGCCTGGTCTCTTGAGGATTTGCTTTTTCACGCAACGCGACGAGCCCTCCCGTTCAGATCGGAATCGGTACCACCCTCCCTCCAAAGACTTGACACAGCCGCCGATCGATGTCAAGCAACATGAATATTTCCGCGTAAGTGATTGATTTTCGAACGAGAAAGAAACTGACCCGTGTAGGACTCGAACCTACAACCCGCAGATTAAGAGTCTGCTGCTCTACCAATTGAGCTAACGGGCCATAAAAACCGCACCATTGTAGCAAAAACCCCCCGGTCTCGCAAGGGCACTATTTTTGACTATTTTTAATGCGGCCGTATTGCTATAATCACGGCGAAGGGAATTTCTCATGACGATCATCAGCCTTCTTGTCTTTATCGCCGCCGTGATCGTAATCGCCGCCGTCTTTTTCTTCTCGGTCAGGGCCACCTCCTCCAAAATCGAAGAGATCCGCCGCTCGCAAACCGACAACCAGGCGCTGTCCCTGATGCAGCAGCAGATCGGCCAGCTCACCCAAAATCTGAACCAGCAGCTCCAGGCCATGAGCGATCATTTCTTGAAGACGACCGGCACAATCGGGCAGCAGATCCAGAACATGTCCGCCCAGTTCCGCGATACCACCGGCAACATCGGCCAGAGCCTGGGCGACGTGCGCTCCTATCTCGGGAAGATCGAGATCGTCACCCAAGAGGTCCTTGAAAAATCCAAAAATATCGCGGAGCTCGGCGATCTGCTCCGCGCGCCGAAATTTCGAGGCGGCATGGGCGAGCTCTTCCTCAACGACCTTTTGAGCCAGATCCTGCCGCCGGCCAATTACGAAACGCAATACGCCTTCAAAAGCGGAGAAAAAGTGGACGCTGTCGTCAAGATCGGCGCAAACCTCGTCCCCGTCGACTCGAAATTCCCTCTCGAAAACTTCAAGAAATTCGTCGAGGAGGAAGACGAAAAAGCCAAGGACGCTTACAAAAAGAAATTCTACGCCGACGTCAAAAAGCACATCGACGGCATCGCCACGAAATATATCCTGCCGGACGAAGGGACCTACGAGTTCGCCCTGATGTACATTCCGGCGGAGAACATCTACTACGAAACGATCCTGAAGGATGAGGCTTTCGGACAGGAAAAAAGCACCTTCAGCTATGCCATGCAGAAGAAGGTCATCCCCGTCTCGCCCAATTCATTCTATGCCTATCTTCAGGTGATCATCCTCGGCCTCAAAGGACTGCAGATCGAAAAATCCGCTCTTTCCATGCTCCAATCGCTGGCCCGGATCCACGGGGACCTCTCGCGGTTCAAGAGCGATTTTCAGGTCCTCGGCTCGCACCTCTCCAACGCCAAGAGCAAATATGAAGACGCGGAAAAGAGACTGGACAAGTTCTCCGACAAGCTCGAGAACTTGAGCGGGGGGAAATCGACGGACCTGTTGGAAGCGGGCCCTGAGGATATAAAACCCGTGGATAAGAAAACGGATAATTAAGCCAGGACTTTATCCATCTCCTTGATCATCTCCGGCGTGGCGATGAAGACGAGGACATCGTTTTCCGCGAGCTGGGTCGACTTGGCCGGATTGAAATCGAAGTCCTTGACCCCGCCTTTGCGGAGCGCGACGAGGAGGGCGCCCGTCTTCTCCTCGAGCTTCGAATCGCAGATGGTCTTGCCCAGGAGCGGCGAGCCGGCGGCGACCGTCACCTCGTCGAAACGCAGCACGCGCTCCCGCTCGCGGAGCATCATGTCGAGAAACGTGGTGACCGCGGGCCGGACCATTTCCGAGACCATGCGCATGCCGCCGATATAGGCGGGTGAAATAACGCTGTCCGCGCCGGCCTTGATCATTTTCTTGTGCGACCGCGTGTCAACGCCCTTGGCCACGATGCGGAGGCCGGGATTCAGGCTCCGGGCGCTGATGGTCACGAACAGGTTCGCCTCGTCCGTCGGCAGGCAGGTGATCAGCCCTTTGGCCCGCTCGATGCCGGCCTTATGCAAGACGCCGTCTTCCGTGGAATCGCCGTGGACGATGATCAACGCGCCGAGGGTCCCCAGCCGCTCGATCCTCTCCTTGTCGGACTCGATGAGCACGAATTTCTTCTGCGTGAGCAGCATCTCCTGGGCGATCGTCTGGGCCGTTTCGTCGGAGCCGCAGATGATATAGTGGTCCTGAAGCCGGGCGATTTCCTTTTCCATTTTCCTTCTCCCAAGAATGTTTTTGAGCTCCCCTTCCACGACGAAGGCCGTCAGGGACGAGACGGCGTAGGCGATCGTCCCCAGGCAGACGATGATGTAAACGATCGTAAAGACGCGAGCTGCCGGATTGTTCGCCGTGTTAATGGCCTCACCATAGCCGATGGTCGAAATGGTGATGACCGTCATATAGACGCTGTCGAGGACAGTCGTCCCCGGCCCGCCCAGGATCCTGAAACCCGTTATGCCAACGGCGAAGACAATGAGGAAGATGGCAAGTGAGACAAAAACCCTTTTCTTGCTATCCATGGAGTTCCACGGCGCGCCCGGCCGCGTGAAGTCTAAGCCCGGCGCCCGGTTTTTAATTTATCACAGAATCGGCCTTAATGAAAAGGCAAGTTTAGAAAAGCGGGATCTCGATCCCGTCCTCCTGGAACTTTCATTTTACAGGTGGTACACTAAATGGATGAAGGTTGACCCCGGAGAATAAAAAGACAAAAAAGACCGAAAAGAAACAGAGGATCAAGGAGGAACGATGAAAACCGTCATTTCAAGAATTTTCGCAGTGATCGGACTCATCGCGCTGGTCGGGGCGACGGGCGCGACCGCCGTAGCGATCGCGGGCCAGGCCCAGACGCAGGCGCAGCCGGCTCAACCGGCTCAGAAAGCGCCTGACTTCAAGCCCGCCATCATCGAGCAGCCCATGTCCGATTTCACGCTCCCCGTTTACCAAGGCGGAACCGCGGCACTCTCCCAGTTCAAGGGTAAAAACGTGATGATCATCTTCCCGCGCGGGTACGCGGCCAAGGACTATTGGTGCACGATCTGCAATTACAGGTACGTGGAACTCGCCGATCTCGAAAAGGCCCAGCAGATCCGCAAGAAATACAACGTCGAGATCCTGGTCGTCTTTCCCTACAGCCGGGATATCGTCAAGAGCTGGATCGAAGCTCTGCCCGATCAGCTCGAAAAAATCAGGGTCGCCAAGAACCCGCCCGACCAGGACAAGCTCGACGAAGTCGGCAAAAGGCGGATGGCGCGGTCCCGCGTATTCTATCCCAAGGATTTCAGCCTGAAGAAGGGCGAGATCCTCGACCCCTTCCCGATCCTCGTCGACGCCGACCGGACGGTTTCGAAGCAGTTAGGTCTTTTCCAGACGGAGTGGAGTGGGGGCAAGGTGGATCAGAACATCCCCAGCGTCTATATCCTGGACAAGGACGGGATTCTACTTTTCAAGTACATGGGGCAGAACACGACGGACCGGCCGAGCTACGATTATTTGTTCAAGGTCCTGGACGTCATCAACGCCCGCAAGTAAGGTCACTTCAGCAGGGCCTCGGCGCACGGCGCGGGGCTCCGCTTGATGACGACGAGAGTAGGGCTCCGTCCGTTCAACGCGCGACGGGCTTCACGAGGAAGATGTTGCTCGTAATCTCGTCCACCGCGAGAATGATCTTGTCCGCGGCCACATCGATGAATCCGAGGCCCCTGGGAAAATTCAGGTTGATGCGTTCCCCCTGCGTGAAAAAGACCGCCTGGGCCTCGCCCAGCGGTTTTTTTGTTTGGGGATCGAGCTTCTGGGCGTACAGACCGCAGCGTCCGCTTTGTTCGGACAGATAATAGACATAGCGCCCGTTGGGAGACCAGCGAGGGTTGCTGAGATAGTGATCGCTTTCGACGACGGGCACGATATCGCGGGGCGAAGCCGGGACAGGACCCAGTGGGGCGATGGAGATCGCCGCCCGACCGTCGGGCAGGTTCGTGCCGAAGGCTACCCAGCGGTTGTCGGCGGACAAATGGCCGTCATTGAGAGATCCGGACGGCAGTTCGAGGACCGGAGTCGTTTCTCCGCTTTTGATGTTCCGCTTGGCCAGCGCATTTGATTTCGTTTGCACAAGGACCCAATTGGGATCGGAGAAGAAATCCAGAACCCGGCCCGTCTCGCCCGCGTCTGTGGGGGTCGTCGATCCCGCCGGAAGGATGAAAGTATGCCACTTCCCGGCGACAAAATCCCGGAAGGCGAGCATCGTTCCGTCCGCGTTCAGCCTCGGAAATAGAGCGAAGCTCGTGGACTGACCCTGCGAGGGGATAACCGTTTCGTGCCCGTCCGGCAGGCTCTTCAGCCGGACTTCGATGCGCGTGTTCTGCAGCCCCCCGAAGGCCGCGAAGGCGATTTTCTTTCCGTCGCGGCTTACGGAGGGGTAGAATTTCTGCATAAGATCTTGGGTGATTTTGCGGAATTCTCCGGCCACAACACCTTCATCGGGCCGGGCGTCGAGACTCCAGGCATCCATGATGGCGGTTGTATGGGCGTAGACGAGCGATCCGTTCGCCAACACGGAAATCATCATCTTCATGCCCGGTCCGCTCGTGATGGGCAGAGCGGGTCCTGAAATCCGGCGGGATTTCGGATCGATGGAGACCCGGAAGATGTTGACGCCTTCGACCGTGGTGCCGGAAATGAAATAAACATCTTTTCCCTTCCAGGCATAGGGGAACTGAACGTAAGCCGGCAAGGCCAGATTGGCCACGGCGTGCGTCCGGATGGGCTCCCCTCCCTCGACGGGGACGACCCACCAGTCCGACGAATTGGGGTCGCTCTCGGATGCTCCGCTGAAGAGAATGGCCGTCCCGTCCGGGGACCAGACCGGCCCCGCTCCCGTAGCGATGCTGATGAATCGGAATTTCGGCAAGACTGCTCGGGGCGTCCCTCCCTTGGCCGGAACAACGAAAACTTTGAAGCGCTGCGTATCGAGCGAGGCGGGGATAACGACATAGGAAACGAGGGATCCGTCCGGAGAGAAACGCGGCTGCGTGCCCTTGTCGGCGATCCGCCGGGCCTCCCCTCCCAGAGTATCGATGACGTAGATCCCGCCGCCATCGCGTTCGGACCGGAAAACGATTTTTGTCCCGTCGGGAGAAAAATCCGGGAACCAATCGTTGGCCGGATGATCGGTCAGACGGAGCGGCTTGCCGCCCGAAACCTGTTGGATCCAAAGATCGAGGGTCCCGGTTCCCTCACGGTCCGAGGCGTAAGCCACCATTTTCCCATCCGGCGAGAACGCCGGCGTTGTGGTCAGGCCGGAATCGAACGTCAGGCGGGTGGTTTCGAACTTCGCCTCCCCGGCCGGTTTGAAGAACAACGGGCGGAGCAGGAAGGCCGCGGCGGCGAGAAGGAAAACCGCTCCGGCGATGACGAGCGCAGCGGGCCGCTTCCGGGCGCGCGCAGTGTGCTCGGCCGCCGGGAGTTTTCCCGATTCGGAATCCTCTTTCAAATCCTGAAGGGCGACTTTGAGATCGGAAACCGTCTGCCAGCGCCGCTGGGGATCCTTCCGCAAACAGCGGGCGAGGAGGCGTTCTGCCTCGGGCGGGACGGCCTCGTTGATGTCCGAGGCGGCGCGCGGTTCCTCGTTGAGGACGGCGGCCAACGTCTTCATTCGGCTGTCCCGCTGGAAAGCCTTCTGGCCGGTGAGCATTTCGTAGAGAAGGACGCCGAACGAGAAAATATCGGAACGGGAGTCGACCACTCCCCCCTCGGCCTGCTCGGGCGACATATAGGCCGCCGTGCCGACGACATAGCCTTCTTCGGTTCGCGGCTTTTCGGCCTGGGCGAGAGTCATGGTCTCCGCGCCGGCAGCGGAAGGGGCTTGGTCGGACAGCTTGGCCAGCCCGAAATCGAGGATCTTGATCAGCCCCCCGGCGGTGACCATGACGTTGGTCGGCTTGAGATCGCGGTGGATGATCCCCGCGGCGTGGGCTCTGGCCAGGCCGTCGGCGATCTGGACGGCGTAGCCGAGGGCCGGGCCGAGCTTCATCCCGCGGCGTCCGACGAGCTGATCGAGGGATTGGCCGTCCACGTACTCCATGACGATGAAATCGAAGCCCCGGTCCGAGGCGATATCGTGGATGATGACGATATTGGGGTGATGAAGCGCGGACGCGGACTTGGCCTCGAGGACGAAACGCCGCTTTCGCTCAGAGTCGGCGACTTTGTCGGGCGGCAGGATTTTAATGGCCACCGGACGGTCGAGATGAGTGTCGACGGCTTTATAGACAACGCCCATCCCGCCCTCGCCGATTTTTTCGACGATGCGATAATGGAGGAGACTTTGGCCGATCATGATTCAGGCCCCTTTTGTTGCGCGAGCGAAAGGAATTTCCTTTTGCCGGACCTGGGATTTATCCCCCCGCTGAGATCAGAATCGTTGGCGCCCTTCACGAGCAAAGGATATTCCCGGCTGCTGATCGATGTCAACGAGAACGATGATGGCCGTGAAGGAGGCCGGCGGGCATGCAGTTTCCCAAATACCGCTTTAACAATACCCAGGATACCCGGTTTTGCGGGATTTGCGCCGCGCCTTTGGCTAGCAAGGAGATTTCTCAGCTAAACCGTTCTTTGATTACGTATAGATTCCCTGCCGCGGACCGAAGGAGAAAAGGACGATAGAATCTTTTTCGTGCCTGTAAATCAAGCGGCGGGCCCGTCCTTTAGCCGAATAACGGAACGAACGCAGGTTCCGAAACTCTCCCTTGAGCTTTTTCCCGGATTCCGGATTTTCAAGTATGTAAAGAACCGCTTCCCTGAGCGCGCCTCTCTCGTCTTCTTCCTTTAGCTTCTTCCGGAGCTTCTGGAACTTCGGAGTTTCGAGGAGCCGCATTCAAATCGTCCGAACATCGAGTTCCGTCATTTTTCCTTTTTCGAACTCAGCCTTGGCTTCCAGGATATCCTTGATCTCCTGGACCGTGAACTCGGGGTTCTCGATGGCCAATAGGCCTATCCGGGCTGCATATCGCAGGGCTCCAGAAAAATCCCGGTCCTCTTTTCTGGCGAAAAGGTCGATATCATTGGCCAAATCCGTTTCAATCATGACAGTTTTTCTTACCATTTCATACTCCGTCATATAATATATGCTATCAGCTTATTAATGTCAAGTTCATCACATTTTTTTGGTTCACGGCGGCCAGGGCCCCGGGCTTTACCCGGGGATCCACGGCGGATGGGGGCCCCAGGCTTTGCTTGGGAGTCCAATTCCGCAGTACTCGCCCGTCGATAGTTGACACGGGCGAGTGGCGAGCCTTTGGCTCGTCCCTTGACGGGCACGGCAATTGATAATAACGCTTTAGACCGCGAGAAAGCGTCATTCCCCGAGCCTTTGAAAAAAAAGAGGGGCGTTCTATTTTTTTGCCGGGCAGAGGCGGTTAAGCTCCTCGAACCAGTTTTGGATGAGGATCATCTCGGTGACAGGCTGAGGCTTCCTTTCCTCCCGTTTGATCATCAGAAATCGCTGCTCGTCCTGCGTCATGTCGAAAGATCTTGCTGGAGACGCGGAAGCATAGCCGGCCTGCTCGAACAACAGCCGCGGCTTGGAGACGGCAAAATCGGGTTCCGTCCTTAGGATATCGACCGCAAACATGCGAGCGCCGTTCCGGAAATAGATCCGTTTTCCGCTTTTCGCCCAAAGCGGTTCTATCCCACCTTCGAGAGAAATCCGATATGCCCTGCCACCCGATAATGCCCGAACGAAGACTTCCGTCGCCCCGAGCTCGTCGGACAGATAAGCGAGCCATTTTCCATCCGGCGAAAACTCGGCGTGGCTTTCATTAGCGCTTGTCGCCGCAAATGGGGTAGCGCTTTTATCTTTGATATGAAGCAGAAAGATATCTAGGCTTTGTCTCACCTCGACAAAAGCGAATATCTCGCCGTCGGGAGACCACGACCCGGGCCAATCCATGAATTCGCTCGTCCGAAGCTTCTCCATACCGGTACTGCCGTCGATGGGCATCCAGAAGAGATTCCCGGGGCCGAATTCGCGGAATCCGAAGACAATCCGCTTTCCGTCGGGCGACCAGATCGTGAAGGTGACGCTTCCCGAGGAGGTCAGCCGCTCGGGAACGCCTCGCTCAAGGTCGTAGATCCAGAGATGCTTTTGGGAGGCATATGCGATCTTCTTGCCGTCCGGCGAAATCCGCGCGCTCGTGAAGGAACCGGTCAAAAACCCGACCCGATCGGCTCGGCCGTTCCGGTCAACCCAGACCAAGGAATTGTTTTCAAAGGGGAAGAAGCCGCCCGGCGCATAAATCAAGCTCCCCGACGGCGAGATACCGAATTGGCCGGCCCCGGTATTAGAGGTCACCAACGACGCATTAATTGCATGCATGACCGTATCGATGACGGGGACTGGCTGCCCGTTCGCCTCGAGCTTATCGAGGCTAAACGGCGCGGCCATGAGCTTTCCCTGGCGCAGGAAGACCAGATGGCCGGTCGAGACATAGCGGGCGTCCGATCCGTCTTCGAAAAGGACCTTCCAGGCGCGGGTAGCGAAGTCCATCACCGCGACCGATGGCCGGTTATCGGCTTCGTGGGCCATGATCGTGAACAAGAGCCCTTTGTCATTCGGGAGAGGATAAGGAAGGCGGTGATCGAATTCCTTCCTCTTCGGGTCGGGATGCGTCAGCGCCTCCGGCGTCCCTCCGGCGGCGGAAACGCGAAAAAGGCCGAGGATGCGGGATTGGGCAAAATACAAGAATCCCTTCGGGCCCCAAGCAATTCCATGTGGCACGTTGGGCAATTCGCAAATATCCTGCGGGACTCCGCCTTCGATGGGCACCTTTCTGAGCTTTTTCTCTAAATAAAAACAAACCCACTTGTCGTCGGGAGATAGGACGGGACAAATGCCGCCTTCGGTCCCGCGGATTGGTTTGGCCTCCAATTCATCGAGTCTTCGTAGAAAGAGCCCGGGCGTCGGTGTGGACGAACCGTCGTCCTTGACCGCGCAATAAACGATAAAGCGGCCGTCATGCGAAATATCCATGGCCGTTAGGGTCGGCCAGAGGAATTCCGCGGCTCTTCGCATTCCGTCGAGCGAGTATCCGGGTTCGACCTTGATCGTCGTCTTTGAAAGAACGGTATGTGGCGTAATAGCGGGGGACTTCAAGACGAGTCGCCCGATTAGAACGCCAGCGAGCAGGATGACTACGCCGACTGCGATCACCCAGATCCAAGGGAAACGCCGAGCTGTTTCTATCGTTAGCGGCGCAAGGGGAGCTTCGAACAGCTCGATCCGGGCGTCGGCGATCTCATGGAAGCGCAGGTTCCGGTCTTTCTGAAGGCAGCGGTGCAGGACGGCGCTCACATTCGCCGGCAAATCCTTCGGCAACGCGTCCCAGTCCGGCTCGCCCTTGAGCACCGACGCGAGGACCTCGGTAATCGTCTCCCCGGGAAAGGCGGTTTTCCCGGTCAGGCATTCGAAAAGGATGCAGCCGAAGGCCCAGATGTCCGCACGCTTATCGGCCTGCTTTCACTTTGCCTGCTCCGGGCTCATGTAGGCCGCCGTCCCGAGGATAATTCCCGGCTGGGTCATCGCGGCCGTGATCGTCGGCGAGCCGGCAATAACTCCGACCGGCGACTTATCTAGAAACGCCCTGGCCAGCCCGAAATCCAGGATCTTGACCTTCCCCTCGGGCGTGAGCTTGATGTTCGAGGGCTTCAAGTCGCGGTGGACGATGCTCTTCTCGTGCGCGGCCTCGAGGCCCTCCGCGACCTGGCGACAGACCTCGAGCGCCTCATCGACCGGAAGCGGACCTCGCCCCAGCCGCTCGGCCAGCGTCTCCCCTTCGACCAGTTCGAGGATGAGGAAGCGCTTGCCCTCAGCCTCCTCCAAGCCGTAGATCGCGGCTATGTTCGCATGGCTGAGCGCCGCCAGGAGCTTGGCTTCTCGCTCGAACCGGGCCAGCCGTTCTGGATCCGCGGCAAAGAGGTCGGGGAGCACTTTGACGGCCACCTGGCGGTGAAGGCGCAGGTCCTCGGCCCGGTAAACCTCCCCCATCCCGCCCTCTCCGATTTTTTCGAGGATGCGATAATGCAGGAGACTTTGGCCGATCATGGTCCAGGCTCCTTTTGTTGCGCGAGATCCTTATAAACCAGAGCCCCGGGGGAAGTCAAGATGAGCTCATTCTTGCGCTGCCGGTTCAGGGACTTGACGGCACACTCGCGCGACAAGGCCTGGGACCGGCTGCCGCACTCCTCCCGATAGGCCAGAACCAAGGGGCGCCGGGTCCGGGTGTAGCGGGAGGCCGTGCCCTGCTGGTGCTCCCGGAGCCGGCGGTCTACATCGATGGTCACACCGGTGTAAAGGGACCTGTCGCCGCATTTCAGGATGTAGAGGGACCAGACGGCTCCCGCGGCCGGCGATGTATGTTCCTCTTGAGCCTTCATCCCCCGCAACATGCGGCGGTACTTCGGTTTCATTGGACCGAGATTACCCCTGCCGCGCGGCAAAGTCAAACTGGAAAACGACCGGTCTTGACCGCTGCTTTTATTGTAATTGGGAGACACAATCAGTAGTGTCCCATCAAGAAAATTATACGAAAATATTTGCAGGAATAATGGGAGTCAATTTGGAGGGGGAACCCGCTTCGCGTTTCCCCCTTCCAACGGGCACACCGTTTTGTACTCTAGGGTACAAAACGGCGCGGTTCCATATGGCGAGCCATAGGACTTATCAACCGCTCGTTAGCTTTAAATAAGATCTTTTGAGGAAGCCTTATTATCGCAATTTTGCACAAAGAAATGGTTTTCTAGGAAAGAAAATTGTTGACGCGGTATCCGGCGGCGCGTCATCGAAAGCCGAGACTTGTGCTAGAATTGTGATATAATAATAAGGAAGGATCATGCCGGGAGTCCGGTCCGGTCAAAGGGCGCGGTTTCCCGACATCCTGCAAGGAGGATGATATGAGCCTTAGACGATTCCTAATCCCATGTTTCGCGATGATGGCCCTCGTTCCCGCCCTGCTCCTGGGCCAGGAGAAACCCGCTTCCGACCGCGTCGAGGCGGCCGCTTGGATTACCCATGTGGAAGGCCGGGCCTTCTTCCAGAATTTCGAAAAGGCCGAGGCCGATATGGCTGTCAAGCCGGGCGACGAGCTTAATACGCAGAAAGGCCGGGTCGAGATCGAGATCGGCGAAGGGAATTGGATCCGGCTCGACTATAATACGCGAGTCGTGTTCACCGACATCCAAAAGGACTCCGCCACACTAAGCCTGTGGGAGGGAAGCCTCTATCTTCATCTGAAAGACCAAGCCGTCAAGGTCCGGAGCGCCCAGGAAGAAGACCTCTTCCAGGACAAAGGGCTGGTCCGGATCGATATCGACCAGAACAAGACGAAAATCTTCAAGAACCCCCGGGTCGTAGACGACTTTGACGGCTGGAGCCGGAGCCGCGACGAGGCGCTGACCTCGAGCGAGCCGGAGGCCGGGCGCTATCGATCGCCCTGGTTCTATGGCGGGGCGTTCTCCCCGTTCTGGCCCGGATCGCCGCTTGACTTGTATGGAGGGTTCTATCCCTATTGGTCCTATTGGAATTCGTACCTGTGGTCTTATTATTCCTGGCCGTCCTGGTACTTCGGCTGGAATCCGTTCTGGTTCGGGAATCCCGGGTTCTACGGTTATGGTTCGTATTTCGGGGGATTCTACGCCGGCGCGTATTTCCGCGGCGGACGCCCCGGCGATCGGGTGATGCGGAGAGATGATATCCGGCGGCCGCGGGGACTCGAAGGGGGGTCGAACCGCGTGCTCAGGCCCGGTTCGTCCACGGGGAATTCCGCCACCGGCATCTATCCGTCGAGGATTCCGACGCGGGCCATTCGGCCGTCATCGAATTCCGCAGGCTCCCGGACGGCATCGGGAACTATCCGATCGGGCTCGCTGCGATCGATCGCGCCCCGCTCGTTCGCCGGCCAGGGGGGGAGGTCATTCCCGGGATTTTCCGGTTCCCGGTCCGGCGGCTCATCCCGCGGCGGAGGGGGACGGAGGAGATAGACCGGCGGAACCGGCCGGCATGAAGGCGGCCGATGAGAAAGCGGAGCGCTATTAGACGGGGGCCAGTCTTACTTATACGCGATTTTGAAGGATGAAATCTTGTCGGTGGCTCCCTTCGAGACAAGGCACGCTTCGGATGACGGCCCGGTTACGGTCCCGCTCCGGCGGCATACGCCGCTCTCCCTACTTCCCCAAAACCTTCTTGACCTGACCGATCTTTTCCTGAACTTTGCCGGCTATCTTTTCATCGGTACCTTCAGCTTCCAACTTTGGATTATCGCTAAGTTTCCCGGCGATCTCCTTGAGCTTACCCTTTGCTTTGTGTAACTTGCCTTCCGCCTGGTCCTGCGTGCCAGATTTCATGTTATTCCTCCTTTAGGATTTCAATTTGTAAGATACTTCCTGCGTGCGGCGATGTCAATCGCCGCAATAAGCTGCAGCGGAAGAGCATGCAAGGCCCTTGATCCTCGCCAGCCCGGTGGTCCTCAAGGCTGTCTGTTTGGTCCCCCCACGCTTGGGCTGAGGTTAGCCCACACCGAAAAGGCTCGCTTGCTATTGCCATTGTCGCATGATAAACTGCCAAAATAAGGGACGAAGGGCGTCCCCAGGGCCTTAGGTACTTTTTTCAAGGAGTGAAAAAATGGCCAAAATCAAGGTGACGAAGAGTGTGGGAATGATCTTGTTGGGCATCTGGCTCGTCCTGTACGGGCTGATCCCGGTGCTCAAAGTGCAATTTAGCCAATCCACGCTGATCATGGAGATCCTGGCCATCGCCGCCGGCGTCTTGATCCTGCTCGGCCTTTAAGGGGTAATTGGGAGACACAATACCTAATTCCCTAATTCTGCTCACCCCAGCACTCCCGGAAATAGGAAATGAGTATTGTGTCTCCGATTTTATCTTTAGAAACTGACGCCCGTATCGAAAATAAGCTGGCCCCGTCCCAATTTGTTGAGCGCATATTCGATGCGCAATACGTTGATGTAGGGCAGGTGAATGTGGATCCCAAACCCGTAGCCTATGTAGAAATCGTTTAGACGGATGTCCCCGGCGTTTCTCCAGACGATCCCGTTGTCCACGAAAAAACCGGCGCTGAGACCGAATTTCAGGTTTCGGAACAAGCTCGGGATAAGCGGCCCGTTCTCGATCGAGAAATAGCGGACAGGCAGGATCGGGAAGCGGAATTCCAAGCTGGTTAAGGAGATGTTATAGCTCTGATAGTCAGCATAGCGCGCAGGATCGGGCAGGATCAGGTTGTAATAGCCACGAATGCGTTCGTTGAACCCTAGGAAGACCCGGGCATAGACGGGCATGTTCCCGTTATTGAGGATGAAAAGCTGCCGGACGGCCAAAGATACCGAGCCGAGGACCGGCTCATAAAATCGGCCGTCGAATGTCATCCGCCAATAATCGGGCTGGCCCTTCGCGAGGCCCGTTCTCTGGACGTTGACGGCTAGATAAGTCCCCTTCCTGGGATACTCGGTCAAATCTCGGTTTTCCCATTGGATCTGCCAGGACAAACTGGGGACGATGTCTTGCCCCAGTCCGGAGGCGGAAAATGACTGGTACTCGGGGGGCAGCTTGACGCGGGTGAGGGAAAATTGCACGTCCGTCTCGAGCTTAAGGGAGAGCCGTTTGCCAACTCTCAGGTTGAACGCCAGCCTGTCTTCCTGGAAGCCAAAGATCTTGTTATCTGTCTGCCCCTGGGAAATACTCACCCCGAGCATCAGGCGCTGTCGCTCGCCAATCCAAGGGATGGAATAATTAAGGGAATAGGAGGGGTTGTATCCAAGCCAGCCCCCGACGCGGAGCTTCTCATCGCGGCCCCGGAAATTGTTGTCGGTCAGCTCAAGGCCATAGCTGATTTTGCTCCAATCGCGCTCACCGAAGAAAAAGACGGGCGCGGGGAAAATATACCAGCTCTCGGTGACGAGGACCGTGAGAACATTCTGGCCTTCGCGCTCGTCAACGCGGAGTTCGACCCGATTGAAAAGCCGCAGGTTCTGGACCCGGTTCTCGATGAGCTTCAGATCGTTTGCGTCCAAAACCGCGGGAAAGCTGAAGGGGATTTCCCGCAGAATGACATCCTGAGCCGTGATCTTGTTTCCCGCAACCACGACTCGATCGATCCAGACGCGAGGGACAATCGAGTCCTGGGCGATGAGCGCTTTCCAACCGAGGGGCAATAGAAAAACGAGAATGGCAGCGACCGTGAACACTCCGGCCGCGGGTGTGCCCTTATCCTCAACGATCATAACATCCCCAGGGATCTCCAGCGGAAGCAGCGCTCGGAACTCTCATCGGAGTGATAACCTCGCCTATATCCCCTATTATTACTATACAATTAGTAAGATTAACATAATTCAATTCATTCACAAAGTGAATTTTGGGGCCGGACTTTAGCCAGCCTCTCTCTTCCACCACATAAAGATATGAGAAAACGCAGATCAGACCGGGGCTAAAAAGCTGCGGCGTCGCGTTACGCCGTTGCATGTTTTTTTGCGGCGAACAGGGGGTTCAATGAATTCGCCAAGGCGATGAGGATCAAACAGCCGATGACATTGAACCACAAATAGGGGATCTTCGTAAAAAAATAACAGGCCAAGACGGACAATTCCGCGACGATTGCCGCGATGAACGTGGCCTGGCCACCGATCTTTTTGAAATAGAAGGCAACGAGAAAAATTCCCAGGATCGTGCCGTAA
This sequence comes from Candidatus Aminicenantales bacterium, assembly GCA_049515535.1. GTDB lineage: Bacteria > Acidobacteriota > Aminicenantia > Aminicenantales > UBA4085 > JBEKTZ01. Next base: position 71,021 of record JBEKTZ010000006.1, on the reverse strand, counting down.
AAGAGGGACCCCAAAATATTCACGGCCTCGATCAAGGAGCCGAGATGGTTGGCGAACTGGGCGAAACAGATGGCGTAAATTCCCCAAAAGACCGTCGCCATTTTCGAAGCGATGAGATAGTGCCGGTCCGGCGCGTTTTTCCTTATAATTCGTTTGTATATGTCGAGCACCGTGACCGAGGCCAATGCGTTGAGTTCGGCGGATGAGGCCGACATCGAGGCCGAGAGAATCGCCGCCAGGATCAGCCCGACCAGCCCCACCGGCAAAAACCGGGTCACGAAACTTAAAAAAATGTAATTGGTGTCGTTGGTTTCGGCCAGGGGATTCCTTTTTTTGATAAGCTGGATGACGTCGCGCCGGAGGCCGAGTTCGGATTCTCTCGTTCGTTGGAGCTCTTGAGAAGCGGTCTTCAGGTCCGCGTCGCTTCGGGCATCGATCGCCGCCAGCATTTTCCTGAGGGTTTCCCGCTTCTCGCCGTTCAGGCGAGCCTGGTCCGCTTCCAAGTTCGCATAGGCGTCCGCGTAGGGACTGCTTTTCAAGGCTGCGGTCTCGACCGGATTGAAGAACAACGGAGGCGTGACGAATTGATAGAAAACGAAGACCATGGCCCCGATGAAAAGAATGATAAACTGCATGGGGACTTTCAGCACGCCGTTGGCGAGGAGCCCGACCCGGATATGGGCGACTGAACGTCCGGACAGGTAGCGCTGAACCTGGGACTGGTCCGTCCCGAAATACGAGAGGGCGACGAAAGCCCCCCCGATGAGGCCCGACCAAAAATTATAGCGGTCCTTCCAATCGAAAGCGAAATTGACGACGTTCAGACGTCCAAGCTTTCCGGCGACATGAACGGCCTTGGCCAAAGAGATGTCGGGCGGCAAGCGGCGAAAAATCATAAAGAGCGCCGCTCCCATCCCCAGAGAAATGATGATCATCTGCAGCAACTGTGTTTTGCTGACCGCCTCCGTCCCCCCCGCCGCCGTGTAGAAGATCACCAGTCCTCCGGTCATGAAGATCGTCAGCCGGAAATCCCAGCCGAGAATGACGGAAATGACCAGGGCCGGGGCCAAGATCGTGAAGCCGGCGGCGAGTCCGCGTTGGATGAGAAAGAGGAGGCTCCCCAAAACGCGGTTTTTCAGGTCGAATCGCTGCTCCAAAAATTCGTAGGCCGTGTAGACCTTGAGTCGATGGAAAATAGGAACGGCCGTGATGGATAGAACGATCATGGCGATGGGCAAACCGAAATAGAACTGGACAAACCGCATACCGTCCACATAGGCCTGTCCCGGAGTGGAAAGAAAGGTGATGGCGCTGGCTTGCGTGGCCATGACCGAAATCGTGATGGCGTACCAGGGCGTCGATTTGTTCGCCAGAAAATAGCCATGGACGTCTTTTTTGCCGCGGGTTTTCCAAACGCCATAGACGGCCACAAACAGGAGAAAGGAACTCAAGACGATCCAGTCGAAGGAACCCATGGGCTAAGAGTTCAATATCTCCCGGTAAAATGCCTCGTATTGAGGGATGATCTGGGCGGCGTCAAAGAATTGTTCGGCGCGCCTCCGCGCCCGCGTTTTGAAAAGTTCAAGCGCGGCCGGATCGCTCAGAAGTTCAACGGCTTTCGCGGCCATGCCCGCGATATCGCCGATAGGGAACATATATCCCGTCTCTCCCTGGGCGATGACCTCGGGCAATCCACCGATGTCGGTGCCGATCACGGGGACGCCGCAATTCATGGCCTCCAGGGCCGTCAACCCGAAGCTCTCCTGTTCGCTGGGCAGGAGAAACAGGTCGGTGCAGAAAAACAAAGGCTCCAGCTGATCCTGCTCTCCGAGGAAATGAACATCGGAGCCGAGATTCATCTCGCTCGCTAACTGCTGGACGAACGGACGATCGGGCCCTTCGCCGACTAAAAGGAGCTTGGCCGGGATCCGGCCGTGAACTTGGGCAAAAATCCGGACGACGTCTCCGACCCTTTTGACCGGGCGGAAATTCGAGGCGTGCATCAAGATCTTCTCCCCTTTGGGAGCGAACGCCTCTCTGGAGCACAGGCCGCGATTCCGTGCCGGCCGGCCGGGGTCGACGAAATTATAGATGACCCGGATCTCACGATGGATATCGAATTCTTCGATCGTGCGGTTCTTAAGATAATGGGACACCGCCGTGACACCGTCCGATTTCTCGATGGCGAATTTGACGACCCGGCGGAACGACGGGTCGGCACCGACCAGGGTGATATCCGTGCCGTGGAGGGTGGTGACCGTCTTGAGCCGCCGGGCATTGAATATCTGTTTGGCCAAATAGGCGCTGGCCGCATGGGGGAGGGCATAATGGGCATGAATGACGTCGAGATGATGGATCTCCGCCAGTTCGACCAATTTGGCGGCCAGCCCCAACTCGTAGGAGGGGTACTTGAACAACGGATAGGACGCAACGTCAACCTCGTGAATGAAAATGTTTTGATGGAACGCGCGCAAACGAAAAGGGGGCGCGTAGCTGACGATATGGACCTCATGGCCCTTTTGAGCCAAACCGATCGCCAATTCCGAGGCCACGACTCCGCTCCCCCCGTGGGTCGGATAGCAAACGATGCCGATGTTCATCCGAAGATCCTTTCCGGCGCTTGAGCCCGGCCGCCGAAGATCATGGGATCGTCCATAGGGATTCCGGTCCGAAGAACGCGACCGGGTCATCAACTTTCAGGGCTTCGCGGACGAGAAAAGGCTCCCCGTATTTCGCGCCGATCTGAGCTCCGTATCTCCTGTCCCGGATCTCGATATGGTCCAGGAATTCGGGTCGGCTGATAGACGTTTCCTCGGACCCGGGTCCGGATCCGGCCCGATCCGGGCGATGGAACTGGGATGCATAGGCCATGATCGCGCTCATCTTTCGGCCGTAGAAGCCGGACGTATCGATAACGAACGAGGGCGTGAACTCGAACCGGCTCTGGTAAAAAACGACCCTCAGAGGCCGAAAGGCGTCTTGCCCAGTATCGATTTTTTTCAATCCTGAAAGGTAGGCCGATTCCCGCACGAGATGAGACGTATTTTCATGATCCGGGTGACGCTCGACCCAGTAGGGGGCGAAAACGATCCTTGGCTTATGGGCGCGTATTTCGGCGATGATCTTGAGCTTGTTCTCCCAAGTGACCTCGACCCGGCCGTCGGGAATATCGAGCATTTTATGCACGGCTAAGCCCATGATCTCCGCCGATTTTTTGAACTCCTCGGCTCGGATTTCGGGAGTGCCCCGGGTGGCCATCTCGCCCCGGGTCAGGGTGATGACTCCGGTCTTATAGCCCAGCGCGGCCAATTTGATGATCGTCGCGCCGCAGGTTATTTCCACATCGTCGGCATGCGCCCCAAACGCTAGAGCATCCAAGTCCATAGCAGTCTCCTTGAACGAAGGGATCCTATCCCATCGTCATGATCTGATGATCATGTTCATCGATCTCGACGGCCTGGTCAAGTTTGTCCATGAAGGCCGCGCCGTATTTTATAAGATATGGCACGATGTTGAACACTCTCTCCTGGAGGTTTCGGTTCGGGTAGAGATTATCGAGGGCCTGGCGAAGCTGCTGAACCGCGATCTCGTTCCGTTTCTTCGCCGCTTGCAGGATCTTCTTTTCCAGAAAGCTCCATTGCTGATGCATTCTCCCCTGAGCGAGGCCGGCGGAATTTTTCAGGGTCGGTTCGAAGGCCGCGATCTCCCGCGTCAGAGATTCAAAGTCCTGGTCAAGATGCGACAGGGCGAGGCGCAAAGCCACGTCCATGGATTCGGGGATGGTGTCCTTAGCAACCTCATGGATGAGGTAATCCGCCTTCGACCAGATATCGGGAATTTTAAGATCGTATTTCTTCAGGATATGATCGATTTTCTTTTCGACGATGGTTACAGTTTTCCGGGGATAGATCACCGGCATCGGCAACCGGAACCTGTCATAGACACCCTTCATCTGGGCAAAATAGGCGATCTCTCCAGGCCCGCCGATGTAGGCGACCGTCGGCAGAAGGGCGTCTTGATAAAGGGGGCGGAGCAGGACATTCGGACTGAATAAAAACGGCTTTTCCGTCGCCAGGGCCAAAAGCTCTTCTTTCTGGAACGCTTGCGGCGGATCTTTGATCTCGAAACCGGTTGCGTTCCGTTGAATGGTCCGCCGTCCCTGTTCAGCATAAAAAATATTGAGGATCCGGTCGTGGAGGTGGATTTGCTCATCGTATCCGGCCAGACGCAATTTTTCGGACGTCGCCAGGGCCGCCTGGGTCGAGGGCGACTCTTCGGCAATCTCTCGATAAAAAACCTCTTTCCCCAGGGCCCTGAAGCTCGGGTGGGCGGCGTCCATAAAGATCAGCCCGGAAGACGCGAACAGTCTGGTCATCCAGCGGGCAAAAGCCTCGACCAACGACCGGCCGGGCCGGTAGGCGTCGGCCAGATGCTCGATGATGTCCGCTTTGAATTCGGAATCCCGGGTGAAATCCTCGAGTTGCCGGAGACAATCCGTGATGTCCGGCGGCAAAACAACATGCGAAGCCGGGATCTTGGCTTCGCTGGACGGCATCTGGCAGCGGACGTCCGTGAGCTGATAATTCTTATCCAGCAGGACGATATGATCGATTTCGGCCAAATCGTGATCGTCCGAAGCCAACCAAAAGACCGGCACGAAGCATCCGAGGCCCCGCCGATTGAGGTGTTCGGCGAGTTTGACCGCGGTCAGGGCTTTATAGATCGTGTAGAGCGGCCCCGAAAAGAGCCCGACCTGCTGTCCGGTCACGACGGCACAGGCCTGATCCTGGGCGATTTTCTGGATATGGCCGAGTGTCCGAGGCCCGCAGCCGTAGCTTTGATTTTGCTCGGTTAAAACCTCGGCTAAGGATTTCCGCGGCAAAGGACGGGCGATCGCTCTCTCCGTCTGACGCTCGAAAGCGGCGACGTCTCGAAAGTCGCCGCTGTAAAACTCTTCGACCTTGCCGTAAGCATAAAAATAGTCGTGAACCAGACGCGGAAGGCGCGGCAGGTTTCTCATCGGGATCGCCATCATTTGAAAGCTTCGGTGAAAAGATAAAAAAGGAAGATCTGGAAGGCCAGGTTCAACAGGACGAGGGCATAGAGACGGTTCCACGACGAGAAGAAAGGCGGCCGATCCTGTTCGTTCTCAGTTTTTTCCGTCGGTGCGTTTGCCAGTGGTTTTCCCCGCCGAAATCAAGTTGGCAAAAAGCCGATACGCGCCCGGCACGCCATCCGGCAATTGTCGAAACCAAGCCAAGGCCGTATAGATAAAAACACCTTGGCCATAACGAGCGTATAAGAGACCGCCTTTTTTGTCGGACTCCCCCGGATCATGGGACGAGAGAATCGCTTCATATTTTTCGTCCCACTGAGAAGCAAAATACAAACCTCTCTCCTGAATCCACCCTTCAAAATCTTTGGGCGTGATCTTGTTTGGAACATTCAGCAGCGGATGCTCGGGAGCCAGAAAGGTCACCGGCGCGTTTTCCACGTCCACCCGGTCTCGGCCGATGGTCAAGGGATACGGGCCGATCCGGTTGGTCAACTGGCCTGAGGGCACATTATATTGGACGACGAGGTTCCCCCCGCGTTCTACGTATTGGAGAAGTTTGTCTTTGATAAGCCTGAGGCTGTCCCGCGTATTGTAGGCCCTGACACCGGTGATGATGGCGTCGAATTGGGAAAGGTCCGCGTTTTCGAGCATCCCATCGCTCAGTTGAATCACGTCATACCCTAGGTTGCGCAGGGCATCGGGGACCTCGTCGCCCGCCCCCATGATATAGCCGACTTTCTTTCCTTGGGTTTTAACATCCAGCTTGACGACGCGAATTCGGCTCTCGGGGAAATAGACCTGCCGATGAATGTGGGGATAAGAGATTTCCACCAACGCTCGGCTCGCTTTTTCTCCGCCGAACTCGGCTTCCGCTGTCAGGTCGGCCTCGGCGGCGAATTTCGGAGGGATGACGTCGAACGTGACCTCGCCCTCTTCGTATTTTCCGGTCAAAGAGAAGGGAATGGCGACCGGGGTGATTTTCCAAACATCCGGCCCTTTGAGCCGGACTTGCCCGGCGATATTCTGAGAGTGGCTCTTGAGTTTGATTTTGATCTTCTTTGGATTTTCACCCGTAAAAATGCCGACTTTTTCTTCGACCTGGAGGGTCACTGGAGGCCGGACTTCAAAAAGCCGATAAAGTTCGCCGTCCACTTGATCCGTCCAGCGGAAGGACAAGGGGATGGAATACTCCAGAAGTTTCCCGCCGGCGTCCAAGCCGAGTTTAATTTCGATGGAGGGAGGGTTCTCCGCCAACCCCGTGACATTTTGCTCGCGGATAAAAAAGAAACCGTCTTGACGGGGAGCCTCCAACCAATAAGGCTGGGAGAGCGGAAAATCTTTTGGGATGAGAATCGTTTTTTCTATGGTCACGGGCTCGTTGTTCTTGAGGGAACGATCAAGGACAACTTCCGGGGCGACGGTTGGAAGGCTGAGACTGTGAAGTGTCATCGGCTGGTCGGACCGATTGACGAGCGTCGTTCTGACCTGGATCGTGTCTCCCGGAGCGGCGGCATAATCGCCGGCGATGGCCTCCATCCAGAGCCCGGCGCAGGCCTGAAGAACTCGCAACAGATCTTCTTTCTTTATGTGGACCCAAGGCTCTTCCCCGAGCTTGGTCAATTCCGTGTAAACGCCCAGCAAGCCGGGGATCGATTTTGAAGGATGTTCGGGGTCAAAAGACCTCAAGATCTCGGCCAGCATAAGCCCCACGGCCCGTCCGCCGGGGATGCGATTCCAGGTGACATCGATCCCCTCGAAAATGTCCGTGGTCGCCGGATCTCCGTCCATAAGCTCGAAGGATTCGTATTGAGCTCCCCGCCGCCCGGCCGAGCCGAATCCCTGGCTTTTATGTTGGGACCGGCTCTCTCCGGCCATTTCCGTATATGATTTTCCCAGCCAAGGATTGTAGCCTCCCGTATCGACCCGCAGCTGGACCTCGGCCTCCGCCTGCGGAGAACGGAAGGTGTTCCAGAACAGTCTCTTGGCCTTCCAGACCGACACATATTTCAATTGCTCGGAAAATCTCTTCGGGTCGGCGGCCGCGACAAACGCCTCCTTGGTCAGCAGTCCGGCGGCAATATGGTGGCCGTGTCCGCCGGCGTTCTCGGGCGTAAAACGGGTGAGAATCACATCGGGTCGGAATTTTCGGATCACCCAGACGATATCGCCGAGGATCTTTTCCTTCCCCCAGAATTCAAAGGTTTCCTCGGCCGTTTTGGTATAGCCAAAATCGACGGCCCGTGTAAAGAACTGTTCGGCCCCATCGACCCGGCGGGCCGACATGAGCTCTTGAGTTCGGAGGAGACCGATCTCGGCGCCTTTCTCCGAGCCGATCAGATTTTGGCCGCCTTCGCCGCGGGTGACGGAAAGATAGGCCGTCCGCAAGTTCCGGCCCTTCGAGAGATAGGCCAAAACAGAGGAATTTTCATCGTCCGGATGGGCTCCAATGAAAAGAGCGCTCCCTAGAACGTTGAGCTTGTGAAGGGCGATTTCCAATTCCGCGGTATTGGGGATCTGGCCCTGTTGGGCTCGGGCCGACATGGGAAGCAGCAAACTCAAGCCAAAAACGACCGCAAGGCACTTTTTCATGTTAAGCTCATCCTTCGACCGGAAGGGACCGGGCTTCCGAAAAGCGACTCTAAAACAAGACTATTGACTATTGAGCCAATTTGATCTTGAACGGTATTTTCAATTGTTCCCAGTGGAGATAAGCGGTGGCCGAGCCTCCCGCCAAGTCACCGAACCCGTACGTCAACCATTCTTCGTGGGGAGCTTTGACCGGGGTCACGGTCACCCGGAGGGCGTCTTCCTCCTGGCTGTAAGAAAAGCTTCCCCAGGACCCGCTGTTCTTGCTGAAGATGATGATCCAATCTTTTTCCGAAGGGATCATATGGATGCCGTACTTGCCCGCCGCTAATTTATTCCCTTCGATCAGAATGTCTTTGTTGAATTCAATGGTCGTGTTTTCGTTGGCGCCGGCCCGCCAGGGAAAAGGCTTGCCCATCGAAGATGAGTTCCCCGGAGCCAGGCCGTAAGGCACCAACTCACCCCATATTTTTCTCCCTTTGACACCCGGCCGGCCGTACTGGATGGTGATATCGGTGTCAGCGCCGAGTCTTTGCAGGACGCTGGCTTTGGGGCTCGGCCGGACTTGACTTCTCTGGGCAAAAGTGGCCGAAGGCAGGGACAGGAACAAAATGAGGCCCAGGGCGAGAACACTCGTGAGACCAATGCGTTTCATGGTTTCCTCCTCGTGGGGATGGAATCAGGGTCTTTCTTCATCTCCCTTTTTATTATAGTCGAATCTCTATCGGAAACAAAAAGGCGTTCTCTCCGACTAACTCCCGACTTTAAAGGGAACGGTGGCCATCGTCTTGTCCCACATCATGGCCAGCTTCCCGTCAACGGAGGTCATATCGATGAAGGCGATCGTGAATTGGTCCATCGAGAACGGCAGGATGTCGAGCTTCATCGTGGCCCGGAGGACGTCCTTATCGGGCGTGTACCCGTACGAACCCCAGAGGGCGTCCTTATTTTTGGGATCGTACTTCTCCTGCGCCGGCCACGTGGAGAAGATGATGATCCAGGCCTTCTCCTTCAAGTCGACGAAGACGCAATATTCGCCGGCCGGAAGCGTCTTGCCATCAAAGATCAACGGGACTTCCGTCTTGAGCCGCGTTGTCTTGTTGGCTCCCGCGCGCCAAACCGGCGCTTCGTCGTTCAGCTTTTTACCGTATTCAGCGCCCACGCCGAACAAGTTCTGGCGCTCGCGCTTGATGGGCCGGCCGTAGGATATCTCGATCCACTTGCCTCCTTGGTATCTTTGGCTGTTCTGAACCTGGACATACTTGCCGCCGACTTGTGTGGCCGCCGTCCCCGGCGGGCTCGCCGGCTTCTGGGTCTGGGCCAGAGCTAGACACCCCAAGACCGCGACTGCGCCAATCAACAAAACCCAAGAGCGAAATCTCATCTGACTCCTCCTTATCGATCGGCCGTAAATATAGAGCCGGAAGAAGGCTTTTGTCAAGACATTGAACTCGTTCACTACATTGGTGACGGTTTGTCAAAGATTGGGGCGGCCCAAATCAATTCCGTGATAATAAAATAACTACATTAACATTGACAACGCCATTTCAAAAAAAAATATTATTGTCTTAAGGGTAACAAATTAGAAAACAAATAAAATAATTCGATTTTCTTTATGCTCAGCTTTTTCGGGGAGTTGAAATGAGCGGGTAAATGGTCATGAAAAAAGGGGTTTTTATTTCCATTGCCATCCTGGCCTTTTCCTCAATGAGTTCAGCCTTTTCGCCGACAACGCAAAACGCAGCAAAGAGCGGGGAATCGGCGAGCAATCCTCTCCTGACTTCTGCCTCGTCATCGACTAAAGCGCCGGCCGCAATCCGCGACTTTGGCAAAATTCCCGTCTATTTTGTTCCTAATCAGGGGCAAATGAATAGTCCTGTCGATTTCTATATTCCAGGAAAGGACAAAACCATTTATTTCACCCCAGTGGGTATTACGTTTGCCCTAATTCTGCTCACTCCAGCACTCCCGGAAATTGGGAAATGAGTATTGTGTCTCCAATTTTAGCAAGAGGGGTCAGGAATAGACGTCTTTACGGTGCTTGATCCGGTAGATAAAAATTCGCTTCAAAGCGTCGTCGACCCGATAGAGGATGCGATAATCTCCAACTCGGATACGATAACCTTCATCCCCGGCTAATTTAAGGCAGCCCGTGGGACACGCATCCTTGGACAGGACCCGGATTTTCTTGAGGATTCGTTTAAAGACCGACGCTTCGAGCTTGTCGAGGTCTTTTTGCGCCGGGGGCAGGAGGAAGAGTTCATACACGGCGCTTCTTGAGGTACTCGTCAAGGGAGATAGCTTGATGTTCGATCTCGCGCAGATTCTTCAAATCCACCAGGTCTTCTTTGAGCTCCTCTCGAGAGAGCTGTTCGAGGATGGCTTTCTCGACGAAAAATCCGTACTTCAACCCCCTCTCCCGGCAGAAACGCTTGACCCTCTCGGCAACTTCATAGTTGACCTTAACGGCCAGAGTGGCTTTTTGCTCTTTCTTCACTCTTTCATCATAAAACCGTTTTTCAACTTTGTCAAGAATAAGTTTACATTAATAAACTTTAGTTAAGTAGACTTTATACTCCCCGAAATTCTCCGGTTTGACCCGATTCTTGTGGCGGCTACTTATATTCCGCAAAAAATATTCCCAGGATTATTTATCGGCCTTATCTCTTTTATCTTCAGAATTTTGATCGCTATAGGGTGCTATATTTATATCAAATTTCGAAACGCCTAGGGAAATAAGCATGTGCCAAAAAAAATTCAGAATTTACTCTCCAATACAGTCTCGCCGAAATGTTTTTTGAAAATCCCAGTATGCTGAATCAACATGGATATGTTCATATATTTACGCCAATCGAAAATTTCACCTCTCCCCATTCCTGCCGCCCCTCCATCGCCCTCCCTCTTGCCCCTCTCCCCTCTCCGCCTTGCCCTGGGTGTCCTGAAATTACATCAAGAAATTGATAATCAGCCGCCGGCGCCGCTTCCTTTTTCTCCCCTCCACCCTCTCCGCCTTGCCCGGGATATTCTGAAACCAATACCATAAATTCGATAATCAATAGAACATAGCGATAAAAATCCTGTCCTTCGACTTGAACTTTTTATCCCATTATGCATCTTTAAATATTGAGGAACACTAATGAAACCCGCCAAACAACTCCTAGAACGCGTCCTGATCCTGCGCTGCCAGATTGGAGACAAGGATGCTTTGGCGGAGCTTATCGGCTTGTATCATCGACCCTTGCGCTATTTTATCGGCCATCTGTCGGACAATGCCGAAATAGTCGATGATCTCTTTCAGGATACCTGGGTCAGCGTGATCGGGAAAATAAGCACCCTCAGGAACCTCGAGACGTTCCCCGCCTGGCTCTACCGGATTGCTCGCAACACGGTTTATCAGCACTTCAGGAGAAAAAAACCGTTCCTCGAGCTCGATGATAATACCGCCGTTCCGGACGAGACACAGGAAAGCGCTTTTTCGCCCGCGGATGCGGCTCAAATCCACGAGTGTCTGAAAAAACTGCACCCGGAGCATAAAGAGGTCCTGGTTCTGCGCTTTCTGGAACAAATGTCCTACCAGCAGATCGCGAACGTGGTGGAATGCAACTTGAACACCGTCAAATCAAGAATTTATTACGCGAAACTTGCTCTGAAAAGAAAAATGGAGGAAAGCCATGGAAAAGCAAAATAATTTGAAAGAGGAACTTCTCAAACAAATGGACAAAAATCACGGTGCTCCGCCGAACGGCGATCAAAATTCGATTCAGGCAATCATCGCCAAAGATACAGCCCGCCTCAGGCGGCTGAAACGCGCCGCGGTGGTGAGCTGGTTTTTATTGGCAGCCTCATTCGTCGCTACCGGGATCATTGGCGCCGTCGGGGGATTCCGTAAAGAGCTGTGGATCGTCATCCCGATGATCGGCGTTCAAGCCTTGCTCATCATCGCCGTTTCTATGACCTTTGTCCTTTCCACGAGATCAAGAACCTTGAGAATGAAACAGATTCAGGCGACTTTATCCGACATCCAAGAACACTTGAAAAAGCTGTCCGAGGGCAAATGAACAACTTCCATAAATATGGAGGATGGATTATCTCCGACGAGATTTCCATGCGGGATGACGAAAAAGTGAATTTTTTTTTCTTTGTCAGGACGCGGGGATTTCAAATCTTCCATCAATTTCGAGATTGACTTGATGAAGGATCCCTTTTATAATGAAATCAACGTGAGGGACAAGATTTTCGCTTTTATTTTTCTGGTTCTTTTCCCTGTTTTTTCTCCCGCCGCTGTCCTGAAAATCACGGTCGATGCGCCCATCCACCCGGTAACATCCGAGTACATCCGCGATGCGATCGACCGCGCCGATAAAGAGAACGCCAGCCTTCTCATCATGACGCTCAACACGCCCGGCGGCCTGGATTCGTCGATGCGGGAGATCATCGAAAAGATCCTTTCGGCCAAAACGCCCATCGCCGCTTTCGTCAGCCCGAGCGGAGGCCGCTCCGCATCCGCCGGATTTTTCATAGGCATCGCCTCCGACCTTTTTATTATGGCGCCCGGAACCAACACCGGCGCCGCGCATCCCGTCGGCGTTTCGATCACAGGGCAGTCCATGGACCAAACCACGGAGGATAAAGTCACGCACGACGCGGCATCTTACATCAGGACGCTGGCGGAAAAACGCGGCCGCAACGTCATGATGGCCGAGGACGCCGTCAGGAAAAGCCTGTCCTACACGGAAAAAGAGGCTCTCAAGGGAGATCTTATCGATTTCATCGCGAAGAATGAGCAGGAAATCATCGACGCCTTCGATCAAAAGACCATCCGACGTTTCAATGGCGACACCATCGTCCTCCGTCTCAAACAAGAACCGGTGATCAACGTGGACATGTCTGCCCGGCAGAAATTTCTTCTGACGATTTCCAATCCCAACCTTGCCTACATCCTGCTCATGATCGGCCTGCTCGGGTTGTATTTTGAATTCGCCCACCCCGGCGCCATTCTCCCCGGGGTCCTCGGCGGCATCTCGCTTCTCCTGGCCATTTTTTCGTTTCAAATCCTGCCTATCAATTACGTCGGTTTGATTCTCATTATTTTAGCTATTATCCTGTTTATTCTGGAGGTCAAGGTGCACACCTTCGGCGCCCTTTCCCTCGGAGGCATTATCGCCATGGTCATCGGCTCGATGATGCTCATCAAGGCCCCGATTCCTGAGCTTCGGCCGAGTCTCCGAATCATTATCCCCGTAGCGCTAGGCATCTCCCTGATCCTTATCTTCCTCATCTATCTCGTCATCCGGGCCCAAGCCCGCCGGTCGCTCACCGGAAAGGAAGGAATGGTCGGGGAAATCGGGACGGCCCGGACCGACCTCGCCCCCGAGGGGAAGGTCTTCGTCCACGGCGAACTCTGGGAGGCGGAGGCGGTCGGGCCCGTCAGTGCCGGCGAAAAGGTGCGGATCGTCGAGGTCCTGGAAACCCTGAAAATCAAGGTCAAAAAAGCTTGACCTATACTATTATGGGAGGCCCTATGGTCTCCGCAAGGAGAAAAAAATGGAAACTTACCCAGTCATCGTCGTCGGGCTTATCATCCTTTATATCCTGAGTTCGATCAAGATCCTGAGAGAATACGAGCGCGGGGTCATTTTCCGTCTCGGCCGCGTCCTGCCCCAGCCCAAAGGGCCCGGCATCATCTTGGTCTTCGCCCCAATCGACCGCATCGTGAAAATCAGCCTACGGCTCATCACGATGGCCATCCCTCCCCAGGATGTCATCACGAAGGACAATGTCACGGTGAAGGTCAACGCCGTTCTCTACTTCAGGGTTATAGATCCGCTCAAGTCCGTGCTTGACGTGCAGGATTATCTCAACGCCACCTCCCAGCTGGCCCAGACGACCCTGCGAAGCGTCCTCGGCCAGGTTCCGCTCGACGACCTCCTTTCAGAGCGGGATAAACTGAACGCCCGCCTCCAGGCAATCATCGAGCAGCACACCGACCCCTGGGGCATCAAAGTCCAGCTCGTGGAGATGAAACAGGTGGACCTCCCGGAGAACATGATCCGGGCCATCGCCAAGCAAGCCGAGGCCGAGCGCGAGCGAAGAGCCAAAGTCATCCATGCTGACGGCGAATTTCAGGCCGCCGATAAACTCCTCCAGGCCGCAAACATCATTTCCACAAATCCGCAGGCTCTTCAGCTCCGATTCCTAGGCACCTTGACGGAAATTGCCGCGGAAAAAAATTCGACGATCGTCTTTCCTCTCCCCATGGAGCTCTTGAAAGCCTTCACCTATGAAAAAAAGCCGGAGAACAAATAAGGCCCAGGATAAAAGAGAGGCAATATCGCGAACTTAAATTCTCGAGCACCTAGCTCGCCGTCATCTTCATCGTCATCCTTGTCCGGCGAGGGCCTTTTTTAGGCTTAGCTGCCTTATTTGCAGGATTCTTCAGAATTTAAGTCTCTTCTTCAGCTCAGCCAAAAAATCGGGATGGACTTTAAAGCCGACGGATTCCGCTTTCTTCACGTATTCCCATGACCGGCTGTATTCGCCCAGCCGGAAATAGATTACGGCAATATTGTTACAAAGAGCCCCATCCTTCGGATCAAGCCCGGCGGTTTTTTCATAGAATTCCAGGGATTCCTCGATTTTTCCGGCCTGAAAATAGAGGTTGCCCAGATTGAAGAAAGCTTCTTTACATTTCGGATCGACTTCGATCGCCTTTTTAAACTGTCCGATCGCTTCTTCGATCATTCCCTTTTTCGTCAAGGCTATCCCTAGATTGTTGTAAGCCATAGCCAATCTCGAATCGAGCGCGATCGCTCTCTCGGCCTCCGCCATAGCCTGATCGGCCATGCCCTTTTGAAGGTAGGCGAAGCTGAGGTTAAGATATGTCTTGGCCGGATGGAACCCGAGTTTTTGGGCAATAATAATTTCTGAAATAGCCTCATCGACTCGCTTTTTTTGGAGAAAGCAGTATCCGAGGCTGGCGTGAGCCTCCGCCAAGTTCTTATTGATTTCAATGGCCGTCAGAAAATCCTTTTGGGCTTCGTCGATTCGATCCCGCTCAAGACAAATAACCCCCAGATTAAAATAGGCCTTATCATAATCTGGCTCTAGGACTAAAGCCTGGAGGTATTCTTTGACGGCTTCTTCGGTCTTTCCCTGCTGGTGATAGATATTACCGGTGATGTTATGGGGATCGGGCAAGTCGGGGTTCATAGCGATAGCCTTTTCGATTTCGGCGAAAGATCTCTGGTAATCTTTTTTACGGACATAGACTTCGGCGAGGTTGGAATGGGCGAGGGGAAATTGAAAACATAAAGAAATGGCCTTCAAAAACTCGTTCTCGGCCTCTTCCAATTTGCCCAATCTGAGAAAGACCTCACCCAGATTGTTGTGGGCTTCGGCGAAGTTTGGCTTCAGTTCAATGGCTTTCCCATCGGCCGAAAGAGCATCTCCAAGGTCGCCTTTTTTGGCGTACGCGATCCCTAGATTATAAAGGATTTCCGGATTGCGGGGCCGGAGTTTTAAGATTTCCTGGTATTTCTCTATGGCTTGTTCAATAAGGCCTTTTCTTCGGAGGGCAATTCCTATGAGGTTTTGGGTCTCGAGATTTTCGGCGTTGATTCTTAGCGCGGCTTGGCATCGTTCCATCGTCTTATCATATTGTTTATATTCGAGGTAGATCTGGGCTAGCAAGACATAGGCATCATCGAGGTCCTGGGGATCTCGACGTCCATTTTCACCGGCCACTTCCTCGATTCCAGGCTCGATCTCTTTCCTCATTTTTTCCCGCATCTGAGATATTTTGATGGCCCGACAGTTTTCTTCGTAGAGCTCAATCAGTTTGGGCCAGTTCTTCTTGGGCAGAGGAAAGTCGATCGTATTGAAAAGCCTTTCCCTGCTTAAGTGAATCGCCTTCTGATTAAGGGAATCAAATTTGTCTCCCCGAACGAAACGATCCATTATTGAATCGGAGTCAGCCACATGGACGGCGCCAAAAAGATGACCGAGTTCGTGTTTTAGGGTCCTGGCCAAGGCATGCGTATTTTCCGTGTATCTCAAGAGGATGATTCCCTCTTTTAAAAGAGAGTAGCCCGAGGGACTATCGGCTAAGTTGTTTTGGGCTGTGATAGCTATCAAGACATCAACATCCTCCTTGTTCAATCGAGAATTAAGGACTTCGGCCAGCCCCTCCAGCGAATTCATGACATCCGGAGAGTTCCAATCATCCCATGTCCTTATGGAGAAATGAATTCCAAAGAGCGTCTCAAATTCAGAAGCCGCTAGATTCACACAGTTCTCAATCTTCGCTTTCCAGCCCGGATCCTGGCGGAGTTCCTCGTCAGCCAGTATTTTGCAGGTGATTTCTCTTGATTCCGGAAAAAGGGGTATCTTTGCCAGGAAGAAAGAGAAAATGAGAATGATCGCTAAACGAATAGAGCCCATTTTGAGCGACGCGCGCATCATCGGAAATCTAATGAAAGCGCTCGTTTCTCGCATTGAGGATCACAGGGCGGGGGCTTCGGGCGAGTCCTCGCCTAGAGCTTTTTTCGCCAGATTTCGTGGCGGATCTCCATCCGCGTACAGGCGATCCAGCGGCCGTCCGGGGAGACTCGCGGGTGAAGCAAGTTCGCCGTCTCGTCGCTCAGCTTCCTCGGAGTGCCGCCGGAGCGCGGAATAGAGAAGATCTGCATTCGCCCATCATCGAGTGCGCTGTAGACGATGGTCATCCCGTCGGGCATGTAGTCCAAACCGCCCATGGTGTCGGTCTTGTAGGCGACAAGGCTCTCGAGGGTGGTTCCATGGAGAACCCGAAGGGTGCACTCGCCGGGAGCAGTGTGATCGGTCATGGCAATTTCCTGACCGTCCGGCGACCAGACGGCCCATTGTGGATTCACGATCACCGCGGGTACGTCGAGTTTCTTGTGGCTCACGGCTCGGCCGGTGCCGGGATCGACCGTGGTGACCCAGAGGTGATCGATATTGGGCTTTCCCTTGTCCCAGGAGCTGTAAAGGAGCCGTCGGGCGCCCAGTTGGGGGAACCCACTTCCCAACCGAAGTCGGTGAGGCGGATCTCAGGGGCACTGGGATCGTCGGCGCAGCGGATCCAGATGTCGTCCGCGGAGCCGTCAGCATCGTAGTAGGCCACGGGGTGGGGCGCGCGGTGGGAATGGAAGGCGATCCATCTCCCATCGGGGGACCACACGGGCGGGAAGTCCTCGTGATTTCCGGAGATCACCGCTTCCCGCCCGGATGTCGGGCGGGCTTCCCCGTCCACCATCACGGCGCCCGCGTCAAGATTGAGGCCCCAGTCGGCTTGGCGCCAGGCTCCGAAGGCAAAGCCGATCCGCCGGCCGCCCGGTCCCCACTCCGGCACTTCCCCAGCCGCGGCGACTTCGTGGGCAGGGCCGCCATTAGCAGGCAAGGCCACGATACCGTCTCCGCCCGCGACTTGGGCCCAATACAAGTAGCCGCCGGCTTCGATGGGAGCACGCTTGTCATGAGGGGTGTGGACGAGCAAGGAGAGGCGGCCTGTGGCCAATTCGAAGGCGTAAATGTCCATCCAACGGGGTGCGTCTGGCTGCTGGCGCTCGGCTACGTTCGGGGCTTTCGGCCCGACGAGGGCAAGGTAGAGTCGCTTGCCGTCGGAGGAAAGGGAAATGGGGTGCCAGTACGGATCGGCGTCGAGATCCCGCCGCAGGATCTCCATCGTGCCCGAACGGGCATCCACCTTGAACAGCGTCGAGCCGCCATCGGGCTGGCGCGCTATGACGAAAAGGGTCTTCGCGCCCGAAGCAAAGGCGGTGCCCGTGATGGCGCCGGGGATTACGATCTTCCTGGGATTCTTCAAGTCTCCGACAGAAAGGCCTCCATCAGGATTCTCCGGAAAGAAAAAGGCTGCTACGGCAGGATCGTCGGAGCCCACGGGGAAGGCGCGGGGCGGCACGGAAACCCGTTCGAGTCCCTTGCCCTTGGCAGGGACGAACCAGCCGGATTCATCCTTCATCGAACCCAGTCTGATCAGCTCCCCTTGAGCGCCCCAGAATTTCGCATTCCAGATCCTCTGCAGGTTACCTTGGAGGCGCGCCGGGTCCTCCTTCCCGGTGGCCAGGGAGAATAGTTCCGGCTTGCCGTCGTACCAGCTGAACAGGACCCAACGGCCATCCGGCGAGATCAAGCTCATGTTCCCCGGGTCCTCATACCAGCGATGCCCGGTGCGGGAAAAGAGCTTCTCCGGTTCCGGGGCGCCGCAAGCCGTCACCATGGCAGCGCAAATGATGAAGAATACCAGGACCAGAGAGCAGGGAAATTTTTTATTTTGAAACGCTTGCTCTGTTACCAAGAGAGCCAACCCTTCTCTCCTCTTGATGAAGCCAGAACATATCACCCTGCCATGGTTCCTGTCAAGAAATCAAAATCACGCAAAGTGGTATTCATGAGAACAAAATTTAATTGGGAGACACAATACCTAATTTCCTAATTCTGCCCACCCCAGCACTCCCGGAAATGAGTATTGTGTCTCCGATTTTATATCCAATTTTATATTCGTATTGAAAAAATAGTTCATTTCAGACAATATCAACATGGGAGGATAAAATCATGGCTTTTAAAGCACTCTTTCTCGCCCATGCTCCAGACGCGGACAAAGAGAAACATCGCTGCTTCATCGACACTGGTAAATATCAGCTAGACGTGGTCATCGTCAAAAATCAGGCTGAAGCCTTAGAGGTCAGCACGCGCTTGTTCAGAGAAAAAAAGATCGAGTCCATCCTGCTCTGTCCAGGATTCAGCCACAAGGACATCGCTGAGATCGTCGCGGCCACTGAAAATAAGGTCGCTGTCTGTGTCTCCAGGGGCGATGGCCCGGGCAACAGGATCTCTCAGGAAGCGTTGAAGCGGGCGGCATTCTTTTGATTCAAGATCTCTAAGACGGCATCGCGACGCAAGACGACAAGTTTCTCGCTTTTATATCACAGCCGGCTAATTTCTCCCCCTGATCTAAATAGTTTCAAGTATCGAAAATTCCGCCCTCCCTTCCGCTTTGACCTTTCCTCGTTCTTCCCCTCTCCGACTTGCTTAGGATGTTTTGAAACCATTTCTAAAAATCAATATTCAGCCGCCAGCGCCGTTTTTTCTCGCGACGACTTGCCCTTGATATTGATTGCCAACAGAACGCGCGATAGTATAAACATGGACGATTGCTCGGTCAACGAAGAACTCGTTTTATGATATGAAGCTCCGGTTAAAGCGATGAACAATTATTTCTACGAACGAATGAGGTCGTTTTTTTACTGTTTTTGGCATTGTCGCCTGGTGGAAAAGGAAAACATCCCACTCCATGGCCCTGCGGTATTTGTATCGAATCACCTGGGTTCTTATGCGCCGGTCGCCGTGCTCTCCGCTTTTCCCGTCCGGCTATATCCCTGGGTAGCCTATCAGATCACGGACAGGAAGCTATGTCCCGGCTATTTGCGAATGGATTTCGTAGAACCCGAGCTTCGGCTAAGGCCGCCCTTGAGCAGCCTCGCGGCTTGGGTGATTTCGAAGGTTTGTGTCGCCGTCATTAAATCTTTGCACGCCATTCCCGTTTATGAAAGGAGCATGAGACTCGCTTCGACCTGGAAACGAAGCCTCGCGTTATTGGCTCGAAATAAATGCCTGATCATTTTCCCAGAGATCGGCCATCTGCCCTTAAACGATGTTTTGAACGAATTCGACGATGGTTTCATCGGGTTGGCTCTAACGTATTACAAGAAAACCGGCGGGATCTTGAAATTCATCCCTGTCGCCGTCGATCAAGATACCAAGGCCATCCATATCGCCCCGTCGGTCTCCTTTAATCCCGAATGTCCATTCTCCTCAGAAAAGGAAAGAATAAGGACAGCTCTTCAGGACCGGATCACGGAAATGCTCGCATCGCCAAAAATCCATAGGGGCAAGCTAAATAAACACAGAAGCTGACATCCCACTCGGCGGACTTTTCACGCTCCTAATTTTATATCCCAATCTCCTAACTGTTGGCTATCGGCCCTTCGACTAACTGAAGAAGCGATCCCACCGCTCCTAATTCGCCCTCCTTCTGCCCTCCCTCCTTCCCCGCCTTTCCCCTCCCCCTCTCCGACGTGCCCGGGTGATCATCAAGAGCGAGAGGATGGCAATGGTTTAATATGGATCGGCTCGAGATCGTCGTTTGTAAGCCAAATGGTGAAGCAGTTTGTACGGGGCTGTGACGAAAAAATGGCATTTGGGGCTCACAATGGAATAAAATAATAACGACAAGCAGGTCTTCAGTGTACCTTCCGAAGGTTTCTCGACTGTCCAAACAATGGGGGCAACTTCATTTCCTTAAAAGTATGACTTAGGACAATGAAAATACTTTTGATTTATCCAAAGTATCCAGACACATTCTGGAGTTTTAAGCATGCTTTGAAATTCATCTCAAAAAAAGCATCTTTCCCGCCTTTGGGCTTATTAACAGTGGCTTCCATGCTCCCCAAAGAATGGGAGAAAAAACTTATTGACCTGAACGTCTCTGCTTTAACCGAGGAAGACCTCGAATGGGCGGACTATGTATTTATCAGCGCTATGGTCGTTCAGAAAACCTCAGCCATTGAAGTAATAAAAAGATGCAATAAATTAGGAATTAAAGTTGTTGCCGGTGGCCCTCTTTTTACCACCGGATATGTAGCATTTGAGGACATAGATCATTTCGTTCTTAATGAGGCTGAGAGTACGCTTCCATCTTTTCTGAATGATGTAAAAAATGGATGCGCCCAGCACATGTATACTTCTAAAGAGTGGCCTGATTTAGGAGAGACTCCCTGTCCACAGTGGGACCTCATTAACATGAAAAAATATGCTTCCATGTGCATTCAATATTCCAGGGGCTGTCCCTTTAATTGTGAATTCTGTGACATCATCGTTCTCAACGGTCATAAACCCCGGACAAAGAGTAAAGGCCAGATTTTGGGGGAACTGGAAGCTTTATACGAACAAGGCTGGAGAGGCGGGGTGTTCTTTGTCGATGATAATTTTATAGGTAATACGAAAAGACTGAAAACAGAAATTCTTCCCGGGCTCATCAATTGGATGAAACAGAAAAAATATCCTTTTTCTCTTTTCACGGAAGCATCTATCAATCTTTCTGATGACGAGAAGCTGATGCAATTAATGGTCGAGGCTGGGTTTACAAGAGTTTTTATCGGGATTGAAACGCCGAATGAAGAGAGCCTCACAGAATGCAATAAATACCTGAATAAGAATCGTAACTTGATAGCTTGTGTAAAAAAAATTCAAGACATCGGCCTAGAAGTTCAGGGGGGATTTATCGTAGGTTTTGATAATGATCCTCTTTCTATCTTTGAAAGTCAGATAAGTTTTATCCAAAAGAGCGGAATTGTTACGGCTATGGTTGGGTTGTTAAATGCACCTCCGGGGACAAGGCTTTTTCACCGTCTAAAAAAAGAAAAAAGATTATTGGATGATCCATCTGGTGATAACACCGACTTTTCCCTCAACTTCATCCCAAAAATGAATGCTGAAGCACTCATGACTGGGTATAAGAAAATCCTCAATACGATTTATTCCCCTAGAGACTATTATAAACGGGTGATAACATTCTTTAAAGAATATAAACCAAAACAGTTAAGGAAAAAAATCCATTTTAAATTTTGTTACTTCAAAGCCTTCTTCAAATCTATCTGGTTTTTGGGGATAAAAGGAAAAGGAAGATTTCATTACTGGAAAATCATTTCCTGGACACTGATAAGACGTCCCCGCTTTCTGGGTTTAGCCATATCATTTGCCATTTATGGATTCCATTTCCGAAAAACCGTGAGAATTTAATTATGGTCTCCTGATCGCTCCTTCTCATTCGCATCTTCATTTTACCTTATTTGCCCGCGATCGAGCGACTTTCTCATGCTCTTTTCAGCGCCGTCTTCAGATTCATCGCCAGGAGGCTTGCTCGCACCCACGTCTCGGAGATCTCATTCCTGCCGCCTTCCCTTCAGGTTCCCGGCTAAGTCCCTGCTCTTTCCCCTCCTTCCCCCTTCCGCTCTCCGACTTGATGTTGATCGTTGAAGCGCGAGAGGAAATGAAAAAGCAATTCTCACATACAATCATCAAAGGAAAGTCCGTGGCATCGGGCCTGGGTCAAGGGAACTCTCAATCCAGTCCGATTAGCTGTTAGCTTATTTTATGATCTGAATTACATCCTTGACCGGCTTTCTTTCCCTTGGAGCGGGATTTTCTGCCGGGTAGCCCACCGGAATTAAAGCCACGAAATCCATCTCCTCCGGCACTTTCAGAATCTTTTCGATATCACCCTTGGCTTGCATCGGGCCGGTCATCCAGACAGCCCCCAAACCCATTTGATGCAGGACCAGAAGGAGATAGGCGATAGCAGACGAGACAGACTGGATTCGGGTATCGGCCACGCTCCTCCATCGGTTCATCTGTTGAACCTTCGGGTCAACCTTTTCCCGAGCAGCCAAAATCGGATCCAGCAGTGATTTGTACGGGGAGGCGGCAACCGCGATAACCGAAGGTGCATTTCGAAAGAAGTCCGATCGCTTAAGCATACGAGTGAGATTTTCTCCTATCTGACTCGCCTCGGGCAGAGAGGCAATATAATCGGCGCGAGCTTGGACCGCGTCAGCGATCGAGTTGATGACGTTCTTATTCAGGATGACATAGAAGAGCCAGTTTTGCTGATTGCCTCCGTTGGGCGCCCATGTCGCCAGCTCTATGGCCTGGAGCAACATGTCCTCATTAACAGGCTTTTCGAGCCAACTGCGAATAGAACGTCGACCTTTAATAAGTTCAGCCATTTCACTTGTTTTCATTGGGTGATCTCCGAATACGGACATTGATTAATATTATAGTTGGTTCACGGTTTTACCGCCAGCTTCAACGTACCATTCGCCCTCGATGAAAAGTGCCGTTTACGATCGTAGGCCAAGTGCGCTGGGCGTGTAGCATCTCTTCGACTTCAATGACAATCCGAGTCAAATATTTTCATCCTGGCGATCTTCACTCCAATCCCATCTTTTTTATAATTTCGCGAAACCGTGGCTTCGCGCGCAGGCCGTCGACCTTGGGTTCTACCTTGAGAAAAACGAGGGCCCGGGACCGCTCCTCATAGGCTTTCTCCAGCCAATCGAGGGCTAGGTCCTGCTTTCCCAAGCTGGCATAGACTTCGGCGATATCGTAGGCCGAAACATATTTCGTTTTCGACAGCTCGATCAACCGATCCAGCAAATTCTGCGCTTCGGCGATTTGGCCGGACACAGCGTAGGCATGGGCCAGCCCCGCCACCGTATAGGCACTTCCTTTGGATAGATTCATCGCCTTTTGAAACTCGAGGATCGCTTCTGGAAAGCTTCCTTTGAGCAGGCAGGCCTGGCCAAGCCAATAATGGGCCGGAACGAAATTCGGGTCGATCTCCAGTGCTTTTTTGATCTGTTCGATCGCTTGATCATACCTGTGGGCGAAGTAATCCATCCAGCCGATCGTGGTGTTGATAATCATCGAGAGCGGGTCCAGCTGGCTGGCCTTTTTCTTTTCTGCCACGGCTTCATCCAGCCGGCCCATGGCCGCGAAATATTCTGCATACCAATGGGGAGTTGTCGGGTAAGAGGCATTGAGTTGCAGGGAGAGCCGAAATTCCCTTTCGGCGCCGGGCCAGTCCCAATCATAATACAATTTTGTATAGGCCAATGCCGTGTGTGCTTCCGCGAGTGTTTGATCAATCTCCAGCGCTTTGAGGGCCGCTGCCTTGGCCTTGGGAAACGCCTCTTTGGGAGGCTGGACACCGTAGAATCCAAAGGCATTGTAACAATCAGCCAGTCCCGCATAGGCGGCCGCATAAGAGGGATCTTTTTCGATCGCCTGCTGGAAGTTCTCAATGCCTTTCTTCACTTCCTCTTCCGTCCGCTTGTTCCAGTAGAAACGTCCCTTGAGATAGAAATTATAGGCTTCGGGATTTTCTGTATAGCGCTTGACAATCTGGGCCTCTTTTTCCCCCAACAGCTTGATCTTCAGAGCTTTGACAATTTCTTGGGCGATTTCATCCTGGATGGCAAATAGATCGGTCAGTTTCTTATTATAAATATCTGACCAGATCTGACTGCCGTTCTTGACATGGCTGAGTCGCGGGGTGAGACGGAGATTGTCGCCGATCACGAGGACGCTGCCTTCGAGCACAGTTTCGACATTCAATTTCAGGCCAATGTCGCTGAGATTGTATTCTTTGCCCTTAAACGAAAACGCCGAGGCTCTGGCTGGAACCCATAGGCCTTCGATATTTTTGAGGGCGTTGATCAGCGTCTCCGGGATTCCTTCGCATAAATATTCATGCCCTTTCTCTGGGCTTAAATCTACGAATGGCAAGACGGCGATCGAGTGCAAGCCGGGAGGTCTGGAGAGGGCCGCGCGACGGGGAAGAAGTTGCCAAACAATGACCCCGGCAATGACGACAACCAGAAAAATCAAAGCCGGCGCGACGAGCTTCTTGAACCTGAATGTGACCGTGATCTCCTTAGAGGTGAGGGGCCTTCTCTTGGCCAGGACCGTCTCTGATGTGGGCATCCCTTTTTCGATTTTTATCAATTCCGCCAGCACGTCCTCGGCCCCGGAAAATCTTTTCTCCTTATCTTTTTCCAGACATTTAAGGATCACTGCGCTGAGATCCGCCGGCACAGCCGAGTTGAGCGTCCCCGGGTCCTTCGGCATCTCGCTCTTATGTTTGACCCCGATCGTGAAGGGCGTATCGCCTTCAAAAGGCACCTGAGCCGTCACCATTTCATAAAGGATCACGCCGAGCGAATAAATATCCGAGCGTTGGTCCGTTTCCTTGCCTTCCACCTGTTCGGGGGACATGTATTCAGGCGTTCCGATCATGACCCCGGCGCCGGTGATCCCTTCCCCCGAGAGCGAGCGGGCGATCCCGAAGTCCATGATTCGGGCGTTTCCCGCCCGGTCGATGATGATGTTCGACGGCTTCAGGTCCCGGTGAATTATCCCCTGCTTGTGCGCTTCCCCCAGCCCCTCCGTGATCTCCTTCCCAATCGCAATCGCTTTCGCGATCGTAAGCTGCCCCGTCTGCCGGATCAGCCCCCGCAAGTCCTGGCCCGGTACGTACTCCATGGTAATAAAGTGCGCTCCCTTCTCCTCCATGAGCTCGTACATCCGCCCGACGTGAGGATGGCTGATCCTGCGCGCCAGCTTGAGCTCGGTGTGGAAACGCTCGAGAGCTGAGCGGTCCACGGCAATCTCTGGCCGGATAAGTTTCAGGGCGACCTCTTCGTTGAGCTTTTTGTCGAGAGCGCGATAAACCCGGCCCATGCCGCCATGGCCTAATTCTTCGATAATCTGGTAGCGGCCGGCGAATGTCGAGCCCGTGGTTAGCTCTTTGATAGGCGTCTGAAAGGTTTCTGTGACTTCGGGACGGATGTCCTTGGAGGAAGGAAGCGGGGTGCCGCAATCTCCGCAGAACTGTTTGGTCTCGGAATTCTCAGAATGACATTTCGGGCATTTGACGGTCACTGCTGATCCCTTCAATCAGGTGTCGTTCAAGATTATCAAAGAAAAGAGGAAGCGTCAATTCGCCCACCCTCATTAGCCCCCTTTTCCCCCCTCCTCCTTACCCTGGGTGTTCTGAAATTATATTCATAAATCCATATTCAGCCGCCGGCGCCGCTTTTCCCGCCTCGACGACTTGCCCGGGATGGTGATCCTCGTTGAAACGCGCTTGAGAATGGCCGAGAAGAAGATCGGGTCTTCAAGAAAGGTTGAGCAGTCTGGCGGCATTCTCTCCGAAAATCCCCTCTTTCTCCTGCGGGGAGATGTCGAGGCCGTTTATGCTGTCCACCATCTTCCTCAGACTACCGATCTGGTGCGGATAATCACTCCCGGCCAAAAGGTGGTCTGTTCCGGCAAATTCGATCGCCAGGCGTAGAGTGTTCCGATCGAAATTGACCGTGTCAAAGTAAAATTTTCTCAGGTACTCGCTTGGGCGTCTGCTGATGTTTTTGCGGCATTCTTTGAATGCTTCAAATCCTCGGTCGAGCCTTTCAGCAAGGTAAGGGATAGCGCCTCCGAGGTGTCCGAGCACCCATTGGATATTCGGGAATTTCTCAACCACACCACTGAAAACGAGTTTGGCGGCGGCCAGTGTCGTATCAAAGGGGAATCCGAGAAGCGGCATCAGCCAGTATTCAGTCATGGCTTCTACGCCGGCCGGGAACTCCGGGTGGATGTAGAATACAGCCTTCAGCTCATCGGCCTTCTCGTAGAGGGGCCAGAAGCGCTGGTCGTTTAAGCCGACATTATTGATATTGCTGAAGAGCATGACCCCCTTAAACCCAAGCTCGTTGAACGCCCGCTCGAGTTCTTTGACGGATGCTTCGGGACAATTGAGAGGGAGGGTCGCCAAAGCGGCGAACCGGTTCCTGCGATCAGAGACGATTCGGGCCAGACTATTATTGACCAGGCGGGCGAGTTCGACGGCGCGCGTCGGGGATTCGATATGTGTCCCAGGCGTAGTGAGGGTTAGGATTTGTCTGTCCACTCCCTCTCGTTCCATGACCTCGACGCGGAAATCAATGTCCCGGTGCCCGGGGACGACGATGTTATAGTCTCCCGGGTAATGAAGAAGCGGATTATTCTGAGCGTCAAAGGTCACTCTCACATTGCTCGGGCCTTCTTCTAAAGCCCTGAGATATTCGGGGGGATAAAAATGGTTATGAAAATCGATGATTGGCATGGGAACGCTCCTCTTTATTCTTCTTTCTCCAGAAATAATATACGGGAAGTCCCGTCAGGACAAGCGAGAGCCCGATCAGGCTTTCGCCGGGATTGGTGGCCAGTTGATGGATCACGATAGCGAAGGAGGATAAGCTGAAAAGAACCGGGACCCAGGGATATCCTGCGATGGCATATCGCCGGATCGGAGTGTTTCGCTTTCGAAGCCTAATGAGGCCGATCGCCATTAAGCCAAAAAAAATCCATTCCGTAAAAACAACCCTGGTGAAGAGAATCCGATATGTACCAGTGGCCACGAGCACGGAGGACCAAACCGCCTGAAGGACGATGGCCTTGTAGGGAGTGTGGAAACGGGGATGGATGTCTCCCAGCCAGGAAAACAAAAGCCCGTCTCGGGCCATCGCATAGTAGACGCGGGGTCCACAAAGGATGATGCCAGCGAGTGCGCCGAAAGTGGAAAAAACAACGAGCAAGGACATAAAGGCCCCGCCGCCGGATCCGATCACAGCGTCAGCCGCGTCGGCGGCAATCCGTGTGGAACCAGCAACTTTATCGAGGGGGAGGATGTACATGTAAACCGCATTAAGAAGGATATATCCGACGGTCACAATGCCCGTTCCGAGCATCAAGGCTCGCGGAATAGTCTTGGTCGGATCGACGGTTTCTTCCGAATTGTATGTCACCATGTGCCAGCCGCCGAAAGCGAAAAGCCCGGCGACAAGGGCGTAAAGAAACCCGCTTAATGTGATTCCGTCATGGAGCAGGCTCCCTGACGAAAAATGTTCTGACATGCGGGAGCCGAGAAGAAAGCCAGCCAGAATAATAAAAACGACGGCGATGATTTTTCCAAGCGTAAAAAAGGCTTGCAGAGAGTTTCCTTCTTTGACTCCAATGTAATTGATCCCGGAAATGACAATAATCACGCCGATTGCGACCGCTTTGGCCGCAAAGGTATTGACGGGGAGGAAGTAGCTTGAATAGCGGGAAAATATCACGGAAATGGCGGCAATAATTCCGGAGTGCATGCTCCAGAGCATGGCCCAACCCCACAGGAATCCGATCAAGGGCGAATAGGCTTCTTGTAGATATATGTATACACCGCCTGTTCGAGTGAACATGGACGCCAATTCGGCGCAAACAAGGACACCGAAAAATGTCAGAAGACCGGATATCAACCAGACAAGGAAAACGCCCCCGATGGAAGGAACTCTCCCCGTTATTTCCGAAGGCTGAACGAAGATCGAAGCGCCGATGATAATTCCAGCAACCATAGCCGTGGCATGGGGAAGACGGATGGCCCGTTTGAGTTTAACCGTGTCGTCTGCATTCATGGCATTGAGAGCCGAATCTCGGGCGAGCCCGGGATGATTTTATCACCTTCAAATTCAAGAACCTGTACAATTTTCCCGATCTTGAGTTCCATAAAATAACATAATCTTCGCAGATTCGCCAGGAAGAGAGCGTCGTGGGATGTTGTCGGCTAAAGCGGCCTGTGAGCGAGATTCAGATCCTCGCGCGATAGAGAGAGAAGTCCCCATCTTCCGCGCCGCTTCCACTTCGTGCTTTAAGCTCCGCCTTCCCCTTTTCCCCATCCCCCTCCTTGCCCTGCGTGTCCTGAGATTATATCCAGAAATCGATAATCAGCCGCCTGCGCCTCCCTCCAACCATTCCTCCCCTCCCCGACTTTCCGGGATGTAGATCGTCTTGAAAATGCAAGTGGATAACTTGGGGCGATAACCGTTTGTTGCCTAATGGTTATTCCACCAATATCAAACCGTAATAGTTGGGGCATTGGCGTCTCGTTCGAACAACCTCTATCGGAAAGTCCGCTTTCTTTGCGGTAGAAAAAACATCGATTCCGCACGCTTCCATTGATGGCCGAGCCCGCTCAGTGTATCGGCACAGTCCTTTTTCCACGGGACACCTCCTGCAGAAATAGCACGGGCCAGCGCCAAGTCCAAAAGCCTTCCAGGCACCGCTTAGGAAAATATCCCGCTCAAGGTCGGCAACTACTGTCTTTACTGCCGCCTGCGGTCCAAAGTGTATCAATATCGCCCTATGGTAACAATCCAAGACGACACGCATCTGTTCCGGCGTCGGCGTAAAAGGAGGGCAAACCAAACACTGGCCATATCCGTCACAGCCGAACTGACACTTCAATTTAACCCAGGCAGCAGTTACCACGTCTGAAGGAGAAATTATCCGGACATCTTTAACGCCAGGTTTCCGCCTTGCAGCATCACAAAGTTCATCATCCGATAGAATCGTTTTTATTTCTCTATTCCTGGTTTTAAGGGCCATTTTTACACCTCTACTAATCCTGCCATAATTTTCCTGCAAAACCGCGGGTATGATTATAAAGTACAGAAGATGACTTCGAATAGCAATTTAATAAGTTGCGATAACTCGGGCAATTATTTCAGCCCGGAAGAGCTTTTAATAAGTGGGTCGCAGGTTCGATCCCCACCTCGCCCTCTCTTCTGCCTTCCGTCTTTCCCTTTTCCTTCCCCCGGCGCCGCTCTCTTCCTCTTCCTCGACGCCTTGCCCGGGATGGTTGATCATCGTCTGACACGATAGACGATGGGTGTGGGCGATCATAAAAAACCTGAAGATCTCGTTCTAGAGGATGAAGCTCCGATTTTAGCCAATGTTTTGTATGGGCTGAAATGAGATCGTCGTTCCCAGAGGCCCTGGAGCCAGAAAAATCACATTATGTCTGGACCATTTTTCAGGCATGAGGTCCGAGATCCGCCTGGACTTGCCCCTCTTCCCACCACTCCCACTCCGCCCTTCTTATCCCCGATTATTTTCCTCCCCCTCCCCCTCTCCTCCTTGCCCAAAAATGTTCTGAAACAAGCTTTACAAATCAAAAATCAGCCGCCCGCGACGACTTGCCCTTGCTTTTTCTTGCTAATAACGATGGCCATGGCGATTCTTTGCTAAGGGAAGGCTTGGCTTGTCCTTAATGAGCTCCAGAGTTCAGGGAAGATTGAGATAGTTCGGTATCAAGAGAAAAAAATGAAAGAGGAATAATCGTTAGCATCTCCAAGTCTGGACTGATCTTCCCTCGAAATTCTAGACACCTCGAAAAGAATGGGCTACATTCCAACGAGGAGGTGTGGAATGAACGAGGGAAAACGCGACGGCGGTATGACCGCGCCTTCAAAGAAGGAGTGGTTCGGCTGGGGGCGAGGGAGAACGAGAAGCTGCAATCGCTCATCCATCTGATCTGGAGCAAAAGCCGTGAGCTGTACGGATCGCCGCGGATTACAGCCGAGCTTCGATCTTAGGGGCTGCGGTGTGGGAAGAACCGCGTGGCACGGCTGATGCGAGAAGCGGGGATTCGGTCTCAGACGAAAAAAGCGTTCAAGGTGACGACGAAATCCGAAGGACTGACGGAAGCCGCCGATCTGGTCCAGCGACGCTTCCAGGCGGATACATACAAGAAATATTCTGGGAAATCCGCCAAATGCGCACTCCAATCGAGAATTGAGGGATCGGAGTTTCGTTTTCTTCGGCGCACCACCTTCCCTCCCGCTGAGCTCGGAATCGAAATCGGGCATCGCGTAAAAAAAAGGATATTCATGCCCGTGGGCGGGCCGGGTCAAAATAAAAAGGTGAAATAAATGCGGCTTATGTATTAAAATGAAGCGCGGGGGTGAACATGAATCCCATGAGCCAGGACCGTAAGAACCGCGTCGCCCAATGGGCCTTCGACACGAAAGCCATCCTGGGACGGTTCCATATCTGGCTGGACGACGTAGAGGTCGCCTTCGTCCGGGGCCAGTCCCAGCGGGAATTCACATCGCATCTTTCCTTCTTGAGCGGGGCCATCGAACGGCAATTCGCAATGACCGGCGCTCTGACCGCGCTGGGCACGCGGCTTTTCGGCCGCTTCGGCGAAGGCGCCTCACTGGACAAGGCCGGGATCAACCAGGTCAAGAAGGACGCCGACGCCATCTCCGCCTATGTCATGAGCGAATGCCTCTGGTACCTGACCCGCCAGCTGCCGGAAAACCATGCCGTGATGGTCTCCCTGGGCGAGGGCCTGATGCCCAAGGCCGGCGAGACGCCCGAGATGGGCTCCAACCCGCAGTTGGGCTTCGGCCGCGTCTACGCCCGTCCCGAGGTGGCCAAGTGGCTGGACCAACGGGTCGTCCGGTTGTTGAACGATCCGTCCTTTCGCTGGGCCGAATTCTACAAAGAAATCAGGGCAGCCGGCATCACCATCTGGGGCGCGGCCATCGACACCCTGGAGAACACCTCCCGTTTCGCCAAGGGCGACCCCACCGGTCCGATGACCGTTCTGCACGTCTTCGATCAGCCGCTGCGCATCAGCAAGCCATACGAAGGCTATATGGGGAGCCTTCTTTTGCCCAAGGACGTCGTGGCCCGGGCCGAAGAGGATTCCATCCTCATCGACTACCGCACCCCGCGCGCCCTGGTCTGGGAGACCATCCGGAAGACTTACCCCGGAATCGAGCCGCGGAACGTCCACGTCTGGACCCTTCGCGGCAAGAGCCGCGCGGAGCGGATCGGCGGCTTGTGGATGGAATGGGAAGCGCTGGGCGTCCATATCATCGATGACGGTTGGATCCTGCCCAATGGAATGGCCGCGTTTACCGAATCGGGGACCTACGCGCCGACCTACGGCGTCGGGGCTTGGAAGGACGAGGCCGGAGAAACGCATCTCTTCCTCTGCGACGGCTACGCGGCCTCGGCCGAGGCCATGCAGGCGGCCAGCTTGGCCCCCCTTCTCGGCCTGCGCGCCTTTCTGTCCGTCTTCACCTCCAGCTTCAAGCTCCCCTACGACAGAGAACACTTCCTCATGAGGCTGGACCCGGAAGCGCCGGATTTCGCGGCCCGGCTCGCCGACGTGTTGGACCGGCCAGCGGACGAGAAGACCGTCGAGAAGCACCGGGCCATGATCCGCGAAGCCGTCGAGGCGGGGATCCCGCTGCAGAAGACCTCCATCGGAGCCGACGACTTCTTCCCGGAAAAGGACTGGGACGTCCTGGCCGTCACGGGCTACATGAACCCCGACCCCTATACGGGGGCCCCCGGCGTGGAAAAACTGGCCCAGGACTGCTACCGCGTGCGGGTACGGTTGTCGTCGAGGCGCGGGGAAAAGCTCATCACCATGACCCTGAAGCTCAAGGAGCCACTGGACCTGAGCCGGTTCATCTTCAACCCGCTCCTGACGCGCTTCATGTCGGGCGAGGATTATGAAACCCGCCCGGTCCGCATCTCGGACTCGGGGCGCATCCGCAACGAGCTCCAAACGCTGTGCTCGGAGGCCCTGGAATTCCGTAAGAACGGGGCCATCTGCGTCCATTTCGCCCGCATCCCGACGGACGTCATTTCGCGCCAAAACCAGTTCAAGCTGCTGGATATCCTGAGCTGGTACAAGAAAAACCACCCCATCTGGTTTTCCTGGCTGGAGATCGTCCCGCCGGAGTCCTAGACGCCGCTCTCGATCCGCTCTTATCGTCCCCCGCCCTTGGTCTTCATCTTGAAGGCGTGAACCGACATGTTCAAGTCGTCAAGGGACGAGCCTTCGGCTCGCCACTCGCCCGTGGCTTATATGCACGGGCGAGTACGGCGGAAGTGGACCCCCGGGCAAAGCCCGGGGCCCCGGCCGCCGTGGAGGAACTCCAGCAGGGCGGTGATGAGCGCGGCTTGCCCTTCCAAAGTAGGAAAACGATGGTGGCACCGCCAATGAATGGCAACGCGTAGATGCCGCCCATTTCTCGTCCATTCTGTCAGTAACTTTTTGAATATGCGGAGCCTCACCTAAAAACTGGTCCGGCTACAAGTAAAGTTTTGTTGCCCGCCACCCGGATCCTGGTTCATCCCGGATTCGACTTTTTTGATAAAATCGGGCATTCGGAAAGAAGTTTGGGATGAAGAAGAAGTTCACAGAGGCTTAGATCGTTTTTGCTCTGCGACAGGCGGAAATCGAAATTCATACGCCGACGCCTCGACCTTTATTCGTCTTCCCCCTCCTCATTGCCCGGGATGTTCTGAAATAAAATCCATAAGTCGACAATCAGCCGCCTGCGCCGCCCCTTGCCCTCTCCTCCTTGCCCAGAACATTCTGAAACCACATCAGAAAAATTGATATTCAGCCGCCGGCGCCGCTCCCCCCTCCTTGCTCTGGAGTGTCAAGAAATTATATCCAGAAATCGATAACCATTCACTGGCGCCTTTCTCCCTCCTTTGCATTTTGCGTGAACAATTTTTAAGGGAAGAGCTACTCACCTTGATCGCCGCAACGCTTTGTGCCATCCTGTCGATATCGGCGGGATTCTAAAAGGCGGGCGATCAACTCGCTTTAAGCCCGTACTCGAGCTCTTGACAGATAAGATAGTTGAATAAAGGGATGAATACGGATTTCGCAACGCTTTCTGATCAGCAACCAGGTACGATCGTGACGCTGTTGCGGGCAAGCTATGCGCAGTTGTTGAAGCTTGACCCTCGATGGGAGTCGGAAGAGGAGAAATGGGAGGAATACGACCGGCAAGTATTCGTTCACCCCAAGACAGTCGGCGCCTGCGTTTTCCTCACCCGTCTCGAAGGACACATTGTGGGTTTCGGCTCGTGGGATCCGCGGCAAAAACCAGAATACGGAATTATCGGACACAACTGTATCCTGCCAGAATTCCAGGGAAACGGATTAGGAAAGCAACAGATTCAGGAGATTCTCAGGCGATTCCAGATGCTCGGCATCAAGATCGCAAAGGCCTCGACTAATGACCACTTTTTCTTTATCCCTGCGCAGCGGATGTATGTCGCATGTGGATTCCTAGAGGTCCGGCGAATCCCCTGGATGGGGGATCCCAATCAGAAGATGATCGAATACGAGAAAGACCTTAGCTAATAGCGTATTGGCAGGTTGCTCGACTCGCGCCGCTATCTTTTCCCCCCTTTCCCTCCTCCTCCTTGCCTTTTGTGTCCTGGAATTAAATCCAGAAATCAATATTCATCCGCCGGCACCGCTCTCCTTTTCCCCGAGACGACTTGACCGGGATGTTCTAAAATTATATCCAGAAATCAATAATCAGCCGACGGCGCCTTTTTCCCCATCGACGACTTGCCAAAGATGTTGATCATCAAAAAAAGTGAGAAGATGTATGTGGAACGATCGCAGAATAATTGAAAATCTATTCACTCCATCCACGGACTTACGTCCGGGAATTTGCGGCGGTACTTTAATAGAACTAGGGGCCAAAATTATAGACGACGCCCATTCCGCCTTCCCCGAGTTTCTCGAGGATTTTGTAATGTGAGAAGGTCTTCCCGATCATCCCTTCACCCCATGATCCTCACAAATCAAAGACATATCCTTTTTTCCGAAGCCGCAATGAAACGCCTTTTGGCTCTCCTTGCGAGCTTTGGGAAAAGCGGCTCCTAAGTCCTCTTCCCCTTTATTTTTCGCTTTTTGGATTTCATGAGTTCTTGGAGCATCTCCAGATCGGTTTTATCCTGGAGCCGCGAGGATCGCATTTTGAGAGACGCAAGGTCCTCAAGCCCGATAAAATAGACTTTCTCTTCCCCATATGCTCCGCGTCGCTTGTTTTTCCAGATTCGATGAAAAGAGAGCCCTTCGACCGAAGTCAACAGGTCGATTCTAAGAGGCTCATATCCGAGCTGGATGATTTTCTTTTTTTTCCGGAAATCCCGTTCTGTCAACGGAAGGCTCTCGAATCCAAATGCCTTGAGAGCCCGGACCACCCTGATACTGTTCTCTGCGCTGGACTCTATGAGAATATCGATATCTTTCGTATATCTCGGCTTAGCATAGAAGGCGACGGCATAGGAGCCGATGATGCAATAGCGGACGCTATGTTTGTTGAATAATCCGAATAACTCTTCGAAGTCTTTTTCGACCCTCAAACTTTTTCCCCTTTCCAAGCTTCGCCGCGCTTCCGCGCAAGATTTGGACGGTATCCAGCCGCTCTTCTTGGCTCATGGAGAGATAATAATTTCTATCAAAGGCTTGAGCCTCTTCAAAGGAATTGGAAATCCGAACCCACATCTTTTTATTCATTTAGCCTATGATACCCGAAACAGAAGGGGGCAACAAGCAGTGCCGCAGCATAGCATGGAGAATCTCGGGAAATAATTTTCAATAGACAATCCCGAGTTTGATACGCATAGGCACTTTTTAGGCCCTCATTAAATCATAAGTGGCTGATATTCAATCAGTTATACTTTTCAGACTGGGCAAAAAACAAAAAAACATAGATACACAAGCAATGATATAATCTCTTGACAATCTCGAAGCCCATCCCAAGCGCGCCTGTCGTCTTGTCTCGAGCCGCCGCTTCGGCCCGTATGTTCGCCGGCTGAAGAACGGCAAACTCCGGTTGAAGAAGGCGGCCATCCAAGAGAAGGAAGAACGCGACGGCATGTGGGTCATCCATAGCAACGATGGTGATCTTTCTCCCGAGGACTTGGCCCTGGCCTACAAACAGCTCCTTCGTGTGGAAGAAGCGTGGCGGACGATGAAATCGACGACCGAGATCCGGCCGGTCTTCCACCGGAACCAGGATCGTATCCGCTCTCATGTGTTCCTCTGCGTCCTTTCTCTTCTTCTGGAGCGGGTCGCGGAGCATGAGTGCGGGGACACTTGGCCGTGTC
This sequence comes from Candidatus Aminicenantales bacterium, assembly GCA_049515535.1. Taxonomy (GTDB): domain Bacteria; phylum Acidobacteriota; class Aminicenantia; order Aminicenantales; family UBA4085; genus JBEKTZ01. The sequence continues at coordinate 35,977 of JBEKTZ010000006.1, read as the reverse complement.
TCCGGGAGGAATTGCGGTCGATAAAGATTGGTCAATTGTTGGCGCCTCACGGAACAGTGTATCAGACCTCTCCAGGCAGCCTTCATGCTCGCAACTTATTGAAGACACTCAAAATAGATCCATTGCCCTCGGTCCTGGCCGTGGAATAATCCTCCCCAAAACCCAGATACAAGACCCTTTCCCAGAAAAATGCCGCATCCTTTTTGATTACTGTGAGTTACGAGCCTTTTGCGTGACTAACCGTGTCAAACTCGGGTTCAAGATTATCAAGGAATGGAGGAAGAGTGATGGAGGATTTGGGCGAGTATTGTCATGGCTAGACAAGGTCCGTTTCGAAATACGCGGCTTTCTTGATCCATCAACATTCTGGGTAAGTATTGACATGGACTATGGGAAGGCGATATAAAGCAATCGTTGATATGATTATTTGGCTCTAAGGGCCGAGTAGCTGTATGCCGGATGAGGGAAATTCCTATTTCGCTAAAAAGATTTCCTCCCTCTTTATAGAATGACTTCAATGAGAAATCACAGTTACCTGAAGCTGTTATTCATTATGTTCCTATTCAGTCAAGCAACCTTTAGTTTTGCTCTGGACCCCAAGAAAGCCATCACCCAATACAGCCACAACGTCTGGCAGGCCGAAAGCGGTCTGCCGCAGAACTCGGTCAATACGATGATCCAGACGCGCGACGGCTATCTTTGGTTGGGAACCCAAGAGGGACTCGTCCGTTTTGACGGCGTGCGGTTCGTGGTCTTCAACAGCAAGAACATCGCGGGATTGAAACTCAACTATATAACCGCGCTGTTCGAGGACGCGCAGGGGACCTTGTGGATCGGCACCAACGGCGGAGGGGTGAGCCGGTTTAAGGATGGGAAATTCACCAATTATTCTACGGACGAAGGGTTATCGAGCCGCATTGTGAGATCGGTCTATGGAAGCAAAGATGGCGGCCTCTGGGCCGGCACGGGAGGTGGAGGATTAAACCGGTTCAAAGACGGACGATTCACGATTTACGGCGTCAAAGAGGGCCTGCCCAGCAACGATGTGCTGGTCGTTTTTGAGGATCAGAAGGGGACGCTCTGGATCGGGACGGAGGGCGGTGGGCTGGCCAGATTCAAAGACGAGGTCTTCACGGTCTTCACGACCAAAGAGGGATTGTCGAGCAACGTTGTCCTGTCCCTCTATGAAGACCATAACGGCAATCTTTGGATTGGGACGAGAGACGGAGGTTTGAATCGTTACAAAGACGGACGATTCGCCGTCTACACGACCAGAGATGGGCTGAGAAGCAACAATGTGATGGCCGTTCGTGAAGACAGGGACGGAAGCTTGTGGATAGGGACGAACGGGGGCGGATTGAACCGATTCGCAAATGGGAAGTTCACCGCCTTCACGACGAAAGAGGGATTGTCGAGCGACATTGTCTCGTCGCTCTGCGGCGAGGATCGAGAAGGAAGCCTGTGGATCGGGACCAACGGCGGCGGGCTGAACCGGTTAAGCGATGGAAAATTTTTGACCTTTACCACCCTGGAAGGGCTTGGGAACAATCGGGTGAGGCCCATCTATGAGAGCCGGGACGGAAGCGTCTGGATCGGCACGGAGGGAGGAGGGCTGAGCCGCCTTAAGGATGGGCGGTTCACAACCTACACCACACGTGATGGACTGGCCGCCAATGACGTAAGAGCCATCTATGAAGGCAGGGATGGATGCCTCTGGATCGGGACAAGCGGTGGTTTGAACCGGTTGAAGGATGGGGCGTTCTCCACAATCACGACCAAAAACGGACTGGTGAACGATTATGTCAGGGCTCTTTATGAGGATCGGGAGGGAAATCTCTGGATTGGGACCAACGGGGGCCTGAACCGGCTGAAGAACGGGGTCTTCACCACGATCACGACCAAAGACGGACTGACGAACAACTTCATAAGGATCATCTATCAGGCCCGGGACGGAAGCATCTGGGTGGGAACCAACGGCGGCATGAATCTCTTTAAAGGCGGGTCGCTGACCGCCTCCACCACAATTGATCAGTTGTTGGGTCTCGTCGTTTTATGCATTTATGAGGACAAGAGCGGGACCCTCTGGATCGGCACGCAAAGCGCCGGGCTGAATCGATTCAAAGAGGGTCGACTGACGGCCTTCACCACTAACCAGGGTTTCTACGACGACAATGTGTTCCAGATCCTTGAGGACGGAAATGAAAACCTCTGGATGAGCTGCAACAACGGAGTTTTCAAGGTCAGCAAAAGAGAGCTTGAGGATTTCACAGCGGGGAGAATCCGTTCGATCACCTCGACGGCCTATGGCGTAGCCGACGGCATGAAGAGCAAGGAATGCGATCATGCGTCTCCCGGCGGGTATAAAACAAGGGACGGGAAGCTGTGGTTTGCCACGATCAGGGGAGCGGTCGTCATCGACCCGTCCAACATGGCGGGGAATCGGGTGATCCCGCCGGTGACCATCGAGGAATTCATCGTGGACAGGAATGCCGTCGAACTCCGCGGAAGCCCACGTCTGCCGGCGGGCAGCAAGAACTTTGAGTTTCAATATACCGGTTTGAGCCTGCTCGCGCCGGATAAGGTCAAATTCAAGTATAAGCTGGAAGGGTTCGACAAGGATTGGATGGAAGCGGAGACGAGACGTGCGGCCTACTACACCAACATTCCTCCGGGCAACTATCGTTTCAAGGTGACGGCCTGTAATAACGAAGGCGTCTGGAACGAGGTCGGGGCCGATTTCGGATTTTATCTAAAGCCGTATTTCTATCAAACGTTGTACTTCTATGTCTTGTGCGGCCTGGGCGTCGTGTCGCTGGGCCTCGGCGGATACCGCGTTCGGGTCGGGCAGTTAAAGGCCAGGGAAAAGCACCTGACCCGGCTGGTGAAAGAGCGGACGATCGAACTCCAGGACGCCAACGCCAGAGCCGAAGAGGCCCGGCGGGCGGCGGAAGCGGCCAACGAGGCAAAGAGCATGTTCTTGGCGCGGATGAGCCATGAGATCCGAACGCCGATGAACTCCATCATCGGCTTTTCCGACATGCTCCAGGACACGGATCTCGCTGAGGAACAGATCGATTATGTGCGGAACATCGCCAAGAGCGGTGAGGGGTTACTGGCCCTGATCAACGAAATTCTCGACTTTTCCAAAATCGAAGCCGGCCAGATGACCATCCAAAACATCGATTTCGACCTGGAAATCATGGCCTTCGACGTCTGCCATCTCATCCAGCCCCGGCTGGAAAACAGACCGGTCGAGATCCTCTGCCGGATTGCCGACAACATTCCGCCCTACGTCAGAAGCGACCCGGCCCGCATCCGGCAGGTGCTGATCAACCTCATGGGCAACGCCGCCAAATTCACCCACCAAGGCGAGATCGAGCTCTTCCTGGAAATCGAGGACGAGAAGGACGACAAGCTGAAATTGCACGCGACCGTCCGCGACTCTGGCATCGGGATTCCCCAGGATAGGCTGAAGGACATTTTCGAGCTCTTCAGCCAGGTGGATGGCTCGGCCACCAGGAAGTACGAGGGAACGGGATTGGGGCTGGCCATCTGCAAGCAAATCGCGCACCTCGTGGGAGGTGACGTCTGGGCTGAGAGCGTATTGGACAAAGGCAGCACGTTCCACTTCACCGCCTGGCTGGAGAAGTCGGCGAAAATACTGGACAAGACGCCCCCACTGGAGATGCTCGGCGGCAAGAAAGCGCTCATGGTCGACGACAACCAAAACAATTTGAACATCCTGGCCCATATTCTCCATCGCTCGGACATGCGCACGATCGGAGTGCTCAAGGCGAACCAGGTCTTACCGGCGATCGAAGAAGAAACCCGAAAAGGAGACCCATTTGACATCTGCATTCTGGATATTCACTTGCCGGAGATGAGCGGCTATGAAATCACCAGGCAAATCCGCAATCACCCGGATCCCCGGATTTCCAATCTTCCCCTGCTCGCCTTTTCCTCGTCCGCGACCAAGCAAACCAGGGCTTACCAGGAATCGGGGTTTGACGGATTCCTGCCCAAGCCGGTCCCGCGCTACAAGCTGTTGACCATGATCCGGCGCCTCCTGGGAGAGGCGGCCGACCCCGAGGAAAAGAAAAAAAGAAAGACGGTCATCACGCAGCATTCCCTGGCGGAGGAAACCAAGCACTCAATCCACATCCTGCTGGCCGAGGACAATCCCGTCAACCAGAAGCTGGCCCAGGTGATACTCACCAAGGCCGGGTATCAGCTGGAGGTAGCCAACACCGGGAAAGAAGCCGTCCAAAAGTTTCTGAATAATCCGGACAAGTTTGCCCTGATATTCATGGACATCCACATGCCGGAGATGGACGGCCGGGAAGCGACCGGGGAAATCAGGAAGAAGGGATACACGAACATTCCTATCATCGCCATGACGGCCGACGCGATGAAAGAGGACGAGGAGAAATGCCTGAAAGCGGGCATGAGCGATTACATCGCCAAGCCGATCAAGAGAGAGCTCGTCTACAACATGGTCAAAAAATGGGTCATCGAGCGGGAGAAATAGCGCGGGAACACCCGGGGACCGCTATGCTCTCCGGTCCCTGATCCGCGGGTGCGGCGAAGACCAAAGCGGAGTCCGAGCGGGTGGGCAAATCCATGATTCGGCCGCTCCTGGCTCTGGATCGGCTTTCATACGTGGAGCCCGAAGGCTCTGAACCCACCTCTAAGAATCATTAATCAGCCGCCGGCTCCGCTTCCCCGTTTACCCTCAACGACTTGCCCTAGCTTTTTTGTTACTGGAAGATAGCCATAGCATTCGCAAGCTTAAAGAAAGCCTGGCCTGTTCACCGGCGATACCGTAGGCCTCCAACAGATCCTGAAGCATGAATGGGCCACATGTTCGGCGCCGTTCGCTTACGAGATCCAGGGTTTGGTCGGAGAGAAAAGACGGGAGGAATCCTTTTTTCTCGACGACGCTCACTTCCTTTTAGCCCAGATCCACCTGGAGGAGAAAGAATACGAGGAGGCCATGGCCGCCTGCCGGGCCGCTCAGAAACTCAACCCGGAGAACCTGGAGACAAGGAACCTCGAGGGAATCATCTTGAGAAGACAGGGCCGGGTCGACGACGCGATCCAAATCTACCGGAAGATCCTCGAGGCCAGGCCTAAATCCGCCCGGTTTCTATACAACATGGGGATAGCCTTGGCCAGGACCGGCGACGCCGATGGGGCACTGGACTGCTACCGCCGGTCCGTCCAGATCAAGCCCAACTTCGCCGAGGCGTACAACAACATCGGCGAGCTCGGCCTGCGGTCGGGCCGGCTTGGCGATGCGGAATCGGCCTTTCTTAGGGCGATCGCCCTCAACTCCTCGTTTGCCCTCGCCCATTCCAACTTGGCCGAGGTTTATGTCAGGAAAAAGGAGTTCGAAAAATCCCTCGCGGAAGTCACACTCGCTCTCCGGCTCAATCCGGACCTGCCCGGACCTCACAACGTCCGCGGGAATCTCCTTCATCACCAGGGCCTTGTCAAGGAGGCCCTCGCGGAATATGCGCGGGCCATCGAGCTCGACTCCGGCTACGAAAAGGCCTATTACAATCTCGGGATCTGCCGCTTCGAGGAGGGCCTCATCCCGGAGGCCTCGGGCCTCTTTTCGAAAGCCATCGAGCTCCGCCCCGGATTCGCCGAAGCACATGCGAGCCTCGGCTACTGCTTGCTCAAGAGCGGGAAGACCGATGCGGGGATCGCGGAGATCCTGCTTTCCCAGAAGCTCGGACTCGTCTCCGCGGCAACCCACCTCAACCTAAGTTACGCGTACCTCCTAAAAAACATGTTCGACTCGGCGGTCGACGAGGCCCTCGAGTTTTTCCTTAGGGCCGCCGCCCTCGATCCTGACGACGGGACGCTTCACAACTACATCGCCGTCCTGTACTTTGGCAAAGGCGCCTACGAGAAGGCCTGGGACCATATCCAAAAAGCCCGGGCCCTGGGGGTCGCGGTCGACCCCGGTTTTCTGGACGAAATCAAGAAAAAACTCAAGCTCAAGGCGGACGCCTTCGCTTCTCCTCTCGTCCTGTAAGTTATGTGAGAAGGCCCAATGACAACCGCTGGATTTTGCCGTAAGTAGCATCATGCCTTTATCGGCTATCGTCTCCAGGAAGATCGGCGAAATGATACATAAAATGGACCGGTGTCCGGCCGATTTTCACGGTATCGAAAAGGCCGTCATTGAAAACAAAAGCTTTCCCGGGCGCGTATTTCTCGATGTAGCTGTGGAGGGATTTCCCAACGACCGGTCTCGACAAGGCCGATTTGATTTCAACCGGGTACCGCTCATCGACGACGAAATCGACCTCGGCTTTGGATTTTGTCCTCCAGTATTTCACTTCTCGGTCCGACTTTAAAAATTCCGAAAAATGATGGTTCTCGACGAGCGCGCCTTTATCCGGTCTTTGTCCAAGAGGCCGGAAATCGCCGATGATTGAGTTTCTCAGCCCAGTATCCACGAAATAGACTTTCGGATTCTTGACCAGCTCGGTTCTTTTATTAGAGAAGTACGGTCTTAACAATCGCAGAATGAAGGTTTTTTCAAACAGGCTGAGGTGTTTTTTAAGAAGCGGCGTTTTATGCTGAAGAAGCGTGGACAGCTCGTGGCAGGAAACGCTATTGCCGACCTGAAGGGCTAAGGCTTTGACCAGGCCGAGCATCTGATAATCATCGATCAGCCCGAGAATATCCCGAACGTCTCTCAAGAGGTATATGCTGAATATATTCTTCAGGATAGTTCGCCGTTCGTCATCGTCCTTGGCTATGACGACCCGCGGATATCCGCCGAAAACCACGAATTCTTCGAGTAAGGTCTGGAATTTCTCGAGCATCGGCCGTTCTAGACGGCTCCGGCCGTCTGTTTCTTCATAGATTCGGAAGAGCCGTGGGTCCTTGTAGCTCAGAAATTCCCGAAAGGACAAAGGGTGGAGAGTAAAGGACAACATACGGCCGGCGAGATGCTTGACCGCGGAGACCGTAAGGTCGAGTGCCGAAGATCCCGATACCACGATTTTTTTGCCGGGCACGGTGTCGTAAATAAATTTGAGAGATTGGCCGCCTTTCCGTGCGTAATGAAACTCATCGATGAATATGACACGGAACGGCTCGACATGGAGTTTAATGAACGATTTGACATTCTTGTCGAAAAGCATCCGGAGTTCGACGTCTTCAAACGTCAGAAACGCCGAATCCTTGACCTGCTCTTGAATATGGCGAAGCAGCGTCGTTTTCCCGGCTTGCCTTGCACCGATGACCGCGATGTATTCGGGTCCGGCGAGATACTTCCTGATAATAGGGTCGAGAGTTCTTTGGATATACATTTTTATCCCTGCTAGAATGAGTATTGATTATATTTTAGCAGGGATAATTATTGTGTCAAGCACAAATTAGTATTGTTATCCTTCTCAGAAGGATATTAATTCAGATATTTGTTCTTTTTTGAAAGACAATTCAAAATAATCTCTTTTTTCACTCCGGCAAAATATCTCGGCCCCCTGACGCGCTGAACTTTTAGCTGCTTATTGAACAATTATGATATCCTAAATTAATTCTATCCCAAACTAATCAAAAATTGGAGGATCAGATGAATCATGGAAAATTCGTAAAGACCTCATCGGCCGGCGCAGGATCAATCTCCCCCCAGGACCTCCAACCGATCTCGCTTCCGAAACCCCGGACGAGCGGCGGTAAGTCCGTGCTGGCGGCGCTTAAGGAAAGAAAGACTGACCGCGACATCAGCGCCAAGATATTACCCCCGCAGACGCTGTCCAACCTTCTCTGGGCGGCATTCGGCGTAAACCGGGAGAATGGACCATTCGGACAGATTGGAAGAACGGCCGCGTCGGCGAGTAACTCGCGGGAAATCGATCTTTATGTCGCCCTTCCCGAAGGAATCTACCTCTACGAGGCGCTTCCTCATCGTTTGATTCCCGTTGTCGCCGGTGATCTGCGCGAGATGGCTATTAGTCGCGGTCAACAAGGCACCGCGGTCGGCAAAGCTCCGGTAAATCTTATTTATGTCGCGGACATCGCTAAATACAGGACAGCGGGGTTTCAGGAACCGGGTCTGTGGGATCCGGAGATCCAGAAGTCCTATTATGACGTCGCCACCGGGCTCATTGCCGCAAACGTCCACTTATTCGCCGCCTCACAAGGTCTGGCGGCTTGGTTCCACAATTGCGATAAGGAAGGCATAGCTAAGAAGATGAAGCTGCGGCCTGAACAGCGCGTGCTCTACGCCCAAACGGTGGGATATTCGGTGAAGAAGTAACTGGCAAACGGAATTCAAAGAAAAAAGAGCAGAATTGCTAAAATACGCAGAAAGCAAGACCCAGATAAATCAAAAATTGTGAAGGACTTTGTGTCTTGTGCTCTTTGCGATCTATGAAATGGCGGCCCTCCGCCATAGGCCCGAACCCCCGATAGCGAGGTCGGGCCGAACTTCCGGGATTCAGATCCTTCTTACCGGCCTCTCTGTCCTGCGGTCGCCAACGGCTTCCGCGGGATTTTTTCCTCGCGGTTGGCCGTGAGGTAGACGAACACCGCGGCGATCGTCGCGTCCTTCATCATGTCGTTCGGCTGCAGGCGCTCGTACGTGTCCAGATTCGTGTGGTGGATGATCGCGTTGTACTCGGTCTCGTCCTGAATGAACTGGAAGCCCGGCAGGCCCACGCCGTCGAACGACTGGTGGTCGGTACCGCCCGTGTTCCGGATCGTGACGGTCGTCATGCCCATGCTGCGGAGCGGCTCGATCCATTCGCGGAAGATCGGCCCGGCGGCGTCGTCGCCCTGGAGATAAATGCCCCGGATCGCGCCCGTGCCGTTGTCGATGTTGTAGTAAGCCGAGAGCTTGTTGTATTCCGGCTTGAACTCCAGCGGGCCCTGGGGTCCGCCGAATCCGCCGCCGCGCTGGCCAGCGGCCGCCGGGGGCACACCCGCTGCGGGAGGCGCACCCGCCGCCGGAACCGTCCCGGCCGGGGCCGCGAGCGCTTGCCTGCTGGCGAAATGGGCCGCCACGTATTCCCGTGAGCCGAGGAGGCCCTGCTCCTCGCCGCCCCACAGCCCGATCCGCACGGTGCGGCGCAGCTTGACGCCGGTCGCCTTGAGGATGCGCATCGCCTCCATCATGGCCGTGACGCCGGCGCCGTTGTCGGCCGCGCCCGTGGCGGCGTGCCAACAGTCGAGATGCCCGCCGAGCATGACGAGCTCGTCCGCCTTATCCGAGCCCGGAAGCTCGCCCACGACGTTGAAGACCTGCGGGTTCGGATAGTATGTGTTCTTGATGTCGGCCTCGATGGTCACCGGGATCTTCTTAGCCAGGATCCGTCCGATCCGGCCGTATTGCTCGGCCGGGATCACGATCGCGGGGAGGGTGGTCGCCGGGTCGCTCGCCCGGTTGCCGCTGATCACATAAATGCCGTGGCCGCGCGGCGCCGTCGAAAGCAAGCCGAGGACCCCCTCGGCCCGGAAGAATTCGTTACGGGCGTTCATCGCGCCGAACCCCCCGCGCTGGCCCGCGGCGGGGGCCGCCGGCTGTTGGGCCTGCGGCTTCTGGGCCGGCTGCTGCGCCGCGGCCGGAGCGGCGGCTTGGGCGGCGGCTGGCTTGACCTGAGGCGCGGGAGCGGCCGGGGCCGTGACGACGGGGGCGCCGGCTCTTTGACCCGGAGGCGTGACGCCGAACTCGAGTAGTCCCGGCGCCGGGTTGAGCTCCATGGCGGCCAGCTCGTCGAGCGTGTAGCGCTTCGAGAGCACGGTCCAATACGCCGGGACCTCGGGGACGGCCTGCGTCAGGACCCATTTGCCCTTCAGCTTGCCCTTATAGGCGGCCAGCTCCTCGGGCGTTGTGGCGGTCACGAGCACCGCTTCGCCGCGCACGAGGCCGTTCGTGCCCGGCGTCCAGCCGGTCGGCGTTCCCGGAATGGGGAACGGCTCGGGCGAAACGACGGCCATGTAATACTTGTCGTTCGTCCAGCCGCGGTCGAACCCGTTGCGGTTGACCCAGGGCTCGGCCTTGACGTTCACCAGGCCCCATTCCTTCATCTTGGCGATGGCCCAATCGGCGGCCTTGGTGTACATCGGCGAACCCATCAGCCGCGGGGCATACACGTCCGACAGCCAGCTTGCGATCTCCATGACCTGTGAATGCTGCAGGCCTTCGGCCTTGATCTTGGCGATGTCCTCATAGTTGATGACCTCGTTCGTAGCCCGCAGCGGCAGGATGGCGAAAAGGGCCAGGGCCGCGACGACGAGCGTCAGCATCCGCAACCGATTCTTCCTCATGATGTCGTCTCCTTTAATAAAGAGTCTAAACGGAAATTAAGGATGAATCATATTCCTAGGAGAAAACGTCTGTCAAGAACGCGAATCGCGCCATCTTGACATATAGCGGCTCCCGCCTATAATACTTAGACGTTTAATTAATTTCAGGAGAACGTCGCGATGCCGAGAGCCGGACGGAGGACCCCGAACGGGGTCGAAGGCTATGTCGGGGTCGCCCTCATCCGGGCCCAACGGGCCCTCCGGCAAAGCGGCGAGCGGAAACTGGCTCGGCTGGGGCTGAGGCTTGGGCAAGAATTGATCCTGCTCCAGCTCGCGGACCAGGAGGCACTTTCCCAGAGCCGGCTCGCCGAGCGGCTCGGCGTCGAACAGGCCACGATCAGCATTATGCTCCGGCGCATGGAAAAGACCGGACTCGTCCGGCGCCGGACGGACCAGACGGATGCCCGGGTAACGAGAGTTCATGCAACCCGAAAGGGCCGGTCCTTGGTCGCGCCGGTGCATCGGCTTTGGCGGGAACAGGAACACGACCTGCTCAAAGGATTGACGGACAAAGACAAGCGAACTCTAGGGACTCTCTTAACCCGGGTTCGCGCCAACTTGGAATCGAGGAGAACAGCCCATGACGGAAGAGAGTAAAACGAATACGGATACGAAGGATGAAGACATCAATCATGTCCCGCTGTACCGGAAAAAACGGGTCCTGATCCCCTTTGTCGTTTTTATCCTCGCCGTCGCGTTCGGGGCGTGGTACTGGTATCAGAACCTGCGCAACTTCGTCTCGACCGACGACGCCTATCTCGACGCCGACCGGGTTTCGGTCAGTACCAAAGTCCTCGGCCGCATCGTTCAGATCGCCGCCGACGAGGGATCCGCCGTGAAAAAAGGGGACGTCCTTGCCCGGTTGGATGATACGGACCTGCGGGCCCAGATGGAGCAGGCCAAGGCCAATCTCGGCTTGGCCCAGGTGAGTCTGCCGTTATCGAAGGTCAATCTCGACCGGGCGACCGAGGACTACGACCGGGCCGATGTCCAAATCAAGGGCGCGGTGATCACCCAGGAGCAATACAGCCACGCCCAAAAAACCTTGGACGCCGCCCGGGCCGAATACGCCATCGCCCAGTCCCGGGTCGGCGTCGCCAAGTCCCAATTGGGCGTCGTCGAAGCTCAGCTTCAGAACATGACCCTCGCGGCGCCCTTCGATGGGGTCGTCGCCAAGCGTTGGCTGCTCGAAGGCGACGTCGTCCAACCTGGCCAGCCGATTTTTACGATCTACGACATCCATCGGATCTGGGTGACCGTGAACTTGGAAGAGACGAAGCTGGAAAAAGTGAAGCTCCAGAACGACGTCGAGGTCAATGTCGACACCTATCCCGGCCGCGTTTTTCCGGCCAAGGTCGGGCTCATCGGAGACTACACCGCCGCTCAATTTTCTCTTATCCCGCCCAACAACGCATCGGGAAATTTCACCAAGATCACGCAGCGGGTGCCGCTCCGGATTTATCTGGACGAACTGACGCCCGAGGTCCGGAATAAATTCCCGCTCCGGCCCGGGATGTCGGCCGAGGTCAAAATCCGCGTCCGGTAGAAGTCGGTTATGGTCGTCAACATCGCCCGCTCCCTCCAGCGACAAGCCGTTCGGCAGATCCCATCGCTGCACCCTCAACATTCGTTTTACCGCTGGTGGGTGCTGATAAACATCATGATCGGGACGTTCATGGCCGTCCTCGATTCGACGATCGTCAACGTCGCCCTGCCCAAGATCATGGGCGTCTTCGGGGTTACCCTCGACCGGGCGGAATGGGTGGTCACGGCGTACATGCTGGTCTTCGCCGTCATGCTCCCGACCTCGGGCTGGGTGGCCGATCATCTGGGCTATAAGCGGACGTATCTGCTGGCGCTCACTCTGTTCACCGTCGGGTCCCTCCTATGTTCCCTGTCCTGGAGCCTCAGCAGCCTGATTTTCTTCCGCGTCATCCAAGGCGCCGGGGCAGGGTTCCTGATGCCCGTCGGGATGGCCATTGTCACCCGAGAATTTCCCGTCGAGGAGCGCGGCATGGCCCTGGGGTTCTGGGCCATCGCCTCCGCGGCGTCCGTCTCGTTCGGGCCGATGATCGGAGGCTATCTGGTCGACCATTTCGCCTGGCACACGATCTTCGACGTCAATATTCCCGTCGGCGTGATCGGGATCACGGCCACGGTGCTCATCCAACGGGAGTACAGATCCGAACGGATCCGGTCGTTCGACATCGTCGGCTTTCTCTCGGTCGCGGTTTTTTTATCGTTTCTCTTGCTCGCCCTGACGAACGGCAACGCCACATGGAATACCGGCGGGTGGACGTCGACGTTCATTCTGACGTGCTTCGCCCTGGCCGCGGTCGGGCTGACGGTCTTCCTCATCGTCGAATTCACGGTCAAGCATCCGCTGATCGACCTGAGCCTGTTCAAATACCAGAATTTCGGTATGTCTAACCTGGCTCTCTTCGTCTTCGGGCTGGGCATGTTCGGCAGCACGTTTCTGATGCCCCTCTACCTCCAGAACTCGCTCGGCTATACAGCCTTGCAGGCCGGGCTCCTGTTTCTGCCTCTCGGAATCCTCCAGGGCATGATCTCCCCCGTCGCGGGTTTTCTTTCGGACCGGGTCAACCCCAAGATCCCCGCGTTCATCGGGATCTCGATGATGGCCGGCAGCTTTTATCTGAACCATTTTCTGTCGCTCTATTCCGAGCAGACCCAGATCCTCACGTCCTTCGCCCTCCGCGGGATCGGGATGGGGCTGCTCTTCACTCCGCTCAACACCCTGGCCCTCGCCGCCATCCCTCGCGACAGGATGGCCCAAGCGTCGGGGATGTTCAATGTCATCCGCCAGGTGGGCGGCAGCTTCGGCGTGGCCATCTTCGCGACGCTCATGGCGCAACGCGTCGTTTTTCATTCGACGATCTTTGGTGGCGCCGTCGACCCCAATTCCCCCGTTTTTAAGAACGTCCTCCTCCGTCTTCAATACTTCTCCCAGAGAGCTCTCGGCGGGACGGGAGCCGAAGCCGCCTCGCGGGCCAAGGCATTGGCCTTGTCCCACGTCGGCAAACAAGCCGGCGTCGCCGCCATCAATGATGATTTTCTCGTCGCGGCCGGCGTCACGTTTCTCTGTTTGATTTTCCTGTTCCTTCTGAAAACGCCGAAACTGAAACGGAGAACGGGAAGCGCGGCCGTGGATTAGTTTGATCGAAAGGTGAATCAGGATGAGAAAGAATACGCGTCGTTCGACGATTGGGACCGTCATTTGTCTTTCGCTGGCCCTGAACGGATATGCCCAGGTGGACAAGCCGGAGGCCTTAACCGTCCAGGAAACGGTCCAAAAAGTCATTGCCCAAAATTTAACCCTCAAGGAAGCCGAGGATGCCATCGCCGTCATCAAGGCCCGCGTCGATCAGTTGAAAAGCGGCCTCCTTCCGAACGTCCGGGGAGACGCGTCCTACAGCCGCATCGGGCCGGTCGAGGAATTGACGTTCCCGGGTTTTGGCACCTTCCAGTTGTTTCCGGCCGACAACTATGACATCCATGCCGGCGTCCGCCAGCTGCTTTACGACGGGAAACGGACGAAGGAATCCATCGCCCTGGCCGAGTCCCAAGTCGAGAGCGCCGTGGACCGCTGGGAACTCCTGAAGCGGGACATGGCCTTCCAAACCGTGCAGCTCTGCGACTCGATCCTCTTCCTCCGCGAAAGCCTCAGGGTTCAATCCGACCATGTCAAAGCGCTCTCCGACCACCTGGATATAGCCCGGAAAAAGGTCGCCGCCGGGACGGCCACGGAGCTCGAAGTCCTCAACACTCAGGTCCGGGTGGTGGCGGCCCAAAATCAGGTCGTGGACCTCCAAAACATGATCGAGAAACAGACCCTCGGCTTGCAGCAGCTGATGAAGCTCGAGGACGAGGCGCCATTCGAGTTGAGCGGCGAATTCCGCTATCAGCCGATGCCGCTCGACGCCGACGAGCTCATCCGGCTCGCCCGGCTGCAGCGGCCCGAGACACGGTCTATCCAGAATTTAATGAAATCGGCCAATATCGAGGTCCTTCTCGCGAGCCTGACCCATTTGCCAGTCATTAGCGCTAACGTTCTTTTCGGCGCGAAAAACGGCTATATTCCCAATCTCAACACGGTCAAACTTAATTTTGTCGCCGCCGTCTCGGCGAGCGTATCCGTCTTCGACGGACACCTCGGCCGGGCGCAGAAAATGCAAGCGACGGCAAATCTCAAGACGTTCGAAGACCGGAACCAGGAGCTCGAGGCGATGATCAAAACCGAAGTCCGGCAGGCCATCTCCGACGTCAGGGCAAGCGACCAGAAATTGAAGGCCGTCGAGGTCAACATCGAGCAGGCAAAAAAGGCCATGGCCTATGCCCAAGCCCGCTACGAGGCCGGCACGATTACCAACCTGGACCTGCTTGACACCGAAGACGCCTTAACGGAAGCTGAGTTCGCCAAGCTCCGGGCCCTTTATCAATTCGTCCTCAGCAAACTGACGCTCCAAAGGGCGGTTGGGAACCCGCTCGTTGGCAAATAGCCGCTCGGCACTTTCATTCTTCCCCCTCTTCGACTTGCCAAAGCGGTTTTGAAATCGGGTAATTGGGAGACACAATACCTAATTCCCTAATTCTGCCAACCCCAGCACTCCCGGAAATAGGGAACTGCGTATTGTGTCTCCTTTTTCCTTCCTTTTTCCTATTTCTGCGCGCTTAGAAGCAAGAACAACGCATCAAGCACATCACCACCGGGACGATGATTTTCTTGATGGCCCGCCCCCCTATTTGCCGCCCGAAATGCCGAGGGCGAATTTCAGGACATCGAGGACGCCCAGTTCCGCCGAGTATTTGTTGATCTTCTCGTCGAACGCCTTCTGCAGGAGTTCGCCGCTTTCGGGCTTGTAGTCCTTGAGGAGAAAACCTTCGAGCGGGCTGATGAACTCGAGATGGGGGATGTTTTCCTTCCGGTCGATATCCAACGCCCCGCCGCCCGTCACCGTGATCATCCAGGTGCCGTCCGCAAGCTTCCGATAGATGCTCTTGCCATAGCGGAATTTCGGGTCGCTCCAGTCGATTGCCGCCGGCAGGAATCCCCGGACGTTTTGGAGGGCGAGGATGTCCGCGGCGCGCTCGGGCGCGGTGCCCGCATCGAACACACGGCGGATGAAGAGCCGGTTGTCGAAAAAGATGTAATCGATGAATACTTCTTTGCCGAGATTGACCTCGACGGGGATCTCGGCCAGGACACCCTCCAAGTTCTTGAGGATGACGGAGCACTTGTTGTTCTCGACCTTGAGCTCGGTGATGACCGTCCGGGCCAGGACCTCGTTGTAGCGCGATTTGAGGACATTGAACTTGTCCACAGCCCGGTTGTATTCATCCAAGACGCTTTGGTATTTCTGGGTGATCTCTACGACGCCCGCCTTGTAGTGCCCGACCAGCATCTTCATCTTGAAGAACTGATAGCCCAGAACGACGAGCACCAAGAGTAGGACGCCCCAGAAAACCATGGCCAAAATCGAACGGACGGAGCCTGTCACGGACCTGATTTTTCCCGGTTTACCCATCGGATGCCTCCTCCCTCGTACAGGTTCAACGGACTGGCTCGAATTCTATCAAAATTGTCTCCCCGCCTCAATAATTTTGGTGACAGTCAACTCAACCACTAAATTATTTCAACTATTTTAATTGAGTAATTGTGAGACACAGTCCACGATTCCGCATACCCCTGGACTCCCAAAAATAAGGAAATAGGTATTGTGTTTCCCTCTTATTCAAATTTTGCTCACCCCAGCACTCCCGGAAATAGGGAACTGCGTATTGTGTCTCCGATTTGATTTATAATGAGTTGTCTGTCACCGAAATATGCAACTCCGAGGAAAAATGGAAAGATTTACGGATGAATTAAGAGCTTTTGTCGAAAATGTCGATTGGATTTATGCAAAAACGTATGCTGCCACGTGGCCTCATCACTATATTGTAAAGGATCGGGTCGATCATATTCTCTTTTCCAAGTTGGTCGAGCATATTAGGAAATTTGGATATCAAGGCTGGTTTTATAAAACAAAAATCACCTATTTCGAGGAAGATGATTTGGTCTATTGGACGATGGTTCCCCCTCGCGATGATCCAGGTTGGTATCCTGTAGAAGAGGAGAACATAATCAATAGGTGCCCTAAAGAAAACACATATGAATATCGGTTGAAGAATGGAACCCTTCCAAAAAATAAGCGATAAGCGTCATAATTCAAACTGTTCGCTCCGTCTCTCCGCCGCTCACCCTCGACGACTTGCCAAAAATGTTAATCGTTAGCGCACGCGAGGATGGACGTGGCGATGATCGGATCGCCGAAGATCTCGTTCCACCGGCTGGAGCTGCAGTTAAAGCGCCACCGTCAACTTCAATTTAAGCCACGCTGCGCCTTTCACTCTATCTGGACTAGCTCAGATAAGGAATTCTTGACGTCCATTCTCGTTAGGAGATATCATTCCCAAATGGGGAAGCGTCGGATCCAAGCCCGACGGCGAGATAATCGTCCGATTCGAGAGAATATTTATCGAGCGCCAACCATGGTCTGCGCAAAATCGGTATTGAAAGAATTGAAAGCCTGCGGCGTGACACATGTGGTCGGTCTCGCGGACAATGCTTCGGCAACTCTAGTGGCTCTTCTCGCCAACGATGATTCCGTCAGGTTCATCAGTGTCACCCGCGAAGGGGAAGCGTTCGCCCTGGCCTCCGGATTATGGATCGGCGGAAAGACGGCAGTGGTTGTAGTCCAGAATACGGGATTTCTGGAAAGCGGAGACGGCCTTCGCGGAACGGCCCAGCGCATGCGAATCCCGCTTGTCTGCCTAATCACCTATCGCGGCTATAAGGAGATGCGGCGTCAATCAGTCAAGGCCGAGCCGAGGCCATGGACGATTGAAGAATTCAGCCGGGCGGACTTGGATTCGGCGGCAATCCTCACGGAACCGACTCTGAACGCATGGAATGTGCCCTTTGATTTTCTCGAAACCGACGCCGACCTCCCCAAGATCGCGCAAGCATTTTCCCGCGCGGAGAGAGAATCGAGGCCGGTTGCGCTTCTTGTGACCGGGGACATGAGCTGAGACGGACGGCAGGGACCATGATGACGAAAGATCAGTTGCTCAAACCCTTGGCGGAACTCCGAGGCCGGAGCGTCGTCGTAACCTGCATGAGCGTCACCCGTCCCTGGGGGACGTATTCGTCAAGCGATCTAGATTTTGCCTCGGCCGACAGCGCTATGGGGCATACAGCCGACCTCGCCCTGGGAATTGCCCTGGCCCAGCCGCAGCGCAAAGTCATCTGCCTGAACGGCGACGGAAGCATGCTGATGACGCTGGGCACGCTGGCCACGGTGACGGCCGCGGGGACGAAGAACCTTGTCCTCTTCGTCGTCCAAAACGATACGTACGAGATCACCGGAAATCAGGAAATTCCGGCAGCCAGTGGGATCGACTTTCCCTTGCTGGCGCGCGGCGCCGGCTTCCGGCGGGTTTATTATTTTGAGGACCCGGATTTGTATAGGAGGACGCTACCCGAAGTGCTGTCCGGAGAGGGACCCGTGTTCGTCGCGGTCCGCGTCGAAAAAGGATCGGAAGGCCCGATCAGCCGGAGCGTAAAAGAACAATCCCGCTACCTCCGGGTCTCCCTCGCCCAATCGGCCCACGATCTCAGGAAAGCGCTGACGTCATAAGCCCAAAAGCCCGGCAGAAAGTCGGGAAAGGAAAACGTCAATAGCACTGACACTCAGCAGATTTCCTGAAGGCGGCAATCGGAAGGGAACCAAAAGCGGCAACGCTGGCGCCAGGCGGAAAACATATCAGCAAGCGTAGAAAAATGACCCGCTCCTCTTCCTGCAGCTCCCTTCCCCCTCCCTCCTCTTCTCTTTGCCCGGGATGTTCTGAAACCACCTTTATAATTCGATCTTCATCCGCCGGCGCCGCTCTCTTTTATCCTCGACGACTTGCCCAGGATGTTGATCTCCATCTGATCGAAAAGCTCCTCGTACTCCGCGACGAAGCGCTCAAAATGATGGAACAACACCCGGAAGAGGACGGTGCGTTCCGGATGGCGAGGATGGTCGGTGCTATCCCGAAATCACTTCGTCAAATTCATTTTTTTTAAGATCGTGTCGAACCGCGGATCGCGGGCGAGGACCGGGTTGACCATTTCCGTATAAACGTGAATGAAGGCCATTAAAGTATCGCGCTCCTGGATCGCCGTTTCCAACCACTGAATGGCGCTGTCGAGATTTCCGAGGGCGGCGAAATCCCACGCCAGGCACACTGGTGAGACTGGCGATCTCTTTCTATCTTCGAGCTCCGCGGCCAAAATCTCCTCGGCCTTTTTGCGGTCTCCTTTCTTGAGATGACAAAACAAAAGCATCCCTTCGATCCAACCCGGGAAAACGACAAGTTCGCGCCCTTTTTCGAGCGTCTTGATGGATTCGTCATAAAGGCCTTTTAGGTAGTAGGCCATTCCGGCATGAAAATAAGCCAAGCCGAAGTTGGGATCGATCTGCCCCATCTTCGTAAATTCCCCAAGGGCTTCATCATAGCGGCCGGCGGTGTTATGAAGGCCGATCGACCAGGCATAGAAGAGGGGCATCAGCGGATCGATGGCCAGGGCGCGCTTGATCTCCTGGACGCTTTCGTCGAACCGCTTCCTGTTCATCAGCAGCCAGGCATATTGCCCCCGGGACATCGCGTCGCCCGGATTGAGCGCCAGGACCCGGCCGAAGCTCTTCTCGGCAGCCGTCCAATTCCATTCGAACCAGAACTGCAGTGAAGCGGCGACGGCATGGGCCTCGGCCAAATCCGGGTCCAGGCTCAGCGATTTTTCAAGGGCCGCTTTGGCTTTCGGATACATCTCGGCCGGCGGGGCCAGATTCATGATCCCCAGGGTGGAAAAGACGGTGGCGACGCCCGTGTGGGCCAGAGCGAAGTTCGGGTCCCGGCCGATGGCTTCGTGAAAGAAATTCAAGGCCTTCCCGATGGCCTCGGGATTCGGCCGGGCGACGAAGTAGAGCCCCTTCAAGTAGAGATTGTAGGCTTCCGGATCGTCGGTGGAACGCCTCCGGAGGGCCGTTTTCTCCCCGGCCAGAAGGGAGACCTTGAGATGCTCCACGATGGCCAGCGAGATCTCGTCCTGGATGTCGAAGACGTCGGCCTCCTCCCGGTCGAACCGCTCCGACCATATGTGGAGGCCGGTCCGGGCATCGATGAGCTGGGCCGTGATCCGGAGCCGGTGTCCGGCTTTCCGGACGCTCCCTTCGAGGACGGCCCGGACGTCGAGCCTTTTCCCGATCTCCCGGACGTCCAATTTCAGGCCTTTGAGAGCGAAGGCCGATGTCCGGGCCACGACCCGGATCCCCCGGATGCGGGCGAGGGCGTGGATGAGCTCTTCGGCCAGCCCTTCGGCGAAATAGTCCTGGTCCTTGGCCGAGCTCATATCGGCGAAAGGCAGGACGGCCAACGAGGGCAGGACCTCTTTCGGCGCAGCCGGTTCGCCCTCCGCCGCGGGCCGCCGGACGCTCACGCCCTTCAGGGCATCGATGACGCTTTCCATGTCCGGATAGCGGTCGGCGGGTTTTTTTTGAAGGCACTTGAGGATGACCTTTTCCAATCCCGGCAGAACGTCGACCCTGAGCGCGGAGGGAGGCGGCGAGGTCTCATTCAGAATCTCGTAGAGTACGGCCTGTCCGTGCTCTCCCGGGAACGGACGACGGCCGGTCGTCATTTCATAAAGGGTGCAGCCGAAGGCCCAGATATCGGTCCGCCCATCGGCCTTCTCGCCCCGAACCTGCTCCGGCGACATGTAGGCCGCTGTGCCTAGGACCGTTTGAGGGCGGGTGAGGGCGGCCCCGCCTTCGAGCGAGGCCAGGCCGAAATCCGTGATCCGGGCCTGCCCCTCCCGGCCGAGCATGATGTTGGCCGGCTTGATGTCTCTGTGGACGACTCCTTTTTCGTGGGCGGCCTTCAGGCCTTCGGCGATCTGGAGGGCGAGATCGATCACTTCGAGGAGAGGCACGGGCCCTGCGGCGATCTTATCCTTGAGGCTGAGGCCATCGACGAAGGCCATGGTGAAGAACGTCGCCCCATCGGCTTCGTCGACTTCATAAATGGGGCAGATGTTCGGATGGTCGAGAATGGCCGCGGCCTGGGCTTCGCGTAAAAATCGCTCCTTGGCCTCCGGCGCCCGGCTGAATTCCTCGGGCAGGAACTTGAGGGCGACCGTCCGCCGCAGTCTCGTGTCCTCGGCTTTGAAAACGACGCCCATCCCACCGCGGCCGGCAATGGTCTGAAGCTTGTACCTGCCGCCGATCATGCCTCCGGGCTGATATCGATCCTCGGGCCCGGCGAAGGTCCGAGTGAAGGAGAATCCCTCCCCCATCCCGGCGGCTTCCAGCTTGGTCGCGCACTTGGCGCAGTAAACCGCTCCGGCTGGATTTTCAACCTGGCATTTTGGGCACTTAATAGCCATTCCTGACCCCTTCAATCAGGTGTGGCTCAAGATTATCAAAATTTCGAGGAAGCGTCAATTTGCTCTCCCCCTCTTTCCCCCTCCCTCTCCGACTTGCCCGATATGTTCT
This sequence comes from Candidatus Aminicenantales bacterium, assembly GCA_049515535.1. Classification (GTDB taxonomy): domain Bacteria; phylum Acidobacteriota; class Aminicenantia; order Aminicenantales; family UBA4085; genus JBEKTZ01. Next base: position 15,053 of record JBEKTZ010000006.1, on the reverse strand, counting down.
CAAACCCCGTCCAGAAATCTTTATCCAGCCGCCGGCTCGAGATCGACGAGGCATTGGCCAAGAACGGCCTGGAAGATCAAAGGTCCTGCTGATCCTCATCGATCCGATATCTCCCACCTTTTTTCTTGACACCGGTCCGCGGACGGCGATATAACCTCTCCCATGGAGGGCGTCATGCGAAGAATCCCGATATGTTGCAGACTGCTATCTTTTGGACTTTTGGTCCTTGTTCTCTTGTTCCCGGCCTGCGGAGGACCTTCCAAGCCTTCTCCGAAGCCGTCAACCCTGAGCGTATCCTCCATGCCCCCCATTGACGGCAACGCCGTGCTGGAGCACGTGAAGGTCTTGGCCTCCGACGAATACGAGGGCCGTGCCCCCGGAACCCGGGGCGAGGAATTGAGCGTCGCCTATATGGTGGATCAGCTCAAGCGCCTCGGCCTCAAGCCCGGGAACACCGACGGGACCTATATCCAGAAGGTCCCGCTGGCCGGGATCGCCGTCCAGGGCAGCCCCGTGCTGAGCTTCCGCAATGGCGGCCGCCACCAGGACCTGAAATGGAAAGACGATTATGTCGCCTGGACGAAGCGTTTTCTCGAGACCGTCAGCCTGGACAACTCCAAGATGGTCTTCGTCGGGTACGGAGTGCAAGCCCCTGAGTTCTCCTGGGACGATTACAAGGGAGTCGATCTCAAAGGCAAAACGATGGTTGTGCTGATTGGCGATCCTCCGGTCCCGGACCCGGCCGACCCAACCGCGCTCGACCCCAAGACGTTCGGCGGCCGGGCCATGACCTATTACGGCCGTTGGTCCTACAAATACGAAATGGGCGCGAAGATGGGCGCGGCCGCGGTGCTGATCGTCCACGAGACCGAGCCGGCGGCCTACCCGTTCTCGGTGGTCCAGAGCAAGGTCACCGAACAGTTCGACCTAGTTTCGCCCGAAAAGAACATGGGACGCGCGGCGGTCGAAGGCTGGATGACGCTGGACCAGGCGAAGACGCTTTTCGCGGCGGCCGGGCAGGACTTCGAGACCCTGAAAAAGGGCGCGGCCACCCGCGCATTCAAACCGGTCCCCCTCAGGACGACCGCCTCGATCACCCTCAGGAACAAACTCCGGACGATCGACTCGACAAACGTCGTGGCCCGGATCGAAGGGAGCGATCCTGTGTTTAAGGACGAATACGTGATCTACACGGCTCATTGGGATCACTTCGGGATCGGGCCCGAGATCAACGGCGACAAAATCTACAACGGGGCCATCGACAACGCGACCGGCATCGGCGGCATCATCGAGCTGGCGCGCTCTCTCACCAAGATCAACCCGCCGCCGAAGCGGTCCGTCCTCATCCTCTTCGTCACCGCTGAAGAACAGGGATTGCTTGGATCCGCCTACTACGCCCTCCACCCGATCTACCCGCTGGCCCAAACGGCCGGCGTCATCAACATCGACGCCATGAACGTCCATGGCCGGACGAAGGACCTCGTGATCGTCGGCCTCGGGAACTCGGAGCTCGATGATTATATGCAGAGCGCGTCCGCGGAGCAGGGTCGGGTCCTGAAGCCCGACCCGACGCCGGAAAATGGATCGTTCTTCCGTTCCGACCACTTCTCCTTCGCCAAGCAGGGCGTTCCGGCGATCAACCCGGGCGCCGGGATCGATTTCATCGGCCGGCCAGCGGATTGGGGCCTCAAGATCCGCGAGGACTACACGCGGAATAACTACCACAAGCCCTCCGATGAGGTCCGCCCGGATTGGGACCTCGGCGGCGCCGTCGAGGACCTCCAGCTTTATCTCGCGGTCGGCTATCGCGTCGCCATGGCAACCAAGATGCCGGAATGGAAGCCCGGCTCGGAGTTCAAGCCAAGGCGGGACGAACAGCTCGCGGGGCGGAAATAGCAGATCCAGGCGGACTGTCTGCCGGAAAACGGCGATGATAGCGGTCAGTCTTTTTTCTTGTCCTGGCCGAGCATAGGAACGAACGTGACCAGGGAGATCTCTTCCTCGTAGGCTTTTCCCTTGAGCTTGCGCACTCGGATGAGCCGCTGGCCTTCGCCCGTTTCGCCCACGGGGATCACCATCCGGCCGCCCTCCTTGAGCTGTTCGAACAAAGGACCGGGCACGCGCCGGGCGGCACACGTAACGATGATTCCGTCAAAAGGCGCTTTTCCCGGCCAGCCGAAAAAGCCGTCGCCGGTTCGGACGTCGACGTTGGCGCACCCGAGGTTGTGGAGCAGGTTCCGGGCGCTTTCGGCCAGGGTCGCATTGATCTCGATGCTGTAAACCCGGGAGGCCAGGAGAGATAGGACGGCCGCCTGGTATCCCGAGCCCGTGCCGACCTCGAGGATGTTTTCCTGACCCTTCAGCTCCATGCACTGGGTCATTAGGGCGACGATGTAAGGCTGGGAGATCGTCTGGTCTTCACCGATGGGCAGCGGATGGTCCGCATACGCCTGGTCGCGATAGGAGAGGGGGACGAAGAGATGGCGCGGGACCTGTCGCATTGCCTCAAGAACGCGTTTGTCCTTTATATCCCGGGACTCAAGCTGTTCGACAACCATGGTCCGGCGCCGGCGGGCGAACAACTCGTCCGAGGATTGCGCCGATAAGGGCCGCCCGACACACACGCAGCAAACGACTATCATTGAAACGGAAGCTGCTGTTTTCGTCCCCCTTTTCATAAGAATATTATTCGGCATGGGGTCAATTAATTCAAGGCTGCAGCCTATCAGCTGCCGGATTCAAATAAGAAATTGCTTTCTCCCGTTGCGCGACTTTCGCTCCTCTTAAGCTCGGAATCGGTACCACCCTTCATGAGAAAAGAATATTCCCCGCTACGGGTCGATGTCAACAATAAGGGAATGGCCGCGAAGGAAGCCATCCGACCACCGATCAATTTTTATAAGGCAGGGATCGCAGCCGGACAGTCCCTTCGAGCGCGTCGAATTCGGGATCCTTGTGAACAAGCACGGCGCGTTCCCGCTCGGCCGTCGCCGCGATGATGGCGTCAGCAAACGAAAGTGGAAACCGGGCCTTGATCCGAGCGGCCGACAAGAGGCGCGGCTCATCGAAGGCCCAGACGATCTCGGCCGGCAGTTCCTTGACCAGGACATAACGGCGATCCGCCTCCCTCTCGCCTTTTTTCCGTCGCGTTGCGTAATAGACTTCAAAGAGAACCGGCCAGGGAATGAGGACAGAGGACCTTGGGTCGTTCAGGACTTGTTCCACGAAAGCGGAACCAAACTCGTCTTCCATGTAGGAAAACAACGCGGACGTGTCCAGGACGTAGCGATCAGGTTTCACGCGATCGCTCCTCGCGCCGCCATCTCAAGAGGTCTTCCCGCAGCCCCTCGCCCCGGGCGATTCCCTTGAGGGTCCGGACGGAGTCGCCGGAAACAGGGACCACTTTAATTGTTTCTCCGTCGTCGATCCAGACGAGCCGGTCGCCTTCTCCGATCTTGTGTTTTCGCCGGAGAACGGCGGGAACGACCGTCTGTCCACGCTTGGAGATCGTCGTTTGCATTTTGTCCATACCTCCAATTTACATGACGTTTATAAATAATACAAGATATTTTTACTATTTATCTTGTATTGATTTAAAATCTCGAAACCTCCTTCATTGGAAGAGACGACGGAGCATGTGAAGGTCTTGGCCTCCGACGAATAAATTTAATAGGGAGCCACAATACCTGATTCCCTGATACTGCCTACTCCTATCCGACCACTCCCGAAAATTGGGAAATGGGTATTGTGTCTCATATTCCCTTAACAGTCGCCGTGGCCGACTGCCTCCTTCACGATCGAGATTATGAGGCGGTTAAAAATGGACTTGCTTAGGATCTCATCCCTTAAAAATGGTCCAGACAAAATGTGAGTTTTCCGGCAAAATCTTTTGGAGGAGGTTTTGTCGATGAAGACATCGAAGTTCACGGAGGAGCAGATCGCCTTTGCCCTGTGGCCGGCAACCCGTGGAGACCCATGTCCTCCCGGGTCAGGTCAGGAGCGTGGAAAAGAACCCGAGCTTAGCCGGCACAGATCAGCAGATTTTCACTCCTCCGCCCTGTTCCTAGCCTGCCAGGAGTGTTCGCCCGCGACCCACTAGTGCCGGGCTTTGGGCACGAAGAGCACGGGGATATTGTACCCCTTCGAGGCCTCCTCAAAAGTCGCCAGGTCGGCACTGATGATGCTATCCAGCTTCTTGAGCTGATCCGCCAGACCGGCATCCAGCATCGTGTAAACCTCATATTGCTGTTGGGTTGGCGCTGTGTCGGCACCTTCAACGCTTGAAGCGAAAGAATCGAACTGTTCATTCAGCATGCCCGGGAAGGCCAGATTCGCCTCCGAGCCTTTCATGTTCACTTGGATCAGCTTTTCTTCCACCAGCGACAGCTTTTTTTCTAGATCTTCGGAGGCGGCGACGAGAGGCTTCAGCTTCGGATCGTCCTCTAAACGCTTGCGCAGCGATTGGATTTGTGACTTGAGATCACGGATCTGGTTGATGGCCTCGTGCATCCTGCTGATACTATGATAGATCCGCATGGAAAGATCGAACTGCTTTTCCAGATCCGCGGCAGGAACTTTCACCCGCGGGTCCGCCAATACCTCGAGAGCTGCAGACTGTGTTCGGCCGTCCGCCGTCAGTTTGATCTGATATTTGCCTGGAAGTACCAACGGCCCTCGCGGTCCACCTTCACTGTAGAAAGCTCCCGGCACCTTGATGGGATCATCGAAGCGTAAATTCCAGACGTAGCGTTTCATCCCCGCGGAGGCAGGAATCGTCTTCATCTCCCTCACCTGGCCGGGCCATTCGGGCGGCTGTTCGGCCTCCTTTTTCTCAATGCTCGAGAGCGTTCTCACCGGCTTCCCTTCGTTGTCGATGATCTGAAGTGTAATCTCGCCTTTGGGCGCCTCTTTAAAATAATAGTCGATGATCGCTCCCGGCGGCGGGTTCTCCCCAACAGGACGGCGGCGATCGACTTGGCCCGGGTAATGCAGGCGATAAGCTGGCTGCGGGGTAAAGAGAAGCATCTCCTGATTCGCTGCAGTGGAATCAATCTGTCGTAGAGGCACGATATCGTCCAGTACCCAAAAAGAGCGGCCATGGGTGGCAACAACAAGGTCGTTGTTTTTTATTACGAGATCATGAATCGGCGCCGTCGGCAGGTTGAGCTGAAGAGAGTTCCAGTGGCCACCATCATCCAGTGAGAAAAAAACGCCGATTTCGGTTCCTGCATAGAGGAGGCCCTTCCGTTTGGGATCTTCGCGGACCGCATGGACGTACGTGCCTTCTGGGATTCCGCTGACGATAAACGACCAGGACTTCCCGTAGTCACTGGTTTTATAGATGTAGGGTCGGTAATCGTCGAGCTTATGACGATCTACCGCAATGTAGGCGGTTCCGGCGTCATGCGCAGAGGGGTCGATGATGCTGATCATGCTCCATTCCGGCAACTGCTTGGGAGTGACATTTGACCAGTTCTGTCCGTCATCCATGCTTATGTGGACCAGCCCGTCGTCTGTTCCTGCCCACAGCATTCCTTTTTTTAAGGGAGATTCGGCAAGCGCAAAGATCGTGTCATAGTACTCTACGCTGGTAATGTCCTTAGTCAGCGGTCCCCCCGATGGCTTTTGCTTGCTCTTGTCATTCCGGGTGAGATCTCCGCTGATGGCTTTCCAGCTCTGGCCGTGATCGATAGACTTGAACACCCTCTCCGCAGCAATGTAAATCACGTCGGGATCGTGCGGTGAAAGGAACATCGGCGAAGTCCATTGGAAACGGTATTTAAGGCTCTCAGCCCCGTGACCGGATACGTCCAGCGGCCAGACACTGATATCGCTCGCCTGCTCGCTGCGCTTATCGAAGCGCGTGAGCAAGCCTTCCGCGCCGGCGTAGACAATGCTGCTGTCCCGCGGATCCGGAGCGATGTATCCGCACTCGCCGCTTCCGACGGGGTACCAGTCCTGGCGCCCGATCGCGCCCTCGTCATCCATGCTCGCGATGGCGATCGATGTATTGTCCTGCTGCGCTCCGTAGATAAAGTAAGGAAAGCGATTGTCCGTCGCGACGTGATAGAATTGCGCAGTGGGTTGGTTTTCTTGTGTGGTCCACGTCTTGCCGCCATCCGTCGTAATGCTGGCGCCCCCGTCGTTACCGTTGATCATACGCTCCGGATTCGTGGGGTCGATCCAAAGGCCGTGATGGTCTCCATGTGGCGCAGGCAGCAAGTTGAATGATTTCCCTCCGTCAATCGATCGCAACAGACCCGTGTTCAGAACGTAAACCGTGTCTGCCGACTTAGGATCGGCGAACACATGACAGTAATACCAAGGGCGCTGGCGAATGCGCCCATCATCGTTCACTTTGATCCAACTCTCTCCCGCATCATCGGAACGATACAAGCCGCTCTCTTCGGCTTCAATCAGGGCATAGACTCGATTCGAGTCGCCGCCTGAAACGGAAACGCCGATCCGGCCAAGGACGCCTGCCGGAAACCCTTTCCCACCCACCCGATTCCAAGTTAAGCCGCGATCGACGGACTTGTAAAGTCCGCCCCCGGGTCCGCCGCTGGAGAGACTATAAGGCGTTCGATAGACCTCCCATAACGTGGCATAAAGAATGCTGCTGTTGCCCGGATCAAACACAACGTCGACTGCACCTGTCTTATCGTCCTTGGATAAAACCTTGCTCCACGTGGTGCCGCCATCCATTGAGCGAAATAATCCGCGCTCCGAGTTGGGACCGTAAGCGTGTCCTAGAGCTGCGACGAAAACGACGTCCGGATTCTGGGGATCAACAATAACAGCGCCAATGTGGCGTGTATCGCGAAGCCCCACGTTTTTCCAGGTTCTGCCGGCATCTGTAGACTTATAAACTCCATCTCCGTAGGAGATATCTCCGCGAATGCAAGCTTCCCCCGAACCCGCATAAACGATGGTGTGATTTGAAGGTGCCACAGCCATGCTGCCAATCGAAGATACGGATTGCCGGTCAAAGAGGGGGTTCCAGTTGTGCCCTCCGTCGGTTGTTTTCCACACACCGCCGGCCACGGCTCCCATGTAATAAACATTCGGCTCATTGACGATTCCCTCAACGGCAAGAACGCGGCCTCCTCGGAACGGACCCACGAGCCTCCACTTCATTCCCTGGATCAGATTCTGATCAAAGTGCATTGGAGCAGGCTTGGCTGCTTCTCCGGCCTTGCCTCCGGACTGAGCAAGGCAGATAGCAGCGGTAAAAAAAACAACCAGAAAAATGAGCCTCGTCTTTGTTTTCATTTTCTCCTCATTCCTTAGTTCAAGATGGCTTTCGGCCCGTAATTGTTCGTCGTTAGGCGGTTTCGGACTCGCTTGCTGATTTCTTAAGCTACAGGTTCCTGCTCTCATGGTAATTCAGCTGACACCGTTTGGCAAGGATTCGAGTATAGCCAATCGGTTCAACTCCCTCTTTATCCTCATAGTCGCCCTCCCTCCTGTTCCCCCCTCTCCTCCTTATCCTGGGTGTCCTGAAATAACATCAAGAAATCGATACCCAGCCGCCGGCGCCGCTCTTCTTCTCCAAACACAAAAAAGAAATTCTTCTAACCTTATGCTGCCTTGCCGGAAGGGAACGATTGGAGTATAATTTTTTTGTCACATCAAAACTTGGCTTTGCCGACGGGCATCGAAGCGAGGCGTGTGGCGTACGTCCGTCCCCGCAACCCACTAATGGAAGGGAGAGTTTTCATGAACATTTCGAGTTCGTGCCGTTTTGCCGTCTGTGTATCTTTTCTATTGCTTAGCACTGTGGTTCTTGCAGGTCCGCAGGTGGTCAATTATCACCTGATTAAGAAAGTCCCTCTTAGCGCGGCACCGGGTGGGAAGGAGTATTTTGACTATATTACGATTGACCCTGCAGCGCGCCGTCTTTACCTCTCGCACGGCACTGAGATTAAGGTGCTCGATGCCGATAGCTATGCCGTGGTGGGCACAATCTCCGGCTTGGAACGGTGCCATGGGATCGTTTTAGTCAAGGATCTTGGCAAAGGATTTATCACTGACGGCAGCCTGGGCAAAGTGTTCATTGTCGACATCGCGACTTTAAAAATTACGGGCGAAGTCAAAGCCGAACCCGATGCGGACGCTATCGTCTACGATCCGGCATCAAAGCGCATATTTTCGTTCAACGGAAACGCCAAAAACACGACGGTGATCGATCCCGTCAAGGGGACTGTGGTCAAGACCATCCCCTTGGGCGGTGGTCCCGAAAACGCGGTCGCCGATGGCAAGGGAGTGGTCTACAACAACAATGAAGAAACAAACGAGGTCGTGGTGATAGATTCCGAAGCGCTCGGGATCAAAGCCCGGTGGCCCGTCGCGCCGGCTGGAGCCCCTACAGCTCTGGCGATGGACACGGTGCATCGTCGGCTATTCTCCGCAGGCCGCAACCCACAGTTCCTCGTCGTCATGAATGCCGACAACGGCAAAGTCATCCAGTCATTCCCCATCAGTGGCGGGGCGGACGCCACTGTCTATGAGCCGGAGACTGGGCTTATATTCACCTCGACCCGTGATGGCATGATCCATATCTTCCACGAAGACTCGCCCGAGAAGTACAGCGAGGTTCAGACAGTCAAGACCGAGGTCGGGGCCAAAACGATGGCGCTCGATCCCAAGACTCACAATCTCTTCCTGACTACGTCGGATTTTAATTCGCCTCCGGCTCCCACACCGGATCGGCCCCGTTCGAATCCGGTTGCGATTCCGGGAACGTTCCGCCTGCTGGTTTATGGACGCTAAGAGGTCAGCGGAAAGTCGATCGGTCCCGGAGGCCATTATCGCATTCCTGGAATCCGCCGACTACGAGGATGCCGTGAGAAAAGCCGTTCTCGCGGGGATTCCTACATCGCAAGGCAATTCCAAAGGAGGTGCAGCATGAAGGTATTCATCGCCGCGTTGTTGCTAGCGCTAGTCCCTTCGTTTGTATGGGCGCAAAAGATCGGAGTCCTTCCATTCGAAGACGCAGCGAACGCCGGCCCGGAACTTGGAGATCAAGTAGCAAAATTCATTCGATCTGAGTTTTTGAAGAACAAGAAGTACATACCGAAATTCATTCAAGTTCCCAAGCCCAAAGACGAAGAACCCACACCCATAGATTTCGACAAGGCGGTGGAGCTGGGGAAGAAAAACGGAGTGGACTACGTGGTTATTGGAACGATCCTCGAGGCGGAGGTCAGCAAGAGCTCATCGGGAGTAGGCGGGATTTCGGTTCTCGGGCAGTCGCTTGGAACTTCGTTGCAGACAGTCACAGCATCCGTGGTTATCCAGGGCGATCTGATTTCGGTTTCCACCGGGACGCTCATCGAGAGCTTCCGTGCAAGCGGGAGCAAAACGGATAGATCAGTCAGCGCAGATGTCTCCACTGAATGGGGAAGCATCAATTCGGACAAGGAAGCGGGAGGAAACACACCGAACGCACAGGCGCTTCGCAAGGCTGTCGAGGATCTGGTCAAGCAGATGTCTGCTAAAATCCAGTAAGCCGGGCTGTTCTGCCTCATCGTTTCACTGAACTGCCCCTGCTCATTAGGCCACCTGCCCCTCTGAAAAATATTTCTTCATCAACCTCCCATACTCCTCATCTTTCCTGAGCGAATCCAGATCCGCAAGTCGCATAATCCAATGAGCGAGTTCAGCGCTAATGAACTATATACTTCCTTTTTTTTCTTCGCCTCCTTGCCCAGGGATGTTCTGTAACCCCGTCCAGAAATCCATATTCAGCCGCTAGCGCAACTCTCTATCTTCCCCCCCGACGACTTGCCCGGGATTGGATCGGGTTCACTGGTACATCCCGATAGAACTTTCTGGAGAAACGTCTTATAATGAGTTCTAGCTATTGTAGTAAAAATCTTCCTCTTTATCGATTTGGCGATCGAAGAGATTTTATGATGGCTTTTCCTTTAAACGAAATTGAAAACAGTCTTATTCACCACCGGAGAAAACCATGAATCCTGCATTAATCAGGCTTGAAAATATCGTGCGAACGTATCATGTCGGCGAGGTCGACGTACGGGCTCTGAGAGGGATCACCTACAACGTGCTTCGCGGCGATTTCGTCGCCATTATGGGCCCGTCCGGCTCAGGCAAGAGCACGTTGATGAACATCCTAGGCTGCCTGGACAGGCCGACTTCGGGAACTTATTTCATAGATGACCAAGCCGTTTCCAGGCTAAGCGACAGGAGCCTCGCTATCCTGCGTAACACGAGCATCGGCTTTGTATTCCAGAGCTTCAACCTTCTCAAGCGCACCTCTGCCCGAGAGAACGTGGAATTGCCCATGCTTTACGCCGACGTGAGCGGTAAGCAAAGCAGGGAGCGAGCGCTCAAGGCGTTGAAGCTCGTCGGGCTCGAGGGCCGGGAAACGCATAACACGAACCAGCTTTCCGGAGGAGAGCAACAGAGAGTGGCCATCGCCCGCTCCTTGGTGAACAACCCAAGCCTTATCTTGGCGGACGAGCCAACGGGAAACCTGGATTCCAAGATGAGCGAAGACGTGATGAAGATCGTCCTGGACATGAACAGGGAAAAGAAGATCACCATCATACTCGTCACGCACGAGTCGGATATCGCGGCTTATGCTAACCGAGTGATCCATGTGAAGGACGGCTTGATCGACAGAGAAGATGTGAAGTTCGACATCAGGCAAGGAGGAACGCGATGAAATTAAGAAGAATGATTCGCATCTTCAGGCTCTCGTTTCGCGCCTTGACCAGGAACAAGATGCGCACGGCCTTGACAATGCTCGGCATCATCATCGGCGTCGGTGCCGTCATCGCGATGGTGAGCATCGGAGCCGGCGCCAGGGAAGCGGTCGAGGCAAGATTCAATGCCATGGGCACCAACAATCTCACAGTCTCTTCCGGAAGCCGAATGACGGGTGGGGCGCAGAGCGGCGCAGGAAGCATTCCTCTGAATCTCGAGGTGGTCCAGCTCATCCTGGATCGTTGCCCCAGCGTTGGCTTCGCTTCCCCTGTTTATCAGACTCGAAGCCAGGTCATCTTCGAGAACAAGAACTGGAATACCTTGATCCAAGGGGTTAACGAGAATTTCGATATCATCGGAAACTGGACTCTCGACTCCACTTACTCGGGCAGGTTCTTTGAGCAGACTGAAGTGGACTCTGGCGCAACGGTTTGCGTTCTGGGCGCTGATACAGTCACGAACCTCTTCCCCGGCACCGATCCCATCGGGCAGATCATCCGAATCAGGAATGTTCCGTTCACCGTGATCGGCGTGTTGAAGGCAAAGGGCCAGTCCGGAGGTCCGGGGGGAAGCAGGGATGACATGATCCTCGCACCGTACACCACTATTTCGGAACGTCTCATCGGAGGCGGGACTCCCACCCTCAGCTCAATCCAGATCAGCGCCGTGAACGAGGAATCCACTGACTCGGCCATGACTGAGATCACCGAGCTCATGCGAGAGTACAACAAGTTGGAGCCGGGAGCATCGGACAATTTCACTGTTCGGAACATGGCCGACATCGCTGAGAGCGCAGCCGACTCCACCAACATCCTCACCGTACTGCTCGGCAGCATCGCCTCCATCTCGCTGCTCGTCGGCGGGATTGGCATCATGAACATCATGCTGGTCTCCGTCTCCGAGCGCATCCGAGAGATCGGAATCCGCATGGCGATCGGCGCGCAGAAAATCGACATCCTCGTCCAGTTTCTTTTCGAGGCTGTGGTACTCAGCATTGTCGGCGGCATCCTCGGGATACTCCTAGGCTTCGGCGCCTCGAAGCTGTTGCACTTCATCCCTATGTTCGCCACGATAACCACCATTGTCTCGACAGGCTCGGTTCTGCTCGCGTTCGGATTCTCCGCCTTCGTCGGCATCTTCTTCGGGTATTATCCGGCCAGGAAAGCCGCGCATATGGATCCGATCGAAGCTTTACGATACGAATAGGCAAAAAAATGCGAGGAATATAAGGGAGTGCATCATGACAGATAGCTCTATTCGTCCAATCGGCAGCAAGAAGCCAAAGGGCAAAGCGATCGCGACAGTGGCGGTTGTGATCATCGTACTCTGCGCCGGCTACCTATGGTTCACGCGCGTACACGCCGATTATCGTCCCGGCATGTGGGTTCGGCTGCACAAGGCCAGCTTGTTCAGCTTCAGCAAGCAGATCTACGCCAAAAGCTTCCACCCCATGGAGTCAGAGGAGCGTCTCTACCTGTTCAACAACCCGTTCATCGAGTCAGAGGCCAACCTGGATTTCTTTGTGCAGTACGACAAAAACCTCGGCGGAGTCCAGCGCCTGGTCCTCGAGCTGGGCGGCATCAAGTATCACATCGACAAAAGGCATCCTCCACTCCCAAGGATGCGACGCGGACCACGGCCTCCTGCTCACCCGCCCATGCCGCTTCCTCCTCCGGCAACTCCGAAAGCTCCCGATAAGGCTGTCGAGCAATCATCGCCACATCTGTCGCTATTCCAGGATTACGCAATCCGGGATACGAGCAAGAGAGAGTATCTTCAGAATGGAGAAAAGGCTGAGGCTCTCATCAAGCAAGGATTGGAGATCGCAGAGAAAAAATTGGCTGAAGCCAGGGCGTTCTTCAAAAAAGACGTGATCAAAGCTCAAGAGAAGGCAAAGACCAGGTCTGAGCGAAATCAGAGATGAAGGCGCAGGAACATGCCACGGCGTCCAATGAATCCTAATCCCATCGCCAAGCCCGCATTCATGTAAAACAAGCATATCTCGTAATTCAACAGGAGGTAACATGAAGAAGTTCTTAATCGGAGGGGCAGCGCTGATCCTCGTGGCGGCCATCGTATTCTTCTTCGTCATAAAGCCCGGCCGGATAAGCGTTGCCGCACAATACCGCACCGAGGCCATAAAGAAGGGAAACGTGGAAGCCAGCATCACGGCGTCAGGAACGCTCACCCCTTACATTCTGGTGGAAGTCGGCAGCCAGGTCTCAGGCCGGATATCAGCTCTCTACGTAGATTTCAACCAAATTGTAAAAGCCAACCAGGTGCTCGCCGAACTGGACAATTCTGATTTCCTAGCCCAGGTCGGCCAGGACCAAGCGAATTATGAAAGCGCACAGACAAGCGTGGACAACGCCAAGGTCGCCGCGGAAGACGCGAAAAAGAAAAACGACCGGGCACTGGACCTGTTCGGAAAGAACATAATTTCGGTCGAGGAGAAAGAGACTTCGACGGTGACTTATTCGACAGCCTTATCAAACGTAAAGACTTCGGAGTCCAAGCTGAGCCAAGCCAAGGCTCAGCTCGATGCAAGCAAAGTCGATCTTGGCCACTGCACCATCCGCTCGCCCATCGATGGAGTCGTCATCAGCAGGAATATGAACATCGGTCAGACTGTGGCGGCAAGCCTCCAAGCGCCCGTGCTTTTCACCATCGCGAACAATTTATCCAAGATGAGGATTGAGTGCAGCGTTAACGAAGCCGATATCGGCAAGGTGGCGGAAGGCCAGAAGGTCAACTTCACAGTCTCGGCTTTTCCAGGAGAAAAATTCGCGGGCTCACTCACGCAGGTGAGGTCTTCTGCCACGGTGGTGCAGAACGTCGTCACTTACACCTGTATCGTGGACGTGGACAATCCTTCACTGAAGCTCAGGCCTGGAATGACGGCCACTGCGAGCATCATCACCGCTTCTGCTGATAACGTGCTTCGAGTCCCGAACTCAGCCCTCAGGTTCATTCCGTCTAATCAGGCAGCCGGTGCCGCGCAGCAGACGCAAGTGCAACAGTCGACTTCGAGCGAGGCGTCTCCGCCGCAAAAGGCGAGAGGTACGAGGGTGCAAGACGCAGGCCAGTCAGACCAGGCGAGTCAAAGCGTTGGCCGTGTCTGGAAGCAGAATCCCGACGGTTCGCTGAGCCAAATCACCCTCCGCCTGGGCGTGGCTGACAAGAGCTACACCGAGGTGAAGGAGGTGGTGAGCGGCGAGCTGAAGGAAGGCGACAACGTCGTCATCGGACTGCCAATCCCGCAGATCAAGACGCAGCAGACGACGCAACAGCAGCCACCAGGACCTGGGATCGGCAGTATCATACGTTAAGAAATGGAAGAGGCTGAAAAATCCTTTCGAAAATGAAAATCGATATTCAGCCCGCCAGCGCCGCTCTCTGTTTTCCCCGAGACGACTTGCCCATCGTGTTCTGAAACAAAGTCCAGAAATCAATAATCAGGCCCTGGCGCCGCTCTTCATCGAGACGACTTGCCTTTTCTTTTCTCTTCTAAAAAAGTCTTGGCCTGTCCTTTAAGAGATCCATGCTTCTGGCCTTATTGAGATCGTGCCGTATCAGGGAGTAAAGATAAAGACTAATACAAACGCACTAAATAATTTGAGATATTAGCAATTTTCATAATTGTTTGTCGTCAGGCGGTTTCGGACTCGCGAGCTGACTTCTTAAGCTATAGGTTCCTGGTTTCAATAATTTTTATCTGACGCTTAACTACTGGAAAATATGCCTCCCATCTTTGGAATACTGATGACTATGTTAATTCGTCTTCCAGCTTGCTTATTCGAATTTTCGATCTTTCCGCAGGTGAATTACCGGGCCAATCTTGCGCCCATTTCGTAAGCTTTTTGGCAATCCGTCGGAAATACTTTCTGTCGCCGTTTAACTTTAGCTTCAATATCCATTCCTGTGACCACATACTTGGAATAATCATCAAATTGATAAGTATCGGTGACCACCATCGACTCTGATGCTCCTCCGAAAATCCTGTTCAAAATCATTTCCATCAATTTAAATTGCTGATTGTATCCCGCTTCTTTGATACGGTTCTCCGGCGCACCCATGGTATAAATGAAACCGACCGGTATCTTCTTTTTGAAGAGGGATGAGCGTTCCCGATCATACACAAGATAGGGAAATATGAGCCGCTCCAAAAATGACTTCATCTCGCCGGTCACCGCTCCTAGTGTTCCGTCTCGGAAATATATTGGCAAAGTCTCTTGATCTTGGCCAGGATGGAATCGGCCGTGGCCGTCCAGGCGAAAGCCTGGGCGCTGGCATTTGAATGTTGGACGAAATGATCGATTTTC
>JBEKTZ010000005.1:0-239392 GCA_049515535.1 Candidatus Aminicenantales bacterium | reverse complement strand
GAAGTGAAATGATGAAGGACACCGTCAATATCAAGATCAAATTTCGCGAGCCCTTCCGGCCTTTCGCGCCCGTCATCCTGGAACAGAACACGGACGAATATTTCAAGGGCCGGAACACGGCCCGCCAGTATCCCTCCCGCTATATGCTCCTCGTTCTGCCCCTCAAGGAGGAAAGAGCGGACCGGATCGGAGCCGTCAACCATATGGGGACGGGCCGGCTCCAGACGATCCGCGAGGAATGGAACCCCCGCTATTACAAGATCGTCGAGAAATTCGGGCAGGCCACGGGCGTCCCTGTCCTTTTGAATACGTCCTTCAACCTGAGAGGGGAACCCATCGTCGCGACGCCGGCCGACGCCTATTCCACGTTCAGCAAAAGCGGCATCGACGTGCTCGTCCTTGAAAATTTCATGATTCGAAAATAGGAGACGGGATCGAGGTCAACATGGGCGCGATCAAGAATTTCTTTTCGAAGCTGGGGATCGTCGGAGAATTGTTCCAGTTCTTCTGGCAGAATAAACGCTGGTGGTTGATCCCGGTCATCGTCGTCCTCTTCGTCATCGGGTTCGTCCTGATCTTTTCCCAGAGTACGGCGCTCGGACCGTTCATTTACAGCCTGTTCTAAGACTTCGGGAGAGCGGGAGATCGGCGCCGCCCGCGGGCGGGGGTTTTTGACATTTCTCGACAAATCTTTAATTCGGCCTCTTCGAAAACACCGCGATCCTGGCGGTCGGCGACCTCTGCGAAGGCCTCATAGGCCATAGAAAGCCGCTTGCAAGAGCCGCCGGGTTTAGGCCGGTAATACGGAGAGAGGATTTTTTTATTTTATTGACGAAGTTGTTCCGCTCGAAACCATTTCACGAAAGCCTCGGCGAAGGCGAGATGGCCTTCCTTCGAAAAATGATCGCCGAAGACCGTTGTTCCGCCTTCGGCCATGGCAATCAGCTCCGGACTCGGATCGATCCACGGGATCCGTTCCTTTCGGCAAAGCGATTCCAACCAGAATTTCCACGAATCCTGCTTATCTGCCGCCTTTTCCAACTCTCCGGCGCGCGGAACATACATAACGGCGAATCGCCGGGAGTGGCCGTAGACCTCCCCGGCCCATTTCCTGATCACGGCTTCCCCTAATGTCTCGGCCTGCTCCCTCCATTTCGCGGGCCACGTTGAGGGAAGGTCGTTTTGATCGGGAACACCCGAACCGTCGGCTTTTGTCGCCATGAGGAGCTCGGCTTCGTTCGTTTTGACTTTGACCCCATAGCGCATCAAGAGTCGGATTCTTTGGACCAGCGTCCCAAGGAGAATCGAGCGGGAAGCCAGAAAGCGGATCGTATGGTTATAAACGGCCAATTTGAAGCGGTCTCCTTTTTGGAAGAACCACTCGACGCGGAAACCATCGCCCTCCGGGACGGCATAGGGCAAAAGCGAATGCCGTTTGATCTCTTTGATCTGGTCGCCGAGATCATTCTCGCAAAAAACGTAAACGGCCAGGTCCAGGTCAAGCTCCCTCAACCATTTTTGGCAGGTGAGATAGGATTGGAGGGTGCTGAACCCGGAGATGCCGAACGAGAAACATTCGACGCGTTCCCCGGCCAGTTGATTCTCGATTAACCGAAAAAACGTCTGCTCTAAGGGGACTTGCCGCGCTTCCGTGTAAGAATCGCCGAAGAAACCGATCCGATAGACACCGGCGGGCTTGGCCTTGATATGTTCCCTGTCGAGATAGCCCCAGGAATTCACCTTTCGCCGGACGACGACGCCGCCGGGACTCCGATAGAGTATCGTCCCCCCAGGGCTTAGTCCGGCCCCGGTCACTTCATCGAATCGAATATACTCATAGGAAAATCCGCGGGGCTGGGTAATTCTAAATATGATTTCCAAGACGCCGAAGGTCAGGATGAACGCCAAACCCAGAGAACACACAATAAAAAACGCTTTCTTTTTTTTCGAGATGGGATGGGGGTTCGTCGTTCCGGATGGAGGCATTGACACCTATATCCCCTCGTTTATGCGCTAAGAATTTCTAATGGCGCATGCTCATATGATCGGCTTCTGAAAATAAGGGAGGCCCTGTCTAAATAGATCAGCTGCCGCCGTAAATTAAAGCCTTCAACATTCTCATTTCTTGCCATCTTAAATAAGATTTTCATTTTAGAAACATAAGCGAACTTTGTCAAACTTCATCACCTCGCCTTTAACTATAGGAATTCCCTTTTTCCGGCATGTGACGAATTCCCCCTCTCGGCGCTGAATCCCTCCTCCTAACCATGCCGATACCGTATCACCGGCCGCATGGCGGTTTCAATAGCCCCGGAAATCGGCGCCTGAAGAGCCAGCGGGGGCCAAAAACCCTCCCGCACCGGCCGAAAAATCACAGACTCCTACTCCCCATGATCACAAAATGCTCAAAAATAGGCCACGCTCTCCTCGGCCGCCGTGAGCGCAACCTGCTCATTTTTCCTGACCGCGGCCGGCTGTCGGGTCCAACGATCTGCGGCACCGTCCGTTCATATCGACGATATCATGTCGAGCGCCAGATTTTCTTCGTTTTCTTCGTTTTTTATTGACAGACAAATCTCAAATCGCTAAAATTGCTGCTCGGGATGGGAACAAAGGAAAAGGATTGAACATCGGAGGACACTTCCATTCCATGAATCGCAAAGGACTCACCCATGAATATATCAAGAAAATTTCAACAAAAAATAAAAAATAACCAAGCCGTCATCGGCGTCATCGGCCTCGGTTATGTCGGACTTCCCCTGGTCATCCGTTTCGCCGAGGAAGGATTCCGTGTTCTCGGCTTTGACATCGACCCGCAGAAGGTCGATAAGCTCAATCGGGGCCAGAGCTACATCCGACACATCCCCGGCGAAAAGATCGCCAAGCTCATGCGTTCCGGCAGGGTCGAGGCGACCACGAAATACGCCAGGCTCAAGGAGCCCGACGCCGTCCTGATCTGTGTCCCGACGCCGCTCAACAAGAACAAAGAGCCGGACCTGAGCTATATCGAAGTCACTTCAGACGAGATCGCCAAATATCTGCGCCGAGGACAGCTCATCTCTCTAGAAAGCACGACCTACCCCGGCACGACAAGGGAGATCCTTCTCCCCAAGTTCGAGCGCAACGGCTTGAAGGCCGGCCGGGACTTCTTCCTCGTCTTCTCCCCCGAACGAGAGGACCCCGGAAACCCCAAATACTATACAAAGAACACGCCCAAGGTCGTCGGCGGGATCACCCGGTCCTGCCTGGCCGCAGGAAAGGCGCTCTATACCCGGATCGTGGACCGGGTCGTTCCCGTCAGCTCGCCGGAGGCGGCCGAATTCACCAAGATCCTCGAGAACACGTTCCGCAGCGTCAACATCGCCCTGGTCAATGAGTTGAAGATCCTGGCCGACAAGATGGGCGTCGACCTCTGGGAAGTGATCGACGCGGCCTCCACGAAGCCGTTCGGCTTCATGCCCTTCTATCCCGGTCCGGGCCTCGGCGGCCACTGCATCCCGATCGATCCCTTTTATCTCTCCTGGAAGGCTAAGGAGCTGAACTTCAACACCCGTTTCATCGAACTGGCCGGCGAGATCAACACCGAAATGCCCGAATACGTCATCTCCAGGACCGCCGACGCCCTCAATCAAAGGGGAAAGTGTCTGAAGGGAGCCAAGATCCTTATCCTCGGTATCGCCTATAAAAAGGACATCGACGACATGCGGGAATCCCCCGCCCTCGAGATCATCGCGCTCTTCACAAAGCAGGGAGCGAAGCTTTATTACAACGATCCTTTCATCCCCAAGATCCCGAAAGTCCGGAAGCACGACCTGGGCATGGCGTCCTCGCGCCTGACCCCTAAATTCTTGAGTTCGATGGACGCGGCGGTGATCGTCACCGACCATACGTCCTATGATTATGGGTGGATCGTCGCCAACACGTCCTTGATCGTGGACACGCGGAACGCGACGAAAAACGTCAAAAAACATAGGATCCGGATCGTCAAGGCTTGAACACCGGAAGGAACCCGAACATGTCCAAAAACATCGTCGTTATCGGCTCCGGTTATTGGGGCAAGAACCTCGTCCGCAATTTCCACGAGCTCGGCGCCCTTCTGGGCGTCTGCGACATCGACGACAAAACGCTGCGGTCCTTCAAGGAAAAATATCCGCACATCCGAACCTATACGAATATCGGCAAGGTCTTCGGCGATCTCGAGGCCAAGGCCGTGGCCGTGGCGACCCCGGCTGCGACCCATTTTGCCGTCGTCAAGGAGGCGCTCCTTGCCGGCAAGGACGTCTTCGTCGAGAAGCCCATCGCCCTCCACTACAAAGAAGGCGAAGAGCTCGTGGCCCTGGCCAAGGCCCGCGGCCTGATCCTCATGGTCGGCCACATCCTCGAGTACCACCCCGCCGTGATCAAACTGAAAGGGATGATCGACGCCGGCGAGCTCGGCCGGATCCGATATATCTATTCCAACCGCCTGAACCTGGGTAAGATCCGGACCGAGGAGAACATTTTATGGAGCTTCGCCCCGCACGATATCTCCATCCTCCTCCTCCTTCTCGGTGAGATGCCGATCGAGGTTGTCGCCCGCGGCGGGACCTACCTCAGCCCCAACGTCGCCGACGTCACGGTGACGAATCTGACTTTCCCGAGCGGGGCGAAAGCCCATATTTTCGTCTCCTGGCTCCACCCCTACAAAGAGCAAAAGCTTGTCGTTATCGGCGAGAAGAAGATGGTCCTCTTCGACGACGTCAGCCCCACCAATAAATTGATGGGCTATGATCACCGGATCGACTGGGTGGACGGCCTCCCCATACCGCGGCCGGACCAGGCGCAGCCCATCGAATTCGAAAAGCGTGAACCGCTGAGATCGGAATGTCAGCATTTCATCGATTGCGCGGCCTCCCGACGGACGCCTCAAACGGACGGAGCGAAAGGGCTCAACGTCCTCAAAGTCCTGGAGGCCTGTGAAGAATCTCTCAAAGGAAGGACCGTTCATATGTCGAACGAACCCAAGAATTTTTTCGTCCACCCGCTGGCGGCGGTCGACGACAACGTCGAGATCGGCGAAGGAACAAAGGTCTGGCATTTTTCTCACGTCCAGTCCGGGTCCCGTATCGGGAAGAAATGCGTCCTCGGCCAGAACGTCAACGTCGGCAACAACGTGACCATCGGCAATTTCGTCAAGATCCAGAACAACGTTTCGGTCTACGAGGGCGTGACGCTCGAGGACTATGTCTTCTGCGGCCCGTCGATGGTCTTCACGAACATCGTCGATCCCCGGAGCAAGTATCCCCAGGTCGGCGCCGAATACTACATTCTCACGCTGGTCAAGGAAGGCGCGTCGCTCGGCGCGAACTCGACTATCGTCTGCGGACATACCATCGGCCGATTTGCCTTCATTGGGGCCGGAGCGGTCGTGACTAAGGACGTCCCGGACTTCGCTCTGGTCGTGGGGAATCCGGCCCGGATCGTCGGTTGGATGAGCGAAGCCGGCAAAAAGCTGGCGTTCGACAAGGACGGCTACGCTTACTGCGACAAAGCCAAGAAGCGTTATAAATTAGAGAACGGCCGGGTCAGAGAGGCCAGCTAAGAAAAAAGGGGACGGCGCAAGGCGCCTCCCCTGAAACCGGCATCACACAGAGATGTGTCGGCTAGGGGAAGTCCCTTCTCATGGAATCCTTCACTCCTTCGAGATCAATCGAAAATCATGTCTCTTGAGCCACCGGAGGAAGACGGCCCGATTCGGTTTTTCCCCCGTGGCGTTTTCATAGGCTTGCTTCAAGTCCATCAACGATACGGGCTCCCCCCTACCGGCTTTCAACCGGAACGGCTCGAGCCATTTTTCTTCCATCCAATAGGCCGCATCAAGAGAGATCCCGACACTGGAAGACGCGTTCCTTTGAAATGCGTCGAATTCGGAGACCGATCCGGAAACGCTTCCGGCAAGAAAAACATCCGCTCCGGACACCCCGGGATAATAGCGGAAAATATCGTCCTTCCCGTCGCCGTTGAAATCCCCGACATACCAGCCGTCCGTGCCGTTCCCGGCCCCCGTCCAGCTCCCCGCCTCGACAAACTTCGTCCCATCCGATAAAAACACTTCCGCTCCCGATACCCCGGGGACATACCGGAAAATATCGCATTCCCCATCGCCGTTGAAATCGCCCACGTACCAGCCGTCAGCCCCGTTCCCGGCGCCCGTCCAGATCCCGGCTGAGACAAATTGCGTCCCGTCCGAGAGAAAGACCTCTGACCCCACACCGGGGATATATCTCATAATGTCGTCCTTCCCATCTCCGTTGAAGTCGCCGACATACCACCCGTCTGATCCGTATCCCGCCCCGGTCCAGCTGCCGACGGAGTTGAACTGCGTCCCGTTGGAAAGGAACATGTCCGCCCCCGAGACCCCCGGGAGATAGCGGAAGAGGTCGTCCTTCCCGTCGCCGTTGAAGTCGCCGATAAACCACCCGTCTGATCCGTATCCCGCCCCGGTCCAGCTGCCGACGGAGTTGAACTGCGTCCCGTTGGAAAGGAACATGTCCGCCCCCGAGATTCCCGGCAGATAGCGAAAGATATCGTCCTTCCCATCCCCGTTGAAGTCGCCGACATACCAACCGTCTGATCCGTATCCCGCCCCAGTCCAGCTGCCGACGGAGTTGAATTGCGTCCCATCGGACAGGAACATGTCCGCCCCCGAGACCCCCGGATAATAGCGGAAGATATCCTTTTTCCCATCCCCGTTGAAATCGCCGATAAACCAGCCGGCACCAGCTTTTCCCGCCCCGGTCCAGCTCCCCGACGATCGGAAGCCTAAGTTCCCATTGATGATGTAGGCATAAAAATCATCATTGGCTTGCGGCGTGACGACGTTCGAATATGTGCGAGACGTTGGAACGAACGTGTAGCCGGCAAGGGTCGGCGTGACGGTCCCGCTCCAGCCGGAGTTCACCGTTCCCGTATACTGACCCGAAGCATTTGTTTTCACGTTCCCAGGCAGCCCCGTCATAGCCACATTCTCAAGCGGCGTTTCTCCGACCTTCACAGTCCCCGAGATCGTATATGCGGAGGTCGCAGCATAATTCTGGGTCTGATTCGAAGTGATGTTAGCATAAGATTTGCTCGTCGGTTCGAACGCGTAGCCGGCAAGGGTCGGCGTGACTGTCCCCGTCCAACCGGAGTTCACCGTTCCCGTATACTGACCCGAAGCATTTGTTTTCACGTTCCCAGGCAGCCCCGTCATAGCCACATTCTCAAGCGGCGTTTCTCCGACCTTCACAGTCCCCGAGATCGTGAGAGAAACGACCGAAAATACGGTAAAGGCCTTTATGCAACAGTTCATCTTATAGGTGTTACCCCACAGGGTGGCATAATCGGTCCAAGCTGTCCCATCATCGCTACAAAAGCTCTGGCCGGCCGCATTCGTTGCTCTAGATGAGTAGCCCGACTGGTAGCCTTCCAAAGCAGCCGGATACTTATAACTGTTATTGACAAATTGGATGACCACGGAGAATTTATCGCCGGTTGCGAGGGTGACGGGAGCCGAAAGATCGGAGGTGAGATAGGCAGGATAAGAGAACGTAGCAGTTCCAGAGGCTACTAAGGTCCCGCTCGTTGGATTTGTCGCCGTCGGGTTTTTGTAGATATAGTAGCTGACGGTGCAAGCATCTGTCGTAACGTAGCTTATAGCCTTGAGCGGGTCGTTTGTCGTGGCCGTGAAGACATTCGCGCTCCAATAGGTGGTCGTACCATTGCCAAGACTATACACCCAGCCCAGCGGGTCATACTGATAGATATTTTCATAATTCGTGACGGGCTGCACAAAAGAGAATACGCCAAGATCGCCGATCGTTGCGTCGTAGTAGGAAATCCAGAAATAGCCGCTATTCTCATACGAAGTCCCCCAACTGTTCTTGCAGAGCCACGCGCCGTTTCCAGCAGGCGTCGTTGAAAATTTCGTCTTAGCGAAACTATCGTCCCATCCTATAATGAGGATTTCATGGTTGATGTCGGCTGCCGTGGGATAGTAATAGGCATAATTCGGGGCATTATAGTAGGCATCAGTAGAATTGCTTTCGAGGCCGTTGGTAGCCTTGAAGGCAAACGTGACAGCCCCGTATAAGGGAGATGAGACAAACGCTTTGATCGTGTCGTGGTCCTTCGGCAGCCAAACGGCCCTCTGGATATGTTTCTGGACGGCCGCGCTTCCTTCCCCGGGCGTAGACGAATTAGACGAATAGGGATAGGGGTAATCGCTTTCGTTATAGGGGCCGTCCCACCGGGCAAAATATGCCGCGGACATGTTGGTGTTTCCCCCCCCGCATTCCGCCCAGTCAAAGCCATGATATTTATTGAGATGCTGTTCCGAAAAGTTCCTGCTTTCCGTCGGCAGGAGGGAAGATTCGATCCCGCCTATGGCCGAGAACGCCCAGCAGGAGCCGCATTGTCCCTGGTCCTTGACCGAAGTCACTTTGTTGTAAGTCCTCAAGTCATACGAAGCCGGAAAGCTCTCCGCCGCCGGGCGGGCCGCTGTCGTCGTGAAGTAAGAAT
Organism: Candidatus Aminicenantales bacterium; assembly: GCA_049515535.1. GTDB lineage: Bacteria > Acidobacteriota > Aminicenantia > Aminicenantales > UBA4085 > JBEKTZ01. Next base: position 230,854 of record JBEKTZ010000005.1, on the reverse strand, counting down.
GATCGACAGGGCCGGGAACATAGCCGAACTTCGGATCCACATAGAACTTCCCCGCCTGCTTAGCTTTGATCATCTTGAGGAAAGCGGGGTTTAACGGCGCGAGCATAGGCTCGGCATCATTCTGAGCGTGAAGGAAAAGAAAGCCCAGGCTTGCAGTCAAAACCAGGGAAAAAACCCCTACAAAAATTTTTTTTCGCACAGTCCCATCCTTAATTTTTTTACAACTCAAATTCTATACATATTCATCACTCTCGCCGCTACCCCCCACATCTAATGCAACCGGTGCTAACTTCATTCTATTCCTATCCGCATAACATTTGTCAAGACATCTGGAATCCCCAAAATTGCCGATAGGATTCTTTCTTCTCTGATCAGACCAAGAATAGGGGTGAAGTCCGGAATTCCGTCTCGCCTTCTATCGGCAATTTTGGGTTTTAATATACCATTGCGGTAAATTATCAATTATGCTAATATATTGCCATGAAATGGCCGGAGTTCCTGGGAAAATTCGCAGCGATGCCGCTGTTTCATTCGTCCATGCTCAAAGTTTTTAGTACGGATTTACGCCAGATCCGCGTCCAGCTTTCACGCTGGGTCAGGGCTGGAAAGCTCGTCCGGATTCGACGCGAGTGGTATCTCGTAGCAAACCCCTGGCGCGCTAAAGATGTTCCTCTTGCGCACATCGCGACGCAGATCGTTCAACCGTCCTATCTCTCCCTGGAATGGGCCCTCCAGTATCATGAGCTGATTCCCGAGGCCGTGGAAAATCCGACATGCGCGACGACGGATCGGCCCCGTATCATCTATGCCCTGGGGCGATCCTTCCTTTATCACCATGTCCAGCCGGACCTTTTGACGGGATTCACGGAGGTCTATATCGATGGATGGCTCACGCCTTTGGCCTCGGCCGAGAAAGCTTTGTTCGACATGATTTATCTCCATGTCCTGCGGCACCGTTTTTCCCCGGCTTGGCTCTCTGAACTCAGGCTTCAGAACCTGGACGACTTCGACACGGTGAGGTTTCTCTCTTTCGCCGGAAAAAGCACGAAATGGGGCTTGTCCGCGGCGGTCCGATCGGCCGCCGAATTTATCGAGGAGACACGCCGATGAAAGACATCGCCCTTCAGACGGCCGCCAAGGCCGGCGGCCGGCCGCTCAACATCCTTCGAGAATACCTTCAGAACGAAATCCTCGTCATCCTCCAGCGGGCTGGGTTTATCGACTCCTTGCAATTTGTCGGCGGTACCGCCCTCCGCTTTCTCTACGGGATCGGGCGATTTTCCGAGGACATAGATTTCTGCGCCGAGCCGACGTGGCGGCGCCGAGGCCTAAAGGATATGGCCGACTGCTTATCCGTCGAACTGAGAAAAGCCGGTTATGCCGTCGAACCGACCGTCAAGGAGGAGAAAATCATCCAGCGTGCATTCATCCGGTTCGCGGGAATTCTCCAAGAAGCCGGCCTCGTCCGCCGGGAAAGCCAGAAGCTTTCGATCAATATCGAAATCGACGTGAACCCGCCCGAAGGATGGGTCGAAGAGAGGACCATCGTTAACCTCCACATGCCGGTCCTCCTGAGGCATTTCGACAAAGCCTCTCTCTTCGCAACGAAGATCGCCGCTTTCTTAAGCAGGTCTTATACCAAAGGGCGGGATGTCTACGATCTGATCTGGCTACGTTCCAAGTGGAACGATTTGGGTCCGAATCTTGTCCTTCTGAATAATGCTCTGACACAGAAGCGCACCGGCTTTGTGAACCTCGACGAGCAGACCTGGCCGAGTGCGGTTTCGACGAAAGCCGAGAAGTTGGACTGGAAGGAGGTCGTCCGCGATGTTCAGCCGTTCCTGGCGGATCCGCGCGAAATCTCTCTTCTCACGCGCGATAACTTCCTGCTCCTCTACGAAAGAATTCCCGGATCCGAATCCGAGCCTGCCGTCCGCCGCCGGCGATGAATTCGGCGTCGGCGTCTCATCCGGCACGGATGCCCTCCTCGTGCCGCTCATGGCCCTGGATATCGGCGACGGCGGATATCCTAATTCCACCTCGCCCCGCCGAGGAAGTCCGTCGTCTTGCCGATATTGCCCAGCCCCAAAGAGAATTTGATCTGGATATCGGGAGTATCGCGGAAAAAATAGAGCCGCACTTCGGACTTAAGGTCGAGGCACTGGAAATGAAAGGTCACGTTCGCGGCGGCGAAGAGGAGTTTTTTCTCGGTGATGTTGAAATCCATCTCGCCTTTCATTTCCAGGGACAAAGCGGGGATCTTGACCCCGCCGAAAAAGTTGGCCTGGTGGCGGTCCCAGAGCGAACCCGGGTAATAGGGGTTCAGGCTCTTGTACCAGTTGATGTTCAGAAACAGGTCGTCCGTCGGCGCCCCGAAATTCGCTCCCAGCCGGATGCTGGAAAAGCTTTTGAAATAGGTATTGTAGCTCGCGCTGAAATCGAAGCTGTATTTGACGCCCGGGAAAAACCGGATATAGTTGCTGATCTCGGAAAACCTGGGGATTTCCCCGTTGATCCGATAGTAGCTCATGGGACTGTCTTCCGGCGATATATAAAAAGTCTGTCCGATGCCCCAGGTGAAGATTTCCTGCGGAACTCCCCCTTTCTTCAGAAGAAAATGGTTGGTCAGGCCGTAGCTCAGTTGATGATAACGGAACAGTCCGTAAGGAGTGATGACCTGCGTCATGTTGAGGATCGGGCTCTCGTATTCGTAGGACACCGTCGGCTCGATGACGTGCTTCAAGCGCGTCGCGTTCGAGGGATCGCCCCCGTCGGCCTCTCCCAAATCCCAGATCTTGTATAAGACGGGCCCGATGAGATCCACGCTGAAAGCGAAATTCTTGGTGAGAAGCGGCTCGTCGACGATATTCCTGGTTCCCGGCTGGTAGCTCCGCCAATAATATTTGAGATACCCTTCCAGGGCGAAATTCATGTTCAACCAGGGGATGGCGTTGAAAGGGAGGCTCAAGGCCGGGCTGAAGCCGAATTCCTGGGTCTTGAACTGCGTGCCCGCCGTGTACTGGTAATCCCAGCCGTATTGCCAGCTGCTGAACGAGGAGGAAAACGAGAAATACAAAGGCGACAAGATTTTCATTTTGTACGAACTGAAGTTGACCTGGGGCAAATACTTGGTCACGATGGAGCCGTTATAGGAAGGGAAGCCCGTTTCAAATTGGGCCGCCCGCAGGCTGAAATTATAGGAGGACCAGGATTTCGAAAGATAGATCTGCGAGCTGCGGTTGAAGACCAGGGCCCGCATGATATCGTTGTCGAACTCCCTGAGGAACGCGAAGGAATTCTGGTAATCCACGTTCGCCACAAGGTTGATCCCGCCCGGGAGCGTCTGGTTGTGGTTCCAGCGGATGATATAAGCGCTATCGGGTTTCACGGTTTCGCCGGGAACAAGATTAAACAAGAAACCATAAAGATGGAGTTCGCCTCCCGTCCCGCCTTCGAAAATATACCGGTATTCGAGCCCCCCGCCCTTGCCTTTCGCGGCGTAATAGTCCAGGCTGAAGGACGCGTCCATGTTCCGGGCGATGGCCCAGTAGAACTCCTCGGACAGGGAGAAGCCCTTGACCTTGGAAAATCCGATCCGGGGCATCAGGAATCCCGTCGCCCGCTGCTGGTTGAGCGGATAGCGCATGTACGGCCAATAGAAAATGGGAAAGTTCTTGATCGAAAAAACGACTCCCCACATCTCCACGTAATCGTTTTTTTTGAAGTTCCCTTTGGAGAATGAGAATTTCCAGCGGGGCGTCGGCTGCGTGCAGGCCGTGAAATCGGCTTTTTCCATGCTGTATAGATTTTCCGATTTCCGTTCGACGACCTCGGCGTTATAAAGGACCGAGGGCTGGATCCGGCCGGCGGCCTTTTCGATCTTCCCCTGCTTCGTATCCAGGTTGAAAGAAAGCTTTTCGCAATCGATGACTTCTTCCGGCATCTGAAGAGAGACGTGCCCGACGGCCACGACGTCCTTGGTTTTCGTATCGAGGTCGATCCGGTCGCAAAAGAGCTTGATCTGCTTATAAGTGAGCTCGACTTCGCCCGAAGCGATGATCCGGTCTTCCTGCTTCTCCTGGGTCCAGGCCTGGACGTTCAACTCTCCGAAAGTCGCAACCGTTTTTTGCTGGGCGCGGACGACGGACGGGAGGCTGAGGCAGAGCAGGGCGAAGAGGACGATCTTCCAGAGCGCAGACTTGGACATCGATGAAAATCTTACACGACCCTCCCCTATTAATCAATCCATGGAAAAATTCAAGACGAAGCCCCGTCCCCTAGCACAAAACCTTTGATCCCGCCGGCCAAAGATTCGAGATCGTTTTCGAACTAGACGTTGAACGCGCCGGTATCGACCCACTCTTTTTTCAAGACCGACCAGAAATCTTCGGCCAGACCTTTGAGGAGATATTCGTAAGGCAGCCAGCCGTAGCCGCCGTCGCCCCAGCCGCTGCCCCAGGAATTGCGGATGAGGAGCGCGCCCGCGCATTCGCCGCCGCTCGAGGCGTTGGCGATCTTGATCCTGTCGTCATAGCCGACGGCCGCGACGGCGTGTCCGCCCAGGATCCGCTCGGACGGACCCGGAAACGGGATGGCCCCCCTTTTGTCCGCCGTCTCGATGGAGCTATAGACCGTGAACCCGAACATCGCGGGATGGCCGGCGGCCAAATACGTCTTGACGCGTTCGAGGACGGCTCCGGGCATGGTCCCGCGCGGGTCGTGGCGATAATATTGCAGGGTCTTATAGCTCTGGGCGAAGGCGTAGCAAAAAGCGGGAGGCTCCTTGTCGAATTTCTCCTCGTCGTCGGTGTAAGGCCAATACTCCTCGGGCGGAACACCGAAAAGGACCATCGCCCCCATCGTCCTGCGGAGGTAAGCGCCGGTGTCGCCCTTCTGTTTCATGAGATTACGCGTCACCTTGTAGAGGAACAAGCGCGAGGCGTCGATGTGCCGGCCGAAGGCCTTGCGCTCATAATACTCGATGACGCCGACGCCGGCGTTCGCCGTGCACGAGCCGAGCTTGCGTTGGTCTTCGACGGGCGAACACCAGGCGCGGAGGTCGGTCGACGCGGGGAGACCCCCCGGTTTCGTTTTCCCGGCGGCGGAGACGGCCTTCGCGGCTTTCGCCCCGCCTTGGCCCGGGACCGCGCGCCCCATGGGCAGCCTGGTCGGGAGAAGGACCTCCCGGATCGAAGCGGATCCCTCGGTATAATCCCGGAAATCGGGATAATCGGGGATCCAGCCGAAAGAGCGGTACGCATCATTCATCATCAACCCTCCTCGATAAAATCAACCAGGCCTTAAATTACCATAACTTCCTCGAATTTGGCAAGATCCCATGGCCTCCCCCGAGAATTTGCGCGGGCTCGCCTTTTTATATAGAATTCTTTTTTAATGGAGAGGAGGCGGCCATGGCCAAAATACTCGTGTGCGGAGCCGGGGGATTCATCGGAAGTCATCTGGCGAGCAGGCTCAAAAAGGACGGGCATTGGGTGCGCGGGGTCGACCTGAAAACCCCGGAATTTTCCAAGACCGCCGCGGATGAATTCCTGCTCCTGGACCTCCGCGAGGAAAAAAACAGCCTGGCGGCCGTGACGCTTCCGGGCGGCGAGCCGTTCGACGAGGTCTACCAATTGGCCGCCGATATGGGCGGGATGGGCTTCATTCACTCGGCCGAATGCGAGATCATGAGGAACAGTGCCCTGATCAATATCCACATGACCCAGGCCGCGGCGAGCAAGGGAGTCAGGCGCTATTTCTTCTCCTCGTCAGCTTGCGTTTACCGGAACATGAGATCCGACGAACCGGATCTATCGGAAAAGGACGCGTATCCCGCCCTGCCCGATAACGAATACGGCTGGGAAAAGCTCTACGCGGAGCGCGCGGCCATGGCCTACGGCCGCCGCTATGGGATGATCGTGCGCCTCGCCCGGTTTCAAAACTGCTACGGCCCCGAAGGGACATGGCGGGGAGGCCGGGAAAAAGCGCCGGCCGCCCTTTGCCGGAAAATCGCCGAAGCCAAGGACGGCGGCACGATCGAAGTCTGGGGCGACGGCTCGGCCATGCGGGCGTACACGTACATCGACGACATGATCGAGGGCATCCTCCTGCTGATGCGGTCCGGCCTCGAAAACGGCGTGAATATCGGCCGCCGCGAGTATGTTTCCGTGGACGAGCTCGTCCGGACGATCGTCGACGTCTCGGGCAAGAAAATCCATCTCAAACATATCCAGGGCCCTGTGGGGGTCCAGGCCAGAAACTTCACCAACGACCGGATCTCCTCGATCGGGTGGAAATCAAAATATTCCCTGAAGGAAGGAATTACGCGGACTTATCCCTGGATCAGGAAGCAGGTCAAGGGACGAGCCTTCGACTCGCCACTCGCCCGTAGCTTATATCCACGGGCGAGTACGGCGGAAGTGGACCCCCGGGCAAAGCCCGGGGCCCCAGCCGCCGTGGAAAACGCTAAAAAATAGACGCTGATTCCCGATGGAAAACGAAATGTGGGATTATCTCATCCTGACGGCCGGAAACGACATGCAGGCCGCGGCCTTCCGTAAGCTTCTCGGCCTGAGAAACCGCCTGGGGCTCATCCCGGACGTGAAAAATATCCTGGTCGTTCCCGATACGAGAGGAAAGCGGATCGGAAGCGGCGGGAGCACGCTCCTCTGCCTCCTGGCCGTGCTCAATCATCAAGAACAATCAGGGCTAAAACCATCGGGCAGATACCATGCGCGATACGGCGCTTCGATCTTTTCGAATCTGCGAATTCTCATCATCCACGCGGGCGGGGATTCCAAGCGGGTGCCGGCCTACGGCTCCTGCGGGAAAATTTTTGTCCCGATTCCCGGGGAATCCGATCAAGCCCTGCCGCTCTCCATTTTCGACAGGCTGCTGCCGATTTATCTGACCCTGCCGCTTCATGCCGGCGGAAAAGGGCAGGTGGTCGTGGCTTCCGGCGATGTCCTCCTCTTTTTCGACGCGGAAAAAGTCCATTTCGATCATGCCGGAATCACCGGTCTGGGCTGCGAAGCCGCCCCCGAGACGGCCAAAAATCACGGCGTGATCTGCGCCGATCCCGGCGGCCGGGTCCGGACCTATCTTCAAAAACCGTCCGTGGAGGAACAAGCCGAAAAAGGCGCCATCGACCATGCCGGACAATCCGTTCTCGATATCGGCGTTTTCAGCTTCGATGGGCCGACCGCGGCCGAGCTCGTCGAGCTTTGCGGCGCTGGTCGGACCGGTTCAGGAAAATGGAGCTGGGACGGCGAGTTCGGCCGCGACATCGAGGAATCCGGGCTCGATTTTTATCGCGAGATCACGAGCGCCATGGGCCGGGAAACGACCTGGCCGGATTATTCGAAATCCGTCCGGCGCGCCGGCTCCCGCCTCTCGACGGACAGTCTCCGGCGAATTTACCGATCGCTGCGGAAAATTCCCTTTTTCCTGTCCCTCTTGCCCCGCTGCGACTTCCTGCATTTCGGCACGTCCCGTCAGCTCATCGCCGGCGGGAATGAGCTTCTGGCCGGAAACCGCCGCATGGCGCGTCATCCGGCCTGCCTCAATATCAACAACGGAATCTCCGAGAACGGCAAGATCATCGGCTCCGACTCCTGGATCGAAGGATGTCGCGTTCGAGCATCCTTGACTCTAGGGGGCGAGAATGTCGTGGCCGGCGTCGACGTGGACACCCCGGTATCCCTGCCGCCGGGGACGGTTTTGGACATCCTCAAAGGGAAAGCCCGGAAAGGCAAGAACGCCTTGTTCGTGCGCTGTTACGGAATCGATGACGGGACCCGGCAAACCGAGGACCGGGGCGCCCTGTTTCTCAACCGGCCGATCGGGGAATGGCTCAAGCTCATGGAGGCGCGGGCTGAAGACGTCTGGCCGGCCGAAATCGGGCCGAAAGACCGAAAAATCTGGAACGGACGTTTCTTCCCTGTCGTCACCCGTCCCGGAGATTACGAAAAATGGCTTTGGATGCTCGAGCCGGAAAAAGCTTCCGACGCCCAAAAAAAAGCGTGGCGATCAGCGCCTCGCTCCAGTTTCGAAGAAACGGCGCGCCGCGCCTCGCTGGACGATTTTCACGCGCGGCGACTCGAAAACCGGGCTGAGGAGATTTCCGGGAACGTCCCGCGGCTGTTCGATTCGCGGAGCGAGTTCTCCGCCGACGAGCTCGTCCATGTTCTGCTCCATCTCCGGCCGGAGAAGAGAGCCCTGTGGCCGGCGGTCATCATCAAGGAAGCCCATCGACAGTCCGGGAAAAAATTCCGGTCTCCCGGGATGGAAAACCTCGCGGTTTCCAGGGTCCTCCACAGCCTGGGCTCGGCCGTCCAGAGCCTCGACGGCCGTAAAGGGTTCCGGGTCAAGAAATTATTGCGCGGAGCCGAGGCCAGCCTCTCCGCCGAAGAAAAAGCCTGGCTCGAATCGCTGAAGATTCCCGCGCTTTCCTCGGGCTCCGCGGCCGCGTGGGCGCAGGCGGCGCGCGACGCGGCGTTCGAGAACGTGGGCCGGACCATCGTCCTCAGCTCAGCCCCGGCCGAAGATCATCCGAGGAGCGCGCTACGCTCGGACGAGATCATCTGGGGCCGCGCCCCGGCCCGTCTCGATCTGGGCGGGGGATGGTCGGACACGCCGCCCTATTCCCTGGAACACGGCGGCTGCGTCATCAACGCGGCCGTCAATCTCAACGGCCAGCCGCCCATCCAGGTCTATGCCCGCGTGACCGGGGATCTGACCATCAAGGTCTATTCAATCGACCATGGCGCGGGGATCACCATCAGAACGCTGGACGAGCTGCTGGATTATCGAAAGCCCACGAGCCAATTCGGCCTGGCCAGGGCGGCGCTCGCGCTTTCCGGATTTTCTCTCGAAACGGCGGCCTGGCCGAGAGGGACGAGGACGCTCCGGGATATGCTGAAAAGATACGGAGGCGGGATCGAATTGACGACCCTGGCGGCCATCCCCTCGGGAAGCGGGTTGGGGACGTCGAGCATCATGGGCGCGGCCCTGACGGCCGTCGTCCACCGGATGATGGGTCGGACCCTCTCGCCGCGGGAGCTTTTTCATCGTGTGCTCCAACTCGAGCAGGAATTGACGACGGGGGGAGGATGGCAGGACCAGATCGGCGGAGTTCTGCCGGGCGTGAAGGTCATCACCACGGACCCCGGGCTGATTCCCAATCCGCGGATCCATTACATTACGCCCGACGTGCTCGATCCGGGCGTCAATAAGGGACAGACCCTGTTGTATTACACGGGCTTGCGGCGGTTGGCCAAGAACATCCTCCGCAGCGTCGTGGGCAAATATCTCGACCGGGACCGGCGAGCCATGCGGACCTTGCGGGCCCTCCACGCCTTTCCGCCCCTGATGAGCGAGGCGATGGCCGGCAAGGACATGAAACGGTTCGGCGAACTGATCGAAAGGGCCTGGAACCTCAACAAACAAATCGACCCGGACTCGACGACGGACATCATCGAATCCGTTCTAAAGAAAATCGGGCCCCTCATGCACGGCGCTAAATTGCTGGGAGCGGGCGGAGGCGGTTTCCTCCTGATCGTCGCCAAATCGCCCGGAGACGCCGAAGAGGTCAGAGCCCGGCTGGAGTCCGGACCACCCAACGAAAGGGCGAGATTCTTCGAGTATGACATCAGCGGGAAAGGCCTGAGCGTCACCGTCTGTTGAATAATAAGGAAACAGGTATCGTGTCTCCAAAAAAAGAATCCAATTATCGGAAGCTCGCCAATATCAGCTCCCTGGCGCTGATGCTGCCGTCGTCGATCGCCGTCGGCTTGTTTCTGGGGTATTGGCTCGATAAGTGGCTGGGGACCAAGCCCTGGCTGATGATGATTTTCACCCCCCTTGGCGTCGCTTCGGGTCTCTTCAGCCTGATCCGGGGGATTATCAAGTATAATAAGGAAGATTTGGAATGAAAAAGGAGCCGGTCATGCTTGTCGACCCGGTCGAGGAAAAGATCCTGCGGCGAATTCCCGTCGAGGTGATCCTGGCGGCGGCCGCTCTTGGATTCGGAACGGCCATCCTGTTCGGCCCGTTGACCGGCCTGTTCTTCTTCGCGGGGGGGGCGCTCGCGACCTTGGGATTCATCTGGCTCGAGAGCTCGTTGACCCGGGTCCTCCAAGGGGACAAAACGACGGCTCTGCGCTCGGGTATCCTGTTCTATCTGGGCCGTTTCGTGTTGATTCTTGCCGTATTTTTAATTATAATTTTCTTTTATCCAAGGAAACTTTTGGCGTTCGCCGCGGGTTTTTCGACGGTCATCCCCGTTTTCCTGGTCGAAACGGTCCGGGCGCTCGCCCATATAAAGACATGGAAGGACTAGAACACAGCTTATTCATTGTCGAGGTGTTCAATCGTATTTTCGGAAAACCCGTCGCCGCCCTGCTCGGCCTGTTCGGCATTCACGTCAAAGACCCCGCCCGCTGCATTCCCGATTATATCGTCATGGCCCTCATCGTCGCCGTTTTCCTGACCGTTTTTCTTTGGCTCGCGGCGCGGAAGCGCTCGCTCGTGCCCGGGAAACTCCAGAATGTCCTCGAGATCATCATCGGCTTCCTCGAGGATCTCATGACTGATATCATCGGCCCCGAAGGCAAAAAATTCCTGCCTATGATCGGCACGGTCGGGCTGTTCATTCTCTGTTCGAACCTCCTGGGTCTCATCCCCGGGCTCATGTCTCCGACGAGCAAGCTGAACGTGACCATCGGCTGCGCTCTGACCGTGTTCGTTTATTACCATTACCAGGGCATGAAGGCCCAGGGCATCCTCAAATACCTGAAGCAGTTCATCGGGCCGATCCCGTTCCTCGCGCCGCTCATGCTTCCGATCGAGCTCATCAGCCATTTTTCCAGGCCGCTGTCCCTGTCCATCCGGCTTTTCAGCAATATCTTCGCCGAGGAGGTCCTGATCGTCGTCATCGCCTCGATCATCCCCTATTTTCTCCCGCTTCCCTTTATGGCCCTCTCCTTGTTCACCGGGGTTCTCCAGGCGTTCGTCTTCGTCCTCCTCGCCTGCATCTATATCTCCGGCGCCGTCGCCCACGAAGAGGAGCATGCGTGAAAAATAACCTCGCGGTCATCATCTCGCCGCCCCCCCGGCCCCAAGCTGGGAATGGGGAATCGTCGGCCTTGCTTTATCCTCGCCGCGGTGTTAGGTATATAGAAAGGAGTCTCAGAATGAATAAGAATCTCAAGGCCCTCGGGCTTCTGCTGTTCTTTGTCTTCATCGCCGGCGCGCCGCTCCTCGCCCAGGAAGGGACGTTGACCGACGCCAAGGCGTCCCTCTACAGGCTCTCGATCCTCGTCAGCGGAGGGATCATCACCCTGGCCGTGGCCGCGGGCGCTTTCTGCCAGGCCAAGGCCATCAGCAGCGCCTGCGAAGGGATTTCGCGCAACCCGGCCTCGGGTCCCCACATCCGCTTCCTCCTGCTCCTGGGGCTGATCCTGATCGAGACGCTCGTCATCTACGCCCTGCTCGTCACGTTCATCATCCTGATGGGGAAATGGGGAACCTACGCGTAAGATCGAGCCTGGGACGCGGGATCGGATCCTCTTGATAAATCTCTCATCTTGCCCGGCAAGAGCGAGTGAATAGCATGCCGGCGCCGATTTTCAAGCTGCTCGGGACGACCTTTAAAAGGTTCAACGCCGACCGCTGTTTCAACCAATCGATCGTCATTTCCTATTTCACTCTGCTGTGCGCGGTCCCGCTCATCGCTCTCTTCGCCTTCGCCACGACCAAGATCCTGGGAAGCTATGAGCTCGCCATCCGCAGCCTCAACATCTTCACCGAGGATTTTTTCGCCCAGTTCGATCCCTCGTTCTTCACCAAGCTCAGCGGCATATCCAAGAACATCGGCAACCTGGGTTGGTTCGGACTTCTCGGCTCGCTCATCGCCGGGAGCTTTCTGTTCTCCAACCTGATCTACTCCGTCAACACCATCTTCAAGTCGCAACGTCAGAAATCGTTCTTTTATAACCGGCTGATGGAATACATCATCATGTTCATCACCGGCGTCATCCTGTTTTTCTCGCTGTCGATCACGGCCGTCTGGACCGCCCTTCACCGGACGATCAAAGCGTCTTCATTCGTCCGGGATTATCTCAACCCCGGCATCATGGCCGTCGTCAATAACTTTTTCGTCCAGTACCTCATCCCCTTCACGCTGGGCTTCCTGGTGCTCTTCGTGATCTACAAGTACATTCCCGAAACGAAGGTCCATACGCGGGCGGCGGCGGCCGCGGCGGCCGTCGGATCGATCCTGTGGGAGATCTTCAAGCGGATTTTCGTCGTCTACGTCGCCAACTTCTCCGCGGTCGGCATCGTCCTTTCGAAACTCCTGCAGGGGACCCTGACCTCGATCATCTTCTTTCTGTTATGGATCTCTTTTTCCCTGGCCATCCTGCTCTGGGGAGCGGAACTGGCCGCCGTTCTCAACGAGCAGATCGACGCGCGGAAAGCGGAGTAAAAAATGCATCTGACGGTCAAGGAGCTCGCGGAACACCTGGGCTGCCCATTCGAGGGTGACGGGACAGTCGTTCTCAAAGGCGTGGCTTCTTTGGAAAAGGCGGGCCGGGGCGATTTGGTTTATCTCGCCAAGGCCAAATTCAGGCAGCCGCTGGAACGAACCAACGCCTCGGCGGCGATCCTCCCTCCCGATGAAAAATTCGACAGGATTCCGGTCATCCGCGCGGGCAACCCGCATCTCGCGTTCGTCAGCGCGATCGCGATTTTTCACTCTCCCTATCGGCCCGAACCCGGCATCCATCCCACGGCGGTCGTGTCGCCGTCGGCCAAGATCGGCGAGAGCGTCTCCATCGGCGCTTTTTGCGTCGTGGGCGAAGAGGCCGAGATCGGGGCGGGCGCGGTCATTTTTCCGCTCGTGACCATCTATCCCGGCGTCAAGATCGGCGCCGACTCAGTCGTCCATTCGAACGCGGCCCTTCGCGAGGGCGTGCGCGTCGGCCGGCGCGTCGTCATTCACAACGGCGTCGTCATCGGCGCGGACGGCTTCGGGTACATCCGGGCCGAAGACGGGCGGCAGATCAAGATCCCGCAGATCGGCACGGTCGTGATCGAAGACGACGTCGAAATCGGCCCCAATACGACGATCGACCGGGCCGCGCTGGGCGAGACCATCATCCGGAAAGGGGCGAAGATCGACGCCCTGGTCATGGTCGCGCATAACGTCGAGGTCGGCGAGAACGCGATTCTCGCGGCTCAGACCGGAATCGCGGGCAGTTCGAAAGTCGGCCGGAACACGATCCTGAGCGGCCAGGTCGGAATCGCCGATCACGTCGAAGTCGGCGACGAGGTCATCATCGCCGCGAAATCGGGAGTGATGAAGCACATCCCCTCGGGGTCGTTCGTGGCCGGAATCCCCCATCTCGACATCCGTGACTGGCGCAAGTTCTGGGTGCTCGCGCCTCAACTTTACGACATCGTCAAGGATTTTAAAAAGCTCCGGGCGCGAATCGAAGAATTGGAAAAGAAGCCGGGCTAGAAAAAAAGCCGGCCGCGGTGATCACTCCGGCAAGGCAGGAAATGGGGAATCGGGTATTGCGTCTCTCTATTTATGGGCCGATAAATATTCGTCCACGCTGATCGCGGCGTGAACCCCGGTCCCGACGGCCGTCGCGACCTGGTGCGGGGTGGCATCGATCACGTCGCCGGCGGCAAAAATCCCGGGCTCGGAAGTGGCCATCCGCGGATCGACCACGATCCCTCCCCATTCGTTGAGCCGGACGAGGCCCTTGACGATGGCGTTCGCCGGGTCCATGCCGATCGAGATGAAAAGCCCCTCGACGGCGAGTTTTGATTTTGCACCGTCTTTCACATTCCTCAGCACGACGCCCTCGAGATTATCTTCGCCCAGGATCTCCGCCACGACCGAATTCCAGCACAGCCGGATTTTCGGGTTGGCGAAGACCCGTTCCTGGAGGATCTTGACCCCGCGCAGCGCGTCGCGGCGATGGATGATGTGGACGACCCGGGCGAACTTGGCCAGAAATTCCGCTTCCATGAGCGCCTGATCCCCGCCACCCACCACGGCGATCTCCCGGTCGCGGAAGAACGGACCGTCGCACGTGGCGCAATAGGACACGCCGCGCCCGATCAGCTTGGATTCGTTCGGCAGGTCGAGCCGGCGGTAGGCCGCGCCCGTCGTGACGATGATCGCCCGCGCGGGATATTCGGCCTTCCCCCCCCGGACGATCCAGCTCCCGCCGTCCCTGGTGATTTCCCGCGCTTCGTCGATCACGATCAGGGCCCCGAATTTGACGGCCTGCTTTCGGAAATTTTCCATGAGGTCAAAGGGCGCGATTCCCTCGGGAAAGCCGGGATAGTTCTCGATCCAATCGGTGATCAGGATCTGGCCGCCGGGGATGCCTTTCTCGAGGACGACCGTATCGAGCCGCGCCCGGCCGGCATAGAGTCCGGCGGCCAGGCCGGCCGGCCCGGCGCCGATGATGACGACATCGCGACGTTCAGTCATGGGATCATCCTTTGCGCGTCGATTCGACGGCGGCCGGGGCCCCGAGCTTTGCCCGGGGGTCCACTTCCGCCGCGAAGGCTCGTCCCTTGACCGGGGACAGGCCGTTCGTCCTATTTTTCGATTTATGGATTCATCGCGGACACGAGCCCATGTCCCCTTATTCAGAAATGCATGTTGATTGTGGCGACGATCTTGTCTTTGGGAAGAGCGCCGATCATGGTCTCCTTGAGCTCGCCGCCCTTGAAAAGCAGGAGGGTCGGAATGCCCCTGATTCCGTACCGCACCGGCGTCTTGGGGCTTTCGTCCACGTTGACTTTCCCGACCTTGAGTTTATCCTTGTATTCGACGGCGATTTCGTCCACCAGGGGGGCGATCATCTTGCAGGGCACGCACCACACGGCCCAAAAATCCACGAGCACGGGAAGGGGGGATTTCAACACGTCGTCTTCAAAACTCGCGTCGGTAATTTCGAGAATATTTTCAGCCACTGTGACCTCCTCTTTTGATGTCGATGGCGTTTTCGTAGAGTTTCAAGTATTCCTTCGCGGCCAGGTCCCACGTCGCCTCGTCCGCGCCGTCCCGAATAATCGAAAAAGCATCCCGGCGCCGTCTGAATATCTCCTCGAAGCCGATCGCGGCGCTTCCCGACCGGAGTTCGCTCATGAACGCCGGGTCGATCGCATTGACGGCGTCGGAGAAGATCAGCCCGGCTTTTAGGAAATTGAATTTGCCGTTGAGGGCCAACTGATCGGGGGTGAAAAAATCCCAGTTGAGTCCGGTCAGAGCGAGGGATTCGGGCGGAAACTTGCCTTGATGCGCGGTCTCGTGGAGAGAAAAGACCGTCGCCGCGTCCTTGAAATGACTTTTCTGGGCATAATGCGTGCGGAGGAACAAAGGAACCAGGGCCGTCGGCCAGTCGTGGCAGTGGATGATGTCCGCGGGGAGCTTGGCCTTGAGCGCGAACTCGAGCACGGCCCGGCAGAAAAACGTGAAGCGTTCGTCGTTATCGAGATATTCCTCTTTGGAGGATCCGTAAATCTCGTCGCGGCAGAAATATTTAGGGTTATCGATGAAAAAAAGGGGGCCCGCCGCGCCGGTCGCCTTGAAGACGCTGGCTTTGACCTTGTCCGCTCCGAGGGGGACCAGCAGTTCGGGAAGGATGAGATCCGGATTCAGCGCCTCGATCTCCGGACGCCGGTATTTGGGCAGGACGAGAGACATTTCGATCCCCAGCCGCGCCAGCGATCCGGACAGGTATCCGGCGGAGTCGGCAAGGTCTCCGGACTTGGCGAACGGAGACGCTTCGGGCGAGACAAAGAGAACACGCAATGATTTATTCATATGAAAAATCAACCCATTCGACTCCCCGGGCTGAAGCCCGGGGTATGCTCAGGGTTGATACTGAGCGGCGCTTTTTACCCCGATTTAAAAATCGGGGTATAGCGCCGTCGAACGTATCAATCATAGTTTTTGAAGGTTGAAAAGTCAATCAAAGAGGGAGCGCCGCGCGGTTTTGAGCGGCACCTTCAGGACTCTCGGCGGCTGGGGCCCCGGGCTTTGCCCGGGGATCCATTTCCGCCGTACTCGCCCGTGGATATAAGCTACGGGCGAGTGGCGAGCCGAAGGCTCGTCCCTTGACTTCCGCCGCGAAGGCTCGTCCCTTGACTCAGCCGCCCCAGGACAATTTCTCGCGCAGCAAATCGAAATAGCTTCTCTTGGGGGAGGAAACGAGGCTGAGATCGTATTTCGCCCGCCGGACTTCGACGATGTCGTTTTTCTCCATCCGCCCCCCTCTCTGGCCGTCGAGGGTCAGATAGACTTCTTCGTTGGACGTCAGGAGCTGGATGCGGATTCGGGAATCCGACGAGACGACGGTGGGGCGAAAGGCCAGCGTGTGTGGGCAGATGGGAGTCAGAAGAACCGCCGGGATGATCGGCTGGAGGATGGGGCCGCCTGCCGACAGGGAATAGGCCGTCGATCCGGTGGGCGTGGCGATGATCAGGCCGTCGGATTTCATGGTCTCGACCTCCCGGTCGTCGATCCAGATTTTGATGTGGATCATCCGGGCGACCGCGCCCTTGTTGATCACGACGTCATTGAGGCACAGATCGACCCCGCCCTTGAACCGCGACTCGAGAACCAGGCGCGGGCTGATGATGCTCTCGTTGCCGCCGAGGAGCGCGTCCAGGGTCAGCGTCATCTCGTCGACCGGCACTTCGGTGAGGAAGCCGAGGTTTCCGAGGTTCACCCCCATGACGGGAACGTTCATCCGAGCCGCGATATGAGCCACGCTGAGAAGCGTTCCATCGCCGCCGAGAATGACGACCAGATCGGCTTTTTCGGGGACCGTCCGGCGCGGAAGGCCGCCCTGTTTCTTGAGCTTTCCGGCCGCCTCCTCCTCGAAAAGGCATTGGATCCCGCGGCTTTCGAGATAGGATTCGAGCTCGGATAAGACATGCTCGATCCCGGGCGCATGGGCTTTGATGACGACGCCGACCGTTTTAATCGTTCTCATTCCGGGTGACCTCCTCGATCCATTTTAACACGGTGTCCCGGTGCGGAGGCAATCCTCCGCTCGACCAAAGGGAAAAGAATTCCTGGTTGCCGGACTTGCCGCGCGTCGAGCAGCGGAGGAACCCTTGTATCCGAAAGCCCTGGTCCGAGGCCCCGTCCACGATTTTTTCCAGGACCTCGGCGTGGAGGGCCCTGTCGCGCACGATTCCCTTCTTCCCGACCTGCCCTTTCGCGGCCTCGAATTGGGGCTTGAGGAGGGCGAGCAGAAGACCGCCGGGCGCAAGGACGTCGCGGATCGCGGGGAATATTTTCAAGACGGAGATGAACGAAACGTCCATGACGACGATATCCGGGGGCTCCGCCAGGTCGCCGCGGACAAGGTTACGGGCGTTCTTCTCGATCAGGACAACACGCGGGTCCTCCCGGAGCTTTTGGTCGATCTGGCGGATATCGACGTCCACGGCATAAACCCGGGCCGCTCCCCGCTGGAGAAGGCAGTCCGTGAAGCCGCCGGTCGAGGCGCCGATATCGACACAGATCCGGCCGTTCGCGTCGACCGGGAAAACTTCGAGGGCCTCTGCGAGCTTCAAACCTCCACGGCCGACGTAGGGCGGAATCGTTTGGATCGTAATCTCCAGGTCGGAGGGGATCAACCGTCCCGGCTTCTCCAGGCGGCCGCCTTGGCTGAAGACGAGGCCGGCCATGATCATCGCCTGAGCCTTGCGGGGCGTCGGGGCCAGCCCGCGTTCGACCAGGAGTTTATCCAGCCGCTCTTTTTTTATCATTTTAAAAGGAAACTCGAGACGGTGTCTGCTGATCATTTCATCGCTTCCCATGGGGATAGGGAATCATGTCCCCGAAACTGTACCACGGTCAGCTTGCCGCCCGCTTCAGCGATAAAATTCCCGGATCTGCTCGGCCAGGCCGGCGGGGTCGAGACGGAACATCTTTTTGATCTGGCGAACTTTCCCGACGGGATAGATCTCGAGCGGCAGCCCGATGGCCTTGAACCGCGCGTCGAAGAGCTTCCGCTCGTCCAGGAGTTCGCGGACCGCGCTCCCGAATCCGCCGGCGACGATCCCCTCCTCGGCCGTGATGATCGTCCGGCCGGGCTTGGCGAACTCGAAAATCTTCTTTTCGTCGAGCGGCTTGGCGAATTTGGCGTCGATGACCGCCAGACTGATCCCTTCGTCTTCGAGGATCTTGGCCGCCTCGAGCGCGGCATAAACCATTCCGCCGTAGGCCAGGAGCAAGTCCCGGCCGTCTTTCAACGTCTCGCTCTGACCCAGCTCGATGTTTTTGAATCCCGCGTCCATGACGACTCCCTGGACTTCTCCTTTGGGATAGCGGATCGCGACGGGATGGCCGTAAGACAGGGCCGCCTTGAGCATATGCCGGAGTTCGTTCTCGTCTCGCGGGGCCATGAGGATCATGTTGGGCATATGCCTCAGATAAGCGATGTCGTTGATCCCCTGGTGCGTCGGCCCGTCGTCGGGCACGATCCCCGCTCTATCCAGGGCGAAGACGACCGGCAGGTCTTGGAGGCAGACATCGTGATAGACCTGGTCGTACGCCCGCTGGAGGAAGGTCGAGTATATGGCGCAGACGGGTCGAAGGCCGCCGAGCGCCAGCCCCGCCGCGAAGTTCACCGCGTGCTGCTCGGCGATGCCGACATCGAAGAATTGAGCGGGAAGCCGGTTCGCGAAATCCGCGAGCCCCGTCCCGTCCGGCATAGCGGCCGTGATGGCGATCACCCGATCGTCTTTCCCCGCGATCTCGACCATGGTCCGGCCGAAGACCGAGGAAAACGACTCTTTCCCGTTCGGCGCGGACGGTTCACCGGTATGGACATCGAACGGCGAAGCGCCGTGAAAATGCTCGGGATTGTCGAGGGCCGGCGCGTATCCCCGGCCTTTGCGCGTCACGCAATGAATGAGGACGGGCCCGACCTCGAATTTCTTGGCCTCCTCGAAAACTTCGATGAGCGAGCCCAGGCTATGGCCCTGGACGGGTCCGATGTAGCGCAGACCCAGCTCCTCGAACAGGAGTCCGGGGAAGAATGTTTTCTTGATCAGGTCTTCCATGGCCCGGCCGGCTTTGATCATCGGCCAGCCGAGCCCGGGGATCGATTTCAAGACGGATTTGGCGTGGTCCTTGATCCGTAAATAATGTTGTCCAGAAGCGAGGTAGCCGAGGTACTTGGACAGGGCCCCGACGCTCTGCGAGATCGACATTTCATTGTCATTGAGGACGATGATGAGTTTTTCGCGGAGATGGCCGATCTGGTTCATCGCCTCCCAGGAAACGCCGCCGGTGAGGCTCCCGTCGCCGATCACAGCGATGACTTTGTAGGCTGCGTTCTTTTTATCCCGCACGACGGCCAGCCCGAGGGCCGCGGAAAGGGCCGTCGAGGCGTGGCCGGTGTTATAGACGTCGTATTCGCTTTCCTCACGGCTGGGAAAGCCGAGGATCCCGCCGAATTGTCGCAGGGTCCGGAACCGATCGCGGCGGCCGGTGATGATTTTATGGGCATAACTCTGATGCCCGACGTCCCAGATGATTTTGTCGCGGGGCGCGTCGAACACGTAATGGAGGGCGAGCGTGAGCTCCACCGCGCCTAGGTTCGCCGAAAGATGGCCGCCGTTCTTGGAGACGACATCGAGGATATAGGCCCGGATCTCATTGGCCAGCTTCGCGAGGTCATCGAGGGAAAGCGTCTTGAGATCCCGCGGGCTCGAAATCTTGTCCAAAAGCTTGTTCATGGGCCTTTTATTATATCACGATAGGTCAAGGGACGAGCCTCCGCGGCGGAAGCGGACCCCCGGGCAAAGCCCGGGGCCCCTGCCGCCGCTGAAAAGCCGCCGGACCAGATGGCGAAGGACGGGCGATTTGATCGAGGCCTTTTCGAGTTGCGCCAGGCCGGCCGCGACGAATTGGCCAAGACGCTCCTTGGCCTTTTTCTGTCCGAAAGATAAGGCATAGTTGGCCCCGGTCCCCTTCGGTCGTCGGCTCTTCCCGGCCGCGTCCTGGATATCGTCTCGAACCTGAAAAGCCAGGCCGATGTTCTCGGCGAAGGCAGTCGCGGCCTTCAGGTCGGCCGGCGAGGCGCCGCCGAGGAGCGCTCCGGCTCGGACCGCGGCCACGATCAATGCGCCGGTCTTCTTGAGCATTATTTCGGCGATGCTCTCCTCGGTCTTGTTCTCCCCGGAAACCGTAATATCCAGAAGTTGGCCGCCGATCATTCCGTCCGCGCCGGCGAGTTCGGCGGTCTCCCCGATGACCTGGACTTTTTTCGATAAAAGGCGTCGCGGCACTTCGGCTCCGGCCATGACCTCGAAGGCCATCGTCAGAAGACCGTCGCCCGCGAGCAGGGCGATGTCTTCGCCGAACGCTTTGTGGCAGGTCGGCCGGCCGCGGCGGATATCGTCGTCGTCCATGCAGGGCAGATCATCGTGAATGAGCGAGTAGTTATGGATGAGTTCGATCGCGCAGGCGAAGGGCAGGGCGATGTCCGCCGCCGCGCCGAAAGAATCCGCGGCGGCCAGGCAAAGCAACGGACGGAACCGCTTTCCCCCGCCGCAAACGCTCGAACGCATGGCCTGGAAAAGGAGCGTATTGCCGCGGGACAGGACACGCTCAAGTTCGCGCTCGACCGACCTTTTGTATTTTTCGATCGTTCGTTCGATGTTCATGTCATCATCCATTCGGAGGCATAACAAGGGGACGGCGGATCGTCTCCCCGCGGATTAAAAAGGCAGCTTGTCGCCTTCGTCTCCCCCGGCCTTTTTCTTCGCTCCGCGCGCCGGAGCATTTTGGCCCGGGGCTTCCTCGCCTTTGTCCTCTTTCGGGTCCTCTTCGACGGCGCTCCCGCCCTCTTCCTCGTCCAGGCCGAAAGGCTCGCGGCGGACGTCGCCTTTTTCGTCCTTGAGAAGGATTTCGACCTTCTTTTCCGCTTTATCGAGCTCGGAGCGCAGGAACCGGGCGAGCTTGACGCCTTTTTCGAAAAGCCCGAGCGATTCATTCAGGCTGAGGCCGCCTTTCTCCAGTTTCTCGACGGTCTGCTCGAGATCGGCCAGGGCTTTTTCAAAATTCAGGTCCTTGTCTTTCATGGCATTTCCTCCCCGTCGGGCCGTCCGGCCCTGGATTCGATCCGCTTTTCGCGATCGACATCCTCGACGCGGCAGCGGAACTCTCCTTTATAAAAGGAAACGAGCATCTTCTCCCCGGTCCGGACATCCTCGACGGCCGTCACGGCCCGGCGTCCGTCTCCGGTCCAACACAGCGTATATCCCTTCTTGAGGATATCGAGCGGGCTGCGGCCGTGGAGACCGGCCGAGAGCCGCTCCCAGGCCGCCAGTCTGTCACGCAAAAGACGGCGGATCAGGTTCGTCGCTTTTTCGTGAAGCAGCGCCGTTCGGGCCTCCGCTTCGGCGATTTTTTTCTGCTCGCCGCGCACAACCTCCCAGGCCCGCGACTCGAGATCATCCGCATATTGGGCCAGGGTCATCAGCCGGACCTTGAAAGTCTGGAAGATGCGGTGCTGGGCCAGAGTCGTGACCTCCTGCCTGCGCTCCCGGACCGTGAATTTGACGCCCTGAACGGCCCTCCGCTCCAGGTTATCGATTCTCTCCGTGAACGCCTGTTCCTTTTCGATGACCATCTCGGCCGCCGCCGTCGGTGTCGAGGCGCGGATGTCGGCGACGAAGTCGGCGATGGTGAAATCCACTTCGTGGCCGACCGCGGAAATGACCGGAACCGGGCAGCGGAAGATGGCGCGCGCGACCTTTTCCTCGTTGAACGCCCACAGGTCCTCGATCGAGCCGCCGCCCCGGCCAACGATGATCGCGTCGATATCGGCCAAACTCCCCAGGTAATCGAGGCCCGCCGTGATCTGATCGGCGGCGCCTTCGCCCTGGACCCGGGCGGGGTAGATCAGGATCCGGAGCTTCGCGAACCGGCGCTCGAGCGTCCTCAGGATATCAACGAGGGCCGCGCCTTTCGGCGACGTGACGACCCCAATGATTTTCGGCAGGAGCGGAAGCTTCTTCTTGCGCTGGGGATCGAAAAGGCCTTCGGCCCGCAATCTTTCCTTAAGCTGCTCGAAGGCGAGTTGGAGCGCCCCCTTGCCCTTGGGCTCGACGAATTCGACGACGAGCTGATACTGGCTTCGCTGCCCGTAAGCGGTGATCCGCCCCCGGCAGATGAGCTGCTGGCCGTCCTTGAGATCGAACTTCAACTTCGCGGCTTCGCTCCGCCACATGACGGCCTGGAGTCCGAACGTCTGGTCTTTCAACGTGAAATAGAGATGTCCGGACGTATGGCGGTGAAAATTCGAGATCTCGCCCGTGATCCAGATCCTTGGAAAGCTTGCCTCGAGCCCGAGCTTGATGAGCTCGCTGATCTCGCTGACCGTGAAAATCTTCTCGGGAAGAGTCAGGTTCTCACTCTTCGGCTCCATCTCCGGTCCCCCTGATGACTTCTCTGACAATCGAGAACGCCGTTCCCGTGTCCGCGTCGATCTCGATAAAGACAGCGGATAAAAACAGCCCGCCCTTTTCGGGTTCGAAACGCTGCGGCCGGCCCATCAAGAATCTCTGGATGGATTGCTCTCGCTTGATGCCGATGACCGAATTCAGGGCGCCGGCCATGCCGACGTCCGTGATATGGGCCGTTCCGCGGGGAAGGATGCGCTCGTCCGCGGTGGGCACGTGAGTGTGCGTCCCGATGACCGCCGAGGCCCGTCCGTCGAGATACCAGCCCAGCGCCTGTTTTTCCGAGGTCGCCTCGGCGTGGAAATCGACGATGATCGCCTTCGTCTCCTCGTGGAGCTTTTTGATCTCGGCGTCAGCCGTGCGAAAGGGACAATCGAGGGCCTCCATGAAGACGCGGCCCTGAAGGTTCAGCACGCCGAGCTTCCGGCCCCCGGCGCCGGTCGCGATATACGAACCTTTGCCCGGGTTTCCCGGCGGGTAGTTCGCCGGCCGGATAAGCCGCGGCTCCTTATCCAGATAGGCCAGGGCTTCTTTCTTGTCCCAAATATGGTTGCCCGACGTCAAGACGTCGACGAGCGAGAACAGGTCGCCCCCGATCTCTTCGGTAAGGCCGGCGCCGCCGGCGGCGTTCTCGCCGTTGGCCACGACGAACGTCGGCGCATACTTTTCCCGCAATCCCGGGAGACATTTTTTGAGCGCGTCGCGTCCCGGCCGGCCGATGATATCGCCGATGAAAAGGACGCCGATCTTAGCGGGCATATTCCACGGCCCTCATTTCCCGGATGACGGTGACCTTGATCTGTCCCGGGTAATCGAGCTCGTTCTTGATTTTCGTGGCGATGTCCTTGGCGATCAGCGCCGCTCTATCGTCCGAAACCTTCTGGGCCTCGACCATGATCCTGATCTCGCGGCCGGCCTGGAGGGCGAACGCTTTGGAAACGCCTTCGAAGGACTTGGCCAAGGTTTCGAGTTTTTCGAGCCGTTTGATGTAGTTCTCGAGGAGTTCCCGGCGCGCGCCCGGCCGGGCGGCGGACAGCGTGTCCGCGGACTGGACGAGGACGGCCTCGATCGACGGGAAGTCCACGTCGCGGTGATGGCTGGCGATCGCCTGGATCACGGCCTCGGACTCGCCGTATTTGCGGCAGAGCTCGACGCTGAGCTCGGTGTGGGTCCCTTCGACCTCCCGGTCCACGGCCTTTCCGATGTCGTGGAGCAGACCGGCGCGCAAGGCCACGTTGGTGTTGAGGCCGAGCTCGGTGGCCATGGCCGCCGCGAGGAGGGATACCTCCTTGGAATGCTGAAGGACATTCTGTCCGTAGCTCGTCCGGTAGCGAAGTTTTCCCAGGTGCTTGATCAATTCGGGGTGGATGTTCTGGACGCGCAGTTCGTAGGCGACGGCATCGCCTTCCTGCTTCATTTTTTCCTCGAGATCGGCCCTGACGTTCTCGACGATATCCTCGATCCGCGCCGGATGGATCCGCCCGTCCATGACGAGCTTCTGGATCGCCAGCCGGGCCGTCTCGCGGCGGATCGGGTCGAAGCTCGAAAGGATGACGGCTTCGGGCGTGTCGTCGACGATGATATCGACGCCCGTCGCCATTTCGAGGGCGCGGATATTCCGGCCTTCGCGGCCGATGATCCGGCCCTTCATGTCCTCGGAGGGCAGGTCCACGACCGACACGGTCGTCTCGACGACGTGCTCGGCGGCCGAACGCTGGATGGCCTGACCGATGATTTCGCCGGCGAGCTGACGGCTCTTGGACCGCGTCTCTTCCTCGACCCGGCGCACGACCTGCACCGACTCCAAACGCGCTTCGTCTTCGATCTTTTTGATCAACTGGCCCTTCGCCTCTTCCTGCGTCAAGCCGGCGACCCGCTCCAGCTCCTCCATCTGCTTCTTGATCAGGGCGTTGATTTTCTCGTCCTGAAGATCGAGATCGTGCTCCCGCTGGGTGATGCGGCGCTCCTTGACGGAGATCTCGCGCTCTTTGCGGTCGAGGCCCTGAATCTTCCGTTCCAGGTTCTCGTCCTTGTGGATCAGGCGCCGCTCCATCTCGTTGATCTTGCGCTGTTTTTCCCTGGTCTGCTGCTCGAGATCGGAGTCGGCCGAGGCGAGCTTCTCCTTGGCCTGCTGTTGGGCGTCCCGGATGATCTTATCGGCCTGGGTTTTGGCCTGTTCCTGGATTTGTTTGGCCTCGTGGCCGGCGCGCATGAGCCCCCGCGTTCCCGCGTTCTTTTTGAGCAGAATGAATATGATCACGGCGGCCAGCGCGATGAGAATGGGCAGGCCCGCGTTTAAAATGATGTTCGTTTTCACGGCACTTCACCTCCTAAAAAACAAGGCGAAGCCGAGAGATGAAACCCGAGAAGTCTAAGGAGTCGGAGTCCCCCGCGGAGCATCTATGGATAAGTCCGGCATTATTTCCATCTTAAGATGTCGCTTTCCCGATATTGGGGTACTCTTGTCCGTCTTGGACAAGGCGTTTCTCCAGGCTCTCCATCTCGGTTTCCATCTGCCCGATGACGTCATCCAACTGATCGAACTGCTTCTGGGATAGAAAAAATTCGTCCGCGATATTCAAGGCCGCGAGCACCGCGATCTTGAGCGCGTCCGTGGATTTGGATTTCACCGCGATTTCATGCATCTTTTGATCTACGTAGGACGTCAGGTGGCTGATGTACTTCTCGTCTTCTTCGCCTTTGACGCGTATTTTATATGGTCTTCCATAAACTTCGATTTCGATGATCTTGTCAATCATAAGCCGATCTTGTCGATTTGATTGATGATGGCCTCGACCTTCGCTCGGACGAGGTCTCTTTCATTTTCGTACCTTTTGAGGTCTTCGTCAAGCTTTCCGGCGCGCTTGGCCAGTTCCTCCGTGTCCTTCTTCTCGACGCGCAGGTCCTTGATCTGCTGCTTCAGTTTCTCGTTCTCCGCCGAAAGCTTGTTGACGTATTCGATGACATGGCCGATCTTGCCTTCCAAGATTTTCATCCGATCCAGTTCGGTGGTCATGACGATCCTCCTCCTTCCCTGAGTTGGATTTTAAAGGCGGATGTGAGATTTTTAATGATTTTCTGTTCGGCCTTGTCCACCTCTTCGGCAAGGAGAGTCCCCTTGGGACTGCGGAACGTGAAGCGCAGCGACAGGCTCTTTTTGTCCTTGGGAATGCTCTCTCCGGCATAATGGTCGATGACGTCGAATCCTTCGAGGAGGGGAACGGCCGTTTTCCCGAGGGTCTGCCTGATGTCCTCGTAGGGAACATTCCGGTCCACGAGGAACGACAGGTCGCGGACGACCGCCGGGAATTTCGGAAGCGGAACGTACTCGAAGGGCCGGGGCTGTTTGCCCAAGAGGAGATCCAGGCGCAGTTCCGCCGCGAAGACGGGTCCCTTGATCGAGTAAAGGCCGAGCAGGCGGTCATGGATCCGGCCCAGCCGGCCGATCGTTTCGCCTTTGTACAAAACGACCAGCGCATAATTTTCGTCGAAGAACGGATGGCCGTCCTCCTTGAAAGAATAAGACGTATACCTGAGGCTTTCCAGGGAAGCCTCCAAAGCGCCTTTCAGATGGAAGAAATCCGTTTCGGCCGGTTTCGTCTTCCAGTGCGGCGCCGACGCCGGGCCCGCGGTCGAAAGGCCGAGGCAAAGCTCCTCGGCGGCGGCATTTTCGTTCCAGTAATGGATATTGCCGACCTCGAAAATGTGGACGCCTTCCAGCCCGCGGTTCCTGTTCCAGGCCGTATTCTCGAGCAGGCCGCCGAGAAGCGTCGTCCGCAGGAGCGAGGCCTTCGTCGAGAGGGGGTTGCGGATTTCGACGGGCTTCAACCCGCTCAGGAGAGCGGCTTCTTTCTCGGGATCGGCGAAGCTTTGGTTGATGACTTCATCGAATCCGTAATGGAACAACGACTGGCCGAGCTTGAAGAGCCTATCCCGGTCCGAAGGGACGGGTTCGAGAACCTTGAGCGGCGGGACGACGACCGGAATCTTGTCGTAGCCGTAGAACCGGGCGATCTCTTCAATCAGGTCGGCCTCTCGTTCGACATCAACCCGGAAGAACGGAACCTGAATGCGCCACACGCCGTTTTGTTTTGTCTTGAGCGCAAAACCAAGGTCCGCGAGCGTCTTCTCGACGAACTCGTCGCCGACGTCGACGCCCAAGAGGTCCGCAATCCGCCGGCCGCGGAGGACGATTTCCTTGGGTTTGCGCGGTTTGGGGTAGATGTCGACGATCTCTTTGGTTACTTTGCCGCCGAACCGGGTCAGAAGCGAGGCCGCCATGACCGCGGCTTGCGGGGCGAAGGAAATGTCCGCCCCCCGTTCGTACCTGTAGCCGGCGTCCGTCTGGATCTCGAGCGCCTTACGGGTCTTCCGAATGGAAACGGGATCGAAATAGGCGCTTTCGATGAAGACGTCCTGGGTGCCGTCGGACACGGCCGAGTCCTCGCCGCCCATCACGCCGGCGATCGCGACCGGTTTTTTTTCGTCGGCGATCACAAGCATGTCGGGCGAAAGGGCGACGGTCTTGCCTTCGAGCGTCCGGATGGATTCGCCTTTCTTGGCCCGCCGGATGAGAATGCGCGGCCCCGCGATTTTCGCCAGATCGAAGGCGTGGATGGGCTGGGCCGTGGCGAAGAGAACGTAATTCGAGACGTCGACGATGTTGTTGATGGATTTAAGACCCATGGCCTCGATCTTCGTCCGGAGCCAATCCGGCGAAGGCCCCGCTTTGACGCCTTTGACGATGATTCCGCAATATCGGGGACAGAGGTCCTCATCCAAAATCTGAACGTCGACGAACTCGGACGTGCTGGCCGGGAATTCGGTCAGAGGCCAGGTCTGCTCTTTCATGGGAGTTCCGAGCATGGCCGCGACCTCGCGAGCCAGGCCGAGATGGCCGAGTGTATCGGGCCGGTTAGCGTAAGTTTCGACGTCCAGAATGACGTCCCCGGCGGATTCGGCCCATTCCTCGACGACGAGTCCGATCATGGTCAGGCGATCGAGAAATTCGCGGAGCGGCGTCTCTACGTCCACGAATTCCCTGAGCCAATTCAAGCTGATTTTCATTTGAGATAAAACTGCCTTATGAATCGCAGATCGTTCTCGAAAAAATAGCGCATATCCGAAATCCCGTAGGCGAGCATGGCCGTCCGGTCGATGCCCAGGCCGAAGGCCCACCCGGAAAATTTTTCGGGATCGATGTTGACGTTTTTGAAGACTTGGGGATCGATCATTCCTGAGCCGAGGATCTCCTTCCAGCCCGTTCCGCCGCAGATGCGGCAGCCGGGATCCTTGGCCCCGCAGGCCAGGCATTCGATGTCCACCTCGGCCGACGGTTCCGTGAACGGAAAGAAGCTCGGCCGGAAGCGAATTTTGATCCGTTCGCCGAAGAGACGCTTGAGAAAAACCTCGAGCGTGCCTTTGAGATGGGCGAAGGTCACCCCTTCATCGACGACCAGGCCTTCGACCTGGAAGAACATCGGCAGGTGCGTCGGATCGGGGGTCTCGTGGCGGAAGACTTTGCCCGGATTGATGATCCGGATCGGAGGCTTTTTCTTTTCCATCACCCGGATCTGGACGGGGGACGTATGCGTCCGGAGAAGCAACTTGTCCGTGATGTAGAGCGTGTCCCAATCGTCGCGCGCCGGGTGGTGGGGCGGAAAGTTGAGCGCTTCGAAATTGTAATAGTCCGTCTCGACCTCGGGCCCTTCCTCGATCATGAACCCCATGGACGTGAAGATGTTCTCGATCTCCCGCTGAAAGAGGCGGATCGGATGCGGCACGCCCCAGGCTTTTTTTTCGCCGGGGAGCGTCAGGTCGATCCCGGGTTTCTGTTTGGGCGGCGTTTTAAGTCCGGCCTCGAGCTCGGCGAGTCTGGCCTGCACTTCGTTCTTGAGGACGTTGATCATCTGACCGCCGGCCGGCTTCTCCTCGGGTTTCAACGTCTTGAGGTCCTCGAAGAGAAGAGTGATATATCCGTGCTTTCGGCTCAGGAACTGGTTGCGCAGCTCCTCGATCGCCCGCGGATCCCGGATCTGGACGGACTGCTCCTTCAGCTTTATTTTAAAAGCTTCGATTGAATTCTCGAACTTCTTCAGGCTAGGCGACGACATCTTTCACTTTCGCGGCGATACGGCCGAACGTCAGCGGCTGGTTCACCGCGAGCTCGGCCAGGACCTTCCGGTCAAGTTCGATGTTCAGTTTTTTGAGGCCCTGGATGAAGCGGCTGTAGGTCAGACCGTTCAGGTTGGCCGCGGCCTTGACCCTCACGATCCACAGCCGCCGGAAATCGCGTCTCCGAGCGCGGCGGTCGCGGTAGGCGTAAGTCAGCGCGTGCTCCACCGCCTCCTTGGCCGTCCGGTAGTTCGAGCTCCTCGCGCCCCAATAGCCCTTGGCGAGCTTCAGGATTTTCGCCCGCCGGTTTTTTTTCTTAAATCCGCGTTTGACTCTGGGCATTGATCACTCCTTGAGAAATTCCCCCTCGCCCCCTTTTAAGGAAAGAAAAGGAGGGAAGACATTATCATCTCATTTCAGCTTTCAGAATTCGTAAGGGAGCATCGTCCTCACGGTATGGATGTCCGCGTGGCTCACGATGCCCTTCTTGCCGAGGTTCCGTTTCCGCTTCGAAGACTTCTTGGTGAGAATATGGCTCTTATTGGCTTTCTTGTGGACCGCCTTCTTCTTGGCCGTGATTTTGAACCTCTTTTGGGCTCCCTTGTGGGTTTTTAACTTTGGCATCTTTTCCTCCTATTTTCGCAGGGATGAGCAGCGCCGAGACGGCCCAATCCTGCCGACGAACGCCCCCGTCCGGCTTCCCGACTCCCTGAACGTCCGTGATGACCCGGTCCAGGATCGCCAGGCCCATTTCCGGGCGCGATTTCTCGCGTCCGCGGAGCATGATGGTGAGCTTGACCTTGTTGCCTTCCTCCAGGAACCGCTGCACGTGTTTCAGCTTGAACGCGTAATCGTGGATGCTGATTTTCGGCCGGAACTTGATCTCTTTCAGCTGGATCGTTTTCTGGTGCTTCTTGGCCTCATGGTCCTTCTTATGGAGCTCATAGAGAAACTTGCCGTAATCCATGATCCGGCAGACCGGGGGCGTCGCCGCCGGCGCGATCTCGACGAGGTCCAGGCCTTTCTGGCGGGCGAGAGACAGGGCTTCCATCGTGGGCAGGACGCCCAATTGTTTCTTCTCGTCGTCGAGCACGCGAATCTCTGGCACTCGAATCATCTCATTGATCCTATGGGGTTTCGGTTTTCCGCCTGGCGGAAATGGTTGTCTTCCTCTAAAAATGTGCGGCCTCCTTTAGATACTCACGGTCAGGGATTTATTGTCATTCAATCGTTTGGCTTTTGCAAGAAACTCCGCGACATTCACCGGACCTCGATCGCCCTGGCCGTGGATGCGGAGCGAGGCGGTGCCGGCCTCGGCTTCCTTATCGCCCACGACGAGGATGAGAGGGACCTTCATGCGCTCGGCTTCCCGGATTTTATAGTTGATCTTCTCGCGGCGGAGGTCGACATGGCCCCGCAGCCCTTCATCCTTGACCATCGCCTCGAGTTTCAGGGCGTAGTCGTGGTGGCGGTCGGCGATGGGAAGGATCTCGACCTGCGTCGGCGCGAGCCAGAGCGGGAAATTGCCGTTGTAGTGTTCAATCAAGACGCCGAAGAACCGTTCGAGCGAACCGAGGAGCGCCCGGTGGATCATGTACGGCCGGTGCTCTTTGCCGTCCTCGGCGACGAAGGTCATGTCGAACCGCTCGGGATTGTTGAAATCGAATTGGATCGTCGTGCACTGCCAGAGACGGCCGAGGGCATCTTTGACTTTGATGTCGATTTTCGGGCCGTAAAAGACGGCTTCGCCTTCCTTCCTCTCATAGTTCAGACCGCGGGTCTCGAGGGCCTTGACCAGAGAGGCCTCGGCCCGGCGCCACATCTCGTCCGCTCCGCAGTATTTTTCGAGGTTTTTAGGGTCGCGGACGGAGAGTTCGATTTTGTTGTCGACAAATCCAAACGCGGCCAGGATGTCGATCGAGAAGTCCAGCACGCGAAGGATCTCGTCCTCCATTTGATCCGGAGTGCAGAAGAGATGGGCGTCGTCCTGGGTGAAACCCCGGACGCGCAGGAGGCCGTGGAGGACGCCGCTCCTCTCGTAGCGATAGACCGTTCCCAATTCAGCCCAGCGGAGAGGGAGGTCCCGGTAGGACCGCCCCTTGGACTTGTAAATGGAAATATGGAACGGGCAGTTCATCGGCTTGGGGTAATAGTTCTGCCCGTCGATGTCCATGGGCGAGTACATCGAGTCCTTGTAGAAATCGAGGTGACCGGACGTCTGCCAGAGCTTTTCCCTCCCGATATGGGGTGTATAAAGAATGTCGTAGCCGCCGTTCCAATGGCGCTCGCGCCAGTATTGCTCGATGATCGCCCGGATTCGGGCGCCTTTCGGATGCCAGAGGACAAGCCCGCCGCCGACGTTTTCGTCGAAGCTGAAGAGGTCGAGTTCCGCGCCGAGCCGGCGATGATCCCTTTTCTTGGCCTCCTCGAGAAGGAGAAGGTAGGCTTCGAGCTCTTTTCGAGACGGGAAGGCGGTCCCGTAAATGCGTTGGAGCTGAAGGCCCTTCTCGTCGCCCTTCCAATAAGCGCCGGAAACGGAGAGCAGCTTGAAATGTTCGATCTCTCCTGTCGACGGCAGATGCGGGCCAAGGCAGAAATCGATGAAACTTCCCTGCCTGTAAGAGGTAGCCGTGTCGCCCGCTTTCTCCCGGATCAGCTCGACTTTAAGCGTTTGACCTTTTTCCGTGAACAGC
This sequence comes from Candidatus Aminicenantales bacterium, assembly GCA_049515535.1. GTDB lineage: Bacteria > Acidobacteriota > Aminicenantia > Aminicenantales > UBA4085 > JBEKTZ01. Next base: position 199,532 of record JBEKTZ010000005.1, on the reverse strand, counting down.
TCAATGGCCTCGTTCTTGGTCAGGATCACTTTTTCGATGGGGGCGTTCGAAACCGCCAACTCGCGCATTTTCGCCTCGATGGCGTCCAGGTCCTGGAGGCTGAACGGCTCTTCGCGCAAAAAGTCATAATAAAAGCCGTTTTCCACGGCCGGGCCGATGCCGGCCTGGGTCCCGGGAAAAAGACCGAGGACGGCATGGGCGAGAAGATGTGAAGCGCTGTGCCGCAAGACTTCCAGGGCGTTTTCAGCTTCCTTTTCCATTCGTTTTTTGTCGTCGTTTTCCATGTTCGCTGTCCGCTCGTAAAATCTAATAATAAACCGCCCTTAGCAAGAAATCGGCCCCCTTTTCGTCGTCAACCGAATCCGGCCGAGACATTCACGTTGAGATGGCCGGGATAACCAAAAGGATTCGCGCCATATATGTCTGTCCGAAAAGACACTCCTTCGTTCGTCAATGGTAGGCGCGGAGGGGATTGAACCCACGGCCTCTTCCGTGTCAGGGAAGCGCTCTCCCACTGAGCTACGCGCCTATAGGTGCCGTTTTAGAGCGGATATATATTAATGAAAACCCCTTATGGAGTCAATCAAAAGTAAAAAAAAAGGGCTCGGCCCCCCTTCGCCTTCCATCCCGGGCCGTTTTTGCACTAGATGTGGAGCCCAGATGAGCGCCACCGATTCTTTTTGTGGGAAATGCAGAACGAGATTTTAGCCTCTCTTCGTCGACTTTTCCAACGACCACCCTGCTTTCTCCCTTTTACCTCTTGAGGATAACGGCGTTTTCAGATATACTACCTTTTTCGTTCTTGAAAATTTAGCTTTGGACACGTTTTTAAAGGAGAAGTATTTATGAAAAAGGTGATCATCATGGGCGCCGCCGGACGGGATTTCCACAATTTCAACACCTACTTCAGGGACAATCCGAATTTTCTTGTGGTGGCCTTCACGGCGACCCAGATCCCGGATATCGCGGGCCGGAAATACCCGGCTTCGCTCGCCGGCAAGCTCTATCCCGAAGGCATTCCGATCCATCCCGAAGAAGAGCTCGACGCCCTGATTAAAAAGCACGGCGTCACGAAAGTCTATTTTTCCTACAGCGACGTCGCCCATGAATATGTCATGCACAAGGCCTCCCAGGTGCAGGCCGTCGGCGCGAGCTTCGTCCTCCTCGGCCCCCTGGACACGATGGTCAAAAGCAAAAAGCCCGTCGTGTCCGTCTGCGCTGTCCGGACCGGAAGCGGCAAGAGCCAAACGTCCCGGAAAGTCGCGCTTATCCTCAAGAAAAAGGGCCGGAGCGTGGCGGCCATCCGCCATCCGATGCCCTACGGCGACCTGGCCAAACAGAAAGTCCAGCGTTTCGCGACCTACGAAGACATGGCCAAGCACGAATGCACCATCGAGGAGCGCGAAGAGTATGAACCCCACGTAAAGAACGGCATCATCGTCTATGCCGGCGTGGACTACGAAGCCATCCTCCGCGAAGCCGAGAACGAAGCCGACGTCATCCTCTGGGACGGCGGCAACAACGACTTCCCCTTTTACAAATCCGATCTCGAGATCGTCGTGGCCGATCCGCATAGGGCCGGGCACGAGCTTCTCTATTATCCCGGCGAAACCAATTTCCGCCGGGCGGATGTCATCATCATCAACAAGATGGACACCGCATCGAAGGAGGGCGTGGACAAGGTCTTGGAGAACATCCGGAAGTTCAACCCCTCGGCCGTGATCATTCGGGCCAACTCCCCGACCATCGTCGAAAACGGAGAACGCATCCGCGGCAAGCGCGTGCTCGTCATCGAGGACGGACCGACCCTGACCCACGGCGGCATGACGTACGGCGCGGGCATCGTCGCCGCGCAGAAATACGGCGCGGCCAAGATCATCGACCCGCGGCCCGCAGCCGTAGGCAGCATCAAGAAAACGTTCGAAAAGTACAACCATCTCGACAAGGTCCTCCCGGCCATGGGCTACGGCGAGATCCAGACCAGGGAGCTGGCCGAGACGATCGACAAGATCGATTGCGACCTGATCGTCAGCGCCACGCCGATCGACCTCAACCGCCTGATCAAGACCCGCCAGCCGATGCTCGCCGTAGGCTACGAGCTCGAGGAGATCGGATCGCCCACCCTCGAAGACGTGCTCAACAAGTTCTGAGGTTCCATGCCGGTCAAACGACGCCTCGCCCTGATCGCCTTCGGAGGTAATGCCCTGCTCCCCGAGAACCAGCGCGGGATCCAGGGCGAGCAGATGAAGAACGCGGAAAAAGCCGCCCAACTCATGGTCCACATCGTCCGCAAGGGCTTTGAGCTCATCATCGTCCACGGCAACGGACCGCAGGTCGGCAACCTCCTCATCCAGATGGAGGAGGCCGTCACCAAGATCCCTCCCTATACGCTCGATATCTGCGACGCCATGACCGAAGGGAGCATGGGCTTCATGCTCGAGCGGGCCGTCACCAACGAGTTGCGCCGCCATTCGATCGACAAGGACATCATCACCCTGGTCACCCAGGTCCTCGTGGACCGGAACGACCCGGCGTTCGAAAAACCGACCAAGCCCGTCGGGCCGTTCTATACCAAGTTCAGGGCCCAGCAGCTGACCCGCGAGAAGAAGTGGACGATGGTCGAGGACGCGGGCCGCGGCTACCGCAAGATCGTGCCCTCGCCCAAGCCGATCGACATCGTGCCGAAATGGATCATCCGCGATCTCGTCCAGGCGGGACGGATCGTCGTCGCGGCCGGCGGCGGCGGGATTCCGGTCATCATCAACAACCGGGGTCTTTACGAGGGCGTCGAAGCTGTCATCGACAAGGATTACGCCTCGAGCCTGATCGCCCGCGAAGTCGGCGTGGACCTGTTCATCATTTTGACCGGCATCAACCGGGTCTGCCTGGAGTTTGGAAAACCGGGCCAGCGGGAGATGCCGGTATTGACGATCGCCGAAGCACAAAAATATTTGGACGAAGGGCAGTTCCCTCCCGGCTCGATGGGACCCAAGATCCGGGCCGCCATCGAATACATCAGGGCCGGGGGGAAGGAAGTGCTGATCACCTCAGCCGCTCATCTCAAGGCCGCCCTGATCGACCGCTCGGGGACAAGGATCATTCCATAAGGAGCCGACGATGCATAAAGATTTCCTTTCCATCCACAACATCACTACCTACGAATTCCATGAACTCATGGACCTGACCCAGGGCATCAAGGAACATCCGGACAAATACGCCAAAAAGCTCAAGGGCCAAATTCTGGCCATGATTTTTGAAAAACCCTCCCTGCGGACGCGCATGACGTTCGAAGTCGGCATGCTCGGACTCGGCGGGAAAGCGATCTATCTCAGCCCGAACGAGATCCAGCTCGGCAAGCGCGAGACCGTCGAAGACGTCGCCCACAACCTCGAACGTTGGGTGGACGGCATCATGCTCCGCACCTTCGGCCACGACAACGCGGTCCGCATGGCCAAGGCCGCGCGGATCCCCGTCATCAACGCCCTGACCGACCTCAGCCATCCCTGCCAGGGCATGGCCGACTTCTTCACTCTGCGCGAAAAAAAGGGCGGGCTGTCCAAGGTCAAGCTGGCTTATGTGGGAGACGGCAACAACGTCTGCCACAGCCTCATGCTCGCCGCGGCGAAAGCGGGAACGGCCATGGCCGTGGCCGCGCCCAAAGGCTTCGAGCCAAACGCCGAGATGGTCCGATTCGCCCGCGAGGACGGAAAAGAAACGGGCTTCACGCTCTTGATCACCGACGATGCGCGCGAAGCCGTCCGGGGCGCCGACGCGATTTATACCGACGTCTGGGCATCCATGGGGCAGGAACAGGAAAAGGAGGCCCGGGCGAAGATCTTCGCGCCCTATCAGGTCAACCTGGAGCTCATGGCCGCGGCCAAGCCCGACGCCATCTTCATGCACTGCCTCCCGGCCCACCGCGAAGAGGAAGTCGCCACCGCGGTTCTCGATTCTTCCAGGTCGGTCGTTTTCGACCAGGCGGAAAACCGGATGCATTTCCAAAAAGCGATCATGCTCGAACTCATGGGGAAAAAACATTAACATGGACAAAGACAATTCGCTCGTCCTGGTGACTCCGGACGATATCACCTTCGTCCAAACGGAACTGGCGAAGTCGCGCAAGCCGTTCATGCTCCGGGAACTCGTCGAGAAGCTGGCCTTCCTCAAAACGGCCACTCAGCGCACCCAGGACGTAAAAATTTACGACTCCAACTGCGTTTACGAGATCGGGGATTCGATCTACAAAGACTACGACGAGCGCCTGACGGTCGGCTCCAAGACCATCGAGCCGTTCAAGGGCGCGGTCGTGTTGAAGGTCGTGAACAGGATCGGCTACAAGAACTACGGCTGCGAAATGCTCGAGGTCGACTACGCGGGCGGGGGAACGTTCCGCAAGTATATCGACTATATGAAAAAGACCAAGACCCAGATCCTGCTGCCGGCGAACTGCGGCGGCGCAAACGCGGCGCCGCAAATCATGAACAAGGGCGAAGATCCGCGCCTGACCGAACTCCCGATGACCGACAAGGACCTCAAGACGCTCGAGCGGAACCTGAAGTCGGCCCTGGCCAAATCGCCGCTGTTTTTTTCCTGGAGCGAGTTCTGGCAGCTCGCCGTCAACCAGCCGCCCATCCCCGAGGAAAAGGTCAAGGAGATGGAGGTCCATATCACGGAGACGAAGGAATCGGCGGCGACCGGCGACCTTATCAAGAAGTTCATGGGCTTCGAAGCCTCGAACGACCTCTTCGACATTCACTGCCTCGGGCTCAATCATCTGCTCGAAACCAAATACCGGAAGGAATTCATCCAGGTCTCGCCGGTCGAGTGGGGGAAATGGCACCTCAAGAGCGTCTTGAACGCCCTCCCCGATAACCTTCCCCTCTCCTCCGAGGAAGCGACGCTTCCCGAATTCGAGACCAGCGAGCCGATCGAAGTCACGCCTTTCCATGCCTTCCCGCTCAAGGTTTATCTCACCTGGCGGGAAATTCTTTCGGGCGGCGTGAAGGTGCCCAAGACCTTCAACAAGGAGTTATCCCATTCGCGGGAATACGTCTTCACGGACTCCGACGATAATAAAAACTATATCGTCTATTATTACCCGCAGCAAAGCACCTTCCTCGGACTCAAGGACTTCTTCGCCCTGAACAACATCCCCCAGGGGACGAGCATGACCCTGGAGCGCAAGGGCCCGGTCCAGCTCCACTTCTGGCTGAAGAAATCCAAAAAGAAGCTGTCCGTGGTCAAGCCGGTCTATGATCCGAAGACCGACATGTTCGCCGAGGCCGGAGAGGCCGCCACCCTGGCCATGCCGAACAAGATCATCTATATCGAGCGCGAGACCTTGGCGAAACTCATCGCCTTCTACCCCCAGAGAGCGGGTCTCAACCTCAGGGACCTCCTGGTCCTGATTTTCAAGAATTTCGGCCTGCCGTCGACGAATCACGCCCTCCATTACCTGCGGGCCTATCACCTGCTCGACATCCTGAAACGGACGTCGCAGGAAGACGTCGAGCTGACGCTTTTGAATACCTTTGAATTCACGAAATCCGACAAGAAAAAGGGCATCTTCTTTTACCAGGAAGCCGCCCCCATCAAAGAAGCGCTCGAAGCCGTCGCCCTGGAAATTCCGTCCGAGCTCGCGGCGGGGGAGATCTCCGCCGGCGAGGAACTCGCGTCGCTCGAGATCCCCGAAGAAGCGGAGGAAGAGATCGACATCGCGGCCGTCCAAGTCACGGAAAAGCCCACGGCCGGAGCCGCGCCCGCGGCCAAGAAGGAAAAGCCTCACAAGAAGAAGAAACCGAAGGCCGAGGGAGAGAAGGCGCCGCATGCAAAAAAAAGCGAGCGCCGCGTCATCGAAGAGCGCATCGCGGAGGAGGAATCCGAACTCGAAGCGCTCTACGCCGGGAAGGCGCTGGACGAAGAAGAGACCGAGGAAGCTCCGGCCGAAGTCATCGCCGCGCCACCGACCGCCGCCCCCGTCAAAGCGAAGGCCGCCCAACCGCTGACGGTCGAAACAGAGCCGGAAACGGAGCCGGAGACGGAAGAGCCGAAAACCGAAGAGGCCAAGCCGGACGAGGCCCCGGGCGGGATGTTCGGCAATCTGTTCGCGGAGAAGCTCAAATCCGCGCTCACCAAGAAGCGGCAGGAAGACTCCCAGAAAAAAGAGGAATAGCGCGCCGCTCCGGCGACCGGGCGCCGATCACAGGATTTTTCTCGTCAGACCGTCCCGACGGGTCACGCTCAAATCGTCGAGCAGCTCCAGAAGAGGAATGGCGAACTTGCGGCTGAGCCCGGTCAGCCCCTTGAAATCGGCGACGCTCATCTCGTTCTTGCCCAAACCCCGGACCTTGGCGATCAACTCGTCCAGCGCACGGGCGGGAAGGAAAAAGCCGTCTTTGTTCGGCACGACTTTTTTCCGCTCGATGAGAACGTCCAACATCTTCCCGATTTTCTGCGGCGTCGCGGGGATTTGCGCTTGGATATCTTCCACCGTCACCGGCCGGAAACCGCCTTGAAAGCACGCTTCCTCGAGTTCCCGGAGGGCTTTTTCCTCGCGCGGCGGAAGCCGGCGCGCGAAGCCGGCCCGGGCGAACAACCGGCCTTCCTGTCTGATCGCCCCTTCATGGACGAGCCCTTTTAGGACGAGGAGAAGGACCTTTGCCGGCGCGTCGAACCTTCGTTTCAGCCTGTCAAGGGTCAGGCCGCCGTCCTCCGGATTTTTCTCGTGAAATTGGGCGATGAAAGACAGGAGCTTTCCTCCGAGAAAATCCAGGCTGTCCCGGGAAACCAAGACGAGCGGAGAAAAGGCGAGGATGCGGAGCCGGCTCTCTTCTTCGAGTTTCTGGACGAGGGCCAAAAGTCCGGGCCGGTCCAGCGTCAGCCCTTCCATCGCTTCGCTTTCGCGCACGCCCGAGAGCCCTTTTTCGCGGGCCAATTCCAGGAGCCGATCCTCGTCGCCGCCGATCTTCTTTTTCATGTTTCGTTATCTCAAAAACGCTTTCCCGAGCGCCGCGAATTCATTCCCCCGATGATATCACACTTGCCGCCGGTCTTTCTCTTTCGTCGATCATGCGGCGGCGGCGCCTGCCCGGCGCGTTCCGGCCCGATCTTCCTCTTCCCCTATTCGGCGAGAACCAGGTTCATCCGGCGCAAAACGGGATCGACCGCCGCCAATTGGACCCGAAGGGTCTGCCCGAGCTCGAATTTTCTGCCCGTCCTCTTTCCGGACAGGACGCCGGGCGAATTCCGCCGGAAATAATCGCCGCCCAGGTCGTCGTAGGCGAGAAGGCCTTTGACGAAATAATCATCGAGTTCCACCGCCAGCCCCGCTTTGGTGATATCCACGACGATGCCCGTGAATTCCTCCCCCAGCTTATCCTTGAGAAAACGGAAGATCCGCCATTCGACGAGGTCCTGTTCGGCGCCGTCGGCCTTTCGCTCCTGCCCGGACGCGTGCAGGGCCACGGCGGCCAGCGAAGGAGATTCGGGATGGAGCCCCAGCAACGTCTGTTTGAGGATGCGGTGCACGACAAGGTCCGGGTAGCGGCGGATGGGAGACGTGAAATGCGTGTAATTTTTTTTGGCGAGCCCATAATGCCCGACGTTCTCATCGGAATAAACGGCCAGTTTCATCGCTCGCAGGACCTGGACATTGACGAATTTCTCTTCGGGCCGGCCTTCGCCTTCCCGGATGGCGCGCTGCAGGTCCGTGGGTTCGATCTTCTCGGGTTTGGGCAAATGGATGTGAAAATGGGTGAGGGTCTCCCGGAGCTTCTCCAGGTTCGCGACCGCGGGCCGCGGATGGACGCGATAAAGGGTCGGGATTTCTTTTTGGCCCAGGAAGGACGCGACCGCCACGTTGGCCGCGACCATGAATTCCTCGATGAGCTTGTGCGCCTCGTTCTGGGCGAAGGTCGCGATCGAATGGAGCCGGCCTTCCATATAGACGAGCTCGGGCTCGAGGAGGTCGAACTCGAGGCTGCCTTCGCCGACGCGCTTTTCACGAAGGATGAGCGCCAGCTCCCGCATGGCCAACAGGTCCGGAACGAGGGCCGCGTGGATCCGGCGTTCGTGCTCGTCGCCCTCAAATATTTTATGAACGGACGTATAGGTCAGCCGCTCGGCCGTCCGGATGACCGCCGGAAAGAAATCGGCGCGGACGACGTCGCCCGCGGCGTCGATCTCCATGACCGCCGAGAGGGTCAGCCGGTCCTCCCTGGGACGCAGGCTGCAAATATCATTGGACAGGCGTTCCGGAAGCATGGGCAGGGTCAGGTCGGGAAAATAGACGCTCGTCCCGCGGGCGAAGGCTTCCGCGTCGAGCGCCGATCCCGGCGCGACATAATGAGAGACGTCGGCGATATGGACGCCGAGCTGGAAGCGGCCGCCGCCGAGTTTTTTGACGCTCACCGCGTCATCGAAATCCTGGGCCTTTTCTCCGTCGATGGTGAACGTCGTCAGGCCGCGGCAGTCCATGCGTTCGTCCAGGGCGGACGATCGGGACTTTCCCGCGGCGGCCTCGGCTTCCGCGAGCGCGTCTTTGGGGAATTCCACGGCCAGGCCGTATTTCCGAATGATGACCTTGGCGTCGACGCCCGGATCGTCGGGCCGCCCCAGGACTTCGGTGATCGTCATCCGGCTCCGGTCCGCGGCGACGATCATGCCCTGCGCCGGGAAGAATTCGCCCCGCGAAACGATCGGGATTTCCTCGAGCGAGGGCGCGTCGAAGGGAACGAGGTAAGGGGCGCCGAACCGCTCGCCATAAATTCCGATGATGCTTTTCTTCTCTTTCTTGAGGAGGCGCACGACCCGACCTTCCGCTTTGCCCTTGGCGCCCTGCTCTTTGAAAAGAATCTCGACGGTATCTCCTTGCATGGCCCCCTTGGCGAAGCGGGCGGGAACGAAAACATCCTCGACGCCCCGGTCCTCGGGAATGACGAAGCCGAATCCCCGGCCCGTCGTCTCGAACCGGCCGCGGAGGAGATTGGAGCGCAAGGGCAGGAGGTAGCGGTTCTTGACCCGGCGGATGAGTTTTTTGTTCTCGAGGTCGATGAGGCGCGCCTCGATCTTGGCCCGTTCCTTCCGGGAAACGCGCAGCTCCTTGAAAATCTGTTGAAGGGTCAGCCCCTGCCGGTTCCGCCGCAAGAGATCGAGGATGCGCTGATCGTCCATGATGAGAGGCTCCTATGACGAAATAACCCACTCCTAATAATAATAAGGCGAAAGATAAGGGATCTTATAGGCGTCCCGGAGGCGCTTCAAAACCTTGACGCGGACCGCCTCGGCCAGAGCATCCCGGCTCAACCGCTTGTGTTCGGCCAGGATCTCGGTTTCCACGGCTGACCGGTCGGCGGGGCCGGCGATCTTCAGGAGCAACCGCTCCGTTTCCCGGTCCAGAGGCTCAAGGTCATCGTCGGCCGCGGCCGGGCCGCCAGCCATTTTTTTCAAAGCCTCGAGATAAATGTCCTTGAGAGGTCCGAGCTCCGGGGGGATCCGCTCCAGGAATTTTTCTATTTCCGACCGGATCAGGACGCGTTTGTCCGGACGCGCGGCGTTGGCCCGGACGCCCCCCACGTTCCGCTCGCGAAAACGGTCGAAGGCCCGCTCCACCTGCGCCCGGCAGAATCCGAGCGACAGGACTTTATCGCGTTTCGACGCCCAGGTCCGGTGGTTCTCAAAGGCTCTCTCGATGCCCTCAAGGACGACCTGGAGCGGGATGCCGGCCCGCGCCCAGGACGCGACAAGGTCGAGATCTTTGGCCGACAAGAAAAAAGGGGCTCCGCGTCCGGCCAGGAAACGGCGGGCGATCTCCTGGAAATAACGGCCGTCATCGGTTTCGCTCATATATGATCCTGAGGCCTTCGAGAACGAGATGAGGCTCTATCGCCGAAATGGATTTGACCTCGGCGCCGATCTGCTCGCCGAAGCCGCCGGTGGCGATGACCTGGGCCTCCGCGCCCAGCTCCTTGCGGATCTCGTCGATGATGTTGTGGACGAGGCCGACATAGCCGAAATAGAGCCCGGACTGCATGCTGGCGACGGTGGTCTTGCCGACGGCTTTGGCCGGTTTTCTGATCTCGATGCGAGGCAGCTTGGCCGTCTTGAGATAGAGGGCTTCCGCGGAGATCTGGATGCCCGGCGCGATCGCGCCGCCCAGATACTCGCCCTTGGCGGATATCGCGTCGAACGTCGTCGCGGTTCCGAAATCGACGACGATGCAGGGGCCTCCGAATTTCTCGAAAGCGGCCACGGCGGCGACGACCCGGTCGGCGCCGACTTCGAGGGGAGCCTCGTAAAGGATGGGCATGCCCGTCCGCAGGCCCGGGCCCACGACGAAAGGCTTGACGTGGAAGAGCTCGTGGCTCAGGGTTTGGAAGATGGGGGTGAGAGGCGGGACCACGCTCGAAACGATGGCGGCTTTGACGGCCGCGGCGTCCAGGCCGTCGAAAGCCAGCAGATTCCGGATGATGATCTCGTACTCATCGCAGGTTTTATCGCGGTCCGATCGGATCTTCCAATGGCGGGTCAGGACCTTGTCTTCAAAAAGGCCGATGGCGATGGTCGTATTGCCGATATCAATGGCGATGAGCATGGCCGTTCTCCATTCCTAGAATTTCCGCGCTGGCGAATCGCCGGATCCCGTTCTCCCCGCGCAATAAAAGCGCCCCGGCGGAATCGATCCCCTCGTATACGCCGGGAATGCGCTCTTGGCCCATGATCACGGTCAGCGGGTCCCCTTTTCGGGCGACCGAAACCCGCTCGAAAGCGCGGACGATTTTTCTTCCTCCGTCCGGGCCGGAATGAACGTCGGACCAGCGTTCCAGGGCGGCCAGGAGTCGCCGCAAAAGCGATTCCGCGTCGGCTTTTCTTCCCGTCGCCATCTTGATCGAGACCGCCGACGCCCGGATCTCGACGGGGAAATCGCCCTCATCGTGGTCGACGTTCAGGCCGACGCCTAGGATAGCATAATCCGGCCGGTTTCCCAAAAAGACGCTTTCGCAGAGGATCCCGCCCAGTTTTTTTCCCTTCCAGAAGATATCATTGGGCCAACGCAGCCGGACGGACAGGCGGTGCGACTGTCGAACGGCTTCGGCCGCGGCCAGGCCCGCGGCCAGGGGAATGAGCGAGAACATCGGGGTCGCCGGCCGGAGCACCAGGGAAACGTAAAGACCCTTGCCGCGCATCGAATGCCAGGCGCGTCCTTTCGTGCCGCGGCCCGCCGTCTGTTCTTCCGCGACGACGACCGTCCCCTCGGATGCTCCCCGCCGGGCCAGTTCTCCGGCGACGTCATTGGTCGAAGAACAGGTCGCATATCTTCGGATATCGAATTTCATGTTGATCTTTTTCCCAGGAGATCGAATCATCGCCGCGGAACGCGCCGGCGGGTGATTCCAAGAACCGAAGAAGCCCGAGTCAAAACCCGGCCTCCTAGATCTTGCGCGTGTCGATGCCCTTGAGTTCGTCGACGAGCATCTTCTTGAATTCGACGGAAATGACTTCGCGGGCCATGGACTCCCATTCGGCCCGGCCGTTTCGGATCTCTTCCTTGACCAGGTCCCGGACCCTCTTTTCCAGATCAGCCGTCCCGTCGGCTGCGATGGGTGCGTCCGGCGGCGGCCCGGGCAGGACGGCCGACTCCAGCGCCGACTCCTCGGGAATGGAAGGAAGCTCTTTTTTCCTGTCGATCGCTTCCCTGACGAGACCAGACAGCGTTACGCCGTCAAAGGGCTCGACGATGATCCCGTCGTTTTGAGTCTGCCCGATTTTTTGAAAATCCAGCGGCTCGAAGGCGCCGCGGAGAAAGAACAGGGCGATCTGCCGGCCGCTCTCCTGCGACCTCACGAAACTCGCCAGTTCATAGCCGTCCTTGGTCGGAAGAGAGAGGCCGGAGAGGACGGCGTCGGGGCGGAGGCCCGGAATCGCGTTGATGGCCTCGAGCCCGTCGGCGAACGAGAAGATTTCGAACTCCGGGCCCGGAAGGGCGAGTTCCGCCGCCTTCTGCACGGACGGAGAACCGTCGGCTACGACGACTTTATAGGCCATACCATGATCCCATTCGGAGATGCCCTCTCGATCTAATTAGCACGTCGGAAAAAGCTTGTCAAATCCATGAACGAGTTCAACTCAGCGGTCCCTCGTCAGGCTGAGAGCGAAGAAGACAGACCTGATGGGCGATAAGCTCCGTCCGGCTGAAAAAGACATCCTCCGTTTCTCTCTTGCCGACCTCAATATTCGATGGACACCGCTTCTTCGCCGAGCAGCCGTTCGATCGTCTTCGTCAGCTCGTCGGACGGCAGGACCGATTTGACCTCGGCGGATTGGGTGACGACCCGGAAGGCATGGGGCGTCACGAGCTCGAAATAGACGGGGCATTCACCGGCGTCCTTGTCCAAGATATCCTTCAATTCATCGAGGATGGCCGTTTCCAGGCCCGGCATGAAAATGCGGATGACCATGCGTTTGGCCTGCTTTTGAAACGCTTCGGCCAGGGGCATGACGTGCATCAGATGGACCTTCCGGCTGTCGCCCTCTCCGAGGAACTTTCCCTTGATCCAGATCAGCTGGTCCTCGCGGAGAAGCTCATAATTTTTCCGGAAAGCGTCCGGGAACGCGACGACCTCGACCCGGCCGCTCATATCCTCCAGATAGAAGGAGGCCATGCGCTCGTCCTTCTTCGTTTTGAGGGGCCTGAACATCGTGATGACTCCGGCCAGGCGCACCTCGCTGTTGAAATCTTTCTCGTCGTCGAGGTCGCTGATCGCGTGAGAAATCAGGCGTCGCAGGTTCTTGAACTGGGCCAGCGGATGCCCGGTGATGTAAAAACCGAGCGCGTCCTTCTCGTAGGAAAGCATCAGCGACTCATCCCATTCGCGCATGCCCTTGACTTCAGCGGGGATCTCGGGCGGCTCGACATATCCGTCGCCGAACAGCGAGTTCTGCTTGGCGCTCTTGGCCCGCTGGATCTCGTGCGAGAATTCGATCATCTTGTCGATCAGATGAAAGCACTGGGACCGCGGGTAACCCAGGGAATCGAAGGCGCCCGCCTTGATCAGGCTTTCCAGGACCTTCCGGTTGACGACGCGGCTGTCGGCGTTGGCAACGACGTCGAACGGCGCGGCGAACTTCCCGTGCTCCTTCCGGGTTTTGATGAGGTCCTTGGCCGCCGTCTCGCCGACGTTTTTGACCGCGGCGAGCCCGAAACGGACCGCGTCCTTCGTCACCGTGAAATTGAAATCGCTCTCGTTGATATCGGGAGGGAGAACGGAGATCCCCATCTGCTGGCATTCGTTGATGTATTTCTGGACCTGGGCCGTCCCTCCCCGCTCGGCTTCCGACGTCAGCAGGGCGGCCATGAAATGGTAGGGATAATGGGCTTTGAGGTAGGCCGTCTGGTAGGCGAGGGCCGCGTAGGCCGCGCTGTGGGATTTGTTGAACCCGTACTCGGCGAAATTATTGATGTTCTCGAAGAGCTTTTTGGCCTTTTCGGGGGTGATGATGCCCCTTTTTTTGGCCCCCTTGAGAAAGTTCTCCTTTTGCGACTTCATGATCTCGCCGACCTTTTTGCCCATGGCTTTGCGCAGCATGTCGGCCTCGGCCAGAGTGAACCCCGCGAGTTCGGTCGCGATCTTCATGACCTGCTCTTGATAGACGATGATGCCGCGGGTCTCCCCGAGGATGGGTTCGAGCTCCGGGATCTCATAAGCGATCTGATCGGGATGGTGCTTGCGTTGGATGAACTCGGCCGTCATACCGCTCTTGAGCGGGCCCGGCCGGTAGAGGGCGTTGAGGGCGATGAGGTCGCGGAACTGGTCGGGCCGGTAACTCCGTAAGAGCTCCTTCATGCCGCGGCTTTCGAACTGGAAGACTCCATCGGTGTTTCCCGCTTTGAACAGGTCATACGTCTTCGCGTCGTCGAGGGCCAGGCTCTTCATGTCGATCGTTATGCGGAAATCCTTCTCGATGAGGTCGAGCGTATCCTTGATGACGGTCAGGTTGCGCAGGCCGAGGAGGTCCATTTTGAGCAGGCCGATGGACTCGACGTCCTCCATGGGGAACTGAGTCGTGATCTCGCCCTTGACCGATTGATAGAGCGGCAGGAACTCGGTCAGCGGTTTGGGCGTGATGACGATGCCCGCGGCGTGGATCGAGGGATGGCGGACCTGCCCCTCCACTTTTTGGGCGATGGTCAGAAGGTGGGCGATTTTCTGGTTCTTGTCGCGCAGCTCCTTGAGCGAGGCGACGGTTTCGAGCGCCTTCTCGATCGTCATATCGGGGCCCAAGGGGATCATCTTGGCGATCCGGTCCACTTCAGGGAGCGGCACTTCGAGGACGCGGCCGACGTCCCTGATCGCGGCGCGCGCGGCCATCGTCCCGAAGGTGATGATCTGGCTGACGTTGTCCCGGCCGTATTTTTCGGTGACGTATTTGATGACTTCCTCCCGGCGCCGCCCGCAGAAATCGATATCGATGTCGGGCAGGCTGATGCGGTCCGGATTGAGGAACCGCTCGAAGAGGAGGTCATATTCGATCGGGTCGATGTCGGTGATGCCCAGGCTGTAGGCCAGGAGGCTTCCGGCCGCCGATCCCCGGCCCGGTCCGACGGGGATATCATGGGCCCGCGCCATCCGGATCAGGTCCCAGACAATGAGAAAATAGCCCTCGAATCCCATCCTCTCGATGAGCTTGATCTCGCGATCCAGCCGCTCCTCGTATTCCTCGAGCGGATGGGACAGCCGTCCCTGCTCTCTTTTTCCGGCCAGCGCCTGCATGTGCTCCTGGAAGCCCCCGCGGACGACCTGCTCGAAATATTCCTTGAGGGCCTTTCCATCGGGCGGCTTGAACTGGGGCAGGAAATGTCCGGACGTCGGGAACGTGAAATCGCATTGGCCCGCGATATGAGAGGTGTTCTCAAGAGCTTCCGGGACCTCGTGGAAAAGGCGGGCCATTTCCTCGCTCGATTTGAAATAGAACTCGGTCGTTCCGAAGCGGATCCGGTCCTGGTCGCTCAACTTCTTGTTCGTCTGGATGCAGAGAAGCGCGTCGTGGCTCTCGGAGTCCTCCTTCCGGTAGTAATGGACGTCGTTCGTCGCCACGAGGGGCAGGGCGAGCTTCCGGGCCAGGCGGATGAGCTGCGGGTTGATCTCTTTTTGGGGGGCGAGGCCGTGGTCTTGAAGCTCGATAAAGAAGCGTCCCTTGCCGAAGATCTCGGCGTAGGTTCCCGCGGCCGCCTCAGCGGCGGCTTCTAAACCCCGGCCCAGGAGGAAGGAAATTTCGCCCTTGAGGCAGCTCGACAAGCCGATCAGCCCTTCACTGTGTTGGGCCAGGAGCTCCTTGTCGATGCGGGGCCGGTAATAGAACCCTTCGGTATAGGCCTTGGTCAGAAGGCGGCAGAGGTTCTTATAGCCGGCCTCGTCTTTGACCAGAAGCAGGAGATGGAAGTGGAGCTGGTCTCTTTGATCGGCCTGCCGGTCGAGCCGGCTCTTGGGCGCGACGTACGCCTCGCAGCCGAGGATGGGCTTGATCCCCTTTTTCTTGGCTTCCTTGAAGAACTGGACCGCGCCGAAGATATTGCCGTGGTCGGTCAAAGCCACGGCCGGCATGTTGTTCTTGAAAGCGGCGTCGGCCAGGTCGGCGATGCGGACGGCGCCGTCGAGGATGCTGAACTCGCTGTGGTTGTGGAGATGGATGAAGCTCTGCGGCATCTTACTCCCACTCGATCGTGCCCGGCGGCTTGGTCGTCACGTCGTAGACGACGCGGTTGACGCCCTTGACTTCGTTGACGATGCGCGTCGAGATCCGGGCCAGCAGATCGGGGCTCGCGGGGAACCAATTGGCCGTCATGCCGTCCACGCTCTGGACGAGGCGGATGACGGCCACCCGCTGGTACGTCCGCTGATCTCCCATCACGCCCACGGATTTGACCGGCAGCAGGACCGCGAAGGCCTGCCATATCTTATTGTAAACGCCCGCGTTACGAACTTCCTGGATGATGATCTCGTCGGCTTCGCGCACGATCGCGAGGCTCTCGTCGTTGACCTCGCCGACGATCCGGACCGCGAGGCCCGGGCCGGGGAACGGGTGCTGCTCCACGAAGCCCCGGTCGACGCCGAGCTGGAGGGCCAAAGCGCGCACCTCATCCTTGAACAGCTCGCGGAGCGGTTCGACGAGCTTGAATTTGAGGTCTTTGGGAAGGCCGCCGACATTGTGGTGCGATTTGATGGTCGCGGAAGGCCCTTTGACGGGGTTGCTTTCGATGACGTCGGGATAGATCGTGCCCTGGGCGAGGAACTTCACGCCGCCGATCTTCTTCGCTTCGCGATCGAAGATCTCGATGAAGAGGCCGCCGATGATCTTCCTTTTGCGTTCGGGCGACGTCACGCCCCGGAGCGCGGCGATGAACTCACCGGCCGCGTCCACGTCGTCCACGTTGAGGCCTGCCATTTTCCGCAATTTGTCCATGAGATCGCGGCGTTGGCTTTTGCGGAGCAGGCCGTTGTCCACGAAGATGCAGGTCAGGCGTCGGCCCACGGCTTTATGGATGAGGAGCGCCGTGACGAGCGAATCCACGCCGCCGCTCAGGCCGCAGACGACCTTGCCCCGGCCGACCATGGCCCGGATCTCCTTGACTTTTCGTTCGATGAACGAGGTCATGTTCCAGTCGGGCTTGAGGCCGGCCAGCTTGAAGAGGAAATTGCCGAGGATCTTTTTGCCCTCTTTCGTGTGGATGACCTCGGGATGGAACTGGACGCCGTAGAAACGGCGGTCCGCGTCTTCGATGACGGCCGCTTTGGTGTTCGCCGTCCGGCCCGTGATCCGGAAGCCGGGCGGCAGTTTTTCGAGCCGGTCGCCGTGGCTCATCCAGACCTGCTCGAGATCCCTGACGCCGTCGAGAAGCCCGCGTCTGTCGCCGATCTTGAGCGCGGCGAACCCATATTCGCGTTTCGAAGACGGCCGGACCTCGCCGCCCAGAAGATACGCCGTGAGCTGAAGTCCATAGCAAATGCCGAGGACCGGGACGCCCAGGGCGAAGATCTCGGGCGACGAGCGGGGCGCGCTTTTCTCATAAACGCTCTGCGGTCCCCCGGAAAGGACGAGCGCCCGGGGGCGCTCTTTCCGCAGCCGCGCAATGGGCGTGTGAAAGGGCAGGATTTCCGAGTAAACGCCGAGTTCGCGGATCTTGCGGGCGATGAGTTGCGTATATTGCGATCCGAAATCGAGGATGAGGACTTTATTCATGCCCTGATTTTATCAGACGAGCCCCTCCCGGACAAGGGGCAAAGGACGGCCTCCCGGGACATAGCGGGTCCGCCGACAGGCATTCTCCCCAGGCCCCCGCCGCCGACCTTTAAATTGACAGGCGCGGATGGTTCTTTTATAGTAAAGGCGGTCGGATCGGGAACCGGCTCGGACACCGCGCTTTCAACGGACCGCGGCGCCACAAGCCGGAGATGGAATGAAAAAAGTCGTATTTTTCAACACAAAGGGAGGCACGGGGAAAACCACCCTGTGTTACAACTATGGATGGTACCTGGCCGACAAACGGAAGAAAAAAGTCCTGTTCATCGATTTCGATCCCCAGGTGAACCTGGTCAAAGCCTTTCCCGACATCCCCTCCTCGGCCCTGAAAAAGGGTTTCGAGAATTTCGTCGTTCACTATCTGAAGAAAGACCGCGTCAATCTGGCGGACTACGTGGTCAAGATCAACGACCAAATCGATCTTCTGCCGTCGTCCAACAGCATCTCGCAACTGGACGAGCATCTGACGAATTACCTCTTGAACCGCGCCGCGACGGACGGCAAAGTTTATCAAGCCCTCCACCGGAATGTCATCATCAAACGGGTCCTGGAAGAGCATATCCGGGACGGCGCTTACGATTTCGTGTTGATCGATTCCCAGCCCAACTATTCGCTCCTCTCGACGACGGCCATCCTTTATGCCCAGAACATCATCGTCGTGGTCCGGCCGGATCTCTTTTCGTATCTCGATATCAATTATCTGTTCAAGATCATGAAGAATCTGGAGGAGAAGTTCGGCATTCGGGTCAACATCGTCTGCACGATCATCAACGCTTTCGAGCTGAGGCGAAAGATATCCAAGACCGTCGTCGACGGGTTCACCAAGAATTACGGGGACCGCATCCGGATCCTCGAGCAGAAGATCCGCTACCTCTCCCCCTACCAATTGTCGATCACCATGGAACGGCGGCCCGTGTTCCAGTCTTTCCCCGATTCGGAGGCGACGCAAGACATCCTCAAGGCCTTTCAAGAAATCGACATCCTCATCGAACGATCGAACGAAGGAACCGAGGCTATTTCTCAATCATAAAAACTATCCCGGAAGGAGGTCACATGTCTTTCAATGATTTCGAAAAAAATAAAGCCCGGGAGGGCAGCGGCCGGACGCTCCTGACCATCATCGGCGAGAAGGCCAAGATCGACGGCGCCTTCGTCGTCGGCCAGTCGATCGAGATCGACTGCGAGGTCAAGGGAAAGCTCGATGTCGAGGGACAGGTCATCATTCAGAACCACGGATTCGTGAACGCCGACGTCAAGACGAAAGACTCCATGATCATCGGCCGCTACGAAGGCAACATGGAAGCCAGCGGGAACGTCGAGATCAAGGAAACGGGCATCGTCTTCGGAAACATCAAAACGGATTCGCTCATCATCAACAAGGGCGGCATCTTCAGCGGCAACGTGGCGAGGATGACCGACGCGAACCAGGACACCAAGAAAAAAGCCAAGGGGGACGCCAAAGACAGCGAAAAGTCGGGCGCGAAAATCAATCCCCTCGCCGATCACGATCAGGACAAGGACGGCGGCCTGTCCCTGTGAACCCTCCGCCGCGGAGCCGCGGCCGGGCGGGAGGAAAGCCGCGCCCGGCGGCCTCCCGCTAAATTGACAGGGAAAGAGGGTTCTTCTATAGTGAATCCATGATGCCTTGGGAAGAGATCGCCAAAGAGCTGACCATTCCGACGGAGACGAAGATCGTCCTGCTCGTCATCGACGGCCTGGGCGGATTGCCCGTCCAGGGCAGGACCGAGCTCGAAACGGCCCAGACCCGCAACCTGGACCGCCTCGCCCTCCAGGGCTGCTGCGGTCTCACGGATCCCGTCTTCATGGGCATCACGCCGGGCAGCGGTCCGGCCCACCTGGCCCTTTTCGGCTACGACCCGATCCGCCACCAGCTCGGCCGCGGTATCTTCGAAGCGCTCGGCTCGGACGTCGAAGTCAAAGAAGGCGACCTCGTCGCGCGGGGCAATTTCGCCACCCTCAAAAACGGCCTCATCGTCGACCGGAGGGCGGGCCGTATCCCGACCAGCGAATGCGAGCGGCTGTGCGGCATCCTGAATCGGGCGATGGCCGGCCAAAAGGATCCGGAGATCACGCTTTATGCCGGCAAGGAGCACCGCTTCGTCGTGCGCTTCAGGGCCTCGGGGCTGGCCGATGCCCTGGTGGACGCCGATCCGCAGAAAGACGGACAACCTCCCGTCCCGGCGATTCCTCTCGCCCCATCGTCGGCCAAAGCCGCCGATCTGGTCAACCGGTTCATGGATGATCTCGTCAAGATCCTCAAAGATGAGCCCGTGGCAAACGCCGCCCTTCTCCGCGGCTTCTCGGTCCAGCCGTCCATCCCCCGGATGCAGGAGCTCTACAAGCTCAATCCCGCGGCCATCGCCAATTACCCGATGTATAAGGGCTTGGCCAAGCTCATCGGAATGACGACCTATAAGGTTGGGCCTGAAACCGCCGAGCTGTTCGCCGCTCTCGAGGCCCATTACGCCGACCACGACTTCTTTTATATCCATTTCAAAAAGACGGACGCGGCCGGCGAGGACGGTCGTTTCGAAGCCAAGGTCCGGGCCATCGAGGAGATCGACGCCTTCATTCCGCGGCTCGAGGCCCTAAAGCCCGACGTCCTCGTGGTCACGTCCGACCACTCGACGCCGGCCCTGATGAAAGGCCATTCGTTTCATCCGAATCCCTTCCTCCTCGTCGCGCCGACGGCCCTCCCGGACGGGATCGGCGTTTTCACCGAGCGCGAATGCGCCCACGGCCTGCTCGGCCGGTTCCGCTCGATCTTGGCCATGCCGCTCATGCTCGCCCACGCCGGCAAGCTCAAAAAGTTCGGTGCGTGAGACACGAGACCGGGGTTTATTTATTCTATAGAATATATATAATTAATAGGAATTGACGGACATCAGATTTTGGCGCGCGGCGGTCCTGGGGACGGTTCTGTTCGCCGCGCCGTTCGCCTCCGCGCAGGGCCAGATCGCCGAAGTCTATAACCTCCGTCATTTCACCCACCCGAATTTCACCCGGATCGTCGTCGACGTCGGCGCGCTCCGGGAATACGCGCCCATGGAAAACCGCGATCCCGGCGAGATCTACGTCGATATCTTCCAGGCGCGGCTGAACCCGATCGTCCGCGAGGAGGCGATCCCGTCCAAATGCGATTACATCAATCTCATCCGGATCACCCAGAAAGCGCCGGGCACGGTCCGCGTGACGGCCTCCGTGGATTTCAGCCGGATCCGGCGCTACCAGGTCTATCACGTCTTTGACCCGTTCCGGATCGTCATCGACATCTACCCGCAGGAACCGGGGCCGCCCCCGGCCGCAGGCGGCGCGGCCGCAAAACCCCAGTCTCCCCAACCGGCCAAGTCCGGCTATAGCATGGCCCGGCAGCTCGGACTCGGCATCAAAACCATCGTCATCGATCCCGGACACGGCGGCCTCGACCCCGGCTGTCTCGACGCCGACGGGATAAAGGAAAAAGATCTGGTCTTGGACATCTCTCTCCGCCTCAAAAACCTGCTCAAGGCCAACACCAAGCTCGCCGTGATCCTGACGCGGGAAAGCGACATCCTCGTCCCGCTCGAGAGCCGGACGGTCATCGCCAATCAGATCAGGGCCGATCTCTTCATCTCGATCCACGTCAACGCCTTCCCGGACAAGAAGCGGCGCGGGATCGAAAGCTTCTATCTCAATTTCAGCTCCGACCCGGGCGTCAACGCTCTCGCCGCCCGGGAAAACGCCACGACGACCAAGACCATCGGCGATATGGACAAGATCATCCGCAAGATCGTCCAGAACAGTCGGATCATCGAATCGAGGGAGCTGGCTGAACAACTCCAGCAAAATCTGGTAAAATATCTTTCCCAACAATACCCGGAGATCAAGGACCTGGGCACGCGGGGCGGGCCGTTCTGGACCCTCATCGGCAGCGAAATGCCCTCGGTCCTGGTGGAGGTATCGCACCTGTCCAACGCCAAGGAAGCGGAGAGGCTGAAGAGCGAGGCCTACCGCCAGCAGATCGCCCGTGGAATTTACGAGGGCGTTCTCTCCTACATACGATCGCTCGGAAAAGGATGACTCCATGGAGAGAAGAGATTTTCTAAAAGATATGACGCTCGCCGCTCTCCTGGCCGGGCTCGGCCCGAAAGGATGGGACCAGGCGGCGAAGGCGGCCGGGGCGCCGGACCTGGCCCTCGTCGAAGGCGACTCGCCGGCCAAGATCACCAAGGAGGCCATCGCCGTCCTCGGCGGGATGGACAAGTTCGTGGCCAAGGGCGACGTGGTCATGATCAAGCCCAATATCGGCTGGGACCGGACGCCGGAACTGGCGGCCTGCACGAACCCCGAGGTTGTCAAAGCGCTCGTCGAATTGAGCTTCGGCGCGGGCGCCAAGAAAGTCATCGTCATGGACAACACGACCAATCAGGCGCAGCGCTGCTACGCCCGTTCAGGCATCCAGGCCGCGGCCAAAGAAGCGGGCGCGGACGTTCCGTTCATCAACGAGCGGCGGGTGAAGAAGATGGCCATCAAGGGCGAGTGGCTCAAGGAATGGGACGTCCTCCAGGATTTCATCGAGGTGGACAAGCTCATCAATGTCCCGATCGTTAAACACCACAGCCTGTGCCGGGCGACGCTGGGCATGAAGAACTGGCTCGGCGCCGTCGGCGGGAGCCGCAATCAGCTCCACCAGAGCATCGACCAAGCCGTCGTCGACCTAGCGGCGTTTTTCAAGCCGGCGCTGACCGTGCTCGACGCTTACCGGATCCTGATCCGGAACGGTCCGCAGGGCGGCCGGCCGAGCGACACAAAACTCCTGAAGACGATCGTGGCCGGAAAGGACTGGGTCGCCTGCGACGCCATGGGCGCGACGTTCCTGGACATTCCGCCGGCGGAGATGCCCTTCATCAAGATCGCCGGCCAGAAAGGCTTCGGCGTATTCAACCTGGAGAAGTTGCGCCTTGAAAAAAGAACAGTCTAAGCGGCATCGGGCGCTGCAGCTCATCCGGGTCGCCGTCCAGGCCGCGTTCTTCGCTCTGTTCCTCTATGGACTGTTCGGGACCCATTTCACGGGCAAGGACGTCATCGGAGACGTCGAGGGCTTTTTCCATTTCGACCCGCTCCTGGCCCTCGCGACGATCGTCGCCTCGCGCGCCGTCTTCGCCGCCTTCGTCCCGGCGATCATCACGGTGATCGTGACCATCGTCTTCGGGCGCGTTGTCTGCGGCTGGGTCTGCCCGCTGGGCGCCGTCCACCAATTTTTTTCCTGGCTGTTCAAGAAAACGAAACTCTCGCGTCCCAAGACCGTCGTCAAGGGAGGCCTGGCCTGGAAATACCTGATCCTCATTTTCATCCTGGTCGGCGCGGTTTTCACCCTCGACCTGGCCGGAATCTTCGACCCCTTGTCGTTTCTCTACCGGACGACGGTCACGAGCGTCCTGCCGGCGTTGGCCCAGGGTTTATCGCTCCTGATCGGGCTCCTGTACAACCTCCATTTGACGGGACCCGGCGATACGCTCACCCAACTCATCGAAAAGCTGACGCTCAACGCGACGTTCCAGCAGGGCTTTTTGATCGGCTTGATCTTTTTCGGGTTCGCCCTTCTCAACATGTTCCGGGAGCGGTTCTGGTGCCGTTACCTCTGCCCCCTCGGCGCGTTTCTCGGACTCGCCGGCCGGTGGAACATATGCAAGCTGAAGATCGACGAACAGAAGTGCATCAAGTGCCATCTCTGCACGATCCACTGTCAAACCCAGGCCCATCCCTATCCCAACGATCAATGGAAAAGCTCGGAATGCGTCTATTGCGAAACGTGCGCCGCCGTCTGCCCGACTGCGGCCATCTCCTTCCCGGTCAAAAACGCGCCGGAGAAAGCGCCGGACGTCGATCTGACGCGCCGGAAAATTTTGCTGGCGTCCTTCCTGGCCTTCTTTTCCGTGCCGTTTTTCCGCATTTCGCGGGCCGCCAAGCGCGCCCACGAAAAGCTCATCCGGCCGCCGGGCGCGCGGCCCGAGCCGGAGTTCCTCCAAAAATGCGTCAAGTGCGGGGAATGCATGAAAGTCTGCCCGACGAACGGCCTCCAGCCGGCCGTGACCGAAGCCGGGCCGGAAGGCCTGTGGACGCCGGTGCTCGTGCCGAAGATCGGGTATTGCGAATACTATTGTTCGCTGTGTTCGCAGGTGTGTCCCACGGGCGCGATCAAGGAGCTCGCGGTGCCCGACAAACTCAACGTCAGGATCGGCACGGCCTGGATCAACAAGAACCGCTGCCTCCCCTATTTTCTGGGCCGGCCGTGCATCGTCTGCGAGGAACATTGCCCGACCTCGCCCAAAGCCATCAAGTTCGTGATGGTCGAAACGAAACTCGCGGACGGATCGACGGCGACTCAGAAAGCGCCGATCGTCGATCTGAATTTATGCATCGGCTGCGGGATCTGCGAGAACAAATGCCCGGTCATGGACGATCCGGCGGTCTATGTCACGAGCGTCGGCGAGCAGCGGTCGGAGAAGAACCGGCTCTTGCTGCAGATCGCCCCGGACGCCATCGACACGCAAAAAAAATAGCGGGGCGGGCGACGACGACCCTGGGGAAGGACGACGCGGCATCCCCTTATTCGAATAATTTCTTGAGTTCCGCCTTCAGGGCGGGAATCACCTGGAACAAATCGCCGACGATGCCGAAGTCCGCGACCTTGAAGATCGGCGCCTCGGGGTCCTTGTTGATCGCGACGATGCATTTCGACGACGACATTCCCGCCAGGTGCTGGATCGCCCCGGAAATGCCGACGGCCATATAGAGATTCGGCGAAACGGTTTTCCCCGTCTGGCCGACTTGGTGCGCGTGGCCGATCCAGCCGGAATCCACGGCCGAGCGCGAGGCGCCCACGGCCGACCGCGGGACGATCGCCGCGAGCTCATTGAGCAGGGCGAAATTCTCCGGGCCCTTCATCCCGCGCCCGCCGCTGATGACGACATCGGCCTCGGTGACGTCGATCTCTTCGCCTTTTTCCTTCAGGATTTCCGCGACCCGTCCTCGGATCGCGCCATCCGGGATTTCCACGCTCCTCTTCACCACTTCTCCCGCCGCGGTCTGGGCGGCGGCCGGGGCGAAGACATTCGGCCTCAGGGTGGCGACGGCCGGCGCGGATTTCAACCTGAGCGTCAGCAGCGCCTTGCCGGCGTACACCGGCCGCGTGAATTCGAGCTTGCCCTCTTTGACCTCGATCTTCACGCAATCCGAGGCGACCGCCGCGCCGAGCTTGGCCGCGAGCCGCGGGGCAAGATCTTTGCCCATCGCCGTCGCGGCAAAAAAGACCGCCCGCGGCGCGATCTCTTTGACCAGCTCGTGAAGCGCCGCGGCAAAGCCCTGCGAGGAGTATTGGGCGAACTGGCCGTTCTCCAGCAAGAAAACGCGGGAAGCGCCGGAAACAAAGAGCGGCAGACTCAGACCATCCAGGCCCGGGCCGACGAGCACGGCTCCCAAGGTCGTCCCGAGATCATCCGCCCGCCGTTTGGCCTCCCCGAGCGTTTCGATCGAGCTCTTTTTGATCTTTCCTTCGCGCGTTTCGATGAAAACGAGTATCATGGGCCTCTCCTTCAGATGATCTTCGCCTCGTGGCGGAGCAGCCGGGCGAGCTCACGGGCGGCTTCTTCCGGCGTCCCCGAAATGATCTTTCCCGCCTGGCGCCCCGCCGGCGTTTCCATTTTGACGACTTCGACCTGCGGCGCGACATCGTCGCCGGACAGGCCGAGTTCCTCGAGGGTCACGACCGGGATGACTTTCTTCTTGGCGGCCATGATGCCCTTCAGCGTTTCGTAGCGGGGTTCGTTCAGCCCTTTTTGGGCGGAGATGACGGCCGGCAGTGAAAAAGCGACCTTTTCCAGGGCGCCCTCGATCTCCCGGCAGGCCGTCCCTGCCCCTCCCTCGATCTCGAGCTTGGTCACGACGTTGACCTGCGGCAGGCCGACGAGCTCCGCGACCATGGACGGAACCTGGGCGTTGTCCGCGCCGACCGATTGTTTTCCGAATAACAGCAGATCGGCGCCGGGATATTTTTTCTCGACGGCCCGGGCGATCATCACGGCGATACGCCGGCCGTCGTAGGCCTCCTTGATCTCGTCCTTGATCAGGACGGCCTCGTCCGCTCCCATGGCCAGGCATTTCTTGAGAACGACCAAGGCCTCGTCGGGTCCGACGGAAAGGACCGTGACCTGTCCGCCCTTGGCTTCTTTGAGGCGGATGGCCTCTTCGACGGCGAATTCGTCATTGGGACTGATGACGAAGTTCAGCCCTTCCTCGACGATCGCCCGCGCTTCGCGGCTGATCCGGATCTTCGATTCCGTGTCCGGCACGCGTTTGACGAAGACGAGAATGTTCATCGTGCTCTCCTCAATAAAAGACGGGGGCATGGGCCAAAGAAAAGCCGTTGGCCCATGCCCTCGATTCTTCTTTATGATTCTTCGAACCGGCGAAACAAGAGGGCGCCGTTAGTCCCGCCGAAACCGAAGGAATTGCTCAGGCCGTGGACGATTTCAGCCGGCCGCGGCTTGTTCGGCACGCAGTCCAGGTCGCACTCGGGGTCCGGGTTTTCGTAGTTGATCGTCGGCGTCATGATCTGGTGTTTGATGCACAGAGAGGTGATCCCGGCCTCGACGCCCCCGATTCCGCCCAGGAGGTGGCCGGTCATGGACTTGGTCGAATTGATGCCCATCTTGTAAGCGTGCGCGCCGAAGACTTTTTTGATCGCGGCCGTTTCGATCTTGTCGTTGAGCTGCGTGGACGTGCCGTGAGCGTTGATGTACTGGACTTCGCCCGGGTCGACGCCGGCATCCTCCAGGGCCCGCTGCATCGCGCGCACGGCCCCGGCGCCGTCCTCGGCCGGCGCGGCGACGTGAAAAGCGTCTCCGCTCATACCGTAGCCGACGATCTCGGCGTAAATCTTCGCCCCGCGTTTGATCGCGTGCCCGAGCTCTTCGAGCAAGCAAATGCCCGCCCCCTCGCCCATGACGAAGCCGTCGCGTTCGGCATCAAATGGCCGGGAGGCCCTCTGCGGCTCGTCGTTCCGCTCGGACAGGGCGTGCATGGCGCAGAATCCGGCCACGCTAAGCGGCGTGATCGACGCCTCCGAGCCGCCGGCGATCATGATGTCCGCGTCGCCCCTGGCGATCAAGCGGAAGGAATCGCCGAGGGCGTGGGTTCCCGAGGCGCAAGCCGTGACGACCGCCGAATTCGGGCCCGTGGATCGATATTTGATGGAAATCTGTCCGGAGGCCTCGTTGATGATGGTCGAGATCAGGAAGAAAGGCGAGACGCGGTCCGGCCCTTTTTCGAGGAGGACCTTGTGCGTCTCCTCGATCGTGCCGATCCCGCCGATCCCGGATCCGACCAGGACTCCGGTCCGTTCGCCTTCGAGGCACCCGAGGCCGATGCCGGAATCCTCGACGGCGAGATGGGCCGCCGCCACGGCGAGCTGGATGAAGCGGTCCATTTTACGGGCCTCTTTCCGGTCGATGAAATCGAGGGGGTCGAAATCTCTCGCCTCGCCGCCGATCCGGGTGGAAAAGCGGGACGCATCGAACCGCGTGATCATTCCGATCCCGCTCCGGCCGGCCAGAAGAGCTTCCCAGTTTTTCCGGATCCCGACGCCCAGAGGCGTCACCAAGCCGATCCCCGTTATGACAACCCGTCGCTGAGCTATGGTTCTCTTGTCCTCACCCGGATTACGAGACATGGCCCAGAATATAATCCATCGCTTTGCCGACCGTCGTCAGCTTCTCCGCTTCCTCGTCGGGGATGTCCAGGCTGAACTCGTCTTCGAGAGCCATGACGAGCTCCACGGTGTCCAAGGAATCGGCGCCCAGGTCTTCGATGAAAGAGGCATTATCCGTCACCTGATCTTCGCTGATGCTCAGCTTGTCCGCCACGATCACTTTCATTTTCTTCAGTAAATCGTCTCTTTCCATGTTAACCTCCATTTAAATTATTTCGATCATTTCTACATATACATCCCGCCGTTGACAGGAAGGACTTGGCCCGTGATATACGCGGCGTCGTCCGAGCAGAGGAACTTGACCGCGCGGGCCACATCGCCCGGCTCGCCGAACCGCTGCATGGGGATGATATCGATGAACGTCTTCTTGATCGCCTCGGGCAGGCCGGCCGTCATGGCCGTCGCGATGAAGCCGGGCGCCACGGCGTTGACGGTGATTCCGCGGCCGGCCACTTCGCGGGCCAGCGACTTGGTGAAGCCGACCACGCCGGCTTTCGAGGCGGCATAGTTCGTCTGCCCGGCATTGCCCATCGAACCCGCCACGGACGAAAGGTTGACGATCCTTCCGTAGCGGGCGCCGATCATGGCCCGGATGACGGCCTTGGAAAAATTGAAAAGGCCCTTGAGGTTCACGGCGATCACGGCATCCCACTCGTCCTCCTTCATCCGCATGAGAAGGTTATCCCGGGTGATGCCGGCGTTATTGATGAGATGGTCGATCCGCTTGTGATCCTTGATCACGGCCGCGGTCACGGCGGTCGCCTGGTCGAGCTTGGAAACGTCGGCCGGTTGGACTGCGGCTTTCCCGCCCTTCTCGACGATCATCCGGGCGACCTCGTCGAGCTTCTCCTTCTGGATGTCGACGAGGATGACGGTGGCGCCTTCGTTCGCGAACTCGCGGGCGATGGCCTCGCCGATCCCCTGGGAAGCGCCCGTGATCAAGGAGACCCGGTCTTGAAAAATCATTTACCTTTCGCTCCGGACGGCGGTCAAGGGACGAGCCTTCGACTCGCCACTCACCCGTGGCTTATATCCACGGGCGAGTACGGCGGAAGTGGACCCCCGGGCAAAGCCCGGAGCCCCAGCCGCCGTTGAATGGTCAAAAGTTTCCCCCGCGGCATCGACGGCGATGTTCACCTTCGCCTCTTTTTTAATCTTCAGCTTCTTTGATGACCTGGCGGCCGCGGTAAAACCCGCACTCCGGACAGGTCCGATGGGGAAGTTTGGGCGCTCCGCAGTTGGAGCACACGGAAAAGGACGGGACGACGAGGGCGTGGTGCGCCCGGCGCCGGCCCTTCCGGGAATGAGAATGTCTTCGTTTTGGGTTGGGCATGATCTATCTCTTGTCTTTCACTAAATGGTCCAGTTTTTCCAAGCGTTCATCCGGGTTTTTCACTGTGCAGCTGCACTGGGCGTCCCGGCGAACCTTGCCGCACACGGCGCAAATCCCTTCGCAGCTCTCCGCGCAAAGGGGCCTGAAAGGGAAGGTCAGGTTCAATTGCTCTAGGATCACCTCCCGGATATCGATCTGGCGATTCATGTAAAAAAGCTGATCGAGATCCTCATCATCGAGCTCATCCTTGAGCCCATGTAACTCCTCGGGGAGAAAAACCAGGTCGAACTTGGAGTCGACCGGAAAGTCAAAGGGCGCCAGGCAACGGCAGCAGACGAAGCTCAGCCGGGTCTTGATCCGGCCCTTGATCCAGATCTCATCGCCCATTCTTTTGACGCCGATATCCGCGTGGACGGGTTCGAGGAAGACGGCGTTCTCCTCGACGAGTTCCAAGCTCTGAAAATCGAACTTCCGCTCGATTTTAAAGCCGTCTCTCGGTATCCGATCAATCTCAATCAACATCATTTTCGTCCAAAATAAATTTGCCCTATTATATCAATTTGGTCCCCAATGTCAATAAAGAGACCCGCAAAGCCGTTGATTCTTAACCGCTTGGAGAGGACGCCGGCAAAGTCAGAACGCGGGCGACGAAGCCGGTGACAGGGGTATTCTTCGTTTCATATCAGGATGGAAAAGCGGACGCCCGGCGCGGAGCCCGTTGTCGCTCTCAGCCGGCGGGAGCCCGATTGAGACAGACGGCCCCGCGCTTGATTAATGGCCGGGAAGCGGTCCATAATAAGCTCCGCATGGGAGAAAAAAGGCTTTTCCTCATCGATGGAAATTCGCTGCTCTACCGGTCTTATTATGCCATCCCCAAGCTTTCGACGTCCGGGGGATTCCCGACGAACGCCATCTACGGTTTTATCGCCACCCTGCGTAAGATCATGGACAAGGAAAAGCCCGAATACCTCGGGATTGTCTTCGACGCTCCCGGCCCCAAGTTTCGGCACGATGTCTACAAGGACTACAAAGCGCACCGCAAGCCCATGCCCGACGACCTTGTCATGCAGATCCCGAAATTGAAGGAGGTCATCGGCGCCCTTCGGATTCCGGTTTTCGTTTACGATAAGGTCGAGGCCGACGACGTCCTGGGAAGTCTGGCCCGGCGGGCCGCGGCCGGGAAATTCCGGACCGTCATCGTTTCGACGGACAAAGATCTCCTCCAGCTCGTCGACGAATACGTCGCCGTTTACAACCCGTCCAAAGATATCACTCTGGACGAAGCCAAAGTCAAAGAGGTATTCGGCGTCGCGCCCGCCCAGGTCGGGGACGTCCTGGCCCTCTGGGGCGACGCTTCAGACAATATTCCCGGCGTGCCGGGAATCGGGGAAAAGACGGCCAAGCGCCTCATCGAGGAATTCGGATCCCTCGATAATCTCCTCCACAACCTGGAAAAGATAAAAAACCCGCGGGTGAAGGAAAAGATCGAGCAGAACCTGGACACGCTCGACGTGAGCCGCCGCCTCGTCGTCATCGAAAAAGATATGGACATCGAGTTCGATCCGAAGCGCTTCACGGCGGCCGATCCCGATCGCGCGGAAGTGGCCAGGCTCTTCCGGGAATTGGAATTCTCGGCCTGGCAGGCCGAGTACGCGGAAAAGACGGAGAGTCCGGAGCGGGTTTATAAGGCCATTTTTGGGGAGAAAGAGCTGGAAGCGCTCGTTTCGCGTATCAAAAAAGCTGGAAGCGTTTCGCTGGACACGGAAACGGACAACATTTTTCCGACGCGGGCCAGGCTTGTCGGCCTGTCGTTCGCGATCGAGCCCGGGGAGGCTTATTATCTTCCGCTCCGGCACGACTATTTGGGCGCTCCGCGGCAAATTCCCATTGAAACGGCGTTCAGGATCCTCAGGGATGTCCTGGAAGATCCGAAAATCAAGAAGATCGGCCAGAACATCAAATACGACCTTATCGTCCTCGAACGCGAAGGCCTGCATCTCCGGGGCATCGAACTCGATACGATGGTGCTTTCCTACCTGCTCGAGCCGAACTGGGGTAAGCACAACCTGGACAGGCTGGCCACGGTCTATCTCTGTGCGCCGTCGATCCCTTTCGCCGAGGTCGTCGGCAAGGGCAAGAACGAGATAACGATGAACCAGGCGCCCGTGGAGAGGGTGACGCCGTACGCCTGTCAGGACGCCGATTATGCCCTCGAAATCAGCCGCCGGCTCTGGCCGAAAATCGAATCCGAAAAGCTCGGCCCTCTTTATCGAGATATCGAACGGCCTTTGATCGAGATCCTGGCCGAGATGGAAATGACCGGCATCAAGGTCGATGCCGGAGTTCTAAAAGATCTCTCCATGGAGCTCGAGACTGCCCTCTCGCTCCTGGAAAAGAAAATCTACGCGGGGAGCGGAACGGAATTCAACATCCAGTCCCCCCAGCAGCTCGCCCAAATCCTCTTTCAAAAGCTCCAGATCCCCGCCTCGAAAAAGACGAAGGCGACGAAAGGCTTTTCCACCTCCATGGACGTCCTCGAGGAGCTGGCCCCGCTCTATCCGCTGGCGCGGGACGTGCTCGAATTCCGTCAGCTGGCGAAGTTCAAATCCACCTATGCCGACGCCCTCGCAGAGTTGATCGATCCGGACACCGGCCGCATTCATACATCGTATAACCAGACGGTCGTCTCGACGGGAAGACTTTCGAGCTCCGACCCCAACCTCCAGAATATCCCGGCCCGCGGAGAATGGGGCAAACGCTTCAGAAAAGCGTTCGTCCCAGAGAAAGGCCATTTCTTCCTGGGCGCCGACTACTCGCAGATCGAACTCCGCGTGCTGGCCCATATGTCCGAGGACCCGACTCTCATCGAAGCGTTCGCCAATGACCACGATATCCATGAGGAGACCGCCGAGCGCGTCTTCGGACCATCGTCGTCCCTGTTCAAGGAAGAAAGGCGGCGGAAGGCCAAGATCATCAACTTCAGCGTCATCTACGGCACATCCGCGTTTTCCCTGGCCAAGCAGATCCAGACTTCGAACGGAGAGGCGCAGGAATTCATCGACCGCTACTACGCCAAATTTCCCAAGGTCAAGGAATTTCTGGATCGCATGGTCGAGGAGGCGAAGACGCGGGGCTATTCCGAAACGCTGTTCGGCCGCAAGCGCCAGATCCCGGAGCTCCGGCAGCCGGACAAGATCGCCCAGCAGGCAGGCCGGCGCATCGCCCTCAACATGCCGATCCAGGGCACGGCCGCCGACATCATGAAAAAGGCGATGATCGACATCCGGCGCGAAGCGGGCCGCCAAAAGCTCGGCGCGCGGATGGTCCTCCAGGTCCACGACGAACTCGTCTTCGAAGTGCCCGGGAACGAGCGAACGAAGGTCGAGCGCCTCGTCCGCGACCGGATGGAGAGCGTCTGCCCGTTCAAAGTCCCGTTGAAAGTCTCGCTCGGGTGGGGACCCACCTGGGCCGAGGTGAAATGATCGCCGGGCTCAAAAGAAGGCGCTTGTATCCATCCTTTTTTATATGTTATAAGCGTTTCGTAGAAGAAATTTCTTTTTAAGATCTGGAAAAAAACGACAGCGAGGCCTTCCATGAAGCTGCTGGATCGGCTCAAGCAGAACCCCCGTCTCCGGACGTTCCTGCTGTTCCTTGCCGTTCTGGGCCCCGGCATCATCACCGGCAGCGTGGACAATGACGCCGGCGGCATCACGACGTATTCCGTGGCCGGCGCCATCTACGGCTATAGGCTCATATGGACGCTCATCCCCTCCTTTCTGATCCTTGTCGTGGTCCAGGAGATGAACGCCCGGATGGGCATCGTGACCGGCAAAGGGCTGGCCGATCTTATCCGGGAAAATTTCGGCGTGAAAATCACGTTCCTGATCTTTTTGGGACTCGTGGCCGCCGATATCGGCAATACCGCCACCGAATTCGCCGGCGTCGCTGGCAGCTTGATGATCTTCGGCGTCAGCAAATACATCTCGGTTCCCATTGTGGCGGTCGGCGTCTGGCTCCTCGTCACCAAGGGCAATTACAAAATCGCCGAGCGCATCTTTCTCTTCTTCAGCTTCTGCCTCCTGTCATACATCGTCTCGGCCCTGATGGCCAAGCCCGATTGGGGCGAGGTCGCCCGGACCATCATCCGGCCCCAGATGCATTTCGACGCCCAGTATCTGAGCATGGTTTTAGGCATCGTCGGCACGACGGTCGCGCCGTGGATGCAGTTCTATATGCAATCGGCCGTCATCGAAAAAAGGATCAAGGTCGAAGATTACAAATTCGCCTTTTGGGACGTCATCGTCGGCTGCACGGCCACGATCGTGGTCGCCTTCTTCATCATGGTCGCCTGCGCCGCGACCTTGAACAAGAACGGGCTGGTCATCGGAGAAGCCAAGGACGCGGCCGTCGCCCTGAAGCCCTTTGCCGGCGCGCTGGCGGCCCAGCTGTTCGCCTTCGGACTCTTCATCGCTTCGGTCTTTTCCGCCACGATCCTTCCCCTGGCCACGGCGTTCTACGTCTGCGAAGCGTTCGGGTTCGAGGCCGGGCTCAACAAAAAGATCAACGAAGCCCCCCAGTTCTACACCCTGTTCGGCTTCATCATGACCATCGCCATCCTGATCATCCTGATCCCCGGCGCCCCCCTGATCAGCATCACCCTCTGGTCCCAGATCATCAACGCCATGCTCCTTCCCGTCGTCCTGTATTCCATGATTCGGATGGTCAACAACAAGAAGATCATGGGCGATCGCGTCAACAACAAATTCCAAAACGCCGTCGGCTGGTCGAGCACGGTCATCCTGATCGCGTTGACCGCCGTCCTGCTGGTCGACATTGCCGTCAAGGCTTTCGCGAGATAGCATGACCCGGAATGACGAGAACATGAGATTACGGGAAACCCGATGACAGCGATGGAAGCGCTCGAAAAAACCGGATCGTCGATTCCGGAAAAAGCGATGGCGGAGCCTGGGCTCAAGATGTTCCTCTATTTCTCCCAGCTCCATGGCCGGCCCGTCATCGGCGGGGACGGAAGGGTAATGGGGAAGTTGGCCGATCTCAAAGTGAAATTGGGAGAGCCGTTCCCGAGGATGAGCTCCCTCGTCCTCAAGACAAAGCGGAAAAAAAGACTGATGGAGCTGGACTGGTCCCGCATCGAAAGCCTGAACGGCAACAAAATCACCCTGACGCCGGGCCCCGAGGACACGCTCAAGCCTCTCGACGTCAAACCCCAGGAGCTGCTCCTCAAGGAGGAGCTGTTGGATAAGCAGGTGGTCGACACATACGGGGCGAAGATCGAGAGGGTCAACGACGTCCATCTGCTCATCATCAACAAGGACCTGCATATCGTCCACGTGGATTTCGGAGTCCGCGGCCTGATCCGCCGTCTCGGATGGCTGAAGGCCGTCGATTCCTTCACCATGTGGTTTTTCGGCTATCGTTTTCCCGATAAGCTGATTTCCTGGAAATACGTCCAGCCGCTGGCCGCCGATCTGCGCAATAAAGACCTGAAGTTGAACGTCCAGTCGCGGAGCATCCACGATCTTCATCCGTCCGAGCTCGCCGACATCCTCGAGGAACTCGACCGGGCCAACCAGTCACGGATTTTCAAATCCCTGGATATCGAGACGGCCGCCGATACGCTGGAGGAGATGGATGACTCCAGGCTCCAGGCCTCCCTCATCGAATCCGCGCCCGCGGAACAGGCCTCGGATATTCTTGACGAAATGGCGCCGGATGCCGCCACGGACCTGCTGGCCGACATGCCCGAGGACAAGCAACGGAAGCTCATCCGGACGATGGAAAAGCCCTCGCGGGAAGCGGTCGAAGAGCTCTTGAAATTTAAGGAGGGGACGGCCGGCAGCATCATGACCAAGGATTTCCTGTCCCTATCGAAAGACAAGACGATCGGCGATGCGATCGAAGAGTTCCGGAAAACGACCCATCCTCTAGAATCCGTGTCCTACATCTACGTCACGAACAAGGAAGGTCACCTGGTCGGCGTGACGACGCTCCGCCAGCTCATCATCTGCGACAAGGATACGCCCCTCAAAAAGCACATGAACCCGCACCTGGTCAAGGTCGGCCCCGAAGACGACGTGGAAGACGTCGCGAAGCTGTTCAAAAAATATAAGTTCATGGCCCTTCCCGTGGTCGATTCCCACAATATCCTGCAGGGCATCATCACCCTCAAGGACATCATCGAGACGACGCTCGACTAGAACCGAACGAGCCCGGATGAAGCCGCCCCTTTCCCCCGGGTTTTGCGTTCCCTTATCCGATCCGGGCGCTCAAAGATTTTTCTGCCAGACCCTGAATTTCTTGTAAATGACCCCGCCCATGCGTTCCATCTCGGCCCGGACCTTGACGTTGGACTCCATCTCGTGATGAGTGTCGAGAATTTCTTTTTTCGCATCCGAGGCGGCCTGGAGCATCTTGACCCCCATCAGGACGTCGAGCCCGAGGCCCCGGTATTTCTCCTTAATCGCCCCGAGCAGGAGATCGAGCTGTTTCGTCTTTTTGGCGGCCCTAAGGACCTTGATGAAGCCGAAGGGGAAGAGTCGGCCGCGCGCTTTTTGAATGCCTTCCGTCATGTCGGGCATGGCGATGACGAAGGAAGCCACTTCGTCGTCCTTCGTCACGACCTTGACGAACCGCGGGTCGACGACGAAAAGATAGCGATCGGCCAGATCGTTCATTTCCTTGTGATCGAGCGGCGCGTAGCCGTAGATGTTGCTGTTGACGTAACATTCGTTCATGAGCTCGAAAATGGGGACGATCCAGGGCCGGAGCTCCTTGCGTTTCCTGAACTCATGGATGACGTAGTGGCCCTTGCGCTGGATGCGTTCATAGATCTTCACGTAGAATTCGGGAAGCTGTTTGGGGACCTGGAGCTTGTAGACGACATAATCCATGTCCTTGGTGTAGCCTTCCTTCTCGACGAGCCGGGGCATCCATTCGAAGTTATAGTACGTCGCGATCGTCGCCCGGTTCTCGAATCCCTCGGTGAGCCAGCCCTCCGGGTCCTGGTCGGAAAAGCCGTAGGGGCCGATGATGCGGGTCATCCCCTTTTGCCGCGCCCAGTCCTCGACCTTGGCCAGCAGGGCGTGAAAAACCTCGGGGTCCTCCCGGGTCTCGAGATACCCGAATCGGGCGATCTTCTCCTTGCGGTAATCGTTGAACCGCGCGTTGATGATCCCCATGACCCGGCCGGCGGGTTTCCCGTCCTTGAAGGCGAGGAGGAAGATCGTATCGCAGTAGGTGAAGGCCTTGTTCTTTTTCGGGTCGAAATATTTCCATTCGTCGCTATAAATAGGATGGACCCAATTCCGGTGCCCGGAGTGGATCTTCTCGGGAAGATAAATGAAGGTCTTGAGGTCTTTTTTAGATTGGACTTCACGGATCTCGATGGTCATGGGCTATCTCTCTCCTATCCGCCTTATCTCCTTTTATCCTATATTGAGGATCAAAAATCAACCTCGAAAAACGAGGCCGTCGCCGCCCTGAAATTCCCCGTGGAAAACATCCGGATTCCTCGTGAAAATCCTTGACAATTCACGACGGCAAAAATATACTTTGCCCTTAAAAATGAACATCCAGACCATCGCTCTGTTAACGGTTTTCATCCCCATCGTCGGCTCGTTCACGATCCCGCTGGCGGGCCTTTTTTCCAAGTCCGTTCGGTCGGCCTGGGCGATCGCTCTCGGCGCCGCCACCACGCTCCTGCCCATGTTCCTGCTGCCCGCGGCCTTGGCCGGCGGCGAGACGGTCCTCCGCAAGGAGTTCATTCTGGGACTGGACTTCGTCCTCATCATCGACCCTCTGTCGATTTTCATGTCCATCGTTTCCTCGTTCATCGGATTCCTGATCATCGTCTATTCGATCGGGTACATCCAGCACGAGAAAAACCAGAATGAATATTACCTGCTGGTGGTCCTCTTCATCGGGTCCATGATGGGGCTGGTCTTTTCCGGGAACCTGATTTTCATCTACCTTTTCTGGGAAATCATCGCCATCTGCTGCTGGCGCTTGATCGGCTTTTACCGGGTGAGAGATTTTGTCCGGAAAGCCGACAAGGCCTTCCTGGTCACGTTTTTCGGCGCCGTCGTCATGCTCCTGGGCTTCATTCAGATCTACAGCCAGACGCACACCTTCGACCTGACGACGACGACGGTCAGGGGCACGGTGATTCCGGGGAGCGCCGTCCTGCTGATTCTGTTCGGCATGTTCAGCAAATCGGCCACGGTCCCGCTCCACACCTGGTTGCCCGACGCCGGCGTGGCGCCGACCACAGTCACGGCCCTGCTCCACGCGGCCGTGCTGGTCAAGATCGGCGTCTACGCCTTTGCCCGGATCTTTCTCTATGCCTTTCAACTCCCCGGCGCCTGGCCTCAGGTCATCCCCATCATCGTCGTCGTTTCCAGCCTCATCGCGGCCGCCGCGGCCACGGTCGAAAACGATTTCAAACGCATTCTGGCCTACTCCACGGTGAGCCAGATCGGCTATATCTTTCTCGGCTTCAGCATGGCCAACCAGGCCGGAATCTCCGGCTCGCTCCTTTTCATCCTGATGCACGGGCTGGCCAAGGCCGGCCTGTTCCTCTGCGCCGGCATCGTCATCCACGCCACCCACAAACACGACGTCCGGGAAATGGGCGGCCTGATCAAAACCATGCCGGTCACCGCGATCGCCTTCCTGATGTGCGCGTTCTCGGTCATCGGCATCCCGCCCTTCGGAGGCTTCTTCTCCAAGTTCCTGGTCATCATGGGCACGGTCAAGGCCGGCCAGGTCTGGCTCGCCGCCGTGGCCCTCTTCACCGCGGTCCTGACGATGTTCTACCTCCTGAAGGTGTTCAGCCAAGTCTTCCTGGGTGAAGCCAAGGCCCCGGCGCCGGAAAAAACGAAATCCATGGTTTTCGTCGTCGCCCTCCTCGCCGTTCTGTCGCTCGTCGCGGGCGTTTTCATCGCCTATCCCGCGAAGCTGGTCGAGGTCGCGACGACCCATATCGGATGGTGGCTCAAATGACGCCCAACACGCTTCTCTGGCCGATCCTCCTTCCCGTGCTCGTCGCCGTTGTCTGCTTTCTCATCCCCAAACGGGTCAAGCTGCTCCGGGAAGGGCTCGCCCTCATCGCCTCGGTCGCCATTCTCTATCTCGGATTCGCCCTCTTCGCCGTGAAACACCTCGAGCTTCGCCTGCCCTGGATGGGCATGGGGATCAACTTCGAACTGCGGTTGTTCCATTTCTCGAGCTTCATCCTCCTCGGGCTCTCCGGATTCCTCTTCCTGATCACCCTCTACTCGACCGTCAAAATGAAGGACCATCCGCGGGCGCGCGAGTATTACGCTTACGTCTTCCTCTCGGCCGCCCTGGCCAACGGCGCCGTTCTCGCCGACAATTTCGTCCCCCTGATCTTCTTCTGGGAAGGCCTCCTCGTGACCCTATATGGACTGATCACGATCGGCGGAAAAACGTCCAACCGCACAGCGGTCAAGGCCTTCCTCATCAGCGGCTTCTGCGATTTCTGCCTGATCCTGGGCATCGGCATCCTCTGGGCGATAAGCGGGACGCTGACGATATCCCAGATCTCGGTCCGACCCGAAGGGCCGGCTGTCGCCGCCTTCATCCTGATGATGATCGGAGCCATCGGCAAGGCGGGAGCCATGCCGTTCCACACGTGGATTCCCGACGCGGCCATCGACGCGCCCGTGACTTTCATGGCTTTCATGCCGGCCGCGTTCGAAAAGCTCCTGGGCATTTATCTCCTGGCCCGGATAACGCTCGACCTCTTCAAACTCGAGAAAGGCACGCCGCTGTCGCTCGTAATGATGACCATCGGCGCCGCGACGATCGTCCTCGCGGTCATGATGGCCCTCATTCAGAAGGATTTCAAGCGGCTCCTGTCCTATCACGCCGTCAGCCAGGTCGGCTACATGATCCTGGGCATCGGGACGGCCATTCCCATCGGCATCGCCGGCGGGATCTTCCATATGATCAACCACGCCATGTATAAATGCGGCCTCTTCCTGAGCGCCGGTTCGGTCGAGCACCGGGCCGGAACGACCGAACTCAAAAAACTGGGCGGCCTGGGCAAAGCCATGCCCTTGACGGCCGCCGGGTTCACCGTCTGCGCCCTGGCCATTTCGGGCGTCTGGCCCCTCAACGGCTTCGTCTCCAAGGAAATGATCTTCCACGGCGCGCTGGAAAGCGGCTACGCGATCTTCGCCGTGGCGGCCTGGGTCGGCGCGATTTTCACGTTGGCGTCTTTCCTCAAGGCGGGCCACTCCGTGTTCTTCGGGCCGCGCTCAAAGGACATGCCTAAAGTGAAGGAAAGCCCGGCGCCGATCGTCATCCCGATCCTGATCCTGGCCCTTCTCTGCATCACCTTCGGCGTATTCAACAAACTCCCCCTGACCCAATTCATCCAGCCCGTCCTCGAGGGCCACGTCGAAGCCGGCGAGAGCATCGATTTCACGGCCCATGCCCTGGGCGTTTTCAACCCCGTGGCTG
Organism: Candidatus Aminicenantales bacterium; assembly: GCA_049515535.1. Classification (GTDB taxonomy): domain Bacteria; phylum Acidobacteriota; class Aminicenantia; order Aminicenantales; family UBA4085; genus JBEKTZ01. Next base: position 160,629 of record JBEKTZ010000005.1, on the reverse strand, counting down.
GGATCTCGATTCTCTGCCTGCTCCTGGCGCTCGCCCTCCACTTCTACGGCTGGAAACGCGGCAATAAAAAAGCCTACATGGCTTCCGAACCCGTCCACAAATTCCCCGGCCTCAAGCAGATCTACGACCTGGCCGAAGCCCGTGTCTTCGATCTCTACGAGCAGGGGATCATTTTCCTCCGGCATTTTTCCATGGTTCTGTTCAAAGGCATCGACCGACCGATCGATTTCTTCTTCGAGAAGATCGTGACCAAGACGGGCGAGGCCTTTACGGGCGTGCTGCGAAAGGCCCACACCGGCCACTACGCCAACTACCTGGCCTGGTGCCTCGGCGGACTGCTCGTCATTGCCGTCCTGATCCAGATGCTGATAAGATAATCGTTTCGCATAGATAGAGGAGGACCTTTGATTTTCCTGTTTATCGGTGCGCCTCTCCTGGTCGCCGCGCTCATGCCTCTGATCGGGAAAATTTCGAAAAAATTTCTGCCCGACCTGCTGTCGAACACCGTCTTCCTCTTCCTACTCGTCCTCGCCGCCACCTCCGGCCGGCAGATGATCAGTCAGGGACCGATCCTGAAACAGCTCCAGTGGCTGGGCGAGCCGATCAACATCCAGGTCGCGGTGGACGGCTTCAGCCTGTTCATGCTGATGGCCATTTCGCTCGTGACGCTGTGCGTCGGTCTCTTCTCCATCAATTACATGGACCACTACGGGTCCAAAGCCAACTACTACGCCCTCCTTTTAATGATGGTGACCGGCATGAACGGGCTCGTACTCGTCACCGACCTCTTCGGCATTTACCTGTTTCTCGAAGTCGCCGCCATCGCTTCGTATGCCCTGGTCGCCTACGGGTTGGAGCATGACGAGCTCGAAGCCGCGTTCAAATACCTGATGCTCTCGGTCATCGCTTCGGCCGCCATTCTGATCGCCATTGCCGTGATCTTCGGCATGACCGGCGGCCTCGGCTTCACGGCCGTGGCGGAAGGCCTCCGCAGCCTGGACGCCAAAGCCGTCGTGGGCTTCTGCTCGGCCCTCTTCATCATGGGCTTCGGCCTCAAGGCGGCCCTGATTCCGTTCCACGCCTGGCTGCCGGACGCGCACCCCTCGGCGCCCGCGCCCATCTCGGCCATCCTGTCGGGATTGCTCATCAAGGTCTCGGGAGTGTACGCCATGACCCGGATCTTTTTCGGCGTCTTCGGCATGAAGCCCGGCGACTGGCTCTCCCAGGTCCTGATGGTCCTCGGGGCGATCTCCATCGTCGTCGCCGCCTTTCTCGCTCTCGGCCAGAACGATATGAAGCGCATGCTGGCTTATTCGTCGATCAGCCAGGTCGGTTTCGTCGTGCTCGGGATCGGCCTCGCCACGCCTCTCGGCATCGTCGGCGGGCTTTTCCATCTCTTCAACCACGCCCTGGCCAAAGGGCTCCTGTTCTTGAACTCGGGCTCGGTCCAGCAGGCGACCGGGACGCGCAACCTCGACGAAATGGGCGGCCTGGCCAAGCGGATGCCCGTGACCGCGGCCACCAACATCGTCGGCGCTCTCTCGATCGCGGGCGTGCCTCCTCTCGGCGGGTTCTGGAGCAAGCTCATCATCATCATGGCCCTCGTCCAGGCCAATCAATGGCCCCTCGCCGTCGTCGCCGTCCTGGCCAGCGTCCTGACCCTCTGGTACTACCTGCTCATCCAGCGCAAGGCCTTCTTCGGACAGCTCGACGAGCGATGGAAGGCCGTCAAGGAAGCGCCGTTCTGGATGGCCGCGGCGTCGGTCATTCTGGCCCTTCTCGTGATCGGCGTCGGGATCTTTTTCTCGACCGTCATAACGTCCTGGATCCAGCCTGCCTCGGACTCGCTGACTAAGGGAATTCATCTCGCGCTCGGTTCGTGGGGATTATAGACCATGACATGGCAAATACCGCTCTTATCCGGATTGGTTCTCTTTTCCATCCTGGCGATTCTGTCGAAAGACCTCATCAAATCCGCCATCAGCCTGGCCCTGGCCAGCGTCCTGCTCGGCATCCTCTTCTTCCAGATGAACGCCCCGTACGCCGGCGTCTTCGAAATCTCGGTCGTGGCCGGCTTGATCACGGTGCTCTTCATCCTGACCATCGCCTTGACCAAGGCCGAAGGGGACGTCCGTGAATCCAGGCTCGCCCGGCTCGCCTTTCCTCTGTTCTTCGTCGCCTTCATCCTCATCGACATCCTGGTCATGAAAGGCCTCCTCCAGAAGGTCCCGGCCCTGCCGGAAACGGCCGAGACTGGGGCGTTCGGCGACGTCCTGTGGAAACAGAGGACGTTCGACCTCGTCGGCCAGCTCGCGGTCATCCTCGCCGGCGTATTTTCCGTTCTGGCCTTATTCCGAAAGAGGGACAAAGATGAATAGCTCGTGGTTCGTATATATGGCCTTCGCCGCAGGCTTGCTGTTCGCCGGCCTCTACTGCCTGCTGACGATGAAAAACGTCATCAAGCTTTTCATCGGCATCGAAGTCATCAGCAAAGGCGTGAGCCTGGCCCTGCTGGCGACCGGGTTCGTCAAGAAAAACACCCTCCTCGCCCAATGCCTGGTCATCACCTTCATCGTGGTCGAGGTCAGCCTCGTCGCCACGGCCCTGGCCCTCATCATCAACATCTATCGGCACACGAAGAGCCTGGATATCCGCAAGCTGACGAAATTGAAAGGGTAAACCATGAAAGGGATCGAATTCCTCCTCTCCCCGCCCGTGGCCTTCATCCTCTTTCTGGCCATCGCCTTCCTTCTCTACCTCCTCGGAAAGCGGATGGCGCCGAAGCTCAATAAAACCGGCGGCAAGCTGACGACCTATGCCTGCGGAGAGGACATCCCCGGCGTCAAAGTGCAGTTCGGCTACCGCCTTTTCTTTTTCATCGCCCTGTTTTTCACCATCATGCACGTCGCCGCGCTCATGATCGCGACCGTTCCGTCCGGCAAGATCGTCTGGTTCGCCGTGCTCTACCTGGCCGTGATCTTCCTGTCCATCATGGCCCTCGTGACAAGGAGCTGAAATGTTAGACAGACTCGTGCGCTGGTCCCGGATCAAGTCCCCCTGGATCCTGCACTTGAATTCGGGCGCCTGCAACGCCTGCGACATCGAGATCGTGGCGGCCCTCACCCCCCGCTTCGACGTGGAGCGGTTCGGGGTGCTGCTCAAGGCCACGCCGCGGCACGCGGACGTGATCATCGCCACCGGACCGGTGACCCGGCAGATCAAGGACCGGATCATCCGCATTTACGAACAAACCCCGGACCCGAAGTTCGTCATCGCCGTCGGCGCGTGCGCCATGTCGGGTTGCGTTTACCGCGGCGCTTATAACATCATGGGAGGCTTAGACCAGGTCATCCCCGTGAACGTGTACGTTCCCGGCTGCCCGGCCCGGCCCGACGCCATTCTGGATGGAGTCGTCAAGCTCCTGGGAAAACTCTAGACTTCGAGGACCTTATGACCGATTTAGAACTCATGGAGAAATTGAAAAACCTCTTCGGCGATAAAATCGTCGAGATTTCCAACCCGGCCCTCCGGCGGGTTTTCATGACGATCGCCCCCGGAAACGTGGCCCCTGTTTTCGCCGGCCTCAGCAAGGACCTCCATTACACGTACGTCGCCACGATCAGCGGCTTGGACGCCGGCGATTCCTATGAAATCCTGTACCATCTCGCCGACCTCAACGGAAACCTGAACGTCCGGACCCGGATTCCGAAGGCCGATCCCCACCTCGTCAGCATCTGCCCGAGCCTGCCCGGCGCGATCCTGTACGAGCGGGAGCTTCAGGATATGTTCGGCGTCGTCATCGACAATATCCCCGACTCCAGACCGCTGGTCGTGCCCGACGACTGGCCGGCCGGCAACTTCCCTCTCCGGAAAGACTGGAAATACGAACGGCCCGCGGAAATCATCCCCGGAGGCAAGAAATGAAGTTCACCATCCCCATCGGGCCGCAGCACCCCGCCCTGAAAGAGCCCATCAGCCTGCGCATGACGGTCGAGGGCGAGGTCATCAAGGACGCGGATATCAGGCTCGGCTACAACCACCGCGGCCTGGAAAAGCTCGCCGAAGAAAAGACCTGGATCCAGAATATCTACCTCACCGAGCGGATCTGCGGGATCTGCTCGCACTCCCACTCCACCTGCTATGTTCAGGGCGTGGAAAAGCTCATGGAAATCGCGCCGCCCAAGCGGGGCAACTACATCCGCTATCTCGTCTCCGAACTCGAGCGGGTGCACAGCCATCTGCTCTGGCTGGGCGTCGCCGGCCACGAGGCCGGATTCGACTCGTTCTTCATGTACACCTGGCGCGACCGCGAGGTCGTGATGGACCTCCTAGAGATGATCTCGGGCAACCGCGTTCACTACGCGATGAACACGCTCGGCGGCGTCCGCCGCGATCTCGATGAACTCCAAATCAAAAAAATCCTCGACGGCCTCGCCGTCCTGCGGACGCGCACCGAATTCTATTTCAAGATCGGCGCCTCGGAGCCGACGTTCGTGGGACGCCTAGCCGGCGTCGGCTACCTCTCCAGGGAAAAGGCGCTCGCTCTTTGCGCGGTCGGCCCCACTGCCCGCGCCTCGAGCATCTCGGCCGACGTCCGCAAGGACGACCCCCACGCGGTCTACGACGAAGTCCCCTTCGACGTCTGCACGGCGGACACCTGCGACGTCCTGGGCCGGACCGTGGTCCGGATCAAAGAGCTCCTCGAGTCCTATAAAATCTGCGAATTCCTCCTGAAGAATCTTCCGACCGGCGACATCGCCGTCAAAGCGCCCAGGCGGGCCAAGCCGAACGAAGTCGTCAGCCGCTATGAAGCCCCGCGCGGCGAAAACATGCACTACATCAAATCCAACGGATCGGACAAGCCCGAACGGCTGAAAGTCCGGGCCCCGACACTGGCCAATTATCCGGCGACGGTTGAGATGCTCAAGAGCGGGTTCATCGCCGACATCCCGCTGATCTTCGCCGCCATCGATCCCTGCATCTGCTGCGCCGAGCGGACCGTCGAGCTCGTCAATGGGCGGACCGGCGAAGAGAAAATCGTGCGCTTCAGCGAACTCCGGAAGCTCGCCGACGAACGCTTCAAAAATCGTCCCGTGAAAAGGAATGCGGTATGGCCGTTCTGAAAACGATCCTCTACCTTCTCGTCTATCCGGGGCTCCTTTTTCTGTTCGTCTATGCCACGTTCTGCGAATGGTTCGACCGGAAAGTCTATGCCCGCCTTCAGAACCGGATGGGCCCGACGCACACGGGGCGGTGGGGGATCCTCCAGCCGATCGCCGATTTCGTCAAGCTCCTGGCCAAGGAGGACGTCGTCCCCGAGCGGGCGGACAAGACCCTGTTCACGCTCCTGCCGATCATCGGCCTGGCCATTGTCGCCACGGCCGGACTGCTCCTTCCGCTCTGGCCCTACAGCGAGGACGCGGTCCGCATGATCTCCTTTTCCGGCGACATCATCGTCCTCCTCTATCTCCTCAGCCTCCCGACCCTGATCTTCTTCCTGGCGGGATGGTCCTCGACCAACCTCTTTTCGACCATCGGCGGAACGCGCGTCCTGACGATGCTCTTCGGCTACGAGGTTCCCCTCTTCATGGCCGTCCTGAGCCCGGCGATCCTGGCCAATTCCTGGCGGCTCGCCGAGATCGCCCATTTCTATCAGAAAAAGCCCCTGCTCATCCTGCCCAACCTGCTCGGGTTCGTCATCGCCATGATCTGCGTCCAGGCCAAGCTCGAGCGCACGCCGTTCGACATCCCGCACGCCGAGACGGAAATCGTCGGCGGGACCTTCACCGAATATTCGGGAAAGAAGCTGGCTTTTTTCCGGCTCATGATCGACATCGAGCTCGTCGTTTCGAGCGGCCTCGTGGCAGCGGTCTTCCTCGCCGGTTTTCCCGGCGGACCCGGAATCGGCCTCCTGAACTTCGTCGTCAAAACGCTCTTCGTCATCTTTTTCCTGTCGCTCATCCGGGCCCTCACCTCCCGGATCCGGGTGGACCAGGTCGTTACTTTCGCCTGGAAAACCCTGGCCCCCCTGGCCGTCCTCCAGCTTCTGATCGTCATTTTGATCAAGGGATTGCTATTATGAAAGTTGCGGTTTTCCTTCCGGAGCTTCTTCGCCATCTCTTCAAAAAGCCCAACACCGTGGACTATCCGTTCAAAAAACTCGAGGTCCCCAAGGATTTCCGGGGGACGCCTTTTCTCCATCCCGATATTTGCATTGCCTGCCGCGCCTGCGAGCGGGACTGTCCGGCCGAGGCGATCGAAATCACTTCGGTGAACGAAGCCGAAAAGAAATTCAAAATGGTCATCCACAACGACCGCTGCATCCACTGCGCCCAGTGCGTGGATTCCTGCCCGACGAACCCCGTGAAGGCCATGGAAATGGATCATCTCTTCGAGACCGCCGGGTTCGACCGCCACGATCTGAAGATGGAATGGATCTTCACGCGGGCGATCCCAAAAAGAGAAGCCAAGCCCGCGGTTCCGCCCCCGCCTCCGTCGAAGACGGAACCGGCCCAATCGTAAGATCCGGGTTTTAAGCGCCATGTCCCGAACGAAAACGGATTGGAAACGGCTCGTCCGCCGCGAGATCCAAGCCTCCCTGAAAATCGTCGTTCTCGGCGTCGGGAACAAAGCCAGAGGCGACGACGCCGCCGGTCTCATTTGCGCCGAATCGATCAAAAAAGCGACGCGGGGGAAAGCGCGTTCGCGTTTGAGGGTCCTCCTGGGCCGCGAAGTCCCGGAGAATTGGACCGGGATCATCAGGAAAATCGGGCCCGACCTCGTTCTCATCCTCGACGCCGGCGCCGGCCCCTATCGGCCGGGAACGATTTTTCTCGTGGAGAAGGACGCTCTCGCGGACGAGGGCGTTTCGACGCACAAGATATCCCTGGCTTTGTTCGTCCGATATCTAGAGGAAACCGTGGGCTGTAAAACGATCATTCTGGGGATTCAGCCGGGAAAAAATGATTTCGGATCATCCCTATCTTTGCCGGTCAAAAAAGCCGTTCAAAAATTATCCGAATATTTCGCGTCCCTGATGGCTTAGCCCGTTATCAAGGGACGAGCCTTAAGCTCGCCACTCGCCCGTGGCTTATATCCACGGGCGAGTACGGCGGACGTGATCCCACGGGCAAAGCCCGGGGCCCGTCCGCTGTCGAGAAACGAGGGAGGGCGCCGTCGAAACGTCCGTCAGCGATAGACTTCGATCTCGTAAATCGACCAGTAGTAAATCGGCTCTTCCGCGGTGTTCGTGATCCGGATATAACGGACGTCGCGAGGCGCGAATTCGACATCCAGGCCGAGATCTTTCGGCCGGAGAAAGTCCCGGATCGGGAGAACGGTTTTTTCCTGACGGGCGACGGTCTCCCATGTTTTTCCGTCGGTCGAGACTTCGGCGAGGTATCCGCGCGGATAGTCCAGCGGGCTCCGGCCGAGCTTGAACGAGAACCCGCCGACGGTCTCGATCGTTTTCAGGTCCACAGCCACGGACACGCCGACGGCCTGGGGGCCGCTTTCCCAGCGCGTCGCCATAGAGCCGTCCACGGCCTTCGCCGCCTGATCCTGCTTGGCGCTCGCCGTGACCGTCCACCCTTTTTTTTCGAGCGGTCGGCGGACGCGGGACTCGGCCTGAAGCGGCTTGGCCGGCCGGCTCGCCTTGACGGCGAAGACATAATCGGTCCCGAACGCTTTCTCGAGGACGATTTGCTCGTCCTCGGATCGGGCTTCGGCTATCCTCAGCCGGAAAGTCTCTTCGGTGAAGGGCTCGTTCGCGTGAAATATGATCGTATTGACGCCAAGGTCGGCGGCGTCCTTGACGAATTCGGCCAGGGGCAGTTTCTTCCAGCGGAAGCACAGCTCGCTGTAAAGCGGAGGGATATAGCCGCTGTAGCCGTTCACCATCCGGGTCCAATGAAAGGTCGAGAAGTAGAGCCGGGAGGCTTCGACCGCGCCGGCCCACGCGCTCGATTCAGGCAGCGGGAGCTCGAGCAAGACCCGGTCGTTTTCCTTTTCAGCGGCCAGCCAGCGGTAGACTTCAGGAATGTCCCGCGGGGCCGGGAGCTTGGCGAGAGGGAGGGGGATGGAGGCGAATTCCGCGAGAATGAGAAGCGGGATGAGGATGAAAGCGGCCGCGCGCCGTTTCGGCCGGGCGGACTCCATGAGCGCTTTCGCTCCATGCGCGGCGAGAACGGCCAGGGCCAGCATAAAGAAAACATGAAAACGGGGAGTGGCGCGGAGGCCGCTGAAACCGGGAACGCATTTATAAAGGATGACATAAAGTCCCCGGCTGCCCAGAGTCAGGAGCGCGGCCAGGACCAGGAGAACCGGATAGGTCCAAAACTTTTTATCCTTGAAGGAGATCCGATAGGCCGGACCCCGCAGCCTCCGTTCGAATGTCCGGCGGAGGGCGATGAGAAAAATCAAAATCCCGGCCGGAATCGGGAGGAGGAGAAGGCAGGCGGGGTGGAAAAGAACTTCATTCGAGGACCCGAGCTCGAACCCCGACATGATTTCCGCCAGGATCCAGAAGGCATCCGCGGCCATCAAGCCGGTCACGGCGGCGCGCGCGAAACCCGTCATTTTCGGGCGGCCGCGATATTCATCTTGGCTCGACATCGGGCGGATCCTCAGATTCGCGGCCAGGCCCAGTCCGGCGAGAATGACGGCGATGATGCCCGGGAAAAGGTCGCCTTCCGATTTTCGGAAAGGCTGGGTGATTTGGCCGTAAAGCCGGTTAATGCTGGGAGCGGTCATGTAGCTCGTGAGCGGAAGCGGACTTCCGGGGCCGCGGTTGAAGTCTGTTCCCCGGCTCATGAGGAAATAGCGAAAAAGGACCGGGCCGACAAACGCGGCGGCAAGGGCGGCGAAGAGCGCGAGCCGCGCCCAAAATTTCCGGTCCGCGTACCGGCGCTCGACGATCATCCAGGCGACGATAAAGAGACCGGCGAACAAGGTCAGAAAGATCCCGTAATATCCATTGGCCAGAAACTGGATGATATAGAAGAAGGTGAAGCCGAGGATGTCCCGCGTCCGTCCATCCTCGAAAAATTTATGGAGATAAAGCATAGCGAGCGGCAAGCCGCCCGCGGTGATGACCTGGAGATGAGACAGGTGGGAGAACATGAAAGGCGAAAAGGCATAAATGAGCCCGGCCAGAAACGCGGCGAACTCGTTCTTGACAAGATGGCGGGCGAGGGCCCGCATGCCCAGCGCCGAAGTGAGAAAAGCGAGGAGAAGAACGATGTTGTAGGACAGAATCGGGTTTCCGAAAACGGCGAGAATGGGAAACGCGGCCACGGCTTGCGGCAGGAGGATCTCGGAATAAGTCAGCGTCCCCTTAAAGGGATAAAACATGTTGGTGTCAAAAAAGTGGGAGAAATCCAGGCGTCCGAATTGGTGGGCTTCCCAGGCCATGATATAGCTGTTGAGAGCGGGATCGCCCTTGTCCCGGACACCGGTCCCCAGGTTCAAAATCAAGGGGTAAGTCAGGATCAAAGTCAGGGCGGAGAATGCGGCCAGGGCGAGGAGGTCGTTTTTCCGCTGCCGGATGGTTTTTCTTAAGGCTGACATACGGCTTACAGGAGTTTCGGCGAAAACATGAAGTCGTTTTCTGGAATTCTTTTTCCGGGCGGATTTTATATTCGACCGCCCCTGCCTGTCAACTCCGGAGCGGCTGCCGCCGGAGCCACCTCTACTTCAGCAGACCTCGACGTTTCAGAAGCGGTTCGATCTTCGGTTCGGCGCCGCGGAACGCCACGTACTGGGGCATGAGTTCGAGGGCGCCGTATTTCTCGAGCACGTTTTTCCGGAACGAGAGGGCGGTCGCCTTGTCGAACAGCCCTTTTTCCTTGAAGGCTTCGAAGGCGTCGGCGTCGAGCTGCGCGGCCCAGATATAAACGTAATACCCGGCGGAATAGCCGCCGTTAAAGATATGATTGAAGTAGGTGCTCCGGTAGCGGGGCGTGATCTCCGAGATGAGGCCGATGCCGGTCATGGCCCGGGTTTCGAACTCGTCGACGTTCAGGCCGGGCTGAGGCTGTGTCATCTCATGCCATTTCATGTCGAGAATCGAAGCCGCGAGGTACTCCACGGTTTCAAAGCCTTGATTGAAAAGACTGCTTTTCTGAAGCTTTTGGACGAGCTCGGCCGGAATGACGGCGCCCGTCTGATAGTGCTTGGCGTAGAGGGTGAGCAATTCCGGCTCCAGCATCCAGTTTTCCATGATCTGCGAAGGGAGCTCCACCCCGTCCCGGGGCACGGAGCGGCCTCGATAAATCCCATCCGAGAGGAGGGTTGCCAGCGAATGCCCGAATTCGTGGGCGAAAGTCTTCGCCTCTTCCACGCTGAGCAGCGAGGGCGCGTCGGCCGTGGCGCGCGTGAAATTGCACGTTATGGTCGAGAGGGGCGCCACGCGCTTGCCCTTTTCGTAAGACTGGCGACGGAACGCGCCCGACCAGGCGCCGCCGCGCTTGCTCGGTCGCGGATGGAAATCCATGTATAGGACGCCCACGTAGCGGCCGTCGGTTTCGCGCACCTCGACGACCTGGACTTCCGGGTTGTAGACCGGGATGTCGTGCCGTTCGATGAACTTCAGCCCATAGAGCTTTTCGCAGAGCGTGAAGATGCCCATACGGACGTTCTCGAGCTTGAAATAGGGGCGCAAGGCGGTGTCGTCGAGGGCGTATTTTTCCTGGCGGACTTTCTCCGCGTAGTACCACCAGTCCCACGGGGCGAGCTTGAATTTGCCGCCTTCGCGGTCGATGAGAGCCTGCATGTCGGCCACTTCCCCCTTGGCGCGTTTCAAGGCCGGGTCCCATAATCTATTCAGGAAAGCATCCACGGCCGCGGGGGTCTTGGCCATGTTGGTCTCCAGGACGAAGGCGGCATGGCTGTCGTAGCCCAGGAGCTTCGCCTTCTCACAGCGCAGGTTGACGATCTGGCGGATAATGTCTTTGTTGTCGCGCTCGTTGCCGCGGTCGCCGCGCGTGATATAGCCGCGGTAGAGTTTTTCGCGCAAATCCCGCCGCGTCGAATACTGCAGAAAAGGCGTCATGCTCGGAACCTGGACGGTGAAGACCCATTTGCCGGGCATCTTCAGTTGACGGGCTGTCCCCTCGGCCATGGCCACGACGGAGGGAGGCAGGCCGGCCAGGTCGTCACGATTCTCGAGGACCAGCTTGAAATCGTTGGTTTCGGCCAGCAGGTTGTCGCCGAACCGGAGCGAAAGCATGGCCAGTTGCTGGTTCAGCTCGCGGAGCCGGGCTTTTAGCTTTTCATCCAGCAGCGCGCCGCCGCGGACGAAGTCGCGGTAGGTGTTTTCGAGAAGGAACTGCTCCTCGGGCTTGAGCTTCAACTTGGCGCGCTGGTCGTAGACCGCCTTCACACGGGCGAAGAGTTTTTCGTTCAAGCGGATATTGTCGCCATGGGCCGCTATGAGCGGCGTCGCCTCTTTGGCGATGCTCTGGATAGCGGGGTTCGTGTCGGCGCCCTGCAATGCGCCGAAAACCGCGTTGACTTCGGACAGGAGCCGCCCGCTCGCGTCCAGGGCCTCCAGGGTATTGGCGAAAGCCGGAACGGCCGGATTGTTGACGATGACCTCGATCTCGACCTGCTGTTGCCGGATGCCTTCCTTTATGGCCGGCAGAAAATGCTCGTTCTTGATCAGATTGAAGGGCGGGGTGTTCAGCGGCGTCTTGTACTGTGAAAAAAACGGATTAGTGTTGTCGACGGCCGTTCCTTGATCCCCCGCGGCCAGGGTCAGGCACATGGTCATGGCCAAACATAAAATCGCAAATCTGAAATGGTTCATGTTTATTGCGGGCGATCGCCCCTCCTTTGATTTAAAGATATAAAAGATCCTAATTCATCATATCCCTAATTTTGGTGACAGACAACCCAATACACTAAATTCCTTTCCCCTGGATCGGAGCGAGGACGAAATACGATACCTGTTACCCCTATAACCGGGCAGTCTTAGAAGAATTCAACGACCTTCAAGGGCAGATGATGAATTAGTAAAAACCCTATTTAGGTTGAGTTGTCTGTCACCGAAATTAAAAGACATATCGTATTCTCCGTTTTAAGTGGGCAGGAATAGGCATCTTGTGACAGTTTCTCTCCATCTATTGACCCGTCCGTTTTTATAAATCAAATTGACAACTGATGGATGCTTTTTAAGTAGAGGTTGTCATGAAAAAGACCATGCTTAAGGTGGGGGTTTTTCTCCGGCCTCGTCGATACGCATATCGAATCGGATTCGTCTCGCCAATCCGTTTTTGATCGCGGAATCGAGCCATCCGGCGCCGTTCCACCGCCAAAAATCGCTTCCTCGTTCGGCAAGAAACTGCTCCAGCGGTTTGTGGAGAATTCCCCGCCGGAGACGGTCGTTGTAGGACCTCATCAGGCCAGGCGAAGCTTGGACATCGAGAAGGCGAAAGTCGGAGTCGAATTTATAATAGGCCCTTTCGGAGACGCCGTATTGAACCTGGATGGAGTAACCCTGCCTGGAGGGAAGGATCTCGAGAACATTCATGTAAGGGAGGACCTCGGTTGGCGCCATTTCGTTATGAGGAAACCGGAAAATAACGTTTTTGAGCGGCCGGCTGCGGGTTGAGCGGCAGGTATCGCCGCAATCCGGGCTTTCGGCCTTCGAATTCCGAAGGGATCGTATAGGGCGGGCCAAGCCCGCTCCTGAGGTCGGAGGGGTCGATAACGACCAAAACAGCGTCTCCGCCCAGCAAATTATTGGTGCCGCCCAAAAGGATTTCCCGAACGTGCTCTCCGTTCCCATCGAACTGCAAGGCAAAAGACTGAAGGACTCCGGTATGCTCGTAATGGAAAAGCCGGGTTCCGTCAATGGAATAAATCTCGAAAATTCCGGGATAAAAGCGGGCGTGCCGCCACAGAGCAAGGATCTCCGGCCTCGAGTCGCCGAGAACATCCTTGATTTCGATTTGCATCGGGAGAAAGTTGTTCCCCGGCGTTTCTTCGGCGTACGCAGCCTCGAAGCGGATTTCCTTTTTCCAGAGCCGGCGGCCATTATCGTCGAATAAGGCGACCGCCCGCGCCGCGGGGTTGTCCGCGTCGAGGAAAACCGCGACTTCGTTCCGGCCGTCCCGGTCGATATCGCCGAACGCGATATGAGATCGCTTCCAGTTGAATATACCCGGAACGTCGTTATAGAAATACGCCTGATCCCCCGCCGCATCAAGACCGATACTCCAAAGCGGGGTGTTTTTCGCGTCGATGGCCACGAGAGCTTGACCATTCAATTCCATCCGGATCGGGCCGGACGAGGGGGGAAGCACGCGGGGAAGGACGAAAATCAGCGCGATCAGCACCGGAAGAATCGCAAGAACAAGCTTCGCGATTGCGTATCGCCGGCCCGGTTTTTTCGCAACCTGGTTCCGCCCGCGGACCAGCCACTGGTCCAAATCGGGTTTGAACGCGATCACCTTGGAACGTTTGTGGCTATTCCCGACGCGGCTGATGGGAAGCCCGCTGTGTTTCGCCCAGCGAAGACAGGTCCGGACATCGCAACGGAGATACGCCGAGATCTCTTTCCAGCCGTCCAGCCGGTCGCCGTAATTCCCGCGTTTTTCATCTTCGATCATGGGAGGATTAACTGAAAAGCGAAGAATGCGGTAAAGACTCAGGCGGCTTCCGCCTCAGATCTTCATCGGCATGAGGACGTAGATGCTCTTGACGTCCTCTTCCGTATCCGGCCGCATGAGGGCAGCGCTGTTTTCGTCCTTCAATTCGAGCCGGATCTTGTCGGCGCTCACGGTCGTCAGAAAATCGAGGATGTATTGCGAATTGAACCCGATTTCCAGGTTCGCGCCCGCGTATTCGACGTCCAGCTTGTCCCGGGCCTCGCCAATCTCCGGGTTGGAAGAGAATAGCCGCATCTTGTTCTTTTCGAGGGTGAACTTGATTCCCCGCGAGCGTTCGGCGGACAGCAGGGAAACCCGCCGGATGGCGTTCGTGAACTCTTCCCGCGGCAGTAAGGCCGTGCTCGCGTTGTCCTTGGGAATGACGGCCTCGAAATTGGGGAATTTGCTCTCGATGATCCGAGAAATGAGCGTCCGGTGACCGCACCGGAAGAAGAGATTATTCTCGTCCATGTCGAATTCGACCGTCCCCTCGCTGTATTTGCGGAGCTCGCTCAACGTTTTCTTCGAGACGATCACCCGGATTTCTTTGGTCAGGCTGAGATTATCGACGGTTTTCGCCGTATAAGAGAGCCGGTGCCCATCCGTGCTGATGAGTTCCAGCGACTTGTTTTTCAGGACCATCAGCGCGCCGTTGAGATAATATCTCTGTTCCTGGGCGATCGCGAAAAAAACGCGGTCGATCATGTCCTTGAACGACTCGAGGGGAAAGGTGATTTTTTTCGCGAATTTTGGCTCTGGAACCTGAGGATAATCTTCTTTCGGCAGGCAGAGAACCTTGAATTCGCTCTCTCCGGCCGTGACCTCCATGGTCAGGTTCTTGTCTTCTTTGAACGTCACTGGCAGGCCGTCCGGCAGCGATTTAACGATCTCGAAGATCTTTTTTCCGGAGACCGTGATCTCTCCCGGCTCGTCGATCCGCGCCTCGAAATGCGTTTTCAACCCGACTTCGAGGTCAGTCCCCGTGATTTCGATCTCATTCCCGGACGCTTGAACGAGAATGTTCGCCAGGATCGGCATGGTGTTTCTTTTCTCGACGATGCCCTGGAGTAGCTGCAGTTCCTCCAACAGGTTTTCTTTCATGATCGAGAATTTCATGGGATCACCTTCCTGAATAAGAGCTCGCTCTTATTATTATTTCTTTATGAATAAAGAGTAATGAATAAGAAGAAGAAAAGCAAATGAAATGTGCATAACACGTGGAAGATTCTGATTTCATTACTGGATGAAATTTAAAAGGCTGTTGATTTCTTTGTCGAATTCCGAATTCTCCTCGCGCAAACGCTCGATTTTCCGGAGACTATGAATGACCGTTGTGTGGTGTTTTCCACCGAATTTCTTGCCGATTTCCGGCAACGAAGTGTGGGTCAATTCCTTCGATAAATACATGGCGATCTGGCGGGGAAAGGCGACTTTCGGAGAATTGTTTTTGGATTTTAATTGCACGAGCTTGATTTTGTATTTATGGCAGACTAATTTCTGGATCTTTTCCACAGTCACGATCCGCGAGGTCGAGTCCAAAAGGTCTTTGAGGGACTCTTTGGCGATATCCAATTCGATTTTTTCGCCTTTTAAAGAGGCGTAGGCGACGACGCGGCGCAGGTAGCCTTCGAGCTCCCGGATATTGGAATTGACCTTGTCGGCGATGAAGAGGGCGACGCTTTCCGGAAGGTCGACGCCCTCGAGTTCGGCTTTTTTATTCAAGATGGCGATCCGGGTCTCGATGTCCGGCGGTTTCAGGTCGGCAATCAGGCCCCATTCGAACCGGGAGCGGAACCGTTCTTCGAGGCCGGGGATCTCTTTCGGCTGACAGTCGCTCGAGATGACGATTTGCTTCTGGTTGTCGTAGAGATGATTGAAGGTGTGGAAAAATTCCTCCTTGGTCCGGTCTTTTCCGGAAAGGTTGTGGATATCGTCCATGAGAAGGACGTCGATACTCCTGTATTTTTCCCGAAAATCCAGGATCTTTCCGTATTGAAGATGATTGATGAGGTCGTTCATGAACTTTTCCGTGGTGATATAGAGAATTTTCAACCGCGGATCGTTGTGGAGCGTGAAATGGCCGATGGCGTTCATGAGATGGGTCTTGCCGAGGCCGGAGCCGCCGTAGACGTAGAGCGGGTTATAGGATTTCGCCGGGATCTTGGCCACGGCCAGAGAAGCGGCGTGGGCGAACTGGTTGCACGAGCCGACGACGAAATTCTCGAAAGTGTAGTTGGGGTTCAGGTTCGGATTGAGGAGCATTCCGGATTTCGTCCGCCGCTCGTCGGGCGAGCTTCTCTTGAACGAGGACGGCGATTCGTCGAGGATGTATTTGATGTCGAACACTTTGCCGAAGATCTTCTGCGAGCTTTCGTTGAGAAGGCCCGAAAAATGGAAGGAGATCCAGTCTTTAAAATAAGGATTGGGGACCTTGATATAGAGGCTGTCGAGTTCCTGCCCGATATAGGACGTCGGAACGATCCAGGTCTCGAAACCGTCGGCGTCGATTTTTTTCTTGGCGTCAAGGATGATTTGAAGCCAAGGATTTGTCTTTTCTTCCATTTGCGCGGCCGAAATTTATTTTTCCACAGAAATATCCACAACTGTGGATATTTTTACCTCTCCTCCCAAGAAAGCTTCGCCATCATACCATTCCCTTAACCCCATTTCAAGAGTTTTTTTACGAAAATTCGAAGTTTACCGGGCGGCGGAGAACCACGCCTTTACGGCGAGCGAAACGCCCGTTTAGAAATCGAAACCGATCCAGAATCTTGTGGTGTAGCTTCCGTATTCGTTGAAACTGAAGGGCGCCGCAAGGCTCGGCCACTCGAGTCGTTTCGCGAATTCGATGTGAATCGGATAGCCGAAGACGAACAATTCGAGGCCGCCGCCGAAGGAGCCGATGGCGTCGAGCACGTGATAGGGAAAATCGCCCAGGGCGGCGTCGTACCGGTAGAATTTCGCCGGATAGTCCCCATACTGGCTCCTGGTGATGTCGAAGAACAAGACCCCCCGCACGGGGCCGATCATTCCGATGATCGTCGAGGCCGCGTCGACGAGGGGGAAGCGGATCTCGGCGTTGGCGAACCAGTATTTCGTGGCGACGAGCATATAGAAGTCCACCGAGCGGACCTGGTTATTGCCGCCGTAATAGCCCAGGAAAGGATCGCGCCCCCCGCTCAGGAACGCGTTGACGCGGAAGGCCAAAAGAAAGTCCGAGCCAAGGTAAAAGTATTTTCGCAGGTCGGCTTCAAACGTGGTGTTATGGATGAAAGCGTCGGCGACCGGAAGCGATTGGGCGATCGAAAGCCGGAACGTATGCCCGGCGGCCGGCCCATATTGCTTGAAATGCGTCGTCTCTCCCGTCAGCGAAAACGAGGCGGAGAGCATGTCGCCGTTCATGAAATATCCATACGACAAAGGTCCGGACATGCCGAGGGCCTGGGGGTCGAGAAAATCCTCCTCGAAATGGTAGAAGGCGAGTTCGCCCTCGGCGCGGACATATTTATTGAGAGGGTAAACGCCCATGGCGCTGGCCCCCGTGATCCTCCGCGTGGCGATAGCGTCCGAATAGGTCGTGAAGTTCCAGAGAGAAGGATCGTAATAGTAGCTGTTGGGGTAATAAAAAACCGTGTATTGGAAGGCGTTGATCGCCCATTGGAACCTGTTCCGCTGGTTGAAATAGCCCAGGTACATCGAGCGGAATTCCCGGACCTGATAGGCGGTCAGCGAAAACGTGTGATTGCCGAGGAGGTCCGTGAAGGCGAGGGATGACCCGCCGTAGATCGAACCGTCCGTGGACACGATCGCATCGACGGGCGGGCGGGACGCGACATAAAGCTTGCCCAAGCCGTTGTGGGCCTGGATCTTGGCCGGGTCGATTTCGAGCGAAACGGGGGGCTCGAACATCTTGAATTTTTCGTCCGGCCCGATGTCGGCGAAGGTCAGCGTCTGTTCGGCGACCCCTTCGCCGGCGCTTTTGAAGAGTTGAAAGGCGCCCTTGTTGAACGAGGAAAAGATGATCCTCTGCGGATCGTTGGGCAGGGGGGCGGGGAAGAAATTTCCCGTCCTCACGTCCGTAAAGCGGCGAAGCTCTCCCGATTCGAGGTTGAGGGCGTAGATGTTGTAGGCGCCCTTGGCGTCCCCCGAGAAGAAGACGGTCTTCCCGTCCGCGGAAAATTCCGGAGTGACCGTGTTCCCTTTGCCGAAGGTGAGCTGCTTTTTCTTCGTGAAGTCGTCGACGGGAGAGAGAAACAGTTTGTCGTAGGAATCCACGCGGATGGAATAGACGACGGTTTTCCCGTCGGGCGAAAGCATCGGAGCTTTTTGGTAGAGGGGATCCCTGGTCAAGTTCTTGGTCTGTCCCGTCGCGAGGTCCAGCTCGAAAATGTCGCGAATGCCCTTCTTGAACGCGGAGAACATAATCTTCCGGCCGTCCGGATAGAACGTGGGGCAGACAGGCTGATCGTCCGGCACCTTGATCTTCCGGATCGTGGACCCGTCGAACGCGTCGATGATGAAGAGCGAGTGTTTCTCCCCGTCCCTGGCGAAGAACGCCAGGCGGTCACCGTCCCGCGACCAGGCCAGACTCTTCCCGAGCGAAGGATCGATCTCGAATCTGATCGATTCGTACTGGGACGTATAGCCTTTGGTGAGATTCTTGAGGATCTTCCCGTCTTTGGTCGACATCAGGACGATGTCGACGTCGCCATCCTGGGCGTTGAAGGTGATCGTGGCCACGAGGTCCCCGGAGGGCGATACGGCGTGAGAGAAGGCGAAATAATAGGGGTTCATCGGGAACTCAGGGCCGATGGGAAGGCTGTAGTCCTCGGGATTTTCCCGGCTGTAATATTCCTTGAATCGTTCCCGGAGATATTTCTTGAACTCGAAACTGAAGGCCTTGGAGTCCAAATTAAAGGCTTTCTTTAGCGGATCGCGCTTTCCGAGGAGCGGAGATTCCCCTTTCAGGGACTTGAAAAAATCGCCGGCGGCATTTTTGCCGAACCGGAATTCCATGAACTCGTAGAGGGCATGGCCGAAGTCATAGGCCGGCTCGCGGGCCATGGGATAGCGGGCAAAGAGCTCTCCGGATTCGGAGAACTCAGGGATCCGATCGTTGATCACGGTATCGCGCAGGATGAGTGTGGACCAGGCCGACCATACGCCGGTGAAATATTCCGAGAGGCCTTCGAAAGTCCACAGGGGCGGCTCGTTGACGGCGTAGAGGGCCGCGCCCGGATTGCCCCACAGGATGTCGAATTCGAAAATGTGGGTCAGCTCGTGCGTGATCAAGGATTGCATCTCATCGATCGCCATGTCGCCGTGGATGCCGATCCGGTGGAGCACCGGCTCGGAAACGCCGAGCACCCCCTCGCCCACTTCGAAGATGTTCGTCTGCTCGAAGTCCGTATAGGTCGTATAAAAGATGAGCGGCACGGGATCCTTGAGCTGGTACTTGAGCTCTTGGCTGACTTTCCGGTAGGCGCTTTCGGCCGTTTCCGCGAGATTCTTCAGGGCGGCCATATCGTCGTTATAGAAATAGAGCTGAAAGTGTTCGGTGTCGTAGCTTTTCCAGGCGAATTTCTCATAGACGATCTTGTTCTTCCCGTAATACGGAAAGAAGTAATTCTGGCCGAGGCCGGGCAGAGCCAGGGCGGCGGAGAGGATCAAGAGCGGGAGGATTCTTCGAGGATATGTCATGGCGCCCCTTTTATCTCCTCAGGAGGTATCGTTCCTGGCTTTTCTCGGACCCGAAGAAAAGGCGGAAAAGCTTCAGCTTGATTTTTTGCATGAGGTCGGAGAAGGCGAACTCCGCGGGCTCTTTTGAATTCTCATAGTCCTGCGCTTCCAGAAAGTCCTTGCGGAGAAGGATTTCGCCGCTCTCCGGATTGATCAGATAGAATTCGATCTTGAACGTGAAAGCCACGCGCTCGGCCCAGGCTTTCTCCGGCGCGAACGGGCCGTCGTCGATGGCCCGGCGGTCTTTGGCGAGAAGCGCCTTCCGGAGATCCTGGGTGAACTGGGCTTTTCCCGTCAAGATGATCCGATCCTGCGCCTGTGGAACGACCTGTTTCCAGGCCTCCTTATTATTGAGCATTTCCGCCGTGTCCCAGGCGATCGTCGCGGAGGACAGCTTCCCTTTGAATTGGGGCGCGATCTCGTTCCGCAGGTATTCGATCAGGGCTTTGTTGAGGTCGAAATCCTTGACTTCTTTCTCCTGCCAGAAATTGGTCAGAACGATCTCCTTGTAGGCGTCCCATTTGAAGGCCGCAGTCCCGGGAATTTCGACTCTCGTTTTGACTGAAGGCTCGACCGCGCAGGCCGCGGTGTACCCGGCGAGCACGGTGAACGCCGCGAGGACCATGGCAGCCCTATTTTTTCTCATTTTTTACGGCGGCCGCGTCTTTTTGGGGCGGCTGGATATTTTCTTGACAGTTTTTGTAATTGGACTTTACAAACGAATTCCCCGGGTCGATCTTCAGCGCCAGTTCGTATTCCTTGAGCGCCTCCCCGGGAAGGCCTTTTTGTTCATAGGCGACGGCGAGGTTATTGTGGGCCGCGACCGATTTCGGGTCGGCTTCGATGGCTTTTTTCCAGCGGAAGATCGCCTCGTCCCAGAGGTTTTTCTCGGATGCCCACAGGCCGAACTGGACTTCGCTGCCGGAGCGGGACGAAGCGCACCCGTAGTGAAGGGCGGCGGAGAGGCCGATGAGGATCAGCGCGACGAAGAACTTTTTGCGCATGGCACTTTTTAAATAAAAGTAACCTTTTTGCGATTTTTCGTCAAGGACGAAGGAAGGAGCAAGCTTCATGCCAAAAAGGGCCGGATCCGCCGGGGCCAAGACGGCCCGCGCCGGCCATTTTTGCCGCCTTGTCATCTCGATCCGGCCCCGCTATAATGAGCTTTCTATTATCAACGAGGAGGGCGACATGGGCGTTTGGCTCGAAGGGAAACCCGTGGCGGACAAGATCCGGGAGCAGGTCAAGGCCGAGGTCGCGCACTTCCGCCAGACGCTCGGGAAAGTCCCGGGACTCGTCGGGGTCCTGGTCGGCGAAAACGCCGCGTCCCAGAGCTATCTCCGGATGAAGGAGAAAGCCTGCCAGACTCTGGGGCTCTACGGCCGGATTCTTTATATGCCGGCGATGACGACGCGGGACGAATTGAAGGCCAGGATCGAAGAGATAAATGGCGACGGCATGGTGGACGCCATCCTCGTCCAGCTGCCGCTTCCCAAGGGTTTCGATACGCATGAGGTCATTTCCTGGATCCGTCCCGATAAAGACGTCGACGGCATCCACCCCTTCAGCCTGGGCCTTCTCCTCCAGAACCTGCCCGGCCTGAGGGCCTGTACCCCGCTCGGCGTGCTTGAGCTCATTAAATCCACGGGCGAGAGAATCGAAGGCAAGGATGTCGTGGTCATCGGGCGGAGCCTCATCGTCGGCAAACCGCTGGCGACCATGCTGACCAACGAGAACGGCACGGTCACGATCTGCCATAGCAAGACCAAGAACCTGGCCCAGGTCGCGGCCCGGGCCGACATTCTCATCGCGGCCATGGGCAAGCCGGGTTTCGTCGGGCCCGATTTCGTCAAGGAAGGCGCGCTGGTCATCGACGTGGGCAGCAATGCCGTCAGCGATGCCGCCGTGGTTCGGGAGCTCTTCGGCAGCGATCCCAAGCGCGAGAAAGAGATCCAGGACAAAGGCTACACGTGGGTCGGAGATGTCCAGCCCCGCGTCATCGATAAGGCCGGCTGGCTGACCCCTTCACCGGGCGGCGTGGGGCCCTTGACCATCGCCATGCTCATGAAAAACACGCTGGAAGCGTTCAAGGGCCGCCATCGATTATAAATCTATTGCGGCCGCCCCCATTTTATGCTATAAAAGCACCTTAAAAAGAAAACGACGATGCCAAAAATATGTGAAATTTGCAAGAAAGCTCCCGTCTTCGGACACAACGTCAGCCATTCCCACAAGGCTTCGGCGAAGAAATGGAAACCCAATCTTCAGCACGTCAAAGCCCAGACCTCCAAGGGCCCGAGACAAATCTGGGTTTGCACGCGATGCCTGCGGTCCGGCAAGGTCCAGAAGGCCCGCTGATCCTCGCCTAGATTCTCTCCACGGAAAGGACGTCCTTGATAGCGGACAAGTCTTTCATGACGGCTTCGAGGTGTTCGATGTCCCGGATGATCAGGTTGAACTTGATTTGCGCCTTGGCGTCCGGGAACGTTTCGACCTCGGCCTTGGTGATGTTTCCGCCCAGCTTGGAGATGGCGGTGGCCGCCTCGGCCAACAATCCGGGTTTGTCCGCGGAACGAAAGATGAGCCCGGCTTTGAAATCCGCCTGAACCACTTTTCCCCAGGAGACCTCGACCATGCGGTGCGGCGAGAGGACCTCTTTGATCACCAGCGGACAGCGGAGCGTGTGGGCGGTGACGCCTTTTCCCGCCGTGATATAGCCAATGATCGGCTCGCCCTTGATGGGCGAACAACATTTGGCCAGCCGGACGAGCTCGCCGCCCTTGGCTTTCACCGGGATCTCGGGCATGGCCAGCCGGGCCTCTTTCGCTTTTTTGCCGGGCCTGAGACCCAGCGGAGAAATTTTTTCCATGAATTTCCGGTCGATGACGACTTTCCCGAGTCCGGCCAGCGCGTAGAAGTCCTCGAGCGAGGCGATCTTGAGCCCGTAGGCCTGCCGGAGGCGCTCGACCAACGCTTCTCCCCTTGGAAATCCGGGAGGAGGGTTGTTTTTCCCGATCTCTTTATTCCACAATTTTTTCCCGAGAGAGACGCTTTTTCCCTTCTCCCGCAAGTTCAACCACCGTTTGAGCTGATGCCGGGCGGCGGACGTGAAAGCGATATTCAGCCAGCTCCGCGACGGGAGCTTGTTGGGAGAGGTGATGATCTCGATAATATCCCCCGTCTTGAGAAGCGTTTTCAAAGGAGAGCCTTTGCCGTTGATCTTCGCTTGGATGCTGTGAAGCCCGATTTCCGTATGGATGCGGAAGGCGAAATCCAAGGCTGAAGCGCCGCTCGGGAGCGAAACGACGCGTCCTTTGGGCGTGAAGACATAGACCTCTTCGGGGATCAGGTTGATTTTAAGGTGCTTGAGAAATTCCTGGGGGTTCTTATGGTCTTGGAAAAGCTCGACCATTTCCCGGAGCCACTGCAGACGCCGGTCTTCCCGGATGAAGCTCCGCGGGTCCTCGTCTTTGTATTTCCAGTGCGCGGCGATCCCGTTTTCGGCGAGGTTGTGCATTTCCCGCGTCCGGATCTGGATCTCGAAACTCAGCTTTTTTTCGGTGATGATCGTCGTATGAAGGGCCTGGTAGAGATTCGGCTTGGGCATGGCGATGAAATCGCGGAAGCGGGGGAGGATGGGCGGCCATTTCTGGTGGATGATGCCGAGCGCGGCGTAACAATTCTTGACCGTGTCGGTGATGATCCGCAGGGCCATGAAGTCGTACACCTGGTTGAATTCGATCCGCTGGGCCCTCAATTTTCGATAGATGCTGTAAGGGCGCTTGAGCCGGAAATGAATCTCGGCGGGAATGCCGTTCGTCTTCATGAGGGCCTCGAGCGTCCGGCGGAATTTTTTGAGCTCGGCCTCGGCCGGTTTCCGGCGCGGTTCGACGAGCGACGCGATCCGGAAATACTCTTCGGGCTCGACGTAGCGGAAGGCGAGATCCTCGAGCTCGGATTTGACGCGCCCCATCCCGAGCCGGTTGGCGATCGGAGCGTAGATCTCGAGAGTCTCGGAGGCGATCTGTTTCTGTTTGTCTTCGGAGAGGAATTTGAGCGTCTGGAGATTGTGCAGCCGGTCGGCAAGCTTGATGAAGATGACCCGGATATCGTCGGTCATGGCCAGGATGATCTTCCGGACGGTTTCGGCCTGGCGGGCCTCGGGCGAGGCCTCCTGAACGCGGCTGATCTTCGTCACGCCCTCGACGAGCCCGGCGACGTCCTTCCCGAAGGTTTCCTTAAGTTCGGCCGCCGTGACGTCGGTGTCTTCCAGGACGTCATGGAGAAGCCCGGCAACGAGCGTCGTCCGGTCGAGGTTCATGTCGGCGAGCCGCTTGGCGACTTCGAGAGGATGGCTGAGATAGGGTTCTCCCGAGCGGCGAACCTGGCCTTTATGGGCCTTCGCCGAAAAGACATAGGCCTTCTGGAGGACCGCGATGTCTTTATCGCCGAATCGCGGCGAGATCTTTTCCAGGATATCGTCGAAGCGGATCATTTGACCATCTCGGCCTCGCGGGCCATGATCCAGTTCACGGCCTCGAGGAGATCGTCCTTGACGGCGGCGGGACGGACGCCTGCGTCCTGAAGTTTTTTTTCGGCCGAGGGGCCGAATCCCGTCCGGACGAGGACCGGCGTCGCTCCGATATTCAGGCCGAACTGGACGTCTTCGACCTTGTCGCCGATCATGTACGAGCGCGAAAGATCGATGTCGAGATCGGCGGCGGCCCGGCGGCCCATCTCCGGCTTGGGTTTGCGGCAGGGGCAGTCCAGCCGGTAGCGGGGGTCGTCAGAAAGGTCATAGTGGGGGCAGTAATAGACCGCGTCCACGCGGACTCCGCGGGCGGCGAATTCGGCGATCATCCTTCGATGGATATCCGCAAGCGCGGCCTCGGTGAAAAAGCCGCGGCCGACCCCCGACTGGTTCGTCACGACGACCATCAGGAATCCCGCGGCGTTGATCTTGCGGAGGGCCTGGAAGCTGTAGGGATAGATTTTGATCTGGCCGTACTCGCCCGGGTAGCCGACGTCGGCATTGATCGTCCCGTCGCGGTCGAGAAAGACGGCTCGTTTTTTCATGGAAGATAGGCCGCTGCCGCGTCGTAGACCTCTTCGGCCGGGATGCGCCGCAGACAACGGTGGTCATAGGGGCATTGCCGGTAGGAGCAGGGCCGGCAGGGAATCTCCTCTTTTCTGATGACCGTGGCGGGCGGGTGGAACGGCCCGGTGACGCGCGGATCGGTCGGGCCGAAGATCCCGACGACGGGGACGCGCAGGGCATTGGCCATGTGCATCGGGCCGGTGTCGTTGGTGATAAAAACCGAGGCCCGGCTGATGACGCCGAAAAGCCCGCGCAGCGTCGTTTTCCCGACGAGGTCGATGGGCTTTCGGGCGAGGCCGGAGGCGATCTCCGCGCCGAGGGCGGCATCTTCCGGAGCGCCGGTGATCGCGATATCCATGGATTTTCGCTCCTGAAGAAGCCGGGCGAGCTCCGCGAACCCGGATGCCGGCCAGCGCTTGGCCGGTCCGTAAGCCGCGCCCGGGTTGAGGATGACCAGCGGCTTTTTCGGGTCCGCTCCGGCGGCGGCCAGTTCCCGGCGCGCTTTTTCTTTTTCTTCGGCTGAGACGGTGATGCGTATTTCCGGCGGCAGCGTTTTCAGGTCCAGGCCCTCGAGAAGCCGGAGATAATAATGGACCATATGGACCGGCGGATCCTCGTCCCCCGGATGAACGCCTTTGGTCAGGAATAGGCCGCGGCCGTCCCTTTTATATCCCCATCTTTGCGGGATTTTCGCCGCGGCGAAGAGAAAGGCCGAGGAAAAGGAATTCGCGAGGAGCAGGCCGATATCGAATCCCTCTCCTTTCAGGATCTTCGCGGATTCCCGGAAATTCTTGAATGTGTTCGACAACGGCAGAGGAATGAGGCGGCCCGCGAATTCCTCTCCTTCGAAAATTTCCTTCACCCGGCCGCCGGCCGCGAGCCGGATTTCGGCCTCGGGATAGTTCGCTGTGAGGCTTTCAAGGGCCGGGAGGGCGAAGATGACGTCCCCGATCCAGTTTGGAGTGCGGACGACGATCTTCATGGCACGGAGGCCGCCTATTTATCCGGAGTGGGTTTATCCGGACCGGGTTTTTTGGAGGAGACTGTTTCGGCGGCGTCGGCGCCCGTTTTCGATTCTCCGGATTTTTCCGCTTTCGGCTTGTCCTTGGGCCGACTCTCTTTGTCGGGAATGTTCTTTTTGGCGTAGTCGGTGATGTAGAAGCCGTTGCCTTTGAACTGGATGGCCGGGGAGGAAATGAGTTTCCGGACAGATCCGCCGCAGGCGGGACATTTTTTGCAGGGCTTATCCGAGATTTTCTGCAGCTTCTCGAAGCGTTTCTTGCAGCTTTCGCAAACGTATTCGTGAATCGGCATATTTTCGTCCTTTGAAGGACATCATTATATCATATCCCTCGATTAGGCCCAATAAAACGGAGGACTTTTTGCCCTTCGCTTATATCAATGAAAGACGATCGCCTCGAAGGTGTAAATCTCCGCGCCTTTCTTCCAGGAGTCGGAGGGAAGGCCGGCCTTGAGACAGGCTTGGGCCAGAAATTCTTCGCGGCCCCAACCGTTTTCGACGGGAACCTGAGGCAGGAGCACACCGCGCCGGCCGCCCATGGCCATGACCAGGCCGTGCTTTCCGACTTGGACCGTTTTGGGATCTTCGATTTTTATTAGAGGAGTGAGAACGGATATCTCGTATTCCAGATCTTTGAGCTCGGCCGGCGCGACCGGATCGAACCGCGGGTCTTCGGTCGCGGCATAAACGGCGCACTGGATGACGGCCCGGAACAACGGGGAGACGGGTTCGATGTAGCCGATGCATCCCCGCAGCTCGCCCTTCTTCTTGAGCGTGACGAAGGCGCCTCTTTCGGACAGGAAATTCGGGTTCGAGGTGTCGTATTCCGGGACTTTCTTTTCCCGGACGTATCGTTCGACGGTCTGCCGGGCGAGGCGCAGCAGCTCTTTCTTTTCGTCCGCCGACAGCGAGAATCCGGACTGCTCTCCCTCGTCCTCCGAAGGGACGGCCCGCGGCCCGCCCCCGGCTTCCTGACCGCTATATCCGGGGGCGGGATTTCGAGCGCCCGCCCCGGCCGTGCGCGAAGGAGCGGCGGCCCGGGTCGTCACGACCGCCGAGAAATAGCCGACGACACGGTCGTCCGGCGTGCCGCCCTCGGTCGAGTCCGCGTAGCGGAGGACGGTCACTCGGGACTCGCCCATTTTTTGGGCGTAGAGAAGCGCCGTCACGACCGCCTCACCGCCGCAGAGGATGTTCTCGTTCCGCTCGATCTTCCTCAGCAGCGCGGGGATCGTTTGATTTTCAACCAGGTCCATGGTGCTTTTATCCAGCGCGTTCGCCTCTTTCCGGTTCAGGAAATGCGACATGTCGGTCGAGGCGATGACGATCGCTTTTTTGTCCTTGAGGACTTTGGCCAACGCTCCGGCCAGCATCCGGATGTTTTGTTCGGACGGGAAGCCCATGACGATGGGGACGATCCTGGCCCCGGGCAGGACTTTTTGGATGAAGGGAACCTGGACTTCGATGGAGTGCTCTTCGGCGTGCGCTTCGGCCAGGAAGCCGAATCCCGACGCCTTGGCGATGGCCTGGGCCGCGGTCTTGTCGACCTCGGCGATGCCGAGCGGCGTTTCGAATCCGCCCTCGGGATAGATCGAGCATCCTTCGAAGCCGACGCGGTGCGATGGCCCGAGGATGACCACGGTCGCGACGTCCATTCCCTGGACGAGGCGATAGGCCGCGCCCGCCGTTCTTCCGGAATACGCATAGCCGGCATGGGGCACGATCAAAACCTGGATCTTGCCCGGCGGAGAGGCGTCGGGTTTCGCGGCCGCGAGAAACCCGTCGATTTGCGCGGAGAGCGCGGCCCGGTCTCCGTCATAAAACTGCCCGGCCCAGACGGCCTTGCGCAGGCCTTGGGCCGGGAGAAAAGAAGACGCTAAAAAAAGAAAGAGCGGCAAGACGGCGATGGCTTTTTCTTTCATGATGACCTCGGTGTCCTCGCGGATCTTCATTCAATATATCGGCAAAACGGAGAGAAAGCAAATGCGGAAACACAAGCGCCCGGAACGCGGAGGCCGGCATCTCGCCGGTTCCATGGGTCGCGTTCTTTTTGTGTTGACTTTTTCGGGCGCTTGGATAAAATAAAAATCGGAAGGTTTTCGGATGAAAGACTTTTTTAGAACGCTATTCACGGTCATCGCTGTTTCCTCTGCTTTTTTTATCGGATTTCAATTGGGAAAAGAGAAGGAAAGAGCCAAGTACCCTGAATTCCAGGAAGACTGATCGTTTGCTCCTGGCCGTCCCGGGAGCATCCGCGCATCTTGCATTGTCCTCTTTTCTTTTTTAGCGGCGAGCCCTATAATAAACGCGCGCGTGATCCGGGTCTCGAACCTCCCGCGAAATTCATTGAAGAGGATCGATCATGAATTGGGGTGTCACCGGCCTTCTCGTTATCTTCGGGGCTTTTATCCTTCTCTTGATCTTCAACCCGAACCTGTCGTGTTTCGGCAAGCGCCTGAGATCTCCTTTTTATCCTCTTTGGCGCAGAAAAAAGATCGCCGCGGAGCAGAAAGCGCTCAGGGCCAAACAGATCAAGGCCGACGACTACGGCTTCAAACTTTCCGATGACGGAGCCCCGCCGGCTTCCGTGCCGCGGACGCCGGAGCAAAAAAAGTCCGATGACCGCGGCTTCAAACAAGATGATTGAAACCGCCCCCGCTTTCGGAATGCGGACCGAGGACGTTTTCCTTTGAACGCCATAAAAAAGATCGTCGTCCGGGCCGTCCCGGCGCTTACGGTCGTTCTTCTCTCTTTCTCCTGCCGCGTTCCGCTCGTGATGATCCCGACCGTCCCCCCGTCGCTCGTCGAGATCGAGGGTTACGCCTCGCTAAAAATAACGAGAAGCGGGGAAACGGCCAAATCCAAATTCGCCTTTGTCCTGAGTCTGCCCCACCGGGCCAAAGTTGAAATTCAAGACCCTCTCGGCCGGAAAGTCGCGGAGATCCTCATCAACGACCGGGACGGTTATTTTATCCTTTCCTCGGAAAAGACCTATTGGCAGGCCTCCCCGGACGAGATCATGGAAAAGTTCCTGGGTTTTCGGCTCAGTCTGCGGGAAATGACCGGCCTGCTCTGCGGGCGATGGAAGGCCGAAACGATCGAAGACCAGCAGCTTCTCTCAGCCTGGAAATTCAATGACGACGCCGAAGGCCGGAAGGCCGCGGGCTGGAGAGGAAACCTCGAGTTCACGGTCGTGGAGTTTTTTCCGGGAAGCCCGGTCCCCCGGCGTTTGGAATTCCGGAGCCCCGATAGCCGCGGGAACCTCGGCATCCTGGCCATGGCTTTCAACAAGCCGCTCTCCGAAAACGCATGGACCGCGGATTTCGTGACGGCCTATGCCTCCAAGACGTGGGCGGACATCGAGAAGATGCTGAGACATGAAAATTAAATCGTTCGCCAAGATCAACCTTGGCCTCGAGATCATCCGGAAAAGACCCGACGGCTATCATGACATCAAGACCTTGTTCCAATGGATCAGCCTCGCCGATACGCTGGAGCTCCGTGAGGTCGCCCCGCCCGGAATCGTCCTGGAAGGGAACGATCCTTCCATTCCCTGGGACGAAAACAACCTGATTTACAAAGCCGCGGCGCTTCTCCGCGATCGTTACGGCGCCGGCCGAGGGGTCGGCATCCGCGTCGATAAAAAAATCCCCGCGGGCCGGGGTCTGGCCGGCGGCAGCAGCAACGCGGCCGCGGCGCTCCTCGCCCTCGATAAATTCTGGGGTCTCGGCCTGGATAAAAGGGAATTGGCGGAGATCGGAAAGACGCTGGGCGCCGACGTCGCCTATTTTTTCGAGGGCGGGCTTTGCCTCGGAGAAGGCAGGGGAGACGCGCTGACGCCTCTCCCGGAACTGCCCGGTTTTCCCGTGGTTTTGGCCATCCCGCCCTTCCCGGTCGCGACGGCCGGGATTTATGCGCGCCTTCTGCCGTCATCCTTGACTTCGGAGGGTAAAGACAGTAGAATTAACGGGTTTTTAGAGACCCGAGCGTTTGGTTTTCTGGAAAATAGACTAGAAGAGACTATATTTAGCCTCTATCCGCGGTTAAAAGAGTATAAGAGCCTTTTCCGGGACCAAGGCGCGGAATTATCTCTCGTGACGGGCTCGGGCTCGGCGGTTTACGGCCTTTTTCGCGACCGGGTCAAGGCCGAGCGGTGTTTCGCCGTCGCGAAAGAGCGCGGCGCGGCCGTTCTCGTCGAGACGCTGACCCGGGAGCAAGGCTGGAGCGAGTTCGAAGTTGGGGCGTCGCCAAGTGGTAAGGCAGCGGACTTTGGATCCGCTATTCGGGGGTTCGAATCCTCCCGCCCCAGTTTAGACATAAAGAAAATTCGGAGATAGTGAGACAAAGGAAGCGATCATGAAAGTATTCGCCGGCTCTTCCAACCTCGGCCTCGCCCGCGAGATCACGAGCTATCTCAAGATCGAGCTGGGCAAATGCGTCCTCGAACGGTTCAGCGACGGCGAGATCCATTTCTACATCGATGAAAACGTGCGCGGCGAAGACATCTTCATCATCCAGAGCGGTTCCCATCCGGCCAACTCCCATCTTATGGAGCTGCTCTTGATGATCGATGCTTTCAAGCGGGCTTCGGCGGACCGGATCACGGCCGTCATGCCTTACTATTGCTATGCCCGGCAGGACTGGAAGGATAGACCCCGCGTGCCCATTTCGGCCCGTCTCGTGGCCGATCTGCTCGAGACCGCGGGAGCCGAGCGGCTTCTGACCATGGACCTTCATTCGCCCCAGATCCAGGGCTTCTTTTCCATCCCCGTGGACAATCTCATCGGCACTCCGGCCCTGGCCAAATATATCAAGAGCTTGAATCTTTCGGACCTGACCGTCGTCTCGCCCGACGCGGGCGGCGTGGGACGGGCCAAGTTCTTCGCCAGGAGGTTGGACGCGAACCTGGCCATCATCGACAAGCGTCGGCCGGCGCCGAACGTCGCCCAGGTCTTCAACGTCATCGGCGACGTCAAGGACAAGAACTGCATCCTCTTCGACGACATGGTCGACACGGCCGGAACCCTGGTCCTCAGCGCCGAGGCGCTGAAGGAGAACGGGGCGAAATCCATCTTCGCCGCCTGCACGCATCCCGTCCTCTCCGGGCAGGCCGTCGAGAAGATCGACAAATCGCCCGTCGAAAAACTGATCGTCTCGAACACCATTCCCTTGAACGATAAAAGCAAAGGCTGCCGGAAAATCGTCACCTTGTCGGTCGCCGAGATCTTCGGTGAAGCCATCCGCAGAATCAACGAAGGGAGCTCCGTGAGTTCACTGTTCGCGTAAGGAGGAAGACACCCATGAGCCTGGTGATCAAAAGCGAAAAAAGAGATATTTTCGGGAAAAACGCGGCGCGCCGGATCCGGCGGAGCGGACGTATCCCCGCCATCCTCTACGGCCAAGGGACCGAGAGCGTTCCCCTGACCCTGGCCAGAAAGGACGTTGCCGGCATCCTGAAATCCGAAACCGGGGAGAACACGATCTTCAGGATCGCCTTCGATTCCGAGGAAAAGAACGTCATGTTCAAGGATGTCCAGATCGACGCCATGTCGGACGAGCTGCTGCATGCCGACCTGATCCAGATCGCCATGGATAAAGCCATCCGGGTCGCGGTCCCGCTCGAGATCAGCGGCGAAGCCATAGGCGTCAAAACCGAAGGCGGATTCGTGGATTTCATGACCCGTGAAGTCGAGATCGAATGTCTGCCGGTGGACATCCCCGAGCGCATCACCGTCGACATTTCCACCCTTCATCTTCATCAATCGTTCAAGGTCGCGGACATCACGCCGCCTCAGGGCGTGAAATTGATCAGCGAGCCGAACACGGTCCTCGTCCTGATCCAGGTGCCGCACGAAGAGAAGGTCGAGGCCAAGCCGGAAGAGGAAGTCGCCGCGGAAGAGACGGCCGCCGCCGAGCCCGCCGAGCCCGAAGTCATCAAAAAAGAGCGGAAGAAAGAAGAGCCGGAGGAGAAATAATTCGTGTGGGCCGTCGTGGGCCTGGGCAATCCCGGGAGGAAATATGCGGACACCCGCCACAACGCGGGCTTCCTGTTCATTCAGAGAGCGGCCAAGGCCTGGGACGTGCGCGTGAAGAAGAATAAATATCTTTCGAAGACGGCCGAACTGAAGAGGGGGTCGGAAAACGTGATCCTGGCAATGCCGCAGACCTCGATGAACGCGAGCGGGCGGGCCGTCGGAGAGCTCGTCCGGGGCCTCCGCCTCGATCCCGGGCGGCTCCTGGTCGTCTATGACGACGTCGATATCGAGCTCGGCGCCATTCGGATCCGGAAGGACGGCGGTCCGGGGACGCACAAAGGGATAACGTCGATCGTCGAAGAGATCGCCTCGACCCGCTTTCCGCGCATCCGCGTGGGCATCGGGCCGTCGCCCGAGGGCGGCGATATCGTCCAGTTCGTGCTTTCGCCGTTCCGGCGGAACGAGAAGGCGCGCTTCGAGGAAAGCTTGGCCAAGGCCCGGGAGGCGCTGGACCTGATCCTGGAGGGCGGCATCGACAGAGCGATGAGTCAATTCAATTAATGCGATCTCAATCAGGGGAAACATAACGTCTTCTCCTTGCTCCCCCTCCGAGAGAGGAGGAGCTGATAAACCATAAGGAGGTTTTCATGAGACAGTACGAGACGGGATTTCTCATTACTCCCAGCATGACCGAAGAAGAGGCCGACGCGGTCATCCAGCAGATGAGCGACGTCGTGAGCCAGAAAAACGGGAAGATGGTCAAGCTGGAGAAATGGGGCAAACGGAGAATGGCCTACGCCATCGGTAAATCCGGCGAGGCCTACTATGTCTTTTTCCACTATGAGGGCGGGCCCGACATCCCGCTGGAGCTCGGGCGCCGTTTCCGGCAGATGGACACGATCCTCCGCTACCTGACGCTGGTGAAGGAAACGCAGATGAACGTCCGGAAAAAGAAAAAGGCGGCGGGCCGGAGCCGGGCGAAAGAGGTCGTCGCGGAAGAGCCGGCGGCCGAGGCGCGGGCCAAAGAAGAAGCCCCGGCGCCGGACACGACAAAGAGCGAGGAGGCGTAAGATGGCCAGAGAAGAAAGAGCCGAACGAGGTTCCTACAAGAAATTCTTTCCACCCAAGAAGAAGTTCTGTCGGTTCTGCCAGCGGAACGTGAAGTTCATAGACCACAAGAACGTCGACATTTTGAAAAAATACATCCCCGATCGGGGCAAGATCTCGCCCCGCCGGATCACGGGAACCTGCGCTTTTCACCAGAGGAAACTGGCTGAAGCCATCAAGCGGGCGCGCTTGCTGGCCCTGCTCCCCTATGTCGAAGATTAAGATGTCGCGGACCCCACGGGAGGAATCATGAAGGTCATCCTGAAACAAGATGTCGAAAACGTTGGACGGAAGGGCGATCTCGTCAACGTCGCCGCGGGCTATGGACGGAATTTTCTCATTCCCAGGAAACTGGCGATCGAGGTCACGTCCTCGAACATGAAGATGATCGATATCGAACGGAAAGTCCTGAAGAAGAAGGTCGAGCAAGAGCGGCTGTCCTTTCAGGACCTCATCGAGAAGCTCAACCAGGTCACGCTCTCGTTCAGCCGCAAGGCCGGCGAGAAAGACCACATCTTTGGATCGGTCACCGCGACGGATCTCAAGGACGGCTTGGACAAGCTCGGCTTCGACATCGACAAGAAAAAGATCGTCCTGAACGAACCGTTGAAGCGGCTGGGAAATTACACCGTTCCGATCAAGGTCTTCCACGACGACAAGGCGGAGATCCGGGTCGCCGTCGTCAAAGAGGAAGAGAAGGAAGAAGCGGCCGCCGAAAAATAAACAGGGCCGCGTCCTTCGGGAATTCGCGGCCGGCCCGGGCGGGGGAGCGGACCACCAAAGCCCGAAAGGAGGAGATTCGTGGAACTCGATCTCATGTTTCTGAAGAAGACTCCTCCCCACAGCCTCGAGGCCGAGAAGACCGTTCTCGGCGCGATCCTGGTCAACAATAAAAACCTCAACGTCGTCCTCTCCATCATCGCGCCCGAGGATTTTTACAGGGACGCTCACCGGAAGATCATCGAGAGGATCAGCCATCTCGTCGACAG
This sequence comes from Candidatus Aminicenantales bacterium, assembly GCA_049515535.1. GTDB lineage: Bacteria > Acidobacteriota > Aminicenantia > Aminicenantales > UBA4085 > JBEKTZ01. The sequence continues at coordinate 127,051 of JBEKTZ010000005.1, read as the reverse complement.
AGGGAGCCCGGTCGAGCTCCTGGCCCTGAGCGAGGACCTCCGGAGAGACGGGTCTCTCGATGAAGTCGGCGGGGCGGCTTATCTGGCCTCCCTCATGGACGGCGTGCCGAAAAGCCTGAATGTCGAGTATTACGCGCGGATCATCAAAGAACAGGCCATGCTGCGGCGGCTGATCCTTTCCTCGGCCAAAATCATCAGCGCGAGCTACGAACAGAAAGGGGACGCAGACGAACTCCTCGACGAGGCCCAGGCGGCCATCCTCGACGTGGCCGAGGACCGGACGAAACAGGGCTTCCTTTCGATGGCCGACCTCGCCGGGCCGACCATGGGCATCATCGAACGGCTGGCCGAGCGACGGGAGGCCATCACCGGTGTTCCCTCGGGCTTCCGCGACATCGACAAGCTCACGGCGGGGTTCCATCCCCAGGAGCTGGTCATCATCGCCGCCCGGCCGTCCATGGGCAAAACCGCCCTTTGCTTGAACATCTCCCAGTATATCGGCCTCAAGGGATTCTCCGCGGGTTTTTTTTCGATGGAAATGTCGAAGGAAGCCATCGTCATCCGCATGCTTTGCGCGGACGCTCTGATCGACATCAAGAGCGTCCGCACGGGATACATCAGCGAGCGGGAGCTCGAGCGGATCCGCCTCAGCGCGGACAAACTGTCCCACGCCGGCATCTATATCGACGAGACCCCCGCCCTGACGCTGATGGAGATGAAGGCCAAGGCGCGCCGCCTCAAGATGGAAAAACATCTCGACATCGTGTTCATCGACTACATCCAGCTCATGCGGACGGGCGGCCGTTTCGAGAACCGCAACCAGGAAATGTCCTTCATCTCGCGATCGCTCAAGGAACTGGCCAAGGAGCTTCAAATTCCCGTTGTCGGCATCTCCCAGCTCAGCCGCGCGCCCGAAAAGGGACGCGGCAAGCCCCGGCCCCAGCTCTCGGACCTCCGGGAGTCCGGCGCCATCGAGCAGGACGCCGACGTCGTCATTTTCATCTTTCGCGAGGAAATGTACATGTCCAAGGACGAGCGGATGCAGGACGCGCGCGTGCGGGGCGTCGCCGAGGTCAATATCGCCAAGCAGAGGAACGGACCGACGGACATGGTCAAGCTGGCTTTTCAAGATAAATACGCCCGATTCGCGGACTTGGAACAGACCTATGCTGAAGCCGAGGCGTGAGGATGGCCCGGAACCGTAGGATTTCTCTTTTCGTCGAATTCGTCCGGCAGCTCGGCGAAGTGGGGATTCTGTTCGCCGCGACGTTCAAGAACCTTTTCCGGAAGCCGTGGGAGAAAAAAATTTTTTTGCAACAGCTCGATGAGATCGGCGCACGCACGCTGCCCGTCGTCTCCCTCACCGCGGCGTTCGGCGGCCTGGTCTTCGGCCTGCAGACCTATATCGGCTTTCACCGCTACATCGGCCAGGGCTCGGAAGCCTATGGCGGCCCGATCATATCGCTGGGACTGACGAAGGAACTCATCCCGATCCTCGTCGGCCTCATGGTCGCGGGCCGGGTCGGCTCGTCGATGGCCGCGGAGATCGGGACGATGAGGATCTCCGAGCAGGTGGACGCGCTCTTCACGCTCGGCGTCGACCCCAACCGGTATCTGGTCGTGCCCCGGATGGCCGCCGCTTTTTTGATGCTCCCCTGCCTGACCCTGTTCGGCGACATCATCGGCATCGTTTGCGGCATGCTCTACAACGTGACGATCATGGGCGTGAACGGGAGAGTCTATCTCCGGAACACCCTCCAGTATCTTCAGTTTTGGGACGTCATGACCGGCCTGCTCAAAGCCGCCGTCTTCGGCGTCATCATCGCCGTCATCGGCTGCTGGCAGGGGCTCAAGACCGAAGGCGGCGCCGAAGGCGTGGGCCGGGCCACGACCCGGACGGTCGTGATCGCCAGCATCTGCATCCTCATCGTCAATTTTTTCCTGAGCAAATTCCTGCCCGGATAAACCGATGATACGCATCGTCGATCTCGTCAAGTCGTTCGGTCCGAAGAAGGTCCTGAACGGCGTGGATCTCGAAATCCGGACGGGCGAGACGATGGTCGTCATCGGGCAGAGCGGGTCCGGCAAAAGCGTTCTCCTCAAGCTCCTCATCGGCATTCTGAAACCGGATGGCGGCGAAATCCATATCGACGGATTGAACGTCACGGCCCTGGGGGGCGAGGAGCGACAGCGGGTGACCCGCAAGTTCGGGATGCTTTTTCAGGCCGCGGCGCTTTTCGACTCGATGACCGTGGCCCAAAACGTGGCGTTCGGCCTGGAGCGGTGCTCCGATCTGGCGCCGGAAGCCGTTGCCCGACGGGTGGCGGAGTGCCTGGACAAGGTCGGGCTGCACGGGATAGAACGCCTGATGCCGCACGAGCTCAGCGGCGGCATGAAGAAACGGGTGGGGTTGGCTCGGGCGATCGCCTATCGGCCGGAGATCATCCTTTATGACGAGCCCTCCACGGGCATCGATCCCATCCGGGCAGATGCGATCAACGAGCTGATCGTGCTCTTGAGGAAGGAAATGAACGTGACGTCGGTGGTGATCACGCACGACATGGTCAGCGCCCGCAAGGTCGCGGACAGAATCGCCATGCTTTATGAAGGCCACATCATCGCCGCCGGGACGTCGGACGAGATCATGAATTCGGCGAACCCCATCGTCCAGCAATTCATCCATGGACGGGCCGAAGGCCCGATCACGAATTGGTGAGGGGGAAAAGGACGGAACCATGAGTCGCGAGCTTCGCATCGGGATTTTTATCGGGGCGGCCATTCTCATCCTGGCGGTGTTCACCTTCATCGTCGGGGACTTGTCCGTTCTGTTTAAGAAAGCGGGTTACACGGTCACGGCCAATTTTGACTCGGCCGCGGGGCTGGAAAAGAAGGCGGAAGTCAGGATGTCCGGCGTCAAGATCGGCTTCATCAAGGACATCACGCTCAGCCATCGGAAGGCTAAGATCCTGATGGCGATCTATCCGGGCGTCGAGATTCCCAAGGACTCCAAGGCGACGTCCTCGGCCTTGGGGATCCTGGGAGAAAGATTCCTGGAAATCGTTCCCGGCGAATCCGCGGACAATTGCCGGCAAGGCGACGAACTGGCCGGACTCGCCGCGGTGGGCTTCGACCAGATCGGAATTCTCCTTCAATCCGCGGGCAACCAGATCAAGGACGCCGGGGGCGCGATCAAGGAGATCCTCGGCCCGGAAACGAAAGCGAACCTGAACCAGGCCCTCGGGAATCTGGCCGCTCTCTCCTCCGATCTCAAGGACTTCATCGGCCGGAACCAGGGAGACATCGGGAAGACGGTCCGGGAGGCCGGACAGAGCTTCCGGAATTTGGACGCGAAAGTCGAGGACGTGGCGGCGGGGCTCAAAGATACGCTCCGAGTATTGAAAGACATGGTCGCGGAAAACCGGGAGAACGTCAAGCTCGATCTGGAGAGGATCAAGGAGCTCATCGGCAAGATCGAAGAATCGCTCAAGCTTTTGAATACTTCGCTCGAAAAGATCAACCGCGGCGAGGGAAGCGTCGGGAAAGCCATCCAGGACCCGGATCTCTATACGAAAGCCGAGAGCACTCTCGACGACGTCCGCAAGGCCGTGCACCCGTTGGTCGGGCTGAAAGCGACGGCGGAGTTCCGGGCGGATTATTACGGCCGCAGCCGTCTCGTCCGGCCGGCGTTCTCGCTCGGCCTGTGGTTCACGCCGGACAAGTTCCTCTGGGCTCAGGCCGTCCGCGATCCCTGGAAGGATGAATTCGTCTACACGCTCCAGGGCGGCCGCCGCTTCGGCCCGCTCGCTCCGCGGGTCGGGCTTCTCGAATCCGAGTTCGGAGTCGGCCTCGATTATTACGCGCTCGATGACCGGCTGGTCCTGAGCGTCGAGGGCTTTGATTTCAACCGCGCATCACAGCCCCGGTTTCGTCTGCTCTCCAAGCTCTTTGCGCTGAAAAACGTCCATGTGGTCGCCGGCGTCGACGATTTCACGCTCGCCTCCAAACGTGAATTCTTCATCGGCCTGGGACTGGAGCTCCGATGAAGAGCAAGACCGTTTTCATCTGCCAGAACTGTGGCGCCCATTCGCCCAAATGGCTGGGCCGCTGCCCCCAGTGCGGCGAGTGGAATACGCTCGTCGAGGAGATCGAGGAGGACTCCGTCGCCGAATATTCTTTTCCTCCCGCAGAACCGACCCTCTACCAGGACATCCGGGACATCAAAAACCAGAGGGCCAAGGTCAAGATCGAGGAATTCAACAAGGTCCTCGGCGGCGGCGTCGTCCTCGGCTCGCTGGTGCTGATCGGCGGCGAGCCCGGCATCGGCAAGTCGACGCTCCTCCTTCAGGTCTCGCGGGATTTTGCCGACGAGGACGAAAAGGTCCTGTACGTCTCCGGCGAAGAATCGCTCGAGCAGATCAAGCTGCGCGGCGACCGGCTCGGCGTCCGGGGCGGGCAGCTCTATCTCCTCGCGGAGACCAATCTCGAGCGGATCCTGGCCCAGGCCGAGAAGATCAGGCCGAAGATTCTCGTCATCGATTCGGTTCAGACCATTTTTTCGGCCAAGCTCTCCTCGAGTCCGGGCACGATCAGCCAGGTCCGCGAAGTCGCCAACCAGGTCTTCCGTTTCGCCAAGCGGAATCAGGTGTCCTCGTTTCTCATCGGCCACATCACCAAGGAGGGCTCGCTCGCCGGCCCCAAGTCGCTCGAGCACATGGTGGACGTCGTTTTGTTGTTCGAGGGCGAGCGCGATCACAGCCACCGCGTTCTTCGCGCGCTCAAGAACAGGTTCGGCCCGGTCTCGGAGCTGGCCATCTTCGAGATGGCGGCGAGCGGATTGCAAGCGATCTCCAACCCTTCGGCCTTCTTCCTCAAAGAGCGGCCGGCCGATGCGGCCGGGAGCGTCGTCGTGGCGACGATCAAGGGAACGCGGCCGCTTCTCATCGAGGTCCAGTCTCTCGTCTCATCGACGCTGTTCGCCTCCAACCCGCGCCGGATGACGGTCGGCCTGGACCATTTCCGGACGAGCATGCTGCTGGCCGTGATCGAGAAAAAGCTGGGTTATAGTTTCGGCGGCGATGACATTTACTTCAATGTGGCGGGAGGGATCGAGATCGACGAACCGGCCGCCGACCTGGGCGTTGTGCTCGGCGTCGTTTCATGCCTCAAGAACCGGCCGGTTCCGGCCGGCCTCGCGACGTTCGGCGAAGTCGGGTTGAGCGGCGAAATCCGCTCCGTCGGACAGGCGCTGGCCCGGGTCAAGGAAGCGGCGGCGCTCGGCTTCGGGACCCTCGTCCTGCCCCAAGGCAATGTCGCTCTTCTCGAAAAAGAGACCCTTCCGGGGACCCGGTTGCTGGGGGCCAGGAACATCAAACAAGCTATTGACCTGGTCTTTTAATATATTATAAGGATAAGGTTATGAGCATTTTTATCTTTCGCATTATTATCTGCGCGATCGTGACGGCCGCTGGCTATTTTTTCCCGATGTTCGGCCTCGACCGTCCTGTTTCCGCCGGGGCCGCGCTCGCCCTGGCCGTCCTGATCGTCTTTCTCGAGACGCGGATCCGGAAGACGGAGTTCAAAGTGATTTGGGGCTCGACGATCGGCACATACGCCGGCGTCCTCTTCGGCTGGAGCCTGGGGGCGGTCTATCGGAGCATCACCGGCGACCCCGCCACGGCCAACTTCATCCGGATCTTTTTCCTGATCATCCTGCCCTATATCGGATTTCTCGTCGGCACGCGGAAATCCGAGTGGCTCGACCCGGCCTTCCTCTTCCGTTTTTTCAAGGAGAAAAGTTTCGGCCGCATCTACAAGATCCTGGATACGAGCGTCATCATCGACGGCCGGATCGCCGACCTGTGTGATACGGCGTTCATCGACGGGACCATCGTCGTCCCGCAGTTTGTCCTCAAGGAACTTCAGCTCGTCGCGGATTCCGCGGACGGCTTGAAGCGGCAGCGCGGCCGCCGCGGGCTCGATATCCTGGATCACCTCCAAAAATCCAAGGGCGTCTCCATCATGATCACCGAAATGGACTTCCCCGACATCAAGGACGTGGATTCGAAGCTCATCGAGCTGGCCAAGCGCATGGACGCGAAGATCGTGACGAACGACCTCAATTTGAACAAAGTGGCCCGGCTCCAGGGCATCTCCGTCCTCAACATCAACGAACTGGCCAACGCCCTCAAGCCCATCGTTCTGCCCGGCGAGGCCATGCGGGTCTTCATCCTCAAGGAAGGAAAGGAAAAGGACCAGGGCGTGGCGTATCTCGACGACGGGACGATGGTCGTGGTTGACAATTCGAGGCGCTTGATCGGGCAAAACGTCGATATCACGGTCACCTCCGTCCTGCAGACGACCGTGGGCAAAATGATCTTCGGGCGCTATAACGAGGACCGATGAAGAAAACGGCGGCGATCATCGTGGCCGCCGGCCGCGGCGCGCGCTTCGGATCGGCCAAGCAATTCGCCCGGCTCGGGGGAAAACCCGCTTTGGAGTGGAGCCTCGAGGCTTTTTCGGCGCACCCGCGCATCGGCGAAATCGTCCTCGTCCTGCCGGACGAAGAGGCCGGGCCTGGGCTGAGAAAAGCCTGGCCGAAACTCTCGGCCGTCGTCAAGGGCGGAGCCAAAAGACAGGACTCCGTGTTCGAAGGGTTTCGGAGGCTCGATCCCCGACTCGCGGAGATCGTGCTGGTTCACGACGGCGCCCGGCCGCTGGTGACGAAGGCCGTGATTCAACGGGTCATGGACGAAGCCGCGAAAAGCGGCGCGGCCGTCCCCGTCCTCCCCATGGAGGACACGGTGAAGGAAATCGCGGGCGGGGAGATCGTCCGCACCCTCGACCGCGCCCGGCTCGCCCGAGTCCAGACGCCCCAGGGGTTTGCCTTCAGTCTCTTTAAAGAGGCGCTCGACAAGGCGCGCGCGGACGGCTTTTACGGAACGGACGACGCCGCCCTTGTGGAACGGATGGGCGTCAGAGTCGTGACGGTTTTGGGCGAGGCGAGAAACATGAAGATCACCTCGCCCACGGACATGAAAATCGCGGAGGCGCTGCTTGACGATTAGAACGGGAATGGGCTATGACCTCCACCGGCTCGCGGCCGGGCGGGCCCTCGTTTTGGGCGGATTGGATATCCCCTTTTCCATGGGATGCGTCGGGCATTCGGACGGCGACGCCTTGATCCACGCGCTCATCGACGCGATTCTGGGCGCTTTAGGGGAAGACGACATCGGCCGTCTGTTCCCGGACCGCGACCCGAAAACCACAGGCATCCGGAGCACGGAACTGTTGAAAATCGTCATGGCCAAGCTTGAAAAGAAGAGGATGAAGATCATCCACGCGGATACCGTGGTCGTCGCCGAACGCCCGAAACTCGGCCCGTATTTCCCGGCCATGAAGGATATCCTCTGCCCGATCCTCGGCCTCCGCGGTGACCGCTTGGGGCTTAAGGCCAAAACCAATGAAGGGCTGGGGCTCATCGGCCGGGGGAAGGCGATAGCCTGCTGGGCGGTCGTTATCGTCGGGAAAAAGGCCTGAGCCGAAAAAAGGCGAAAAAAAAGGCTGCCTTTTTCTCTTTGGGGAGAAACGGCAGCCCGTTAGAAGAGGGGGAGAGGATGAGGACGGTTGGTTCCGCTGTGCAACGCTGTTATCCTTTGACGGCGTAGCGGGGAGCGGCCGATTTGGCTTTTTCCAAGTAATTGGCGATGATCTGATAACCGGCCTGTTTGCCGACTCTCATGAGTTCGACGGAAGGCGCGGCAATGGCGCTGAACCCGACAAGAGTCAGCACGGCCGCGGCGATGAAGATCATGATTTTTTCTTTGAGTCTCATTTTAGCCTCCTTATAATCTTTGCATTTTCACTTATATATACGCAGCATGGAGGAAAAAGGTTTCCTCCTTTTTTTCCCCGGGGCGAATCCGCCGCCGATGTTTTTTCGTTTCCTCGATTCGCTTCTCTCATTTTTGCGTCTCACATTCATTAGACTCCGAAGCTTCGGATTCCTTTGATCATCGACCGGGGACGACGCGAATTGACTTCCCAAAAAAGACGTTATATGCTCAGAGAAATTCATGAAAGGAGACGGAAAGGCATGACCAACAAGCCCAGGATTTTTCTGTTCATTTCTCTTTTCACGTTCGCTCTTTTGCTGATCTCGGCGCAGGAATTCAACCGGCCGCCGGCGAAACCGACGACGGCCTATATCGTCGGCGGCACGCGACACGGGGCGAGCTTCTTTCCGCTCGCGAACTATCCCATGGTCAAGCCCAAGGTCCAGGGCCAGATCGATTTCCAGCATTATCACCCGTACGACGAAGTCAATTACTTCTTGAACAAGTGGGCCAAGGACTTCCCGAACCTCGTCGACATCTATTCGGTCGGCAAGACTTTCGAGGGCCGGGACATCTGGCAAATCACGATCACCAACAAAGCGACCGGAAAGGACACGGACAAGCCGGCGATGTTCATCGAAGGCAACCGCCACTCGGGCGAGGTGACTGCCGCCGAGTGCGCCCTGTGGATCGGCTGGTACGTCCTGTCCAACTACGGAAAGGACCCAGAGATAACGAAGCTCGTCGATACGAAGACGCTCTACCTCAAGCCCAAGAACAACCCCGACGGGTCCGATCTCTATCTGTTGACCGCCCAGTCCAACCGGAGCACGGTCCGGCCCTATGACGACGACGGCGACGGGCTGCTCGACGAAGACCCGCCCGATGACATGGACGGCGACGGCTATATCCTCCAGATGCGGCAGAAGGTCGAGCCGGGCAAGGGGATGATGAGCATCGACCCCGCCGACAAATCCGGCCGGTTGATGATCCGGCCCGCGGACGGCAAGGGCGATTACGTCATGTATTCCGAGGGCATCGACAACGACGGCGACGGGCGCATCAATGAGGACGGCATCGGCGGACTCGATTTGCACCGGAACTATGTCGAGAACTGGCGGCCCATGCCCGGCCTGGATTTCACCGGCCGCGGCTGGACGCAGGGCGGCTCCGGCGAATATCCGCTCTCCGAGACCGAGACGCGGGCCGTGGTGATGTTCCTCCTCGAGCATCCCAACGTCGCGATCGGACAAACGATGGACACCTCCGTCCCGATGCTCCTTCACGGGCCATCGACGAGCCGAATGGAAGAATCCATGTTCCCCGAGGACATGAAGATCTACAAGTATTTCGATGAGGAAGGCAAGAAGATTACGGGCTATAAAAGCGCGGGCGACACGTATTGGGATTACGCCAATCAGGGCCGCGGCGATAGGCCTGCGGCTCCGGCCGGCGGCCGGGGCGGAGCCGGGAGGGGCGGCGATGCCCTGGCGCCGGGAGAGATGCGCGGCTCGCCGATTTTCGGTCATTCGCCCGATTTCGGCTATTCCTATTACGGAGCCGTTTGGTACGGCGATGAGCTCTGGAACGGCGGCCGCCTCAAGGATTACGACGGCGACGGCCGCGTCACACAGCTCGAACAGCTCCGCTACATCGACGAGGAACTCGGCGGGAAGTATTTCATCCCCTGGCACAAGGTGAAGCACCCGACTCTCGGCGAAGTGGAGATCGGCGGCTTCAACCCGAAATTCTGGAACCAGAATCCGCCGCCCGAGCTTCTCGAGGAGTGGATCAAGAAGGAGGGCATGTTCAACATCTTCCTGGCCAAGTCGCTTCCTCAGGTCAAGATCGTATCGACGAAGATCGAGCCGGTGAAGAAAGAGGCCGGCGCCTATGAGATCGTGAGCGTCGTCACGGACGAAGGCTATTTACCGACCGCTCTCAAGATGGCCGACCGGATAAAGATCGTCCGGCCCGACACGGTTCAAATCAGCCTGCCCGACGGCCTCGAGTTCGTCGGAAGCCGGGCCCGTCAGGAGATCGGCTATCTGCAGTCGAACGAGATGAAGGAAGTGCGATGGAAAGTCAAAGGCCAGCTCAAACCCGGCGCTGAAGCGGAAGTCACGATCAGCTCGACGCGCGGCGGAGTGCAGAAGGCGAAGTTCAAGCTGGCCGGGCAAGAACCGCAATAAAGACGTCATGAAAGGAAAATATCATGCGTAAAATCAGTTTGGCTTTATCGTTCGTCTTGATCGGCGTCCTCCTGGCGAGCGGGTTTCAAGCCCAGGCCCCGGCCCAGGCTAAAAAGATCGACGTCAGCGGGGTCTGGGAGATGACCATTGATACGCCCCAAGGGGGCATGCCGCCCTCGGACGTGACATTCGAGCAGCAGGGTGAAGCCCTGAAAATCACGATGAAAAGCCCCCAAGGCGAGGACCTGAACTGCGAGGGCAAGATCAAGGCCGACGCGATCGAATGGACGCTCTCCATCTCCTCTCCGCGCGGCGATATGACGATCATTTTCAAGGGGAAGGTCGAGGGAGAGACGATGTCGGGCCAGGCCGAAATGGGTGATTTCGGAAGCATGGCCTGGAAAGCCTCGAAAAAGAAATAGCAGGCGGGATGGAACGGCCGTATCAGCCTGACAGAAATCCGTATGTCGCGCTGATCGAGCTCGCCGGAAAAAAGAAGCCGGCGGCGCTGGCCACGATCATCGAAGCGGAAGGATCGACACCGCAGATCGCCGGGGCTTCCGCCGTTTTTTCGGCGAGCGGGATCGTCTGCGGGACAATCGGCGGCGGGGCCGTCGAAGCCGATATCGAAAAACGGGCCCGCCGGGCTTTGGGGAGCGGACGATCCGCCGTCTGCTCCTTCGATCTGGCCGGGGAGCCTTCCGAGGAGACGGACGGAATTTGCGGCGGACGCCAAAAAATCCTGATCGACGCGCGTCCGGAGCGGAGCCTCCCCGTTTTCAAAAAGTTGAAGACGGCGGCGCTCGGTCGCCGTCCCGGCGTCATGGCCGCTCTCATCGAAAAAGACCGGGGCGCCGGCGGAGATCGGATCACGCGATTTTGGATCCCGAAAAATTTCCGCGCCGCGGAGCTTCATCATCCGTCCCTGGCGGCCGCCCGGGACACGATTCGGGCGGCTTTTAGGGAAGCCGTGCCGTCTTTGACCACGCGGTCCGGCGTCCGGCTTTATCTCGAGCCCCACTTCCCGCCGCCCCGGCTCGTGATCGCCGGCGCCGGACATGTCGGCCGCGCGGTCGCCCATCTGGGCGTGTTGTTGCGCTTCGAGGTCGCCGTCATTGACGACCGGCCCAAATACGCCAACGCCGCGCGGTTTCCGGAAGCCGATCGGATTCTGATCGGAGACGTCGGCCGGACGCTGCGGGACTTTCCCGTTTCGCCGGACGTGTATATCGTCATCGTCACCCGGGGACACCGCCATGACGAAGAGGCGCTCCGGGCCTGCGTCAGGAGCCGGGCGGGCTATATCGGGATGATCGGGAGCGGCCGCAAGGTTCGATTGCTGAGAGAAAAATTCATCCGCCGGGGTTGGTGCACCGCGGAAGAATGGTCTCGGGTCCATACGCCAATCGGGCTTCCGATCGGCTCGAAAACCGTGGAAGAAATCGCGGTCAGCATCGCGGCCGAGCTTGTTTTCGTCAAACGGAAAATGGGCGGGCCGTCATGATCTGGGCCGTCGTCCTCGCCGCCGGCGAATCGAAGCGAATGGGCAGGCCGAAACAGCTTCTCCCTTTCGGGGGCCGCACGGTCATCGAGACCGTGCTTCGGCACATCGTCGCTTCGGCCGTCGACAAAACGCTCGTCGTCCTCGGCGCGAACCGCGAACGCATCGAGGCCGTCATCAAGGATCTGCCCGTCGAAATGACCGTCAATCCCGCTTTCCGGGCGGGCATGCTTTCATCCGCCCAATGGGGGATAAGCCGTCTTCCCGCGGACGCTCGGGCCGCGCTGATTTTTCTCGCCGATCAGCCCTGGATTCGGGCGGGCACGATCGACAGGGTCATCGACGAATATGGCAGAACGAACAAAGGCCTCGTCCTGCCGGTCTATGGGAATTCCGGTGGACATCCGCTGCTCGTCGATCTGAAATACCGGCCGGAGATCGAAGATCTGAGTCCGAAGGCCGGCCTGAGGGAACTCCTTTCCCGGCATCCCGAGGACGTCCGGCGAGTCGAAATCGACGACCCGGACATTCTCCGGGACATGGATAACCCTTCGGATTATGTTGATAATAAATAAAATAAAGAAATCAAAGAAAAATTGCTTCTTTTTTAGTCTAATGAATAGACTAAGCCAAATGGAAGAAATTTTTTTCTCCATCGTCTAAAGGTTTGATTAGGAGGTTTTTATGAAAAAAAGTTTTATTCTTTTGCTGGCTGTTCTGTTTACGGGCATTTTGGCCGTCGCCGCCGTCAATCTGACCGGCAACTGGGAGTTCTCCATGACCACCCAGCGCGGCGAGATGAAGGCGGACCTGAAATTCGTTCAAACCGGCGATAAGCTGGAAGTGACCATGACCAGAACGAACCCCCAGGGCCAGGCGACAGAGACCAAAGGCACGGGCACGGTCAAGGACAAGGATGTCGAATTTTCGATCACCCGGACCACGCAGCGCGGCGAGATGACGACCGTCTATAAGGGCACGATCGTCGACGACAACACGATCACGGGCAAGGTCGAGATGGGCCAGAACAGCGTGGATTGGAAGGCCACGAAGAAGAAATAACGTAAGTTATCTTTCTTGATCTGTCCTTAACCGCGAGAATCCCCCTCGCCGCCGTCCCTCTCCGGGATGGACGAGGGGGATTTTTTTTAAAAACGAATCTCCATCTATCGGTAAAGGTCGAATTCTGCTATACTTTTTAGGCTTTTAATGGCCGTCGAGGCCATGAAACCAAACCGCCGAAAATGCGTTTTACCTTGAATAAAGCTCGTTTTGCAAAAAAATGAGCGAAATGGAAGAATTGACAACGACCTTCGTCTAAAAAGTGACGGAGGTCGAAGGCTATGGATCTTTATGGAAGAAAAGACGCTTATCGAAGCGGCCCGGCTGGGAAGCCGCGAAGCCTTCGAGACTATCGTCAAAAGGTATGAAAAGAAAGTGTTCCATTTAGCTTTTAGTTTCGTCCGAGACCGGGCTTCGGCCGATGATCTGGCCCAGGAAGTCTTCGTCAAGGCGTACTTCGCCCTTCCGAAATTCCATTTCAAGTCGGAGTTCGGCACCTGGCTCTACAGGATCGCCGCCAACCATATCAAGGACCACCTGAGAAAAGTGTCCCGAAGAAAAGAAGTTTCGATCGAGGAATTCGAGGACGTCGCGTTCGTCTCGGACGATCAGGTGAAAGAACGGGAGCGGATACAAGCCGAAGACCAGAGGAAGAAGATCGTCTTCCGGGTCCTCGCGACGCTTCCCCAGAAATATCGGATGATCCTGACGCTTCGGGATATCCGAGGGTTTTCCTATGAGGAGATCACGAGAATCCTGAAGATCTCCCCCGGGACCGTGGATTCGCGGTTGCACCGGGCCCGTAAGCTGCTCCGGAATAAGATGACGCCCTATCTGGGCGCGGAAGGAGGGGCATATGAGGTGTAAGGAAGCTCAAAAACGGATTCTGCGGATTTTGGACGGGAATCTCCCGCCGAGCCGCGGAACGGATCTCGATGGTCATCTCGACGGCTGTCCGCGGTGCCTGAAGTTCCGGCGGGATTGCGGCGCGGTCCTCGGCGGCTTGAGAACGGAAGCCGAGGTCGAACCCCTTCCTTATTTCTGGCAGCGCGTCGAATCCAGGATCCGGGAGCGGGAGAAAGCCGAGCCGTGGTCCGTCTGGCTGAAATGGAGCCGCCGGGCCATCCCGATCTCGCTGCTTCTCATCGGATTATTCATCGGGGCGATCGCCTTCTTGAGCCCGGCGGCCGAAGACGAGATGAGTCAGCCCGAAGCGCTGCTCCTGAGGAACATCAATCCCCTCGCCGAAACCAACACGCTGTTCAACGAGGAAAAGATCGAAAATAAGAACATGATGATCATTTTTGCCGGGAACGAGCGCCTTCCCAGCCGGAGATATTGACCGTGAAAAAATCCAAGCTTTGGATCGTCTTGTCCCTCGTCCTGATTTTCGCGGCCGGTATCGTCGGGGGAATCTTCGGCGAGCGCTGGATCCTGGCGAAAAAACCGGATGGCCGGCGGCCCGGCCCCTCCGAGCGCTATCCCTCGCACGACCGTTGGGCGAAGGATCTGGGCCTGACGGCCGAGCAGCAGGACAAGATCAGGGAGATCTTCAAGAAAAACGACGACCGGATCAAGGAATTGCAGACCGATTTCTTCAAGCATGTCGGGGAAATGCGGAACGAGATCAGGAAAGAGATCGACGCCGTCCTGACGCCCGAGCAGAAAAGGAAAAACGACGCCATGATCCAAAAGCTCGAGGAAGAGCGTCGTAAAGATAAAGATAAAAAAGATCAACGGAATAGTGAATCCCCAAAAAAAGAAAATTCAACGAAGGAGAGCATCAATGAAAAAGAAGGTGATCATCGGAGCGGTGATTCTGGTGGTTATCGTCGGAGTCATCCTGGGGTTTGGCCTTTTTAAAAGCGGCAAGAACGGCAAAGTCAAATACAGGAGCGAGGCCGTCGCGAAAGGCGACATCGAAGCGCTGGTCGTGACGTCCGGAACGCTGGACGCCGTCACCGTCGTCGATATCGGCAGCCAGGTGTCGGGGAAAATCGACAAGCTTTTTGCCGATTTCAATTCCCAAGTCAAAGCGGGACAAATCGTGGCCCAGCTCGATCTGGACCTTCTTCAGGCCAAAATAGACCAGAACGAAGCGAACAATAAGAGCGCCGTCGCGTCCGTGGAGCAAGCCAAGGTCGCGCTCGATAACGCGAAGAAAAAGTACGATCGGTCACTGGACCTCTTCCAGAAAAATCAGATTTCCGTCGAAGATAAGGAAACAGCTGAGGCCAACTACTTGAACGCCAAGGCGAACGTGATCTCGGCGGATTCGAGGCTGTCCCAGGCCCAATCCCAGCTCGATTCGAGCAAAGTAGACCTGTCCTACGCCATCATCAAATCCCCGATCGACGGCGTCGTGATCACGCGGAACGTCAACGTCGGGCAGACCGTGGCGGCCAGCTATACCGCGCCGGTGCTGTTCAAAGTCGCCAGCGATCTGACGAAGATGCAGCTGTCGTGCAACATTGACGAAGCGGACATCGGAAAAGTGAAGGAAACCCAGAAAGTCCGCTTCACGGTAGACGCGTTCCCCGGAGAGAATTTTACCGGCCAAGTCAGGCAAGTCCGCTACGCATCCCAAGTCGTCTCGAACGTCGTCACCTATACGACGATCGTGGACGCCGAGAATCCCGAGTTGAAACTCCGGCCGGGCATGACGGCCACGGTTTCCATCGTCGTCAACGAAGCCAAGGACGTCCTCAAAGTCGCCAACGCCGCTTTGAGATATACGCCCACCCTGGATCCCAAGGAATTGGAAAAGATCCAGCTGGAGATGCGCCAAAAGATGGGCGGCAACCAGCCGGGAGATAAAACGCAGGGCGGTCAGACCGGAAACCGCAGTCAAGGCGGCCAAGGCGGCCAACGCAGCGCCCTGAGCGGAGATTTATCAGCCGAGCAACTGGCCCGTCTGCAGGCGCAGGCCCGCAACCGGCAAAGGACGAGCGGCCAGGTCTGGGTTCAGGACGATCTGGGCAAGGTCTTCCCCGTCTTTGTCCGGCTTGGCATCACCGACAACAACTATACCGAAGTCCGCGGCGGCGAACTCAAGGAAGGGATGAAAATGCTCCTCGGCGAGGAAAACCCGGCCAACGCAGCCAAAACCACGCAGCAGAATATGGGCTTCGGCGGACCGACGATGATCAGAATGGGCGGCGGCCCCGGCCGGTAATTTTTCCGCACTTAAAGATAGAAGACAATGGACAACTATGTCATTCAACTTGAAAACCTGACTAAGACTTATATCATGGGAGAAACCCAGGTCCGGGCTCTCCAGGGCGTCAGCTATACCATCAAGGAAGGCGATTTCGTGGCCATCATGGGGCCATCCGGCTCCGGAAAATCGACGCTGATGAACATCCTCGGCTGCCTGGACAAACCAACGACCGGCCGCTATCTCCTGGATGGCGAGGACATCTCCAAATACGACAAGAACAGGCTTGCGGCGACTCGGAACAAAAAGATTGGGTTCATCTTTCAGACCTTTAACCTGCTTTCGCGGACCACGGCGCTCGAAAACGCCGAACTCCCTTTGTTGTATTCGAACGTCCATGGGAAGGAACGATCGAAGCGGGCCATGGCCGCGCTGGCGTCCGTGGGGCTGAAAGGCCGCGAATTACACAAGACCAACCAGCTCTCGGGCGGAGAGCAGCAACGCGTGGCCATCGCCCGAGCCCTCATAAACAACCCGGCTTTGATCCTTGCCGACGAGCCGACCGGAAACCTCGACAGCAAGACGGGAGAGGAGATCATGACCATCTTCCGCGACCTCAACGAAAAGCAGAAAAAGACCCTCGTCATCATCACCCATGATCCCGATATCGGGCAGCTCGCCAGGCGGCGGATCTTCATCCGCGACGGCCTGTTCGTCAGGGAAGAAAACAGCTAAAGGAGTCCGGCAATGAACATTTTCAGAGTCATAAGAGTTTCATTCCGGGCTCTCGGCCGGAACAAAATGCGCACCTTTTTGACCATGCTGGGCATCATCATCGGCGTCGGCGCCGTGATCGCCATGGTCAGCATCGGGGCGGGCGCCAAGGCCGCGGTCGAAGCCCGGTTCAACGCCATGGGCACCAACTTGTTGTTCGTCAGCCCCGGGAGCAAAAATACGGGCGGCGTGCGGACGGGATTCGGCGGCTTCAACACGCTTAAAGTGGAAGACGCCGTTGCGATCAAAGAACAATGTCCTTCCGTGAAGGACACATCTCCCAGCGTGAGCACCCGGGCCCAGGTCATCTTGGGAAACAAGAACTGGAACACATCCATCCAGGGAACGGGAGCTGCCTATCCCGATATTCGCAAGTGGGATTTAGATCTGGGGGCCTATTTCGATGACAACCAGGTCAAGTCCGGGGCCAAAGTCTGCGTCCTGGCCAGCGAAGTGAGAAAGAACCTCTTCGATACCGATGATCCCATCGGCAAGGTCATCCGGATCAAGAAAGTCCCCTTCACCGTCGTCGGAGTTCTGGTGGCCAAGGGCGAATCCGCGGGTTTCGGCAGCCGCGACGACATGATCTGCGTTCCTTATACGACCCTGATGATGCGGCTGCAGAAGACCGATTTCATCTCGTCGATCGATGTTTCGGCCGCTTCCGCGGACACGACCACGCAGGCCCAGGCGGAGATCACGGACCTCCTCCGGAATCGGCATAAGATCATGCCCGGTTCGGATGACGATTTTCAGGTTCGCAACATGGCGGACATCGCTGAGAGCGCGGCCGATGCGACCAATATCTTGACGCTGCTCCTGGGCAGCATCGCCTCGATCTCACTCCTTGTCGGCGGAATCGGAATCATGAACATCATGCTCGTTTCGGTGACTGAGCGGATCCGGGAGATCGGCATTCGGATGTCGATCGGCGCCCGGGAAAAGGACATCCTGCTCCAGTTCCTCGTCGAAGCGATCGTCCTGAGCTTGATCGGCGGAATTCTCGGCATCATCCTGGGCGTCGGCATCTCTAAACTGTTGAAGTACATCCCCATTTTCGCTTCCATTACGACCGTCGTTTCCATCAATTCCGTTCTGCTCGCGTTCCTCTTCTCGGCTTCGGTAGGCGTGTTCTTCGGGTTCTACCCCGCCCGCAAAGCGTCGAAGCTCGACCCGATTGAGGCCCTGAGATACGAATAATGAAGGAGATTTGATATGAAGATCAGAAGAACCATCAGTCTTATAGGCTTGCTGTTATTGCTCTGGCCCGCTCTGAATTGGGGACAGGCCCAGACGCCGCAGCCCCAGGGCAAAACGCTTTCGTTGTCCCTCGATGATTGCATCACGCGGACGCTGCAGAAAAACCTCTCTCTCCAGGCCGCGATCATTTCGCCGGAGGTGGCGGCGATGGCCCTGACCCAGGCCGCCGAGAAGTATTATCCCACGCTGTCGTTCAGCTTTACCGATTCGAGCAATAAAAGCGCCTCGTATTCCTGGCTCGACTCGCCCGGAGCCCAGAATATCACGATCGGGAACAGCTATTCCAGCCAGATCACTCAGCAAACGCCCATCGGCGGGTCGTTTTCGATCTCCGTCACGGGAAGTAAATCGGATACCAACAAGAGAGGCCAGACGATAAACCCCGCCTACCAAGGCCAGCTCTCGTTCAATTTCACCCAGCCTTTGTTGCAGGGCTTCGGTTACAGGATGGCCAACTACAGCATCATCATCGCCCGGAACAGCCTGGACATTTCCGAGGCCACTTTCAACAAAACGGTCCAGGACATGGTCTACAGCGTCACCCAGGCCTATTGGACCCTCGTTTACAGCATCGATAACCTCAAAGTGCAGCAACTGGCCCTCCAGTTGGCCAAGGATTCCTTAGTGAATAACCAGCACTCGGTCGAGATCGGCACGCTAGCCCCGATGGATGTCCTGAGCGCCGAGGCCGAGGTGGCCAACCGTGAGGCCGGCATTATCGCGGCCGAGGCGTCGGTGAAGAGCAGCGAAGACCAGTTGAAAATGCTCATCAATCTCTCGAGCGAAGAGGAGCAGGGGCTGCGCGAAGTGGTGGCCCTGGACAAGCCGAAGTTCGAAGAGGTGAAAGTGGACCTGAGCCAGGCCCTTATGACCGCCATGCAGAAACGGACCGACTTGAAGATCTCCCAGATCGGCCTCAAAATCCAGGACCTGGGCCTGACCTATGCCAAAAACCAGCTTCTGCCGAACCTGAGCTTCAACGCGCGCTACTGGAGCCCCGGCGTCGCCGGCACGCAGATCCTCTATAGCGGTAATCCTCTCGACGGCAACGTCATCGGAACCGTTCCGGGGAGCGGCTCGCAGGCGTTGAAGGACGCTTTCAATTTCAAGTATCAGAACTGGCAGGTCAGCCTGAACTTGACCATTCCTTTGAGCAATATGATTTCGCGGGCAAGCGCCGCACAGGCCCAACTCAACTTGGACCAGGCGCTCATCAACATGAAGAGCCAGGAACAACAGGTGGTCCTCGAAATCAGGAACGCCGTCCGTACCCTCGAAACGACCTATAAACAGGTCCAGGCCTACACGGTCGCCCGGGACCTGGCCGAGAAAAAACTCCAGGCCGAACAGGATAAGCTTCGTGTCGGCATGAGCACGAATTATACCGTTCTCCTAGATCAGCGGGACCTGACGAACGCTCGCGTTGCGGAACTCCAGGCCATTATCAACTACAATCTGGCCCAGGTCGCCCTTGACCGGTCCATGGGGGTAATTCTCGAAAAGAGAAACATCAAGATTTCCGATCTGGTGAACAATAAATAACGAAAACGGACGGGTTTTGAACGGGAAAACGTCTTGCCGGGCAGCAGCCCGGCTTCGGTTGACTGAAAAAAGCGAAAGCCTCCCCCGGGGGAGGCTTTCTTATTCCTCTCCGGATCGGTAATGATTTGACGTTGACGTCAAAAAACGTTTGGGATTATCTTATGTGTCCCGGACGCTTCGAAAAAGGAGGGCTCGATCAAGTGAAGAGGATAAAGGAATCTAAGAGACGCCGCAAGACGCTCCGTGGCTTGGCCCCGGTTTTGCTCTTTGGCCTCCTCGTCCCGCTGCTGATTTGGGCCGAAGAAGAATTCCTGACTCTCGAATCGGCGATCAAGATGGCCCTGAGCGGGAACGAACGAGCTCTGTCCGCCGACCAAAGCGTCAATGCGGCCGATGCGCGGCTTACCAAAGCGCGCGCTTTCTTCCTGCCGAACATCAGCGTTTCCAGCACTTATACGCGCCGGCCGTTCGAGGTCATCCGCGTGGTCGGAAACCAACCCGTCGTCATCCAAGACCTGAACGCCCTCTCGGGCGTCGCGCAGTTGAGTTTGATCCTCTTCGATTCACACAGCATCCCTGCCCTGAAGCAGGCCGACTCCGACAGGATCTCCCAGCGGTACGCGACGGCGGATAGTAAGCGGACCCTGAGCTTCGAAGTCAGCAACGCCTTCCTCATGACGCTGAGCGTCGATCAGATCCTCGTCGCATCCAACCACCGTCTCGATTTCGCCAAGCAGAATCTGGATGCGGCCAGGGCCCGGTATTCCGCCGGCCTGGTCTCGGTCAATGACGTCACGAGGACGGAACTTGAATATGCCACCGCCGAGATGGGCGTCACGCAGGTCACGGGTCAGGTCGAGACCACCTATCTTCAGCTCGGCTATCTTTTAAATGCCCTGCCCCCGAGGAAACTGAAAGCTCCCGATTTCCTTCTTCAGGCCGTCGATGAGCAGCCGGCGGCCGTCGAAAAATTGATTCCGGAAGCCCAAAGCCAGCGGCCCGACGTCATCTCTCTGCGCTGGCATGCTAAGTCCCAGCACGCGCTCATCCTGGAACCGATCCTGAAGTGGCTGCCCAGCTTGAGCCTGAACGGCCAATACGGTTATACCAACGAAGCCGGCTTGACGGGCAAGAACTTTAACTGGAACGTGGGAGTGACCATGAGCTGGTCGATCTTCGACAGGCTCACCCGCAACGGGGAGTACAGCGAACGAAAAGCGCTCGCTTATCAGGCCGATCTGGACCTCCAGGCGGCGATGCGCCGCGTGGAGCTGGATGTCCGAAACGCGCTCGTCTCCTTGACCAATCAGAAGGCTGCGCTCAAGCTGGCCACCGTCGCTCTTGAAGTCGCCCGAAGGAATGCCGCGGAGACCAACGAACTTTATCGCCAGGGACTCACCACGGCCCTCCAAGTTGCGGACGCGAACGTCGGGCTCTTTGACGCCGAAGTCGGCCTTGTCCAGGCCAAGTACAGCCTGGGAATTGCCTATCTGAATCTGGATGCCGCCCTGGGGTTGGACCCTTTTGGAAAGGAGACGATCATTGAGAATTAAATGGATAGATAAGACGTTCGCCTGCGCAATCCTCGTTTGCCTCCTCATCGTTCCATCCTGCAATAAAGGCGGCGGCCAGACGGAGGGCCAGGCGTCGCCTCCCCTAAAAAAGGGAGGGGCCGCGGAAAAATCAAAAGTCACTTTTCCCGTCGAGGTCGTGCCCGTCACGGTTCGTTCGCTCGTCTTTACCGTCATCGCCGTGGGATCGGTCGATGCCTTTGAAAAGGTCCAGGTCACGGCCCGAGTTTCAGGCGTCGTGGACAGGGTGTTGTTCGCCGAGGGCAATCTGGCCGCGGTCGATCAAATCCTGGTCGAGATCGAGCCCGAGCGCTATAAGCTGGCCGTTGAATCGGCCCAAGCGGCCTATGACAAGGCCCTGGCCGCGAAGGCTGATGCTGAGGCCGGGCTGAAACGCCGCGAGATTGTCATCACCCAGACGCCGGGCCTCATCCCCGGAGAAGAGCTTGAAACATGGCGAACCAAAGTCCTACTGGCGGCCTCCGATGTCGCTCAGACCCTTGTGGCGCTTAACCAGGCTAAGCTCAACCTCCATGACGCCTATGTCCGGGCTCCCTTCAACGGCATCCTCCAGACCCGGACCGTCCAGACCGGACAATACGTCCAGGTCGGAACAGTTCTTGCCACCCTGATCCGCCGCGATCCTCTCCTTCTCAGGTTCAGCGTCCCCGAGCGATCCGCGGCCGAGCTGCGGCCCGGACAGGTTGCGAACTTCAAAGTCAGGGACAACGAGAAAGAATACGCTTCCAAGATCGTCCACGTCGCTGCGGCCGCCGATGAAGGAACCCGGATGGTCGCCGTGACCGCCGAGATCCGCGACACGAGCGACATGGCCCTCCGGCCGGGAGCCTTTGCCGAGATCACGATCCCGGTCAGCGCTTCTCGGACCGCTCCGGTTATCCCCCAGATAGCGATCCGGCCCAGCGAGCGCGGTTTTATCGCCTACGTCATCGAAAAGGACATGGCCATAGAACGGATCCTGACAATTGGGATGCGGACCGCGGACGGCCAGGCCGAAGTCCTTTCCGGGCTGCAGCCCGGCGAATTACTGGTGGTTCGCGGCGCCGACGCGCTGCGCGCCAATGCGCCGGTGAAGGTCATAAAATCCGGCGAACAGGCCCCGGCCGCTCCCGGCCCGAAAAAGAAATGAAGCGCCGCGAGGAGCTCCCCGATGAAGATCACCGAAGTATGCGTTAAAAAGCCTGTTCTCGCCTGGATGATGATGGCTGCGACCATCGTTTTCGGGATCGTGGCCGGAACCCGGATCGGCATCAGCCAGTTCCCCGATGTGGACTTTCCCACCATCTCGGTCAATATCTCCTGGGCGGGCGCGGCTCCCGAGGTCGTCGAGAACGATGTCGTCGAAATCTTGGAGGAAGCGCTGGTCCAGGTCGAAGGCCTCAAGACCATCAGCTCGAGCTCCCGCATGGGCGGCGCGTCGATCACTCTCGAAATGGAATTGTCCCGGGACGTGGACCTGGCCTTGCAGGACGTCCAGGCCAAAGTGTCCCAGGCCACCCGTTCCCTTCCCCGGGACATCGATCCACCGACGATCTCCAAGTCCAACCCCGAGGATCAACCGATCATGATGATTTCTCTGGCCGGCGCGGTTCCTCCTCGTGTCCTGACCGATTACATCCAATACAGCCTCAAGGAGAAACTTCAGACGATCCCCGGCATGGGTGAGATCTCGCTGATGGGCGTCCAGGACCGCAACATTCGCGTCTGGCTGGACGCGACCAAACTCGACGAAAAAGGACTGACCGTCCAAGACGTCATCGAGGCCTTGCAGCGCGAGCATATCGAGCTTCCCGCCGGCCGTCTGGAGACGTCGGGACGAGAGGTCAACGTCCGCGTCCTCGGCGAAGCCATTGACCTGGAGACTCTGCGCAAGATCGTTGTCCGCGAAGTCAACGGCGGCCCCCTCTACGTCGGCGATGTTTCGCTCGTCGAAGACGGTTTCGACGACACGAGGCGGCTGGCCCGCGTCAACGGCGTTCCGGCTCAGGGTCTGTCGATAAAAAAACAGCGCGGATCGAACGCCGTGGCCTTGGCCAAGTCGGTTCGGGCCGCCCTGGACACATTTCAGAAGACCCTCCCGGAAGGCATCACGACCAATGTGGTTTTCGACACGACGAAGTTCATCGAGGAATCCGTCAATGAGATCCAATTCGAGATCCTCCTCTCGGTCCTTCTGACCGCTTTCGTCTGCTGGCTGTTCCTCGGCTCCTTTTCCAGCACGCTCAATGTCATCCTGGCCATTCCCATGTCCCTCCTGGGCACGGTGGCCATCATCTACTTCCTCGGATTCACCTTCAACACGTTCACCCTCCTGGCCATGGCCCTGGCTGTCGGCATCGTCGTCGATGACGCCATCATGGTCATGGAAAACATCTTTCGTCATCGGGAAGGAGGCGAGGGGCTCGTTGAGGCTGCCTTGGGCGGAACCCAGGAGATCGCCTTCGCCGCCCTGGCCGCGACGCTGGCCGTCGTCGCCATCTTCATTCCCGTCGTCTTCGTCAAGGGGATCATCGGCAAGTTCTTTCTTCAGTTCGGCATCACCCTCTGCCTGGCCGTCCTTCTCTCCTACGTCGAGGCCGTTACCCTGGCCCCGGCCCGCTGCTCCCAATTTTTAAGGACATCACGGGAAGGAAGGAGCCGTGTCGGGCTTCTCGTCGATCGCGGCTTTCGAGGGCTGGAAGGGCTTTACAGCCGCGTCCTGGGGCGAAGCTTGAAACGGCCCGGGCTGATTCTCCTCGGGGGCCTTGCCCTTTTTGTCGCGGCGATCGTCATCCTGACTTCGATGCCGTCCGAGTTCGTTCCTACCCAGGACTTAAGCCGCATGTCGATCCGAATCCAGACCGCGGTCGGCGCCGATATCACGGAAACGAGCATGTTGATGGCAAGAGCGGAAGATATCGTGGGGCGGCGGCCCGAGGTCATCCAGTCTTTCTTGAACATCGGCATGGGCGGCGCAAGCTCGGGGAGCATGAACATCACCCTCGTCCCGCCCAAGGAGAGGAAACTGAGCGTGGCCGATCTTTCGACCATCCTAAGGCGCGAATTGAACGCCGTCCCCGGCATCCGGGCCGTCATCCAGGACCTGTCCCAACAGGGTCTTACCGCCCAGCGCGGATTCCCGGTCGAATTTTCCGTGCGCGGCTCGGACTGGGAAAAGCTCGTCTCGCTCAGCCAGGATATCATGGGCCAACTCCGAGAGAGCGGGATCGTCCAAGACCTGGACTCGGACTACCGGCTGGGCCAGCCCGAGCTCAGGGTCGAGCCTGATCGGGCGATGGCGTCCGATGTCGGCGTCTCGATCGACGAGGTCGCGACGACCTTGAACGCCCTCGTCGGCGGCGTGCGGATCGGCAAATACAGCTCCGGCGGTCGCCGTATCGACGTCCGCCTCAAACTCCTGGCCGCTCAGCGTTCCCGGCCGGAGGACATCGCCAAGCTCAAAGTCAGAACGCGGTCGGGCGCCCTCGTCCCCCTCTCATCGCTCGTGAGCTACAACGAGCAGCCCGCCCTCCAGGCTATAACCCGAAAGGACAGGGAAAGGGCCATCTCGATCTTCGCCAACGTCGCCCTAGGGCATGCCCAGGACGAGGCGATCAGGTACGTGGAAAGTCAGAGCAAAGGTCTGCCCATGGGCTACCGTATCGTCCTCGGCGGCGCCAGCGTCGCCTTCCGCGAATCGATGAGCAGCCTGCTCTTCGCCATGCTTCTGGGCATCGGGATCGCCTATATGATCCTCGCCTCCCAATTCAACTCATACAAGGACCCGGTGACCATCATCACGATCCTGCCCTTGTCCATCGCCGGGGCCGCGTTCGCTCTCCTCCTCGCCGGCCAATCGCTCAACATCTTCAGCATGATCGGGCTGCTGCTGCTCATGGGCATCGTCAAGAAGAATTCGATCATCCTGGTCGATTACGCCAATGCCTTCAAGGCCAAAGGATTCAATGCCAGGGAGTCCATGCAGAAGGCCGGGCCCATCCGCCTCCGGCCCATTCTCATGACCGCCACGGCGACCATGATGGCCGCCATTCCACCCGCCTTGGGCCTGGGCTCCGGGTCGGAAATCCGCGTGCCCATGGCCATCGGCGTCATCGGAGGGCTCATCCTGTCGACGGTCCTCAGCCTGGTCGTGGTGCCAGCGTTCTACGTCATTGCCGACAACCTGAGCGGGAAAAAGAAAACAGCGGAGAAGCCCGCCCGGGACGTCCAAACCGAAAAAGCGTAAGAACGCCGGCCCTAGCCTTGATCCGGAGCTTTTTCCTTTTTGGGCGCGAACCAACCGTATAAGGCCGGCAGGACCAGCAGCGTCAGCAGCGTCGAGGTCACCAATCCGCCGACGACCACGACAGCCAGCGGCTTCTGGATCTCCGATCCCGGTCCTGTGGCGAATAAGAGGGGAATCAAGCTGAAAATCGTGATCGACGCGGTCATCAGGACCGGCCTGAGCCGGTTCGAGCATCCGTGAAGGATCGCCTCGCCCATAGGTTTCCCCTGCTCTCGCATCTGGGTGATGTAAGAGATGAGGACGATCCCGTTGAGGACCGCGATGCCGAAGAGGGCGATGAATCCTACGGAAGCCGGGACGGAGAGGTAGAGGCCGGCGATATAGAGCGAAAGCACTCCGCCGATCAGCGCGAAGGGAAGGTTCACGAGAACGAGCAGCGCCAAGCGCAGGGAATTGAAGGTCACGAACAACAGGAAGAGAATGAGTCCGATCGTGACGGGGAGGATGATCGCCAGGCGCCGCATCGCCCGCTGCTGATTCTCGAACTGGCCGCCCCAAGTGAGGTAGTAGCCGGGCGGAAGCTTCACGTTCTGCCGGACCAGGCGCTTGGCCTCGGCCACGAAGCCTCCGAGGTCGCGGTCGGAGATATTGCACTCGACGCCGATCCGGCGCCGGCCGGCTTCGCGGCTGATCTGGGACGGACCTTCCGAGGTGACGATGTCGGCGATCTGGCTCAGGGGAATTCTCGTCCCCTGAGACGAGGCGACGAGGATGTTTCCGATGGCCTCCGCCGAGTTTCTCTTGTTTTCCGGGAAGCGGAGCTGGACGTCGAAATATTTCTCGCCTTCGAAGAGCTGGGTCACCGATTTCCCGCCGATGGCCGTTTCCACGATCGTCTGGACATCCTGAACGTTGATGCCGTAGCGGGCGATTTTTGCCCGGTCGGTCCGGATGGAAATGTAAGGCTGCCCGGCGATGCTTTCCACCACCAGGTCGGCCGTGCCGCGGATCCTTGACAGTGTTTTGGCGATATCGTTGGCCTTGTCCTTCAATACGTCAAGATCCTCGCCGAAGAGCTTGATGATGAGCTGGGCTCGCGTTCCGGCCACGATCTCGTCGATCCGGCAGGCAATGGGCTGGCTGAAAGAAAAGGCCATGCCCGGGAAATCGGTCATCGCCTCGCGCATTTTTTCCGTGAGATCCTCGCGCGTTTTGGCCGTGGTCCATTGGGCGCGAGGCCTGAGCATCCCGACATAGCCCGTTTTTTCCACGCCGCGGGCTTCGAGCGCGATCCCGGTCTGGCCGGTCCTTGAAACGATCGTCTCGAGTTCAGGAAACCGCATGAGCCGTTCTTCCACTTTGCGGCTCATCTCGAGCGATTCCGGCAAGGAGATCCCGGGCAGGAACTGGATGTCGAAATCAAACGCGCCCTCGTCCATGATCGGCATGAATTCCGTTCCAAGGCGGGGAACCAGGGCGAGCGTCCCCCCGAAAAGGACCGCGCAGACGACGAGAAGCGCGGCTTTATGATTCAACCCCCATCGCAACAGGGGGAGATACGCTTTTCTCGCGGCGTCGATGATGACGATCTTTTTCTCTTTCCTTGTCTTGAGGATCAGAAAACAAAAGGCGGGGATGGCAAAGAGCGAGAGCACGAGCGAGGCGAACAGGGCGATCACGTAGGTGAACGCCAGAGGCAAGAACATCTTGCCCTCGATCCCCTGCAGGGCGATGATCGGGATGAACGTCAGGGCGATGATGAGCTCGCCGAAAATGCTCGGTTTGCGGACCTCAAGCACGGCCTTTAAGACCGTGGCCATTTTTCGCCCGGCCGCGCCCGGCTCTCCGAGATGGCGCTCGACGTTCTCCACCTGGATGATGGTCGCGTCGATGATCATGCCGATGGATATGGCCAGACCGCCGAGCGACATGAGGTTGGCCGAGAGGCCGGCCAGGCGCATCATGATGAACGTGAAAAGCATCGAAAGGGGCAGGGCCAGGATGACGATGAAAGCGCCCCGGAAGCTGCGCAGGAACAGATAGAGAACGAAGCTGACGAAAAACAATCCGATGATGAGCGCCTCGGTCACGGTATGAACGCTTTTCTCCACGATTTCCGATCTCCGGTAAAACGGCTTAATCTTCAGGCCGAGGGGGAGGATGGCGTTGGAGTTGATCTCGGAAACGCGATCTTCGACGGCCTTGACGACTTCGCGGCTGTTCGCTCCGCGGAGCATCATGACGATCCCGCCGACGGCTTCCTCCTTGCCGTCTTTGACCGAAGCGCCCTGGCGGACCGCCTGTCCGGCCCGGATGTCGGCCGCGTCGCGAAGGAGGACGGGCGTTCCTTTTTCGGAGCGGAGCACGATCGCGCCGATGTCGTCCACGGACTGGAGGAGGCCGATGCCGCGGACGAGATATTGTTGGGCCTGGCTCTGCAGCACGTTCCCGCCGACGTTGAGATTGTTTTTCTTGAGCGCTTCGGCCAATCCGTCGAGCGACAGGTCGTATTTGACGAGCTTGTCCGGATCGACCACGACCTGATATTGCTTGATGTAGCCGCCGAAGGAATTGATATCGCTGACGCCGGGAATGGATTTGAGCATCGGCGAAAGGATCCAGTCCTGGGCGGTCCGCATTTCGGTCAAATAGCGGACTTTCTCCGCGGCTCCGGCGGAAACCTTCCCCTCCAGCGTGTATTGGTAGATTTCGCCCATGGCCGTGGAGACCGGCCCCATGGTGATTTCCACGCCGGCCGGAACCCTGTCCTTGGCTTCGATCAGGCGCTCGAGCACGAGCTGCCGGGCGAAATAAACGTCCACCCCTTCTTCGAAGACGACGGTCACGACCGAGAGTCCGAACTTCGAGACCGAGCGGAGCTGCTCCAGCCGGGGCAGCCCGCGCATGGCCATCTCGATCGGATAGGTCACGAACTTTTCGACTTCGATGGGAGACAGACCGGGCGCGCTGGACAGCAGCTCGACCTGGATATTCGTGACGTCGGGAAAGGCGTCGATCGGCAGCCGGAGAAAGGAATAAACGCCCAGGCCGACGAGAAGCAGGACGCAGATGATGACGGGCAGCCGCTGTTTCAGGGTGAACGAAATGATGCGTTCGATCATGGCAGATCCCCTCCCAGGCTCTTTTTCATGATCTCGGATTTGAGAAAAAAGCTGCCGCCCGCCACGACGGTCTCCTTGTCCTTCAGGCCGTTGAGAATTTCGACGAATCCGTCGAAGGAAATCCCGGTTTCGACCTCCCGCAGGGCGAAGATGTTTTCCCCCGTCTTGACGAAGACGATTTTTTTGTTTTGAAAATCCTGGACGGCCGCCGCGGGCACGCACAGGATTCGCGCTCCCGTGGAAGACAGAAGTTCGGCCTCGACATACATCCCCGGCTTGAGCCGGCCGTCCGCGTTCGCGAGCTCGACGCGGCCCTCCACGGTTCTCGTTTTTTCTTCGACACTATTGCCGAGCTGAAAAAGCCGGCCTTTGAAGTCTTGTCCCGGATACGCGCCGATGCGGATCACGGCCTCGATCCCCGGGCTGACGCTGGCCATGTCTTTCTCGAAAATGTGAATATCCGCCCAGACCGTGGAGAGATCGGCGACCCTGAACAGATCGACGCCGAACTCGACGAAATCGCCGGCGATCGCCAGGCTCTCGAGGATGCTCCCCGTCAGCGGGGCCCGCACGGGAAGCAAGGGCTTGATGATCCCGGTTTTCTCGATCTCGGCGAGTTCCTCGTCCGTGACATCGAGGAGACGCAGACGGTTCCTGACCGAGTCCAGCAGAGATCGGGCGATCGTTTGCTCCGCCGGTTCCGCTTCGAGCCTTTTGAAACGATCGAGCGCTTGAAGCAGATCGGCCTGGAGAGAGAGAAAATCCTTGCTGTAAAAAAGGAGGAGCGTTTGGCCTTCCCGAATCTTGTCTCCCTGATAAGCAAAGAGCCGTTCAATCCGGCCGGATGTCCTCGTCGTCATATGGGCCAGCTTCTTGGGATTGAAAATGATTTCGCCCGGAGCATGGATCGTCCGCACGGCGGGAAGGAACCCCGCTTCCACGGCCACGATGCCGGCGGTTTTGACGGCTTCCGGCGTCAGGGTGACGGCTGCCGGGGCCTTTTCTTCGGCGGAGGGGTTCGCCGCTTCCTTCTCGGGAGCGGCTTTGCACGCGGCCAAAGATAATCCGACGGTCAGAATACCGATGATGATGACATGCGATTTTTTCATGAATCCTCCTCGCCGGCGACTTCAAGGTCGGCCAGGGATATCAAATAGAGATAGAGCGATTTCAAGTGCTCGAGCTGGGCCACGGTATATGTTCGATAAAGATCGAGCAGGTTGAAGAATTCGAGCTTGCCGAATTGGTAATCGCTGAGGCCGAGCTTGAGTTCGTCTTCCATGTCCTTTAAAAGCCGCTGCTCGAAGATCTTCACTTGTTCTTCCGAGGCCTTGACGCCGGCATAAGCGTTCTCGATCCGGGTCATGATTCGGAGCTCTTCGTTCTCGGCGTTAATGAGAGCGCTGTCGTCCGCGGCCTGGGCTTCCATGATCTCGCCGTTCTGCCGTGTTCGCCAGAGCGGAAGATTGACGCCCAATGAGAACCCCCAGGCGCTCCCGCGAAGGCTCGGGAAATAGAGACCCAGGGAAAAGTCGGGAAGAACGCTCTTCCGGGCCAGACGAAGACCCGCTTCGGACATCCGGCGCTTCGAGGCGAGAAGCTTCAACGTCGGGCTTGCCGCGCGCGACTCTTCCATCAAGACCGGCAAGCTTTTGGTCCAAGGGATGTAAGCGATATCGGTCGACAAGGTCGGCGCGTCATCGCCTTTTTTGCCCAGCAGAAGATTCAGTTCCGCTTTGGCCAAAGCCCCGTCTTTTCGTTGCTCGATGATCTGGTTTTGGAGGCGGGCTTTTTCCACTTTGGCCCGGAGGACATCGCTGTAGGACGCGGTTCCGGCCCGATATTTAATGATTAAATTCTCGCCGAACTGGTCGAGCAAACCGGAAGATTTTTCCAGAGACTCGAGCGTTCTCCGGGACAGCACGGCCTTGTAATAGGATTTTTTCACTCGCGCGGCGACAAGGAGACGGGTCCTTTCGAGCTCGAGCGCGGCCTGGTCTTCGCCGTAGCGGCCGATCTCGGCCCGCAAGGCTCTTTTCCCCGGAAACTCGAGTCCCTGCTCGATGCCCAGGCTGTATTCCTTGTCGCTGCCGCCGGAAGGCTGGTTTTTCAGAGAAAGGCCTTCGTCTCTGAAAACGAGCGTCGGGTCGGACAGCGCTTCCATTTGGAGCCTTTTCGCCGTCGCGCCCGCCATGTTCTTCTGCGCCAGGAGAATCGCGGGGTTCCGCTTCAGGGCGGTCTGGACGGCCTGGTCGAGGGTCAGCCCGTCCTCTCCGAATGCCGGCGGACAGAAGAGCGCGGCGAAAAAAAGCACAAGAGAAAGTTGTTTCCTCACGTCAAGCCTCCGTAAAAAAGACCGAACTGGATGGGGGGAAAGAGACCCGGGAAGGCTTAAGACTGGAAATCGGGGGGATGGAAAATGTTTTTTATGAACTCATAAAGATGGATTTTTTCATTTGGGACGATCAGGATATTCGTTTCCGGAAGCCGGCCGAAAAAGGCCCCGGCTTCAAAAGCCGGAGGATTGTTATAATACGAGTGCAGGGGGCTGTAGATCTCATGCAGATGCTCTTGGCATAAATAATCGTGGAGAATGATCGTCGCGCCGAATAGGAAAACGAGGGAGAGAAAGAGGGCCGGGCAAAGAAATCTTTTTGTTCTCTTTATCATAAGTATTTATTTATCAAGCAATTATCGGTAGATTCATTGTAGGGGGATCACCGGAATTTGTCAACCGGGTTTTTTCGGCTTTTTTCATGATCCGCGCGGCGCCTTGTCCGGCGCAAGGCCACCCATTATAATGGATTCTATGCAGATCCGTATCGGCCGGTATTCCCTTCTTCTCCTGATGCCGTTCTTCATCTCGGTCTGCGCCTCCGCACCCCGGGGCGTCATCGTTTTCTGCGCCGGCGACAGCATCACGGCCGGAGCCTATCCGCATTTTCTCCAGCGGCTCTTCAATGGGGAAGAGCTTCGCGCCCGCGTTCTCAACTACGGCCGGAGCGGATTCACATCCGGGCAATACTTGGATTTTCTGGAGCGAAACACGGAACGCCTGAAAGCCGAACGGCCCGATTTCATCCTGATCCAGCTGGGGACGAACGACGTGCGCGTCGATGCCGATCATACGCCGACGGACGTTTTTCGAAGCCACATGCTGAAGATCATCGCCGTTTTTCGCGGCTTTCGAAACCGATCCGGGAACGCGCCGGGAATCCTGCTGGCGACGATCCCTCCCATCCCCAAAGAAACGCCGTTCCCTTTCGCGCCGGAGTCCGCGGAACGGGTCAGCGCCGAGATCAACCCGGCCGTCCGGTCGATCGCGGCGAAGGAGAATCTTCCGCTGGTCGATAATTATGCGCTTTTCCTCGGCCGGCCGGATCTCCTCCCCGACGTTCATCCCTCGAACGACGGTTACCGCTTCCTCGCCGGGAACTGGTTTTCCGCCCTCAAGCCCTTGATCCGTCCCTGATCCCCCGAATGGCTTTGATTTTTATTGCATTTGGTGGTATTATTCTTGACAAGCTCTAACGAAGCAATCAGCGATTCACTTTTCGCCAGGGAGTTTTCTCATGAATAGAAAGCTTATCAGACCCAATTTCACGGAGATCAAAGATAAGATAAAGGCCAACGAAATGGCCAAACAACAACAACCGTTGCATCAGCCGCAGCCCCAACCCCAGAAGAAAATACACCCCCCGACCGACACGTCCGCGGAAAATTATTATTATCTCAAGCAAATGGGCAAGAAGACGCCCATGGCGGTGGTTTTCGGCGACGGCCAGGTGATCGAGGGCTACATCGAATGGTATGACCGCAACTGCATCAAGCTCAACCGCGACAACGCTCCGAATCTTCTCGTTTTCAAAAGCAACATCAAATACATGTATAAGCTCAGCGAAGGCAAGGACGGCGGCGAACCAGAGCCCGACGATAAGAAATGAGCTTGTCCCGGATCGGGATCACGCTCGGAGACCCGGGCGGGATCGGCCCCGAGATCGTCATAAAATCGCTGGCAAACCCGAAGGGGTTCCCCGCGGTCCACTATGTTCTTTTCGGCTCTTCGTCCATCCTGGAAAATGAAGAAAACGCGCTCGGCCTGAAGTTGGACCGGAAGGCCGTGGCGATCCGGGAGGTACCGACATCTTTGAGGGTGGTCAAAAAAGGCGCGGCCGATAAAGACAACGGCTCGGCGTCTTTTCTGTATTTTCAAGAGGCCGTCGAAGCCGCGAGAAAGGGAGAGATCCAAGCGCTCGTGACGGCCCCTGTTTCCAAGCGCTCCTGGGCTCTTGGCGGAATCCCCTGGCGCGGCCACACCGAATATCTCGAGCGATTCTATCCCGGGGCCGTTATGACATTCTGGTCCGAGAAGATGACGGTCGCGCTCTTCAGCCATCATCTGGCTTTGCGGGAGGCGATCGCGAGAGTGACGAGAAAGAATCTCGCGAATTTCTTTCGCGCTCTCCATGAATGCGCGGCGAAAGCCAGGCCGGGGAAGCCCGAGTTTCTCGTCGCCGGGCTGAATCCTCACGCCGGAGAGGACGGGCTTTTAGGCTGCGAAGAACAAGACGAAATCCGGCCCGCCATCGAAGACGCGCGGTCCGCGGGGCTCGAGATCAGCGGACCCTATCCTCCGGACGTCATTTTCCGGACCGCTCTCGGACATCCCGAAAAGATCGTCATCGCCCTCTATCACGACCAGGGGCTGATCGCTTTCAAGTTGGACGCCTTCGCGACGGGCGTCAACGTGACGCTCGGCTTGCCGTTCATCCGGTCTTCGCCGGACCACGGCACGGCTTTCGATATCGCCGGGAAAAACGCGGCGGACCCCCGGAGCATGACCGAGGCCATCCGGCTGGCCAGTGAATTATCGCCGTGCGTATTTTAGCTGCGCCCGCAATTCCCGGTTTCTCTCCCGCTCTTTGATCGCCTCTTTTTTTTCATAGACTTTTTTGCCCTTGGCCAGGGACACCTCGGCCTTGATCCGGCCTTTTTCGTTGAGGACGATCTTGATCGGCACGAGCGTCAGCCCTTTTTCCTTGATTTTCCCGGTCAGGCGCTTGATCTCCCGGCGGTGGAGAAGGAGTTTCTTCGGCCGCAGCGGATCGTGGTTGAAGCGGTTGGCCGGCTCATAAGGGCTGATGTGGCAATTGAGAAGAAACGCCTCGCCGTCCTTGATCTCGGCGAAGCTTTCTTTCAGGCTGATCCGGCCTTCCTTGATGGCTTTCACCTCGCTGCCCAGGAGCTCGACGCCCGCCTCGATCGTCTCAAGGATGTCGTAGTGGAAAAACGCGGGCTTATTGACGGCGATCGTTCTTGCCCGGCTCGGCTCATGCATCGGGGATCTCCACGCGGATGAGGCTGATATGCCGCTTGTTCATTTTTTCGACAATGAAATGCATTCCCTTGTAAGCCAAGTCGTCCTTTTCGATCGGGATCCGGCCGAATTCGTATAAAAAGAACCCGGCCAGCGTCGTATATTCGCCGCTCTCGGGGAGAGGGCGAGGCAGCCTCCGGTTGATATCCTTGATGCCGGCCGCGCCCTTGATCAGAAACGCGTTTTCGCCGACCGGCGTAAACCATTCCTCTTCCTTTGCGTCATAGCCGTCCTGGATATCGCCCACGATTTCCTCGAGAATGTCCTGCAGGGAGACGATGCCTTCCATGTTGCCGAATTCATCGACGACGAAGGCCATGTGGACGGAATTTTCCTGCATTTGGATCAGGACCTTTTCGACCGAGGCCGATTCGGGAACGAAGAAAGGCTTACGGAGAAATTTCGTCAAGTCGAAGTCCTTGTTGTCGATGAGATAGGGAATGATATCCTTGGTGTGGATGAGCCCTTCAATGTGATCAAGCCGCCCCCTGAAAACGGGAAAACGGGAAAATCCCTCGCGGAGAACGATGGCCAGGATCTGCTCACGGGACGACTCGATCTCGATGGCCTTGATCCGGGGGCGCGGCGTCATGATCTCTTTTACCCGACGCGAGGCGATATCCAAGATCTCGGCGATCATCTTTTTCCTGAAAGCCGACATTCCTTTGATCCCCGACGTCAGGAGAACTTTGGTTTCATCAACGGTGAAGGAGCGCGACATGCCCGGGGACTTTTTCCCGGTCGAAGGGAAGATCAGGCTGGAGAGGAACGAGAAGCTCTTGACGAACGGATAAAACAGGAGCATGAAGGCGCGGACGAGCCTGGCGAACAGGAAGGAAAGCTTCAGGGGGTTGTAGGCCGCGTAGATTTTCGGGTTGATCTCGGAAAAGAACAGGAGCATGAGGGTCGTCGTGATCGTGGCGAGCAAGACGGCGGTCTTTTTATCGGGGAAATAAAACCCGAACACGTAGGTCGCCACGGAGGCCGCGGCGACGTTGACGAGCGTGTTGCCGATCAGGACCGTCGTCAAGAAATCGTCGATCCGGGCCAGGATCTTTTTTACGGTGCCGGCCCGTTTCGAGCCCTTTTTCTCGAGATATTCCAGGGTATAGGGGTTGGAACCGATGAAGGCGGTCTCCGAAGAGGCGAAGAAGGCGCTGAGGATGATAAAGAGCAAGAACAGGAGAATTGAAGGCAAAAGCATGGCGGTAAAGCTCAGATGTCCAAGCCGGCCTTGAGGTCTTTGAAACAGTGCGAAAGAGTATGGATGATCTTCCGTTCGATCTGAGACGAGGGCATGGACGACGCCTCGGAGATCTCCGTGATGATCAGCTCTTTAGCCTTTTCCATCATCTTCTTCTCTCGGAAGGAGAGCGGTTTGACGAGGCTGAGATAAAACAAGCTCTTCAGAACCGAGACCATGTCCAGGATCGTGCCCGACTTCATCAGATTCACGTGCTCTTTGTAGCGGCCTTTCCAGTTCATGCTCACTTCGACATCTCCGTTCTTCATATAGTCGAAGATCTCTTTCACGGCATGTTGGGAGATGAGCTTGCGGATGCCCATCTCTTCGGCGGACGAGGATGGAACGAGGACCAGCGTGTTATTGTTCAGAATCCTCAAATGGATGATTCTGAAGCTTTCCCCGTTATAGGCTTCAACCTGGATGTCTTCGATGACGCCAAGGCCTTGATTGGGATAAATGACTCTATCGCCAATCTTAAATGAGTTCATGAATAACTCATTATAGCCTTTTTCCCTAAAAGAGTCAAATAGATAGGAGAAATCTCCGACCCTAATAAAGTTTCGGGGACATGATTCTCTGCCCCCATGGGAAGCGATTAAATGATCAGCTTCCAGGGGATTCATCAGATGGGGACAGGGTTTCGTTTACCCCTCGTCTTGGAAACTGTATTAGGGTCAAGAGAAATCCGGCTTGACAGGATATCGGAGGTTTAATAACATACTACCCTTAAAGGACCTAAGATTATGAAGCCAACATTCCGACCGAACAACAGAAAAAGGAAGAAAGACCATGGATTCCTGGTCCGCATGAGCACCAAGGGCGGACAGAAAGTCATCAAGAGAAGAAGACAGAAAGGCCGGAAACGCCTCGCTGTTTGATGATAGAAAGCTATGGTCCTCTCGAGAGGATCCGCAAGAAGAAAGATTTTAACGATCTTTATAAAAGCGGCGTCTGTGCCCGAGGAAAATATTTTAACCTGATTTATCTTCCCAACAGGCTTGGTCATTCCCGGATGGCCGTTGTCACCAGCAAGAAAGTCGGGAACGCCGTCGAGCGCAACAAGATCAGACGCAGAATGAGAGCATTGTTCAGAAGGAACAAGGATTTGCTGATATATCCGGTGGATCTTCTCCTGATCGCCAAAAAAGACATCCAGGCGGCGACATGGCGAGATTTACGCGAACGCTATCTTGCGGCACTTCAAGCGATCGGCGGGAAGCGCTAATTTCATGAAAAGCGTTTTTTTATTTCTCATCAAAGCTTATAAAAAAATTCTCTCCCCTTTTCTTGGACGGCATTGTCGATTTTATCCGACCTGCTCGGAATATATGGCCGAGGCCGTTGAAAAATACGGGCTGGCCAGAGGATTCTGGATTGGGACGAAAAGACTTTTCCGGTGCCATCCTTTTCACGGAGGAGGGTTTGATCCCGTCCCTTAAGAGGTCATAGTATGGAAAAGAAATTGTTGCTCGCGATCGTCCTCTCTTTTTTGCTTTTGCTCGTCTGGCAGCTCGTGCTCGGACCGAAACCCAAACCTTCGCCCGTCTTGACTCCCATCACGACGACCGTCTCGCCGTCGAAACCGCTCGAAGCGAAGCCGCTATCGAACCCTGCCCCGGCCAAAGATGCAAAAAAAGAATCTAAATCGTTGAATATAAAGAATATAGAAGCATACCACGAGAAGCATTTAAAGCTTTCGACTTCGCTCTACGCGGCTGATTGGACCAATAAGGGCGGGTTATTGACGAGCTGGAGCTTAAAAAAGCATAAGAACGACAAAAATGAAGACCTGGAATTGGTTTCCGAGTCGGCGGCGGAAATGAAAATGTTTCCGTTCTCTCTCTTGGACGAGAATCCCGATCCGATGAAAGGCTTGAACCACGAAACCGTCTTGTCGAATGCTTTCAATAGCCGGCTTTACCGGATTACGATAAAAAGCCGAGGCGTCGTCCCTGATCTCAATGATAAGGCTGAACCGGTTGAAGTGCCCGACGGCCAAAGTGAAGATGTCATTTTTGAATATGCCCTCGGCGATGAACTCGTCGTCAGGAAAGAATATTCGTTTTTCGGAGGAAAATACGATTTCGGCATCAATATTCAAATCCTAAGAAACGGTCAGCCCGTCGAACCGTGGCTGCTCTGGGGACCGGGTTTGCGGAGCGCCGGGACGGATGAATTCAGCCGCACCGGCGCCAGCCGAGGCATGACCGTTATGATCGGGACCGCCACTCCGAAAATTGATGAGCGAAGATACGATCCTATCAAGAGCGCGGCCAATTATGTGTCTTGGGCCGCTTATGACGACAATTATTTCGCGGCGATTTTCCTGCCGGCCGCGGCGCCCGGAAAAGCCGTTTTTTTGAAGGAAGACAGCGCGAATAGGCTGCCGTCATTTTACGTGGCTGTCGCCAATCCCGGTAAAGTGTTCATCGGGCCCAAGGAATTCGAGGTTCTTGACAAATTCGGGCAGAATACGAAAAAGATCGTCCAATTCGGCTTCTTCGGCTTCATCGCCGAAATTCTCTTCGTCACGCTGAAATTCATCCACAAGTTCATTCCGAATTGGGGTTTCGCCATCATCGTCCTGACTTTCATCATCAAGATCATCTTTTTCCCCCTGACCTACAGCAGCACGAAATCCATGTCCAAAATGGCCGAGCTCCAGCCCAAGATAAAAGCGCTGCGGGCCAAATATAAAAAATCAAAGACCGATATCGCCCAGCGCCGGCAGATGAATGAAGATATGATGAAACTTTACAAGGAGAACGGGGTCAACCCGGCCGGCGGCTGCCTGCCCATGCTCCTTCAGATTCCTGTCTTTTTCGGACTGTTCAGCCTGCTGCGCGCCGCAATCGAGCTGAGGCAAAGCCCTTGGATCTTCTGGATCAAGGATCTTTCGGTCAAGGATCCGTTATATATCACGCCGCTTCTCATGGGCGCGACGCAGTTCATCAGCCAGAAAATGACGCCGACATCGGCCGATCCTTCTCAAGCGCGGATGATGTTGATCATGCCGGTCGTCATGACCATATTTTTCATGTCGTTTCAAAGCGGACTGGTGCTCTACTGGCTGACTTCCAACGTTCTTCAGATCGGACAGCAATATATCATGAACCGCATGATGGCCAAAAAAAAGGTTGAATCCCATGGAAAACGAAGAAAAGCCTGAACAAAACGACGAGCAACTCAAGGAATTCAAAGGCAAGAATCTCGAGGAGGCCATCGGCCATGCCGAGCATAAGCTGAAACTGTCGAGGGCCGAGCTCAATTATGAGATCGTCACCGAAAAGACCAAGCTCTTCGGGATCAGCAAGGAAATCGTCATCCGCGCCTGGCCGAAGATCGCGGCCGAGGAAAATGCTGTCTCTGATTTTCTCGAGAAACTCATGCGTGTTTTCCCTCTCGAAATCACGTATCAAGTGAAAAAGAAGAACGGATTCGTTTTCGTCGTCTTCGACGGCGAAGACAAACAGCTTCTTCTCTGGAAGGACGGAGACCTCCTTCTGGCCCTCCAACACGTCTTGAATAAAATTTCCAATCAAAAAGTCCAGGTGGACTGCGAATTTTTCCGAAAAAGGAAAGAAAAAAGGCTCCGTGAATATGCCCAGGATGTGGCCCGCCAGGTCGGCGAGACGGGCAAGAACGAAATCCTGGATCTCATGAATCCTTATGAACGGCGAATCGTTCATATTGCCGTCAACCAGATCTCCGGAATCACGAGCGAAAGCCTAGGCGAAGGATTTTTAAAGCGGGTCAAGATCTTTCCGATCGATAGGCAGGGAAAATAGAGACCGGGGACTGAACTTCGCCCCGAATATGCAGCTCGCCGCATTCGAGCGCCCCTTTACTAATATCCTCCACTCCATTAAAATCTTAATCAAATGCTGGAATTCAGCCTCGAGGACACGATTATCGCGATTTCGACGCCTCCCGGATACGGGGGTATCGGCGTTATCCGGTTGAGCGGAATAGACGCCCTAAAAATCGCGAAAAGGATGTTTCGAGCGAAGAAGGCCGGCGCGAAAATTCTTCCCAGGCAGGCCGTTTTTGGAAATCTCATGGACTTTGAAAGTCAGGAAGCGGTGGATGAAGGATATTGCCTTTTTTTCCCTGAACCTCATTCTTACACCAAGGAAAATGTCGTCGAAATTAGCTGCCACGGTGGCCCGGCGGTAATGGAAGAGGCTTTACGCCTGGGAATTCGGGCAGGCGCGCGGCATGCGCATCCTGGAGAATTCACCTGGAGGGCCTATGTCAGAGGCCGGATCGATATTCTCCAGGCGGAAGCGATCAAT
Source organism: Candidatus Aminicenantales bacterium (assembly GCA_049515535.1). Taxonomy (GTDB): domain Bacteria; phylum Acidobacteriota; class Aminicenantia; order Aminicenantales; family UBA4085; genus JBEKTZ01. The sequence goes on along the minus strand of JBEKTZ010000005.1, from coordinate 87,874 downwards.
GGTCTAATCCGGGCCGATTCGATTATTGCCGCAAAACTCGCCTTCAATCAGATCGACGGCAGCCTTTCCAAAAAGATCGCCCGGCTTCGCGCCCAAACGCTAGATCTCATTTCCAGGATCGAAGCGACGATAGAATTTCCCGACGATGTGATTCCAGTCTCCTCGGGCGGAATAGCTCTTTCCCTTGGAAAGATGGTCGCTTTTTTGGCCGATCTGGTATCGAGCTATAATGCGGGAAAAGCCCTGACCGACGGCGTTACCCTAGCCATTACGGGAAGAACGAACGTCGGAAAATCGACGCTCTTCAACGCCATTCTCGAGGATGAGAGGGCCATCGTAACCCCGTTTGCCGGAACGACCCGGGATTATATAAAAGAGAAAATCAAAATCAAGGACACGTTTTTCAACCTCGTGGACATGGCCGGCCTGGGGAAACCGGCGTCGGCAATCGAAAAGGAGGGCATAAAGCGAAGCAAGATAATCGCTTCTCAGGCCGACGGCCTGCTTATGATATTGGATATTTCTCGCAAGGAGAAGGCAGAGGATTTTGCGCTTCTTGAGGAGTTCCGGGGAAAAAAAGCTCTTCTCGTTTTCAATAAAATTGATCTGCCTAAAAAAATGAACGCTGCCCAAATCAAAAAGCGGTTCAAGGACTTCCCTTCTCTTGAAATTTCAGCCTTGAAGGGAACTAATTTGAAACGGTTGAAACGGAAAATCCAAGATGTCTTTGCCCCTGAGCTTGGAGATCGTGATGAAATTATTTTTCATATCAGGCAAAAACTCCAGCTCGAGGAAATACTCAGGCATTTCGAAAAAGGGCTGGAACTCCTCGAAAGCGGCTATCCGGAAGAATTTTGTGCCGAGGAAATCCGCGCCGCGATCCCCCTCATCGGACGATTGACCGGAGAAATCAGGGCGGAAGACGTCATTCAGCATATTTTCAGTAAATTTTGCCTTGGAAAATGACATGAGCGCATCTGCCGCGGATATTTATGATGTCCTTGTCGTCGGGGCTGGCCATGCCGGTTGCGAAGCGGCTCATGCGACAAGCGTTATGGGGCTTTCCACCTGCTTGATTACGATCCATCTGGACACGATCGCTCAAATGTCCTGCAACCCGGCTATTGGAGGCTTGGCCAAGGGTCATCTTGTCCGGGAGATCGATGCCTTGGGGGGAATCATGGGACGGCTGGCTGATGAAACCGGCATCCACTTCAGGCTTTTAAACCGGAGCCGGGGAGGCGCCGTCCAAGCGCCGCGCGCCCAGTGCGATAAAGCGCGATACCGCCTGACTATGAAGAATTGGCTCGAAAACATCCCTAATCTGACCGTTTTCCAAGGTATCGCGGCCGAAGTTCTTGTCGAGCGCGGAAGGGCCGTAGGCGTAGCCACCTTGGATGGCCATAAAATTAAAGCCAAGGCCGTGATCATCAGCCCGGGGACGTTTTTAAACGGCCTCATTCATATCGGTCTCGAGAGCTATTCCGCAGGCAGAGCCAATGAGCCCGCTTCACATGAGTTGAGCGAAAGTCTAAAAAAATTAGGATTGAAGACTATCCGTTTGAAAACGGGCACGCCGATGAGGCTTGACAAGCATACGATTGACTGGGCGCAGTTCGAGCCTCAGCCAGGCGACGAGATGCCCGTCCCTTTTTCTTTCCGGACTCGAAGGCATCTTGAGAACAAGGTCGTTTGTTATTCCGGCTATACGAACGCGAAGACTCACGAAATCATTCGGAACAGCCTCGCTAAATCCCCCCTATATTCCGGAAAAATATCCGGGGTCGGAACCCGATATTGCCCGTCCATTGAAGATAAGGTCGTGAAATTTCCCCATCATGCAAGGCACCAATTTTTCCTTGAGCCCGAAGGAATCGAAACCGCGGAAATATACGTCAACGGCGTTTCCACGAGCCTGCCGTTTGAGACACAGAAAGAAATTTTAAACAGTATTCCAGGCCTGGATCAGGCTAAAATCCTTCGGCCCGCGTATGGCATCGAGTATGACGCTTTCGCTCCTACCTTTCTCCACCCGACCCTGGAAACTAAAATCGTCGAAAATTTGTTTCTAGCCGGCCAGATCAATGGCACCTCAGGCTACGAGGAAGCGGCTGCCCAAGGAATGATGGCCGGGATTAATGCTTTTTTGAAAATTGAAAAAAAGCCGGGATTTGTCCTCCGTCGAGACGAAGCCTATATCGGAGTTCTGATCGATGATTTAATTTCCAGGGGCGTCGAGGAGCCTTATCGCCTATTCACATCACGAGCTGAGTATCGTCTCACGCTCCGGATCGACAATGCCGATCAACGCCTAATGAAATATGGCCGGGAGTTGGGGCTCATCAGCGACGAAGATTTTGCGGCTCATATTGAGAAAAATGAAAGGATCAAATCCGTCCTTCTTCATTTGGAAAAGAAAAAGATCACCCTGGAAAACAAAGAAAAAATCTCCTTAAAAGACTATCTAAAAAAACCTGAAATTCATTTTAGGAATGTGCTAGAATACGAAACGATTACCGCAGCTTTTACCGACGAAGAGATCAGGCATATTGAAGCTGAAGTGAAGTATGAAGGGTATTTAAAGAAACAGGAAAAAGAGGTCGCGAAGATTTCTAAGATGGATGGCCTTAAAATTCCCGTAGAGATGGATTTCAGTACAATCCATGGTTTGACCAGAGAAGCTGTCGAAAAAATGAAGAAATATTTGCCTCTGACAATACGCGAAATGAAAAAGATCGCGGGGCTCACTCCATCTGACGTTTTCAGTGTTTATGTTCATTTAAGTGCCCAGAAGAAAAAGCATATCGCGAGGGAAATTGTTCCACGTGGAACATTCAACAATGGCGAATAAAATCATTGCGGTAGTCAACCAAAAGGGTGGCGTGGGAAAGACGACATCCGCCATTAATTTAGCCGCTTCATTAGCCATCAAAAAAATGCGTGTTCTTCTTGTGGATCTCGATCCTCAAGGAATGGCGACAGCCGGTCTCGGCAGGGCAAGAGCTCCCAACAGGGGTATTTATCAGGCTATGATGAACGGAGTCGACATAATGGACCAGATCGAAGGAACGGAGCTCGATAATCTTTATCTTTGCCCATGTTCCCCCGAATTGTCGGGAGTTGAAGTCGAGCTTTATTCCAGGGAGAACAAGGAAAGAGCGCTCCGTGAGACATTGGATAAAATAAGATTGAAATTCAACTTTATCATCATCGATTGCCCTCCGTCGCTCGGTTATTTGACGATTAATGCCTTGGCTGCCGCGGATTCGGTATTGATTCCCGTTCAAACGGAATTTTTTTGCATGGAAGGAATTCCCGATCTTTTCCATATGCTTAATGAAGTGCGCACATATTTTAACCCGACATTGAAAATCGAGGGAATTCTTCTGACAATGTATGACGAAAGGACAAACTTATCTCGCCAGGTCGCGGAAGAAGTGCGAAAATCTCTAAAAGAAATCGTCTATCAAGTCATTATTCCCAGAAGCATCAGACTTGCCGAAGCTCCCAGTTTCGGCAAGCCGGTAGTTCTCTATGACCCAAAATCCAGAGGCACCGAAACTTATCTCAATTTAGCCCAGGAGATTCTCGAAAAATGAAAAAGGCGTTAGGAAGAGGAATTCAAGCTTTCATCCCAGAGGAATTCGGCATCCTCAAGGATGAGTCATATGCAGAGCTCGATATCGGGCTGATCAAGCCGAATCCTTTGCAGCCAAGGATGAAATTTGAGGAACAAGCTATAGATGAACTGGCCCAATCGATCCGGGAGGCCGGCGTTCTGCAACCGCTTATCGTTGTCCGTGAGGGAGCGTCCTATAAAATCTTGATCGGAGAGAGACGCTGGCGTGCGGCGCAAAGAGCCGGCTTAAACAAAATTCCAGTGCTCATCCGGAATATTCCTAGAGAACAGCAGCTTGAAGTTTCTCTTGTTGAGAATCTTCAGCGGGAAGAGCTAAACCCGATCGAAATTGCTTTGGCCTATCGAAGGCTGACCGATGAGCTTGGTTATACACAAGAGGATGTTGCGGACAAAGTGGGGAAAGACAGAGCGTCCGTAGCCAATTTTTTAAGATTATTGAAATTGCCGAACGCGATCCAAGATGGGCTCCAGGAGGGAAATCTCTCGATGGGACACGCCAAGGCCCTGCTCGCCCTCGAGGATTCGAAAATACAGCTCGATTTTGCCAAAAAGATCATCCATAAAGGCCTTTCCGTCCGGGAAACGGAAAAGATCGTGGCAAAATTTAGCAGGAAACCGGTTTCGCGGAAAACCAAGTCCGATCCGGACCTTCATGCGGTCGAGGAGGAACTTCTAAAAAGACTGGGCACAAAGGTGGCTATTGCCGGAAACTCGAAAAAAGGCGTCATCAAAATTTACTATTTTTCTTTGGATGAACTCAACCGAATCTATGACCTCATAAAAGGAGCGCGATCATGAAGGAAAAAAAGCAGGACGAAACCAAGATCATGGGTTTTCTGGGCGAAGGAACGGAATTCAACGGAAACCTAAAATTTGTAGGCTCACTGCGGATCGACGGCCTTTATAAGGGCAAGATCGAATCCGAAACCGTCCTGATTATCGGCAGCAAAGGCAAAGTCGAAGCCGAGGTTTTTGTGAATCATGTCGTGATCGATGGCGAATTCAGCGGCAATATCATGGCCGCCGAGAAGGTCGAGATCACTAGCCAAGGCCGCGTCAAAGGAACGATTATAACGCCGAAACTGATCGTGGAAGAAGGCGCTTTCCTCGAAGCCCGGTGCCAGACTTCGAATCAAATTCCTCATCCGGGACATGAGGTTCTGGAAAAACTGGAAATATAACCTTGGAAAAAGCCGCGGGAATCATACCGGTCCGCTATGGATCGATCCGTTTCCCGGGAAAACCGCTGGCTTTGATTCTCGGAAAACCCATGATCCAATGGGTTTATGAAGGGGCTCGACGGTCGAAGCTGTTGGACCGGATCGTGATCGCCACGGATGATGAGCGAATTTTCAAGGCCGCGGAAAAAATCGGAGCCGAGGTCTTGATGACATCGGCCGAGCACCAGACGGGCACCGAGCGGGTCGCCGAAGCGGCCGCGAGCATAGATGCTCCGATCATCATCAATATTCAAGGCGACGAGCCGCTCCTTGACGGCGCCATGCTCGACGGCCTTGTCGGCGCTTTTCGGGATCCTGCGGTCCGGATGGCCACGCTCATGTCCCGGGTTGACGATCTGACCCTCATCAATGAAGGCCATATCGTCAAGGTTGTGGCGGACAAGGAAGGCAACGCTCTTTATTTTTCGCGGTCATCTCTTCCTTACCGGGCTCCGGATTATTTTTTTCAACATATCGGCATCTACGGCTACAGAAAAGAATTCTTACTGAATTTCCAGCATCTGCCTGTTTCGAGGCTGGAAAAGATTGAAAAACTCGAACAGCTTCGAGTTTTGGAAAACGGGTTGAAAATCAAGATGATCGAAATCTCGCGGCCGATCTTGAGCGTGGATACGCCGCAGGATATAATCAACGTTGAAAACTATTTAAAGAAGAGGCCCCATGGGTAAATATATTTTCGTGACCGGAGGCGTTTTGTCTGGCTTGGGAAAGGGGATCGCCGCCGCTTCGATCGGCCGGCTTCTTGAAAGCCACGGCTTCAAGATTACGCTCCAGAAGTTCGATCCCTACCTCAATGTCGATCCCGGGACGATGAATCCCTTCCAGCACGGCGAAGTCTATGTCACGGACGATGGCGCGGAAACAGACCTGGATCTTGGCCATTATGAACGATTTACGTCGACGCGAACGACTAAATACCACAACTGGACGGCCGGCAGGATCTATGACCTGATCATCCGGAAAGAGAGAAGAGGCGAATATCTTGGGAAAACGGTCCAGGTCATTCCCCAGGTGACGGACGAAATCAAGAATGCGTTCCACGCGGTTTCGAGCGATAACGATATCATCATCATCGAAATTGGGGGCACCGTCGGCGACATCGAAAGCCTGCCATTCCTCGAAGCCACGCGCCAGATGCGCTTGACTCTCGGACACGAAAACACGCTGTTCGTTCACTTGACCCTTGTCCCCTATATCGGCACTTCGGGGGAGCTCAAGACGAAACCGACGCAGCATACCGTCAAGGAGCTGCGGGCGATCGGCATTCAGCCCGATATCCTGCTCTGCCGCATGGACAGGTTCCTCACTCAGGATCTGAAAACGAAGATCTCTTTGTTCACGAACGTTCCTGTCGAAGCCGTGATCACGGCCAAGGACGTGTCCAATATATATGAAGTCCCGCTGATATTCGCCAAAGAAGGCCTGGACACATACATCCTCAAGCAGTTGAAGCTCGAATCCAGAAAGCGAAACATGGGGCAGTGGAAATCTCTCGTCAATAGAATGGCCCATCCCAAGGACGAGGTCGATATCGCCCTGGTGGGGAAATACGCTGGCCTCAAAGATTCCTATTTGAGCCTGAAGCAGGCTCTCGACCACGGCGGCCTTGCCAACCGCGTGAAAGTGAAAATCTCCTGGATCGAGGCCGAGGACCTGGAGACCGGGAAAATCGATAAAGTCTTGCGCGACAAGGACGGCATCCTTGTCCCCGGCGGATTCGGCCATCGCGGGATCGAGGGAAAAATCCGGGCCGTCACGTATGCGCGGGAGCGCAAGGTCCCGTTCTTCGGCATCTGCTTGGGCATGCAATGCGCCACGATCGAATTCGCCCGGAACGTGGCGGGCCTATCCGGCGCGAACAGCACGGAATTCGATGAAGACGCGCCGCATAAAGTTTTCTTCAAATGGAGAGAACTCAAGGGGATCCAGGATCTCGGCGGGACGATGAGGCTTGGCCAATATTTGTGCCGATTGGAAAAGAATTCCTTCGCCTATAAAACCTACCGGACCTCCGAGATCTACGAACGCCATCGCCACCGCTTTGAGTTCAATCCCGACTATGAAAGGCCGCTGGCGGAGGCCGGTCTGTTCATCTCAGGCAAGAACCCGGACTACGGCCTGGTCGAGCTCGTCGAGATCAAGAACCATCCGTGGTTTTTGGGCTGCCAGTTCCATCCCGAGTTCAAATCCAAGCCCTTGAAACCGCACCCTCTCTTCAAGGCTTTCATTGGAGCCAGTCATGCGCACCGCCTCGAAAGAAATAAGAATTAGCCCCGGCCTGAAGATCGGCGGAGCCGGCGGCTTTTTTCTGATCGCCGGCCCCTGCGTCATCGAAAGCCGCGATCATTGCTTCTCCCTCGCCCGTCGCCTAAAAAATATCTGCGGCCGGCTCAACGTCCCTTTCATTTTCAAGGCCTCGTTCGACAAGGCCAACCGCTCCTCCCTCCGCTCGTTCAGGGGCCCGGGCCTGGAGAAAGGGCTCGAGATCCTGCAGGAGATAAAGCACCGTCTCGGGATACCGGTGCTGTCCGATCTTCATGAAACGGACCAGGTTGAAAGGGCCGCCGAGGTCCTCGATGTCATTCAAATCCCGGCGTTCCTCTGCCGCCAGACCGATCTCCTTCTGGCCGCGGCGAAAACGCAGAAGCCGATCAACATCAAGAAGGGGCAGTTCCTTTCGCCTCATGACATGAAAAACGTGGTCGAAAAAATCGAGAGCCGGGGCAACAAGAAGATCATCCTCACCGAGCGTGGGACGATGTTCGGTTACAACAACCTCGTCGTCGATCTCCGCTCCATCCCGATTATGAAGGTCTGGGGCTATCCCGTCGTCATTGACGCGTCCCACAGCGTTCAGAAGCCCGGAGGCCAGGGGACGGCTTCCGGTGGCGATCGGGAGTTTATCCCGGCCATGGCCAAAGCGGGGATCAGCGTGGGAGCGGACGGCGTCTTTCTTGAGGTTCATGACAATCCCGCGGCGGCCTTATCGGACAAAGATAATTCGCTGAAAATGAATGAATTGGAAGAATTGCTCAAAGCGCTGCTGCGCTTGAAAAAAGCCCTCTAGAGGAATTTTCATGACGAAGAGAGATCTCATCCAGACAGGCAGAGAAGTCCTCGAGATCGAGGCCCGTGCCGTCGAAGCCCTGATCCCGCGTCTCGACGAGAATTTCGCCAAGGCCGTGGACCTGCTCACCAAGACGAAGTCCCGGATCATCGTCATCGGCATGGGCAAGTCCGGGCTCGTGGGACGCAAGATCGCGGCGACGCTGGCCAGTTGCGGGACGCCGGCGATGTTCGTCCATCCGGCCGAAGCCGGGCACGGCGACCTCGGCATGATCTTGAAGCAGGATGTCATCATCGCCGTGTCTTACAGCGGCGAGACGCGCGAGATCATCGACCTCCTCGATTTCATCAAACGGATCGGGGTGAAGCTCATCTGCCTCACGGGAAACAAAAACTCGAAGATCGCGAAATACAGCGACATCGTCCTCGACGCCCGCGTCGAGAAGGAAGCCGAGCCGAGCGGGTTGGTCCCGACGGCCAGTTCCACCGCCGCGCTCGCCCTCGGCGACGCGCTGGCCGTCGCGCTGATGAAAAAAAAGGGTTTCAGCGAAAGGGATTTCGCCTCCGTCCATCCCAAGGGCGCGATCGGGAAGAAACTCCTCCGGGTCGAAAGCCTCATGCATAAAGGCCGAGCTATTCCCGTGGTCAAGCCGGACACGCCGATGGGCGCGGCGATCGAGGAGATGACCCAAAAAAAACTGGGCCTGACCTGTGTCGTGAACGACGACGGCGCGCTGGAGGGCATCATCACGGACGGGGACCTGCGCCGGATGATCCGGAAATATCGGGAAACCCTCCTCGATAAGAAAGCGCGGGAGTGCATGTCGTCGAATCCGCTGACGATCGATAAATCCGGACTGGCCACGGAGGCCCTCAACATCATGGAACGAAAAAGGATCACCTCGCTCGTCATCACGGGCAAGGGTGGGCGGGTCGCGGGGATCATCCACCTCCATGATCTCTGGCGGACGGAAATGTTTTGATGAGGAATAAAAGGCGGGCTCGGCGAATCAAAATGGTCCTGACGGATGTGGACGGCACCCTCACAGACGGGCGACTCGCCGTGCTTCCCGATGGCGAAGAAGTCAAGTCCTATGACGTCAAAGACGGGATGGGTGTCCTTCTCGCCCAGCTCGCGGACCTCAAGTTCGGCATCATCACGGGTAAGAATTCCAAGGCGCTCGAGAAAAGAGCGGAGCGGCTGAAGATCAGCGAAATCCACCAGGGAGCCGTCGACAAGATGCCTGTCTTCAAGAAGATCCTCGAAAAATACGGGCTCGAGCCCGAGGAGGTCGCCTATATCGGAGACGACCTGGGAGACCTCGAAGTCATGAAATCCGTGGGACTGGCGGCGGCCGTGGGCGACGCTCACAGGCTCGTCAAGAGATACGCGCATTACATTTGTGAGAAGGACGGCGGACGCGGCGCGTTCCGGGAATTTATCGAGTTCATCATCGGTGCCCAGAAGAAATGGGACCTGATCACGACGAGATTTAAGTCCATTTTTGATCGAAAATTTTAGCTAAGCCAAACGGGAGGACGCACGTGGAGATCAACCCGAACATTTTTCGAGAATATGATATCCGAGGCCTCGTCGGCAAGGATTTGACGCCGGACACGGTGGAAATCCTGGGCCGGGGGATGGGCACCTATTTCCGCCGGCAGGGGAAGCGCGAAGCGGTCGTGGGCCGCGACTGCCGCCTGAGCTCGCCGGACTATTCCCGGGCTTTGATAAAAGGCCTTCGCGCGACGGGGTGCCGAACCGTGGACCTGGGGACGATCCCGACACCCCTCCTCTATTTCATGATTTTTGACAAGAACGGAGAGGCGGGCGTCATGATCACGGGCTCGCACAACCCTCCCGAATACAACGGCTTCAAAATAATGTCGGGAAAGGAAACGCTTTACGGCGAAACGATCCAGGCCATCTATCGCATCATCAAGAACGACGAATTCCTCGTCGATCGGGAAGGGACAGAAGCGTCGTACGATATCGTCCCGGAATACAAGGACTTCGTCACGAACAACATCCGCCTCGAAAGAAAGCTCAAGGTCGTCATCGACGCGGGAAACGGGACGGGCGGCGTCGTGGCCGTGCCGATTTTTAAAAAGCTGGGCTGCGACGTCGTGGAGCTCTATTGTGACATGGACGGACATTTTCCCAACCATCATCCCGACCCGACGCTTCCCGAAGCCATGCAAGACATGATCAGGAAAGTGGTCGAGACGAAAGCCGACTTCGGCATCGCCTACGACGGTGACGCGGACAGGATCGGCGTGGCCGACGACGAGGGCCATTTGATCTGGGGCGACCAGCTGATGATCTTTTTCGCGAGGGACATCCTGCGCTCGCATCCCGGAGCGGCGATCATTTCCGAAGTCAAGGCGACGCAGTTGCTTTATGACGAGATCGCGAGACTAGGCGGGAAGCCCATCATGTGGAAGACGGGCCATTCGCTCATCAAGAAAAAGATCAAAGAGGAAAAAGCGCTGCTGGCCGGCGAGATGAGCGGCCATATCTTTTTCGCCGATCGGTTTTTTGGGTTCGACGATGCGATCTACGCCTCCGCGCGATTAGCTGAGCTCCTGTCCCGCGCGGACGTGAAGCTGTCGAAAATGCTGGCCGGGCTGCCGAAGACTTACAGCACGCCCGAGATCCGCATCTACGCCTCGGAAGAGGTCAAGTTCAAGATCGTCGATGAAGTGAGGAAGGCTCTGGCCGAGAAATATCCGGTCATCGACATCGACGGCGTGCGCGCCGTATTTCCGAAGGGCTGGGGATTGGTCCGGGCTTCAAACACCCAGGCGGCCCTGGTCTTGCGCTTCGAAGCCGAGACCGAACAAGACCTCGAGGCGATCAAGAAAGAAATGAAGGGGGCCGTCGAGCAGGCCATCAAAAAATTGGGAAAGTGATGAAAAGGAAACCCGATCTTCACGCGGTCATCCTGGCCGGGGGAAGCGGCACGCGGTTCTGGCCGCTCAGCCGGAGAAGAACGCCGAAGCAATTCCTGCCGATCATCAGCGATAAGACGATGATCGAGGAAACCGTGCTGAGACTCCATCCGCTTGTTCCGTCGACGAAGATCTATACCGTCGCCAACGGCGGGCAAACGCGGACCATTCGGCGGATATTGCCGGGCGTGCCGAAGCGGAACCTGCTGGTCGAGCCGAAGGGCAAAAACACGGCGCCCTCGCTCATCATGGCCACGGCCTGGATTTATTTACGGAATCCGGAGGCCGTGGTCGCCGTTCTTCCGTCCGACCATCTGATCGCCGAGCACTCGGCTTTTTTGAAGAGACTCGAAGCGGCCGCCGAGGCTGCGGCAAGCGAGGAGTCCCTGATCACCTTCGGCATTCCGCCGACGTTTCCTTCGACGGGATACGGTTATATCCAATATCGCAAAGAGAAGACCCGCCGGCATGCCGGTATTTCTTTTTGGGACGTCGAGGCGTTCAAAGAAAAGCCTTCTTATGAGACGGCCTTGGATTTTCTCCGGTCAGGCCGATATTACTGGAATTCGGGAATGTTCATTTGGCGGGCTGGGGTTTTCGCCCGGAAAATTGAACGCTTCGCCCCGGAGTTGTTTCCCTATTGGCGGCGCATGTTGGAGGCCTTGAAAAGCGGATCCCGAGTGAAGATGGCCGCGATTTTTGAAGAAATTCCGGCCATCTCCATCGATTACGCCCTTATGGAAAAAGCCGATGGCGTGCTCGTCGGCGAAGGGGATTTCGGATGGTCCGACGTCGGCGCGTGGTCGTCCCTCTTCGACATCTGGGACAAGGACGGATCGGGGAACGCGGTGAAAGGCGACGCCGTCATTCTGGATTCTCAAAACACGCTATGTTATAACCCGCGAAAACTCACGGCACTGATCGGGGTCAAAGATCTGATTGTCGTCGACACGAAAGACGCTTTATTGGTTTGCCGGAAGGATCTTGATCAAAGAGTCAAGGAAATCTTGGAAATTCTAGCCGATAAAAATAAGTCTGAGCACCTGTAAACAAACAAATCCTTCTCCGCCGCGAAAAATGTCTCATTAATGGACACTTCTATCCCTATCGTTTAATAACAGGCAGAGATTCTCCGCGGAAAGGTCCGCGAGAATAATGAAGCTGCCCGTGAGCAAGAAACAGGATTTATGATTTTTCTGATTTTGCGATCCCCGGCACGCGGGCGATCTGGATCTTGGTTTGGGAATCCGTTTCGAGAAGATAATCGATTAACTGATCGTCTAAGGCCGGAGAATGAAGATCACTATTGGACTTAACTTCTTGAAATTCCTTGAGACAAGCGTCAATGTCAGGGCTCATCGGCATTATCTTCCTTTGATTTTATCGATGAGGCGAAGGTTGTTGGAGACGACATAGGACATTGCGAAGTTGGCGGCCGTGGAAAGAACCCAGGCAAGGGGCCTATTTTTTTTGTATATGGACTTCATGCTCAAAAAAGAGAGTGTCGAAATCCCCGCCTTGACCGCGGCAAAGACGAGGGGACTCTTGACGAAGGGCTTCATCAAAGGGTTGCCCTCTCCGAGGCCGGGATGCTTCAGAGCGTCCAAGGTCGAAAAGTAATCCGCGACATTCAGAACAACGAGCGAGACAAGAGAAGCCGTGAAGAGCTTATCGCCCATCGAAGATGTTCGGAAATCAGTGTTCAAATAGCTTCTTCCGGCTCCATAAACGACGTTTCTCGGGCTAAGATCCAGATCACCGAGTTCCGTATAACTGATTTCTTTGTCAGGAATCGGAATAAGATCGAAATTAGCCAAGGCGGAAGGAAGATTCGGGACTAGCGCGGTTTCGATCAGGGAAGAAGCAGAGCTGAGTTCAACCATTTCAGCGAATGCGGATGAAGCGGACAATGCCAGGATTATGATTGCGACCAGGATCGAAATTTTTCTCATTATCTTTTTCCCTCTTCCTATCTTCACTTTTAATAACAGCAAGATTAATGCCAATATAACCCTAAATTAGCTAATTACATATATATCAATACAATAGAGCATTTTTAATCGTCTTATTTATATAATAAAAAATGTATAATATATGGACATATTAGATAAATAATATCGTTATTAATTTATTTAGAGTGGTTTGAATAAAATTTTCAAAAACTGTTCATAAATAGTACATTTTTTTAAATTTTATTCTTCTTCGTTTGATCTGAATTCAATATAATTTCCGTGTGGAGGATTGGACGATGAGACGAATAAACGCATTTTTTCTTTTTACAGCGCTGGTTTTTTTTATTCTTTCCGGCATAGTCCAAGCGGAGGAAAAACCGCTCATCGGGGCCCGACATCCGGCCATCTCCCCGGACGGCAAGCAAATCGCCTTTTCCTATATGGGGGACATCTGGCTGGTTCCGACCGAAGGCGGCAAAGCCTACCGCTTGACGGATAACGTAGCCTATGAACGAGAGCCGATCTGGTCGCCGGACGGCCAGTGGCTGGCTTTCACTTCGAATCGTTTCGGCAACAACGATGTTTTCATAATGAAGTCGCAGGGAGGAACTCCCATCCAGCTTACGTTCCATTCCGGCGATGACGTGGCCACGGATTTCACCCCTGACAGCCGCTGGGTGATCTTTCGTTCCGGCCGTGCTTCGTCCTCTAGCCTTTATAAGGTCCCGTTGACCGGGGGAAACGAGCTGCCGGTTCTCGAAACCTATTGGAACTGGGCCTATCAGGCCCGGATCAGTCCCGACGGAAGGTCCGTCCTGTTTTCCGAAGGCATGGAAAACGGTTTCTGGTGGCGGCGCGGCTATCGCGGGGCCAATACCGCGAAGCTATGGATCAAGGAGCTCGATGGGACGGTCGCGAAGAAGATCGTGGACGATTCCAGCAACGCTTTTTGGCCTGATTGGAGCCTTGACGGGAGCCGCCTGTATTTCGTCAGCGACCGGAAATCCGGCGTCTATAACATCTGGACGGCGGCCAGGGACGGGTCGGACGTGAAACCTGTCACCCAGTTCAAGCAAGGCGACGTCCGCTGGATGTCGGTGGCCGCCCGCGCGCCCATGGCCGCTTATGAAAAAGATTTCGGCGTCTGGGTCACGAACGTCCAGACCGGCGATTCGCGCCGCGTTCCGATCGACGCTCCGGCCGAGAACAAAGAGAACCGGACGTTCTTCGTCGAAAACGCGCCCGTTTCGGAATTCCAGGTCTCCCCGGACGGGAAGAAGATCGCGGCGGTCGTCCGCGGCGATATCTTCGTCTTGTCGAGCGACGGCGGTTATGCCCGGAACGTCACCAACAGCCCCTGGCGCGAGCGAAACGTCGATTGGGATAAGGACAGCCGGAATCTTGTCTTTGTCTCCGACGTCAATGCCGGCCCGGATCTTTACATCGTCTCGGCGCTCGGCAACGACAAGCCCAGGCGCCTGACGGTTTCCGCGGAGGACGAGAATTCACCCCAGTTTTCGCCGGACGGAAAAACGATCGCCTATTACCGCGGTCCCCGCGAGCTCCGTCTCATCCAGCCCGACGGCCAGAACGACCGCCTTCTCGTCGAGGATGATTTCGGCGGCCGGTTCGCCGATGATTTTGCCTGGTCTCCGGACGGCAAATATCTCGCCGTCACGGTCCGCCGCAACGGGAATCTCGATATCTTCGCGGTCGAGGTCGCTTCGGGCAGAAAAATTCTCATGACCAACACGGCCTATGATGAAAGCGGCCCGCGGTGGACCTCCGATGGGAAAACCCTTCTCTTCGCGTCCAACCGTTCCGGCCACAGTTTTCCAGAATTCACGGGTCAGTGGGACCTCTAGCGGCTCCAGCTTCAGCCCAGAAAACCCGAGTTCGACGAGGACGATTTTGAAAAGCTCTTCGTCAAAGAGGAGGCTGAAAAGAAAGATAAGCCCGACGTCAAGAAAGACGAAAAAACCGCTCTCGATGTCGTCCTGAAGCTCGAGAATATCGATCGCCAAACCGAGATCATCGTCAACACGCTGGGCAACGAACAGGAATACGCGTTCGCCCCCAAGGACGAAACGGTCTATTTCGTCTCCAACATGGACGGCCGGAGCCACCTTTGGAAGACGAGTCTCAAAAAGAAAGACCGCGGTCCTTTCGAGCCGTTCATGGCCCAGATCGGCAATCCCTCTTTCCTCCAGCTCGATAAAAAGGGAGAGACGCTTTATTATCTCAGCGGCGGCCGCATCGGTCGCATCGAGCTCGGCGGCCAGAAACAGAAGAGCGTCGCTTTCGACACCAAAATCATGGTCGATAAAACGGCCGATTACGAACAAATGCTCGGCGAACTCTATTACACGCTCCAGTATTATTATTACGACGAGACGCACCACAAGACGAATTGGCGGGACGTCTATGAGCAACACCGCCCCGTCCTGCAACAGGTCCGCGAAGACCAGGACTTCGCGGACTACGCCAACGAAATGATCGGCTGGCTCAACTCGTCGCACATGGGCTTCAACATGCCGCGGACGGGGCGCGTCGATGAGCCGAGCGCGCACGCGGGCGCCGTCTGGAAATTCGAAAACGGGAAGGTCATCCTCGACCGCCTCATCAAGGACGGCCCTCTTTATGATCAGCGGGACAACGTTGCGGCGGGAGACGAGCTCGTTTTCGTCGACGGCAGACCAGTGGACGCCGGCAGGAATATCTGGACCTATTTCAACGGTAAGCTCGAGAAGCGGTTGAAGCTCGAGTTCAAGAACCCCAAGACGCAGAAGACGGCCGAAGTTTCGATCAAGCCGATTTCGTCGGGCGAGGAAAACCGGCTCCTCCTCGAGGAATGGATCGCGGGCCGGTGCGAACTCGTCAAACAAAAAACCGACGATCGGGCGGCTTATATTTATATGCGGGCCATGGGCATGGGCGACCTCAACCGGTTCCTGCTCGAGCTCGAGCGGGACGCCGTCCCTCGCAAAGGGCTGATTCTGGACCTGCGGTTCAACAACGGGGGGAACGTCCACGATCGCGTCCTTGAAGCGCTGATGAAGCCGAAATACGCCCAGTGGCGGGTGCGGGGCCTGTCGGAGACGCCGCAATCGACCTTCGGCTTTGCCGACAAGCCCGTCGTGGTCGTCACCAACGAAATCACGCTGAGCGACGGCGAGATGACGACGAACGGATTCAAGTCCCTGAAACGCGGTCCCGTGGTTGGGAACGTGACGTACGGCTGGCTGATCTTCACGACCTCCGTCGGCCTGATCAACGGCGGCTCGTTCCGCTTGCCATACTGGGGCTGCTACACGCTTGACGGGCAGGACATCGAGACGTTGGGCGGGATCAAGCCCGACATTCTCGTGATCAACGACCTGAGCCATGAATTGGCCGGACAGGACCCGCAGCTCGACAAGGCGATTGAAAAAGTGCTGGAATTGATCGGGAAGAAGAAATAAGATCGGAGGGGGGCGCCACCGGACGTCCCCTATTTTCTATCGTTGGACGTTTTGGAGCGCCGATGATGCTCACGATAAACAAAAAAATTCCGCTTTATTCTCTTTTATTGTCCATTTTATTCGCGTCCTTCGCCTTGTCCTCCTTGAATTCCGCGTCGCTCCCGCCCTCCGAGAAATGGTACCTCATCATGATCGCCGATCAGCCCGTCGGGTATATCCACGATGTCTCTTCGGCCAAAAGCGCGCCGGGCGGTGAGATTCTCCTCACCTCGTCGGACATGAAAATGGTCCTCAATCGTCTGGGAAGCAAAGTCGAGATGCGGTTCGTCACGGGTTATGAGGAGACGGCCACCGGTCTTCTGAAAAAGATCAGCTATGAAATGCACGCGTCACTCATGGCTACGAAAACGGAGGCCGTCGTCAAGGACAAAACCATCGAATTTCGCAGTGAGTCCGGCGGCCAGGTCTACACGCGGACCATTTCCTACTCCGGAGCGCTTCTCGGTCAGGAGGGGATCCGGCTTGTTTCGCGGCAAAACCTCAAAAAGCCGGGCGATACGGTGAAGTTTTTGAGTTTCATGCCGGAGCTCGAAGCCGTGAGCATGGGCAGCCGGAAAGTCCTCGCGGCGGAGACGCTTCGGCTGGATGGAAAGGACATCCCCACGCTCAAGGTCGAAGAGCTCGTCGAAGCGGCCGCGGTCAAAAGCACGGCCTGGCTGAACGCCGATTGCGAGGTCGTCAAACAAGAAATGCCCACTCCTTTCGGACTCGGCGTCTTCGTTCTCGCGGACAAAGCCGGGGCGCTGCAGGCCGCGGCGGGGACCGAGCTTTCGGCCGAGCTGTTCGAGCGCTCGATCATCCGTTCCAACATCCGGCCGCCCAAAGCCCGGACCCTGGAATATCTCAAGGTTCGGTTGACCCACAAAAATCCCGAGCTCGGCTGGCCCGAGATCAAAAGTCCCTATCAGACCGTGTTGGCCAAGGACCGGGAGACTCTTGTCCTGGAGATCAACCGGCCTCCCTTGCCGAAACCGGCGGCTTTTCCGGTGCCGATAAACGAAAAGAATCGCGAGTTTTTATCGGCCAATGCTTATATCCAGTCGGACGAGCCGCGGATCCAGGCCCTTGCCCATAATGTCATCGGCGACGAAAAAGACGCGTTCAAGGCGGCGTTGAAGCTCGAGCGCTGGGTTTCGGAGAACATGACGTTCGACCTGGGGATCGCCCTGGCGCCTTCTTCGGAGATCTTCCAGAACCGGCGTGGGACCTGTCTGGGGTACGCCACGCTTTTGGCCACGATGGTCCGGGCGGCGGGGATCCCATCGCGGGTGGTCATGGGCTATGTCTATGCCCTCGGCATGTTCGGCGGGCACGCCTGGACCGAGATTTTGATCGGCGACGCCTGGATCCCCATCGACGCGGCGATCGTCGCCCCCGACGAGGCCGACGCGGCCCGGCTTTATTTCAACGCCGTATCGCTTTATGGAGGGGCGGGCTCGCTCAGCGGCGGCGCCGGGCAGCAGCTCTTCGGCCAGGTCGACATCAAAATCCTCGAATACGCGGGCGACGGCGGCAAAAGGGTCGTCGTCCCCGAGGACGCCGTTTCCTATCGGGTCACGGGAGATACTTATGAAAATCCCTGGCTTGGCTTGACCCTGAAAAAGCCGGCGGACTTCAAGTTCACCAAACTGGACGCCGTCTGGCCGGATCCGGCGCTGGTCGCCCTCGAAGGGCCCGATGGGGCCAAAATCGAAATCCAGCAGTTTTATCTTTCGCCATGGAAAGAGTTCGATCGGACGGCCGGCGAGATCATTGGGAAGCTGAAAATCGCGGCGATGACGGAGATCTCGAAATGGAACGGCCTACCGATGTTTTCCGCGGCCGGGCAGGCCAAGGCGGCCATGGTCATTATCGATAAGCCCGAGGCCTGGATCCTTGTCGCGGAGGGCAAAGACGCGCCGAAGCTCTTGGATCTCGTTGCGGCCGGGCTGAAAATACGGGGACGAACGACGTAATTTTTTATCCCCGAATGTCAAACCGACAAAGCGATGAGGGCCTGGGCCGCAAAATAGGTGCCCAGGATGAGCGGCTGAGCGAGCTTGAATTCTTTCAGGAAGCGGTTGATCGCCAACGCGGAATCCGAGACGACGAACAGCGCGCCGCCGACGAAAGCGCAAAGCGCCCGGGCGTTTCCGATCTGGATGAATCGTTCGGCGGCGAGCCCCGCCATGGCCGTCAGGACGAACATGTAAGCGATCACGGGGAATTTCAGCCGGCCGAGACGGGGAAACAAGAACCGAATCATGATCATCGCGTAAACGATAAAGGAAAAAAGGGCGAGAGAATTCCAGGCCAAGGCGAGGCCGGCCCTGAAGGCCGCGATATAAAAAAGATGCGCGGCGAGAAAGCAAGTCAGACCCTCGACAAACCGCTTGTTCCGGAGCATGAGGAAGACGTCTCCGATGAGAGAAAACCCCAACCCCGCCAGAATAAGGAGTTTATAAGGAGGGGCGGAATCGGACGCGGACAGCCCCGCGATGAACGCGATGAGGAGTATCGTCAGGGGTTTGAAAATATAAACCAGCCGAAAGCGCCCCCTCTGATCCGCGACAATGGTCGAAACGGCCGAACCGAGGGCGAATATCCATAAAATCGATTGGGAATTCGTCACATCCCCGTCTTTTCTTTTTTGAGTTTTTCCCGGGCCTCGGCGAACATCGGCTCGGCATAGGCGCTGTCCCATGTCCGCTCCTCGAACGACCGCTTCTCGACCATCTTCAGAAAGCCCTCGAACTCGTTGAAATACGATCCGTAAATATGGAAGCTGTCCACCAAGTCCGCGTAGCGGCCGACCCGGACGGGCCTTCCGATCTTGGAGCCGATCCTCTCGGCGATGCGGCGCTGAAGGTCCGTCAAAGCGAACACGTTCATATAGGCGGCCTTATAGGCGTCGCGCGACCGCCAATGCGCGTTCATATTGAGGACGGATCCGTGGTTTTCGTCCTCGAGCATACGGCACCAGATTCTCTGGAGACAGGGCGGATCGTAGGTCGGAATGTCGAGCTTGGGGTTCCAGGTGATGGCCTGGGCTCGTCGTGAATGTCCGGCCCGGGCGAGCTTGTCAATGATATCATTCACCTGGTCGATCGCCTCTCCTTCGATCTCGTAGGAAAAAAGCCGTTTGTGATAGGTATACGTCCATTTGCCTTCCGCGGGAGCGATCCAATGATCGTGAACGCCCTCCACGACCTCCTGGCGGTAGATCTCCAGGTCCTCGAGCCCGCCGGGAAACGCGCGGTGGATGCGCGGCTCGGCAAAGGGGTCTTCCACAGCCCACAGGATCGTGCAGTCCCGCGAAGGCGGATCGCCGGGCTTGTCGTATTCGGTCTTGATCGGCACGCCCTTGCGCCAGCATTCAAGGACCGCTTTTTCCCAGGCTTCCGGCAGGGTTTTTCCGGTCACGAACAGGGTCGGGATATTTCCGCTCATTTGGACCTCCGAGCTTCTCTCCGTGATTTTTATCACAGGGAAGGCGGTCCGGTCAAACTTGCATTTTCCTTTTCTTGGAGGGCGCAAGCGGGGGGCGGATTCGAAACAAAGGCGCCGATTCTTCCGATGAACGATAAAAAGGGCGGCCCCGGATTTTTGCCGGCGCCGCCGGATTTGAATATAATGACGGCGCCATGACGCCGCGCCAAAGAATCGAAAATCTCCTGGCCGGCCGGCCCGCCGACCGCGTGCCCTTCTGCCCGGCCGTCTACGAGCACAAGGCCGCGCTCATCGGGGCGACGCCGTCCCGCCTGAGCCGCGATGCCGCGCTCTTCGAGCGGGCGCTCATCCGCGAGGTCGAGATCTACCGGCCGGACATGCTCGTCGTCGGCTGCGATGTCTATAACGTCGAGGCCGAGGCCGCCGGCTGCAGGGTCAGATTTTACGATACGAACGACGTCCCTTCGATCGCCGAACGAGCGGTCAAGATCGGAGATGGCGTTTCGAGGCTGCGCCTCCCCGATCCCGAGAGAGACGGCCGCATGCCCGTCTGTCTCGAGGCCGGGCGGCGAATCCAGAAAAGCCTCGGCCGGGACATCGTGATCCGGGGAGCCCTCAGCGCCCCGTTTTCGATCGCCTGCGAACTCGCCGGCGCCGAACGGATCTTGATGGCGCTGATGGACGATCCCGAATGGGTGACCGGCCTCCTCGGCTACGCGACGGAAATCTGCAAAACGTTCGGCCGGGCGTTTGTCGAGCGCGGCCTCGGCGTAATCCTCTTCGATTCCCATGCCTCACCGCCGCTGGTTTCGCCCGCGCTCTATCGGCGGATCATTCTTCCTCCGACGGCCGCCGCCGTTCGTTACTTTCGCCGGGATCTCGGCGTTCCCCTCGTTCCCTACATTATGGGCGGCGACACGGCCGCCCTCCTGGACGCGATGCTGGAAACCGGCGCGAACAACATCCTTTGCGATTTCCGGGCCGATTTGGGAGTTTTCGTCGACCGCCTCAGGGGCCGCTCCGTTCTTCTACGGGCGAACCTGGATCCCCGCTTTCTGCTCACCGCCTCCCCGGAAGAGATAAGAATCAAGGTCCGCGATGTCTTGGCCGTCGGCCGTCGGCATCCGGGGTTCATCCTTGGAACAGGCATCCTGCCCTACGATATCCCATCGGAAAAGGTCATCGCCGTCCGAAGCGTCCTCGAAGAAAAATAAATCTCTCCTTCCCTGCCAATATTTCTCAAAACGAGCGTCTTTCCTATAGGCCCGCGAGGAACGGTCCGATGGAAAATGATACCGGAAAAGATGATTTCTCTCCTGACGCAAGCGAAGGCCACCGCCGGAGGCTCCGCGAGAAATTCCTTCGCGGCGGGCTCAACGCTTTCCTCGATTATGAGATCATCGAGCTTCTCCTGACTCTCGGCACCCCGAGGAAGGACTGCAAGGAGCAGGCGCGCCAGGCGCTCAAAGAATTCAAATCCCTGCGCGGCGTTCTCGAGGCGGACGTCCATGATCTCCGAAAAATCGACGGCATCGGTTCCCACAATGTTTTCGGGATCCGGCTCGTCCAGGAAGTCTCCCGCCGTTTTCTCAAGGACAAGATGTTGAGCCGGCCGTACGGCCGTTCGTCCCGGGAGGTTTTCGATTATCTGTATCACGCGCTCCGCGATTTGAAGAAAGAGAACTTCAAGGTGCTGTTTCTCGACCCGAAAAACCAAATCATCGAAGAAAAGACGCTTTTTGAAGGCACGGTGGATTCGTCGGCCGTCTACCCCCGGGAGATCATGAAAGACGCTCTTCGCTATAACGCCACAGCGCTCATCTTCGCCCATAATCATCCCTCGGGCGATCCCGAGCCGTCGCTCTGCGACCGGGAGATCACCAGGGAGCTCGTTTTCGCGGCCAAGGTCATCCAGCTCAAGGTGCTCGACCATATCGTCATCGGCAACAACTGCTATTTCAGCTTCGCCGACCGCGGTCTGATCGAGGACTACGACCTGGCGTTTCTCAGTTTGAATAAATAATCGTGTCGAGGGTCCTGTCGTCGCTCCGGCCCGTCGTCCTCACCGTCGTGACCGAAGGCTCGCCCATTTATTGGGGCTCCCCGATCGACAGCGGCTGGGGCCCCGGGCTTTGCCCGGGGGTCCGCTTCCGCAGTACTCGCCCGTGGATATAAGCCACGGGCGAGTGGCGAGCTGAAGGCTCGTCCCTTGACGCGATCCGGGTCACTTCTTGGGAATCCGAGAGAGACCGATCATCCAAAATAGTGTTGAGAATTTTGACGAAGACCTGATATCATGAATGAAATCGACGGCGGCCGGGGCCCCGGGCTCTGCCCGGGGGTCCGCTTCCGCAGTACTCGCCCGTGGATATAAGCCACGGGCGAGTGGCGAGCCGAAGGCTCGTCCCTTGACCCATGGAGGACATGATGACAGGACGAGAGAAATTCCCATTGTCGAATATGAGGCCGATCGAGGATATCGCCCAAAAATTGGGCATCAAGCCCGAATATGTGGAGAAATACGGCAATTATAAGGCCAAGATCAATCTCCGGCAGACGTTCGAAGGCGGAAAAGAGCCTGGAAAGCTCGTCCTGATCACGGCCATGACCCCGACCCCGGCCGGAGAGGGAAAGACGACGACGGCCATCGGTTTGACCGATGCCTTGAACCGATTGGGCAAAAAAACCGTCGTCGCCCTCCGGGAGCCGTCCCTTGGGCCCGTGTTCGGCATGAAGGGCGGGGCGACGGGCGGCGGGAAAGCCAAAGTCGTCCCCAGCGAGGACATCAACCTTCATTTCACGGGCGACATCCACGCGATCACGTCGGCCCACAACCTCCTGGCTGCGATGGTGGACAATCGCCTCCACTTCGACAATGTCTGCGGCCTTCTCGACGCAAAAAACACCACCTGGAAGCGCGTTCTGGACATAAACGATCGGTCCCTCCGGGACATCGTGACCGGTATCGGGGAAACGTTCAACGGGATCGCTCTCGAAACCGGCTTCGACATTACGGCCGCTTCGGAGGTCATGGCGGTCTTCTGCCTGGCCCGAGACCTGGCCGACCTGAAAGATCGGCTCGGCCGCATCCAGGTCGGATATGGATCCGACGGGAAGCCGGTGACCGCGGCCCAGATCAAGGCTCAGGGCGCGATGGCCGCCCTGCTCAAGGACGCTCTCCGGCCCAACCTTGTCCAGACGATGGAAGGCTCGCCGGCCTTCATCCACGGCGGTCCGTTCGCCAACATCGCCCATGGAACGAACTCGGTCATCGCTACCCGCATGGCCCTTGGCCTGGCCGATTATGTCGTCACGGAATGCGGCTTTGCCTCGGATCTCGGGGCGGAAAAATTTATCGACATCGTCGTCCGGACCGGCAGCGTCCCCGAGCCGGCGGCCGTCGTCATCGTGGCCACGCTCCGGTCGCTCAAATTCCATGGCGGAGTCAAGCTCGAGGCGCTCAACACGGAGAATATCGAGGCTGTCGGCCGCGGATTCGAAAATCTTCAGAAACATATCGAAAACATCCGGCATTTCGGCCTGCCCTTGGTCGTGGCGTTGAATAAATTCCCGGCGGACACGGAGAACGAGATGAAAACGTTCGCGGGGCTCTGCGCCAAGGAGAACGTCCGGTTCGCGCTGAGCGACGTCTTCGGCCGGGGCGGAGAAGGCGGCGCCGATCTCGGCAGGGAAGTCCTCGAAGCCGTCGAAAAAGACGAACGCCGTTTCCAATTCCTCTACCCGATCGAGATGCCGCTCGCCGAAAAAATCGAGACGATCGCCAGGAAAATCTACGGCGCCGGCCACGTGGCTATCGAAGCCAAGGCCGCGCGGAAGCTCCATCGCTTCGAGGCCGACGGCTTCGGCCTGGTCCCTGTCTGTATCGCTAAAACTCAGTACTCGCTCTCCGATAACGCCAAGGCTCTCGGCCGGCCGCGCGACTTCACCGTGATCGTGACGGATGCGTTTCTGTGCGCGGGGGCGGGTTTCGTCGTCGCCCTGTGCGGAGAAATCATGACCATGCCCGGCCTGCCCATGACGCCTGCCGCCGAGAAGATCGCCGTCACGGACGACGGTGAGATCACGGGGATTTTGGGATAGGCATGAGAAAAGTCGTCAGCCTTGGACTGGCGATCCTGCTCGTCTTCCTGGATGTCGGCTTCGTCCGCGGCCAGGAAAAGCGGACGCCGGTCGTTTTAGCGGTTCTCCCGCTCCAAAATCTCGAAGAGATCAGCGAGGCGGACGCCGCCCAGATCACGCGAATCGTCCAAGAAGAATTTTTCCGGACGGGCAAGTTCAAGGTCCTTGAACGGGCCGATGTCGATGCCGTTCTCCGGGACGTCCATTTTCCGCCGGAGAAAGGCGGCGACGCGGCGAGCGCGGTGAATATCGGCAAGCGGCTGGAGGCGAAGAAGATCGTGGCCGGATCCATCGGACGGAACGAAGGCGCTTGGCAGATCCAGCTCGTTTTGATCGATGTCGACGGCGGGCCGGCCCAAAGTCCGAGAATCGTCGAGGCGGCCTGTCCTCCTGAGGAGATCGGTTTCTCTATAAAGAATATGGTGGAATATTTAGCGGCTTCCGTGACGTCGGTCGCGCCGGAAAAGAAGGAAAAAGCCGGGGAAGAGATCGCTAAGCCGGCGCCGGCGAAGGACGAAAAACGGGCCCCGGAAAAAAGCTTGGTTAAGGAGAAGGAGGAGGAGAACAAGCCGTCGGCCATGGGCGGTGCCGCGAACGAAGAACAGCTTCAGAAAAAGAAATTTCCATGGCTGATCGCGGCCGGCGTCGGGCTCGTCGTGGTCGTCGTCGCCGTTTTGTTCCTGACGAAAACGAAAACCGGAAATATCCATATCATATCCAGTCCCGCGGGAGCGAAAGTTTACCTGGACGAAACGGACACGGGAAATCTGACGCCATGCACCTTGACCGGAGTGGCCACGGGCGACCGCCGGCTGAGGCTGGAGCTCGAAAACTACGGTTCGTGGTCAGGGTCCGTCACCGTCGAAAAGGGCATGACGGCCGAGGTCGCGGCGACCCTGACGTCCACTTACCATCTCGATTTCGTCGCGAAGTGGGGCAGCTATGGAAGCGGCGACGGCCAGTTCAACGGCATTTGGAGCATAGCCGTCGATTCTTCCGGCAATATCTATGTCGCCGATACGCTGAACCATCGCGTCCAGAAATTCACGTCCGGCGGCGGCTTCGTCGCAGCCTGGGGAAGCCTCGGCTACGGCGACGGTCAATTCAATGACCCCACCGGCGTCGCCGTCGACGCGTCCGGCAATGTCTACGCGGTGGATTCGAACAATCAT
This sequence comes from Candidatus Aminicenantales bacterium, assembly GCA_049515535.1. Taxonomy (GTDB): domain Bacteria; phylum Acidobacteriota; class Aminicenantia; order Aminicenantales; family UBA4085; genus JBEKTZ01. The sequence goes on along the minus strand of JBEKTZ010000005.1, from coordinate 62,761 downwards.
CGGGTCCAGAAGTTCACCTCGGGGGGCGCGTTCGTCGCCAAATGGGGAACCCTGGGGTCGGGTGACGGCCAGTTCAACAGGCCGTACGGCATCGCCGCCGATCGCTCGGGAAATATTTATGTTTCCGACGTCAATAATGAACGAGTCCAGAAGTTCACCTCGGGGGGGGCGTTCGTCGCCAAATGGGGAAGCCTGGGCAGCGGCAATGGACAATTCACCGAACCGTTCGGCATCGCCGTCGACGCTTCAGGAAATGTTTTCGTCTCCGATACGATCAACAACGTGGTCCAGAAGTTCACCTCGGGGGGGGCGTTCGTCGCCAGATGGGGGAACCCGGGGACGGGCAACGGCCAACTCAATAGGCCCTGCGGCCTCGCTTTTGACCGGAGCGGTTATTTAATCGTCGCCGACGCCCTCAATAACAGGATCCAGAGGTTCTCATCCAAGGGGGCGTTTATCGGGGCCTGGGGGGCGCAGGGGACCGGCGACGGCCAGTTCAATGAGCCTTTCGGCATCGTCATCGACGGCGCTGATAATATTTATGTCGGCGAGAGAGTCAACAACCGGATCCAAAAATTCCGGGCGTCCACCGGTTCCGGCCTGGCGGCCCAGGCCCTCGATCGGGCCGTCAAGAACGGAGGCGGCCCGGGCTTAATTCCGCAAGGACGGCCGGTCCCGCCGGCGTCTCCTTCTCCGCCCTTGAAAAAGTAAGACCCGCGTGGCGATCCCGTTTACACCACCCGCCAATTATGATAAAAAAGGGTTGACCGTATGTCCGGGACGAGGGAAAGAGGAGCCATGGGACTGAGACAAGGGGAGAAACGTCTATAAAGAGTGGGCACCAAAGCCATGGCGAGTTTGAAAAAACCCGGGCCATCTCTCTCGGCGAGGAAACATGAAATCGCTGCGCCGCTTCGTTCCTCGCGATGACATCAAGATGAAATCCAGGAGGACCATATGAAAGAAGATGAAACCGAACAAAAACAGATTTCGAAAAACAAGGCCATCGAAGCCGCGGTTTCGCAGATCGAGAAGCAGTTCGGTAAGGGCTCGGTGATGCGACTGGGGCAGAAGGAGGCCGCGATGAAAGTCCCGGCCATTCCCACCGGCTCCGTTTCCTTCGACCTGGCGCTGGGGATCGGCGGGTTCCCCAGAGGCCGCGTCATCGAGATCTTCGGCCCGGAAGCGACCGGGAAAACGACCCTGGCCCTCCACGTCATCGCCGAGGCCCAAAGGCTGGGCGGGCAGGCGGCCTTCATCGACGCCGAACATGCCATGTCTCCGGCCTATGCCGCGAAAGTCGGCGTTGATATCGACAACCTTCTCATCTCCCAGCCGGACTTCGGCGAACAAGCCCTCGAGATCGCCGAGGTCCTGGTCCGCAGCGGGGCGGTCGATGTCATCGTGATCGATTCCGTGGCCGCGCTCGTCCCCAAGGCCGAGCTCGAAGGCGAGATGGGAGACGCCCACATGGGACTTCAAGCCCGCCTCATGTCGCAGGCGCTGCGAAAGCTGACGGCCATCGTCGCCCGCTCCAAAACCTGCTTCATCTTCATCAACCAGATGCGGGAAAAGATCGGCTTTTTCCTGGGCAATCCCGAAACGACGACGGGGGGACGGGCCCTGAAGTTTTACGCTTCGTTGAGGATCGACGTGCGCCGGATGACGGCGATCAAAGAGGGAGATAACGTCATCGGCAACCGGGTCAAGGTCAAGATCGTAAAGAACAAGATGGCCCCTCCGTTCAAGGAGGCCCAGTTCGATATCATCTACGGCGAAGGCATTTCCCGGGAAGGAGATCTCGTGGACTGCGGCCTGGATTACGGCCTCATCGAGAAGAGCGGGACATGGTATGCATATAAGGGCGAGAGGGTTGGGCAGGGCCGGGACAACGTCAAGAAACTTCTCAAGGAGAACAAGGACCTGGCCGCTCGGTTGGACTTCGAGATCCGGACAAAGGTCGGCCTGATCGTCGAACTCCCGGCGCCGGAGAAGCCGGAGAAAGAGAGCGAGAAACCGCTGGAAAAAGCGCCGGAGAAGAAAGGGCGGCAAGCGGGTTGAGCGACGGCCGCCTGAACAGGGCGGCCGGCATCGAGGATTTCTTTGAGACAAACTGAAAGGTCGGCAGCCATGACGGAAGAGGTCGGCGGGCAGTCGAAAAAAGCGGGGCTCGCCCCCGGCACCCTGGTCCACGTGGGCGAGCGGAAAGTCGAGAAGATGCGGCTCACCATCATCGATTATGACGGGGAGAAGTTTCTGGAAAAGGAAGCCGGGGCCGTCGAGGAGTGTTTCCCTTTCAGCGAAACGTCCACCGTGACCTGGATCAACATGGACGGCATCCATGACGCCGAAGCCATCGAAAAGCTCGGCGGCCATTTCGGCCTCCATCCCCTGATCCTCGAAGACATCATGAACACTGCGCAGCGGCCGAAGATCGAGGACCTCGGCGACGCCGTCTATATCGTCCTGAAGACGATGGCCTGCGGGACGAACGGGTCGGACGTCGTCACCGAGCAGGTGAGCCTGGTCTTCGGGCGGAATTTCGTCCTCTCTTTCCAGGAGCAGCCGGGGGGCATCTTCGGCCCCGTGCGCGAGCGCATTCGCAAAGGCAAGGGCCGCATCCGGAAGATGGGTCCGGATTATCTGGCCTATGCCCTTATCGACACCGTCGTGGACGGCTATTTCGTCGTCCTCGAACGGATGGGTGAGCAGATCGAAGAGCTCGAGGATGAGCTCGTCTCCGACCCCAGGAAAGCGACCTTAAATGAGATCCACGCCCTGAAACGCGCCATGATTTTTCTGCGCAAGTCCGTCTGGCCCCTGCGCGAGGTCATCAGCCGGCTGGAGCGGGCGGAATCGCCGCTCATACAAAAAGCGACCGGCATTTTCTTCCGCGACGTCTATGATCATGCGATCCAGGTCATCGACAACATCGAGACCTTCCGCGAAATGCTGTCGGGCATGCTCGATATGTATCTTTCGAGCATCAGCAACCGGATGAACGAGATCATGAAGGTCCTGACGATCATCGGCACGATCTTCATTCCGCTGACGTTCATCGCCGGAATTTACGGCATGAATTTCGATTTCATGCCCGAGATTCATTGGCGGGGCGGCTATTTTCTGGTCTGGGGGGTCATGATCGCCATCGGCGTTTCTCTGGTGATTTATTTCAGGCGGAGAAAATGGCTCTAAAAATCGGGCTCCCGCGCGTTGTCCGGGGGGGCCTGTCATCATAGGTCTGTGTTTGCAAATATTTAGCGGGGAGGGCATTTCATGAAAAGCAAGACCATTTTGGTTCTGGTTTTAATCGCGCTGCTCGCCATCCTTCTTGTCCAAAATTCTGGGTCGGAGAGGATCCGGTTCTATTTGTGGTGGATCGAGGCGCCCATGTTCGTTCTTGTCTTTTTCAGTTTCTTGCTCGGATTCGCCCTCGGCTTCCTCGTCCCGAGACTCGAGAAGAGGCGGGATAAGAAAGGCGAATCCGCCTCGCCGAAGCCATGAATACCGTCATCTCCGGCGGCCTTTCCGGCCCGGAACGATTGGGTTGAATCCGATCCAGCGAATCACTCGACGATGATCTCGTCGGCGAAAATCCAGGCCTTGTCCCCTGCGCCGGGATGCCCCGGCGGGCAGACGCCGATGTTCTTGGCCCAGACCCGGATAAAGCGGACATTCGCTCCTCCGGCCCCGGCCGTGAAATCCTTGAGGAGGGGTTCGCCGATCTGGAGAGAGACGCCGCTTTCGATTGTCGCCACGACTCGGTAGTCCCGGCCGTCATTGGACACGGCGAACTCGACCGACTCCGGAAGGAAGATCCAGGAATTGACGTTCTGCAGGAAGCCGGCCGAGACGCGCGAGATCTTTTGGGCTTTCCCGAGATCGATCTCGGCGATGAGGTCGTCTCCTTCGAAACCCTGCCAATATCCGTCGTCATGAGATTTCGAGCCGCGCAGCCCGTCGGTCAGGGCGATGTCTCCTCCGGCCCTGTATTTTTCTTTATAGGGAAAGGTCAGCTTGGGGGCCTTGCCCAGGGCTTTGTGGACTTGAAATTTCATTTCCGTGATCTTTCCTTGAAGCTTCCCATTCCGGAACGTCCCCGCTTTCAAGGTCAAGCTGCGCTCGGAACGGAGCGGCCGGGAATAAGGCGTTGAAGAGGCCCTCGGATCGCTTCCGTCCAGCGTGTAGCGGATATCGGGGCGGAACGTCTCCGTTTCCAGTCTGATGCTGATGCCCTTTGTCGCCGCATCGAATTCCGGCGCCGGCCGGACGTTGAACGCGCTCTTCGCGTAATGGACGCCGGCGAGCCGATAGCGCTCATACTGCGCGTTCATGCGGGCCGCGAAATCGTCCCAGTTTCGCGCGTCTTTGGCCGACCAGCCCGCTTCGGCAATGGCCGCGATCCTCGGGAAAATCATATATTCGGCATGCTCCGGCGTGGCGATATATTCCGTCCACAAATTAGCTTGCGCTCCGAGGATGTGGCGCGCCTCTTCCGGCCCGAGCTCGCCCGGCGTCGGCTCGAAGGAATAGACCTTGCTGAGCGGCAGGTATCCGCCGATCGCCGGCGGCTCGGCGTCGGGCCTGCCCTGGTAGTAATCGAAATAGCAGTACGATGTGGGAGTCATGACCACGTCGTGGCCTTCGCGGGCCGCGGCGATGCCGCCTTCCGTGCCGCGCCAGGACATGACCGCGGCGTTGGGCGCGAGGCCGCCCTCCAGGATCTCGTCCCAGCCCATGAGCTTTTTGCCCTTGGAGTTCAGGAATTTCTCGATGCGCCGAATGAACCAGCTTTGAAGCTCTTCCTCGGTCTTCAGCCCCTCGGCCTTCATCCGGGCCTGGCACTTCGGGCAGACTTTCCAATTGGCTTTGTCGACTTCGTCCCCGCCGACGTGGATGGTATCGCCTGGGAACAGGGCGATCACTTCGGTCAGGACGTCCTCGAGGAAGGCGAAGGTCTCGTCGTTGCCGGGACAGTAGACGTGGACGATCGGCCAGACACCGCCCGGCGGCACGGTGAACGGCCCCCCCGTGCACGAGAGCTGCGGATAGGCGGCCAAAGCCGACATGCAGTGGCCCGGCATTTCGATCTCGGGCACGATCGTCACGAACCGGCTCTTGGCGTAGGCCACGATTTCCCGGATGTCGTCTTGGGTGTAATACCCGCCGTAGGCCGCCCGCTCGCCTTCCCTCTGCGGTTCCCGGCCGTCCCATGGCTTGTCTTCCCGGTCCGCGCGCCACGCGCCCACTTCCGTCAGCTTCGGGTATTTCTTGATTTCGATCCGCCAGCCCTGGTCGTCGGTCAGATGCCAGTGAAAGGTGTTCATTTTATGGAGGGCCAGGAAGTCGATGAATTTGATGATGAATTCCTTCGGAAAAAAATGGCGGGAGACGTCGAGGAGCATGCCCCGCCAAGGATAGCGCGGAACGTCCGTGATCTCTACGGCCGGGATGGTCCAGCGGATTCCGGGAATATTCTCGCCGGAATAAATCTCGGGCGGCAGAAGCTGGAAAATCGTCTGGACACCGTAGAAGAAGCCTTGCGGTCCGGCTGATTCCAGAATGATCCGGTCGGGTCCGGCCGTCAATCGGTATCCTTCCTGCCCGAGATCATCCGCCTTTAATTTATTGAAAATAAAAGCGTTGGACGGAGAGGCCGGCGCTTTGGCCGCTTCGGCCATCGTCATTTCGGTTATTTCGAAGCCGCAATTCAGGCTCGCGCCGAGGCGCCGGGCCAAATATTCGGCCACTTGCCGGATGTCCCGTTCTCCTGCCGGGATGAATATCCTGGTCCCCGGCGACAGGACAAAACGGCCCGCCAGGCGTTCGATTTTGAGCGGCCGAGGAATGATGCTCGTTTCCGGCGCTGGGCCCGGTGTCGGAACCGTTTGAACCCGGAGGCAGCCCGACGCAAAACTCAATGTCATGACGCCAATAAGAACAAGGATCCGCTTTCTCATGGAAAATCCTTTCCCTTCACCCTTTGAATGAGACGAATTTTATGAAAATGGCCTTGAAAAAGATTTCGTCTTTTGTCGTCCGCGGCAGCTATACCATCAGGGAGCCGAGAGCGATCGAGAAGAATTTGGAATCCTCGGAATCCGACCTGGACGTCAAGATGGCCGGACAGTTGGCCCCGGCCACGATCGCGGCGAAGGCGCGGACCTTGAGGATGATGTCCTTTCGGAAGCTTTTTTGATCGACGATCCTGTTGAACCGGCCGACTTCTTCGGTCGAATGGGCGATATTTTCTGAAAAAACCTCCCGTTCGTCGTCATAGACGGCGATCTTGGTCGAAGTCGAACCGGGGTTGATGATCAAAAGACGCATGGCCTGGCCTCCTCCCAAATAGCCCCCTTTTCGGTTTTCCTCCGCTTGGGAAAAACTTTTCCGGCCGACGCCCGAATTCCCATAGAGGCTAAGAATATATTGTCAGAAGCGCGTCTGTGTCAATAGCGGTGAGCCTGGACCCTCGAACAGTTTTTATCTTCCCGTCGGGGAGCGCTCAGGATACGCTGCTCGTCACCACGCGGATTTTCCCACTCGCGCCTTTGGAGGGGAAGACCCCTTCCAACGGTCGCTCCGCTCCCTGCCTCCCCTTCTCGGGCAAGAGCCCTGCGACCCAAGGGGGCATGCCCCCTTGGAGTCCCCGAGGATTTGAGCCAGAGCACAAATCCTCAAATCCGCTCGGCCTCGCTCTCGAGCTCTCGGAAAAACTGCGTTTTTCCGAACCATGCCCGCTCTCGCTCTCGGACGGGTTCCGAGCAGCATATCCTTTGCTTCGTTGACATAAGAAATACTGCGGGAAGAACGGGTGACGCCGGACACTCTTGGAGGAAAACCCTTTTTGGGGTTTCCCTCCAACGGGAGCTTCGCTCCCTGCCGCCCTTCCCTGGAGCATCTCGTGAACGCAATTTTGCGGTCAGACCCTATTTATGAAATGGAACGCCCTGATAAACGTTACCCGTTCTCCCTGCCACCCGCTTTTCTTCCGGCCCGCTTTGGATGATTTTTTGTCAGCCTGGATTTATATCCCAGGGATAGGGCGAAGTCAAACCTTGAAAATGATATAATACGGCAAAATCATGAAAGGAGAAGAGGGATGGCGGATTCATTGACGATCAACGACTCCTTCGGACGCCGCTTGTTGAGTTTCATCGCCGGAGCGGGCATGGTCGCTGCTTCGTTCATGACGATCCAGCATTTTTTCAACGCGAACTTCCCGGAATCGATCTATAAAGGTTCGTTCTGCGACATCAGCTCCTTTTTCAACTGCAACAGCTCGGCCTTTTCCAAGATCGCCCACTACCGGGGAGTGCCCATGGGCTGGCCGGGGCTCGTCCTCGGGTTTCTGGTTTGTTTGGCCGCGCTCTTTCCCACGAAAGCCTTCGAGAAGACCCTGAAGGCCCTGCTGCTCCTTAACGCGCTCGGCGTCGTCGCCCTGTTCTTTTATTCCGTGTTCTTCTTGAAGAGTCTCTGTCTGCTCTGCACGGGCTATTATCTGTTTTCGCTGTTCGCCTTCTTTTTATATTGGAAACACGGCCTGATAGAACTGCCCTTGCCGTCCATCAAGCTCCTGATCGTTTTCGCGATGGTCTTTCTCGCCGGCGCCTACGGCTTTCATTTGTTCTACGGGGCCAAGCAGGACGCCCAGCTCGGCGGAGTAGCGGCCCGCGTGGTCAAGGAATATTACAGCCTCGAAAAAGTCCCTTCGCCGAGCTTCATCTCGCCCTTCATGACGGCCCAGGCCACGGAGCGTTTCGAGGATGCGCCCATCCAGGTGATCGAATACGCGGATTTTCTCTGCCCCGATTGCCTCTTCATGTACGAACAGCTCAACCGCTTGAAAGCGGATTTTGCGGGAAAGATTAATATCGCCTTCCAATTCTTCCCGCTCGAGGACAAGTGCAATGCCGTCGTGGACAAGAACCTGCATCGGGGGGCCTGTGATCTTTCCTATATCGCGGCGAAGGACCCGGCGAAGTTCAGCGCGATCCACGACGAGATCTTCAGCCATTTCCAGGAGGCCAAGGACCCCCAATGGAGGGCCGAGCTCGCCAAGAAATATGGAGTGGAAGCCGCGCTCACCGACCAGGCCACCAAGGATCTCGTGCAGAAGATCATCGATACCGGCAGCGAATATGAAAAGACGTCAAAAAACTTCGCTCACGGCATCCGTTCGACGCCGACGCTCATCGTCAACAACAGGATGATCATCGGCACGCTGCCGTACGGCCAGCTCAAAGCCGTTTTCGAGTCTCTCGTGGCCGCGGACGCGAAGACCGGGGATAAGCGGTTCCTAGAAAACTGGGTCGATTTCCAGCCGAAGAGGAAGAAATAGCGCGGCGGCGGGTCAAAGCCGTCCGACGGGAATCAGAGGATCTTTTTCAGGAATTTCGCCGTGATCGAGGCGCGGGACCTGGCGACCTCTTCAGGTGATCCCTGGGCGACGATGTCGCCGCCCCTCTCTCCTCCCTCCGGCCCCAGGTCGATGATATAATCCGCGCATTTGATGACGTCCAGATTGTGCTCGATGACCATGACCGAATGCCCGGCGTCCACGAGCCTTTGGAAACAGCGGAGGAGTGTCGCGACATCGTCCATGTGGAGCCCGATCGTCGGCTCGTCGAAGAGATAAAGGATATGCTTATCCCGCTCGTGGACCAGATGGAAGGCGAGCTTGATGCGCTGGAGCTCGCCTCCGGACAGCGTCGTCGTCGGCTGTCCCAGACGTAAATATCCCAATCCGACATCCTGGAGCGGCTGGATCTTTTTTGTGACATCGGGCCGGTCGGCGAAGAAGATGAGGGCGTCGTCGACGGTCAGGTGGAGCACGTCGTCGATGTTTTTCCCGCGATATTTGATCTCGAGGATCTCGCCCTTGAAGCGCTTTCCCTTGCAGGCTTCGCAGGTCAACGTGACATCCGACAAAAACTGCATTTCCACGATTTGCTGCCCGGCACCCTGGCAGTCTTCGCAACGGCCGCCGGCCGTGTTGAACGAGAAATAGCCGGGTTTGTAGCCCTGGGCTTTCGCTTCGCGCGTCTGGCTGAAAAGGATGCGGATGCCGTCCATCGCTTTGGCGTAGGTGGCGGGGATGGAGCGCGGGGAAGCGCTGATCGGCGATTGGTCGACCATGATGATCTTATCGATGAAATCCAGGCCCCGGATGTCTTCGAAACCGCCGCGCGCCTCTCCCGCCCAGCCCCGGTACAGGACGTCATAAAGAAGAGTGCTCTTGCCGGAACCCGAAACGCCCGTGATGCACGTGAACACGTTCAGGGGGAGTCGCACGTCGAGGTGCCGGAGGTTGTGCTCGTGGGCGTCCTTGATGAGAAGGAACGTCTTCGTTTCCCGCCTTTTCTTGGGAATGGGGATCTCTTTCTCGCCGCGGATATAGCGAGCGGTCAGCGAGTCCGGGCTTTTCAGAAAATCTTCGATCGGGCCTTCGAACATGATTTCGCCGCCGTGCTCGCCCGCCCTCGGTCCGAGGTCGATCAGGTGTTCGGCGGAGCGGATGATCTCCGGGTCGTGCTCGACGACCATCACTGTATTGCCGATCTCTTTCAGGGACTTGAGGATCTGGATGAGCCTGCGGTTGTCGCGTGGATGGAGGCCGATCGACGGCTCGTCGAGGACGAAGAGCGTCCCGACGAGCGAGGAACTCAGCGCCGCGGCGAGGTTGATCCGCTGCGCTTCCCCGCCGCTCAGGGTGAATGTCATCCGGTCGAGCGAGATATAGTCGAGGCCGACCTCGAGCAGGAACTTCAAGCGGTTCTGGATCTCGGCGATGAGCTTCTCGGCGACGCGCTTTTGAAACGACGGGAGCTCGAGATTTTGGAAGAATTCGTAGGCGTCCTTGACCGTGAGGCGCACCACGTCGCCGATGGACATGTCCCCGATTCTCACGCTCAGAGCCTGGGCATTGAGCCGGCGCCGGCCGCAGGCCGGGCAGGCCGTGAACTTCCGATAGCGGCTGAGGAAGACGCGAACCTGGACCTTGTATTTTTTCTTCTGGAGCCAGTCAAAAAAACCTTTGACGCCGAGCCATCCGTCGCCGCCATCCAGAATGAACCGCTGCCCTTCCTTCTTGAGATTTTTGAACGGGACGTTCACCGGGATGCCGTGCTTTCGGGCTTCCCGCAGCATCTCGCGCATTATGCCGCGCGAGACGGGCTTGGTCCAGGGCTCGATCGCGCCGTCGGCGAGCGATTTGGACTTGTCGGGGACGATCTTGTCCTCGTCGAGGACGGCCTGGTCGCCGAAGCCGTGGCATTCGGGGCAGGCCCCCTGTGGGCTGTTGAACGAAAAGAGATTGGGGAAGGGATCATCATAAGGAATCCGGCAGGTCTTGCACTCGAGCTTGTCGGAGAAGAGGAACACGCGGCCGGCCTCGGTCCGGACCATGACCCGGCCTCCCCCGTGTTTGAGACCGGATTCGAGGGAATCGACGAGCCGCTCGCGGTCGTTCGGATCGAGGGCGAGGCGGTCGACGAAGATATCGAGTCTTTCGTCCTTTGGGAATCCGGCGTCGTTGAAATCCACGACGTCCCCGCCGCGGACGGCGCGGAAAAACCCCAGCTTCTTGAGCGGAGCCAGCCCCTTCTCCGCCGGCCAGGAGAACGAGATCAAGACTTTTGTCGAAGAGGGGAGACTGAAGAGGGTCCCGGCGATGGAATCGATGGTGTCCCTGGCGACAGATCCGCCGCAGCGGAGGCAGTGGACGACGCCGATCCGGGCGAAGAGGACACGGAGATAGTCGTAAGTCTCCGTGACCGTGGCGACCGTGGAGCGGGGATTCTTGGTCGCGGCCTTCTGCTGAATGGCGATCGCCGGGGTAATGCCCTCGATAAGGTCGGCGTCGGGCTTGTCCATCCGTTCCAGGAATTGGCGGGCGTAGGCCGAGAGCGACTCGATGTACCGACGCTGGCCCTCGGCGTAGAGCGTGTCGAAGGCCAGGGACGATTTCCCCGAGCCGCTGACGCCGGTGACGACGATGAATCGATGCAGGGGGATGTTGAGATCGATGGACTTCAGGTTATGGACCCTGACGCCGCGCAGGATGATCTGTTCGTCCATGGAGTTCATGAATTCGCCCGCATAAACATCCTATTATAGCAAAATTATCGAGGACAGGCCTACTCATTCCGCATTTTTCTCTGCTATAATGGGCCGCATCGGACAAGGAAGCCTAAATGCACAAAGGGACTCGGCTTGCCCTCCTCCTCGGCGCCGTGCCTTTTCTCATGCTGGTTTTTGCCCTCCCGTTCGTCAACCGCGTCGAACCCGTTATTTTGGGGTTGCCTTTCATCCTGTTCTGGATCGTTTTCTGGGTGGCCCTGACCCCGGCTTTCTTGTTTTTCGCCTATAAGGTCGAAAAGAAATTCAACCCGCCCGGCGACGAGGGCGAAAAGTGAACGCGGCGCTCCCGATCATTTTCGGCACGATCATTTTTTCAGCCCTCGTCGGGATTTACGCCGGCCGCCGGGTCAAGATGAACCTTGAAAACTGGACGGTCGGCGGCCGGAGGTTCGGCAGCGTCCTCATCTGGCTCTTGATGGCGGGCGAGACTTATACGACGTTCACATTTCTCGGCGCCAGCGGTTGGGCGTATTCCAAGGGCGCTCCGACCTATTACATTATCATCTACGGGACGCTCGCTTACACGCTCTCGTTTTTCATCCTTCCCAGGCTCTGGAAACTCGGCAAGCGCCACCGCCTTCATACGCAGCCCGATTTTTTCATCAACATATACCAAAGCCGCGCTCTCGGTGTTTTCGTGGCGGTCATCGGCGTACTCTCCATCCTGCCGTATCTTCAGCTTCAGCTCGCGGGGCTGGGGATGATCGTCGAGATCGCGTCCAAAGGCGCGATCGGCTCGAAGCCGGCGATCGGCATTTCCTTCATCCTGACGTGCGCTTTCGTATACACGAGCGGGATCCGGGGGAGCGCTTGGGTATCGGTGATCAAAGACGTGATGATGATTGCGGCCGTTGTCGTCGTCGGGATCGGAGTCCCCCGCATCTATTTCGGGGGGTTCGGGAAAATGATGAAGGCGTTCATCGCCCAGAAACCGGAGCATCTCGTTTTTCCCGGCGCCGCCCCGTCCATGAACGTGCTTTGGGTCATGTCCACCGTCCTGCTCACGGGTCTGGGCTTTTATATGTGGCCGCATATGTTCGGCTCGACCTTCTCGGCCAAGAGCGAAAAGACCATCAAGCTCAACGCGATCATCATGCCCTTCTACCAGATCCCCATCCTGCTCGTGTTCATGGTCGGGTTCACGGCGTTTCTTGTCCTGCCCGGGTTGAAGAACGGCGATACGGCCTTTCTGGCGATCGTCCAGAAGACGTATCCGCCCTGGTTCCTTGGGTTTGTGGGCGCGGCCGGAGCCGTGACGGCCATGGTGCCGGCGTCGATTCTCGTCCTTTTCACATCCGCTCTTCTGGCCAAGAACATCTACCAAGGGGGCATCAATCCGGCCGCGAGCGAAGACAAGGTCATGCGCCTTTCCCGGGTCATGGTTTTGGTGGTCACCGCGGCCGCGTTGGCGCTGGCCCTTTTTTTCCCGAACGCTTTGGTCAGCCTCCTTCTCCTCGGCTATGACGGCGTCTCGCAGTTCTTTCCGGGCGTCGTCCTGGGATTGTTTTGGAAGCGAGCGAGCCGGACCGGCGTCGCTTGCGGTTTGGCCGCGGGAATCGGGCTTGCCGCTTTTCTTGTCTTCGGCGGTCACGATCCTTTTCTGGGTTTGAACGCGGGATTCGTCGCGCTCGGGGTGAATGCCGTCATAACCGTCGGCATAAGCCTTCTAAAGAGACCGGGTCTTCCCGGAGGCCTTTGGGTGGGGTCTTCCCCTTGAAATTGACGGAGGTTGACGATGTGGGATGATTTATGGAAGGACGTTGAAGCCTTGAGCGGCCGACTCGTTGCCTGGCGGCGCGAACTGCACCGGCATCCCGAAATCGCGACGCGAGAACGGTGGACGTCGGCGTTTTTGCGGGAGCATTTCAAAGAACTCGGGATCCCCGTCAAGAAAATGGCCGGGACGGGGCTCCGGGCGGTGCTCAAAGGCCGGCCCGGCGGCAAGACGGTCGCGCTCCGGACCGATATGGACGCGCTCCCTCTCCAAGAGGAAGGGGATAAGGAATACCGCTCCCTTAACTCCGGGGCGGCCCACGCCTGCGCCCACGACGGACACATGGCGGTGTTCATGGGAGCCGCGGAACTCCTCGCCAAAAGAAGAAGCGGACTCAAGGGAAGCGTCGTCTTCATCGGCCAGCCCGCCGAAGAACTTCCCCCGGGCGGGGCCAAGCCGATGATCGAAGCGGGTGTCCTCGAGGGCGTGGACGCGATTTTCGGGCTCCATCTGTGGCAGGGAATGCCGACGGGAACGGTCGGGAGCGTCAAGGGACCGATGATGGCCCAGGCCGACAATTTCCGGATCACGGTCAAGGGCCGGGGCGGGCACGGCTCGATGCCGCAGGCGACCGTAGATCCCATCCTTGCCGCGGCCGCGCTCGTCGCGAATCTCCAGAGCATCGTCAGCCGAAACGTCGACCCCCTGAAACCCGCCGTGCTCTCGTTCGGATCGATCCATGGGGGCACGGCCTATAACATCATCCCGGCCGAAGTGCAACTCACCGGAACGGCCCGGACGTTCGATCCGAAGACCCAGGCGCTCGTGAAGAAGAGGCTCCGCGAAATTGTCGAAGGCATATGCGCGATGTCGGGCGCGTCGGCCGATTTTGTTTATGAGGACGGCTACCCGCCGCTCGTCAATGACCCGGCATCTGTCGATTTCGCTCTCGGCGTCGCGAAACGGGCGCTGGGCGAAGAGAATGTCGTGGCCGTCGAGCCGGTGATGGGCGGCGAGGATTTCGCCTACTATCTCCAGGAAGTCCCCGGCGCGTTTTTGTTCTTCGGCGCGGGCGATGGAACGAAGGTCCCTCATCATCATCCGGCCTTCGATTTCGACGAGAAAGCGTTGCCGCCGGCCGCCTTCCTGATGGCGGCGCTGGCGCTGGAATACCTGAAATGAGTTTCTTCTTTGTCTTGGGCGTCGCCTTGTCCCTGGCCGCGGACGCTTTCGCCGTTTCGGTCGGCCTCAGCCTCGGCCGGTCCGGCCTGACGCGCAGGCAGTCTTTCCGGCTGGCTTTTCATTTCGGCCTGTTTCAGTTCATGATGCCGGTCGCCGGCTGGGCGGCCGGGCGAAGCTTCGTCGGGCTCATCGGCGGCTTCGACCACTGGGTGGCGGCGGCCCTCCTTGTCTTTGTCGGCGGCAAGATGATCGTCGAATCCTTTCATGAGGAGAAACGATCGGAGCGGAAAGCCGTGGACGCGACCCGGGGATTCTCGCTCGTCGTATTATCCCTGGCGACGAGCCTGGATGCGCTGGCGGTGGGTTTCAGTTTGGCCGCTCTTCATGTTCCCATCGTTTATCCCGCCGCGGTCATCGGCGTTGTCTGCTTTTCCATCACGCTGATCGGGACCAGGATCGGACCCGGACTCGGGAAGATCGCCGGGAAATGGGCGGACATCGCCGGCGGCGCCGTTTTGATTTTGATCGCGATCAAGATCCTGATCGACCACTTATGAGACGATAAAAATAAAAAGCCGGGCCTGACGGGCCCCCGAAGACGGCTTGGCCGTCAATTCAATAGGCCGACTTTGAATCCCGCGTAGACCGCGAATCCCAATGTGCCGTAGCCGAAGACCGTCTCATATTTCGCGTCGAGGATGTTGTCGAAACGGAAGAAGAATTGCGCGCGCGGATTCGGGCTGAACGAGAGCGAAGCGTCCAGGAGAAAATATCCCGGAAGCGTGACGTCGCGCGAGACCGTTCCCGAAAAATCCTTGTCGGCCCGCTCTCCCGTATAGCCCGCGGAAACGCTGAGATTCCATTTCCCCGAAAACGCGTAATCGATCCGGGCCGTAGACTTGTCGCGCGGCCGCCGCAGCAGAGCGGTTCCGTTGTCCAGGTCTTTGGCGTCGAGGCGCGCGTAGGATGCCCGGAGATGAAGGCTTTCGCCGGGCCGGATTTCGCCGTAGATCTCGACGCCCCGCGTCCGGGCTCGGCCGATATTGACATAGCCCAGGCTGAAGTCGAAATCGATCAAGTTCCGGAAGTCGTTCCGGAAGTAGGCGACGCCGGCCTGAGCCCGGCCGTTCAGAAAAAATTGCTCGATACCGACATCCCAGGCCCGGCTCTCTTCGGGTTTGAGACGTTCGTTGCCGATCGGCCCCCAGAACGTGCCGGGCGCGAAAAGCTGATAGAGCGAGGGCGATTTGAAGCCGGTGCCGATCGTCGCCTTGAGTTTCGTCTGGGTTTTTTCGATAAAATACGCGGGAGCCAGGCGGTAGGTGAACGCCGTTCCCGCGCGGCTGTGATGGTCCAGGCGCGCTCCGACCGTGGCGTAGAACCGTCCGGCGATCTTCATCTGGTCTTGAACATAGAAGCCCGCTTGATCGGCCTGGCGCCGCGGGAAAGGGCTTTCATAGGGGCCCCAGAGGCTGAACGACGTGTATTCGGATTCTCCCTGCTCGCGCGCCGCGTCCGCTCCGAACGTCAGGGTGTTGGTCGGGGCGATAAAAAGATTGTTTTGCCAATCGACCTTGAGCCGTCCGCTTTTAAACGACCCTTTTTCCGAGTCGAAGGGATGGGCGTCGTCGACAGGATTGTCGTGTTCCCGGTTCGAGCGGATAAAAGAAAAGCCCAATTTCTGCTCCCAGCGGCTTTGAGCGAACAGGCCGCGCACCTGGCCGCGGAGGAATAAGGACTTGTAATCCTGCGTGCTGTTCGGATCGTCGCCGCCGGGACCGCCGAAGTTGTCCAGGTTCGTTTTAGCGGCGATCGCGCGGAAAACGAGATCGGCTTCGATCCCGTTTTTTAAGCCGAGGCCCAGCCTCCCCGATAAGCTGAGGTTATTGTAGCCGTCTTTTTCCTTGTTGCCGGCAAAGGCCGTCGAAGCGGCCGAAATCCCTCCGGTTCCGTATTGCGACAATCCTAGGGAATAATCGACCGCGCCGCTCGAGCCGCCGAACTCCAGGGCGCTGGCGAGCGTCCTATAGGATCCTCCGAGCGATGACAGCGAGAGCCGGGGCTTGCCCTGCCCTTTTTTTGTCAGGATGTTGATGACGCCGCCGAGGGCGTCCGAACCGTAAAGCGTGCTCTGGGGACCGCGCAGGACTTCGATTCGGTCGATATTTTCGACGGACAAGTGGGCGAGGTCATAGGAGCGAGAGGGATTCATGGGGTCATTGACCTCCACTCCGTCGAACAGGATCAGGATGTGTTCGGAGTTCGCCCCTCGGATGAACGTCGAGGACGCCCCTCCCGGGCCTCCGTTTTGGCTGACGGCCAGCCCCATGACGGTCTGCAATGCCTCAAGGACCGTCGTTTTCTTGGTTTTTTCCAATTCCGTCGCCGTTATTACGGTCACGGAGCTGGCGATCTCCCGGGCCGGAGTTTCGAGCCGCGTAGCCGTGACGACGATCTCGTGTTGAAGGGACGGCGGCGTCGTCTGGTCTTTCTTGTCTTCCGCGTCCATTGGGAGTTGGAAGACGACGAGGGTGATGAGAATGAAAAGCGCTGTGCTCCGCATGTTGCTAAGACCTCCTCTGTTGTCCCCCGCTTTTGCCAAAAAAAAACAACCGGTCTTCCCCACGAAGACGGGCCGCGAGGTTTAAAGAAGGTCTCCTGACTCTCGGATCGTCCTCCTCCCGGGCCTTCCTATTCCCGTTTGGGAAAAGTGGCGTCGTCCGGGATTCGTCCCCGATCACAGTAGCGGGGGCTGTGTCCGTTTTTCACGGACTTCCCTTGCTTTTAAACCTTAAGATTTATATATATGCCCTCTTTTTGCGTATGTCAAGCGCGCCGAAAAGGAAACAGGCTGTCTTTTCCTTGTTGAGAAAAAGACAGCCTGTCGAGGGGAATGAGTTAAGGGAGATACACGAAATCTATCGAGAACTCCCTATGAGAGGAGGAGGGGAAAAGGAGGGGCTTGGCTTTCATTTCCGCTTTCATCGTCTTCATCTTGGCCATTTCACTTATATAAACGCGGGGAACGGCCGAAAAGTTGCAGAAAAAAACATTTTCCGTTTCTTGAATTTTCGCTTCCCCCGCTAACTAACTTATAAGTATTATACCACAACTCGAGGCAACGATGCAACATATTTTTTAAAATATTTGAATATTTCATTTAAGGGTGCATTAAAAGCGCTTTTCCCCGAGAAAAAGGGGGTGTCCGACCGGAATTTCGAGGTGAACGAACAAAAAAGGGAGTTAAATAACCTCTTCCGACCGGAAATCGGGCTTTGAATGGAATAAACGGCGCCGATCGTGCGCTTTTTCCCCCTCGTTCCTACTTAAAAACGGGCGCCTTGAATTTTACGCCGGAATTCCCTGGCCGCACTATTTCTTCGGTTTGAACAAGCCCACAGCCTCGGCGCCCAATAGTCCCGCTTTGACCAGGGCCGGATCGACGCGCCTCAGGTCGCGGATCATTTTCCGAGTCATGACCTTGTAGTGGCGCGCCCGATCCAGGGCCTCGCCGATAAAGCCCAAATCATCGTCCGTCGTCATCCAATCGTCTTTGTCGAACCGCCTCAGATCGAACGGCACGGAATATTCGCGCAATGTCTTTTCGCCGATCGAGTTAAAATAGACGTCGAAATACGACATCATGAGCTCCCGGATCGTGCGATAGACGGGTTCGCGGAAGCGGAGGACGGTGAAGTTGGATTTGGCCAGGCATCCCCAGGCCTCGTTCCGCCGGAAGACGGCCAGGACGTGGTCGTCGTCGTTACGGGAGCGCATATCGATCAGCCGCGGGGGATATCCGAGGCGGCGCAGGGCGGCTGCGGCGAACAAGGCCCCTTCCAGACAATTGGCCTTCTTTTCCATCATGACCCGGCGGGGCGAGGCCGTCCCCGACACGGGATCGTAGGGTAGGCTGTTCAAATAATTTTGAATTTCGATCGGCGTATCGAGCTTTTTGAGGAATGAGGGTTCCCCGGCTGTCCACATCGTCGGCGTCTCTTTCATGACATCACGAATAATTCCTTCCGCGTCAACGCCGGCCGCCCTTGATCCGCGCGGCGGGGCTGACCGGGGCTGATCGGCGATAAGGCCCTCGCTCCTTTTTTCCCCTACTTCGCCGGAACCCCGCGTTTCTGGAAGAATTCCGCAGCGAGCGCGATTCTCGCCTTATCCGCTTTGACGCTGAGCGGATATTCCTGGATGACCGTGTCTTCGTCGAGGACCTCCCGGGGCATGTTCGGGTTGGCGTATTTGATCGGCGACGGAGCGTTGGAAACGAGATCGTTCCTCAGACCTTCGGCGTCCTGCGTGATCACGGCGACGCAAACGTTCTCGAAGTTCAGGTATTTCTTGATCGCCCGGTTCACGTCCGCCCGCGTCAATTTGGGCAGCACGTTCTGCGCTTCGGCGAGAAAGTCCGGATAGCCGTAATAGACGGAATCCATCTGCCAGCCCAATCTCTCGCCGATCGTCTGGGCGTAGAGCTTGGTGTAATTCAGGAGATACGTCCGGACGAGCTGGAAGCGCTCTTCGGACAGGCCATCGTCGACGAGCTTCTTCAGTTCCCTCAAAGCCTGGCGGATGACGAAGTGGCGGTTGGAGTTGGCCAACGGCCGAATCCAAATCGAAAAATATTGTTGTTGGCGGACGTGGTTGGGCGCCGGGAATTTATCGCGGCCCTGGATGAAATGGTCGATGTAGGCGTAATCGCCGTAGTTCTGGCCGCGTTCCTCGCGGATTTTCTGGAAAAGGAGAGAGACATGCTGGCGGTGCTCCCCAAAGTGCGAGCCCGCGATCCAGAGGGCGAAAAAGTCCTCGTCCGCTTTCGTCAGAGCGATCGGGAAGCCCATGGAGATCGCCGTGGCCGGCGTCGGCTTTTCGGCGATCACGAATTCAAGGCCCTTGGGCATATGGGCCGGCGGCAGGCTTAGGCGCGGCGTGAAGGTCTGGGGGAGTTTTCCGAAATCAGCCGCGACCTTGGCCGCGAAATCGGCGGGATATCCGCCGGCGAGCCCGAGGACGATGTTGCCCTGGACGAAATGCTCCCTGTAAAAAGCGTTGACGTCGTCAAGGGTCAGCCCGGCCACCGATTCCGCCGTTCCGGCTTCATGATGGCCGTAAGGATGGTCTTCGTAAAGCATCAGGTTCAGGATTTCCTTGCCGAACGTCTCGTCCATGTTGTTGATCAAGGTCTTTTCGACGAAGTTGAGCTGGTTTGTCTTGATGCGGTTGAAATCGTCCGGGCGGAAGCCGGGGTCGAGGAGCATATCCTTGATGATCGCGTAATATCCTTCCAGGTTGTCCTTGTGAACCGTTCCTTCGAACACGGCCAGTTCCTTGTCCATGCTCAACGAGAGGCTCGCCGCCATGGGGTAGAACTTTTCCGTGATCTGCCGGATGGTTATGGATTTGCTCCCCCCCCCGGCCAGCAAGCTCCAGGTGAGCCGGCAGAGCCCCTCTTTTCCCGACGGGTCGTTGGCCGAGCCGACTTTCACGAGCACGCGGAAACTCACGAGCGGGTTGCCGTCGAGGGGCAAAAGCTCCGAGGTGAGCTTGTTCGGGTCGATTTTTGCGCCGCAGGCCGCCAGGAGGATCGGGATTCCGATTAAAAGAACGCCGGTGAAATAGGTTTTCATGGAGCCCCTCATTTTTCCTTTCCTCCCGTCAAGGTGACGACCGTCGAGTTCGCCGCTTTGAAGTATTTCTTGGCCGCGTCCTGGATGTCCCTGGGCGTGACTTTTTCGTAGAGATTAAAGAGCTTATTCAAAGTGGCGGGATCGGCGGCCAGGTTGATGTAAAAGGCCAGCGTGCCGGCGATGCCGTCCGTGGTTCCCAGGGCGTTGGCCATGGAATATTTCATGTTGGATTTGATCTCGGCCAGCTTTTGGGCGGGGGCCGGCTCGTTCTTGGCCTTTTCCAGCTCCTTCAGGATTTCGCTTTCGACATAAGAAAGGTCGTCGTCGTTCTTGAGATCGGCATTGAACATCAGGAGATAGGGATCGCGGGTGTCGCCGAAGCTCGCTCCGAGGGAGAAGCATTTCTGTTCTTGAATGACGAGTCTCTGATAAAGGGGCGACGAAGGCGAGAACGATGTCTCCGCGAGGAGATCGAGCGCGGCTTTGTCGATCGTCTCGTCGGAATAGGCCGGGCCATGGAAGCCGATGACGAGCTTTGGGAGCGTCTTTGTCGGCCAGTCGTAGTGGCTTCGTTTGGGCTGGATCTGGGGCGGCTCGACCGGCGTCTGGAGGGCGTAGTTCGACTTTTCCCAGCTTCCGTAATACTTTTTCACGTAGGCCATGAGCTTGGCGTGATCGAAGTCGCCGGCGACGAGGAGGATGGAGTTGTCGGGCGAATAAAATCGCTTTTTGTAGAGGAGGCTGTAATCGTATTGATTGGGCAGATCCTGGATGTCCTTCAGGAATCCGAGCGTCGTGTGCTTGTAAGAGTGCTTTTCGAAGGCCGTGTCGCGGAGGAGCTCGACGAGACGCCGATCGGGGTTGGATACGCTCGAATAATATTCGCCTTCGATGACCGAGGCCTCGGTCTTGATGACGTCCTCGGTGTAATACAGGTTGATGAAGCGATCGGCTTCGGTCTTGACGACTTTCTCCAGGTTCTCCCGTCCGGCGAAGACTACGAAATAGCAGGTGAAATCGTCCGTCGTATAGCCGTTGGTCCCCGCGCCGAGCCGGGTCAGGAACTCGTCGTAGGCGGTTTTGGGAACCTGCTTCGTGCCTTTGAACATCATGTGCTCGAAGAAATGGGCGAAGCCCGATTTCCCGGGCTCGATCTCGTTCCGGGAGCCCGACCGGACGATGGTGTAATAGGAGATGATGTTCGGGTTGCTGAGCGGAATGGATACGACTTTGAGTCCGTTTTCCAGCTCCTCGATTCTGTAGTCATAGGGAAAGACTTTCGTGGTTTGGGACTTCAGGGGAAGAGCCAGGAGCAGGACGGCGGACAGGGCTGAGGCGAGGATTTTAGCCATGTCAGAAACCTCCTTCGTTTCAGTTCGGGATATGGGGCCAGCGCGCGGAGTTCCTCCGAAAACAGCCCCCTTCTCTCACTCTGAGCGCGAGCGGACTCGACCTCTCGGCTTGACCGCGGCGGTCAAAGCCTTGTCCCCAACGGCGAGTCACAGATCCCTTGGGATGCTGTTCGTCACCAGTTCCCGCCGAAGTCCTTTTTGAAGGCGTCGCACAGTTTCCGGCTCCACTGGTCGAGGGCGTCGAGTTTGCCCAGGAAGAATCTGAGGACGGGCGGTTCAGAGACGAACTTCAATCCTTTGATCAGTTCGCGATTTTTATGGAGCCACTGGAGCCTGTCGATGATATATTCGATATGGGAGATGGTGTAGACCCTTCTCGGAATGGCGATCCTGGCCAGTTCCAGATCGGCATAGACGTCGTTCCCGTCCTTGTCGCGGTCCATGGAAATGGTGCCCCGTTCCATCGCCCGGACTCCCGAGGCGATATAGAGGGCGGCCACGACGGCCCCCGCGATATAACCCTCCTTGGCGAGATTCGGCGCGAATTTCCGGGCGTCGATATGACAGGCCAATCCTCCGGGTGGGGTCACGACGGGGATCCCCATCCCGTCGAGCGTTTCGACGAAATATTTGATCTGTTCAATGGAACTGCCCGCGACGGCGGGATCGACCATTTCCCTCAACCCGACGGCCATGGCCCCGATCTCCCGCATCGACATGCCGCCATAGGTGAAAAATCCCTCATAGACCGGCAGCCAGGGTTCGAGCTGTCCGAACAGCGCTTTATTGTTCGTGGCGATCAGGCCGCCTCTGACGCAGGTATTCTTCCGCCCGCTCATATAGAAAATATCGGCCTGGGCCGCTATTTCCTTGACGATCTCGGCGATGGTCTTATTCGCATAAGCCTTTTCCCGCTTCCAGATGAAGTAGGCGTTCTCCGTGAGCAGACTGCCGTCTATGATCAGGAGGAGGCCGTTCTTATCGCAGATCTTCCGGACTTCTTTGAGATTTTCCATCGAGAACGGCTGGCCGCCCAGAAGGTTGGTCGTGGCCTCCATGCGGACAAAGCCGACCTTGTCCACGCCCCATTTTTTGATCGCATCCTTCAGTTTCTGAATATCCATGTTCCCCTTGAAAGGATGCTGGCTCTTTGTTTTCAAGGCCTCATCGGCGTAAAGCTCCAGGCAGACCGACTGGCTGGTCACTTCGATGTGGGCCTTGGTCGTCGTGAAATGGTAATTCGTGATCGTCACCCCGCCCGGTTTTCCAAAGACCTTGGAGAGCAGATGTTCCGCCGCCCGCCCCTGGTGGACGTTCATCACGTGCTGATACCCCAGGACGTCTTTGACGACATCGGCGAAGTCATAGAACGTCTGGCTCCCGGCATAGGCGTCGTCCGCGTTCATTAAGGCCGCGTATTGATTGTCGCTCATGGCGTTGACGCCGCTGTCCGTCAGCATATCCAGGTAGATATCCCTCGTTCTAAGAAGGAAAGTGTTGTATCCGGCCTCCTGGATCGCCTTGAGGCGGTCCTCGGCGGGAATGAGCGTGATCTTCTGCACCATCCTGGCCTTGTGCATCTCAACGGGCAGTTCCTTACCGTTGGCTAACTTGACGAGCATCTTTGACCTCCTTTATGTGAAAGAAAATTAAAGAACGCTGTTCAGGGCCCGGATGAGCTTTCGGTTCTGTTCTTCGGTGCCGATGGTGATGCGCAGGGCCTGGGGAAATCCGTATTCCTTGATCGTCCGGGTGATAATACCCTTTTTTTGGAGGGCTTCAAAAACAATCTGGCTGTCTCTGTCGAAATCGACGAAGATGAAATTGGCGAAGGTCGGGAGAAAAAAGAGGCCCAATTTTCCATAGGCTTCGTACAGATAGGCCTTCCCGGCTTCGTTGACGGCCCGGCTTCTCCGAACATGGCGCTCATCGTCGAGGGCGGCTAGCCCGGCGACCTGGGACAGGCGGTTGACGTTGAAGGAGATGCGGAGCTTGGCCAGGCCGGCGATGATCTCTTTGGGGGCGATCCCGTATCCGAGGCGGGTTCCGGCCAGGCCGTAGATCTTGGAGAACGTGCGGAGGATCAGGATATTTTTCCCATCCCGAAGATATTTGAAGGAATCCGGATAGCGGGGATCATCGATGTATTCGATGTAGGCCTCGTCCATGATGACCAGGATATCATCGGGAACGCGGCGGAAAAATTCTTCGACCTCGTCCTTGTCGACGATCGTCCCCGTGGGGTTGTTGGGATTGGCGATATAGAGCATCCGGGTATTCGGCTTGACGGCCTTGAGCATCGCCGGGAGATCATGGGTGTGGTTTCTCATCGGCACTTCGATCAGCTCGCTCGCGGCGATATGGGCGGCGATTTTGAACCAGATGAAGGCCCCCTCGCTTCCGACCGCGCTGTGCTCGGGGTCAAGATAGGCCAGCGTGGCCAGGGGAAGGAGCTCGACGGATCCGTTGCCGACGAAGATGTTCTCGGGGCCGACGTTCAATCGTTCGGCCAGCTTTTTGCGGAAGTAGTAGCAGTTGTCGTCCGGGTAGAGATAGGATTCCTTCAACGCTTTCCGAATGGCTTGAAGGGCGAGGGGGGAGGTTCCCAGGGGATTCTCGTTCGAGGCCAGCTTGATGATTTCGCCCTTGAGCTTCAGTTCCCGGGCGACCTCCTCGATAGGCCGACCCGGGTTGTAAGGGCTGATGGCCTTTAAAAAATCCCTTGGCTTGATCATAGGATTTTCCCGAAGGGAGCCATTATAACCAAAAAGGATGTCAATGGACAACAATATCTGAGGAAAGGTTTGGTGCGGAGGTTATGGATGCGCCCGTTCCCGGCCTCCCCCGTTCACATAGGTCAGCCATTTTCCAAATTTCTTGTTCTTTCCGCCGCCGATGTCTTTGAACGTCTTCCGGAGCCGAAGTGTCGTCTGGCCGGGCTTGCCCGAGCCCAGGGTGAATTCTTTTTTCGGGGCGGAGGCGTCGGACCCGTCGGTGATCCGGACGATGGACGTGACCTCGACGGCGGCCGGGGCCCCGGGCTTTACGCGGGGGTCCACTTCCGCCGCGAAGGCTCGTCCCTTGACGGCCGTCCCGGATGCATATGAATGTTCACGATCAGGGATCAATCCGCCCTTCAGCGGTGCTCGTAATATTCCGCTTTTTTGTGGATGATGCGTTTCAGCCGGCCCTGCTCCACGAGCTCATCGGCGCATTTGCGGATCTCAACGATCGACCTTCCCAACGAAAGGGAAATATCTCGAACCGTCACGGGACGGCGTCGGACCGTGGCCAGGATGGCCTCCCCGATATCGCCGGAATCAGCCTTCTGCTCCCTGGTCTTGAAATCGGCGATGATCTCGGCCTTCGGGCCGAAAAAGGCCCGGATTTTTTCGAGCTCGCGCCGGCCGAGCGGCCGGGCCGACTTCTCGGCGGGCGGCCGGACCACGGTGTTGAGCTGGATCCTGTCCGGCTTGATCCGGGAGACGGCCGCTTTCAGCTTCTTGAGATGCGCGGGCGAATCGTTAAGCCCTTTGACCAGCATGATTTCGAGCCAGATCCGGCCTTTGTATTCGCGGCGGAAACGGGCCAGCCCGTCGATGATTCCGCCTATCTCGAGGCCGGAATGCGGGCGGTTGATCTTCTTGAATATCGGGGCGGTCGCGGCATCCAGGGACGGCACGACGATGTCCGCCTCGGCGAGTTCGCGCCGGCATCTTTCGCTCGCGAGACAGGAGCTGTTGGTGAGAACGACGACCGGGATATCCGTGATTTTTTTCAGGCCGCGGATGACGAGACCGATCCCGGAATTCAGGCAGGGCTCTCCCGATCCGGAGAACGTGACGGCGTCGATTCTTCGGCGGCTCGACAGGGCGGCCTTGATCTGGGCGAAGACCTCGCGGGCCGGGACATATTCCTTTCTCCGGACGGTCGTTTTCGAGACAGCGCCGAGCTGGCAATAGACGCAGTCCATGGAACAGGTTTTGAAGGGAAGAATGTCCACCCCCAGGGAAAAACCCAAACGGCGCGAAGGGACCGGACCATAGATATAATTCGGATGGGGGCGGCGGAGGGTCCCGAGCGGCGTCGGGGCCCGGGAGGGCCCGGCGCCCTTTTTCGCGGCCTCTTTTTTCATGGTTTTAGTCTTTTCTCCGCTGGATATTTTATGGCGATGAAATTATACTATAGCCTAATTTCCGATAGAGAGAAAGACGCATGAGCCGGTATTCTGAAAAAGAAGCGAAGGCGGGCCTGAACGCCCGTCTTCCGGGCATCGAAACGTTTTCCAATCAATTTTCCGGATACGAGATCCGAATCGAGATCCCCGAGTTCACTTCCGTTTGCCCTAAAACGGGCCTGCCGGACTTCGGGACGATCGTCGTCCGCTACGTTCCCCGCGCCCGCTGCCTGGAGCTCAAATCCCTGAAAGACTATATCCTGGCCTATCGGAACCTGGGCATTTTTTATGAAAATGCCGTGAACCGGATCCTCGAAGACGTGGTCAAGGCCTGTCGGCCCGCGCGGGCTTCGGTCGTCGGAGAGTTCAACCCAAGAGGAGGCATCAAGTCGGTGATCGAAGCGCGCTACCCCCGCTCCCGGAGGAAGTCCGGCTGATCCCAGACGGCCGCTTTTCCCGGGTTCCCGCTTGCCGTGTCCTCATCTGAATGACTTAAAACCCCGCGGCGCCGAATGAATAAAAAAAACCGCAGCGCGTTTGGCGCCAGCGATGCGCTCATGCTCCTGGCCGTCGTGATGTGGGGGATCAATTTCTCTCTCATCAAAATCGCCATGCGCGAATTGACGGCCGGCGGCTTCAACGGCCTGCGGCTACTGTTGACGGCGGTCATATTCCTGGTCCTTCTGGCGATCTCGGGACAGGGATTTCGCCTCCAAAGGAACGACGGTTGGAAGCTCCTCGCCATCGGCGTGGCCGGAAACACGGTCTATCAGCTCTTTTTCATCCGGGGCATAAGCCTGACCTCGGCTTCGAACTCTTCGCTCATCCTCTCGATGTCGCCGATCTTCGTCGCCCTGATGAGCTCCGCCCTCGGCATCGAACGGATCCACTGGTCCGCCTGGATGGGAATCCTGATCTCCTTTTGCGGACTCTATTGGATCGTCGCGGGACAGAACGGGGGGCTCCATTTTTCGGCGGAGAGTTTCAAGGGCGATCTTTCAATCTTTTTCGGCATGATCCTGTGGGCTTCTTATACGGTTTTTTCGAAGCCTTTTCTCGAAAGGCTCTCGCCGCTCAAGTTTTCGGCCATCACCGTCTTGTTCGGCGCTTTATTTTATATCCCCTTCACGGCGAAAGACATCCTGGCCGTCCCGTGGGCCGCGATTTCCCTAAGAGCCTGGGCGTTTCTCGTGCTTTCTTCGCTCTTCGGGTTCGTCTTTGGGTATCTGATCTGGTATTATTCGGTGAAAAAAGTGGGAAACGCTAAAACCGCGGTCTACAACAACCTGACGCCGGTTTTTACGGCTGTCTTCGCCGTGGCCCTTCTCGGGGACAGGATCCATCCGGCGCAGATCGGCGGCGCCGCGATCATCCTCACGGGCGTTTTTCTCGCGCGCGCGGGCTATCAATTTTTCGCGAAGCGTCCATAACAACGGGGCCGACCCGGCCCTCGCGGACCGTCGTTCCCGGACCTTCATTTTCCGGGGCGCCCTCGAGCGACGGAGCGCGGCCGAAACGCATGAGCAACCCCAAGAATCCCAGCGTCGCAGGCAGCCATAGTTGATTGAACGGAAACGCGCCCCATGGCTGCTGGTAAAACACCTGGCCGCCGAAAACGGCGAGAAGGAGGAAAGCGGCATACCTCTTCTCATCGATGATCCGCCGGAAAAGATAGGCCGCAGGGAACATCATGATGACGTAATGGTGGGGCCACGTGATCGGCGCCAGGACCAAGGTCAAGATGAAGATAAGGGAGCCTTCCAGGGCGGGGTCCGCGGCGACCTCTCTCTTTCGGGGGGAGACGAAAATCCACAGGACGAGAAGGACCGCCGCCAGAAGAAAGAGAGGAACGACCAGCGCCTCGGGAAGATGAAGCTGGGCGAAACCTTGCGTCAAAAAGCCCTTGAGTGAAACGTTGGTGAAAGAGGATTGAAAGCCCCGGGTGAACGGAGAGTCGGGCTTCTTGAAGAACAGAGACAGCGTCGATTTCACGAAATCCAGCCAAGGCGCCGGGCCGGAGACGCCGATGGATAGGGCCAGCATGGCCGCGCTATTGACGATAAAAGCCGCCAGGGACTTCCACCGCTTGAAAAAGATGAACGGCAGGACGAAAAGGATGGGATAGATCTTGATGAAGACGGCCAGACTCAAAAAAAACCCGGCCGCGAACGGTTTCGCTTTTTTTTGGCAGGCCATGAAGAGAAGCGTCGCCGTGAAGACCAGGATATTGATCTGGCCGTAATCGATGGTCCTCAAGATCGGCGCGTTGAACAGGAGGAGGGCGAAGGGAAAAAGCAAGGGTAGAATCGTCGGGCGGCGATCGAGCTCCAGGAGGCGCGAGAGGAGAAAAAGATTGAAGAACGTCAGGACGACGTTCAGGATGAACACCAGCAGAAAAAAAGCGGACGGCGAGAGTCGCGTCAAGGGCAGGCAGAGCTGGGCCAGGAGAGGGGGATAAATATAGGGATTGACGATGACGCCTTTCCCCACGAGCGTGTCCGCCATGGATTGGAATTCATTGTCGTCATAAATATTGATGTGCTGCCGGAGGCCGTGAGCGCCCGCGTAGTACGAGATCGAATCCAGGTCCCACATGTTGAGGTAAGGATAGGCCTGAAGGAGAAACCAGGCCGCGCAGAGAAGAATCAAGGCCCACAGGACGGCTTTCTTTCGGAGGATGGGGGCGGAGATCACCCTGCCGAGGGCGGCGTAAATGTCGCTTTTGCCGATTGGCTTCAGCAAAAAGGATTTAGCCGCCGTGAGGATCTTCATGGGTTGATCGGGCCTCGCACCATCCGGCCGTTCCAGAGAACGATGTCTTTTTCAAAATCTTCCGGGCCGCGGAGCGCATATAACCCCGCTTGCGGCCGCTCCGGATCATACGACCAGTTTTCCTGGTTTCCTTCCTTCCCCAGGGAGACGATCAGGATATCCCCGGGTCCGGTCGTCTTGATTCCGTATTTTTCGATGCCCGGTCCAATCCAGATTCGATAAGGAGATCCCCATAAGTCCGAGACCCGGACGCGCTCGAAATAGGGCATGAGTTCCCGGAGAATCGGTTTCTTATAATGGATCCGGCCGTTCGGGTTTGTCGGCGTGACGCCGAAATCGGATTCGTAGGCCCTGATCGCTTTGTCCCACATCCGCATATCCGCGATCGTCGCCCTGAGGGTAACCGTGTTTTTCGCGCTTCGATAGATGGGAACGAGAAAAACAAGAAGCAGACCGGCGGCGGCGAGAAGCAGAAGGAATTTCCAAACGGCGAACCCGCTGCTGACGTTTCGCCGGGACGGACGGGTTTCTCTCATCGCCTTCCATTTTAATCAAGACGGCCGGCGGTTCAATCCCCTCCTTCGGTGATTTTCGGGGTGATATTCTTGCTCGGGTCTCATCCCGGGCGGTGAGACCGTCAGCGCAGGCGGAAAACCCTGTGGAGTTGGACGGAGAGGCGCACGTTTTCAAGCCCGTTCCGCCGGCATCGGCCGATGAGGCGCAGACCTTTGGCCGCGCTCCAGGACGCGTTGGATTCCGGCTGGAGGAGGAGCGGTGTCGTTGCGGGAAAGCATTCGCGTAATCGCCGGACCGTGGCGAAGGCGAGGTCTCGCGTGACGACGAGCTTGACCTCTTTGGCCAGCCGCCTGAACCGCGGATGAACGGCGAATTTTTCGGGCTTGGGCGAGACCGTGACCCAATCCGCGGCCAGCCCCCCGAACACGGTGCCGTTGGTTTCGACCTGGATTTTCAGGCCATCCGCTTTGAGGCCGCGGACGAGGGCCCCGAGGTCCTGGAGCATGGGCTCGCCGCCCGTCAAGCAAACCCACTTGGCCGGAAAACGCTTGCGCAAGGCTTTGATCCTGTCCTTGACCCGCTCGACCGTCATTCCCCGGCCTTCTTCCCAAGCGTATTTGGTGTCGCAGAAAGGACAGCGCAAGTTGCAGCCCGAGAGGCGGACGAAAATCGTGGGCTCGCCCTGGCGCAGCCCTTCACCCTGGACGGACGGGAAAATCTCAGCGATTTTCAGAGTATGTGGCTGAGGCATCCTCGGATTCCCATACGGTCACTTCTTTGACCGGGAACGATTTCGCGAGCTCGAGGAACAAGCGGCGGGCGAGGTTCTCGGCCGAAGGGTTGAAGTCGTAGACCTCGTTGAGCAGGGTATGATCGGGAAGCGTCTCGGTCAGTTTTTTTTTGATCAGCGTGAAATCAATCCCCAGGCCGGCCTTGTCGAGCGCGCCGACCTCGATCGCGACCTCGACCTGGAAGGTGTGGCCGTGGATCTTTTCGCACTTGCCTTTGTATTCCTCGAGGAAATGGGCCGCCTGGAATTTGTCGCGCACACGCAATATCCAACTCATCGCTTTCCTTCCTTTTCGAGGCGCGCGATCAGCGGGTCCGGGACTCCAACCTCGGCAAAAGCGCGCTCCCGCAACAGACATGACGAGCATCCCCGGCAGGGCATCTCATTTCCCGCGTAACACGAGACCGAAAAGGCGTAGTCCGTCCCGAGCGAAAGACCCAGCCGGATGATCTCGGACTTTTTCAGGCGGACGAACGGGGCGATGATTTTGATTTTCTCTTCGCCGCGGACCGCTTTCGTGCCGGCGTTGACCGCTTTTTCCATCGCCCGGACGAAATCCGGCCGCGTGTCGGGATAATCCGGCGAGTCGATGACGTTGAAGCCACAGACGATCTCATGGATATGCCGGGCCTCGGCCCAGGCGGCGGCTAGGGCCAGGAGGATGCCGTTGCGGAACGGGACGTATGTCGCCGGCGGGCCGGCCTTGATCTCGGACAATTTTTTATAGCGCGGCAGAGCTATGGTTCCATCCGTGAGAGCCGAGCCGCCGACCTGCTTGAGGTCGATCTTGAGGACGGTCCAGGGGATCCCCAGCCTGCGCGCCGCCTTCCCCGCCATGCGGACTTCGATCCGGTGTCTCTGGCCGTAGTCGAAAGTCAGCGCGTGGACGTCCTTCGCTTTCGACAAAGCCCAGGAAAGGGCCGTCGTGGAATCGATCCCGCCGGAGAAGAGGACGACCGCTTTTGTCATGGGTTGATATCGACCGATTTCTCATCATAGGAGAGATCGCGGTATTTTTCAATGAGACAAATCTCGTGAAATCTTCCCGGCACCCGTCATCCGGCTCAGCCGCAGGCCGGATCTTTGATCTTCCGGTTGGCCCGGCAAAAATCCATCATGGCGGTGATGACCTTCTGGCCGGCCTCGGCCGAGCCGTCCTGCCGGGCGAACGCCCCGACGAATTCGACGAGATCGGACGCCGGCGGCCGTTTCCCGTAATCGTGCATGACGTTGACGATCGCGGCGTCCAGGCCGTATTCTTGCGCCTTGGCCAGATAAGCCCGGCAGACGCCCGTCCGGCGGCCCGGGAGGTCGCGGACCGCGTTGGTGATGCCCAAAGAAAGGTGCACGCCCTTCAATTCGGGGTCGTTTTTGATCTTGCGGATCGTCTCGAACGTCCGGAAGGTGTATCCCGGCGTATCCGGTGTCATCGGCATGTCGATGGCCAGCGGAAAGACCGTCGAGTCGAAGAAGATATCACCGGGCTTGAACCCGTGGGTTCCGGTCGCGGTCCGGAAGATCGTCCGGGCCATGCCGTGGAGTTCGTCGATGCCGTAATAGGAGCCCTCAGAGCCGGTCGAATGGATATCCACGAGCAGGCCGATGAACTTGAACGGATATTCGGCCCGCAGGGGGAACAGCCTGTCCATCGTGTAGGTCTTGATCGAGTTCAGAAGAGGCGCGGGCGTCGCCGGCGGGGCGTCCTCGTACCACGCTTCGAGGCCGGCGATGAGGACCTCCGGAGAGCCGCTGTCCACGCAGACCGGAACGCCGTCGCCGTGCTTGCGGATGAGACGGACGTAATCGCGAATCATCCGCGCGGTTAGATCGGGGTTCCGTTCGCCGAACGCGTCCACGTTCACCTCGAGATAATCGGCGCCGTGTTGGATTTGATCCTTGATCAGCGAAATGACGTAGTCCAGCGCGCCGCTCGGCCGGTCGAAAGCGTCCGCCCCTTTGGCCAGGAGCTCGCTCATGGCGGCCGCGGGCCGGGAAATGCTGGCGTGCAGGCTTTCGCCGATCCGGATCAGGTCGATCTTCTTCGCGTGGTCCTTTTCAAAGACATAATTCAAGAGCGAAGCCGTCCCCTCGAGCGCCGCAATGCGGCCGGGGTTGATCGTCTTTGCCCATTTCTTCAATCCTTCCATCCCTTCGTTCGCGGCCGCGTCGTAGATGAGCTCGCCGACACACCGCCGCGTCGTGTCGTGCCCGCAGCGGCCTTCAGGGTCGGCGTCTCCGCAGGGCGGATTCGGCAGGCCCTTCTCGCACTCACCCAGCGTGCATCGGCCGAAATTATCGGGCAGGAAGCAGTCGCCGCATTCTTCGCAGTCATAGAGAACGGTTTTCAACGCTTTCTCCCCGGCCAGGAATAACTTATACGGCACGCCCTTGCCGCGCCGGAGCGACGAGCTGAGGCCGAGCGCTTTTTTGAGGGCCGGATTCATCGCCCGGCCGGGCGTCAAAAGGTTCCGGTGCATGAAATCGAAGGATCTCTTGCGGAAAGTTTTTTTGGGCCGGGACGGTTCTCTCCGCCGCCCGCCTTCGTCGTAAAGATAATACCCCGGCCTTCCGTCCGGAAGCGTCTTCAGGCCGAAATCCAGATTATCCTTGAACCGCCGCCAGCCCCCGCCGATTTCGGCGGCCCGGTTCATGATTTTTAGAAGGGTATCGAAATCCCAGAGACCGCCGATATCGACGCCGGCCGCGCCCAGGTCCCGGTACATGGCCACTTGTTCGGCGGCCCGCTCGATGTGGTCCGCGAGAGATTCCTTAGCGACCTTTTCGAAGAGATCTTTGGTGACCAGGCAGCCGTGGAGCTTGCCCTCGTACATCAACCGCGGCGCGGGCGTCGCCGTCGAGAGAAGATAGACGTTGCCGAAGACGGGCGCTTGAATCCGCTCGTCCCCGAGATACCGGAACAGTTCTTCGCTCTTGCGCCAGTCCCAGCCCATCTGCGTGATCAGGGCGTTCGCCCCGACCCGCAGCTTCTTGAGCATCTTGTCGTACTGCAGCCGCTGCGAGGCTTCCGAGTATTTGAAGGGAGAAACCGCGGCGAGGATGAAGAACTGGTGGACGCGGTCGAACCCGCCGGGCGCGGCCCGCTGGAAAGACTCGAGATTCATCTCCCGGATCAATTCGATGAGCCCGATGGAATCGAGCTCGAAAACTCCCTTGCCCGTTGAGGGCTTGTCTCCGGTCAGGGCCAGGACGGATTCGAGCCCCAGCTTGCGCAACCCGATGAGATAGCTTTTTACGGCTTCGGCGTTATGGTCCTTGGCCGTCACGTGGGGGATGACATCCAAATCGGCCCATAGATTTTTCATTCCGATGAGCGAATAGACGTCGGCCGGGCTCAGCGAAGCGAGGCCGTTGGGACTCTGGGGGATGGTGACGCCCGCCAGGCGCATGTCTTCCGGCAGGCCGGATTTCTTCTGCGCGTATCCATTGAGGAACTTTTCGAAATTGTTCAGGTCGTGACCGGGAAGCGGGACGAATTCGGCGAGGACCAGGAATCGCCCATCGCTTAAGCCCAATAATTCTTTTATCCGCATGTGAACTCTCTGGGGTTATCCCTCTTTCCGATGTCGGGCATCGCCGCTTGATTTTTATACGCTTTTCCTTTTCCGAATTCAATGATTTTCTTCCCCTCGGAGAGGAGCCGCCGGACGCAAAAATCGTTCGAACTCTCCTTCCCGTCATGTCAATTAAAAAATCAGCCGAAGGACCTGACCGTAGTACAGTTTTCAAGACGAGGAAAAAATAAGCCGAATGGACCTCTTGACATGTCGGGGCCACGGCGCTACACTTGGGCGAATTTAGGTTATGATATTGAAGGCCGAAGACACGCTAAGATTTTTTTAATGGATACGCAAGACGATACAGGTTCGGGAAGTCCCGCTGACGCGGGAGGCGTCATCGTCCGCGACGACCAGTCCGATTTTCCTTCTCTCCTCGACGCGGTGAAGGCCAGCCGCGGCGCCGGCGGCCGTTTCAAATTGATCGATACCGGAAAACTCTCGTCGTCCGAGCTCGAATGGCTGGGAGAAGCCGGCGCCGTTTTTTACACCTCCGACCGGGCCCGGCCGGACGGCCGGGATCTCGTCCTGATGAACGCCGCCGCGCGCAAAGGATCGGCCGTGACGGCCTATTTCCACCACGGCCCTTTCGAGCCTGAAGAAAAAGAAAAGGCGGTTTCTTTCGCGACCCTCAAAGAGCTGGGGCGGAACGGGCTCTATATTTATACGTCGAACGGCCGCATCCAGCGCGATTTCCCGGCGCTCGAAGAACTGGCCTACGCCTGCATCTGCGGCGGCAGCCGGCTCGCGTTCTATCATCACGGGCCGTTCGCGCCCGCGCTCGAGACGCTCGCGCGCCAGGGGGCGTGGATCCATATCGCCGGCCAAAGTCTTCACCGGGACGACGACACGATTCTTCTTTGCGACTGCGCCAGGGCCGCGCGTGAGCGGGCCGGCGGCGTCCTTTTTCATATCGAATATCCGCTCGCCCTCGCTTGGCTCGAACAGATTTTCGATGCGGGAGCGCGCGTCATTTTCCATACGCCGCCGAGCGATTACCGGTCGCCCCAACGGCCATTCGAGCGCCGGGCTGAACGGCTTTTCATCGATTCGCGCGCATTCTACCTTTATCCAAGGTTCATGCTTTAAAATGTCAAACAACTTTACAGCTCAACCGATTGGGGGTCAAAAACGGTTTTTCTACCACAGATTGTATTTTTTTTCGAAAAAAGTATTGACAATTAGCGAAAATGATATATAAATGAAGATGAAAAGACCGATAGCTGGATGCGAAATATTCGAGTTGACTTGATCATGATGCGGGGGACCTTCGAGAGCTTAAGACGAAGCCGAGAAAAGTTGCGATGAAGATTGCGTTGCTCTACAGCTCGAAAGCGGGAATGGCCTCTTCGTTGAATCATCGTTCTCCCGGGGACAACCGGGATGAAGACGACGAACCTCCACTCGACCTGCTCGCCGAGTGCGATTCTGATGAAACCATAACGGCCGTCGCGGAGGCTCTCCGTGCGCGCTACGACGTCATCCCCATCGAGTCCGACGAGCGGGCCTTCGGCCGGCTCAAGAAAGCAAAACCGGACCTCGTCTTCAACATCGCCGAGCGGCTGTTCGGCCCCAATCGCGAGTCGCACATTCCCTCGCTCTGCGAGATCCTGGACATCCCCTATACCGGCTCGGATCCTCTGACGCTGAGCCTTTGTCTCGACAAGTCCCGGGCCAAGGAGATCCTCTCGTTTCACAAGGTCCCGAACCCCGAATTCTGGATCGTCGAGCCCGGCGCGCACATCCCGCCGGACATCAAGCTGCCGGCGATCGTCAAGCCGCTTTACGAAGGCTCGAGCAAGGGCATCAAGAACGATTCGGTCGTGGATACGCCCGAGGCCTTGGGCGACCGGGTTCGCGAAGTCATGGCGCTTTACAAAGAGCCGGTCATCGTCGAGCGTTTTCTCGGCGGGAAGGAATTCACGGTCGGGGTCCTCGGCAATTTCCCCCACTATGAAATCCTGCCGATCGTCGAGATCGACCACGGGCTCCTGCCCGAGGGCGCACGCCCGATCTATTCTTACGAAGCCAAGTGGATCTGGGACACGCCCGACAAGCCGCTCGAGATCTTCAAATGTCCGGCGCGGATCCCGGTCGAGCTGATGGCGAAGATCGAGGACCTCGTCGCGAAGACTTGCCGGGTCCTCCGGATCAAGGACTGGTGCCGCATCGACGTCCGTCTCGACGAGAACGGCGAGCCCAATATCCTGGAAGTCAACCCGCTGCCCGGGATCCTCCCCAAACCCGAAGACAACTCCTGCCTGCCCAAGGCGGCGCGGACGGCCGGCTATACCTACGATGAACTGATTTTAAGAGTGGTAGATGAGGCGTTGATCCGCTACGGCCTCGGCGGAAACGGGGGAGCCAAAAAAGCGCCCGTCGAAAAAACGAAAAAAAGCGGAAAGCAGGCCGGGGATCGCCGATGAGTAAACTGAAGGAAAAGAACATCCTCGTCGGCATCGCCTACAACGCCTACGATCCGCTCACCGGCCAGAAGACGGAACGGCCGTCGGAGGAGTCCGTCGAACAGACGGCCAAGGAGGTCCTTACGGCCGTCACCGAGCTCGGCTACACGGCCTTCATCCTGCCCTTGCACCGGAGCTTCATGAGCTTCCTGAACAGGCTCAAGGACCTCAACGCCGACGCGATCATCAACCTCTGCGAGGCGTTCGCGGGATATCCCCAGCTCGAAGCCAATGTGGCCGCGGCGTTCGAATTGCTCGGCGTCGCTTTCACCGGCAACGATTCCCGGACGCTGGCCCTCTGCCTGAATAAATTCAAGACGAAAGCCGTCCTTAAACAGTGCGGCCTGCCGACAGCCCCCGCGAAGCTCGTCGATTCGTTGGAGACGAAGCTGGACATCCCCTTTCCCGTGATCGTCAAGCCCAACACCGAGGACGCCAGCCTGGGCATCAACCCGGAATCCGTGGTCAACGACCAGGAAGGCCTGCAAAAACAGGTCCAGAAAATCCTGGACGTCTATGAACAGCCGGCGCTCGTCGAGACTTTCATCGAGGGCCGGGAGTTCAACGTGGCGGTTATCGAAAACAACAAGCCCGAAGCGCTTCCCGTCTCGGAGATCGATTTTTCCAAGATGCCCGAGGGCCAGACGCACATCCTGTGTTATCAGGCCAAATGGCTGACCGATGATATCCTCTACACGAGCACGCCTCCCGTGTGCCCGGCCCAGATCGACGACGCCCTGAAAACGAAGCTGCAGGAAATGGCGGTCAAGGCTTTTCAGGTCGTCGGCTGCCGCGATTACGCGCGCGTCGATTTCCGCATGGACAAAAAAGGGAAGATCTATATCCTCGAGGTCAACCCTAACCCGGACATCAGCCTCAACGCCGGCTTTGCCCGGGCGCTGGGCGCCGCCGGCATCGAATACAAGATCTTCTGGCAGAGGATGATCGAAAAAACTTTGGCGAGAAAGGTGAAAAAATGACCCGGCCGATGGCAAGATCCGACAAATCCCTGGTCATGGAGCTGATCGAAGCGACGGGGTTTTTCCGGGCCGACGAAATCCTTGTCGCCGAGGAGCTGATCGACGTCTATCTAAACCATCCCGATCAGAAAGACTACGAGGTCGTGGTCATCGAGACCGAGGACCACGAGATCGCCGGATACATGACGTGGGGGCTGACGGCGCTCACCATCGGCACCTATGACCTCTACTGGATGGCGGTGTCACCGCTTCATCAGGGAAGAGGCTACGGCCGGCAGCTGGTCGAATGGCTCGAGGCGAAAGTCGTGGAGCTCAAGGGCCGGCTGCTCATCATCGAGACCTCGTCGACGCCGAAATACGAGCCGACCCGCCGCTTTTATCTGGGCCTGAAATATCGAGAGATCGCCCGCATCCCGGACTATTACCAGGACGGAGATGACCAGGTCATATATGTCAAGCGTTTCGCTTGAAGGTCAAAGGAGACAGGAAGATGGACGAATGGCCGCAAATATTGAGGGGCAGCCTGCGAACACCGGACGAGATCGCCGCGCGCTTCGGCTTGAACAAAGAGCAGATTCGCAAGGTTGCCCGCGTCTTTAAGACGCAGATCACGCCGTATTACGCCGGCTTGATCAAGGACAAAGGGGATCCGATCTACCGCCAGATCGTGCCCGATCCGGCCGAACTTGAGCGTTCGGTCGGCGTCGCCGATCCGCTGATGGAGGATCAGGATTCCCCCGTTCCGAGCGTGGTTCATCGCTATCCGGACCGGCTTCTGTTCCTCGTTTCGCACAGCTGCGCGTCCTACTGCCGGTTCTGCACGAGGAAACGGAAGGTCGGTAACGCGAGCAAAATTCATCCGCGTTACATCGAGGACGGGCTGGACTACATCCGGAGCCATCCGGAAATCCGGGACGTCATCGTTTCGGGCGGCGATCCGCTGATGCTCAGCGACGCCCGGCTCGAATATATCCTGACGGAATTGCGGGCCATCCCGCACCTCGAGATCCTGCGCGTCGGGACGCGCGTGCCGTGCTTCCTGCCCCAGCGCGTGACGCCTAAGCTCGCGGCCATGCTGAAGAAGTTCCATCCGCTCTACGTCAACGTCCATTTCAACCACCCGGACGAGCTTACGCCCGAGGCGAACCAGGCCCTCGGTCTGCTCGCCGACGCCGGCATCCCGCTCGGAAGCCAAACCGTCCTGCTCAAAGGCGTCAACGACGATCCGGCGGTCATGCGCCGGCTCATGCAGAAGCTTCTCTGCGCGCGCGTCCGTCCGTATTACATCTACCAGGCGGATTATGTCGAAGGGACCGATCATCTCCGGACGACGGTCGAGAAGGGCATCGAAATCATGGACGCCCTGCGCGGCTGGACTTCGGGCCTCGCCGTGCCGTATTACGTCATCGACGCGCCGGGCGGCGGCGGCAAGATCCCGGTCCTGCCGAAGTACGTCCAGACGCTCAACGACGAACAGGTCGTCATGCGCAACTACGCGGGCGAGATTTACGCTTATCCACAGCCGCAGGCCGGCCCCAAGAAAAAACCCAGAAAGGAAAAACGGTCCTACATCGAGCCGTGCTACGGCGTGACCAACGTCCCGCCCATCGGATGAGGCCTGAAGGGACGCGTCCTCCATTTTCTGAAATGAGGGACGCGCCCCCGTGTTTCTCTATCGCTTAATCCCGCTTGAAAAAAAGGCCGACGCTTTTTAAGTTCCGATCATCCGGGAATAGGGAATCAGGTATTATGTCTCCGTCATTTTCGTCATTTCCAGGCCGCGAGATACGCCGCCAGCCCCGGGGTCTTGACGATCTCCAGCGCTTCTTCCGGCGCGAAGCAGCGTTTTTGCCGGATCGAATCCAAGATGCGGATGATGGATAGAGGCACTTCGGCCGCCTGTCCGGTATCCTCGGCGCGGTCCTTCATGAACGCGATCGAATCGAACAAGACGGCGTTCGCTTCTCCGTAGGAAATCGGCCGATGCGGGCCGTATTGACGGACCCATTGCGGGTTGTTCAGGATATCGTTCACGTGGAGCTGGATGAGATACGTCGCGCGGCCGATGAGCTTCAAGTTGGTCGGGCTGACATTGGTCATCGTGTTGCCGATGACTTTGCCGAGTTTGGCCATGACGGCGGTCGAATGGGCGTTGAGAAGCATCTTGAGCGCGACGTGCCTCTCGACGCCGAAGGGATCGTCGTTCGACGCGATCTCCAGCCGGACGACGGCGACCGGACCCTTCATCTGGCCTTTAACGAACGACATGTCCGGCATCGCGGGCGCCGTTCCTTTGGCCGGCTTGTCCGCGATCGCGATGATCCCCAGTCCGGCCCCGGCGTTCGCGGTGAGCTCGGCGAATTGATGGAACTTCGAATAAGGATTTTTCAACTCATCGATTTCGGGCGCGAAAAGGGCCATGACGCCGATATCGCCGGCCTGGGGCCCCCGCTTCTTGATGCCGGCCTCGGAAAACGAGAAGTCATAGAGATTTTGCTGGTCGTTTCCGGCCTTCCCCAGGCTTTCGAGCGCTTTCGCTTGGAGGAACGCGTCTTCGATCTCGTTCTCGAAAGACCCCTGGTACAGCTTTGGCGCCAACCCGCGGAACGGCCGGCCGAGAAAGGCCAGCCAGGCGGAGTTGAGGTCGGGCGCTCCGGTCCAGACCTGGATCCAGCATTTTCGCCGCGGCTCTTTCACGGTGTCCAGCGGATAAAGGCGGAACGTCGGGCTCCTCTCCGTGCTGTCGATGAAGACCGTGATCAGGCCCGTCCCGGCGAAATACGTCGAGAAATGCCCCTCCGCGTAAGCTTTCGTCTCGATGTTCGTCAGGGCTGAAATCGCGGGAACCGCTTTTCTGATTTCCTGGAGCAGGGACGGGAATCTCGCCAAGCGGGCATCGAGTCCCGTTTCCGCGGTGAAGCCCAGCCGCCCCATGTCCTTTTTCGCGAGCATCCGCCTCAGGATCCGCTCGACGGCGGTCTCGATCGCGCTCCCGACGACGAAGGTTTCGATCGTCGTCGCCTGCATCCGCGTCGAGCCGGTGACGGCCTGGGGCCCCGTGGTCAGGTTGATTTTGGTGATGCCCGGCTCCTCGATGACCTTGCGGCTCCGCTCGAACGGCATGAGCTTGTCGTCCGGGTTGTTATAGACGAAGTAGAGTTTCTTTCGGCTCTCGTTCGGCGCATATCCCGTTTCCGCTTTCCATTGTCCGAGCGCGCCGAGGACCGTGCCGATGACCGAAGACGTCTCCCCGCCCTCGGTGACGCAGATGACGAGATCGCCTTTTTTGACGCCCCGGTCGTTGAGCTGGAGCCGGCCGATGAGCTGGAGATCCTCGAACCCCTCGAGCGAGCTGATGAGGGCCCGGTCCGCGCCGGTCATTTCGCCGATGAGCTCGTCCTCGACGGCAGGGTCGAGGCGCTCGCGGCATTTGGCCCAGAGATCGGCATCGGCCTTGACCTTCTTCCAGAACGGGCGCCAGAAGCTCGATTCCATCTGCTTGGCCAGCCGTCCGGTTGCCCCGCAGCCGTAGATATAGATCTTTTTTTTGGCCAGGATCGCGTATTCGATCTCGGTCACGAGCTGATCGATAAGGGGCTTGTCCGCGGCGAGCTTTTCGAGGCGCGCGGCGATGTCGTCATCGACGGAAAAGAGCATGCGCAGCCCGGCTTCGGTGTCCGTTTTGATCTTCTCGCTCATATTCCAGGTTTTCGGGTGGCGCTGCTCGGTGAGGAGCGAGTGGAGCTGGAATTGGGCTTTATCGGCGACGTAATCGATGGATTCGGGCGACGCCGTGATATCGAGGAGCTTGAGCAGGCCGGCTTCGGTCTGAGGCGCGGCGCGTTCCGCGGCCCGCGGCGCGGATTCCAGGCCGACGGTGGCGAGCGAAAGAAGGACGGCCGCGAAAACGCGGAGATGTTTCTTATCCATACTGGTGCGTGTCATCCAGGATGTCTCCTTCGCTCCAGGCCTTCGCCCAGTCCTCGATCGTGAAGCCCAGATGCTTTCCGTCCGAGGTCGAGCAGATGACGCGGTTCAGGCCGGCGTTGACAAGCATCTTCTTGCAAATGAAACAAGGGAAAGCGTTGATGGGAGCGCTTGTGTCCGCGGCCGATCCAAATATGTACATGTTGCCGCCGAGAAGACTGACGCCGGCGCGAGCGGCGTTGATGATGGCGTTCTGTTCGGCGTGGACGCTCCGGCAGAGCTCGTAGCGCTGGCCGTGGGGGATGTTAAGCCTGTCACGCAGGCAGAATCCGTGCTCCACGCTGTCGCGGGTCTTGCGCGGGGCGCCGACGTAGCCCGTGGAGATGATCTGGTCGTCGCGAACGATGATGGCGCCGATCGAGCGCCGGAAGCACGTGCTGCGGCGGGCCACTTCCCTGGCGATGCCGAGATAGTACTCGTCCTTCGAAATGCGGGGCGGTGTCATGCGAGTTCCTCCAGTTTTCGGGTGAGGTCTTCGAGAGTGCCGTCGTTGACGATCGTCTCGTCCGCGAGGGCCATGCAGTCCCGGAGCCGCTGGGCGGCGGGGTCGGCGCCGTTCTCCTCGGCTTCTTTCCGGATGAACGCGTCGAGCGTCCCGGCCGATTCGTCGCGGCCCCGCTTTTGGACGCGCGCGAAGCGAAGAGCCGCGGGGGCGTCGATGGCGAGGAGGATGAAGCCGGGCTGCCTTTTCAGGTATTCGATCTCTTTCGGGTTGCGAATGCTGTCGATCACGGCCTTGCCGCGGACCTTGGCCATGACCAGACGGGCCAAGATGTCCGCTCCGCCCAGCCGGCGGAGATCGTTGCCCTTTCGAATGAGATTGTCCCGGCTCGTCTCGAGGCCGTCTTCCGCGAGTTTCTCCCGGATGATATCCGAAAGGGAAAAATAAGCGTACCCCATGGTCACGAGGAACGCGGCGGCTTCGCCCTTGCCCGAGCCGTTGGTTCCGGTCAGGCCGATGAGACGGTGCGGCATGGAACGGTCACCCGGCGAGATCGACCTCGGCTTTGTCTTTTCCCTTCTTTCGCTCTCTCCGCGTTTTCCTCTCTTTGCCGAAGAGGAATGCGATCAGGATGCCGAACGAATAAAGAGCCAGCATGGGGAGGGCGACGATGGTTTGGTTGATCATGTCGGGCGTCGGGGTGATGACGGCGGCGATGATGAAAACGGCCAGGATCGCGTACTTGAAATTCTTGAGCATCCAGCCGGACGTCACGAGCCCCATTTTCGCCAGGAAGAAGATCAGGGTCGGCATCTCGAAGACGGCGCCGATGGCCAGGAGCGTTTTCAGCATCATGCCGAAATATTCCTCGATCGTAATGATGGCCTGAAAATCATGCCCGAGGTGGAGGAAAAACCGGCAGGCGAAGGGAAACATGACGAAATACCCGAAAGCCGCGCCGAGGAGAAAAAAGAAGGTCGTGAAGATGACAAAAGGCCAGACGTATTTTTTCTCTTTCCGGTAAAGGCCGGGGGCCACGAAATACCAGATCTGGAGGAAGATGACGGGCAGGGCGAGAAAGACCGCGACGAGAAAGGCGACCTTCATGTAGAGCATGAACGGCGAAGTGAGCTTCGTGAAGGCCAGCTTGCCTCCCTCCGGAAGATACTGGGTCACCGGACGGGCCAGGATTCTGAAAATGTCGCCGGCCCATATCGCGCCCGGGATGATGGTGATGACCAGGGCCAAGAGGGAATGGATGATTCTTTTGCGCAGGTCTTCGAGATGTTCGAGGAAGGTCATCTCGTCAGGAGATTTTTTTGTCTTCCCCGTCCTCATGCGTGTCCTTTGCGGCGTCTTTGATATCGTTTTGAATATCCTTGAATTCCTCGGCGTTGATTTGTTCTTCGAATTTGCCCTTGATGTCTTCCGTGGTCCGCTTGAATTCGCGGATGGCCTTCCCGATCGACCGGCCGACCTCGGGGAGTTTCTTGGGGCCGAAGACGATCAGGGCGATGGCGAAAATGAGAATCAGCTCCGGTAATCCCAAGCCAAACATGTTCATCTTTTTGCGGCCTCGACAGCGGCTGGGGCCCCGGGCTTTGCCCGGGCGTCCACTTCCGCCGTACTCGCCCGTGGATATAAGTCACGGGCGAGTGGCGAGCCGAAGGCTCGTCCTTCGACTCCCGCAAAATATAGCCCTTACCTCCGGATAAGTCAAGCCGGGATCAGGCTTCCCCGCCCTCTCCTTTACTTTAATCACCCCCTTTGATAAAATCTTTTCTCTCTCTAAGACGATGAAGAAAAAGATCTTTTTCCTTCTGCTTCTCGTGGCCGGCCTGGTCTCGCTCGGCGCCCGGGACGACGAGATCTGGGACCGGTCCCTGGAGAAGATAGCGGCCATGGAAGCCGTCATCGACCAGAATTATTTCCAGCCCGTCGACTCCGAGAAAATGGTCCAGGAATCCATCAAGGGCATGCTCCAAACCCTCGACCCGCATTCCTATTTCCTCGATCCGGACAATTTTTCCCGAATGTTCGAGGAACAGAAAGGTAAATATTACGGAATCGGCACCCAGATCCAGAAACAAGCGGACCGGCTGGTCGTGATCGCGCCGATCGAGGGCGGCCCATCCTGGCGTTTGGGAGTGCAGCCGGGCGACATCATCACCCATATCAACGGGGAGAGCACGAAGCCTCTCTCCTCGCAGGATGCCGTGGACAAGCTCCGCGGCCCCAAGGGGACGAAAGTCAACATCACTATCGCCCGGGAAAAACTGGAAAAGTCGCTCGAAATGACCATCACGCGCGAGGAGATCCCCCTTTACAGCGTCCCCTACGCTTTTCTTCTCCAAGAAGGCGTCGGCTATATTTTCATCCGAAATTTCGCGGAGACGACCGGCGAGGAGTTCAAGAAGAAACTCGAGGCCTTGACCCAGCAGGGGATGAAGAGCCTCGTCCTCGATCTGAGAAATAACCCGGGCGGATCGCTTTTCCCGGCCATCGAAGTCGCCGACGAATTCCTGCCGAAGGGGGCTCTCGTGGTCTCCGTCAAAGGCCGGAACGCGATATACGATCGCGAATATCGCGCTTCCGGAAGCAACCAGTACGAAAAGCTGCCGGTCATCGTCCTCATCAACCAAGGGAGCGCCAGCGCCTCCGAGATCGTGGCCGGCGCCGTGATGGATCACGACCGCGGCCTCCTCATCGGCGAGGATTCTTGGGGCAAGGGGATGGTCCAGACGCTCTTCCCGGTGGCGTCGAACATGGCCGTGGCCCTGACGATCGCCAAATATTATACGCCGAGCGGCCGCTGCCTCCAGCGGAATTACAGCCGCCTCGACGACTACATCCTGGACACAAAGGCCGTTCCCGAAAGCTCTCGGGACATCAAGTATACGGACAAGGGCCGCAAGGTCTTGGGCGAAGGGGGCATCACACCCGATTACACGGTGAAGTTCGACTACCATATTTATACGCTCGAGCTGCGCATGCCGGGGACATTCTTTGCCTACGCCCGGAAATTCTTCAGCCACGAGACGCCGCTTTCGAAAAATTTCATCTTTCCTCAGGAAGCCCAGGTCAAGGGCCCGCTCCCTCCCGGCAAAATCCTGATCGGGAAAAGCTTCATCGCCGACGCGGCGGTTCTCGAGGATTTCAAGGGTTATCTCCAGGCGAACAAGCTCAATTATGACCCCAAGAAGTTCAAGGAAGCGGAGGGCGAGATCAGGCGCGAGTTGGAGCGGGAGATTTCTTCGGTCATCTGGAACATCGAAATGGGTTGGCGGGCGTATGAGCTGGCCGACGCGGTCATCCTCAAGGCCCTCCAAATGATGCCCGAAGCCGCGAAATTCCTCGAATGAAACGCGGCATGAAGGCCCTCATCCCCTCGGGAAGAGGCGAAAAGGAAGAAGCTCATTTCAGGGGGCGCGGATGAAGATCGCATTGGCTTCCGATCACGCCGGATACGAATTGAAGACGGGCATCGCCCGCTATCTTTCCGATAGAAATATCGATTTCAAGGATTTCGGCTGCGGACCGGGCGAAACCGTGGATTATGTCGACTTCGCCGCGAGCGCGGCCGGCGAGGTCGTCGCCGGCGCCTTTGACCGGGCGATTCTCATCTG
Source organism: Candidatus Aminicenantales bacterium (assembly GCA_049515535.1). Lineage (GTDB taxonomy): Bacteria > Acidobacteriota > Aminicenantia > Aminicenantales > UBA4085 > JBEKTZ01. The sequence goes on along the minus strand of JBEKTZ010000005.1, from coordinate 18,405 downwards.
CGGCACGGGCATCGGCATGTCCGTCGCGGCGAACAAATTCAAGGGGATCCGGGCCACCGTCTGCTGGGACGCATTCACGGCCGAAGTGAGCCGACGGCACAACGATTCGAACTGCCTGGCCCTCGGCGGCCGGACTCTGGCCCTGGCTGAAGCCCTGGCGATCGTCCAAATCTGGCTGGCCGCGCCGTTCGAGGGCGGCCGACACGCGCGGCGCGTGGATAAAATCCGGGCGATCGAAGAAAGCCATTTCAAAGCTTAAAATATTTCAGGAGAGCGTCACGATGTCATCATTCAGCGAAAAGATCCAAGCCCTCACGGAAAAAGTGGAACGTAATAATGCCTGGCGTCAGAAGGAATCCTTCAATCTCATCCCGTCGGAATCCACGCCCTCGCTCCTCGTCAAAATGTGCGAGATCTCCGATCCGGCCGGCCGCTATGCCGAGCACCGGACGATAAAAGGCGAGGAAATCTATTTCTATCAAGGCATCGATTTCATCCGCGACGTGGAGATCGAGGCCCGGCGCGAGCTCGGGAAATATTTCGGGTGCACGGACGTCGAACTCAGGCCCATCAGCGGCCAGATGGCCAACGAGGTCGTGTTCAAGGGGATGGTCAAATTCATCAACAGGAACAAGCCCGAGGGGAGGCCATCCCGGCGGATGGGGCTGGTCATGAACAACGATCTGAACAAAGGCGGGCACCTGAGTTCCCAGCCGATGGGGGCGCTGTTCAATTTCGTCGAAGAGGACCCTCGGACCGGAAAAGAAAACGTCGTCCACCTCCCCTTGCTCAAGGACAATCCCTACAAGCCCGACGTGGCCGCCCTGGCCGGGCTTTTCGAAAAATACAAACCCGAGCTCATCGTCTTCGGCAAGAGCATGTTCCTTTACCCGGAGCCGGTCAAGGAGGTGGCGGAAATCGTCAAGGACTGGGCCCCGCGGCCCGTGATGATGTTCGACATGGCCCACGTCCTCGGTTTGTACGGCGCGTTCCAGGACCCGTTCAAGGAAGGGATCGATATCGTCACCGGCAGCACGCACAAGACGTTTTTTGGGACCCAGCGCGGCCTCGTGGCGGGAAACTTTCCCAAAGAAAGTCCGCTGCGGAACCTGTGGCTCGACATCCGGGCCCGGGCCTTTCCGGGCTCGACGAGCAACCATCATTTGGGCACGCTCGTCGGCCTGCTTATGGCGACCTATGAAATGAACGAGTTCAAGAAGGAATTGCAGGGCCAGGTCCAAGCCAACGCCAAAGCGTTCGCCAGGGCCCTCAAGGAAAAAGGCATCCCGGTCGAGGGCGACCCCAGCGACGGTTTCACGGAGACTCACCAGGTCCTTATCCGGGTCAAGCCGTTCGGCCCCGGGATGGAAATCGCCCGGCGGTTGGAAGAGAACAACATCATCGTGAATTATCAAGCCTTGCCCGACGACGAAACGTTCCTCGAATCGAGCGGAATCCGTATGGGCGTCCAGGAGATGACCCGCTTCGGCATGAAGGAAAAAGAGTTCGATGAGCTCGCCGGCTACATCGCGGACGCCGTCATCCGGAACAAAAACGTCAAAGATGCGGTGAAAAGATACCGCCGGAATTTCCTCGAAATGAAATATTGCCTGCCGGCCCGTGAGGCCGTTCCGCTCGCGGCGCGGATCTTCACGGCGGCCTTTCCCTATCCGGATTTCGCCGCCCGGTTCGCGGAAAATCTGCAGAAATTGAGCTAGCCATGGACGTCCTCATCATCGGCTCCGGCGGGCGGGAACACGCCCTCGCCTGGAAAATCGCGCAAAGCCCTCGAGTCGATAAGCTTTATTGCGCGCCCGGCAACGGCGGCACGCGGAGCGTCGCCAAGAACGTTGCGATCGGCGACGCGGACATCGCTGGATTGGCCGATTTCGCGGCGCTCGAAAAGATCGGCCTGACCGTCGTCGGGCCGGAAGTCCCCTTGACGATGGGCATCGTCGACGAATTCGAGAGGCGAGGCCTGCGCATTTACGGCCCGGCCGGAAATGCGGCCGAGCTCGAAGGAAGCAAGGTCTTCGCCAAGGAATTCATGCGGCGCCACGGGATCCCGACCGGACAGTTCCGGGTCATCGATTCCGCGGAAGAGGCCCTGGCCGCCCTGCGCACGGGCGAGTTCGGATTCCCCGTCGTCGTCAAGGCCGACGGGCTGGCCGCCGGCAAGGGCGTCATCATCTGCAAGGATCTCGCCGAAGCCGACCGGGCGATCGCTTCGATCATGATCGAACGGCAGTTCGGCGACGCCGGAAGCCGCGTCCTCATCGAGGAATTCCTGCGCGGCAAGGAAGTTTCATTCATCGTCATCGCGGACGGGAAAGCCGCCCTGCCCCTCGTGACGACCATGGACCACAAGGCTGTCCTCGACGGGGACGAAGGCCCGAACACGGGCGGAATGGGGACGATTTCGCCGTCCCCGTTCCTTACGGACGAACTCTTCGACGAGGTCATGAAGACGATCATCCTGCCGACGGTCGCGGGGATGCGCGACGAAGGCCGGACGTTCAAAGGCACGCTCTACGCCGGGCTGATGCTGACCGAGGACGGACCCAAGGTCCTCGAATACAACTGCCGCTTCGGAGACCCCGAGACGCAACCGCAGATGCTCCGCCTTGAAAGCGATCTGGTGGATATCCTGCTCGCGGCCGTCGAAGGCGATATTCTGCGAAGCGAGGTCCGCTGGAGGCCGAACGCTTCGGCCTGCGTGATTCTCGCCTCGGGAGGATATCCCGGTCCCTACGAGAAAGGCAAAGTGATCGAGGGCCTGGAAGCGGCGTCCCGGATTCCCGGGCTCGCCGTCTTTCACGCCGGGACGAAGTACGAAAACGGCCGGTATCTGACGAACGGCGGCCGCGTGCTCGGCGTCTGCGCGTCCGAGCCGTCCCTGAAAGAGTCCGTGAGGAAAATTTACGGCGCCGTCGCCGGCATCAGTTTCGAGGGCATGCACTATCGCCGCGACATCGGCACGGCGCGCATGAAGGATTGAACGGGAGGAGGACCCATGGACGTCGCGATTTTCATCGGCAGCGAATCCGATTTCGATATCGTCAAGGACGCCCTCGAGACCCTCAAAAAGCTCGAGGTTTCGTTCGCGCTCGAAATCACGTCGGCGCACCGCTCTCCGGAACGGACGCTGAAGCTCGTCCGGAAATACGAGGCCGAGGGGGCCGAGGTGTTCATTGCCGTGGCGGGCAAGGCCGCGCATCTCGCCGGCGTCGTCGCTTCGCACACCGTGAGGCCGGTCATCGGCGTTCCGGTCGAGAGCGGCGGCCTGGGCGGGCTGGACGCCCTGCTTTCGACCATCCAGATGCCCAAAGGCATCCCGGTCGCGACCATGGGCACGGGAAAGGCGGGAGCGACGAACGCCGCATTGCTCGCCGTCGAGATCCTCGGCTTGAAAAAGCCCGGACTCCGGAAAAAACTCCAGGAGGAACGCAAGAGAATGGCGGTCCAGGTGGAGGTCGATTCGGAGAAGCTCAAGAAGAGTTTGTAAGTTTTTATGGATTCTTTTTCGATCCGGAATTTCGGCTGCCGCGTCAATCAGGCGGAATCGTTCGAGTGGGCCGAAGATTTTCAAAAACGGGGATTGCGGCTCGATCCGGAGCCCGGCTGCGGCGAGCTCGTTATCGTCAACACCTGCACGCTGACCGGCCGGGCCGATCGCGACGTGCGGAAATTCATCCGCAAGGTCATCCGGGATAACCCGACGGCCAAGGTCGTCGTCACGGGATGTCTCGCCGAGCGGAATCCCCGCGAGTTCTCCGGCGTCCCCGGCATCTGGAAAATCATAGCCAACGGAGACAAAAAGTTTCTCGCGGAACGTCTCCTTCCCGGCAGGAAATGCGTCGCGGACCGTGAGGCGCGGCCGTATCGGGCGAGGGCGCTCCTCAAGGTGCAGGATGGATGCAACATGGCCTGCTCGTTCTGCGTGATCCCCGGCGTGCGGGGCCGGAGCGTCAGCGTCCCGGAGGCCGAGGTCCTCGGCCGGATCGAGAGCCTAGCCCGCCGGGGATACAAGGAGATCGTCTTGACGGGCATCCATCTCTGTTCTTATGGCGGCGATTGGGAGCCGCGATCTTCGCTCTTGGACCTGCTGCGGGGCGTCGAGGGACGGGCCGGCGATTTCAAGGTCCGCTTGAGTTCGCTCGATCCCCGGCTCCTTCCGGGTCCGCTCATCAACCGCCTCGCGGCCTCGGGGCGAATCCAACCCCATTTCCATCTTTCCCTGCAGCACGGGTCGGAAAAAGTATTGAAAGCGATGGGACGGAGCGGGACGATCTCCGCCTACCGGGACATCATGGATCATCTGCGAATGAGCGCTCCGCGGGCAGCCCTCGGAGCGGACGTCATCGTCGGGTTTCCCGGGGAGACCGACGATGATTTCCGGGCGACGGAAAAATTTCTCGGCGAATCTCCGCTCGCCTATTTCCACGTATTTTCCTTTTCGCCCCGACCGGGCACGCCGGCGGCCGCGATGAAGCCGGTGGACGAAAAAACGAAAAACGGAAGGGCGGCGCGGTTGCGAAAACTGTCCCAGCGGAAAAACGCGGCGTTTCGCGCCCGGTTTTCCAGCGAGATCCTCGACGGCGTCGTGATCGAGAGAACGGTCCGCGGGGCCGATGTCCTGACCGCGAATTATATCAGCGTGGCGGTGCCCGATTGTTCCGCGCGGAAAGGAGACGCCGTCAAGGTGAAAATTATCCGGGTGACCGATAAAACGACGGAAGGCAAAGTTGTATAATGAAAAAGGCATAAATGAAGCGCATTAAAGTTCTCCCTCCGGAGATATCCCAGAAGATAGCGGCCGGCGAAGTCATCGAACGTCCCATGTCCGTGGTCAAGGAGCTGGTCGAAAATTCTTTGGACGCCGGGGCCGCGGAGATCGCCGTGGAACTTCTCGCCGGCGGGAAAAAGCTCATCCGGGTTCGGGATGACGGCCAAGGGATGAGCCGCGAGGACGCCGAGATCGCGTTCGTCCGGCATTCGACGAGCAAGATCGTCCGCGAAGAGGATCTCCTCGGCATTTCCACGCTGGGGTTCCGCGGCGAGGCGTTGCCGAGCATCGCCTCCGTTTCGCGGCTGTCGCTCAAGACGTCGGAGGGAGCGGCCGGTCCGGGGACCGAAATCGAGCGCGAAGCCGAGACGGCGTGGCCCGCCAGGGACATCGCTTTTCCCCGCGGGACGACGATCGAAGTCCGCGACCTTTTTTTCAACCTGCCCGCCCGGCAAAAATTCTTGCGCGGCGACCAGGCGGAGCTCAGCCAGATCGTCAAATACCTGACGAACGTCGCTCTCGCGTATCCCCATCTCAGGCTCAAGCTCGACCACGGCGGCCGGAGCATTCTGGATTGTCCGCCCGTCCAGAGCCTCAAAGAGAGGATCTTCCATCTCTACGGAAAATCGCTTCTGGACAAGCTGATCGAAGTCGATTATGCGGAAGGGGAGTTCCGGCTCCAAGGCTTTTCGTCCCGGCCGCCCGCGGGCAAAACGGGCCGGACGCACCAATTCTTCTTCGTGAACCGGCGCCCGGTCCACGACAAGATCCTCTCCGCCGCCCTGAACCAGGTTTATCGGGGGCTCTTGGAAAAGGATCTTTCGCCCGAGGCCTTCCTGTTTTTGAGCGTGCCGTTCGGGGACGTGGACGTCAACGTCCATCCGGCCAAGTCCGAGGTCCGTTTTCGCGATTCATCGGCGGTCTTCCAAATCGTCGCGAGAAGCCTCTCCCACGCGCGGCTGAAGGTCGAAGGCATCAAAGAAATCTCCCTCACTTCGGCAGGCAGCCGTCCGGCGGACGGAGCTGATCCGATCAACCCGGGAATTCCGTTCGGAATATCCGAAGGCGAAAGGCCCTTCGAACGCAAAGCTGCGTCTTTCGCGTATTCGGCCGCGGGGCCGGCGGAGAAAGCCGCGCGCCGCGTCCTGGGCCAGTTCGCGGATTCGTATATCGTCGCCGAAGACGCGGACGGGCTCCTCGTCATCGATCAGCACAACGCCCACGAGCGGGTCCTGTATGAAAAGTACGCGGATATCGACCGCCGGAAGAAATGGCCGGTCAAAATGAGCCTCATCCCCCTCCTTTTCGACCTTTCGCCTTCCCAGGCCGTGGCCCTGGACGCCGCTGAGGAATTGCTCAGGGACGCCGGCTTCCGCGTCGAGGCCATGGGCGGCCGAAGCTACGCCCTTCGCGAGTTTCCCGATATTTTCAAGCCGGAGGAAGCCCTGATGGCTTTTCTGGCGCTCATCGGAGAGATGAAAGAGAGCCCCGCGGAAGGCAAAAAAGACAAGCTGCTGGCGACCATGGCCTGCAAGACGGCGATCAAGGCCGGCCAGCCCCTCCCGCGGGAAAAAATGGAATTTCTCGTCCAGGAGCTTTTCAAAACGGCCAATCCTTCCCTTTGCCCGCACGGGCGGCCGATTGTCGTCAAACTCGCTAAATCTCAGATAGAAAAGGGGCTAAAGAGGCCGGTAAATTGACAATCTTCGGGCCGTTCTGTTACCATGAACGGGCTTTTGAACACGCGCAAAGGCCTTTCTCCCGCGTGTTTCGATTCGCCTTCGCGGGGAGTGGCGCAGCCTGGTTAGCGCGCTTGCCTTGGGAGCAAGAGGTCGTCGGTTCAAATCCGACCTCCCCGATTGTTCCTCAAGGCCCGACACGGACGGTGCGCCTGTAGCTCAGGTGGATAGAGCATCTGCCTTCTAAGCAGAGGGTCGGGAGTTCGAATCTCTCCAGGCGCGTTCCCTTTTCCGCTTGTTTCTCAATCAGTTAGCCTGATTTTTGTCTTTAGCCTGGGATAGTCAAACTGAGCCATTTTTAGCGATTTTGTCCTCAATTTGTTCACAAAAGTCTGGAGCATTTTTACAAGATACTTATTTTTAAATTTGATCCGGTCCATAATAAAGGATTTTCCTGGTTGAAAAACCATTTTAAAGAGTTGTAGGATTAACCGTGACAAGTTCCCCCCTAGAATGAGAGAGAGGGCATCATGATGGGAGTATTTAGCAGAATAGGCTTAATCTCCGAATATTACTATTGTCCGCGTGCTTGTCTATCGCTCCTGAGAGGGGGACAGGGTTATAAAATAGAATTCCCGGCGGCGCGGGCGATACGTCTCGAAAATTATTGAGCGCCGGAGCTTGTCGTCCGGTCGTTTCAGCGCGAAATCGCCGCTTTGGTCCGAACACGGGCGATGCGAGATGTAATGTCCTTGCGGCTCGGGTCCAAGAGGGACGCCGTCTCCCAAACCTTCAGGGCTTGTTCGGGTTTGCCCGACTGTTCAAAATGGTCACCAAGAATGGCCAGCCGTTCGAGCACCTGGGCGTCGAGGTCATGGCCGAGGCGAACGACTTCCTCGTACGCCAGCGCGGCGTCAAGCAGATGGCCGGCATCGACCAGGTTGTTGCCGAGCGCCAAGAAGAGGCTTTGGGCTTCGGTCAAGGCGCGCCGTTCATAGATTTCACGAAGTTTAGCGGGGGTGAATCCTAAGAGACCTCCGAGAATACGTTCGGTCCCGGTCCCGCCGTTCGCGGTCTCGGCCGTCGCGTTCACCGAGATGTCTTCAAAAGCTACGACCTCCCGAATGGCGTCCCGGACATCCCGGGTCATGACAAACGCTTTGGCGGCGAAAAGGCGCCGCTGCCGCCGGAGGATCGAATCTCCGTCGGGCCAGGACGGCAGCATGTCGGCCAGGGCGGCCATTTTTTCGGCGAGGGAACATTCGTCCTTCTTGAAATGAAGGAGCGTGAATTTCGCGAGGTCGAAGACCTCGAGACGGCCGTCGTTCGCCGACGCCGCGCGCAGGGACTCGGTCTTTTCCGGCGTGCGCGGCGTAAGGGCCCACATCTCGATTTTCCGGCTCGCGACGAAGCTCAGAAAATAGGGCCAGTCCAGGACATGGACCATAACCGGATGTGCGCCAGGCGGATGGACATAATTCTCGCGAGCCGCGAACTCGGTCTCCTCGGGCCGTTGGTCCTTCGCTAAAGGGTTCATCATCAGGAGAAGAGAGGACATCGGATAGGCGTCTATGTACAGCAGCGCATCCCGGTCGGTCCGCTCTTCAAAAAGCGCCTTGACCTCTCGGTCGAATCGATAAGATCCCTGGCGCCAGTAATCCGAATAGTAATAGCCGCTCAAGTTCATAACGTACCCCGCCGCCAGAACGACCGCGAGGCCGATCCCCACCAGGGCTTGAATGGCCGAACGGCGGCGCGCCTTCGTGCGGGCCGCGAGCACCGCCACGCCCGTCGACAGAGAATCGATACCGCGGGCGGCCATGATAAATATCAACGGGAGAAGAAACTGCAGATATCGATAGAGCGAATAGACGTCGTTGGCTCGCGGCTTACTCAGAAGAAACATAAGCCAAGGGAAACCGACGGTCGCCACAACCAGCAGGGTTTCCCGCCGATATATTTTGAGCCGCGTCAATAAACCCACGGTGAACAAGATAAGCGTCAGGACGAAGATGCCCGGGATCGCCTGGGAGATTTCGACTTGAAGGATGTTGCGGATCTCCCGCAGGGTCAGAACCACGTAATCCTGGGGATGAGAAAGCCCGCGCCGGAAGGACCCTAAGAACATGTCCAGCATCCAAGCGCAAGGAATATAAAGTAGAGCCGCCAGCCCGACCGCCGCGGCCGTCCAGACGACAAAATGCCGAACGGTCCGGAGACGAAGGGAATCCTGTCCACCGGCCTTCGACCGTATTTTGCTTTCCAGCCAGACGTATCCGACATAGGCCGCGTAGGGAGGAAGAATGAGGAAGGCGATGGTGTGATTGTAAAGGCAAAGGCAGAGCGTCAGCCCGTAAAGCGCCCAAGACCGCGCCTTTCCGTCCCGGACAGCTTTGTGAAGGAAGTAAAAAGAAAGAAGGAAAAGTAAAGTCAACGGCGCGTAGGTCCGGCTGTTCTGAGAATAAAATATGAGAAGGGGGCTGCAGGCCACGAGACAAGCGGCCGTCAACCCGACCGCCCTCGAAAACAGCGCCCGACCCAGGAAAAACGTGACGAGGATCGCCAGGACGCCGGTCAAAAACGGGACCAGCCGGGCCATGACCTCGAGAGAACCGAGAGGAAGAAGAAAATGGACCAGGATCGAGAACAGAGGGCCGTTGTTGTTTCGAAAGATATAGGCGAGGGGTTGATAGGATATCCGGATCTGATGCATGGGCTCATCGCCGTTGAAAAACAGCGTCCCCAGATGAAAAATCCGCAGAAAACCCCCGACGAGAAGAACGGCCGTAAGGAGGAGAAGTTCTTTGCGGCGCATCTCAGCCCGAACGCTCACGGAGTCCGTGTCGCCGTCTCAAGGTTTATGGAAAAGCGCGGACGCGGGAACCGGTTGACGGCCGAAGCCCGGCCCCTGCCAGGTCACGGCCAAGCTATCGCCGCCCGTTAAGGATTTCCTTTTTTCGCGTTGTGGTGAATTCCCGATAATAAATATCGCGTTGTGCTGAATTCCCGCTCCGGACAATGAATCTAGCCTCCTAACCATACTGGAAGTATATCGTCGGCCGGGCGGCACTGTCAATAACCACGAAATCAGTGCACGAAGAGCATGTCGGGAAAAGAAACCCCGCCGCACCGGCAGAAAGACAATAGACTTTCCCTTCCGGTGAAAATGAGCCAAAAAGTATAAGGCAGATATTGAGATCACGAAGATATTAGAAGCACGCCAATACAGAGAAAGCGAAGCGATGAGGGAGCATTTAAGAAGAAAAAACGAGGGATCGAAAGAAAAGAGCAACATTGAATCGAAATATCCAAATAGTATCTTGAAACATTCTAGATGTAGCCCCGGTCGATCCTCCTAAAATGCGATGGCTTTTTGGCGAAAACCCTGATATACATACCCTCGGTTATTATCTGCCGACAGGGAAAAGAAAGCTCTGCATAATCTTTGATTTGGCGGAGAAAAATAACTGAATTGGAGAGGAGGAAGAAATGGGATTAAAGCGGAAGCAGATGCTAATGCGGCAAAAGGCATATTTCGAACAAAAACTGAAAGATCGGCTGTCTTTCCTGTCTGGGAAGGGGATCGTATCTCCCAGGGCCGATGAAGATACTCTCGTTAGAAAATTGAAGGCAAATATCAGGGCCGTGAAGAGCAGGCTGAGGCTGATTGCCGACAACGAAAAGAGAACGGAAGAGATGGCGAAGATAAAGGCGGAAAGGGCGGCAGCCCCCCTGAAAGAACAGGAAGGCGGTAAAGTCGAGAAGCCTAAGAAAGCCCCCGAAGAGGGCAAGGGAAAAAAGATAAAAGCGGAAAAGAAAGCAGCCCCTCCGAAAGTACAGGAAGGCGGCAAAAGCCAGAAAACGACGGAATCCCCCGAAGAAGGCAAGGCAACGATGAAAAAGGAAATAGAAGAAACGACGGAGAAACCGGCAGTCGAAGTGAAGGTAGATAAATAATCAAAAAAACGGCATATACTGGGACAATTTCCAGGTCTATTTCGATATTGGCCTAAAAAACTAGATGTTTTTCAAGGCCGCGCGCCGGAGAGCTGGAATCAAAGGCCTGAGGTTTCATGACCAGAGACACCATGCAGCCAGCAAAATGGTTGAGGCCGGGATTGACCTTGTGACGGCGCGTTCCTTTTTCTCTTGTTCTCCATTGACCCGCCTTTTTTTGCAGCATAAAATAGATCCAAGGCGAAGGGATGTTCTCAGAATTTATCGCGGCCATTTCAAAGATCCTGATCGTTCTCTTTGTCTTTTTCGCGCAGGCGCAAGGAGCGGACTTTTCCGGGACATGCGTCGGCGTCAACGACGGCGACACCATTTCGGTCCTCAAAAATGGAAGGGCCGTGAAAATCAGACTGGAAGGGATCGACTGCCCCGAGTTGGGCCAGGACTTCGGCACAAGGGCCAGGCAGTTCACCTCGGCCGCGGTCTTCGGAAAAAATGTTCTCGTCAAAGAGAAGGGCCGCGATGATTATGGGCGGACGTTGGGACGAATCATCATCGGGGATCGGGACCTATCCCTGGAGCTCGTCAAATCAGGTCTCGCTTGGCATTTTAAAAGATATTCGCATGATGCGACGCTGGCCAGGGCGGAGGAAGAAGCCAGGCGCGAAAAAATAGGACTCTGGTCCCGTCCCAACCCCATCCCGCCGTGGGAGTTTAGAAGGCTTAGAAAATAGCGAGCTACCGGCTCGAATCCTCAGAGAGCCTTTATAAATATTCTCCTTCCCCTTCCCGGATTAAAGATCCTCGGATAATTTACAAAATGACAATATTTGGCAATTAGTCCTTTGGGGTGAGATGATATTGGCAAAAATCACCTTGGCAATCCTCCGCCAAGGCGATTGACCAAAATTGGCAATCCTGCGATTATCATAGGCGAAATGGAGCAAAAAGTTGCAATTTATGGAAAGTCGTAGAGAAAATCGGGATGCCCGGACGTCATATAAAAGGAAGAGGCAAAGTTGACAAATATTGTCACTTCGCTTAAGGTTGGAAAAGAGGAGTAAAGATGGCTTCGACTCTCGGCGAAATTCTCGTGCATGAAAAACTCATCACGCTCGAGGAACTCAAATCTTCCCAGGAATTCCAGAAAAAGCATGATGTTCCGCTTGGAAGCGCCATCCTCGCCCTCGGTTATGTGACCGGCGAAGAGATGGCCCAAGGGCTGAGCCGCAGCCTGGGCTATCCCTATGTCGATATCGAGCAGTTCGATGTCTATCCCGATGTCCTTAACCTGATCCAGGCGGACGCGGCCAAGAAATACCTGATCATGCCCCTCCATCGGATCCGTTCCTTCCTCACTCTGGCGATGGCTGACCCCACCAACCTCGATGTCATCGAGGATATCCGGTTCCGGACGGGCCTCAGCATCCAGCCCGTGATCGCCTCGGAAAACGGGATCATGAACGCCATCACCAAGTACTACGGCGTCTCCAATGCGCTGAAGATCAAGAAGGCCGTCGAGGACATCGCTTTGGCCGACGACTCCAAGATCACGATCGTCGAAGAGGGAAAAGAGGACTATGACGCCACGGACGTCGAGCCGCCTCCGGACGAAGCGCCCATCATCACCATGGTGAACGGCATCTTCGTCGAGGCTATCAAGAAAGGGGCGAGCGACGTCCATTTCGAGCCGTATGAAAAATCCTTCCGGGTCCGATACCGGGTCGACGGAGTGCTTTATGAAATCATGAACCTGCCGATGAAGTTCAAGGACCCGGTGCTCTCGCGCGTCAAGATCCTGTCGAACATGAATATCGCCGAAAAACGGCTGCCCCAAGACGGCCGGATCAAGATGCGGGTGAGGCTCGAAAAGAACGGCCGCCGGGAAGTGGATATGCGTGTCTCTTCTCTGCCGACGATTTTCGGCGAGAAGATCGTCTCCCGCATCCTCGATCGCGACATGCTCAGGATCGACCTGACCCAGCTCGGCTTCGAGCCGGAATCGCTCGAGATCTTCAAACGGGCGATCGTGCGACCCTGGGGAATCGTCCTGGTCACGGGCCCCACCGGGAGCGGCAAGACCAACACGCTCTATTCGGCCGTCTCGACGCTGAACGCGCTCGAAAAGAACATCATGACGGCCGAGGATCCGGTCGAGTTCTATATTCCAGGCATCAACCAGGTCAATATCAAGGAAGAGATCCACCTGGATTTCGCCACGGCGCTGCGGGCCTTCCTCCGGCAGGACCCCGATATCATGCTCGTCGGCGAAATGCGCGATGCCGAGACCGTGGACATCGCCATTAAAGCCGCCCTCACCGGCCACCTGGTTTTTTCCACGGTCCACACCAACGATTCGGCGAGTACGATCCACCGGCTCATGAACATGAACGTCGAGCCGTTCCTCATCGCCGATTCCGTGATCCTCATCGCCGCCCAAAGGCTTGTCCGGCGCGTCTGCAGGAAATGCGCGCTGCCGCAGAAACCCTCCGCCAAGTCCCTTGCTGAAATCGGTTTCTCACCGCAAGAGGCGGAATCCATATCCGTTCTCCAGGCGAGAGGCTGCGATGCCTGCAACCACTCGGGCTACAAGGGCCGGACGGGTTTGTTCGAGGTCATGGAAGTCTCGCCCGAGATCCGCGATCTCATCCTCGCTAGGGCTCAGGCCAGGGAGATCAAGAAGAAAGCCATCGAACAGGGCATGACCACGCTTCGGCGAAGCGGCCTCGTCAAGATCAAGGCGGGGATCACGACGATCGAAGAAGTCCTGCGGGAAACGGTCAAGGATTAGGGGAACGCTCATGCTTTTAACGATCCAGGATCTGCTCAAGATGACGGTCGACGCCGACGCCAGCGATCTTCATATCACGACCTTTATCCCGCCTAGGATGCGGGTCCACGGCACGTTCGTCACGATCGATCATCCGCCTCTCAGCCCGGCCGAAACCAAACAGCTCATTTACAGCATCCTGGCCGATAAGCAAAAAAAACAGTTCGAGGAAAAGCTGGAATTGGATTTGTCCTTCGGGATCAAGGACCTGGGACGGTTCCGGGCCAATATCTTCATGCAGAAAGGCGCGGTCGCCGCGGCCATCCGCCGCTTCCTCCCCTCGATGTGGAGCTTCCAGAAGCTGGGGATTCCCCAGAGGATCTCCCAGCTTTGCTATCTGCCGCGCGGGCTGATCCTCGTCACGGGACCGACCGGCTGCGGGAAGTCCACGACCCTGGCCTGCATGATCGATCATATCAACGACGAGCGGAGCGTCCATATCGTGACGATCGAAGATCCCATCGAATACTTCTTCACGCCGAAAAAGGCCCTCATCAACCAGCGCGAGCTTTACGCGGACACGTTGTCCTACGGGAACGCCCTGCGCTCGGTGCTCCGGGAAGACCCTGACGTCGTCTTCGTCGGGGAAATGCGCGATCAGGAAACCGTGGAAGCGACCCTCCGTGTTGCGGAAACCGGCCATCTCACGTTTTCGACGCTGCATACGAATTCCGCCTCCGAGACGATTTCTCGGATCGTCGATATCTTTCCCCAGCAGCGCCAGACCCAGGCGCGGATCATGCTCTCCATGTCGCTGGAGGCGGTGCTCACCCAGGCCCTGCTGCCGCGCGCCGACGGGAAAGGCCGCGTCTTGGCCATGGAGATTCTCATTCCCAACGCCGCCATCCGGAACCTAATCCGCGAGAACAAACTTCATCAGATTTATTCCCAGATGCAGCTCGGCCAGGAGAAGTTCGGGATGCAGACGTTCAACCAATCCCTGTCCTACCTTTATTTCAATAAGCTCATCACTCTCGAAACCGCCATGTCCGTCACGTCCTTTCCCGAGGAGCTGACGGACATCATCCAAAGAAAGGATGCGTTCCGGCCGACGACCCTCAACCTCGGCCTGAACGCTAAACGATAAGGGGAACGAACATGGCCATTTACGTCTGGAAGGGGCGAAACAAATTCGGGGACTCGGTCGGCGGAGAGCGCGTTGCGGCCTCGCCTGAAGAGCTGGCCCGCGTCCTCCAAAAAGAGCAGATCTCGGTCTCAGCCATCGCTCCCAAGAAAGGTCAGACCAAAATCCCGTTCTTGAAACGGGAGAAGATCAAACACAAGGAACTGGCCGCATACAGCCGCCAGCTTTCGGTGCTGATCGATGCCGAGCTGCCGCTGATCCAGAGCCTGAACATCCTCGCCGAGCAGACGAAGAATAAGTATTTCAAGTCGGCCCTTACGCGCGTGCGCGAGGACGTCGAGGCCGGGGCCAGCCTGAACCAGGCGATGCGGAAATTCCCCAAAGCTTTCGACGATCTCTACTGCAACCTGGTCGCCTCGGGCGAACAGAGCGGATCGCTCGATATCATGCTCCAGCGCCTCGCCGAATATATCGAGAAGATCGTGAAGCTCCGGGCTCAAGTCCGGCAGGCGATGATCTATCCCTCGGCCATCATCATTTTCGCTTTTCTGGTCTCGATTTTTTTGATGTGGAAAGTTATCCCCATCTTCGCCAATATTTTCCAGGATCTCAACGCGCAACTGCCCTTCCTGACCCTGGGTGTCATCAAATTGAGCAACTTCGTCTCGAACAATATCCTGTATATCGCTTTGAGCCTCGTCTCGGCCCTCTTTCTCTTCCGCTATTTCCACAAGACCCAACAGGGACAATGGACGGTGGATCGTTTGCTCCTGAGACTGCCCGTCTTCGGAAAGCTGCTGACCAAGGTGGCCATCTCCCGGGTCACGCGCACGCTGAGCACGCTGCTCGCGGGGGGGGTGTCGATGCTAGAAAGCCTCAAGATCACGGCGTCGACGGCCGGCAACGTGATCATCGAGAAAAGCGTCATGGATGCCCGACGTCAGGTCTCGGAAGGCAAAAGCCTGACCCAGGCCTTCAAGTCCACGGGCCGCTTTCCTTTCATGATGTCCCAGATGGTCAGCGTCGGCGAGGCGACGGGAACTCTGGACCAGATGCTCAGCAAGGTCGCCGAATTTTATGACGACGAAGTCACGACGTCCGTGGCGGCGCTCCTGTCCGCCCTCGAGCCCGTTCTCCTCATCCTCGTGGGCGGGATCGTCGGGAGTCTCATCCTGTCCATGTATCTGCCGATCTTCAGTCTGATGTCGCAAATCCAATGACGATCGTCAAGCAGAACATCCCGTCGATGATCATCGCGCGCCTGATCATCGTCACGACCCTCCTCGTGGCCGCCATCGTCATCCAGCTGTCCACGGTCTCCTTCCTTCCTCTCGGGCCTTTCTATATTCTGATTTCGAGCTCCTATGCCCTCAGTCTGCTTTATCTTTTGCTTTTCCGCTGGGATGCCCACTTCCGCTTCCAGGCTTACCTGCAGATCCTGTTCGACCTCTTCTTGATCACGGCCTTCGTTTATATTTCCGGAGGCGTCGGCGGCAATCTTTATTTTGTTTATATCTTGGCGATCGTGGCCGCCAGCCTGGTCCTGGGGAATCGCGCCGCCTATTTCGCGGCGTCTCTGGCGGCGATTCTTTTCGGCGCGCTCGCCGACGGGATGTTTTACGGCCTGATCCCCTATTTCCGTGAGGATCAGTTCCGTGAGCTCTCGATCGGGCTGCTCTTGTACACGATCTTCCTGGCCTGGGCGCTTTTTTTCGTCATGGCCTTCCTCGTCAATCATCTGGCTATGAGCCTCAGGAATACGCGCGAAGCTCTGGCGGATGCCCGGCGGGAACTCGAAATCAAGGAACGCCAGGCAGCGGCCGGCCGCATGTCGGCGCTCATCGCCCACGAGATCCGCAACCCCCTCGCGGCGATCTCGGGTTCGGTTCAGGTCCTTAAAAACGAGCTGGCCTTGAACGCGGAACAGTCCACCCTGATGGATATCGTTCTCAAGGAATCCCGGCGCGTGTCCCAGTCGATCGACCAGTTTTTAAATCTCGCCTCTCCCGGAAAAGAGGTTTTCACCACGTTCGATCTGTCCTTCATGCTGAGAGAAACGCTGATCATGCTCAATATGAGCGGCGATCTCGACGGCCGGATCGCGATCAGCGGAAATTTCGAGACGACAAAGGCCGTTTTTTTCGGCAGCCCCAGCCAGTTCAAGCAGATCTTCTGGAATTTGATCCGGAACGCCCTTCAGGCCATGCCCCAGGGCGGGAGTCTGTCCATTGATTGGCTCCGCGAAGGCAAGGATCGGCTGAGCCTCCGCTTCGCCGATACGGGGAAGGGGATGACTCAGAACGAGCAGGAGCGCATGTTCGAGCCTTTTTATTCCCGGTTCGAAGGCGGCCGGGGCTTGGGCCTCGCGGTCGTTCAGAAGATCGTGGACGACTATGAGGGAAAGATCCGTGTTTCCTCCGCGGCGGACAAGGGGACGGAAATCCTGATCACGCTGCCGCTGAAGGCCGCGAAGAAAGAAGGCGGGGAATTGAGAGGTTTGTGATGGAAACCATATTGATCGTCGATGACGAAAAAAGCATCCTGGATCTTCTCGGGGTCGTTTTCCGGAAAGAAGGCTACCAGGTCAAGACGAATCCGGGGACGCCGAAAGTTTACGATCTCATCGATCAAAGCGATTTCGACCTCCTCATCTGTGATATCAAGATGCCCCAAGTCGACGGGATGGAGCTTCTTCGGCACGTCAAGAAGCAGAACCCGACGGCTCCCGTCATCATGATCACGGCCTATGCAAGCGTCAAACAGGCCGTGGAAGCGTTGAGAATCGGAGCCCTGGATTATGTCGTCAAGCCGTTCGACATCGAAGAGCTGAAAGTCCTTGTCTCGCGCGGACTCGAGCAACGGAAACTCCGCCAGGAGAACATCCTTCTCAAGAAAACGTTCCGCGAGGAAGCCAGCTTCGAGAAGATGATCGGGAAGAGCAAAATCATGCGGGAGATTTTCGGCCTGATCGAAAAGGTGGCCGCCACGGATTCGACCGTCATCATCTCGGGAGAGAGCGGAACGGGCAAGGAGATGGCCGCCCGGGCCATCCACGCCCTCAGCCGCCGCCGTGACCATCCCTTCGTTTCGATCAATTGCGCGGCCCTTCCGGAGAACCTCCTGGAGAGCGAGCTCTTCGGCCATACCAAGGGATCGTTCACGGGCGCCGTTTCCGACAAGCGCGGCATGTTCGAAACGGCCCAGGCCGGGACGGTCTTCCTGGATGAAGTGGCCGAAATGTCGCCCTGGACCCAGGTCAAGCTTTTCCGTGTCCTCCAGGAACGGACGGTCCGGCGGGTCGGCGGAACCGAAGAAATCCCGGTTGACGTCCGGATCATCGCCGCGACGAACCAGGATCTGAAAAAGCGGATCGAGGAGGGAAAGTTCCGGGAGGAGCTTTTCTACCGTCTCAACGTCATATCGTTCGAAATGCCGGCGTTGCACAAGCGGGTCGAAGACATCCCCCTCCTCGTGGCGTTTTTTCTACAGAAGCATTGCGACAAGCTCAACCGTAAGATGAAAAGGCTGACGCCCGAAGTCTTCGGCATCTTGGAAACATATAGATGGCCGGGAAACGTCCGGGAGCTGGAAAATATCATCGAGCGGATCGTGGCCGTGGAGGAGCGCGAAACGATCACGGTCAACTGTCTGCCGGCGGAAATCATAAATGCCCGCCGCAAAGACGAAGAGCAGGTCACTCTCAAGCCGGGATTCAATCTTGAAGAGCATCTCGATCAGGTCGCGAAGGGATACCTCCAGGAAGCCGGTCAGATGGTCGGCGGCAATATGAGAAAAATGGCCGAAGTCCTCGGACTCAGTTACAGATCCCTGAGATATCTTCTGGATAAGTTCAAGATCAAGTCCCTTAAGAAGATCGAACAGGGAAATGGAAGAACGGGCGTCATTCCCCCTCCTCAAAGATGACAATAATTGTCACATGGTGACATAATATGTTAACTTTTATTGTCATGGTTTTATCTAAAAAATTTAGTATAATGTTTAATATCAATTAGTTATATGTCTTGTTTAACTTGGCATGATGATTGCATATATATAGAGTGTAATGCAATTT
>JBEKTZ010000004.1:0-298607 GCA_049515535.1 Candidatus Aminicenantales bacterium | reverse complement strand
GCGTATGAGTTTAACTATATTCGTCCCCATCAATCGCTAGCCTACCAGACGCCCTATGAGTACTTTCAGAAATGGAAGCGATCCCACAAGGCGAAAGAGGTGTCCGCCATGTCCTGACCCAGTACACTTCCTTGCATTGGACCGTCTATTTATGCTAATTTATCGTTCACTTTTCCTCCTTAAGAGGGAAAGCGGATGACTCGAGCCGAGACGGATCGGACTTCCGGAACCCAACAAGGAGAGATCATGGTTCAGCACGACGTCAAAGATATGAAACTCGCTGAAAAGGGCAGACTCCGGATGGAATGGTCGAGACGGTTCATGCCTGTCCTCGATTCTATCAAGAAGAAAATGGCGAAGGAAAAACCGCTCAAAGGCATCCGGATCGCGGCTTGTCTCCATGTCACGACCGAAACGGGGAACCTCATGGAAACGCTGAAGCTCGGGGGGGCGGACGTTCGGTTGACGGCCTCCAATCCCCTGAGCACTCAGGACGACCTGGCGGCCGCCCTGGTCAAATATCATGACATTCCCGTTTTCTCGATCAAAGGCGAAGATCACAAGACTTATTACCGCCATATCCACAGCGCTCTTGACCATAAACCGCAGATCACCATGGACGACGGCGCGGACCTTGTGACCACGATCCACACCAAGCGCAAGGAACTCCTCAAGGATATCATCGGAGGCACCGAAGAGACGACGACCGGCGTCATCCGGTTGAAGAGCATGGCCCGCGGCAAGGTCCTCCGCTATCCCATCATCGCCGTAAATGACGCCCAGACCAAGCACTTTTTCGATAACCGCTACGGCACGGGTCAAAGCACGCTCGACGGCATTCTCCGGGCGACCAACGTCCTCCTGGCCGGCTCGAACTTCGTCATTGCCGGCTACGGTTGGTGCGGCCGCGGCCTGGCCATGAGGGCGCAGGGCGCCGGAGCCCGAGTCATCGTTACCGAGGTCAACCCGCTCAAGGCCATCGAGGCGGTGATGGACGGTTATGACGTCCTGCCTATGGGCCAAGCGGCCAGGATCGGGGACGTGTTCGTGACGGTGACGGGCAACAAAACCGTGATCGGACAGCGGCATTTTCTGAAAATGAAGGACGGCGCGATTGTCGCCAACTCCGGTCACTTCAACGTGGAAATCGATATCCCGGCGCTGGCCGCTCTCTCGAAGAGCAGAAAGATGATCCGCGAATTCGTCGAAGAATTTACGCTTGCCGACGGCCGGAAAATCTACCTTCTGGGTGAAGGCCGTTTGATCAACCTGGCCGCGGCCGAAGGCCACCCGGCCATGGTCATGGACATGAGCTTCGCCAATCAGGCCTTGAGCTGCGTCCACCTGGTCCAAAACGCCGAGACGCTGGAGAACAAGGTGTATTCCGTGCCTGAAGAAATCGACAAGGACATTGCCCGCATGAAGCTCGCCACGATGGGCATCAGGATCGACACGCTGACCGTCGAGCAGAATAAATATCTGGCGGACTGGGAAGAAGGGACTTAATCCGGTTAGCTCCGTTCCCGGATCTTTTTCAGAACATCGTTGATCTTCGCTTTGATATCATCGTTTTTCGAGTTAGCGGGCGCTTTGGCCAGGCTGTCCCTGGCTTTTTCCAGGATCTCCTTGGCTTTGTCGAATTGGCCGTTATTGTAGTAAACAATGCCGAGGTTGAAACTGACGTTCACTTCGTTGGGAACGATCTTCAGAGCCCGCTGGTAGCTGGAAACGGCATCGTCGAATTTATTCAAATTTTCATAGATCAATCCCCGGAGATTCCAAGCCAGAAGAGAGCGATCGTATTTGTCTAGAGATTTTTGGATAAAATCCAAAGCCAGGTCGAATTTGTTTTGTCCGTAGTAGATTTTGGCCAGATTATAGCTGGCATTGTAGTTTTGGCTCAAACTGTAAGCTTTTTTGAAGGCCGCTTCCGCTTTCTCCGTCTGCCCTTGTTCCTGATAAGCCGTTCCGACGTTGTTTTGGGCCTCGGAAAAGTCCGCTTGGATGGCGATACAATTCTCGAAAGCCTGAACGGCCGCCGGCAGGTTCGCCTTCATCATATAAGCCAGCCCCAAGAGGTTATACGACAGATAATGGCGCGGATCGAGAAGGAGCGCCTGATTGAGATATTTCACAGCCTCGTCCGCGAACCCGTACTGCATGCACACGATGGCCCTCTCATACTGAAACTGCGGATTTCTTTCATCCTGCGAGGCGGGCTTGTTCTGCGTCGGAGCGCAGGCCGCCAGGCAGAGCGCGATGACAAGAATGATCGATGGTTTGGATTTCATGACAGACCTCATTTTCCCTCATTCGCCTTTGAGCGTCCGGGACATCAGATCGGCCAAAGCCGTCCGGGGATCCTTTTTCCTGTAAAGAATCTGATAGACTTGCTCGAAAATCGGCATCTCAACGCGCTCGCGCTGAGCCAGCGCGCGGGCCGACAGTGTTGTCGAGATGCCTTCGGCCACCGTGCGCATGCCGGCGATTATGCTCGAAAGCGTTCTTCCTTTGCCGAGCTCTTCGCCGACGTGCCGGTTGCGGCTGAGAAGCCCAGTGCAGGTGAGCATCAGGTCGCCGATGCCGGCCAAACCGAAAAAGGTTTCTTTCCGCGCGCCGAGTTTGACGCCGAGCCGGGTTATCTCGGCCAGTCCTCGCGTCATCAGAGCGGCGCGCGCGTTGTTTCCGAACTGAAGGGAATCGTTGATCCCCGCCGCGATGGCGATGCCGTTTTTGAGGGAGCCCGCGATTTCGACCCCCGTCACGTCGCCGCTTGTATAAATCCGGAGCGTCGGGCTCGAAACGAGATGCTGGATTCCCGCGGCCCACTGAAGGTCAGCGGAAGCCAGGACAAGCGCCGTCGGAAGCCCTTGGGCGACCTCCTTTGAAAAACTCGGGCCCGATAGAACGCCGAGTCGAGGACGGGATGACGGAGCGAAGACCTCGGCCATGACTTCGCTCATTCGGAGAAGCGTCCGTTTTTCGATGCCTTTCGTGAGGCTGATCACGGAGTGCTCCGCCGTGAGATGAGGCGCGAGGCGGGCATAAATCTTGCGGCTGAACTGGGAAGGGACGGCGACGAAAATGAGTTCGGATCCTTGGAGGGCTTGATCGAGATCGTGATGAAACGAAACGTCGGGCGGGAATTTGAAGCCGGCGAGAAAGACCTTGTTTTCTTTCTCCCGGACGACCGCCTCAAAGATCTCCGGTTCGCGGATCCACAGTTTCGTCCGGATCTTGTTCCGGCCGAGGTATAGAGCGAAAGCCGACCCCCAGCTCCCGCCGCCGATGACGCTCGCGTTCATGGTTGCCTATCGATCTTTTGGCCGAATTTTCTCTCCTTGCCGCGCGAGAGGCGTTTCATGTTTTCGCCGTGTCTTATCAGGATAATCAAAAGGATGGGTAAACTCAAGACGATGAGAGGCGCCGGCATTTTGAAGAGAACCATGAAAATAGGAAAAGCAACGGCGCCAAGGATCGACCCCAGCGAGACGAAACGGGTCAGCACGACCGTCACCACGAAAACAACGAGACTCAGAAGCGCCGGTCCCAAGGCGACAGCGGACATAGCCCCGGCGGCCGTCGCGACGCCTTTTCCACCTCGGAAGCCGATATAGATGGGAAAGCAATGCCCCAACACGGCCAGAGAGGCGCAGATAACGGCCAGCTGCGGGTCCCCGAAGATCTTCAAGGCGAAAAAGGCCGGGAGGAATCCTTTAAGGAGGTCCAAGAAAGCCACGGGAATGGCGTATCTCCAGCCCTTAAGCCTTAGGACGTTCGTCGCGCCCGTGGCCCCGCTGCCAAACTCGCGGATATCTTTTTTCTCGGAGGCCCGAAAGAACAGATATCCCGAAGGCAGAGCGCCGACGAAATAGGCCAAAAGCGCGTAAATGATCTTCACGAAAAAAGACTTTCCTCGAGAACGGAATATTCGGCTCCAGTCGGCTTCAGGACACTCTTGAAAAGCGTGACCTTGTCGACAATCATTTCGCCGAACGCGGCCGCTTCATGTTTTTTGAGCTCCGCGATGATCTCGGCGAGAGCAAAGGGGCCTTTGATTCGGCCGAGCGTCAAATGGGGATGAAAAGGCCTGTCCTCGCGGCCAAAACCGATTTTTTCCAGTCCGGATTCAAATCGCTCCTGAAGCTCGGCGAGGACGGGTTGCTCCGTCGTTCCTATCCAGAGGACGCGGGGATGTCTCGACTCCGGAGGAAAAAATCCGGTTCCTTTCATTTCCAAGGGAAACGGCTTGGTCATCCCGGCGATGTCTTTCATCAAAGCCTTGATTTGGGCCGCCCGGGCCTCGTCGATCTCTCCCAGGAATTTGAGGGTGAGGTGCATTCCCTGTTCCTTGACCCACCCGACATTATGAGGCGCGAGTCTTTTCAAGCGGCGAAGGATATCCATGAGATTTTTTTTGATTTCCGGATCGAGGTCGATCGCGATAAAGGCCCTCATGGTCTCCTCTCCAGGCTTATTTCGGCCGTGTGTCGATGAGGACTCGGCGGAGCATATCCAAGGCTTTCTGCGTGGCTTGGAATCTCACCTGATTCCTTTTCCCAAGAAAAACGTTTTTTTGGACGTCCACGCCGTCTTCCCGGGACAGGGCCGCATAAACGAGTCCGAGGGGTTTCTCCGGCGTGCCGCCCGATGGGCCGGCGATTCCGGTCACGGCCAATCCAAAGTCCGCGCCCGTCTTCTGCCGAACGCCGGCGGCCATCGCCTCGGCGACTTCACGGCTTACAGCCCCATGAGCTGCGATCATGTCCAGCGGGACGCCGAGCCTTGCGTTTTTCGCCGCATTGGCGTAGGTGATGAAACCTTCGAGAAAATATTCCGAACTTCCGGAAACATCCGTGATGCGGCCGGCGAGAAGACCGCCCGTGCAGGACTCGGCCGTCGCGAGAGTCTTTTGTCGTTCGCGCAAAAGCCCGCCGACGACGGCTTCCAGATCTTCTCCCGTCGACGAAAAAATAAAGTCTCCTAGGCGGCGCCGGATTTCAAGGGTCAAGGATTCAACGCCGGTCGCGGCGACGTCGCCAGGGGTTTTTGAAAACGCGGTCAGATGGAGCTCGATCTGGCCGGGAGAGGATAGGATCGTCAGACGCAACTCCGGCGTTTTTGGATACAAATCGGAGATGTGGTTTTCGACTTCGGATTCCGTCATTCCCGTGATACGCAGCGTCCTGCGCGCGGTCACGCCCTGGCCCAGGCCCTCGAGCTTCGGCCAGATGCATTCCTCGAACATAGGCAGGAGCTCGTGCGGAGGGCCAGGAAGCAGCGCGATGCGCGTGCCGCCATGAACGATCCATTGGCCAGGAGCCGTGCCGTTCTTGTTCTCCAGAACAACGGCGCCCTCGATGATAAAAGCTTGCTTCCTATTGGAGGAGGGCATATCCTTACCCCGGCGCCGGAAATGCGCTTCGATGCCTTGGCCGAGATCTTGATCGAAAAGAAGTTTTTTGCCCAGAGCTTCGGCGCAGACTTCACGGGTGATATCGTCCGAAGTGGGACCCAGGCCTCCCATGATCAAAAGAAGGCCCGCCCTCGGCAAAGCGTCCCTGATGCTATTCAGCAAGTCGTCGTGATCGTCCCCGACGATGGTTTTCAGAGAAACGTCCAAACCCAGGTCATTGAGGCGCCGGGTCAGAAAAAGCGAGTTCGTGTCCTGGAAAAATGGGGAAAGGAGCTCGGAACCGACGGCCAGGATCTCGATCTTCATTTTATCAGGAGATAGAGGTGAAGGACGAACGCCGCATAGAGGCCGGCCAGGACGTCGTCGGCCATGATGCCCCAACCGCCGGGAAGCCGCTCCAGCCTGCGGATGGGAAACGGCTTGAGCACGTCAAAGATCCGGAAGAGAAAGAATCCGATGAGCACAGGGAGCCAGGTTCCGGGGCTCCATAGATAAGCGATCCACTGGCCGCAGACTTCATCGATGACGATTTCGTGCGGATCCTTTTGGCCCAGCTCTTTTGAAAAGGCCGTCGCCGCCGGCACCCCAAGACAAAAAATCAGAACGATCAGTCCAGCGAATAACGGCCAGGACCAGGAGGCTAAAATGAACTTAAACAGGAGAGCGGCGATAAGACTGGCGAATGTCCCTGGCGCAACCGGAAAAAAACCAGAACCGAAGAAGGTTGCGAATATTCTGGCTAATGCTCTCATCCTAATGCTTTTCCGAACAGATCATATACTTCCGAAGATAAGATTTCAACTTTTTGAATCGGACCGCCGTCCCATTTTTGTCCGGTCGGCGGTTTCACGAGAACGATGCCGTCGACTTCCGGCGCTTGAAAACGGGAGCGCCCGATGAGAAAGCGGCGATCGTTTTTCCAGATCCCTTCGATCAAAACATCGATGTTTCTGCCGACAAAAGTCTTGAGTTTTTCCGCTGAAATCCCGGCTTGGATCTCCAAGATGCGATCGCGCCGGCTTTTTTTTGTGCTCTCCGCTACAGAATCTCCGAGTCGGCACACGCTCGTCCCATCTTCTTTCGAATACGTGAACACGCCAAGATGATCGAACCGGGCGGCCCTTACGAACGATTGGAGGCGGGCGAATTCCTTCCGTCCTTCTCCCGGAAACCCGACGATAACCGACGTACGAAACGAGGCCTCCGGCAACCGATTCCGGATTTTGTCGAGGAGCTTGAGGGCCCGGTTGCCGTCCATCGCCCGTCGCATCCTTTGGATGATGGCCGGATCGGAATGCTGGAAGGGAATATCGAAATAGGGGCAGATCTTCGGCTCTCCCATGATCTCGATCAAAGCGTCCGTGATCTCTTCCGGATATCCATATAGCAGGCGGATCCATTCGATTCCGTGAATCCGGACGAGTTTTTCAAGGAGTCCGACCAGATCACCCGGTTTTTCGCGGTCCCTGCCGAAATACGTCGTATCCTGAGAGATCAGATTGATTTCCTTGACGCCTCCGGCCGCGAGCCGCCGGACCTCTTTGACGATCGACGAGATCGGCCGGGACCTGTAGGCTCCCTTGATCAACGGGATCGCGCAGAAAGAGCATTGATGGGAACATCCCTCGGAGATCTTGACATAAGCCCATGAGGCCGGCGTCGATATCGCGCGAGGCGTTTCGTGGCCATAGAGAAACGTCCGTCCGGATCCGGAATACGATCTTCCCTCGATGATCTTGACGATCTGATCGAAGTCTTTGACCCCGGCCCAGGCATCCACATCGGGATACGCGGCTTTCAAGAGGGGTCCATATCGTTCGACGTAGCAGCCCATGACGATGATTTTTTTATTCCGGACTTTCTTCTTCAGCCGGAGGACGTTTTGGATGGCCGCTTCGGCCTCGTCTTTAGCCGGTCCGATGAAACCGCAGGTATTCAGGATGATGATATCCGCTTTTGCGGCTTCGGCGATGGTCGCATAGCCCGCGGCATGGAGGCATCCGGCCATGACCTCGCTATCGACGAGATTCTTGGCGCAGCCAAACGTGATGAGCGTGACTTTTTTCATGGCCTTTTACGAAAAGACGTCAAAAAACGTTATGGAAACCCGATTCTCAGGGATAGATTCGATAGAGCAGACGGGGGAAGGGAATGGTCTCGCGGATGTGTTTGATCCCGCACATCCAGGATACCGTTCGTTCGACACCCAGGCCGAAACCGGAATGGGGGACCGACCCGTACTTGCGAAGATCAATATACCATTCGTAGGCCTCGCGGGGCAGGTTGGACTCCTTGATCCTTCGCTCGAGAAGCTCAAGATCATGGATTCTCTGGCCGCCACCGATGATCTCGCCGTAGCTTTCGGGAGCCATAAAATCGACACCCAGGGCAAGATCGGGACGTTTTTGATCAGGCTGCATGTAAAAGGCTTTGATCTTGGCCGGGAAATGGGTGATACAGACCGGGCTCGTCGAGAGCTCCGAAATGAGCGTTTCTTCGGGCGCGCCGAAGTCATCGCCGTACTCCATGGTCGAGCCTTTTTCCCGGAGTTTAGGGACGACCTCATCGTAGGTGATTCGCGGAAAGGGCTTCCGGATATTTTCAAGCGGCTTCGGATCGCGCTCGAGCTCTTCGAGGTCGAGCCGTCGCTTGGCCAGGACCCTCTCGATGATGAACAGGATGAGGTCCTGGCCGAGCTCGATGGTGTCCTCGAGCGTTGCGAAAGCGACTTCCGGTTCGACCATCCAGAATTCGATCAGATGGCGGCGGGTTTTGGATTTCTCGGCGCGGAAGGCCGGCCCGAAGCAGTAGACTTTCCCGAAAGCCGCGGCCGTGGCCTCATTATAGAGCTGACCGCTCTGGCTCAAATAGGCCATCTGATCGAAATATTTCGTCTCGAAAAGCGTCGTCGTCCCTTCACAGGCGCTTGGGGTCAAGATGGGAGTGTCCATGAGGCGGAAGCCGCGGTCGTCGAAAAAGTTCCGAATGGCTTTGACGACCTCAGCCCGAATCTGGAGGACGGCATGTTGTTTGCGGGAGCGCAGCCATAGATGGCGGTGTTCCATGAGAAAAGGCGTCGTGTGCTCCTTGAGCGTGATCGGGTAGTCCTTAGCGATCTGGAGGATCTCGATGTCCTGGAGGCTGAGCTCATATCCGCCCAGCGCGCGTTTGTCCTCGCGGATACGGCCACGGACGATGAGCGAGGATTCCTGGGTCAGTGCGTCGAATTTCCCGAAAAGGGGATGGTTGCCGTCTCCGCCGAAGACCGTCGTTTGGAGAATGCCCGTGCCGTCTCGGATGAGGAGGAAGCGGACCTTTCCGCTCGAGCGCTTATTGTACACCCAGCCGCGGATTTCGACGTCCTGGTCCTTATAAGCGGCGATATCTTCGATGTAAACCCATTTCATGGCTCCAAAATTATAAGGGAGAAAAGCGATGAGGTCAACGCCAATTTGTACCGATCAGAAATTTGCGGAATAGGCGATTGAAATTATCGAAAATTAGGATTATTTTATTGGATGTGGCTGATATCAAAACGTTCCGTCTCGTAAAACTCCTCTGTGGGATCATCACGGCCAAGGAAGATTATTTCCGGAAATCGGAGGAACGGCTCGTCGCGGCTTTTGGACCGGTGGACGGGCGCAGCCCACGATTCGAATTCGATCTGACGGATTATTACGAGGCCCAAATGGGAACGGGTTTGAAGCGGAGTTTTATTAGTTTCGAGAGATTGATCGATCCTGAAAGCCTGAGCGAGATCAAAATTCGGACGAACGATCTCGAAAATGAAATCCGACGGGAGTTCCGCGCGGATCTTCGGATCATCAACCTGGATCCGGGTTATATCACGCCCGCCGCGCTCATCATGGCCACGGCCAAGGATTTCTCCCATAGGATTCCGCTTCGACGCGGAATTTACGGACACCTGGAATTCCTTTATACGAAAACGGGGATTCGCAAGCTCGACTGGACCTATCCGGATTTCGCTAAAGAAGGCTACCAAAGCTATTTCCTGGCTTTGAGGAAGAGATTCCTGGCGCAGATCAAAGAAGTTTGAGCGCGATCGCGGTCCGCCGGATATATTCCGGATTTGTCCCGCAACAGCCCCCGACGAGGCCGGCCCCGTTTTGGATCAGTTTTGGAACGTCCTTGACGAACTCCTCGATTCCCTGCGAATAGACCACTTTTCGGCCGTCCGTCAGTTCCGGTTTTCCGGCGTTGGGCTGGGCGATCAGAGGACGGGAGGTATGTTTTCGCATTTCCCGGATGCAATCGGCAAGATCGGCGCTCGTCAATGTGCAGTTGGCGCCGAATATGGGAACGTCCAATTTTTCGAAAGCTTCGGCGCATTGCCGCACGCTATCGCCCATGAGCGTGAAAAACCCCCGGGGGGTCTTATTGAATGTCATCGTCACGAATACGGGCAGGGAAGAGGCGCTTCGAACGCCGCGCACGGCGCAGAGGGCTTCCCTGAGGTCGAACATGGTTTCCACCATAAAAAAGTCCACTTTCCCCATGGCCAGGCCTTTCGCCTGGACGGCGAAGGCCTTTTCGAAATCGTCCTCGGTGTATTCCCCTTGCGGTTTCAAGAACTTTCCGGTCGGGCCCAGGTCGCCCGCCACGAATTTTCCCTCCGGCTTGACCTCGCCGGCTAGTTTGGCGGCCGCATAATTGAGCTCGTGACAACGGCCCGCTAAACCGTGGGAAACGAGCATGATCCTGTTGCCGCCGAACGAGTTCGTCGCGACGACGTCCGATCCGGCTTCGTAATAGTCCCGATGGATGGCTTTCAGCGCATCCGGATTGGATACGTTCCACTCTTCGGGACAAGTTCCCTGGGGAAGACCGCGTTTCATCAGCTCGGTGCCCATGGCCCCGTCCAAAAGAACGGGCCGCCTTTTGACGAGGTCAAAAATCGTTGGTTTCGTCGTCATAATATCCGGCATTTATGGCCGCCTTTTCAAATGTCCTCGGGGCTGAAAGCGGAGATTTTCCTCAGTTTTTCGATGATATCGGGGAGTTCTTTCAGAGTGATATCAATGTCGTGATCCGTATTGAAGCGTCCCAGCGAGAGGCGGACCGTGGATCGGGCGATTTCGGGCCTCAATCCTATGGCCAGCAAGACGTGGGACACTTCTTCCGATTCCTCGCTGCAGGCCGAACCGGTCGCGACATAGATCTCTTTGGTCGCCAAGGCCAGGAGAATGGCTTCGGCCTCGAGGCCAAGGAACGAATAATTCAGCGTGCTTTTGATCCTTTTTTCGGGATGTCCGTTAAGCCTGACTTTGGGAATCTTCTCTTCAATCCCTTTTTTTAAGCGGGCGGCTAGTTTATCAATGCGGGCTTTGTCGGTCGTGAATTTTTCGGGAAGGATGCGCGCCGCCTCGCCGAAGCCGATGATCCCGATCGTATTTTCTGTGCCCGCGCGCATCCCGCGCTCTTGGTGGCCGCCGTGGAGGAACGGATGAACATTTGTCCCTTTTCGGACATAAAGAGCGCCGACTCCTTTGGGACCGTAGATCTTGTGCGACGATACAGAGAGCAGATCGACGCCCAGCCGGTCCGTTTGGAACTCGATTTTACCGAAGGTCTGAACGGCATCGGTATGAACCAGGGTTCCTCTCTCTTTGGCGATACGGACGATATCTTCGATCGGCTGGATCGTGCCGATTTCGTTGTTGGCGTGCATGATGGAAACCAGGGCCGTTTGGGGCGTGACCGCGTCCCTGAGAAAATCGAGGTCGATGACGCCGAAGTGGTCCACGGGAACGAAGATGATTTTATACCCTTTCTTTTCCAGATAAAGGGCGGCTTCGCGGACGGCCGGATGTTCGACGGCCGACGTGACGAACTCCTTCTTGTCGGGCACGGCTTCGAGCGCCCCGAAAATGGCGTGATTGTCCGCCTCCGTGCCGGAGCCCGTGAAATAGATTTCGGATTTGGAGGCGCCGAGGGCCTTGGCGACTTGTTCCCGGGCTTCGTTGATCATTTCTTTGCCCTGACGGCCGATCGGGTAAAGAGACGACGGATTGCCGAAATGCTCGCGGAGAAACACGGACATCTTGTCCGCGACGGCGGGGTCGAGGGGGGTAGTGGCATTATTGTCCAGATAGACCATCAAAGCTCCTAGCCGTTTGGCACGAAAATCCTAGAGAAAGCGATATTTTAGCGGAAAACGGGGAAAAATACTATTTTGAATCATTCGATGGAATGCGAACCGGAGGGGAAAAAAGGGGGACGAGGACCGGCGTCCGCGTCCCCCTCAAAATTAAACGAGCTTTTCCTTGAGAATCCTAACGACTTCGAGCCCGGCTCTTTTTTGGCCTTCCTCGGCCTGGGCGCCGATATGCGGCGCTGCCGTGACGTTCGGGTGGTCGATGAGCGTCCAGTCCTCGGGAGGTTCTTTGGCGAAGACATCCAAAGCCGCGGCCTTGATTTTGCCTGAGTTCAGTGCGTCCAAAAGCGCCTTTTCGTCGACGACCCCGCCGCGCGCGGCGTTGACCAGCACGACGCCTTTTTTCATCTTGGCGAACTCGGCGGCTCCGAGAATCGGTTTTTCCGTCTTCGGAACATGGAGCGAGAAGATATCGGCCTGGGTCAGGAGTTCGTCGAGCGTCACCTGCTTCACCGGCAATGTCGTCTTGAAGGGAACAACGTCATATCCGATGACGTTCATGCCGAAGGCGATAGCCCGCTCGGCGACGGCGAGTCCGATTCGGCCGCAGCCTATTAAGCCGAGAGTCTTTTGATAAAGCTCCGTCCCGTGAAGGACCTTTTTCTCCCATTTGTGCTGCTTCATCGTATAGTTGGCCAATCCGTGCTGCCGGACGGCTCCCAGCATGAGGCCGAAAGCGTGTTCGGCCACGGAGATCGTCGTCGCCGCCGGAGTATTGGCGACCTTGATGCCTTTGGCTTTGGCCGCCGCCGCGTCCACGTTGTCCAAGCCGATGCCGGCCCGGACGATGATTTCCAGGTTCGTCGAGGCGTTGATGACGGGTTTCGTGATCTTCGTCGCGCTGCGGACGACGACTGCGTTGAAGCCGGGGATGGTTTTGATCAAAGTCGCCTCGTCCATCCCGGTTTTCACGGTCACCTCGAAGCCCGGAACGATCTTGAGCTGATCCATAGCCTCCTTGTCCAGCGAATCCGCGATCAATATTTTTCTCATGCCCAATTCTCCCTCAAAATAGGTTCGGCCGCTTTAATCGAGATGCCGGGTTCGAGTTTGTAGCCGAGGTCAAGGAGGGTCATCTCCAAAGCCGTCAGGGCCGTGATGATGTCGAACCCCCCCATATAGCCCAAGTGGGCGATCCTGAAGAACTTGCCTTTGTTAGGATCCTGGGCGCCCTGAATATAGGCCATGTATTTGCCCTGCATCGTTTTGACGATCTTGCCCCCTTCGATGCCGGCCGGCGTTTTCACGGCGGTCAGGATGTTGCCGGGTTTCTTGGCTAGGAGTTCGAGGCCAAGAGCCTTGACGCCCGCTCTTGTCGCGTCTCCGAGGACGCGGTGATGATGGAAAAGTTTCTCCAGCCCCATCGCGATAATGATATCCAAAGCCTTTTTTTGCTGAATGACCAAGGAAATGGCGGGGGTCCACGGCGTCGTTTTATCGGCTAAGTTCTTGCGGGCCTTTTTGGCGTCAAAATAAAACTTGGGGCATTTCGCGGTCTCGACGAGCTTCCAGGCTTTCTGGCTGAAAGCGATGTAAGCCAGTCCGGGGGGAATCATAAAGGATTTTTGCGAGCCCGAAAGGAAAACGTCGACGTTCCATTCGTCCATGGGACAAGGCATGACGCCGAGCCCCGAGATGCCGTCCACGACGAGAATGGCGTTCGTTTTTGAGACGACTTCGCCGAAACCCCGGATATCGTATATGGCTCCCGTCGAGGTCTCGGAGAGCTGGCAAAAAACCGCCTTGATCTCGGGGTTGGCCTTGAGCTCGGCCTCGAGCTGCTCTTTGGTATAGTCGGCGCCCCATTCCACGACGATTTCCTTGTGTTGAATGCCGTAGGCTTTGCAGATATTGCCCCAGCGTTCGCCGAACTTGCCGGTGTTGATCGTGAGCGCCTTGTCGCCGGGGGACAACGTATTGATAACGGAGGCCTCCATGGCGCCCGTCCCCGACGAGGTGAGAATATACACCTCCTCCTTCGTTCCAAAGACATATTTTAGGCCTTCGGACACATCCATGAAGATTTTGGAGAACTCGGGGGTCCGATGGTGGATGATCGGTTCGGCTGCCGCAGCCAGGACGTTCTCCGGAACGGGCGTGGGACCGGGGGACAGAAGATAGTATTTTTTGATCATGACTCCTCCTTAAAATATGATAGGACGTTAAAAATCAACCTTATTACAGTTTCCATTCGCATGTCAATTTATAGCTGTCGAAATAATTCGACGAGGAGCGCGGCCCGCTGAATGAGGGAAGGCAGGAGCACGTGTTCGTGCTCGGCGTGAATCCCGTCTCCGTCCGGGCCGAGGCCGTCGATCGTCGCGACGCCGAGGCCGGCCGCGATCGAGGCGTCCGAGCCGCCCCCCGTTTTTCCGCCCTCGAGAGCGAGGCCCAGGTCCTCCGCAATCCTTTTGGCTTCAAGAAAAAGGGCGGCGGACGCTTTGGTTTTTTCCATGGGCGGAGTCAGACTCTCCACCGCGAATTTGATTTTAGCGTCGCGAACGTGCGGGGTCAATTTCTTGAAAAAGCCGATGACTTTTTCTTTCTGCGCCGAATCCCAAAAACGGATGTCGCAAACGGCCCAGGCGCGATCGGGAACGACATTGGCCTTTTCACCTCCGCCGATGAGCCCGATATTGACCGAGATGTCCTTCGACTTGAGCGTTTGAACGCGGCGCAGTTGGGCCCCGATTTCTTCGATGGCATTGACGCCTTTCTCGGGAGTCCCTCCATGGGCGGCCCTGCCGACGGCCTCCAGGCGGATAACGAGACGGCCTTTTCTCTGGACTTTGAGGGCTCCCCCCGGAAGCGCGGGTTCCAGGCAAAGGGCATACCGGGATTTTTTGGCCAAGGCCCTGATGATGTCGTGCGCTTCCTGACAGCCGGTCTCCTCGGCGGCATTGATGAAAATCACGATCTTCTTCCGAGGCCGCAGATTGAGTTCATTCAACGCTTTGAGACCGAAATAGGAGACGACCAATCCTCCCTTCATATCCAAGGCGCCAGGTCCGAAGACTTTTTCGCCCGAAATATAGAACGGCATCTTGGCGATCTTGCCGACCGGCCAGACCGTATCGATGTGCGTCAGGACAAGGATCTGTTCGTCAAGGCGCTTGTCCTCGCGGGGCGGGAATTCGACGGTGTAAAAGTCGCCCGTCATTTTCTGGGGGAGACGGGTTATTTTAGCGCCGATTTTTTTGAAGTGATCGGCGAGAAAACCGGAGCAGGCGTCGACGGCCTTTTTATCCGAGGTGGGGGATTCGCGGTGAACGAGCTCCTTGAGAAGATTGATCATCTCACCCTGCCGCGACTTGAAGTACAAATTGAAGTTCATGGGCTCTCCTTATCGATTGAAAATAATCTATCACAGCCAGGTTCGAATTTCATCAAGAAAATGGCTTTGGATTGACATCATGCCGGGATTCGAGGAATATGTATCCCGATATGCGATCTTGGCGCCGGTCGATATGTGTTCTGCTCTTCGGCATGACATTCCCGGCCGTCGTGTTTGCCCAGCACGGACGGCTGGCGCTTCACGCCCACGGGGGGTATTCCTTCCCTGAATCCGGGTACCTCCATGGAGAATTCGAATCCGGCTTCGGAGTTTCCTATCCCATCCTCGGGGGCCGGCTTTCGCTTTCCATCGAATTCTCGCATTGGACATCCTTGTCCAATCGGGCCAAAGGGGTCCTTTATAATGGAACCGTATCGGCCTCGCCGATCATCATTTGCCTGCAGGGCGAATTTCTTCAGAACCCGTTCTTCATTCCCTGCGCCTTCGCCGGGGGCGCTTTCGTCTTCACCAGGTTTAGCATCGGCTCGTATGCCTCGATCCCCGAAGTCCGGATCGATCAGCAGATCGCGGACGGCCCGGCCTTTTATTTCGGTCTGGGCGCCAGAATTCCCCTGAACTCGACGCTGAATTTTTTCAGCGAGGGCTCCTATCTTATGCGGTCGGCTCCCGGCAAGACGACGTATCGGGACATGAATCAAGGCGTCTCGTCGGCCGACTTCAGGGTGAATCTTCGGACTGTTTTTCTCAAATTCGGATTAAAACTTTTCTTCTAAAGGAGCGTAGTTCCCTGGCCGCAGGATAAAGAAACTCGATTCCAAGAAACTTTCGGCCCAAACAATCCGGCGCGGATTTGATTTCGGGCCGCTTTTAGCGTAGATTGTTTTTGGAAAATAAGACTTGAACATGCCCCGGCGTCATAAGCCTCTTCGTCTCCTTTTGATCTTCGCTCTCTTCGGAGGATCCGCGCTTTTCATCGTCCTTCGCGCTGACGTGCCTTATCCCTGGAAAGATACCTATATCGGAGCGTTGGACGGAATGGGCTGGTGCGGTCTTGTCCTTGCCCCGCAAAAAGACGCCGCGTTCGCCTTTCGTTTCAAAGTCGAGAAAGACGGGAGCATGATCGACGGAAACGACCTTTTTTACATGGTCTCGGAAGCGGGGCCGAACGCGTCCGACGGCCTTTATGCCCGGGTCAAGTTCGATATCGGGCTACCCCTCTTGCCGGCCGAACAGAAAAATGACACGCCGATCTTGATCAAGCCGTCCGAGAAATCCGACACCTTGACGCTCGAATGGTCCAGGCAGGATGAGCGCTCGGTTATCGGCCGGCTTCAAGGTCCGAAAAACGTCCGGATCCATCTCGTCCAATATTTTCCCTGGGACTTCAAGGGCCGTTATCGGATCCGGACGGACGGTCTG
The DNA here is from genome assembly GCA_049515535.1 of Candidatus Aminicenantales bacterium. Taxonomy (GTDB): domain Bacteria; phylum Acidobacteriota; class Aminicenantia; order Aminicenantales; family UBA4085; genus JBEKTZ01. The sequence continues at coordinate 282,302 of JBEKTZ010000004.1, read as the reverse complement.
ATCCAGGGCGAATCGCGAGCCGCCAAGCCCGTTTTCGGACTCCTGTGGACGCATCGTCCGGGACAGCCGGCTTCTTCGGCGCTCGAAGGGGAAGAGATCTCCCTCGTTTTTTCCCAGGAAAATGAACGCCGCATTTATTTCGTGGCCGGCGTCGGAGATGACGCCGATGTGGTCCAAAAGCACATCTACCGCTATCAAAATACGAAGACGATCGATGGGATCCTGGACGAGGAGCGCGATCGATATCTGAAAAAGCGAGTGACGATCAACGGCCTTTATGAAGGCGTCCCCGAAGCCATCACGAACAATCTCTTCTGGATGACGCTCTATCAAGCTGGAAATCACCGGCTTTACGCTCCCGCCGGCCGGCGCTGGATCTTCAATCGCTCCGACGGATCGCCCGATCATTGGCAGATCTTCGGCTGGGATTCGTTCTTCAATGCCCTCGAACTGTCCGTCGAAAGCGCGAAGCTCGCCTCGGACGCCCTCAAAGCCGTGCTCGAAACGCAATATCCGAACGGAAACATTCCCAACTGGCGAAGCCGTTTCGGCGGGACGCCGGACCGTTCGCAGCCGCCGATCGGAGCTTACGTCTGTCTCAAGCTCTTTCAAAAGACCGGAGATCCGGAGATTTTGAATTTCGCCTATCCCTATTTAAAAAAGTGGCACGGCTTTTGGAAGGCGAAAAAGCCGAACGGGCAATCGCGCCGCGACGGCAACGGCGACGGCCTCCTGGAGTGGGGATCGGACAGGGAACTCGTCTCCGAAAGGCCGCCGTCGTGGGAAGTCAACGCGACCGGTGAGCAGCGGGCGAAATGGGAATCCGGCCAGGACGATCTTCCGAACTGGGACGACGTCCCCTTCAACGGCGAAACGGGCACCTTGAGCATGAACTGCCTGGACCTGAACTGCTTTTACGCCCTCGATGCCTGGTGCCTGTCCCATATGGCCGACCTTCTCAATAAGCGCGAGGAAATGGAAAACTATCTGGACGAGTACGAGAAGATGAAGGACCTCATCAATACCCATCTCTGGAACCAGAGGGAAGGTTTCTATTTCGACCGCTATTGGGACGGCCGATTCTCGACGCGAAAAGCGGCCTCGAGTTTTCTGCCGCTCCTGGCCCGGATCCCCGATGAACGCCGGGCCCAAACCATGATCAGACATCTTCGTAATCCCAAGGAATTCTGGGGCGATTACATCATTCCTTCGATTTCGCGGGACGACCCGGCTTTCAATGACCCGAAGAACCCAGATCGGCAATACTGGAGGGGAACGATCTGGCCGCCGACGAACTACCTCGTTTATCAAGGCTTGAAGGCTTACGGACAAGACGTGCTCGCCTCTGAATTCGCAAAAAAGAGCTCGGCGCTTTTCATGCGGACATGGACCAATTTCCAACTCTGCCCGGAGAATTTCCATCCCCTGACCGGAGAAGCCGCCGGTCAGAGATTTCAGAGCTGGGGACCGTTGTTCGCCCTCATAGCCGTCGAGGAATACCTGGATGTCACGCCCTGGGAAGGGTTCCGGTTCGGTATGATCCAGCCGGAAAGCAAGGGAAGGCTTTTCCGGGCTTCGATTCAGGGACGGAGTTATGACGTCCAGGTCGGCAAAGGCGAAATCCTGCTACGGGAAGAGGGGAATGAGATCTTCGCGGTCGACGGCGGAGCCGTGATCCGCCATTTCCTTTATTCCGAGAACGAGGTGTCCTTCGAGATGAGGGCCATCGCCAAGCGCCAAGTCGAGATCCAGTTTCTCAAGAAAGGGAAATTCCAGCTTCTGATCGACAATCAGCCCAAAAGGATCTTCAAGGGCCGGTCCGTGAAATTCGATGTGCCCGAAGGGGACCATGAGGTCGAAATTCAGCTGCTCGAAGCGCTGGAATGAAACCGATGGCCTCTATTTCCGGCTGTCCAGATAGGCCTTTTTGAGTGTGTCGCCCCGGACGCCTTGTCGTAAGGCTTCTAAAGCCAGGATCTCCTCGGGCGCGATATTGCCGAGGTTGACGTTCGGGCCGAACCTCAGAATGAGATCCTGCTGTTGGTTCTTGAGAGGCGCTTCCCAGATCAAAACATCGGCATCGGCCACGCCGGCGATGATGTTTTCCATTTCATCTATGCGGGTCCGGCCGTCCCGGTCGAAGATGCCGACGCCTTTTCCGGCTTCCCGCGCTTCGATGATGACCTTGAAAGCGCCGTGTTCGACGTCTTCTCCGATCAATTGATGGACGAGAGCGATGGGAACCACATCCTGCGGGTCCTTTTTTCCGACCTCGGTGATGACGTTAAATCCTTTGTCGAGACTTCGTTTGATGACATCGGCGCGCGTATTCCGGTCGATGGTTATCGTCCCGTCCGAGACCTCGATCGTCGTGAAGCCCAACTCTTTGGCCCGATCCAGATAACGATCGACCACGTCTTGCCAGACCGCGACTTCGAGAAACGTTCCGCCGGGCATGATCTCGATTCCGCGCGAGGCAATTCTCTCGTTTTTTTCCTTCAAGAGTTTCCGGTCATAGAACGCTGATGTTCCGAAGGTCAATTTGATCACATCGATATAATCCGCGGCGACGGCCAGCAGATCATCGAGCTGATGGAGCCCGACGTTCTTGTCGATGACCATGGTCAAGCCCGTCGTCCGGGGCCGCCGGCTCCGGCCGTCGACCGGCATCCGGATGACGCCTTCCCACGCTTTTTGAGAAACGGCCTTTGAATCTTTTCTTTTTCTGATCAAGGGCATGCCTCCTTATCCTTCAAGAAATTTCCCCAGCATTCGGCAGGGTTGGAGTGAACGGACACGATCCGTTCGATCGATTTGTGCCGGACGAGCGAGGCAGACGCCTTGAGGCGGCCCAGCGCGAGAGAGGCGCTGTCAAAGCCCGGCACCGGAAGCCGGTCATAAAGGACGACCGTCTCGGCGATTTTCTGCGACAGATTGTCGAAGACGGCCTTGGCCGAGGTTCGGGCGTCACTCATGCCCGCGACGACGATTCCCGAGCGTCTTTTCTCGATGTGAGGGAAGATCAGAACCACCCTGGGTTTGAGGATGGATTCCCGGGCTGTTTGATGGGCCGTCAGATCGAGAGCGATCTTTTTCCGCCAGATTTCGTTTTCGGACTCTCCGGCCATGCCCTCGGGGCAGAATCGAGGGAAATCGTGGATCAGCGTGCCCAGCCGGATATTGTCCACGAGCGAACCCATGAACCAGGTCAGGCCTTTTTTCGTGAATCCGAAATGGACGGTTTCGGTCGAAAAAAGCTTGAGCCCGTTCGCGATACCGCTCAAGAGGTAGACGGTTTTGCCGCTGCCGGCGCCCCCGGCTATTACATACAAGCGGCGATTTCGTTCGTCAAAAAGACCGGCGGCATGGAAGCTGAACAGGCCGTGGCGCGCTTCCAAAAGATGAAGGGCGAACCGGTAGAGAAGTCCCTGGTTGCCCCACAGACTGTAGCGGATGTCGGACGCTTTTTTCTCGAGAGCGCAAAAAGGGCCGCGGAAGAAAGCGGTTCCGCCCGAAAACGAATATTCCACCGATTGGGATCGGGTATTTTCAATGACGATGCGCCCATCCGATGTTCCAGAAAAAGGAATTTCAACAACGTTTCGGAAATCGGTGAGAAGCGACGGAACCTCGACTTTGAGCGGAAAGCGGGGGAGGATATCCGGGCTGTCGGCCTCGATTGCGATCGTCGCGGCGAGGATCTGAACGCCTGTCCGATATCTCATCATATCTCTGTAAAGAGGATTCATGATACACGAATCATCACCCAGGAACAACGGAAACCTCAAAGGCCATGATTCGGGAAAGAGTAACCTTTTCGCGTCGAGCAGCGTATTAATATCGAGCGGATCTTCCCGGCGGCGCTTTGGATTAGGCATGAAACTTGCTGTTTTGTATCTGTGTTTTCAGGGATTCGAGGCTTCGGGAAACCGTTGTCAACTTCTTTTACGGTCCATGTAAATATTTAAGGAGTCATTCGCGATGAAGATCACGCAGTCCCGTTTCGCGCTATTGATCCTCGCCTTTTTTTTATTCGTCGGCTCGGCTTTTTCCCAAAGCGCTCAAGCGGATATCGAAACGCTGAAGAAGAGCGCGCCCAAGGTGTTCATTGATTGCGGCTGGTGCGATATTGAGTATATCAAGACCGAGATCACCTTCGTGAACTATGTCCGAGATCGCAAGGAGGCCGAAGTCCATATCCTGATCACGACCCAAGCCACCGGCAGCGGGGGAGTCGAATATACGCTCGCTTTTTCCGGCCAAAACGGATTCTCGGATTTGGACGACACCCTCAAATACTTCTCCAAGACGACGGACACCGATGACGAGACGCGGAAAGGGCTCGTCAAAACGATCAAGATGGGGCTGATGGCTTATGTCGCCAAGACGCCGATCGCGAGCCGGATCGCCGTGTCATATACCGAAGAGCAAGGCCTCCAGGCTGTCGCGGACAAATGGAAATCCTGGGTTTTCAGCCTCAGCGCGAACGGCTATTTCTACGGGGAAAAATCCTATCGATACCAATCCATAACCGGAAATTTCTCGGCCAACCGCGTCACGCCCGACATCAAAATCAAGCTGGGCTTGTCCGCCAACTATTACTACAGCCGCTATGATTACAGCGGCGAAATCATCGACAACGACCGCGAGAGCTACAGTTTCAGCGGCCTCGTGGTCAAAAGCCTCGACGAGCACTGGTCGGTCGGTGGATTTCTGAACGCGTCATCCTCGACGTACTCGAACATCCAGCTGAATGTCAGTCCCGCGCCGGCCGTCGAGTTCGATGTTTTTCCCTATTCCCAATCCACGCGGCGGCAGCTGCGCTTCCTCTATTGGGCCGCGTTCAGCATGACGCGCTATCGGCAGGAAACGATCTACTTCAAGACCCAGGAAAATCTCTTGAAGGAATCATTGGCCATTAGCTTGACGGTCAAGGAGAAGTGGGGGAGCATCTCGGCCCAGCTGACCGGATCCCATTATTTTCACGACTTCAGCAAGAATTATCTGGATTTGAACGCGACGATCCAGTTCAATATCTTGAAAGGTCTGAATGCATCCGTTTATGCAGGCGGCTCTCGGATCCACGATCAGCTCGCGCTCGTCAAAGGCGACCTCACGCTGGAAGACGTCATCCTCCAGCGGAGGCAATTGGAGACATCCTATAGCTATTATTTGATGTTCGGGCTGAGCTATACATTCGGCTCGATCTACACAAATGTCGTGAATCCTCGTTTCGGTTCCTCCACGGGGAGCAGCGGGATCATCATCATCAATTAGGAGTACCGGCGTGCGAAAAAATGAACCCATGCCAAAGAAATTCCGATTTCAGATCTTGGCCGCTGTATTATTCACCTTTCTTTTTCAGGCCTTTATCATACCCGGCTTCGCTCAAACGCCCAGCCAGGGCGCCAAGCAAGAGGCGAAGCCGAACGCGCCGAAGGTCTTCATGAAATCCAGCCTTGATTCTGCGGCTCTCCGGAAAGACATTGCCTATGTTCAATATGTCGAGGGCGAAGCCGAGGCGCAGATCCTCGTCGAAATCACGTCACAAAAGACGGACCACGGTGAGGAATTCACCATCGCCCTGACAGGCCGCCGGGAATTCTCGGGCGTTGACAATCTCCTTCGCTACACGGCCGATCCGTCCCAAAAGCCCGAGGACGTCCAAAAAGGGTTGATCAATGTCTTGAAAATGGGGCTGCTGAGGTATGTCTCCAAAACGCCCGTCGCCGACCGGGTCAATATCGCATTTTTAGATCAGGTCAAACCGACATCCGTCATCGATCAATGGGACTTCTGGGTCTTCAGCTTCAATGTCGACACCTTCATCGAGGCCGAGGCGTCCTATAAGATGCAGGAGCTCGACGGAAGCTTCTCGGCCAACCGGGTCACGCCGGAATGGAAGATCCGCTTCTCTCTGAGCGCGTCGCATTATAAAAACTGCTATTCTTACAGCGACTCGGACGGAAACTCATACTCCTATGAAAGCGTCTCGGACAGCCGATACCTGAACGGTCTGGTCGTGAAGAGTTTGGACGATCATTGGTCGATCGGGACGACGCTGGCCGCTTCTTCCTCGACCTATACGAACATAGACCTCAAGATGAGCCTGGCCCCGGCCATCGAATACGATTTGTTTCCCTACTCGGAATCAACGAAAAAGCAACTGCGGTTCATGTATTACCTCGGCCTCGATTCCATGAAATACCGGTTGGAAACGATCTATGATAAAATGAAGGAAATCTTGGTCAAGGAGGGGCTGAGCGTGACCCTGGAACTCAAACAACCCTGGGGGACGATCAGCTCGACGCTCGCAGGTTCCCATTATTTTAGTGATTTGAAGTTCAACCGGATCGATCTCTCGACCGAGATTTCTTTCCGGATCATCAAAGGGCTGAATTTGAACGTTTACGGCAGCGGAAGCCGGATCCATGACCAGCTTTATCTCCAGAAAGGCGAATTGACCAAGGAAGAAGTCTTATTGCAGAGGCGGCAGCTCGAAACGACCTTCAACTATTATTTCTCGATCGGCCTCAGCTATACGTTCGGCTCGACCTCAAGCAATGTCGTCAATCCGCGCTTCGGAAGCAGCTCGACCATCCGCGTGACGTCATAAAAGGCCGCGATACGGGAAGCGCCCGACCGCGTCCGCGGAAGGGCGAAGCAGGTTCCCTCTCCAATTTGACGACGAGCGGGTCTTGCCTGGCCAGCCACGTGAAACCGCTCGTCAGAGGGATCCAAATTGACTTCCTTTTCTGTTTGTATATGATAAATTTCTGCCCGCCTTCCGCGCGGGAGGAATGATCCAATGAACGGATTCCCGGCCTTCCCGGCTTTCAACCTGGATGTCGAATTCCCACCGTCTTTTTTTATTAAAGGAGAACATTGAGCCGGAAAGACTTCGCAGGCATTGCCGCCGCTTTCGTCGTCGTTCTCGTCCTATCCGTCGCCATGCGGCATTATTTCATCGACGACGCGTATATCGGCTTTCGCTATATCGACAACGCCGTTCATGGACAAGGTTTCGTCTTCAACCCTCCCGATCGAATCGAAGGCGTGACCAACATCGGCTGGCTGTTGTTCTTATGGCCGTTCGCCCGGATCGTTCCGGTCACGCTGGCGGCAAAAATCCTGTCCGTTCTGCTCGTCCTGGCGACATTGGCGGCAACGCTGAGAATCGCTTCGCACGCCTCCCGGGATCAAGACAACCGATATCCGCTCTTCTTCCTGCCCCTCCTCATCGCGCTCGATCTCAATTTCGCCGTCTTCTCCATGAGCGGGATGGAAACACCGCTCCTGGCCTTTGGTCTCGTCGCTCTGATCATCCTTGCCGAGCGCGAACGAAGCCTGCCCGTTCTGGCTATCCTGACGGCGCTCATGTTCCTGGTCCGGCCCGAGTGCGCTGCGATCTTCCCTTTGGCCCTTGTGTTCTGGAACGGATTGAACACGGAGAAGTGGAAAACGTGCGCGCCGTCGCTCCTGCTCTTTGTCTCGATGGTCCTTCTCTTCACGCTCGCGAGGAAATTCTATTTCGGATCATTCCTGCCGAATACGTTTTACGCGAAATCCACGGCATGGAAAGCGATCGGAAACAACGCGCTCCGTTTTCTAAAGGGAACGAATCCCAATATCCCCCTGCCCTTCATTGGCTTCTTAGCGCTTCCGGTCTGGGCTGCCGGGTTCAGCGTCATTCGGCGGAGGAACGGGAAAAGTGCGTTCTTTCTGCTGGCCGCGCTGACGACGGGAATCCTCTTTGCCGTTTACGCGAATCCGGATTGGACCGGGATGGGAAGATATTTCGCCCCTTACGTTCCGCTCGCCATGCTGCTCCTGATTTATGGTTTCGCCGATCTGGTGAAAAAGCTGTCCGCGTTCTTAAAGAAACCAGGCGCTGTTCTCCGGACGGTCGTCCCGGTGCTTTGCGGGTCGATCGTTTTGATCGGCGCCGCGCGGATCGTCTACGTTCTTTTGCCTGAACAGATCGGAGAATATCCGGGCTATGTCCTGACCAGCGCGGCCCTCGTCGAGCCCTCGCTCTGGATGCGCGATCATTTGCCGGAAAAGGCGATGATCGCCACGGGCCGGATCGGCGCGATCGGATATTTTTCGAGAAAAAGGATCTTCGATTACAAATTCGGATTGACCGACCCCGCCGTGGCCCGCCTCCCAAGGGACCCCTGGCGTCCCTTTGATGATCCGCGCGATCCCGCGCTCGAAAAGATATGGCTCGGGATGAACCCGGATTATTACCTCGAAGACTTACGCCGGATTCGCGAGATCTTTCGCACGGGACCGGGAAGGCCGCCGCTCCTGAAGATCAACGGCCTGGAATATCGCATCCTCAAAATATTCAGGATCGGGAACGACGCGGATTGGGCGCTCTACGAAAGAACAGGACTTTCTCAACCGGGCGATCCGGCTCCCCGGACGGGTGGATCATTCGCTCCGAAGGGATTGATTGAAGAATAGATTTTATTTGAATTCCAAGGAGGCCACGATGAGTCATCGATTTTCGAGAAGGGATTTTATCAAGACCGGCGTGACCCTAGGCGCAGCGACGCTCGCAGGAAAGGGCGAAGATCTTTTCGCTTCTGGGCCGCAGTCCATACCGGCCGCAGCCGGCGTCATGAGGGTCGTTTCTTCCGGAAACGGCATCCGGGCTTCGGACAAGGCGATGGAAATTCTCAAAAAAGGAGGCGATCCGCTCGAGGCCGTGATTGCCGGCGTCAACATCGTCGAGGACGATCCCGACGATATGTCCGTCGGCTACGGTGGGCTGCCCAACGAGGACGGCGTCGTCGAGCTCGACGCATCGGTCATGGACGGACCGACCCACGCCTCGGGCGCGGTCGCCTCGATCCAGCACATCAAGAATCCGTCCAAAGTCGCCCGGCTGGTGATGGAACGGACCACGCACTGCCTGCTTGTCGGCAAAGGCGCGCTCAAATTCGCCTTGGCCCACGGCTTCAAGAAAGAGGATCTCCTCACGGACAAAGCGCGCGAGGCCTGGCTGCGCTGGAAAGAGACTTTGTCCGACAAGGACAATTGGCTCCCCGCCGAAATCAAGAAGCTGCCCGAAGCCCTCCAGCCCGCGATGATGACCCATGGAACGATCAATTGCATCGCCGTCGATGCCCATGGCCGTCTGGCCGGCGTCACGACGACGAGCGGCCTGTCCTGGAAAATCCCGGGACGGGTCGGCGATTCGCCGATCATTGGCGCCGGCCTCTACGTGGATAACGCGATCGGCGCGGCGGGCTCGACCGGACTCGGCGAAGCCAACATCCGGACCTGCGCCAGCTTTCAGATCGTGAATTTCATGGGACAAGGGATATCGCCCGAACAGGCCTGCCTTAAGACGCTCGAGAAGATTTCGGAAAAAGCGAAACTCTGGCCGCACGCTTTGAATCTGGTGAATGCCGACGGCCGACCTTCCTTCGGTTTGAACTTCTATGCCCTCAATAAAAAAGGCGAGTTCGGGGGCGCGACGATGTGGAGCGGATCCCAATACGCGGTCCATGACGGGCAGAAGAACGGATTGCGGGAATGTGCCTATCTCTACAAAACATAAATGGACGATCTCGTCTCATCCTTTAATGGGGACGAGGAAGAAGCGGAAGAAGAAGGCCGGTTATTCTTCTTCCAGGATGAGGACTTTGTAGCCGTCCTCGCAAAGCTTTTGAGCGATGCTCTTCGAGGACTCGAGGTCTTTTGCTTTGATCCTCACGCGGAAGTAGATCTGACGGGGTGTTTCGTAAGCGGCGATATAAACGTTTCTGAACTTCTTTCGCAGGACGGTCTCCAGATCCTTGGCGTGATCTTCGTAGATGAAAGACCCCACCTGGATCGAGTAAACGGGCGGGGAAGAGGAGGGCGGCGACGGAGGGCTCAAGACTTCGACCCGGACCGGCGCGATGCCGCATCCGACCATATCGATGAGGCAGGCGGCCGCATAGGAAAGATCGATGATCCGGTCGCCGACGAACGGACCTCGATCGTTGATCCGGACTGAAGCCGATCTTCCGTTGTTCAGATTCGTCACCATGACCCGGGTGCCGAAGGGAAGCGTCGGATGGGCGGCCGTCATATCGAACATGTTGTAGATTTCTTTGTTGGAGGTTCGCTTCCCGTGGAAATCCGAGCCGTACCAGGAGGCGATCCCGGTCTGGAGGTCCCCGCCGCCGGGGAAATATTTTATCCGGGAGCAGGAGGCGATAAAGCCCAGAATGCATAACCAACAGGCCAGCATCCTGATCGAGGCCAAACGTCTTTGCATAATCATGGCACGTGCTTATTTTGCCAGCCTCCCGGGAATGGGGCAATCGCCGAGGCAGGTGATACCGCGCGTGAATAATGCCCCCTTTTTCTCACCTCCGGCGATGGGGCCCGCGTCATCCTTGAGGATATTCGGGAGGAATCGTGGATTCCTTCTCTCGATTCCGGTAAAATACATGGACATCATGAATCAATGAAAAAATTCCTCCATTTCCTTCCGCTCGTGGTCTACTACGCCGTCATTTTTTATTTGTCATCCCGGTCGCATTTTCCCGTGGCCGAACCTTTTAACGGTTTTGATAAAATCGTCCACGCCGCGGAATTCGGAGGATTGGGCTTTCTTCTTGCCCGGGCGTTCGATAAGGGATTCAAATCCCCATGGCCAAGGAAATTCATTTTCGTTTTTCTCCTCGGCGCCGGTCTCGGCCTTCTGGACGAATTTCATCAATTCTTCGTCCCCGGACGAAATGCCGACTTTTGGGATGCCGCCACGGACGCGGTAGGAATAGCCGCGGGAATTGTCTTTTTCCGTTGGATCATGCGGCGTCTTGAGCCTAAAGACAAGAAACTTTCCCGATTCTGAGCGGTCCCCTGAATTCTCTTCCTCTCACCTTCGGACACGGCCAGGGACTTTTATTATTGATGAAATCTGAATCAGGCGCAGGACATCGTCAGGATAGAGGTCCCATAACCCGGCAGAATTTCATCAACTTTTTCCTTAGGAAGGAAAACGCCTTCCCCGGCTCCGAGACAAAGGTGAACAAAGCGGTATCTTCCGGAGTGATCGCTCGCGCCGCGATCATGGCTTCGAAGTTCAGGATTTTTCTCCAGTATTTTTCGCCATAGAGAACGATGACGACATCCTCCCGCTCTATTTTTCCGGTCTGGACGAGGGTCAGCATTTCGAACAGTTCGTCGCATGTCCCGTATCCGCCCGGAAAGGCGATCACCGCCTTAGCTCGCGAGATCAGCCAGAACTTGCGCATGAAGAAGTAGTGAAAAGTGAAGGCGAGATCGGGTGAGATAAAAGGGTTTGGTTTCTGTTCATGGGGGAGGGAGATGTTCAATCCGATCGTTTTCCCGCCCGCTCGCCTCGCCCCGCGGTTGGCGGCTTCCATGATCCCGGGTCCCGCCCCAGTGCAAACGACGAAGTTTTTACCTTGGGGCTTCAGAGGGATGGCCCATTTCGTGAGCCGGAAGGCCAGGTCCTCGGCCTCCCAATAGTATTTATACAAGGGCGAGCGCTTCTTCCGTTCGTCAGCCTGGGCCGAGCCGAGAAAAAGGATCGTTGAGTTGACCTTCAAGCGGTCGAACCTCGACAGCGGCTCAAGGTATTCGCTCAGGATACGGATCGTCCGAGCTTCCGGAGACGCCAGGAATTCGGGATTGTCGTAAGCCCTTTTCGGAATGATGATGTCGTTCATTTCGCCCTCATTTCAAGAGAATTCATTTTAGCCTAAAGGCATTTTGACTTCAATCCGGGGCTATGGTATCTATAGGTGCCAACAATTGAAGGGAGAAGACATGAGCACCTTCATGGCCACTCTCGGCCGGTTGACCTATCCGGGCCGGCTGATTATCGTCGGAAGAGAGGCGTCCGGCACGTTCAATGTCGTTATTTATGCCGTCACCGGACGCTCGCCGTCGAGCCAGGCCCGGCAATTGGTCCTTGAAAAGGACGCGATCTGGACGAAACCGACCGATCCGGACGTCCTGAAGAAAGGGAATCCGGAACTTCTCGTCTATCCGGCGCTCGTCTTGGGACGAGGTTTAGCGGTCAGTAACGGCAGGCAGACGGCCGATATCGACGCCGGATCCTCGCGAAATCCGGTCGAAGTCCTTTCTCTCGCCTTACAGAACTGGTCCTACGAACCGGACGCTCCCATCTTCACGCCCCGCATCAGCGGCTGTATCCTTGCCTCGAATAGAGCGGCGCTCAACGTGATCCGGCGCGCGGAAGACGGAAGTTCCCTTCGCTCGTTTTTCGAGCTGCCGCTCGCCTCAGGGAAAGGCCGGATGATTTCGACTTATGCCGGAGAGAATACGGATCCGCTGCCGTCTTTCAGAGGCGAACCGCTCGACCTCGAGCTTAAGGAAACCTCGGCCCCTGCCATGGCCGAGGCCGCTTATGCGGCCCTGGCTCCCCGTGAAGGAGAGAAAGATTTACGCGTGGCGGTGGCCTGCGTGTTCGGCCGGGCTTCCGACATGACGGAACATCATCTGCATATCATCAACCGCCACGAAAGGACGACGACATGAGCAAGGAAAAGCCCGACGCTTCTGCCCGTAAACAGTATTTCAAGAAGATCAAAGAGGATTTTCCGGAACTCATGTCCTTCGGAAACAAGAACTTTTTGAAGCGCCTGTCCATGCGCTACGGCGAAAACCCCGGCTATCCGGCCGCATTCTACGTCGAAGAAAAAGCCGGAGGGCCCAACATGGCGACCCTCCAGGTCCTTCAAGAGGGCAGCAAAGGTCTGGGCTACATCAACGTCGGCGACATGGATCTCGGCCAGCGTCTGGCGAAGAAGTTGACCGAGATTTATAAAGATCAACACGTTTGCGTTCTGATCAAGCACGAGATGCCGAGCGGCGTGGCTTTGGGCGACACTCCGGAAGAAACGTTCGAAAAGGCCTGGAAATGTGACCGCCTTTCGAACTTCGGCAGTGTCGACGTTTTCAATTTCTCGGTCAATGCCGGGCTGGCCCGCCTCCTCGTTGAAAGCCCGAGAAACATCGAGGTCATTTACGCGCCTGATTTCGTCCCGGACGCTCTCGACATCTTGGCGACGCGGAAACCTCTTCGCGTCGTCAAGATGGGAGCTCCCCTGACCGAGCCCTCCGTCGACAACGGCCTGGAATTCAAAAGAGTCGCAGGAGGTTTGCTCGTCCAGAAGCGATTCGATTCCAAGATCGTATCGCCGGAATCCGTGGACGTAGTTTCCGAGCGAAAGCCGACGGAAGAGGAGCTCCAGGCTGCCATATTTAACTGGACGATCGCTTGTTACACGCGCTCGAACGCGGTCGTCATCGGCAAGGCCGACAAAGTCCACGGCATCGGATCCGGACAAAGAAGCCGGATCGATTCGGCGGAAAACGCCATCCGGCTTTCGCGCCGCGGCTACGGACCGGAAGGATGCGTTCTTGCCTCGGACGCCTTCATGCCGTTTCCCGATGTCGTCGAACTCGCGGCGCGGCACGGCATCACAGCTCTGATTTACCCGCTCGGTTCAGTCAAAGACGAGGAGGTCATCGCCAAGGCCGATGAATACAAGATCGCGATGATCGTCACGCGGAAACCCGGTGAAGTGGATTGCGAGCGGTGCTTCCTCCATCGCTGAGCCTTGCCGACGGATCCATCCTCAATGAGTCTCAAGGAATACGCGAAGAAACGGAATTTTGATAAGACGCCCGAGCCCAAGCCCTCGCGGCCCGAGCCCAAGAACGGGAACAGGAAAGGCTTGATCTATGTGATCCAGCGGCATCAGGCCCGGCGTCTCCATTGGGATCTCCGCCTGGAAGATGACGGCTCGCTGAAAAGCTGGGCGATCCCGAAGGAACCGCCGGCCGAAGCGGGAATCCGCCGGCTGGCCGTTCAGGTGGAGGACCATACGATCGAATACGCGGACTTTGAAGGGACCATACCCGAAGGAGAATACGGAGCCGGGACCGTGGAGATATGGGACAAGGGAACGTACCATCCGCTCGAAACGGATCGCGTGAAACGCCTATTCGAGATCCGCGGACGGAAACTCAAGGGGAAGTTTTGTCTCATTAAGATGGAAGCCCTGGACCCTAAGGATAAAAATTGGCTGTTTTTCAAGCTCAAAGACAAGAAAGCCTGATCGACCTCGGCCGCGGCCCTCTTCAAGCAGTTGCTCCGTGGTCAAAGCGCAGTCGCGTGGATCGGTTCTTCCCTGTCTTCGCGATCGGCCTGTTTCTGATCTTAATATTCGGGCCCGCCGTTTCTTCCATAGCCCAAATCCAGGGACCCCCTCAAAAATATGCGGACATCGCTGAAAAGATCAGAGTCGCCGGATTAACCGGGGAATCTGCCTATCCCATGCTCCGCGAGCTGACGACAAAAGCCGGACCCAGGCTCAGCGGCTCGCCCCAGGCCGCCGCGGCGGTCGCGCTGACGCGCAAAATGATGCAAGATATGGGATTTCAAACATGGCTCGAACCGACCATGGTTCAGCATTGGGTCCGCGGGGTCGAAACGGCCGAGATCGCGGATCCTTTGGAAAAGGGGAGTCGCGTTCTGTCTGTCACGGCCCTGGGTTGGAGTATCCCGACCCCGGACGCGGGAATAACGGCTCAGGTCCTTGAAGTCCGGTCTTTCGAAGAACTTCAACGCCTCGGGGCGCAGGCCAAGGGAAAAATCGTTTTCTTTAACAAGCGCATGGATCCGGCCCTCATGGACACGTTCCGAGCCTACGGTGAGGCCGCTCAATATCGGACCCGGGGGGCGATCGAAGCCGCAAAGGGCGGGGCGATTGCGGTCCTCGTCCGTTCCATGACGCTGAGAACGGACGATCATCCGCACGCCGGAATGGTCCAGTATGATCCGAAAATTCCTAAAATTCCGGCAGCGGCTCTTTCGACGCAGGCCTCAGATCGCTTGAGCGAACGGCTCCAAAAAGGCCACGTCCTGTCCCTGAATCTCAAGCTTGGCTGCCGCGAGTTCGACCCTGTCGCATCGTCCAACGTTGTCGGCCAGATCACCGGATCGGAGCGGCCGAAGGAGATCATTCTCCTCGGAGCCCATCTCGACAGCTGGGACCTGGCGACAGGGGCGCATGACGACGGCGCCGGCTGCGTCCAGGTCATGGAGTCTCTGCGGCTGATCAAGGAACAAGGCTTGAAGCCCAAACGCACGATTCGGGCGGTCCTGTTCATGAATGAAGAATTCGGCTCATCGGGCGGCCGGGACTACGCGGTTGCCCCGGGAAGAAAAAATGAGAAGCACTTAGCCGCCATGGAATCCGACCGGGGAGGCTTCTTGCCCTTGGGCTTCGGGATTGGCGGTAGCCCGGAAGTTTTCGAAAAGCTGAGAAAGTGGGACTACCTTCTCAAGCCTTCCGGTATTCTCTGGGTCCGGCCTGGGGGGGGCGGATCGGATATCAGCCCGCTGATCCAGCAGGGGACCGTCCCGCTGGGTTTTGTCCCGGACTCCCAACGGTATTTTGATGTCCATCATTCGAGCCTGGATGTCCTTGAAAGCGTGCATCCGCGCGAGCTCGAGCTGGGGGCCGTCGTCATGGCCATTTTCGCCTATATTCTCGCTCAAGAAGGAATTTAGAATATGTACTTAGCGATCCTCTGGCATTTTCACCAGCCGATCTACCGCCGGCCGCGCAGCCACGATTATGTGCTTCCGTGGGTCAACTACCACGCGACCAAAAACTATTATCAGATGGCGCGCCTGGTCGAAGAGACGGGTTTTCCGTCCACATATAATTTCGTTCCCTGTCTTCTGGAACAGATCGATGATTACGTCCAAGGGATCGCCAACGATCCTTTTCGACTGGCTATCGAGATTCCTGCCGATCATCTGGGTCCGATCGAGATCGATCGCTTACGCAAATTCATTCCCGATGAGACAAAAGCTTCCCTGCTTCAAACGAAGGCCCTCCGGTCTTTTTTCTCGCCGATGGATGACATCCCGGAAGATCGGCAGGAACTCCTTCACAGGCAAAAAGAGATCCTCAGGCAATTGGTGCCTTTATGGAATAGACTCGGCCGAGAGGGCAAAGCCGAGTTGACGGTTTCTCCCTATTACCATCCGCTTTTGCCCATGATTTTCGATTCCGGAGCGGCCGGACAGGATAAGCCCGCTGCGTCCTATCGATATCCGGATGACGGACGGGAGCACATCGAGCGCGGCCGCGATTTCTTTCGAGCGGTTTTCGACCGGGCAGCCAAGGGACTTTGGCCGTCCGAAGGAGGAATCAGCCAGGACGTAGCGGCGGCCATCGCGTCGGCCGGTTTTGCCTTCGCGGTGACGGATGAAAACGTCCTTTGGAAGAGCCTTGGAGAGCCCTATGACAGGAAAAAACTTTATGTCCCTTATGTCGCGGAAGGCCTTTCGATATTCTTCCGCGACCGGGAATTGTCCGATCTCATCGGATTCGAATATCAGCACTGGAACGAAAAAGACGCGGTGGCCGATTTCCTCCGAAGATTGAAGGAACGAAGGTCCTCTTGCGGGGAAGATGCCATCGTCGTTCTCGCCCTCGATGGGGAGAACGCCTGGGGCTCTTACCGGCAGAACGGTGTGCCTTTTCTCAGGGAATTCTTCGGCCGGTTGAACGAAGAGAAGTTCGTGACACCCATCTTTTTCGAAAAATATCTCGAGAGGCATATGCCCGTCAGGGACATCCAGCTGGAACCCGGGACCTGGCTCGGCAACTTTTCCAAATGGTCGGGCTCACCGGCCAAAAACGAGGCCTGGGCTCTCTTGAGCCGCGCCCGGGAGGACTGCGGCCCGATCGAAGAGATCCTGATTGCCGAAGGATCGGATTGGTTCTGGTGGTCCGGCGAGGAACATACCGAGGAATTCGTCTTTCTCTTTGAAAGCTATATCCGCGAAGCTTATCATCAATCGGGAATCCGGCCTCATGACTGATCCAAGCGTCTTTCTTCTGGCGGTCCACAACCACCAGCCCGTCGGCAATTTCAGGTCGGTCTTCGAAACGGCGTTCAAGGACTGTTACAAGCCTTTCTTGGGGGAGCTCGAAAAGCATCCAGACGTCAAATTTACGGCTCATTATTCCGGCCCGCTGTTGGAATACATGAAAGAGAAAGAGCGCGAGTGCTGGGACACTCTCAAAGCGATGGTCGCGCGCGGCCAGGTCGAGCTCCTGGGCGGAGGCTTCTACGAGCCCATCCTGACCATCATCCCCGAAGAGGACCGGCAGGGACAGATCCGGATGATGAGCCGATTCCTCGAAGAGCATTTCCATGTTCGCCCCCGCGGCCTATGGCTCACGGAACGCGTCTGGGAGCCGACGCTGCCGAAAACATTAGCCCAAGCCGGCATCGAATACACGCTTCTCGATGAAGAGCATTTTCATTACGCCGGAGTGCGCGACATCCATGCGTATTACATGACGGAAGACGAGGGGTATCCGCTGAAGCTCTTTCCCATCGACAAGAAATTGCGTTATCTCATTCCCTTCCGGCCCTTGGACGATATCGAGAGATATCTTGCGGAAATTCAAGCCGGCGGAGGATTGGCCATTCTCGGGGACGACGGCGAAAAATTCGGTTTGTGGCCCGGGACCGGAAAATGGGTCTTTGACGACGGCTGGCTGTCTCGTTTCCTGCGTTTTTTGAAGGAAAAGAACGTCCGGACCCGGACATACTCCGAAATTCTCGATGAACTGCCGCCGGCGGGACGCGTTTATCTTCCTCCCGCGTCCTATGAAGAGATGATGGAGTGGGTCCTCGAGCCCGAGGCCGCCGTCGTTTTTAAAGCGGTCAAAGCGAAGAACTCGCCCGAAGCTCGACGGTTTATCCGCGGGGGTTTTTTTCGCGAGTTCTTTCTGAAATATCCGGAGTCCGATCATCTGAATAAGAGGATGGTCTTGGTTTCGCGAAAGGTCAACGCCGTCGAAAACAATGAGGCCGCCAAAAAAGAGCTTTACAAAGGCCAGGGCAACGATCCCATTTGGCACGGAATTTTCGGGGGCCTGTACCTTCCGCATCTGCGGGAGGCCGCTTACGAACACCTTTTGAAGGCTGAGAAAATGTCGGAGCCATATCGCGGCTGGCGGGAAATCGATTTCGACCTGGACGGACGCGTGGAATCCATCCGTCAGGACGAGACGTTCGGCCTGATCGTCAAGCCCTCCGCCGGGGGAAGTTTTGCCGAAATCGACCATTATCCCACGTCCCGGAATTTGACCGACGTCCTGTCCCGCCGTCAAGAAGCCTACCACGTCCCCAAACCCATTGGTCCGGAACAAGGCAAGAGCATCCATGAGCTGACTAAAGCGCTTCCCCCGGAAGCCGAAAAGCTTTTCCGATATGATTCGCGTCCCCGCCGGTCCGCGTTGGACCATTTCCTCCATCCGGAGACGACCCTCAAGGAATTCAAAGGCGGATCGAACCGCGAGCTGGGCGATTTCCTCGATCAGCCATACGACGGCCGGATTCTGGAGCCGGATCTGTGGCTTCAGCGGGACGGCCATGTCCGAATGGGGGATGAGCGGATCACCGTCCGTTTTCAAAAAAGAATCGAACCGCGAGGCCGTGCCGTCCGCGTTCGGTTATCGATCAAAAGCTCTTCCGAGATATCCGTCAGGATCCTCTTTGCCAGCGAGTGGAATCTCTATCAAATCCCGGAAGAGATCGTCTTTCGAGAGTACGGCGCGGATTTATGCGGCGGCCGCATCCGTTTCGAAGTCGTCCCTAAGACGGAGTTTTGGCATTTTCCGCTTCAAACGCTTTCCCAATCCGAGAAGGGCTATGATATAATTCATCAAGGTTTCTGCCTCCTCCCGATCTGGCCCATCGAGCTGGGGGGAGGCAAGGAATTCGAAGCCCGCATAACAATGATCGATGGCCAGGAGCCCGTCAGGTCCGATGCCGCAGCTTTTTGAGAAAACGCTAGTCATGATCCTTTGCGGAGGCAGGGGCGATCGCCTTTACCCGCTGACAAGGGACAGGGCCAAGCCGTCGGTCCCGTTCCTCGGGACCTATAGGATCATCGATTTCAGCCTATCCAACAGCCTGAATTCTGGACTGCGGAGGATCGCTCTTCTCACCCAGTACAAGTCCCTGTCGCTCGAACGTCATATCCTCCATGGCTGGAACATTTATCACCCCGAAAGCCGGGGCTTCATCATTTCGCTCCCCGCCCAGGGGAGAGTCGGCGACCGCTGGTATGAAGGGACGGCCGATGCGGTCTTCCAAAATATCTACTCCATCCAACAGGATAATCCCGAAGTCGTCCTGGTGCTCTCCGGGGATCATGTCTACAAAGCCGATTATCGGAAGATGATCCAATTCTATCTCGAAACCGAATCCGACGCCGTCGTCCTGGCCAAGCCCGTCCCGCGCCAGGACGGACGGAGGTTCGGCATCATGCGAATCGATGCGGACGGTCGGATCACCGATTTCCTGGAAAAGCCGAAAAATCCTCCGTCCCTCCCCGCCGACGAAAATCTTTCGCTCGCCTCGATGGGCATTTACCTCTTCAAGACGCCCATCCTGATCCGGGCTTTGATGCAGGATGCCAAAAGCCCGAAAAGCAGCCATGATTTCGGAAAGGACATTCTTCCCCGTCTCATCGGAGAGCAAAAGGTTTCCGCCTGCCTTTATGAGGGCTATTGGGAAGATATCGGAACGATCGACGCCTATTGGAAATCCAATATGGCCTTTCTATCGCCAAACCCCCCGTTCGAAATTCTGGACGCCGCCTGGCCGCTCCGCACCTATCAAGGTCAATTTCCTCCGGCCTACATGGACAAAAGCACGGCCACCAATACCATCATCGGTCCGGGATGCCGCATGGTCCAGGCCAAGCTCCGCAATTCGATTCTTTCTCCCGCGGTCAGTATCGGCGAAAACGCGGATATCCAAGATTCGATCATCTTCACCGGCGTGAAAGTCGGGCGGCGCGCCCGTTTAAAAAAAGTGATCGTCGACAAGAATTCCATCATCCCTGACGATTTCGTCATCGGCGAAGACGCGGAAAAAGACGGCAAGCACTTCAAGATTTACGGCGACGGGATCCGGATCGTGCCCAAGAACTGGAGACTTATTTGATCGAACGCTTCCAGTTCCTTGCGCCGGACTTCCATAGCAAGGAACCCAAGGAGTTGGCGCTTCTCTCCATCATCTCCCAGAGCTTCTTTCAACCCTTTTCCATCGAAGACAATCTTCTCGTTATCCTGACGGCGCTGACGTCTGGATCGGGCGTCGGATTCAACCGGGCCATGCTCTTCCGGACGGCCGACGACAAACTCAAAGGCGAGGCCTGGCTGGGTCCGCGGTCGGCCGAGGAAGCGAAAAGCATATGGGACGTCCTGTCGACGCCCGGCATCGGCTATATCGAGATCATCGAGCATAACCGCTGGCTGCTGACTCGGCAGGCCGACTCGCTCAGCCAGATCGTCAAGCCGCTCGTCTATTCGCTGGCCCAGGACAACCTGACCATTCCCGCGACTTCCGCAGCTCGCAAAGAAATGCTCCTCGTCCGAAACGCCCGGCAGGAACCACAGATCGATCCGAAGTTCCTCGAAGTGATCGACGTCGAGGAGTTCCTCTGCGTGCCGCTCTTCGTCCGGGGAGAAGAGGTCATGGGTCTCATTATCCTCGATAACGCGTATACTCTGCGGCCTATCGAACCCAAGGACGTCAAGCTGGCCAGCTTGTGCGGCCTGATGGCCGGGAACTATATGTACGCCACTCTTCTCCATAACAGGATGATCGAGATGGAACGCTTGGCGGCTTTGGGAGAGATGGCGATGTTCATCACCCATCAGCTCCGCAACCCCCTGACAGCGATCGGGGGGTTCACTGACCAACTCCTCAATTCCCCGAGCGACGAGGCCAAAAAACGACGCAATCTCGAGATCATCAGGAAAGAAATCCGGAGGCTCGAGGATGTCGTCGACAGGCTTGCCCGTTTTCTTAAGGTCGATCTCAGAAAAATGGTCCCCTTCGATTTGCCGTCCGTTCTCCAGGGCGCCATTCAAGGTTCAGCCCTCAAAATGAAAAGCGAAGAGATCGAGATCCGCGTCAACTTCGAGGAGAACTTGCCGCGGATTCTTGGCGATGCAACCTATGTGGGCGAGGCTTTCCGCAACCTTATCGTCAATGCCTTGGAAGCCTCGTCAAGGGGCGGCTGCGTTTCGATTCAGGGCCGCCGTGAAGACCAAAACTGGGTCGTGGTCAGCGTGCACGATAACGGGAAGGGCATGCTTCCCGCCGTCAGGGAAAAGCTTTTTTCGTCTTTTTTCTCGACGAAAGACAAAGGCTTGGGATTGGGACTTCTCTACGTCAAACGGGTCATGGAATCCTGCGGAGGGAGAATCGAAGTGGACAGCGAAGCCGGACGGGGCACCACGTTCCAACTCCACTTTAAGAGCGCTGAGGAAGGGAGAACGGACGCATGAAAAAACTTCTGATCGTCGAGGACGAAGATGACTTATGCCTCCTCTACAAGGAGGAATTGAGTCGGGAGGGCTATGCGGTGACGACCGCCCAGAACGCGGAACAAGGACTCGAGGCCCTAAATCGCGAGCGATTCGATTTGATCATCACGGATATCCGGATGCCGGGTCGTGACGGCGTGGAGTTCATCACCCAGATCATGGGCTTGCGCAAGGATATTCCGATCATCATCAACACTGCGTATCAAAGCTATAAAGAAGATTTCATGACCTGGGCGGCCGATGCCTATATCGTCAAATCTTCGTCGCTCCAAGAACTCAAGTCGAAGATTCGGGAAATCATCGACCGATGACTTCGCAATTGCGAAAAGACCTGATCAGCGGCCGCTGGGTCATCATCGCCTCCGAGCGGAGCAAGAGGCCCGACGATTTCCGGCCGCCGCAAACAGAGAAAAAGGAATCGGGCTCGGGGTTCTGCCCTTTCTGCCTCGGCAATGAAACCAAAACACCCGCGGAAGTCTTCGCTGTCAGGGAGGGAGCGACGGCAGCCGACAGGCCGAATTGGCGCGTGAGAGTCGTCCCCAATAAGTTTCCCGCCTTGACGCGAGGAGCCCCCCCCCAGAAAAAAATCAACGGGATCTTCGAATCCATGCCCGGCGTCGGCGTCCACGAGGTCATCATCGAATCTCCCGACCACGACAGAGAATTGAGCGATCTTCCCCTGGAGCATGTGCGCGATATCCTCTGGACGTACCGACAGCGGATCCGGAGTATCGAAACCGAGGCCCAATATCAGTACATCCAGCTTTTCAAAAACAAGGGGAAGGAAGCGGGCGCGTCGTTGACTCATCCGCATTCCCAGATCGTCGCCACGCCGATCATCCCCAAAGGAGTTAAAGAGGAGATTTACGCTTCGGATCGCTTTTTCAAGCGCTTCCAGGAATGTGTTTTTTGCCGGACGATCCAAGACGAGCTCGCGAGGGATGAACGCGTGGTCCTGGTCAATGCCCATTTCGCCGTTCTCGCTCCTTTCGCCTCCCGCTTTCCTTTCGAGATGCGCATTCATCCTCTCCGCCACGCGCCTTCGTTTTCCTCGACGCGGGATGAAGAGCTCCCGTCTCTCGCCGAAGGCTTGAAGTCCGTGCTGGCCAAGTTGAAAGCCATCCTTCTGGACCCGCCCTACAATATCGTCCTCCACCAGGCGCCCCATCCCGGTCTCGCCCGGAAGGTCTGGCCTCAGATCGAGGGAATCTTCCATTGGTATATCGAGATCATTCCCGTGCTGACGCATGTCGCCGGATTCGAATGGGGAACGGGTTTCTACATCAACCCCGTTCCGCCCGAAGGGGCGGCCAAGTTCCTTCGGGAATGAGCCGAAAAGCAAGAAATCGTCAAGGGAATTGATTTTTCGGGCCATTCCCGCTAACATCCTGCCGGATAGGAGCGTGCCATGAAGAGATCGTTCGCCCTGGCCTTGTCCTTGTTCTTCATCGCTTCGTTTGGATTCTCCCAAAAGTTCGCCCTGAAGCTGGGAAGCGGCTGGAACTCGATCTCCGCGGGCGATTTCGCCGCCGGTTTAAAGGGACAGACGGATTATCTCACCGCCGCATATTCGGGGCTGACCGGCGAATTTCTCTCTCCTCATGCCGGCCTGAATTTTCAGGCTGAAATCCTGTATTATCTTCGGTCCGACATCGGCATCGGGCTCGGATTCGGCTATTCCAGGATATCCAAAGACAGCGAGGTCGATTACGAGAGCAGCACCGAGAGCAATTCCATCTCGATCAAAGAGCGGCTCTCGCCCGGCTTCACGGTCATGCCGATCTCGATCAATTTTCATTATTTCCGGCCTATCTCGTCGAAGTTCACT
Source organism: Candidatus Aminicenantales bacterium (assembly GCA_049515535.1). Taxonomy (GTDB): domain Bacteria; phylum Acidobacteriota; class Aminicenantia; order Aminicenantales; family UBA4085; genus JBEKTZ01. Next base: position 259,034 of record JBEKTZ010000004.1, on the reverse strand, counting down.
TTGGATTTTTCGGCCGGACCCAGCCTCTACATCGCCAATCTCGATTGGAATGATGCCGTGAACCTCAGCATGAGACTCCCCAACGATACCACACAGGTCTTCAGCGGCACCGATCAGTTCATTTTCAAGTCCGAGCGCCATTTGGGATTCGGCGTCCAAATCGGGGTCGGAATCGAATATGCCTTATCGCCCGGGATCGCGGCGGTTTTCAGCGTCGTAGGGCGTCTCGCCTCGGTCAGCGGATTCAAGGGCGACTGGACGGAGCAGGGGAGCGGGGACTTCTGGAATTTCAACGATAACGGAACCAACTCGACCGCCTGGTATTACGATTGGAACGTCAACCAAAAGACTTACGGCCAGCTCGCCTTTCAGGAGGAGATGCCGTCCGGCACGACGTTTTCGAACGCCCGCTCGGCCAAACTCGGACTTTCCGGCTTCGCTGTCTCGATCGGCGTCAAAATCGGGTTCGGGTCCTAAAGATTCAGGTCTCTCTCAGACGATGTTTTGATAAAGCAGGATATATTCCTGCGCCGAGCGCTCCCAGGAAAAATCACAAGCCATGGCGTTATGGAGAAGGATGTCCCATAACGCTTTTTTTTCATAAATGTGGATGGCTCTCCGGACGGCCCCGAGAAGATCTAACGGCGAATAGGCCTCGAATTTAAACCCGTTTCCCCGTCCCTCTTCAGGGTTGAAGTCCTGTATACAGTCATCGAGACCGCCCGTGGCGCGAACAATGGGGATCGAACCGTATTTCAAACCATACATCTGCGTCAGTCCGCATGGCTCGTAGCGGGAGGGAATGAGCAACATATCGCTTCCGGCATAGATCTTGCGGGCCAATCGGTCGTCAAAGGCGATTTCAAGGCCGAAAAACGATGGATAACGATTTCTCAGAAAGGAGAGCGCTTCCTGGATTTTCTCTTCGCCCGTCCCCAGGATGATGAGCTTGATTCCCAAGGGGAAAAGCTTAGCCAGGGCGTCCATCAGAATATCGAGTCCTTTCTGGCCGGCCAGGCGGGAGACCATACCGATGACCGGAATGACTTTCTTGGAGACCGGCAAGTTGAAAGCATCAAGAAGATCATTCTTGCACTCCGCTTTGCCTTTGAGGTCGGCGGGCGTGTAGTTGGCGGCAAGGCAGGAATCGACGCCCGGATCCCAGGCGGCATAATCGACGCCGTTAAGGATCCCGGTCAAGACATCGCTGCGCTTTTTGAGCAGTCCTTCAAGACCGCAGCCGAATTCCGGAGTCTGAATCTCTTGGCTATAGCGATAGCTGACGGTGCTTAGGGCCGAGGCATAAAGAATCCCGGCTTTAAGATAACTGACCTTGTCGTAAAACTCCAAAGCGTCCATAGTGAACAGATGCTCAGGCAGGCCAATCTCATTCAGTAAGCTTTTATCGAAAAGCCCCTGATAAGCAAGGTTGTGGATCGTGCAAAGCGATTTGGTATTCTTGAAAAAAGCGTCCTGGCCATAGATGAATCTCAGGCAAGCCAGAGCGATGGCAGCCTGCCAATCGTGGACATGAACGATGTCCGGCGCATAATTCAGCGTTTTGAGGGCGGCCAGAGATGCTTTCGCGAAAAAAGCGAACCGCCGGCCGTTATCCGGATAATCGCCGGCCGGCGTTCCGTAAAGACATTCGCGGTCGAAGAATGCGGGCTTGTCGATAAAATAGGTCGAAGCGGCTCCTTCCGCGGATTCCCAGACGGTGAAGGGTTCATCTTGGCCGGACCAATCGAGCGTCATCCGGTCGACGATTTTCATTAAGGGAAATCCCTTTTGACGAACTTCCCGATATAACGGCATGAAGACTTTAACCTCCATGCCCAACTTGACGAGATATCGGGGCAGGGCTCCGGCCACATCGGCCAAACCGCCCGTTTTGGCATAAGGAGCGACTTCGGAGGCGATAAGGGCTATTTTCATGGGAAAATATTTTAACACAAAAGCCGAACCTTGCCAAAAACTCAGGGAAAACTTATGATTTGAAAGCCATGCCAAAAGTGACGGCGGCCGTGATCGAAAGGGATGGAGCCGTTTTGATCGCTCGCCGGAGGAAATCGGACCTCTTTGGAAACGTCTGGGAGTTTCCCGGAGGCAAGATCGAGCCCGGCGAAAGCCCGGAGGAATGTCTACGAAGGGAACTCATGGAAGAGCTCGGTATCGAATCCGCGATCGGCGCGTGTTTAGGCTCGTTTCATTACGATTCGGAATTCATGGACATCGAGCTCCTGGCTTATCAGGTCACGATCCTGTCAGGAGAACTCGTTCTCAACGACCACGACGAGGTCCGGTGGGTCTGTCCTGCCGATCTCCCGGACTATGTCTTTGCCGAGCCCGACCGTCCTCTCGTGAAAATCCTGGTCGGATCGAAATCCGCGTAAAACAGATGGAACAGCCCGCCGTCTTCCTTCATAAAGGCAAGGAGAAGGCCGTCAAAAACCGCCATCATTGGATCTTTTCCGGGGCGGTCAAGTCCCTGCCCTCCTTTTTCGAAAATGGGAGTATCTTGCCGGTGCGCGCCGCGGAGGGGGAATTTCTGGGACACGCCTATTTCAACCGGGAATGCTCGATCATCGGGCGGATGGTGAACTTCGATGAGAAGCCGCCGCTCGACGCCATCGCAGACAATCTCGAACGGGCCATCGCCCTTAGACGAACTTTCGCTGGCGCTTCGACGAACGCTTATCGGCTCGTCAATGGGGAAGGGGATGGGCTTCCCGGACTCATCGCCGACCTTTATCACGATGTTCTCGTTCTTCAGATCTCGACACTCGGTATGGAAAGGCTCAAACCGTTCGTCCTGGATCTCGTCACCCGCCGCTTGGCCCCGCGCGTGATTTATGAAAAATCCAACCTCCCTTCGCGCCGTGAAGAGGGACTCGGAATGTTCGAAGGATATTTGCGCGGAGAGCCCGTCGGACCTTTCGAGATCCTTGAAAACGGTCTGCGATTCCTCGTCGATATCGTCCCATCGCAAAAAACGGGGTTTTATCTCGACCAGCGCGAGATGCGCCTTCTCGTCCGCTCTCTCGCCGGGGGACGGAGGGTCCTCAACGCATTTTCTTACACGGGCGGTTTTTCGGTCTTCGCTCTCGCGGGCGGAGCCGTTTCGGCCGACAGCGTCGATTCTTCCGACCGGGCGCTCGATCTGGCCCGTGAGAATTGCCGGATCAACGGCTATGACTCCGAAAAGTCCCGTTTTTATGTCGCGGACGTATTCGATTTCATAAGGGAACGGACTCTGGATTACGACTTCATCATTCTCGATCCTCCCGCATTTGCCAAAAAGAGAAGCGATGTGACGGGGGCCTGCCGGGGCTACAAAGACATCCACCGCCTCATCTTTCAGAAAGCCCCCCCGCGAAGCCTGGTCCTGACGTTCTCCTGCTCGTTCTTCGTAACCGAGACGCTTTTCCAACAAGTCCTTTTTCAGGCCGCGCGGGAGGCATCGCGGGACGTGAGGATCTTACAGAGGCATCACCAGGCTTATGATCATCCCGTGAACCTCTATCATCCGGAAGGCGACTATCTGAAGGGCTTTCTGCTTTACGTCGAGTGAGATCCGTCATGACAGAAGAGAGGAAATGAAGGAGGGACAACCTATTCATGGAACATCCGAAAGAATTGGATAAAGCCTTTTCAGCAGCCAAGTTCAGCGCGGTGGCGCTCGCCGTCTGTCCTTTTCTATATTTGATTCTTGTCGAAATCATCAGGGCCCGCTTCAGACCGTTTTCCGGATTCGCCGAAATCAAAGACCCGCGGACGCTTCGGTACTCCTTTTTCGCGGCGGCCGTCGTCCTGGTCATCCTGAACAGGATCATCAACGGCCGGCTTTTAAAGAGGGGCGCCCATGGGGGCTATCCGGAGGCCTTGGTCCAGGCCCTTTACCGGTCTTCGGTGTTCGCTATGACCTTTGCCGAAATGCCGGCCCTGATCGGACTGGCCCTATTTTTCATCAGAGGCCTCAATCAGGATTTTTATGTGCTCCTGCTCGCCTCGCTCATCCTCCTCTTCATGTATTTTCCGCGGCGGAAGAGCTGGCAGACTTATATCGCTGGCCAGGCGGATACCTGCCGACTTCAAGGGAAATCATGAGATTGAAATTTCTGGGCGCCGATCGCCAGGTCACGGGCTCCAAATATCTGCTCGAGGCCGCCGGGTTGAAAATCCTCGTGGATTGCGGCCTTTTTCAGGAACGGCCTTATCTCGATCGAAATTGGGAGAAGTTCCCCGTCCCGCCGGAAGAAATCGACGTTCTCCTCCTCACGCATGCCCATTTGGACCATTCCGGTTTCATCCCCCGTCTCGTGAAACTCGGCTACTCTCAAAAAATCAAAGCGACGGCCCCGACGACGGCCCTGACCAAGATCATTCTCCTGGATACCGCCCATATCCAGGAAGAAGACGTGAACTTGAAAAAGAAACGTCATGAGAAAGAGGGCCGGAGCGGGCCGAATCCGGAAATCCCCCTCTACACGAGCGAGGAAGCCCGGGCGTCGTTCCCGCTTTTCGAGAACGTCGCCTATCTTCAGCCTCTCCCATTGAACGGCCAGGCCACCGTCCGGTTCCATGACGCCGGCCATATTCTCGGGTCATCCATGTTGGATATCGATGTCCGCGAGGGAGGCCGGAAGCGGAGAATCATTTTCTCCGGGGACATCGGTCAATGGCATAAGCCTCTGGTTCACGATCCATCCGTTTTCGAAAGCGCTGATTTCATCATCATGGAATCGACCTATGGCGACAAGATCCACGAGGCCCCCGGAGAGATCGAAAGCCGGCTCGCGCGGTGTGTCAACGAGACCGTCGCCCGGGGCGGCAACATCGTCATCCCGGTTTTCGCCGTGGAGCGTGCTCAGAGGCTTTTGTTCTATATCGCCCGACTCGTCCGCGCCAAGAAAATTCCCCGCCTGCTGGTTTTTCTGGACAGTCCGATGGCCGTCGAGGCGACCAAAGTCTATATGCAGTATCCGGAATACATGGATGAGGAGACCGCGGATCTTCTGCATTCGAACGAGCATCCCTTTGAATTCCCCGGTTTGAAACTGTTCACGACCCCCGAAGAATCCAAAGGCATCAATACCATCAAAGGCTCTTGTATCATCATGGCCGGGTCGGGCATGTGCACGGGAGGCCGGATCAAGCACCATTTGATGCATAACATCGAACGCCCCGAATGCACGATCCTCTTTGTGGGCTACCAGGCGCGCCACACGCTGGGGAGGCAGATCATCGAGGGGGACCGAGAGGTCCGGATCAATGGAAAAATGTTCCAAGTCAAGGCCCGGATTGAAAAAATCGAGGGGATCTCGGGTCATGCCGACAAAGACGATCTCCTCCGCTGGCTCGGGGCCTTCAAAACGCCGCCGCGCCGGCTTTTCTTGACCCACGGGGAGGAAGAGGTGTCCCTGGAACTGGCCGCATTCTTAGAGAGAGAAAAGAAATGGCCGGTTACGGTTCCCCGCTATAAAGAAACCATCGAACTCTGACGACGGCCGATCGCGAGAGAAGCCGTATGGCCGGGGCTCCGGCTAAGGGGCTTTTCGTGACGGCTTTTCCGTAGGCGTAGCGGCCAGGACGTCCCTCCTGATCAGTTCTCCGGCGATAGTACTCCCGATGATATCAAAAGTCTTGTCCTTATAGTGGACTTCGTCGGAAAAATATTCCAGGGTTTTGGGAATCTGCCTTTCCAGGTCTATGAGATAGACATTCCTCTCGCGGGCGATGTCTCGCACGGCGTCGTTATAGGCCCGCATTCCGCGCCAGGCCGTCGCGACGGACCAGCATTTCTCCGGGCCTATGGCCTCATCATTGACCATCGTCAAGACAGCCTTTTCTTCGGCCGGGACATTGTCTTTCAGCAGGGTTGGCTGCGTCATCAGAACCACCGTGGCGCCGTCTTTTTCGGCCAGGTCGATGATCCCGTTGATATTGCGCCGGAAGGGAATGAGTCCGGGAAAATCCGTCTGCTCGATAACCTGGCGCGGCTTGTAATACCAAAAATATCCGATCGTATCCCATACGGATCGGAGCAGTCCCGGACGATTGAACAGGTTGTTGACCGGCCCGAAGAAATGGCCGTAGTCCTCACGGAACGGACCATGGCTGAAATAGGAAAAGTCGGCATTTTGCAAAAGGTCGTTGATGGCGTGCATGACGATGATCACCCGGGGTTTGAAAGGCCGTAAATTGACGGCGTAATTCATCAAGGAATGAAGCGAGGTGTACCACATCATGCCCATATTCAGGACTTCGACCCTCTGACCGCGATATCGGTCGCGAAGGATGTCCTCGACCCGCGAAGGCCAGTCGCGTCCTTTCGAATCCTTGAACTGCGTCGTCGAACCTCCGAGGCACATGACGGTCCAGAGATCCGGACCCTGGGACTTGAATGAAGCGGAAGGCAGGGGAGGGTTCACTTGAAAGTAGGGATGATAATCGCGCAGTCCCTCCGCGCGCCGATGAGATTTTTCATAAAAAATATTCACGAAAGGATAAATCAAGAACAGTCCCAGGACGACTCCGCCGAACACGAGACCAATATGGGCCCGGGAAATGAGGCCTTTTTTCACTTTTCTATAAAGGAGCAGAACGCCTATCACGCAGAGGGGGATCAAAAACCGCGCACCCCATAAAATCAGGACGACGTATAAAGTCCTGACATGTCTCAGGGCATAGGGGTCGGGTGAATAAAAACCGACATAAACGTAAGCCGAGAGCAAAATGAAGAGCAGAAGGGCGACGATTTCGGGTCCCTTATAGAGTTTCTTTCCTGGAGCCTTGTTCATATCTACCCCGTATCAAGCATATCCTCCCGCTTATTGATAGATCTGGATGTCGTAAATCGACCAGTAAAACTTATTGTCCGCGCCCAGGTTCGTGATCCGGATATAGCGGGTCTCCCTGGGAGGCATGAAGATGTCCAAATCCAGATTTCTGGGTTTGACGTATCTTAGGATTGGAAGGTCGGTTTGTTCATCGCGGGCGACTTCGGTCCAGGTCTTTGCGTCGTTCGAAATCTCCATCTTGTATCCGCGCGGAAAATCGAGGCCGCTCGGGCCGAACTTCAGCGAGACGCAGCGGCAGACGGATGGCTTGTTCAGGTCGATCTCGAAAAAATCGCCCGGGTTCTGCGCGCCCGAGTCCCAGCGCGTTTCCAGGGAGCCGTCGATGGCCAGGGGGGCTCGATCGTTGCTAATTGAAGCTCGGACAGTCCAGCCCGTCCGGTCGAGTTTTTTCATCCCGGCCGGAGTGGGTCGTTCCGCCGGAATGACATTCTTGGGCATCACTTCGCAAAGATAATCATCTTCGAATTGTTTCACAAGATGGAGTTCGCTCTCGACAGCAGCGAATTTTTCTTTGTAAGCCGGCCTCTCATTCTCTGCGAACTCGTCAAAATGGATCAGGACATATTTCACGCCCAGGGTCCGGAAATCCCGCAAAAGCTTCTCAAGAGGCCACTGCTCCCAGCGCCGGCAGAGTTCACTGTAGAGCGGCGGAAACCAGCCGCTATAGCCGTTGATCAAAGAGTTCCAGTGATAGGTCGAAAAATACATGCGCGCCGTTTCGACCGAACCGGCGCCCTGGGCATAGGACGGCAGAGGGAGTTCAACCAGAACACCGCGCTCCGGCGACGCCGCCAACCATTGATAACAATCAGGGATTTCCCTTTTGACGGGAATCGTGTAATAGGGAATCGGGACGGAAAGATATTCGATCCCGATGATCAGCAGGACCACGACGGTCCAGACCGTCTTTTTCGTCGGACGAAAACGGCAGATCATGTCCCTGAGACCGAAGGCCGCCAACGCCGCCAACGCAAACATGACCATGACGCCGAACCGGGAAGCGACGCGGACGGCTTGAAAACCCGGAATGTATTTATACAGGTAGAGATATGGCCCATGGGGTCCAAAAGTGAAGAGAAAGGCCAGGAGAAGCATTCCCGCATAGACGATGAGGTTTCTTTCATCCGGATGTTTCGGAGTTCGGCGCTCGAATTTGAAGACCATGTCGAGGAGGATCCGGGCGATGAGAAGGACGCAGAACAGCGCCAGCGAACGACCCAGGTTGTGCGCCCTGATGAGCTTGACGCCGAAAATATTCAGATCCAAACCCCCTTCTCCCATGATGAAGATTACGATGACGGCAGACATGAGGATCAGGATATTGAGGACGCGGTGTATGACGTAAAACGACTTTTTAGGTTCGTCTTGCTTTTCCGGTGTCCGGCGTTCGCGGGCTTTGACGAGGGTGATGATCGAGATCGTAGCCAAGACGAAGGCCATGATTCCGGGAAACAGCTCGCCTTCGGGGATGATAAAGCGGGCCGTGATCCTGCCGTAAAGCCAGTTGACGGGGGGAGCGGCCAGATAACTGGTCAAGCGGGCATAAAAATCCATTCCCCGGACAAATCCCATCTCATTATGGATCTTGGCGTATTGATAAAAAATAGGTCCTGTCATCGTCAGAGAAATCAGGCAGAACAGACCCATCTGCGCCCAAAAGCGGATTTGACGGTATTTCTTCTGCGCGATCGCGAAATAGAAGATCCAAAGACCCATGAAGAACGACAGATAAAGCGCATAATAATCGTTGCTCAGGGCCTGCGCGACATAAAAAAAAGTGAAGAGAAGAAGATATTTGAGCCGGTCTTGTTCGAAGAATTTATGAAGATATAAAAACGCGAATGGAATGCCCCAGGCGGTGACGATCTGGATCTGGAAAAAGTGAGAGATGAAGAAAGGCGAGAAAGCGAAGATCATTCCGGCGGCTATTCCGCCGGCCACGCTCTTTGTCAAATGCCGGGCCAGAAGGAACATGCCGTAGCCCGATAGGATCAAGCCCAAGAGGAAAACGAAGTTATAGGCAAAGACGGGATTGCCGGTCAGGAGCTGGACGGGAAGGGCCAATAACGACTGGGGCAGAAGAATTTCGGAATACAGAAGCGTATGAGGCTGGGGATAGAACGAATTGGCGTCCAGGAACCCCTTAAAATCCAGCCGGGAGATCTTATGGTCGTCCCAGGCAAGAACCCAGGTGTTGAACAAAGGATCGCCCAAGGCGTTGAGGTCGGTCCCCCGGAGAGCCGAGCCGATGCGAAGAACGAGCGGATACGTGAAAAGAAGAGTCAAAACGAGGAATAAAAGGAAAAAAGCGATGTTTTTTTGCCGGTTATTCATACGGATAAGCGCTAGTTTTACCATAAAATCGCCGATTAGGCCAGTTCGCCTATTCTTTTTCCAGGCGGCGGCTCGTTAGGCTCCGGTCGGCGTAGAAATTGATCCGAAAGGAATTCGATTTGCGCGGAACCATCATGCACGATTCGTTGAGGCGCACGCCGATGGCCGAGGCGTCGATCTTCCCAAAGAGAAACCGCTGTTCTTCGAGCGGCCAGCCGCGATATCCCGGCGAGAATCTCTTGCTCGGCCATAGGCCGCGCCGTAAGGCCTCTTCGACGATGCGGCGCTCGGTCTGCTTGAAGATTTGAACGATCGCGTCCGTCCCGAAGGCATCCAAGACGAGCCCGCTGATCGGATCGCCCTGTTGGAATGATTTCTCGCATGCCGCCTCGATCATCGGTCCGGCTGTGACGAGGCCAAGGGCGACCAAGACCGCTTTGTCGAAGACGCCATGCCCGTTCGTTTGTTCGTGACCGATAATCGTATACGCCCCCCTTGGCCTAAGCAGATCGGGAAGCTTCGTCTCTATTTCCTCAAGGAGGGCAAGGAGAGAAGGGGCCGCCGCCCTTCTTCCGCCCTTGCACCCGATTCGAACCAGGATCTTATCGTGGTCCCAGCGAAACGAGAAATCGCCGAGAATGACCTGCTCGTTCACTTAAAACCGGATCTCCGGAAGGCTTCCGGATCCGTTGATCACGGCGTCGTCGAGCATGATCCTCCGGAGTTCTTTCTGAAGGTCATAACTCAGCAGGTTCGGGGCGGTCCCGCCGAGGATCTGGTCGATACGCTCGTGCGCCCTATCGGCCATGGATTTCGCGCCCTGCGCGGCCCAGGCGTCATAAGTATCGCGATCGGCCAAGGACGTTAGCATGTGTTCGATCCTGTACCATTTCCGCGTATGGGGCATGGTCAGGAACTGGCTTTCCGGACCGAGCTTCTCAAAAAGGGACAGAGCCAGGGGTTCATCACGCTGGGCGACCCCCTCGATTAGCCGGTAGGCCATGCCGCAGATTTCATTGTCGATCAGAATTTTTTCGAGGCTCTGCGCGCTCTCGAAATCCACCATCCCGGCGCCAGATACGACGTTGATGCCGGCCAGCGCCGCGAGGACGGCGCCCATGCTCGTTTCCAATCCGGATTGCGAGTCGTTGATCTTGGCGTCGCTCAGACCCATATAAGCGTGCGTCGGAAGGCCGAGGTGTTTTCCGATTTGAGCATAGGACATATCGATCATCATCGTTTCGATCGCCCCCATGGGCGTCGTGCCTTTGCGCATGTCGAAGCTTGCCGGCGAACCGCCGAAGATCACGGGCACGCCCTTGCCCGCGAGCTGGCAGATCGCCAGACCGGCCAGGTTCTCGGCCACGTGCTGAACGAGTGTGCCGGCAATCGTTACCGGAGAGGTCGCGCCCGTCAGTCCCATGGAAATGAGTTCGGAAGGAATACCGGCCCGGGCGCAGTCAATGAGGCTCTGCGCGGTCAGGTTGCTCCATTTCAGGGGAGGGGAGGGGCAGGCGTCGAATATGGCCAGCGGTTTTCGCCGGAGCTCGTCGCTCCCGCCGCGGACGGCGGCCAGCATCTCGAACATCGGCCGGAAACCCGTCGTCCGGAACGTTCCGGTCACGATCGGTTTGGATGAGAATTGCAGGCTGAGGAAAAGCCGATAGCTGTCGGCGATATTCTCCGGGACATCGCCGCTGACGAGAGCGGTGCTTTGAAAATGGATGTGCTCGCAGGCCTCGGTCAGCCGGGACAGCCGGATCAAGTCGCCCGTCTCGGGCCTCCTTTCCTGCCGCGTCGTATGGTCAAGGATTTTGACGGCCGCCGAGCCCGGGTCAAAATGGACATGATCGCGTCCTATGGTAAAGGCCTTTTTTCCCGAGCGGTCATAGATTTTAAAGGCCGACGGCGTCGAGGCAAGGGATTCCTCGATGAGCTTTTGTCGGATAAGGACCCGGAAATGCGTTTCGTCAACGGACATTCCCGCGAGCTTGAAGAGCGCGCGGGCTTCCGCGTTCTCGACAAATACGCCTTGCCGCTCCAGGAGAAGCAGAGCTTCACCGATGATCTTCTCGACGAACGTCCGGCTGAGGAGCTCGACCTTGGGACGCTTGGCCCGGATCATAATTGGCCTCTTTTCGGGCTGATCTCCAGGGCTAGTTTGACGGCGCTCGGCGCGTTTTCCCCGTAGCCGTCCGCCCCGATATCCGCCGCCCATTTCCGCGTCACAGGGGCGCCGCCCACGAGCACTTTAAACCGTTCGCGAAGTCCGCGCTCCTTGAGCAGTTCGATCAGACGCCCCTGATTGAGCATCGTTGTCGTGAGCAGGGCGGACAGGCAGATGATCTCCGCCTGCGTTTCCTGGGCTTTATCGATGAATCGGGTCAGCTTGACGTCGGCGCCCAGATCCATGACTTCGAACCCATTGGCCGAGAGCATCGACGCGACCAGGTTCTTCCCGATATCGTGAATATCGCCTTCGATCGTCCCGATAACGATTTTTCCACGGGACAAGCTGTTCGCGTGGGAGGCTTCCAGCGACGGTCTGAGAACGGCCATGGCCGCCTTCATGCATTCGGCGCTGGTGATGAGCTCGGGCAGGAAATACTCCCCCTTCTCCCAGAGTTCGCCGACTTTTTGGATGCCCGGGAGATATCCTTTATCGATGACCTCGTGGAGATCGAGCTTCTCGGCCAAGGCTTTCCTGGCCAGGACTTCGGCCGTTTCCTTGTCACCTTCGACGATGGCCGCGGCCATCATTCGCAACAGACGATTCTTCAATTCCATGGAAAGACTCCTTCAGGCGGAATTTGCGTTCCTGACTCAACTCCAGGCTTTGAACTCCAGCGCTTCGACGAAGGCCGCTTGAAATTCGTCGCCCTTTGCCAAACTGACATGACGAATTTTTTGAGCCATTTTCTCACAGCGCCTCCGTTCGGAGAGCGACAAGAGGAGGGCCTTGGCCCCGGCCACCGAGGTATTGCCGACGAAATGGATCTTACGGCGGTTGAAACGGGGGAGAAGGCCAAGCTTCACGGCGTTATCAATGCTGAGGTAATTTCCGAACGCTCCGGCTACGTAAATGCCGTCAAGATCTCCGGTCGTCATCCTGTTCTCCCCGAGCAACATCCGGATGCCCGTCTTTATGGCCGCGACGGCCAATTGGATCTCGCGGATATCCTTCTGGATCAAGGAGATATCCTTCGTGACGGCGATTGTCCTGGATGGATTCAGGACATTTCCCCGGGAAGAAACGAGGCCTTTGTCCAAGGCGCCTGCCACGAGGTCGATGAGGCCCGTGCCGCAGATGCCGCGCGCCGGCAACCCGCCGATAGTCTCAATCATCAGATTTTTTCCATAGTGGGCCTTATAAACGGCGCCGGGAAGAGCGAGCATGCCGCAACCGATCGCCATTCCTTCGAAAGCGGGTCCGGCGGCCGTCGACGTTGTCGTAAAACGGGTCCCTTTTTTGATGACGATTTCCCCGTTCGTTCCTAAATCGACGAAAAGGAAATTTCCTTTTTGACGGTCCATGCCGACCGCGGCCAGTCCGGCGGCGATGTCTCCGCCGACAAAACTTTTTATGTTGGGAGCGAGATAAACTTTTCCGAGAGGGTTGACGGTGAGCCCCGTCTCGGCCGACGGAAGCGCCGGGAGGACGCTGAAGACGGCATGATAGGGAGCGACGGCCAGTGTCGCGACGGACAGGCCGAGAAAGAGGTGGTTCATGGCCGTATTGCCGGCCAGGACCGTTTCATACACGGCGTCCGAAGACACCTGATTTTCAGCGATCAACACGCCGATCATGGCGTTGAGGCCCGCGACGACGGAGGCGCGCAGTTCCTTGAGTTTTCCCGCGTCCATATAAGCCGCCGTGATTCTCGACACGACGTCGGTTCCGAATTGGGCCTGAGCGTTGAGCCCGGTCACTGAGCCCAGAGAGGTCCCCGAGTTCAAATCCAGGAGTTCGACGACGACGGTCGTCGTTCCCAGGTCAATGGCAAGGCCGAAATTCCTGGCGGTTGTGTCTCCCGGCTCTATATCGAGCAATTCTGCATCGGCATGGATGACAGCGGTCATGTCTCTGGCCGGCCCGCTTTCCACGAGAGCGTGGCGGGACAATCGCCGCAACGTTTCCAGAGAGGGCCCGCGAAGCGCGATCCCGGGGAATTGGAGATGGATCGAATCCAAGACGCTATCGGCGGAGACAAGGCCGGGTCTCGATAAGGAGAACCTTATTTTTTTTATGGCGGGAGCCAACGCGACGGAGCGTCCGGTTCCCCGGCTCAATACGGGCATTTGGAGGATCCGAGATCCCGGAGGAACGCGGACAGACACATCGCTATCGACATGGAAGCGGCAGGCGAGACGATGGTTTTTGGGAAGACTCCCTCGCGCCATGAGACTTCGCTCGAATTCATCCGCCTCAGGAATCGCTCCGCGGACGATTTCGACGCGGCATTTGCCGCATAAGCCCCGGCGCCCGCAATACAAGCTGAGGGGGATACCGGCTCTCTCCATGACATCGGACAGAAGTTCGCCCGGTGCGGCTCTCAAATCCAGTCCTTCCGGAAGAACTTTCACGACGCGTCTCATGCCCTTGCTCCATCGGCGCGGATCCGCTTGTTTTTCATCCAGAGCAAATACGCCGGCAGACCGGCCGCGATCAGGATCGCTCCGGCCAAGGCCTGGAGCGGCCGGGCTATGATCACGGCAAAGAAAATGGCCGAGTTGGAGACGATGTAAAGAGCCGGTAAAACGGGATATCCCCATGTCCGGAAGGGACGTTCCCGCTCCGGCATCTTCCGCCGGAGAACGAACACGGAAAAGCCCGTGGCGGCAAAGAAGAGGACCAGGGCGAAGGCCACATATTCGATGAGGCCCTGATACGTTCCTGAAAAGCAGAGCAAGCTCGACCAGATCATCTGGGCCAGGATGGCGTTCGAAGGAACGCGTTTCCGGGGATGGACGACCGAGAGACTTTTGAAGAATAAGCCGTCCCGAGCCATGGCGAATGAGACTCGAGGGCAGTACAGAATATTCGCGCTCAGGCAACCTAGAATAGCGACGGCGATCAAGGCCGAAAAAAACAGGGCGCTGCCGGGCCCGAAAAGACGGAGAGCCGCGAGTTCACCGATCCGGACGACACCACGCATATTCTCCACCGGAAGAGCTATACTATAAACCATATTGGCCATCAAATAAAGCACGGTAACAGCTATCGTGCCCAGGACAAGCGAGCGAGGAATCGTTCGTTGCGGGTTCCGGACTTCTTCCGCGGCGCAGTTCACGGAATACCAACCGTCATAGGTCCATACGACGGCCAAGAAGGCGGCGCCGAACAAAGTCCAGGAGGGGAGAGGGCCTTTCGGAAATAGCGGATGCAGATTAAGCAGGCCGGGATGGCGTCCGAGAACGAGACCGAAAGCGACAAAAGCGCCCAGGGCAAGGAAGCGCAAGACCGTCATGAAGTTCTGGAAGAGGACCCCTGATTTGACACCGAAAAGGTTGAGCAAGGAAAGAACCACGATCGAAAAAACGGCCGTGAAGTGGGCGCCGGTCAAATGAACTTTGATCGGTCCGAGGCCTGAATCTAGAAGAAGTTTATCGGCTGATAGTCCAGGAACCAGGACCCCTGCATATTCGGCGAACCCCATGGCCAGCGCGGCGATCCCTCCTCCTCCTATCACCCAAAAAAACGTCCAGCCGTAAAGAAATGAGACCGATGGGCCGTAGGCTTCTCTGAGATAGATGTAAGGTCCTCCCGCCCCGGGAAATAATGTTCCGAGTTCGGCATAAGCCAAGGCCCCCAACAGAGTCAGGACTCCTCCGAGAATCCAAACGATACAGATCAGACCCGGAGAGGGAATATAGCCGGCTATGATGCCGGTTGTGAGAAAAATGCCGGATCCAAAAACGGATCCTATAACGAGGAAAACGGAATCCGCAAGGCCAAGTTTTCGATCGAGCTCATTCAAAATCAACCAGCCTTATTATGAAATTTTTATCATCGTGAATGACTCATAAAATTCTTTTCAATTTTCTCCAACGCATTATATGCAAAGATAGCAGAGACTTCAATAATATATTACTATTCCTATAGATTAATTGTATTATAAATCGATCTGAAAAAATCAGGCGCCGGATGAACTCCCTTTGGCGATATCTTCGAACCATTTTTCTTTTATTCCGTGAATCCCGTTCTCGCCGCTCGTCACTATTTATCTCCTAATTATTTGATATCTCGACAGTTACATCAAATGTCGGCCGGCCGACATCCCCAAAAATAAAAGCTTGAACTTTTCGGCGATATTCGTTATGGTAGTTCAGGGTTTTTTTAAAATGTATCCTCAAGAAATTTTTCGGAGTCATGAATTGTGATCGTCGCCATAACCAATCAGAAAGGGGGAGTCGGCAAGACCACGACAGCCGTCAATGTATCGGCCGCTTTAGCGCTCAGCGGCTGCCGCATTCTCCTTGTCGATACCGATTCTCAGGGCCATAGCACAAAGTTCTGCGTCAAAGATCCTGATCGCAGCGAAATGTCTCTTTATGATGTTCTCATGCGTCCTGAAATGAAAATCCAAAGCGTGATCATGAAATCCACTGTCCCAGGTTTGGATGTCGCCATCGCCAGGACATCCATGGCCAAACTTGAAGCGTCTTTGCTGGGTCAGATTGACGGGCATTTTCGTTTGAAAGACATCATCGAGCCGATCCGCGAACGCTATGATTTCATCTTCATCGATACGCCGCCGACGCTCGGCTTGATTACCTTGAATGCCTTGGTGGCGGCATCACATCTCCTGATTCCTATTCAATCATCGTTCCTCAGTCTCGAGGGGACGGATGATCTTCTCGAGACGATCGAGAAGGTGAGACGAGTAGCGAATCCCGGACTCCAAATCCTCGGGGTTTTGATCACTTTGCATGATACCCGGACAAATATCGCTAGAGACGTGGTCGAGCGCATTCAACGCGTCTTCGGCGAAAAAGTCTTTCATACCCATATCTCTAAGAGCGTCAAGCTTGAAGAAAGCCCGGCTTATAAGGAATCGATCTTCACTTATGCGGCCGCTTCGATCGGCTCTCTCCAATACAAAAAAGTGGCCGAGGAGATTTTGGACCGTGCAAAAAACTAAACGATCAGGACTTCCGGACACCATCGGAATGCGGCATGACACGCATTTCGTCGAGTTCATTTCCAAAAAAGCCAGCGCTCCGCTGTTACGCCTCATTGCGTTGGATCGCATTGAGCCTAACCCCCGCCAAGCGCGCAGCGAGCTAGGAAATATCGAAGAGTTGGTGACGTCGATCAAAGCCAAGGGGGTTCTGGAGCCGATCATCGTCCGTCCCAAGGGCGATAAATACGAGATCATCGCCGGAGAACGCCGCTATGTGGCATCCAAAAACGCGGCCCTCAAGGACATACCCTGTATTGAAATGAACGCGACTGATAACGAGGCCATGGAAATCTCGCTGATAGAGAATCTTCAGCGCAAAGACCTTGACATCTTCGAAGAAGCGGACGGGTTAAAGGCTTTAATGGATACCTATGGTTATAGCCATAGCCAAATTTCCGAGAAAATCGGCAAAGCGCGATCCACCATTACGGAAATCATCAACATCAGCAAGATACCCGCTTCGATACGCCGTCTTTGCCAAACCCATTCATTAGATAAAAATCGAAGCATTTTGATCGAGATTTCCAAACTCAAGAATGAGAACGAAATGACATCGCTCCTCGACAATATAAAAGAGCGAGGTTTAAAAAGAGAGGACACCCGCGACTTGACCAAACTCCTGAAAAGTAAGGACGCAGACAAGAAGAAACAGAAATCTTATGTTTTTAATTATAGTCCGAAGGAAGATCGATCTTTCAGCCTTCGCATTGAATTCAAAAAGGAATCGGTCAACAGGCAGGAAATCATCCGTATCCTCGAAGATTTGATTTCTAAGCTCAAACAGCACCAATAAGCGCTTTTTTTGGGGGAAGGAAAAAACCTTTCTATTTAGCCTTAGGCGTCTCTTTTTTAGGAGATTATGGCAAAGAATTAGTTAGTTTACATAATAATCGTTATGCGACTCATTTTATATATCCTTTTTATTTCTTTTATATTCAATCTGTTACAACTATTCCCCTATTGTGCAAAAAATCGCAGACAACAAATTGTGCATATGTGGAAAACCATCCCCTTCTATTGGGCTCAATTCATATTACGATTAATCGCGGATTAACGATTAGGATAATATTTTTATCAATATGAGGTCTTTTTCCCAGAATTTAAGATTATCGGTTTTATATTATTTCAAAAAAGCGAAAAGTAATAGCTGACTGTCGCCTCGTCGCCTTTTCCGGCGTGCTTGTTTCGGTTAATCGCTCGGAGATTTAGTAGCCAACCGTACTTCGTTCCAAAAGAAGTATTTCGTTGGAATGCGGTCCGAAGATCCTGTCTTTTGCATAACAAGGTCGGTTTTTCCACCGTCGATCTCTTCGTTGGATATGCTCGCCTTCCCGCCTTGATAGCGGATCATTGCTTTTCTCTGTTCCTCCGTTGGCCCTCCCCATTCGAAGCCGAGAGCGATAGTCGCCCCGGGCTGCCCTCCGACTCCAGCCGCAGCCGTAGAAACTCGATTTAGCGGGATGGCGAACTCATACACCATCGTTTTTTGTTGCGGGGCATAGCGGAAGATCGCCCGTCGCCCATCGCCTGCACCGGGTGTTTGGGACGATTCCAGCTTTGCGACTTTTACTTCGCTGTCATAATAATCATAGAAGGGCTTCGACTGCACCTGCGTCCTTTGATCGTCAGAAACGGGGCCTTCTTTTGCCAGGAGATTGAGCAGCTCTCCCGCCGTGATCCGGCGTTTACGGAAGCTGATGCCGTAATCATTTCTTGTTTTCCCCGCTTCGTCGAAATAAACGACCAGCCCTTCCTCTTCGACGCTGCTGCGGTACTTAGGATTCTTGAATATGAGCAGGATATAAAGCGTGTCCGCGTCGTTTTGGAAAGCGTATTGGATTTCGGCCTTATCCCAGGTCAAAAGCGGAATACCGTCCCATTCTTTGGCGACGCCGTCGATCTTGATGTTCCCGCTGGCCCATCGGCTTTCCACCGCCGCATTTTGCGCCCGTGACGCCGCCGGGATCATAAGAGCCAACAATATAATTAAAGCTGAGGCTTTCAAACTCGTTTTATTCATGGGAAAAAGATCCTCCTTCATTTTCAATCATCACAAAAATCAAGATGGATTATACTCTTTATTTTGGCGGAATGGAAAATAAGGAAATGCGGGCCGGCGATACGAAAGCCGGGAACGGCTTCCATAAGTCCCGTTTTGGGCGACCCGAACGCCGGCGGTCTGATCTCGGTCTTTTTAAAGCCCTTTGCTCATCGCGT
Source organism: Candidatus Aminicenantales bacterium (assembly GCA_049515535.1). Taxonomy (GTDB): domain Bacteria; phylum Acidobacteriota; class Aminicenantia; order Aminicenantales; family UBA4085; genus JBEKTZ01. The sequence continues at coordinate 240,439 of JBEKTZ010000004.1, read as the reverse complement.
TCAGGAAGTCCAGATTGGTCTTTGTCTTCCCCAGCCGGTCGATCAGCAGTTCCATGGCTTCGACTTCCGAGAGTTGGCTTAGCACCTTGCGCAGGATCCAGATCCGGTTGAGATCGGCTTCTTCGATTAACAGCTCTTCCTTGCGCGTTGCCGACCGGTTGATGTCGATGGCCGGGAATGTCCGTTTGTCGACCAGCCGGCGGTCGAGGTTGATTTCCATATTGCCCGTGCCCTTGAACTCCTCGAAAATGACTTCGTCCATCCGGCTGCCGGTGTCGATCAAGGCCGTGGCGATGATCGTCAGGCTGCCCCCTTCTTCGACCTTGCGCGCGGAGCCGAAGAATTTCTTGGGTTTGTTCAGGGCGTTGGCGTCTATGCCTCCGGAGAGGACCTTGCCCGACGGAGGAATGATGGCGTTGTGCGCCCTGGCCAAGCGGGTGATGCTGTCGAGAAGGATGACCACATCACGCTTGATCTCGACGAGGCGTTTGGCCTTTTCGAGGGTGATGTTCGCCACTTGAGCGTTTCGGGCGGGCGGCTCATCGAACGTCGAGGCGACGACCTCGCCGTTGACGCTCCGCTGGAAATCGGTCACTTCCTCGGGCCTTTCGGCGACGAGCAGGACGATCAGAAAAATTTCCGGATGATTCTTCTCGATGGACTTGGCGATGGTCTTCAGCAGCGTTGTCTTCCCCGCCCGGGGGGGCGATACGATCAGGCCTCTCTGACCTTTTCCGATGGGCGTCATGAGCTCCATGATGCGCGCGTTCAGGTTCTTGGGATTGCCGTCCTGGAGCTTGATCATTTCATGAGGATAGACCGGGGTCAGCTGCTCGAAATGGACGTTTCTTCGGGAATCGATGAGAATGTCAGGCTCCATGAAATTGATCGCTTCGATCTTGATCAGGGCGAAATATTTTTCGCCGTTTTTCGGGGGCCGGACGATGCCGGAGAGCGTGTCGCCCGTCCTTAGCTGGAATTTTCGGATCTGCGACGGCGAGACATAAATGTCGTCCTGGCTTGGCAGATAGCTGAATTCGGGAGCCCGGAGAAACCCGAACCCGTCCTCCAGACACTCGAGTACGCCTTCCGAAAAAAGCAGTCCCTGCTTCTTGGCCTGGGCTTCAAGAATCTTGAAGACGAGGTTATGGCGGTTGTCCTTCTCGATCTCCTCGTCGGGAAGCCCGATCTGACTGGCGATCTTGATCAATTCCTTCGTTTCTTTGCTTTCCAATTCGATCAGGCTGAATTCTTTCAACTCTTTCGCCGGTTCCTTGGCGTCTTTCAATTCTTTCGTCATGGTGTTCACCTCTCATTAATGCGTTAGGGGGGGTTCCTTCGGCGTCCCGGTCCCCTCCCCTTCTCCGACCGGAATTTCAGCGAGGTTGTCGCCCTTCGTGCTTTTATTCCGTTTATGCTGCCCGTATTTGGGCGGGAGGTCGCGTGTCAAAACGATCTTCAAGACCTCCTCCATATTTTCAACCAAATGGATCTTCATGTCCTGGGAGATCTTTTTAGGCAGGTCCTTCAAATCGGGTTTGTTGTCGAGAGGAAGGATGGCCTCCCTGATGCCTTCGCGATGCGCGCCCAGCAATTTTTCCTTGATGCCGCCGACCGGCAGCACCTTGCCGCGGAGCGTGATCTCGCCGCTCATGGCCACTTTTTTGCTCACGGGAATCTCCGTGAGCAGCGACAGGATGGCGATGGCGATGGTGATCCCCGCCGATGGCCCTTCTTTGGGTGTCGCCCCCTCGGGGACGTGAATATGGATATCGAAATTCTTGGTGACGTCCCTGGCCACGTTAAGCTCGAAGACCTTGGCCCGGACAAAACTGAATGCGGCTTGGGCCGATTCCTGCATGATCTCGCCGAGCTGGCCGGTCAACGTGAAGCTCCCCTTGCCATGGATTTTTGTGGCTTCGAAGGTCAGAAGCTCCCCCCCGAATTCCGTCCAGGCCATGCCGATGGCCACGCCGATCTCGTCCTCCTTATCGATCTCAGACCGCCTGAATTTAGGCACGCCAAGATAGGACTCCAGGTTTTTGACGGTCACTTTTTCCTTATGGGACCTGCCTTTCGTGACCACTTTCTTGACGACCTTGCGATTGATCGAAGTGATCTCGCGCTCCAGGCTGCGGACGCCGGCCTCCCGCGTGTATTCGTTGATCAATTTCATGATCGCCTTGTCCGAGATCTCCAGGTTCTTATCCGAAATTCCATGGGCTTTTAGTTGCTTCGACCACAGAAACTGCTTGGCGATCTGGAGCTTCTCGTCCTCGGTATAGCCGGGGAGGCGGATGATTTCCATACGGTCGAGGAGCGGCGGCGGAATGGCATCGGGCATGTTGGCCGTCACGATGAACATGACCTGGGACAGGTCGAAATCCGTGTCGAGATAATGGTCGAGAAAAGCGCAATTCTGTTCAGGATCGAGCACTTCCATGAGCGCCGAAGCCGGATCGCCCCGGAAGTCCATGCTCATCTTGTCCACTTCGTCCAAAAGAAAAACCGGGTTTTTGGTGCCGGCCCGCTTGATCATTTGGATGATCCGGCCCGGGTAAGCTCCGATATAGGTCCGGCGGTGACCGCGGATCTCAGCCTCGTCCCGGACTCCCCCCAGGGAAAGGCGGACGAATTTTCGCCCCGTGGCCCGCGCGATCGATTTTCCGAGGGAGCTTTTTCCCACCCCCGGCGGGCCGATCAGTCCTAGGATGACACCTTTGGGGCTTTTAACGAGTTGACGAATGGACAAGAATTCGAGGATCCGCTCTTTGACCTTTTCCAGGCCGTAATGATCTTCGTTCAGGATCCGCTCGGCCTCCTTGAGGCTGCGTTTTTCGCGCGATTTTTTATTCCAGGGCACGGCCAGGAGCCAATCCAGATAATTGCGGCAGACCGTGGCCTCGGCCGACATCGGCGGCATGGTTTCGAGCCTCTCGATTTCCTTCCGCGCTTTTTCGTTGGCGTCCGCCGGCATCATGGCCGCAGCCACCTTCTTCTTCAGCTCTTCGATCTCGTTGGCCTGCTCTTCTTTTTTCTGCCCGGACGTTCCGCTTGGTGAAAAAAAATTCGATCCGCCCTCCCGTCCTAACGGGATCTTGCGACGGTTCAGGACTTTTCCGTCCTTGCGCAGGTTGTTTTGCATCTTATAAATCTCGTTCTCGATGAGGAAATGAAGGCGTCGTATCCGCTCGCGGCTGCTGATCGTCTCCAGCAGGTTTTGCTTCTCCTCGAGCGGAAGAAAAAGATGCGATGAGATGATGTCCGCGATCCGGTCGGCCGTGTGGTCGCGGAGCGCCGGGATAATGGATTGAAAGTTCGTGTTCTGGCTGAGTTTGAGGTATTCCTCAAAGAGGGCCAGGACGCGCTTCATGTCGTCGGGCGATTCTTTGCCCGGTTCGGGAGCGGCCTTGATCTCTTTGGCCAGCACATGATAGAACGGAATCGAGCTGACGTATTCCAGGATGCGCGCCCGGCGCTTCCCTTCGACGATGACCCTGACATTATGATCGTCCATCGGAACGGTCCGGATAACCTTGGCTGTGACGCCTATGGAGTAGATGTCCTGGGGCCCGGGGTTGTCCAGCGAAGGGTCGATTTGGGCCGCAAGGAGGACCATCTTGTCGCCTTCGACGGCTTTCTCCAAGGCCTGGATCGAGGACGGCCGTCCGATGATGAAGGGAACGAGGGTCGAGGGAAAAATGACCAGCTCCCGCAGAGGAATGAGGGGGACGTTCCTCAGGATTTCTTGATTTTCGCCGGAATTTTCCATGGTCATTCTCCAATGGCCTGCTTGACGCGGGCGAAGCTCAGTTCGTTCTCTTCCACCATGCGCTTCGTGATTTTGATCTTGGCCGTTTTCTTGGACGAGGGCAGATAAAACATGATATCGAGCATAAGGTCTTCGATGATCGTCCGGAGACCCCGGGCGCCGAGCCGGCGCTCCAGCGATTTCCGGGCAATGGTCTGGAGGGCGTCGTCCGTGAATTCGAGCTCCACGCCTTCCATTTCAAAGAGCTTCTGATATTGCTTGATCAGGGCGTTCTTGGGTTCGGTCAGGATGTCCACGAGGTCGTTGACATCGAGTTCCGAAAACGGCGCAACCACCGGGATCCGGCCGACGAGTTCCGGAATCAGGCCATATTTGATCAAGTCCTGCGGGATGAGCTCCTGGAGAAGCTCGGCGCTCATATCCGGCCTTTTCAGTTTCGTATCCGAATTGAATCCGATGACGGCTTTCCCCATTCTCTGGGCGATGATCTTGTCCAGCCCGACAAAGGCTCCGCCGCAGATGAAGAGAATGTCGGTCGTGTCGATAGGGATGAATTCCTGATAGGGATGCTTCCGACCGCCCTGGGGAGGGATACCGGCCACGGTCCCTTCGATGATTTTGAGGAGGGCCTGTTGCACCCCCTCGCCCGAAACGTCTCGAGTGATGGAGGGGCTCTCGCTTTTTCGGCTGATCTTGTCGATCTCGTCGATATAGATGATGCCTTTTTGCGCTTTGGCGATCTGGCCTTTGGCCGCCTGGAAGAGCTTCAGAACGACGTTTTCGACGTCCTCGCCGACATAGCCGGCTTCGGTCAAGGTCGTGGCATCGGCGATGGCAAACGGCACGGACAGGATCTTGGCCAGGATCTGGGCCATCAGCGTCTTGCCCGTTCCGGTCGGTCCTATGAGAAGGATGTTGCTTTTGGATATCTCCACTTCCCCCTTCGTCCGCGGCAGGGAGATCCGCTTATAATGGTTGTAAACCGCTACCGAGATTTTCTTTTTGGCCTTCTCCTGGCCGATGATATGCTCATCGAGGGCCTCCTTTATCTGATGGGGGGTCGGAAAATCGGCGGCCGCCAAGGGTTCATCCGCATTGGTCTTGTCTCCGGCCACCATGGAATGGCCGACTTCGATACATTTGTCGCAGATAAAAATGCCGCCCGGACCGGCGATCAATTTCCAGGCCTGGGCCTGGTTATGCCCGCAGAAACTGCATTTAGCCGGTGTGTTCATCTTCTCCTGCGTGTCGTCATCCATATCGTCGCTCATTTTTCTGCCTGGTCTGAAGGTGCGGGGCCGTCGGTCCGCGACCTACTTCTTGGCCCGGGTCCTCGTCGTGATGATCCGATCGATCAAACCGTAGTCCTTCGCTTGCGCCGCGGTCATGATGAAATCCCGCTCGATGTCCGTTTGGATCTTGGCCTTCGGCTGGCCCGCATGTTTGACCAGGATATGATAAATACTTTCTCTGATCCGGAGGATCTCCTTGGCCTGGATGGCGATATCCGAAGCTTGTCCCTGGTATCCTCCGAAAGGCTGATGGAGAATGATCCGGGAATTCGGAAGGGAGATGCGTTTTCCCGGGGTGCCTGAAGCCAGCAGCAAGGCGGCCATGCTGGCGGCCTGACCCACACAAATGGTGGATACGTCATTGCCGATAAATTGCATCGTGTCGTAAATCGCGAGCCCCGCAGTGATGCTTCCTCCCGGGGAATTGATATACAGAGAAATCTCCTTTTCCGGGTTTTCGGCCTCCAGGTACAGGAGCTGCGCGGTGACGAGGTTGGCCACGTCATCGGTAATCTCGGTCCCGACAAAAATGATGTTGTCTTTGAGCAATCTCGAATAGATGTCATAAGCGCGCTCGGTTTTTCCGTCTTGTTCGACGACAAAGGGGATTAAAGTCATGGGAATGATGTTTGGCTCATTCTAGTATAGCCTGTCCGACCAGAAAGTCAATCGTTTTCCTCAAGAGAAGGTTGGTCTTGAGGCTTTCACGACGATCCTCCTGGTTGAAGGTTTCGATCGCTCTGGCCAAGGGGATATTATTGGCTCTGGCTAGAGCTTTGATCTCCTGATCGACATCCTCCTCGCCGACTTTGAGTGTCTCTATTTCGGCGATCTTTCGCAAGATGAGGTGGCGTTTGAGGTTCGTCTCGGCTTGTTTTCTGGCGCTCGCCTGAAGCGCCTCCAGCGTCTCCTTGGTCAGGTTTTGCTGCAAAGCGGCGGACGACAACATGTTCTTCAAGACCGTTTCGGCTTCGTCCTCGACGACGCTCGTCGGCAGAACGACCGACGTGCGATCCATAACGACCCGAAGGATCTCTTCGGCCGTTTCGCGCCGACCGCTCTGCTCGCGCGCGGTCAGGATTTCCTGGCGGATCTTATCCTTGAGCGCGGTCAGGTTGTCGAACTCGCCTATCGTCTTGGCGAAATCGTCGTTCAGCGGGGGAAGCCGTTTTTCTTTGATCGAATCCAGCTTGAGCCTGTATTCGATCACCTTTCCCGCCAGTTTCTTGCTCTTATGCTCCGCGGGATAAGAAAAAACGAATTTCTTCTCTTCTCCCGGTTTCAGTCCGATCAAATGTTCGTTGATGGCCGGGTCGTTGCTCTCGTGACCGGCCAGGACGGCGACTTTTTCCGAAGGCATGAGCCTTTTAGTTTTCTGGTCCTTCCCTTGGAGTTCAATGACGGCATAATCACCGGCGACTACTCCCCGCTCTTCGACAGGGACGACCTCGGCGGCTTTTTCGCGGAGCTCGCCCATGGCCCGCTCGATGTCCTCGTCCGTCACGACGGCTTCCTTCCTTTTCGCTTTGATCTTTTTGTAGGAGGGCAGATCGAATTCCTGCCAGACATCGATCACGGCCTTGAATTTCAGGGGTTGTTCTTCTTCGCAGGAAACGTCGTCGATGACGGGAGTGCCGACGACGCGGATGTTGTTCGAAGCGATAATCTCGTCCAAGACCTGGGGGATCAGCGTATCCAGGACGGATTTCTGGATATCGGGGGCAAACATCTGCTTGACGAGGGCTTTGGGCGCTTTGCCCTGGCGGAAGCCTTTCAGCTTGACGCGTCCCGCGTATTGATCGAGAACGCGTTCATATTCGCGGCCGACGTCTTCCGCCCGGAGTTCAGCGACGATTTCTTTCTGGGTTCCGCTCAAGTCTCTGATCTCGCTCTTGAGGCGTTCGCTTGGGTCACTCATCTGGATCTATCCTTTTTCAAACATGGGCAGAGCGGGAGTCGAACCCGCACTCCCTCATCAGGAACTAGGTCCTAAGCCTAGCGCGTCTGCCATTCCGCCATCTGCCCATCAAGAACATATCGATAGGAAGCAGGTTGTTCCTCGATCTGGATTCCCTTTATGAAAAGGGCCTTTCTCTATGGAATAAGGAACCGGCGACGCGATATCAGTTCTGGATTAGAACGAAGGACTTTTCTTATAACACACTCGCGTCGCTCTTGTCAATTTCCATGAGCCCGTCGGCCCGTCTTTCCTCGTGTTGCCGTCGCCCCGCGCCAGCGGTTTATTTGATCAGCGCCTTGAGCTTCGCAGCAAGATTGGGGTCGATCGTCTGCAACTTTTTCTGGATGTCCGCGGCACTATACTTGTCCTTAAGGTTAAGGTAGATGATGGCCAGGTTGTACAAGATGTTGCCGCTGGTCGGTTGCAGTTCTGCCGCTTTTTTCATCGGATCAAGGGCGGCATCGAATCTCTTGAGCTGCATTTCGCTGATAGCCAGGTACTGCCAACCCGCGCCATTATTGGGGTCGATCGCGACGGTCTTTTTGAAGGACTCGATCGCTTCCGTGTACCGCTTCAGATTATAGAGACAGGCACCGATCTGAAAATGGGCGAGATCGTACCCCGGTTTGATCTTCAGGGCCTGTTGGTACGCCGTGATGGCTTCCGCATACTTTTGGACCTGTTGGTACATGTTCCCGAGATTGATCAGCGACAGCTCATCGTTCGGCTTGAGTTCGACGATTTTCCTGGCGGCTTCGATGGCCTTATCCGATTTCTGCGCGTCGCTGTACATCTTCAAAATGTAGCTATACCAATTGCCGGCGTCCTTGGGTGAGATTTCAGCCAGCTTTTTATAGGTCTCTTCCGCCTCTTGAAGCCTGCCGGCTTTTTGGTAAGCCTGGGCGAGATTGAATCCGATGTTGGGATCTTGCGGCTGCGCTTTGAGCGCTTCGGCCAAGGCCGAAGCGGCGGCGTCGAATTGGTTCGCGTTCAAGCGCGACATACCCAAGCGTTGATAGGCCGTCCAGGGTTTTTCGGTCTTCATGGCCAGGTATTTTTCGTACGCGTCGCCGGCCTTTTGAAACTCGCGGCTATCTTCGTAGGCGTTGCCCAGAAAGAGAAAGGCTTCTTTGTTCGAAGGATCGATTTCGATGGCCTGGTTCAACGCGGCGAGCGCTTCCGCAGGCTGTTGCAGGCGGATATAAATCTGCCCCAGGCCGTAAAACGCGTCGGCCCGTTTGGGGTCGAGTTCCGTGATCTTTTTAAAGGCCGTGACGGCATTCTGATAATCCCTCTGTCCATCATAAACTTTCGCCAGAAGCGACCAGACTTCCAGGTTGTTCGGCTGAGACTTGATGACTTTTTCCAGTCCCTTTTGGGCACTATACGGCTCTCCCAGGAACGTATAGAGTTGCCCCGTTAGCCAGGAAGCCTCCAATGTCTCCATATAGTTTTCGGGCGGCCAACTCTTGAACGGCGTCACTTTCCCTGTCCTGGGAAGGGCGCCTATGGCGCCTAGGGGCACCATGAATTTAAGACGGCTATCCATAAGCTGAACCTGGCCGAGCGCTTTTCCACCGGCCCCGATCACGAGACATCCCGAAAAGGTGCCGGGGACGGCCAGCGATACGTCTGCGACTTTCCGGCTTCCGCTGAGATCGAAAAAGCCTCTGATCGAGCCGTCGGAGACGATGATTTCTCCCGCCTCATTGGCGCCGATGGCAAAAATTTTGGATCCGGCGGCCATCTCATCGGGAGCTCCCAGACTCAGAGGCGTGACCTTACCGTCGTATTTGACCAGAGCGAGATCGAGGTTCTTATCCACAGCCACGACGCCGAGGATGTCCACTTCTTTCTTTTTCATGTTGAACCCGACGCAATTCGCCGCCTGGCTGATAAGATGATAGCTCGTCGCAGCCAGGCCTTCGGCAAAGGCGAAAGCCGAACCCCTGGCGATTTCCTGCTTGTCTTTTCCGTAGGCGACCAGGCTCATCACGCTCGGCCCGGTCTGGGCGAGAATCTTGGCGGATTCCTCCGTCTGACCGTAAAGCGTCAATCCCGACAAAAAAACCGCCAGGCTTAAAGCGAGAGCTTTGGCTGTTTTCATATTCATGATTCCTCCTGAACGTCCGACAGGATATCGAACGAATAAATTATATTATTACACTTCGGCTAAAATTCTGTCAATTCCAAAATGAAAATTGACAGAACTTCCGGGCCGGAGTAGCATGAAAAACCATGGCCCGCCGCGAAAGACTACGTCTCCTCTTGATCCTTGCGGGATTGATCTTATCCCTTGTTCTTTTTCTGGGCAAAATCAAAAATGAGATGCATGATTTCCAAGTCAATTATACGGCCGGACACCGTCTGGCCCTGGGCGAAACGCTCTACCGGTCCTGGAAACCCGACCCGGGCTGGGAATCGGACGGCCACTGGCAGTTCAAATATTCCCCTTTTTCAGCCCTGCTCTATCTTCCGCTATCTCGGCTGCCGCTCGCCGCGGCCAAAGCGATCTGGTATTATCTGGTCATTGTCTCGTCCTGCGTGCTGGTCTTTCTATCGCTCAAACTCGCGTCTTTCGAGCGCGGGCGGATTCTGCCCGCAGCGCTCATATCCTTTCTCATTCTCGCCAAATATTTTCTCCGCGAGCTCCAGCTCGGACAGATCAATGCCGTGATCACGGCGATCCTGATGGGAATGACCTGGTCGCTGGTGAAAGACGAAGAAATGCCCTCAGCGACGAGCGAACGAACGGCCGGTTTGTTCTGGGGGTTGGCTACCGCGCTCAAACCCTATGCCCTGATCTTCCTTCCTTATTTCCTATGGAAAAAGAAATGGCGGGTCCTGGCGCCCGGGATGATGGTCCTTGCCGTTTCGTTATGCGTCCCGATTTTCTTCTACGGTCCGCAGGGAAACCTGGCCGTCATCAAGGAATGGATCGTGAGCCTCTCTCAATCCACCCCTTCGCTTTTCACCTCCCAGGACAATGTCTCTTTGCTGGCCTGCCTCGTCAAGTGGACGGGGAACGAGTCCATGTCCGTCGCCCTGTTCGGCGCCGCCGTCGCGGCGCTGGCCTTAGCGACGCTTCTGTTGTTCATTCTTAAAGGCAGGCGACGCCGGCCCTCCGTTCTCGCGGAATCCGCCCTCCTTCTTGTCTCCATCCCGTTGCTCTCACCGCTCGGTTGGGATTACACGTTTCTTTCCGCCTTCCCGGCGATCGTTCTCGTTCTCAGACATTTCGCGGTCTTTCCCAAGCCCTGGAAAGTCCTGCTTGTCGCCGCTTTCCTGATCATCGGCTTTTCGTTCTATGACCTGATGGGACGGCATTTCTACGCGCGGTTCATGGCTTGGTCCGTCCCCACGATCTGCTTCATGATCATCGTCTCGGCTCTGTTTTATATCCGGTGGAAAAACGCCGCTTGACGAAATACGACCATGCGCATCGAACGAAAGATAGCGATCATTTATTGGTCAACGCTGTTGATCACGAGTTTTTGGCTGGGCGCCATCGGCGCGGCGCCTTACCTCCGCAGCCAGGCAAGCGGCGTCGCGCCTTTGATCTATTCCTGTTTTTCGACGGTTTGCCACCAGATTCCTTCTCGGTCCTTCCATCTCTTCGGTTTCCCGCTTGCGGTCTGCGCCCGATGCCTCGGAATATACGCGGGCTTTTTGGGAGGACTGGTCCTCTATCCATTCCAAAGGGGATTTTCTTCGGTCCGCCTGCCGAAGCCGGCCTTTTTCTGGATCGTTTCCGCGCCCATCGCCATCGACGCCATCGCCAATAGGCTGGGTTTTTGGACGGGATCCAATGTCCTTCGCTTCGCGACCGGCTTTCTCTGGGGCTCGATCCTTCCCTTCTATTTCTTGACCGGCCTGGGCGAACTTGCATTGCGCGCACATAAAAAATAGAATGATCATTCGAGCCGAAAGGAGGAAACGCGGATGAACGATCCAAAGCCTCGTTTATTCATGCCCGCCCTGCTTGGGGGCGCGGCCGCCGGCCTTCTTTCCGGCATTCCTTTCGTGAACTGTTGTTGTTGTCTATGGATCATCGGCGGCGCCGCGCTGGCCGCTTACCTCCTCTGGAAAGATTCCCCGATCGTCTTATCGTCCGGAGACGGCGCCCTCGTCGGCGCCTTTGCCGGAATCCTGGCCGCTTTTATCCGCGCGTTGATCAGCATCCCGTTCCGTCCCATGGAAGAGGTCTTGACGAAAAAAATCATGGAATATTTCGCCGATTATATGAAGCAGATGCCCGCTCAGTTGAGCGACCTGATGAACCAAGGAAACGAACCGGTCTCGCTGGCCGTGATATTCTTCGGATTGCTCATCTCAGCGGCTTTATGCGCGGCTCTGGGCGCATTGGGCGGCGTGATCGGAATCGCGCTCTGCGGTAAAAAGACGCGGCCTGGGGCTCAGAGCGCGCCGCAACAGCCCGGCCCCCTTCCTCCGCCTCCTCCCCAGCCATGAAACGACTCAAGACCCAAGTCATCGTCAATCCCGAATCGAACAAGGGACAAACCCGCAAACGGTGGGGCCATATCCGGGAGGGCATCAAGCATTTCATCCGGGAGTTCAAATACGAATTCACCGATCGTCCGCTCCACGCGATCGAGCTGACCCGGGCCGCGATCAAAGACGGCATCGAACTCGTCATCGGCGTCGGCGGCGACGGGACCATGAACGAGATCGCCAACGGATTTTACGAGAACAGGAAGATCATCAATCCCGAAGCGACGCTGGGCATCGTTCCTTCGGGAACGGGTTGCGATTTGATGCGGAGCTTGAAGATCCCTCTAAAGCTCAAGGATGCGATGTCCGTGATTACGCAGGCGCCCTCCAACGCCATGGACGTGGGCAAGGTGAAATTTCGGACTGCCGGAGGCGGCTTCGATGAGCGTTTCTTTCTCAATGTGGCCGACTTCGGCGTCGGAGGCGAAGTCGTTCATAAGGTCAACCAGAGGCGCTTGGAACGCAAAGCTTCTTCCTATATCCGCTGCCTGGTCACGACCATGATGCAATACAAAAGCAAGCGCGTCCGGATCCGCGTGGACGATCGCGATCTGCCGCCGGGAGAGTATCTTATCGGCGCCGTGGCCAACGGCCGGATCTTCGGCAAAGGGATGAAAATTGCGCCGAACGCCCGTCTCGACGACGGCTTGTTCGATTTCGTATACGTTAAAAGCATGAAATTCCTTGAGTTTTGCCTCAATGGCTGGAAGCTGATGAATGGCACGCACCTGAACCACCCCAAGATCTGCCTCATTCAAAGCCGGAAGATCGAAGCTATTCCGGAAGATGAAAGAGAAATCGTGCTTCTGGAGCTGGACGGCGAGCAGTTGGGGACGCTGCCGGCGACTTTTGAAATGGTTCCCCGCAGCCTGCTGATCAAGGGCTATCTGTGAGTCAAGGGACGAGCCTTCGGCTCGCCACTCGCCCGTGCCTTATATCCACGGGCGAGTACGGTGGAAGCGCCCCCTCGGGCAAAACCCGGAGCCCCGGCCGCCGTCGAGATTACGGGGTCCGGCTTTTGGAGGCCGAGAGCAGACGAATGTCGTTGGTGATGACGCGCTTTCCGCGGCTGTCGACAAACTCGTAAATCGTGGTTTTCCGGGGCCTGCTTTCCTTGGCCCAATAATCTTTCACTTGGGCTACGTAATTCCGCGTTTCGGGATAGGGCGGAATGCCGCCGTGATCCTGAACGGCTTTATGCCCGGCATTGTAAGCCGCGATCACCAGGTCAGGCTGCCGGGGATAGATCTTCTGGAGATTTTTCAATAATTTGACGCCTCCCTCAATATTGTCGTCGGCACTGAAAGCGTCCTGGACGCCGTAGTCCTTCGCGGTTTCGGGCATGAGCTGCATGAGTCCCAAGGCGCCCTTGTTCGAAATGGCCCATCGGTTATAGGCGGATTCCGCGGCGATGATCGAATGGATAAGCGCGGGATCGACGGTATATCGGGCGGCGATTCTCCGGATGATAGGATCGTATCTCGACTTGAGACGAGGATCGATCTTCGCGCCAAAGCCGAGAGAAATCAGCCCACAAAAGAAAACCGACAACCCGGAGATCGCCCGTTTTTTTATCGGCATCATCGCCTTCATGATGCCCTTATTCTCGACAAAGTTCAATCCCCTTTTGGGGTGAATTTAAAGAGACTGATCGATGACAGCCAGGCATTCTTGAAGGGCTCGGTCCAGATCTCCCGTCAGGGTCCCCCCGGCCTGAGCGAAATCCGGGCGTCCGCCTCCCCCGCCTCCGACGATCGGCGCCGCCCGTTTGATGATCTCAGCCGCCGACACGCGGTCCGTCAGGTCTTTGGTCACGCCGACGACGAGAAAAACCTTATCGTCGAGCGCCGATACGAGAATGACGACGCCCGATTTGATTTTCTGTTTAAGGTTATCCGCCAGCCCTCTCGCTTCGCCCGGATTCAAGCCATCCATTCTTTGAATGAACACGGAAACGCCTTTGACGGTCTTGAGGTCACCGGCGGGTTTTTCGATTTCCTCCCGCAGCATTTTTTGTCGCAGAGATCTGATCTCGTGATCTTTTTCTTTAAGGAGATCCTTTATCCTCTCGAGATGATCCGCGAGGCCTTGACGCGGCGCATGAAGCGATGCGGCGGCATCTTGGAGAATCGCCTCGCTTTCCTGGATATACGCCAGGGCTTCGCCCCCGGTCAGAGCTTCGATGCGCCGCATCCCCGCGGCCACGCTCGATTCCTCGATGATCTTGAAGAGCCCGATTTCGCCCGTCGCCGAAGCGTGCGCGCCGCCGCAGAGCTCCTTGCTGAAGTCCCCGACGGAGACCATGCGGACTTTTTCCCCGTATTTTTCCTCGAAGATCGCCGTCGCGCCTTCGCGCAAACCTTCCTCCAAGCTGGTTTCCTTAATGCCGAGGGGGATGTTCTCCCTGATTTTCTCATTCACGAGGTTTTCGACTTTCCGAATTTCCGCGGCTGTCAGGGCTTGAAAATGCGTGAAATCGAAACGCAACCGCTCGGTGGCGACGAACGACCCGGCCTGCTTGACATGGTCGCCGAGAACCTGGCGCAAGGACGCATGGAGAAGGTGCGTGGCCGTATGATTATCGCGGATGGCCGTCCTCCGGACCGCATCGATGACCGCGTCGATCCTATCGCCTTCCCTTAAAGTCCCGGAGAGGATCCTGGTCTTGTGGCTGATGATCCCGGGGACCGGATAAAAAGCGTTTTCGACGACGGCCGAAAAACGCGCGTTCTTCATCAGTCCCGTGTCTCCCACTTGCCCGCCGGCCTCGGCATAAAACGGCGTGACGTCGAGGACGACCTCTCCCGTCTCCCCCGCGCGGAGCTCGACAACCTGTGAACCGTCCTTGAATAGGGCTAAAACGCCCGCTTCCGAAATCCCGTCCCTGTCGTATCCGGAGAACTTCACGACGGCGTTTTTGATCTTGTCATAAGCCTTCCGTTCTTTCTGTTGCGTATCGCCTTTCCAGGACTGACGGGCTCGTTCTTTCTGTTTCTCAAGTTCCACTTTAAAGCCTTCCTCGTCGACGGCCAGCCGTTCTTCCTGGGCCAGCTCTTGGGAAAGATCGAAGGGAAAGCCGAACGTATCGTAGAGCTTAAAGGCCGCCTCTCCGGAAATCGTCTTGCCGCCCAAACGCTTGGCTTGTCCGGCGAACTGATGGAAATAGCGCAGTCCGGACGCGAGCGTCTGGGCGAACCGCTCTTCTTCGGCGCGGCAGATCTTCGAAATAAAGATCAGCGACGACAAGAGCTCCGGATAGGCGTCCTTCATGATGTCGCTGACCGCGCCGACGAGCTTATAGACAAACGGTTTATCGATGCCGATGAGATTCCCGTGGCGGAAGGCCCGGCGGATGAGCCGGCGGAGGACATAGCCCCGGCCGTCGTTCGCCGGCATGACGCCGTCGCCGATCAGAAACGCGATCGCCCGGGTATGGTCGGCGATGACGCGGACGGCAATGTCGCCGTCATCGTGGGCCGGGTATTCCCGCGACGCGAATCCGCAGATGTCCCCGATCAACGGCCGGAACAGGTCGGTGTCGAAAGTGCTCGTTTTGTGCTGGAGCGAGGCGGCCATCCTTTCGAGGCCCATGCCCGTGTCGATCGAGGGCGCCGGCAGCCGATGAAGGACTCCCTTCTCGTCCTGGACAAACTGCATGAATACCAGGTTCCAAAGTTCGACCATCCGGTCGCTTCCCTTTTCGATGAGTTCGAGCGGCGTCCCTTTTTCGTACCCGGGATCGAAGTCGTAATGGATTTCCGAGCATGGACCGCAGGGACCGGTCTCGCCCATGGCCCAGAAATTGTCCTTTTTCCCCAGCCGAAAGATCTTTTCTTCCGGCACCCCGGCTTCCCGGCGCCAAATCCCCAGAGCCTCGTCATCTTCTTCATAAACGGTCACATAGAGGCGGTCCTGGGGGAACTTGAAGACCTCGGTCATGAGCTCCCAGGCGAAGGCGATGGCGTCTTCCTTGAAGTAATCCCCAAACGAAAAATTGCCGAGCATCTCGAAGAATGTATGATGCTTTCGTGTCCGGCCGACTTGCTCAAGATCGTTGTGTTTGCCGCTTACGCGCATGCATTTCTGGACCGTCGTCGCCCGTTTATAGCTCCGCTTCTCAAGGCCGAGAAAGATGTCCTTGAACTGGTTCATCCCGGCGTTGGTGAACAGGATGGTCGGATCGTCCTTGGGCAGGAGCGATGAGCTCGGCAGGATTTTATGGCCTTTCTTGAAGAAATAATCCAAAAACGTCCGGCGAATATCCTGGGCGTTCATCTATCTTTCTTTTTCCCGGCCGTTGTCGCGGAGGCCGGTCCGGCTCATCGTTTTTTCCATTTCCTCCTGGGCGATGTCCATCGTGGATTGAATGCCCTGGACGCGCAGACGAAAGTTGTCCGGACTCGTCGAATAGCGGAGGCCCTGCTCGAACGAGATCAGATCCTGCTTGAAGAGGTGATAAATCGATTGATCGAACGTTTGCATCCCGTATTGCGACACGCCCGCGGTGATGGCGTCACGGATGAGCCTGGTCTTTTCCCGGTCCTGGATGCAATCCTGGATATAGGGCGTCGTGATCATCACCTCTACGGCGGGTACCCGGCCCTTTCCGTCCTTGCGGGGCAGAAGCCGCATCGATATGACGGCCCGCAGAATGCTGGCGAGCTGGATGCGAACCTGTCGCTGCTGGTACGGCGGGAACACGGAAACGATCCGGTTGATGGTTTCGGAAGCGTCGAGAGTGTGGAGTGTGCTGAGGACGAGATGGCCCGTCTCGGCAGCGATCAGCGCGGTCTCGATCGTATCCACATCCCGCATCTCTCCGACGAGGATGATGTCGGGGTCTTCGCGGAGCGCGCTGCGCAGCCCTCGAGAAAAACTCTTCACGTCCCAGCCGATCTCTCTCTGGCAAATCGTGCTCTTCTTGTCCTTGTGAAGGAATTCGATCGGATCCTCGATCGTGATGATATGTTTTTGCCGGCTGCCATTGATGAAATCGATCATGGAAGCCAGGGTCGTGCTCTTGCCGCTTCCCGTGGAACCGGTCACGAGGATGAAGCCCCGTTCGTAACCGGAGATCTTCTCGAGGATATCCGGCAGAAGCAGTTCCCGGATCGGCTTGACGTCGAAAGGAATGATGCGAAGGGCGATGGCGATCGATCCCCTTTGCTTGAAGATGCTGCCGCGGAACCGGCCGAAGCCGGCCAAACTGTAGGCCAGGTCCAGGTCGAGGTCCTCCTTGAGCGTCTTTCGCTGGGGCTCGCCCATCATCTGGTTGGCTAGTTCCTCGGTGTCTTTGGGCGTCAGGCGGGGAAGCTGTGAGAGCGAGGTCAGGATGCCTTGGACCCGCAATTGAGGGGGATTTCCAGCCTTGAGATGGAGATCGGAGGCGCCCATTTCAGTCGCGATCTTCAAGATATCGTTGATGTTCATGTATTTTCCCTCACCCTCAGACATTGACGTAGGTCAACCAGCCAAGCTTGTCCTCAATCTCTCCTCTGATGATCCCGAAAAATTTCTCCTGAAGATGCTTGGCGACGGGCCCGCGCTTGCCGTCGCCGACGACGATTTTGTCGATCGAACGGATCGGCGTGATCTCGACCGCCGAACCCGTGAAAAAGACCTCGTCCGCGATGTAAAGCATCTCACGGGGGAGCGTATCTTCGACGACCATGTAGCCCGCTTCGCGGGCCAAGATCATCACGCATTCCCTGGTGATCCCCGGCAGGACGGAGGACGACAAGGGCGGTGTGTAGATGACGCCGTTCATCACCAGGAAAATATTTTCGCCGCTGCCCTCGCTGATATGTCCCCGGATGTTGAGGGCGATGCCTTCGCTGTAGCCCTCCAACTTGGCTTCCATTTTGATGAGCTGGGAGTTCATATAATTGGCGCCGGTCTTGGCCAAGGCGGGAAAGGAATTCGGCGCCATTCTCTGCCAGGTCGAAACCTTGACGTCCACGCCGCTCTCCAGCGCTCCGTCACCCAGATACTTGCCCCATTCCCAAACGAGGATCGCGCAATCGACCGGATTGGGAAAAGGATCGACACCGAGCGAGCCGTACCCTCTATAAACGATGGGCCGGATATAGCATTCCTTGAGATGGTTGGCTTCGACGGTCGAAATGATGGCCCGGTTGAATTCGTCCTGGCTGTACGGGACGACCATGCGATAGATCTTGCAGGAATTGTAGAGCCGCTTCGTATGAGCCCCCAACCGGAAGATGGCCGTGCCCTTGGAGTTGGCGTAAGCGCGAAAACCTTCGAAGATCGAGCTTCCGTAATGGATCACGTGCGAAGCGATGGAAATATTCGCCTCTTTCCAAGGCACGAGTCGGCCGTTCATCCAGACGATTGCATCTTCCCGAAAAGGACTCATATATCACTCCTTATGTTCGAATTCGACCTAAGGAGTTATCTTACTCAGAATGGCTTCGTGGAGTCAACGCCGGAGCCCGGCTATGAAAAGATTGGAGTCTATACGGATTCTCCGCAATAAGGACAGATTTTCGAGCGGAGCGGCAGATGTCGCCGGCAGTTCCAGCATTGCTCGGCCGAGGACTGCTCGCGGGCCTTGATCCGGCCCAGAATATCCTCGATCTCGGATTTATGGTGTTTCTCGCCCTTGATCTCGGACATGGCCCGTATGATTTCAGAAGGGCGCTGGTAGCGATCCTCGACCTTCGACGCTAGGCATTTCATAATAATGTCGTCGAGCTCGCGAGGAACGCGGGTGTCTTTCAGGCGCGGAGGCGTGATCTTGCCCTCCTGCGCCTTTTCCAGAATCTTGAAAGGATCCGGATCGAAAATCGGCGGACGGCCGATGATCATTTCATAGAGGATGCAGCCGATGGAATAGATGTCCGAGGCGAATGTCGCCTTGCCCTGAAACTGCTCCGGCGCCATGTAGGGCGGCGATCCGATCCGCGTCGAAGCATAGGGCACGTTCTGCAGCCACGCCGACGTCCCGAAATCCGTGATTTTGACCGTTCCTTCCTCCGAGACCATGATGTTCGATGGTCGCAGATCCCGATGGATAATCTTGTTCTTGTGGGCATGATCCACGCCGGCACACAGCTGCTTGGTATAGTCCATGGCCTGTTCCACATCGAGGACTTTCTCTTTCTGAAGGATCTTCTCCATCGTCTTCCCGCGAACGTATTCCATGACCATGAAAAAAGTCTTGTCCTCTTTTTCCGCCGAAATCATGCGGACGATATTGGGATGGTTGAGCGCGGCCTGAAGGCGTGGCTCTTTGAGGAGCTTGAAAAGCTCCTGGGATTGCTTATGGGGAACCTTGATGGCCACCTTGATGTCGAGCCACGTGTCTTTAGCCAGGAAGACGGACCCGAATCCGCCGCTCCCAAGGGAACGGATGATTTCATACTTTCCGACTTTCTGTCCTTGAAGAAACATCCTAGAGATTCCTGACATGCGGGAGAATCGACCCCGAAACCGGGGCCGCCATTTCCGCCTTTGCGATCGTGTCGCCCGCGCCGACGGACTTACAACCGCCGCGGGAAACCGCTTTCCATCCTTCGGCCCTTTTGTTGTCGACGCAAAAATGGTTCGATATCAAAGGCGGCTCTAATGGACGCGACGTCTTTCTTTCATCACGGTCTCCCGGTCGATGAAATCCAGATTTTCAGCGCGCAACTCGGCCAGCTGGCGCAACACGCCCTTTTGTTCCTTGGACAGGTCTTCCGGGGTTTTCACTTGAATCTTGACGAGCAAGTCGCCGAGCCTTCGGCTCTCCAGGTCTTTGATCCCCCGGCCCTTTAACCGGAAAACCTCGCCGGATTGCGTGCCGGGGGGAATCTTGAGCTTCTCGGCGCCTTCGAGCGTGGGAACTTCGATGGTTACGCCAAGCGCGGCTTGGACAAACGCGATCGAGATTTCGCAATACAGATGATTCTGCTCACGCACGAAGAAATCGTGCGTCATGACCTTGATGGCGATGTAAAGATCTCCCCTTCTCCCCTCCCCGTCCCCGGCTTCCCCCTCCCCCTGGATACGGAGCCGGGATCCGTTATCGATACCCGCCGGAATTCGGACATTCAGCGCTTTTTTTTGCCGCATGTGGCCAGTCCCGCGGCATTCATCGCAAGGCGTGGCGATGATGTCTCCGCTCCCTCCGCATTGCGGACAGGTCCTTGCCAACGTGAAGAAACCCTGATGATGGCGGATCTGCCCGCGGCCGCCGCATGAAGAACAGATCGATTTCTTTGTTCCCGGCCGCAACTTCGTTCCCTGACACGAAGGACAAGGCTCCGCCCGGTGGAGGGAAATGTCCTTGGCGACGCCTGCCGCGGCCTCTTCGAGCGTGATTTCTATCTCCAGAGCCAGATCCCGGCCGCGTTGGGACGAGGAGCCTCTCTGTCTCGTTCCGGAGCCGAAAACATCCCCGAAGCCGAAATTAAAACCGAAAATATTCCCGAGGATGTCCTCGAAGTCCTCGAAGACCGTCGCGTTGAATCCCGAGAACGCTTCGCCCCGGAGTCCGTCGGGTCCGTACTGATCATAGAGGGACCGTTTTTGAGGATCGCCGAGGACGCTATACGCCTCGGCCGCTTCTTTGAACATTTCCTCGGCTTCTTTATTCCCGGGGTTGCGGTCGGGATGGTGTTTCAATGCCTTTTGCCGGTAAGCTTTCTTTATGTCGTCGACTGCGGCTCTCCGCGGAATCCCCAGCACCTCATAATAATCTTTTTTGGCCATGACTTTACGTCTTCGCCTCTTTATCCCGCGCCTTCAACCGGAGGCTGTTGATCTGCTGCCGGCTCAATCCCGAAGAGGGCCGGACGACGATCTTCTGCTCCTTGCCCGACAAGGCATCCTTGGCCGATACCTTGACCAGGCCGTCCGCGTCGATCTCGAACGTCACGTCGATTTGAGGGATTCCGGCCAGGGCCGGCAGAAGGCCGATGAGATCGAACTTGGCCAATGACACGCTGTCCGAAGCGCGCGGTCCGTCGCCCTGCAAAACATGGATTTTGACTTGGCGCTGGTTGTTCTCGACCGTCGTGAAGGCCTTGGCCTTCTTCAAGGGGATCGTGGCGTTCTTCTCGATGATTTTTTCGTAGCCGTCGCGTTCGGTCTCGATGCCGAGGGCGAACGATGTCACGTCCAGAAGCAGGACAAGGTCGCGCAGCTCTCCCTCCAGGATTCCGGATTGAATGGCCGCCCCCAGGGCGACGCTTTCATCCGGATGGACATGCTCGTGAATTTTCTTCCTGAAGAATTTTGAAACGCGCTCGCGGACGAGCGGCATGCGCGTCTGCCCTCCGACGAGGATCACGTGGTCGATCCCTCCCGGCTTGAGCCCGCTTTCTTCGAGAGTCCGTTCAACCAGGGAAAACGGCCTTTCGACGAGATCCGCGGTGAGGCTTTCAAGGAGGGACCGCGATATCACTTTGCGGAAATGACCCGAACCTCTCGGCGCGGCGTGGATGAACGGCAGGTTGATCTCGGTTTCGTGAGTGAACGAAAGCTCCCGCTTGGCCCGCTCCGCGGCCTCCTTGATTCTCTGCAGGGCGAACAAGTCGCCCGAGAGATCGATGCCAAGCTCTTTTTTCGCCTCTTCCACGAACCAGTCGATGATTTTTTGGTCGAAATCCTCGCCGCCAAGGAAGGAGTCGCCGTTCGTGGCAAGAATGTGAAACACGCCGTTATGGATCTCGAGCAGGGTGATGTCGAACGTCCCTCCGCCCATGTCGAAGACGGCCACTCGGCCGTTCTTCTTCTGGTCGAGGCCGAAGGCCAGGCTCGCGGCGGTCGGCTCGTTGATGACACGGAGGACGTTCAGCCCGGCGATGGCGGCGGCGTCTTTGGTCGCCTGTCTTTGGTGATCGCCGAAATGCGCGGGGACGGTTATGACCGCATCCATGATGTCTTCGCCGAAATAGGACTCGGCGCATCTCTTGAGGTAGGCGAGGATCAAGGCCGAGACCTCTTGGGGGGTGATCATCCGGTTCCCGATATCGATCAGGACATCGCCGTTCGGGGCTTCGGCCAGCTTGTACGGCAATCTCTTCCGGATTTTCTGGACGTCCGGAGACCCCGCTTTTTTCCCGATCAGCCGCTTGACGGCGTACAGCGTCATTGCGGGATTCGTGACGGCCTGTCTCGCGGCGATGCTCCCGATCAGGGTATCCCCCGATGCCGTGAACGCCGCCATGGACGGCGTCGTCGTGGACCCCTCCAGATTAGGAATGACGCGCGGCTGCCCTCCCGCGAGGTGGGCCATGCAGGAATACGTCGTGCCGAGATCGATGCCGATGATGGGGCCCATTCTAGCTCTTTTTGGGAACCATCACTTTGACCAGGGCGGGACGGAGAAGCCGGTCGTTGAGGAAGTAGCCTTTCTGGAGCACTTCGCCGATTTCCGGCTCATCGATTTGATCGGATTCTTCGGTCAGGACCGCATGGTGGGCCGAGGGATCGAATTTCTGATGTTCCTCTCCGACAGGAGTCAGGCCTTGTTTCCGGATCATATCTTGGAACTGCTTAGAGATGAGCTCGACGCCTTCTTGGAAGCTTTTGTCATCCGTTTGATCCCTGTTCTTCAGGGCTCTTTCGAAATTATCGAGAACCAGCAATATTTCCTTGAGGAGATCGCTGAGAGCGAACTGATAAAACTCGCTCTTCTCCCGCTCGAGCCTCTTCCGCTGATTGTCCATCTCGGCCAGCGCTCTGAGGAATTTATCTTTGATCTCGGCTTTCTCTTTTCTCAATTCCTCGATTTCCGCCTTGTGGTTTTTGATCTCATGCTCTTTCTTCCGGAGCTTTCCTTTCAAGGATTTAGCGTCCTCATGATCCGCTTTTTCATGTTGATCATGCCCGCCATGTTCTTCGCTCGCGGCCTTCTTCGTCGCGGTTCCCTTTTCTTTTTCGTCTTCCGGGGCGTCCCCGGCGGAATCCGCGTCCGGCTGGTGTCCCGTGTCTTCCCCCGGATCTTCTTCCTGCTCTTTTTCGTCTTCGATATCCATGTGTTCCTTCGCCTTCTCTAGTGGTTTTGGCTGATCGTCCGGCTCAGTCTTTTGGCGACATTGTCGACGAGCGGAATGATCTTTTTATAGGGAATCCGCTTCGGCCCGATGATGCCCAGGGAGCCCATGACCTGATTCTCGTCTCCATAATGGGAGAGGACGAGCGAACAGTCCGAAATGATCGGCAGGTTGGACTCGGAGCCGATGAGCACTTTCACCCGGTCAAGGGATATGAAATCGGAAAGGAGCTTCGCCAGATTGGCTTTTTCCTCGAAGTTCTGGAACAGCGACTTCATTTTGGCCATGTCGAAGGTTTCGAACTTATCGATGAGCCTGGCCGTTCCCTGGAGGATGATGGGATTCTCCATGTCTTCCTGAACGATCGAGTCCTTGATGAGGGACATCAGCTTATTGAACGCCTGCTCGAACTTGGATTGATATTTGGGAAGCTCGCCGAGCAGGCGGTCCCGGACGAGCAGCAGGTTCTTGCCGTGAAAATTCTGGTTGATGTATTGCGAAGCCTGGTCGAGCTCGGATTGGTCGAAATAGGTTTCCGTCGAAACGATTTCCGTCAGGACGACGTTGAACGACGTCACAAGGATGATCATCACCTTGTTTTCGGCGATCTTGATGAACCGGAGATGATGAAAATGGATCTTGGAGATGCGCGGCGAGAGGACGAAACCCAGGCTGTCCGACTGGTCGGCCAGGTGGAGCGAGATCCGATGAAGAAGCGAATTCAGGTCCCCCTTCTTTATGGACAGATCGCTCGTCAGAAGGCTCATTTGATCGAGCGACAACGGCGATTCCTCGAGGAGACTGTTGACATAAAAACGGAGGCCCTTATCCGTCGGAATCCGGCCGGCCGAAGCGTGCGGCTGAGAAAGAAAACCGAGTTCCTCGAGCTTGAGCATGATGTTCCTGAGGCTGGCGGGGGAATCGGAGAGAACTCTTTTCTGATGAATGAAGCCCGAGCTGATAGGTTTGCCGATCTTGAGATAATGCTCGACGATCGCTTTCAGGACGATCTTGTCTTTGTCTCGAAGTCCGGGGTTTTTCATGATCGTTCCGTAGGATATTATAACCGGAGTCGAGGCGAAGTCAATGAAGGCCGGGGGTTTAGATAATCCTGATTCCGGCGTAGCCGACGACTTCCCGATCATCTCCCGTGCGGTCGCCGGACGTCGCGTATTTGACGAGTTCCGCCTTCTTCGCGCCGAGCTTCTTGGCCGCGATCAGACCGGCCGTGACGGGCTGATAGCCGCACATGCTGATGTCCTCGGATCCGACGATGTCGAACAATCCTCTAGGATCGAGTTCCAGGATTTTCCGGATGGCCAGGAAATCCTTCCGTTCCGCTTCGGCCCGGCTGACGTAATGGCTCATATCCGTGCTGGCGACGATCAGCACTTCCTCGTTCTGAGCGAGGATACCGGCGGCGATGCCTCCTCCCAGTTCTTCCAGATCCCGGTATGAGGCGAGATGCGAAATATTGATCGGGACGATCGAAAATCGGGTTTTGATGTATTGGATGAAGGGGAGCTGGACTTCGAGCGAATGCTCCTGGGCATGGGCGGCCGAGTCCGTAGCCACCAGATCCGAGGAGTTCAGGATCGACTCCGCCAGCCCGGAAGCGACGGGGATGGTCCCCAACGGCGTTTCCCACTCTCCATCCTTCATCAGGGCGAAGAGGGATCGCATCGGGCGGTGACTCGGCGCGAGGATGAGGATGGTGTCGGGCAGATCCACGGAAGAGAAGACCGCGCCGGCCACTGGGCCGGAATAGATCAATCCGGCATGCGGCGAAACCACGGCCAGGGCCTTGGTCTTTGGGGCTTCAAGATCGACCATTCGGCTGAGCATTCGGCGAAGTTCTTGAGGATTCCCGGGATAGAAAGATCCAGCGACGGCGGCTTTTCTCTTCATGTTCCCCTCCTCGAACTCAGTCGGCCCAGGATTTTTTCACGTTGAAAATGATGCCGTGATTTTCCAACTCCTCGAGAATCGGGCCGTAGACCTCGGGATGAACCGGGACCGAGACACCCGTCCTTCGGATCCGGCCTTCAAGGACAAGGCGCGTACCTACCGCGGCGGGAAGACCGACAGTCCGGGCCATCGATGAATCGCCGCCGGGAACGCCGAAATCAATCAAGGTCGACGTGATTTTTTGTTTTTTGCCTCGGTCATCGACGGCGACGAATTCGTGCTGAAGGACAACCATGTCCCTTTCGCCTTCCTCATATTGGAGTCTCTTGAGCATGAGCATTTCGAGGACGTCGAGAGGGGATCCGTATTCGAGGGAAATCCGATCTTCGCTCAAGAGTCCAAGCCATTCCAGTTTGTCGATGACTTTGGAATCCGGCTTCAGGCCCAATTTTCTGCGCAACTCGCTTTTGATGTCCTGCGCTTCGGGCACGCCGGCCAAGTCTCGGACGAGATCCGCGTGCGTTTTCCCCCTCAAATCCATCTCGTCCTGCTCAAGGAGTCCGAGGTCCGCGATTTTCTTCAATGTCTCGCACCAGCCGGGGTATCGCAACGTCCCTCGGAACATCGTCCGTGTCTCCGGGATCCCGTAAAGCCCGATATACGGCAACGCATCGCGGTTCGGATATCCTTCGAATCGGCCCAACCCTTCGACGGGAATCATCGTATAGTGATCGAAAAGGCTCTCGGCGGATACTTGGACATCCTGACCGTCCTTCAAATAATGGGCGGCGTTTTTCCCGGCCAGGAGGACACCGCGCGGACTCCATGAAAATTTGTAGCCGAAAGGATTGTTATTGGCTTCGGGCGCCGGCAGCCCTCCGCAGTAGGACGTGAAGCCCAGGATTTTTCCGCCCTGGTTTTTTACCTCGTGGATGATCCGCATGGCCTCCATGTGGTCGATCCCCGGATCGAGCCCGACTTCGTTGAGAATGACGATGCCCGCCTCGCGGGCCTTCTCGTCCAGCGCTCTCATCGCTTCGCCGACGTAGGACGTCGTCACCATGTTTCGGCGCAGAGCGATGCAGGTCTCGGCGACCAGGGGATGGAATGTGTAAGGCACGAGGCTGACGACGACGTCGGCGCCCGCGATGACTTTATTCAATCCGTCTTGATCCCTGAGATTCAAAACGAGCGCTTGGCCATTGGCCCGTGAGCCGACGAGTGCCTTCGCCTTTTCGAGATCCATATCCGCGACCGTGACATCCGTTTCGGGACGTTCCAGAAAATATTTTACGACCGGACCGGCGACAAACCCCGCACCCAAAACGAGTATTTTTTTGATGGCTGTTCTCCCCGTATCAAGGTGATTTCAAAAAACCATGCATGTATCGATAATTGTCCGTGAATTCGCCCTTGAACAGGATCACGGCTCTCTTTATCGGGTCCGGAAGCCGGCAGGAATCAAACGAACCGGCGCAGTCCGCTTGGGCGATGTCCGGGATGAAAGGTCGGAGCGACTGGCTGAAGAAAACCGAGGACTCCAGCGAGATCTCGGCCGGCAAATTATCCACGGCCATGATGACCGGACCGCGGCCTTCGAACCCCGAGATCGCCTCGTCTTTGAGGGGATCATAGACGTAGACCGGATTTTTGGGATCGGTGGCCCGGACCGTGATTTCGATACCGCCTTCGACATCGCATGAGATATCGCCGATGACGCGAAGCCGGGGCCGCGCTTCCTTGTCATAGAGCTCCCGGATGAATTTTTTCGTGACGAAGCGCGGATATTTCGGAGCCCAGTAAATTCCGTTGACGAGGACGGTGAGATGGGGAAGAAAGCTTTCGAGAACGGGTTCGTATTTCTCCGGATTCTGATAATAATCCTGGAGTTCGAAAACTCGTCCCCTCCCTCGGGGCCTGACCATATGCTCTTCCCTGAAGACGATTTTATAAACGCGGTGGGGAGAGAAATTCCCGCCGGCGATGAAGTCCGCGAATTCCTCGGGCTCGATCTCGTCGCTCGGCAGGAGATCGAATATCTCCTGGGCTCCTTGGGAGACATGCCCGTATCCGGCGAAGCCGCAGATGAACGGGACCATGATTTTGGGCAAGCCCGATCGCCGGATCTCTTCGCCGATGTAAGCAATCTCTTCCTTGGCTTCGACAAGGCTTAGGTACCGATAGGTTTGACGGAGCTCCGAAAAGGGATTTTTGACGCTCTCGATCTCGAGGCGGCGGCCCAGAGCCCAGAGCGTGTCGATCATGCCGGCGTCCCCCGCCTGACGGCCGAAGAACACCAGTCTTCGTCCTTTCTCGTCAACGATCTTCTCATAGTCGATAAGCGTGCAGCGCAGATCGATCATTTTCTGGAGCATGGGCATGTTAGCGGCCTGGCCCTTGATCGTGTGGGAAAAAAAGAAATAGGTCTTCCCTTCCTCGAAGAACGGCAGGGGAATTTCCTTCACCGCGAGAACCACCCGACAGGGAGCGAGGCTTTCTTGAATTTTCGCCCCTTCCAGGCGGAAATCGTCATCCGCGAAGACCCGGATCGGAGACGGCTGGACGTAAAACTTGAGCCCGTGCGCCTTCATGAGTTCACGGACATGGCTGGGGATAAGGGGGACACGGCGTTCCCAATCGTTTTTGTCCTCACGCCGGATGCCGATGGCGAGCTGGTTCATGGTTGGATCTCGTTTAAGAAAGGAATATTGAATTAAGCCATATTATGGCATAAATATCTCCGCCGGTCAATCGAAAGCCGGACCGAGCCGTCCTCTCTTGATCTCATTTTTTGGCGAGAATCGAACGATATTGTATAATGTCTGCTCATGATTCAATTTTTCAACACGTTGAACGGAAAAAAAGAGATCTTCGTTCCGCTTGTACCCGGCCATGTCAAGCTCTATACGTGCGGCCCGACCGTCTATGATTACGCTCATATCGGCAATTTTCGCGCTTATATTTTCGAGGACCTGCTGAAAAGGTTCCTGAAATTCTGCGGATTCCGGGTGACGCACGTCATGAATATCACCGACGTGGACGACAAGACCATTCGCGGGGCCAAGGCCAAAGGCGTCGATCTGAACGCTTACACCACGGAATATATTCGGGCCTTCTTCGCCGATCTCGAGGTTCTCCGGATCGATCCGGCCGACCATTATCCCCGGGCCACGGAACACATCCCGGATATGGTCCGGATCATCAAAGCGCTCATCGAAAAAGGCTTCGCTTATCGCAAGGAAGGCTCGATCTATTTCAGCATCGCCAAATTCCCCGGATACGGAAAACTATCCAAAATCGACGTCGAGGAACTCCAATCGACGGAGCGCGTCGAGTCGGACGAGTACGAAAAGGAGCACGCTCGCGATTTCGCCCTCTGGAAAGCTCCGAAGCCAGGAGAGCCATTTTGGGAGACCGAGATCGGCCCTGGACGTCCCGGATGGCACATCGAATGTTCTGCGATGAGCTCGAAATATCTCGGCCAAACGTTCGATATCCATTGCGGCGGCATGGACAATATCTTTCCCCATCATGAAAACGAGATCGCCCAATCCGAAGCCTATTCCGGAGAGCCGTTCGTGCGGTTCTGGCTGCATTGCCACCATTTGATCGTCGACGGCGAAAAAATGGCGAAATCCAAAGGTAATTTTTTCCTGCTACGGGATCTTACGGAAACGCGGAAGATCGATCCCATGGCCATCCGCTATCTTCTCCTCTCGACCCATTATCGCAAGGTTCTCAATTTCACGTTCGAAGCGCTGGGCCAAGCCCAGTCCGCCCTGCAGAGGATCAAGGATTTCCTCTATGAACTCGAGAACCGTTCCTTTTCCCAGGGAAAAAGCTCCGAGGTTCAAAAGCTCTTCAGGAAAACTGAGGGCAAGTTCAAGGACGGACTGGCCGACGACCTCAACGTCTCCCAGGCCATGACTGCCTTATTCGATTTCGTCAAGAAGATCAACGTCTTGATCAAACAGGAAAAACTTCTCGCGGATGACGCAAAAGACGCGTTGTCGTTCGTCTATTCTTTGAATGAGGTCCTTGCGATCCTCCCGCCCAAACAGGAGCCCTCGCTTCCGGACGCGCTTCTGCCAAAGATCCGGGAACGGGAACGGGCGCGAAAGGATCGGAACTTCAAGTTGGCCGATCAGCTCCGCAAAGAACTGGAAGAGGCCGGGGTCGTTCTTGAGGACACCAAAGACGGCGTGCGATGGAAGATCGTAAAAAAGACAGGCTGACGCTGGGTAAAGCTGGCGAAGATGCGGCCGCCCGGTTCCTAAGAAAAAAACGGTTCAAAATCCTCGAACGGGGATTCCGTCTCTTCCGAGGAGAAATCGATATCATCGCCTTGGACCGCAAAACGCTTGTCTTCGTCGAGGTCAAAACGAGGTCGGGCGAAAGCTACGGATATCCGGAGGAATCCGTGACCTATGCCAAGCAGAGCCAACTCCGCAAGATCGCCGAAGGGTATATCCAGAAAAAACGCCTCGGGGATTGTCCGTGCCGATTCGACGCCGTTTCCGTCCTCATCGAGGGCCAAAGCCGGCCTCGGATTAGGCACATCGAGGACGCTTTTTAGATCCGACTCTTTCGACCTTCGAAAGGTCGCGGCAGCGGCCCATCAGATCGCCGATCGAGCGTTTCAACAAAGGGTGGACGACGCGGCCGGCGATCTCGGCGAGCGGGACAAGGACGAAATTCCGTTTGGCCAAGCGCGGATGCGGAATGACGAGTTCCGCCATATCGACGACGGTATCCCCGGCCAGCAGGATGTCGATATCGATGATCCGCGGCCCGTTGTGCAAGGACGGCCGACGGCCCATTCTTTCCTCGATCCCTTTGACGGCTTTCAATAATTCCCAAGGAGATAGGCCGGTCGCGATCTCGACGGCCTGATTGATAAACCACGGCTGAGCGATAAGACCCACAGGTTCGGTCTTAAAGAGCGATGAGCACCGTCGGATCTTGATCCCGGTCCTTTTCAGCTCGAGCCGCGCCGTTTCTAAATTCTTTTCAGCTATCCCCTGGTTGCTTCCGAGGCTCAAGTAATAGATCATGGATCGCGTCCGTCCAATTTTATGGAAATACGGAAATCGCGTCAAATATCCCAAGTGGCGCGATTTTTAATGGCTTGACTTTCCCTCCCCTCCTACTCAAAAATAGAAGACTATCGTTTTCCGGATTGCCCATGGATCGGAGGCTTCATATGATCGTCATCACAGAAGACCAACACCGCCGGATTCGCGAGTTGTCCAGTCTGATCGGGAACACTCCCCTCCTGGCCATCGAATTTTCTTACCGGGACGAGAAACGGATCATCTACGCCAAGGCCGAAAACTTGAACATGACTGGCAGCATCAAGGACCGGATGGCCTTTCATATCCTCAAGAGAGCCTATGAGACGGGAACCCTTGTTCCAGGAGGGCTGATCATAGAAGCGACGAGCGGAAATACGGGAATCGCCTTTTCGGCCATCGGCCGCGCCCTCGGACATCCCATCACCATCTTCATGCCCAACTGGATGAGTTTCGAGCGGATCAACCTGATCCGGAGCCTGGGCGCGATGATCCATCTCGTCAGCGCCGAGGAAGGCGGGTTCCTCGGAAGCATCCGCCTTTCCGAAGAGTTGGCAGCCCGCACGCCCGGCTCGTTTCTTCCTCGCCAGTTCTCCAATGAGCACAATGTCGAAGCTCACTATCTGACCACCGGTCCTGAGATCTGGTGGCAGCTCAATTTCCACGGCTTGAGGCCCGGCGCCTTTATCGCCGGCGTGGGCACGGGCGGGACGATCATGGGCACCGGGCGCTTCCTTCGCGAGAAGAATCCGCGAATCAAGCTCTATCCTTTAGAGCCCTCCAATTCGCCGACAATGTCCACCGGTCACAAGGTCGGTAAACACCGTATCCAGGGGATTTCCGACGAGTTCATCCCTCCTATCGTCAAGTTGGACAGGCTCGACAAGGTCGTCGCCGTGGACGACGGCGATGCGATCATCATGGCCCAAAAACTGGCTTCCGAGCTCGGGATCGCCGTCGGCATATCCTCGGGCGCGAACTTCCTGGGGGCCCTCATGGTCCAAAATGAGCTCGGCAAGGATGCCGTCGTCGTGACGATATTCTCCGATGACAACAAGAAATATCTCAGCACCGATCTCATGAAAAAAGAGCCCGTAAAACCCGGCTTTTTTGCCCCGCATGTCGACCTCACGGGTTATCGAGGCTTCAAACGGACCTGCGAGACATGCTGCCGGCCCGAGGAATGCGCGGTCACCGATGGCCGGGGGCCCATGGAAAGCCTATCGCTCCCCGATTGCCCGAGACGGATATCCCCTCGTTGATACCCCGGCCGCGCCGAGGTCCGGTTTCCCGATAAGGAGGTAGGACAAGATGAAAAATGCCGGCCGTTGGCGCGTGGCCATGTCAGTGGTCTTGATCGGAGCTTCCCTCGTCGTCTACGCTTTGGACTATTTCATTTTTGGCAACCCGGCGAAATTGTTGGCCGGTCTGTTCGACAACGTTGCGTTCCTTTTCATTTATATTCTCGTGGTCATCATCATCGTCGAGGAAGTCCTATCCCGCCGCGAAAAACAGACTCTCATGAAGAAGATGAATATGGTCATCGGGACGTTTTTTAATGAAGTGGGGCTGAAAATCCTGAAAAGCTTTCCGGTGTTCGTGGAGAATTCGGCTCAACTGGCGCCCTTGCTCGTCTTCGGCGGCTCATGGCAGAAAAAGGACTTTTCGAAAGCCGGAGAAGCGGCGAAAAGCTTTTCTTACAAGGTCCATGTCGCGCCGTCCACTCTCCGCGACCTCAGGGAGCTTTTCTGCGGTCACCGTACCTTCCTCCTCCGGCTGCTCGAAAATCCAAACCTCCTCGAACACGACCAATTCACCGATCTTCTGTGGGCCGTTTTCCATATCATGGATGAGCTCGAAATGCGCGAGGGAAACCTTGAAGGCCTGCCCGAGGCGGATTACCTCCACTTGGCGGGCGACGTCCAGCGGGCTTATTCCAAGATCGCGAGCGAATGGCTCGCCTATGCCATGCACCTCAAGGAAAGCTATCCATTCTTGTTTTCGCTGGCCGCCCGGATCAATCCCTTTAACCCGGCCCCAACGGCGGTGATAGCGGACCCTCCGAACACATCCGCTGCCCTTTCTTCGAAATAGCTCGCTGTCGATGCGGATACAAGAGGAATCCGGTTTGTCAAGAGAACGCTTCTTCGCTATAATATGCTTATCAACATGATCGCGCCCAGGCCAAGGTCCATGGGTTTCATTCCCGTAAGATCATGACGATGTCATAAAATCACCCTCTCCCCCGCCGGAAGAAGGGCGAAGGGCATGGCGGTCGCCGGACATCGCATAAAAAAGTCCCCGGCGCCCAAGGAGGTTTTCATGTTTAAATGGTCTTTATTACCGGGAGCCCTGATGATGGGGATTTTGTTGCTGGCTACGAAGCTTTCGGCCTTTGAAGAAGATCTCTTCAAAACAACTCAGGGCGACCTGAAAATGACCTTCATCGGACACGGTTCGCTGATGATCTCGTTCAACGGCAAGATCCTTCACATCGATCCGGTAAGCCGTTACGGGGATTACGGCCCGCTGGCCAAGGCGGACATCATCCTGGTCACTCACGAGCATGGGGATCACCTGGATCCGGCCCTTATCGGAAAGCTGACAAAACCCACGACCGAAGTTCTCGCCACCCAAAAATGCGCGGAAAAGCTCCCGAACGCCGTCATCATGAAAAACGGCGACAGCCGGACCTGTCAGGGGATCAAGATCGAAGCCGTTCCGGCCTATAATATCGTCGGCGTCCGCAGCCCGGGAAACCCGTTCCATCCCAAAGGAGACGGCAACGGATATGTCCTCACGTTCGCCGATAAGCGCGTCTATGTCGCGGGCGACACGGAGAACATCCCGGAAATGAAACGTCTCGGAACGATCGACATCGCTTTTCTGCCGATGAATCTCCCCTATACGATGTCGCCCGAGATGACGGCTGAAGCCGCAAGGGTCATCCAGCCTAAAGTCCTGTATCCCTATCATTATGGCGATACGGACGTTTCCAGGTTGGTCGAACTCCTGAAAGACCAAAAGGGGATCGACGTCCGCGTCCGGAACATGAAATAGGGATGACGGGCGGCACGAAAAAAAATGGCTCCCCGGGAAGGACTCGAACCTCCAACCTATTGGTTAACAGCCAACCGCTCTGCCTATTGAGCTACCGGGGAGCAGTCCCGGCTAAATTAGCATAAACGGATTCAAAATTCAATTTAAAATCGAATGACGGAACTGTCCGCGTCGATTCGGACGCGGCCGGTGCCGCCGAGCCGATTTTTCCGGCCGAGGATTTTGACAAGATCCCTTCGCCTGTGTTATTTTTTGGTTTCTATCGAGAAAGGAAGCGCCATGGCCACACCGCTTGAACGATGGGTCGAAGAACAAGCCCGACTTTTCCAACCGAAAGAGATCTATTGGTGCGATGGATCGGAGGGCGAGGCCCGCCGGCTCATCGACAAAGGGATGCGCGAAGAGAAAATCGGCGCTAACCCCATCTTCAGCGAACTCAATCACAGAACGTGGCCTAAGGCTTATCTCCATCGCAGCCATCCCACGGACGTAGCGCGGACCGAGCACTTGACCTTCGTCTGCCATCCTGAAAAAGATCAGTCGGGACCGAACAACAATTGGATGGACCCGGCCGAGGCCAAGAAAAAGTTGATCGGGCTGTCCCAAGGCGCCATGCGGGGCCGGACGATGTATGTCCTGCCCTACATGATGGGCCATCCCGATTCGCCTTACGCTAGGCCCTGCATCCAGATCACCGACATCTCCTATGTCGCCGTCAGCATGAGGATCATGACCCGGATGGGCCCGCATACGATCAGAAAGATCGGCAATTCCGAAAATTTCGTCAAGGGCATCCATTCGGTCGGAGATTTCGATCCGAACCGGCGTTTCATCATGCACTTCCCTCAGGACAGCCTGGTCTGGAGCATCGGCTCCGGCTACGGCGGCAACGCCCTGCTCGGGAAAAAATGCTTTTCGCTCCGCATCGCCTCGTATCTCGGGCTGAGGCAGATGTGGCTCGCCGAACACATGGTCATCATCGGCATCGAGGACATGAAAGGCAGCGTGACCTACGTGACGGCGGCCATGCCTTCGGCCTGCGGGAAAACGAATCTGGCGATGATGGAATCCGCTTTGCCCGAATATAAGATCACGACGATCGGCGACGACATCGCTTGGATGAACATCGGCCCGGACGGCCGGCTGTGGGCCATCAACCCAGAGGCGGGATTCTTCGGCGTCGCGCCGGGGACCTCGATGAAAACGAACCCCAATATGATGCGGACTCTCAAAGCTTCGAATTTTTATCCGACGCTTTTCACCAACGTCGGCCTCGACGTCGATACGAACGAACCGTGGTGGGAAGGGCTGGAAGGCCCGCCGAAAAACATGCTGGACTGGCAGGGAAAGCCCTGGGATCCGGCCAAGGGGACTAAAGCCGCCCACCCCAATTCGCGCTTCACGGTTTCGCTTTACAACTGCCCGACGCTCTCCCCGCAATTCGACAACCCGCAGGGCGTTCCGATTTCGGCGATTCTGCTGGGTGGCCGCCGCTCGCGCGTGATTCCGCTCGTGACCGAAGCTTTCGATTGGGCTCACGGCGTTTTTATGGGCGCGAGGACCGGATCGGAAACGACGGCCGCGGCGGCCGGCCAGGTCGGCGTGCTTCGCCGCGACCCCTTCGCCATGCTTCCCTTCTGCGGCTATAACATGGGCGACTATTTCCGCCACTGGATCAACATGGGCGGTTTCATCACCAAGCCTCCAAAGATCTACTCGGTCAATTGGTTCCGCGTGGACGAGAACGGCAAATTCCTATGGCCGGGCTTCGGCGACAACGCGCGCGTTCTCAAATGGATCGTCGACCGGGTGAACGGCCGGGTCGGAGCGAAGGAAACGCCCATCGGGCTCGTGCCGAACATCAATGACTTCGCGATGGACGGATTGAAGACCTCCCACAGGGACATGGAAAAACTATTCGAGGTCAATCCCGCGGAATGGCGAGATGAGATCAAGGACATCAAGGCCTTCTTGGACACATTCGGCCGCCGCGTCCCCTATGAAATCCGGCAAAACTGCGAAAAGTTGGCCGCCCGGTTGCATCAGAACCGATAGCTGGCCTGTTTGGCGATCTTGCGGTAATCTTTTCCGGAAATTTCCACGACTTTGCACATTTCATAAAGCCGGGATCTCAATCTGTAGCCGATCCGGTCGACGAGCGAGTCGTCTCCCTTTTTGTTGATATCGGTCTTCTTGAACATCGTCTGCCGCGGATCTTCTTCATCGCTCGTATCGAGAAAATTCGACGTGAAGATCGTCATTTTCTTTTGATTGTAACGGTGGTTGATGATATAAAATATCGTTTCTTCGACCCAGCTCGACGACCTCTTCGCGCCTAATTCGTCCAGGACGAGCACTTGGCTCTCGAATACGGGCGCCAGGATATCGGATTCCGAGAGGACCGAATCCGGGGTGAACGTGCTTTGGATGTCCCGGATGAGATCGCGGAAATCGTAAAACACGCAGCCCGCGTTTTTCCGGCTCATCAGTTCATTCAGGATGGCCACGGCCAAATGCGTTTTCCCGACGCCCGGCGGACCAATGAAAAGAAGCCCGATTTCCTGAACGGGATAATTTTCGATCATTTTCTTGGATATTTTGAGGGCGTCCCTCTGCGTCTCATCGTGGATCTCGAAATTGGCGAACGTGCAACGTTCATAGCGCTTTGGGATGTTCGCCTTCGCAATCAGGATCCGGCCTTGTTTGGCGATGAAGCAGGAACATCGTCTGGCCAGAGAGTGGCCCTGCGCGTCATCGAGGACCCAGCCGGTATCCTGGCAAGCGGAGCAAATTATCTCGGCCATCAGTTCAAATTTCCTCGCCATGGACTAAGCTTTCTCGACCGGGACAGCTTGTACATCGCTTTCCGCTCGATCTGGCGGATGCCTTCCCTGGTCAGGTGGAGCTTGTCGCCGATCTCCCGGAGCGTCAGGGGCTGATCGTCATCCAATCCGAACCGCCATTTTAACACAAAAACTTCCTTTTCATCCAATGCCTCGTGAATATCCCGGATCTGGCGTTTGATGCTTCAGTTCAAAAGCCTGGCGGCCGCCGCCCTTACCCGCCCCTGGGGGGCGGATTCGACGACGCCCCTCAATCTTTCCTTTCGATCTTCATGATCCGAGTCTGGGAGAGAGGCATCAGGTCGGTTTGTCTCCTCTCGAACTCGTTTTCCCCGCCTGAGAAATATTCTTTTTTGAGAAATTCCAGCATCTCATTGACTCCGGCCTCGATCTGTTCGATTTTCGTCCGCATATGAAGAACGACCTCGACACCGGCCAGATTTACGCCCAGATCCCTCACAAGCGTCAGGATCAGTTCCAATTGCTTGAGATCCTCATCCGTATAAAGACGGGTGTTGCCCTCGCTGCGCGACGGCCGAAGGAGACCTTCCCGTTCGTAGAGACGCAGCGTTTGGGGATGGATATCATAGCGCTGGGAAACGCTGCTGATATGGTAGGTCGCCCGGCTTTCCTTTGGTTTCGATTTCCTTTTCATCTCAGTTCGCTCCCAGGTCGGTTCTCGGGTTCGCGCCGCCGATCTTTTCCAGTTCCTTCATCAACTCGCGGACGCGCTCATCGCCGAATGCCGGAGGCACGATGGTCACCTCGACGAACTCATCACCGCGCACCCGCCCGCCGGGAAGCGGAGCGCCGCGCTCCCGGATCCGGAACTTTTGGCCCGATTTCGTTCCCGGCGGAATCTTGATCACGGTTCTGCCGTCGAGCGTGGGGACCTCGATCTTGCCCCCCAGCGTCGCTTCGGGAACGGTGATGGGCACTTTGACATAAAGACTCGTGCCTTCTCTCCGAAAAAGCGGGTGCGGCGTCACCTTGATTGTGATATAAAGATCGCCGGCCCCACCCCCGTTCGGCCCGGCGTTCCCTTTTTCCGGAATACGGACCTTGGAACCGGTGTCTACGCCGGCTGGAATCCTGACGCTGATGAGATCCGTCCGCTCGACCAGGCCCTGGCCCCGGCAGTCCGGACAGCTTTTACCGCGCTTGGTTCCGCTTCCGCCGCAGGCCGGGCAGGCCGAGGAGAACTTCATGAACCCGCGCTGCATGTTCGTCCGGCCGCTGCCGCCGCAGGTTGGACATGTTGAAGCCCCGCCGCCGCGTGACGCGCCCGATCCTTCGCATCCCGCGCAATTCACCATCCTGGTCAATTTGATTTTCGTCTGAAGACCTCGTATCGCGTCCTCAAAGCCGATGTTCATCGTATAAATGAGGTCTTCTCCCCGTTCGGGGTGATTCTGTGCCGTCCCGGCCGTTCGCCCGGCCGGCGCTCCGCTGAAAATACTCTCGAAAAAATCATGGAAGGACGACGTTCCGAAATCCGAAAAATTGAAGCCTTCAAACCCGGATGATGCCGGTCCCTGCGGGCCGCCGCCGGGAGGCCGATCCCCGACGAACCCGACCTGGTCATACTGTGTTTTCTTTTTTGGATCGCTAAGGACGGAATAGGCTTCCTGAATCTCTTTGAACTTGGCTTCGGAGGATTTATCATGGGGATTGAGATCGGGGTGGTATTTGCGGGCCAACTTGCGATAAGCCTTCTTGATCTCGGCGACCGAGGCTTTTCGTCCAACGCCCAGGACCTGATAGTAATCCATATTCATCGCCGGCCCTCCCGGCCCTTATCATATCCAAGAACGCGCGGTTCTTGTAGCCTTAATTTTTTTTGTCATCGTCCACGACTTCGGCATCGATGACTTCGCCTTCATCGCCGCCCGAGCCCTGGCCCTTGTCCGAATTTGAAGAAGCGTGGGGCTGGTCGGCGCCTCCAGGCTGCGCTTGCTGCTGGGATGCCTGCTGATACATCATCTCGGTCAGCTTATGGGAAGCCCGGTTCAAGTTCTCCATGGCCTCCTTTATGCGATCGACATTCTCGCTTTCGATGGCTTTTTTGGTGTTTTCCATCTCGGTCCGAACTCGATCCGCCTCGCTTTCGGGAATCTTGTCCTTGTTCTCGCGGAGGAGCTTCTCGAGGCTATAGACGAGCTGGTCGGCCTGGTTTTTGGCATCGATCATTTCCCGGCGTTTCTTGTCTTCGGAGGAATGAACTTCCGCGTCTTTCACCATCCGATCGATTTCTTTTTCGTCCAGACCGCTGTGGCCGGTGATCGTGATGGCCTGTTGCTTGCCGGTCCCCATGTCTTTGGCCTGGACATGAAGGATGCCGTTCGCGTCGATGTCGAACATCACCTCGATTTTGGGCACGCCGCGGGGCGCGGGCGGGATGCCGTCGAGGTGAAACCGTCCCAGTGTCCGGTTGGCGGAGGCCATTTCCCGTTCGCCCTGAAGAACATGGATTTCAACGCTCGGCTGGTTGTCGGACGCGGTTGAAAAGACCTCGGTCTTCTTGGTCGGAATCGTCGTATTGCGGACGATCATTTTCGTGAAGACCCCGCCGAGGGTTTCGATACCCAATGTCAGCGGCGTGACGTCGAGAAGAAGGACATCCTTAACCGATCCCGATAGGACGGCGCCTTGAATGGCCGCGCCCACAGCCACGACTTCGTCCGGGTTGACGCCCTTATGGGGCTCTCTGCTGAAAAGATCGTGAACGAGCTGCTGGATCCTCGGCATGCGGGTCTGACCGCCGACGAGAACGACCTCGTCGATATCGGACGATTTGAGGTTGGCGTCGGTCAAGGCCTGTTTGACGGGAGCTACGGATTTCTGGATGATATCTTCCACGAGCTGCTCAAGTTTAGCCCGGGTCATTTTCATCAAGAGGTGTTTCGGCCCCGAAGCGTCGGCCGTGATGAACGGCAGATTGATCTCACTCTCCATGGTCGTCGAGAGTTCGATCTTGGCCTTTTCCGCCGCCTCTTTGAGTCTTTGAATGGCCATCTTGTCCTTGGTCAAGTCGATGCCCGCGTCTTTCTTGAATTCAGCAACGATCCAGTCCTGAACGCGCTGGTCGATATCGTCCCCACCCAGGTGGGTGTCTCCGTTCGTGGACTTTACCTCGACGATGCCTTCTCCGACTTCGAGGATGGAAATATCGAATGTCCCGCCGCCAAAATCGTAGACGGCAATCGTCTCGTCCTTCTTTTTGTCCATCCCGTAGGCCAATGCGGCCGCAGTGGGTTCGTTGATGATGCGGACAACTTCCAAGCCGGCGATCGTGCCGGCGTCTTTTGTCGCTTTCCTTTGGCTGTCGTTGAAATACGCGGGGACGGTAATGACGGCCTTCTCAATTTTCTCCCCCAAATAATCCTCTGCCGCCTTTTTCAGTTTTTGAAGGATCAAAGCTGAAATTTCCGGCGGAGAGTATTTCTTGTTAAGCGCTTCGACCCGGACATCACCGTTCGACGCTTCCGTGACCTTGAAGGGAACCTGTTTGATTTCGCCCGGAACCTCCTGGTAACGGCGGCCCATAAATCTTTTAATGGAATAAATCGTATTCTCGGGGTTGGTGACGCGCTGGCGCTTGGCCACCTGGCCGACGAGACGTTCGTTTTTTTGGGTGAAAGCGACCACGGAAGGGGTCGTTCGACCGCCCTCTTCATTGGCGATGACGGTAGGATTATCGCCTTCCATGACCGCTACGACCGAGTTTGTCGTGCCTAAGTCAATTCCAATTATTTTAGCCATGATTAATTCCTCCTAATTTAGTAGAGTAGTAATATATTATCTTAGTACGTTCTTGTCAAGCATTTTTAAGACTTAAATAAAATATTTAATTTGTTTATTTTAAGCTAGATAGATAATATTAAATGCGTTAGTTGGTTTTTGGTTGGTAAATAATTGTGCTTTGCCCGTCTAAAAATGACCAGTAAACCCCTTGGGCATCTTTTTCGTTCTTCATGACGATTTCGATTTCCGTGAACGGCTTCTTCTTTAAGACATGCCAAATCGTCTTCATTGGAAGATACGCGAACCATGATATTGTTTTTCCGATATTCATCAACGAAGGCCAAAACCTTTTGGTTTTCGGTCGGACAGAGATGTAAATATTTTCGTCAAAAGAGAGATCATAATGAATGGGCATATCTTTCAGCTCGAGAACGCCCAGGTTAAACGCCTCCTTTTTTTCTTTGTCTTTGGTCTTTTTTTCCTCTTGACCGGGAGTGATATCCGGCCTTTTGGGCTGAGACAATGCACTTTTTTTTGTCATTTTATATGGGGCAGGGCCCACCGGTCGACCCCACGATTTCGAACTTTGAATGCCCCATTTCCGAAGAACGATCCCTTTGGCTTTCAAGGAAATGCTCTTGTCTTGAAGATTGATGATCACGTACGAAGCCGCTTTCCGGGCCAAGGTCAATTCATTTTCAAGAAGCTTGTTTTGCTCGTCTCCCACGCTCGCGTTCTGTGCTTTCAAAGCGATCGCGAAGAACCCGAGCATCATCATCAAGGCCGCCCGTTTTTTCATCATCGATATCAAAAAATAAAAATCTTAGCGCCCATCATTACGGCTTGAAAAACCTCTTTTAAATCTTTATCGCCGACCCGGACGCAGCCGTGCGTGACGTTTCGTCCCAGCAGTCTCGTATAGAGCGTTCCATGAATGAAATATCCGTCGCCGAACCCGAGAGCATATTCCCCCAAAGAATCATTATCGATCCTTTTATTATAATCCTGCGGCGGTTTCTCTCCCTCCTCGATGAACGCCCAATCCGGCTTGATCCAGGTCGGATTGACGAGCTTGGAAGAGACGCTGAATTCGCCGCGGGGGGTGTCAAATATCCATTTTCGAGCCCCTCCGGGTTCCTGAAGGATATCTCCTGATCCGCACGAGACGACGACTTCTTTCGCCACATTCGGTCCGTTCATGACATAAAGCCTGTTCTCCGCGGTGTCGATGACGATGTAAATTCCTTTTGGCGAAAGAGACTTGATCCTGTTGACCAGGAGGGCATTCGCCTCTTGAACTTCTTTGAGGCTTTTTCGCGCCTTTGAGGCGACAAGATCTTCCCTCGATCTTCTGGACAAGCTGAAGATCTCGAGCCCATAGCCCACGATCTCCAGACAGATCACGATCCCCGCCAGGAAGATCAGCATTCGAATCAAATTCTTTTTAGCCATTTTTACCGAATTTCTTGACCTCGGACAGAATCGTGTTCTCGCTGGATATGGCCCCCACGATCGTCACGGGAGTCCCCACTTCGGCCCATTTATAAACGATATCCATGTCCCGGTCTTCCAGCCCGACGCATCCTTTGGTCAGGTTGTCTTTCCCTCCGCCATGGATCTCGATAAAGCTTCCAATACCGGCATGAGCCGGCACTAGCCCCTTTTTCTTGGCCAGGGCAAAAGCCTGCGCATCATCTTCGTTCGGATAATTGATCAGCAGCGCCTTGTAAAAAGATCCTCCGGGAATCCTTTTTGTGATCTGATATTTCCCTTCGGGCGTCGCCTCGTCCCCCGAATAGAGTTTGTCCGATAGCCCGTAGCGGCCCAAGGCGATATCGAAGCTGGCCACTATCATCCCTTTCTTATAGATCGTCAGTTTCCGCTCCAGCTTGTTCACGATCACCGCGACCGTCCCCTCAGTCCGGGATTCGGAAATCGTTTCATCGGCCCATTTCCGCCATCTTCCAAGCTCTTTCCTGTCCATATAGCGGCTGAGAACGCCGGCCATGGACTGCTCTGCCTGTCGGATGCAATCCTGGGCATCTGATAGACATTCTCCAGCAGGTTCATAGTGCTCGTTCCCAATAAGTTTTTCCAAGACAGCCAGCTTGATCTCCGCTTGGGCCAGGCTCTTCCTCACGGCGCCGTTCTCATTGAAGTAATTGGTCATCTGCTTGAGATGAACGACATGGGCCGTAAGCGCGTCGGCTTGATCCGCATAAAATTTGGATTTTGAGCTTTTGAGCTCCTGGATTTTGAGGAGAAGATCCTCGCCCCTCTTCAAGATCTTTCTGAACTCGATTTGAACGGCTCCATAATTTCGGAACCAGCCGAATTTTGAATTTTCGCAGGCGAGATGAGCCTGCCCGGCTTTCAGCTCCTGCTTGAAAAGGATATAGCTTCTTTCGTCATAAAATGAAGCGCCGGCCCTCCAGAGTTCCTGTGTCAGGCTCTCGGCCTTCTGGGCCTCTGGAGGAGCCGGCGGCGTACTACACGCTAATGTAAAAAAAACACATCCGAGTAGTAAGGAAGCTCTAATGTTTGAGAGCGTCTTCAAAAGAACTCACTACCGGACCAGTGAACGAGGCTCAGTTGATTTTCTTGCCCGTCACTTTTTCGATAGCGGCCTTGACTTGATCGGAAATCGCCACGGCTTTATCCTTGACGGACTTGGCCGTATTGGCGGCGGCGATATAATCCTTGGCGTCGAGGGCCTTCTGAATGTCGGCAAAAGCCGTTTCGGCGCCCTTCAAGTCTTCCTTCATCGCATCGATGTCTTTCTTCGTCCCTTTGCCGGTGGGAGCCTTGGCGAGAAGGGCCTTGGCCTGATCGATGGCGGTCTTGGCTTCGCCCTGCAGCTGGATCGCCGCGAGCCTGGCCGCCTCAATCTTGGCGGGAAGGGCCGTCTTTAAAGCCTCGACATCGCCGGCCAACTTGGTCAGCATTTCCTTGGCCGTCCCGAATTTCTTGAAGAACTTTTTCTCTTGGGCGGCGACTTCGTCCAGAGCGGCCGTCAAATCGGCGTTCAGCTTCTTGAGATCGTCGGCGGCGTATTTATCGGCGCCGGCTTTCGTCACGTCTTCGATAGCGGCCTTGACGTCGTTGATCTGCTGGGTGGGCGCTTTGCAGGCCGACAGCACGACAGCGATCGCCAACACGAGGACAAGATTCTTCTTAAAACCTTTCATGAATTGTACCTCCTTCTCATGATTTTTTTATCTTGTCAAAAAAATAATTACCCTTTTCTATTTACCTCGTTGGGACGCTGAAATCAATAGGCTTTAACCTTGATTATCAGCACCCAAGAAATAGCATATTTTCAGCTAAAAGTCAACTCAAATGCCTATTTTTTTCTCGTCGGAATTCCTTATTTATCGGGGTCGAGGATGAATCCTTCCTTCATCATCCACTGGACTTCGTTCCGGGAGTTCCGGATGGCCTCTTCGGCCATTTTGAAGCGTTCAGCGGCCGAGAACTTAAAACGGGCCACGCCCTGTTCGATGGCTTTCGATCCGACAGCCACGGCCTCGCGCGGGAAGACTTCCCACTCGTCCATATTGGGGATGATATATTCCTCATGGATGCCTTTGTCCTCGGCGACCTTGGCCAGCTCTTTTGCGGCGGCGATACACATCTCGTCCGTGATCGTCTTGGCCCTGACGTCGAGCGCACCGCGGAAAATGCCGGGGAATCCCAATGAGTTATTGACTTGGTTCGGGAAGTCCGACCGGCCCGTCGCAACGACGCGGGCGCCTGCCTCCTTGGCTTCCCACGGCCATATCTCGGGCACCGGATTGGCTTCGGCAAAAACGATGGAGTTGGGCGCCATGGTTTTGATCCACTCGGCCTTGATGGTTCCGGGTCCGGGCGTCGAACAGCACACGAGCACGTCCGCGCCTTTAATGGCGTCGGGAACCTGTCCGTGCCGGCATTGGGGATTCGTCCGCATGCAAATATCCCATTTCTCCTTGAATTTCGTCTGCAGCGTCTCGCGATCCGCGCGATCGCGGGAGAGGATCCCCTTGGTATCGACCGACATCATATTCTCGGGGCTGAATCCCGCTTTCATCATCAAACGGGCGATGGCGATTCCCGAAGCGCCGGAGCCGATGATCGTGCACTTAACCGCTTGGATATCTTTTTTGACGATCTTGAGAGCGTTGATCAAACCGGCCACCGTGACGCAAGCCGTCCCCTGCTGGTCGTCGTGCCAGACGGGGATTTCGCACGCGGTCCGCAGCGTGTCGAGAATCTTGAAGCACTTCGGTTGGGAAATGTCCTCGAGATTAAAGCCTCCGAAGGAAGGCTGGAGCGCTTTGCAGA
The DNA here is from genome assembly GCA_049515535.1 of Candidatus Aminicenantales bacterium. GTDB lineage: Bacteria > Acidobacteriota > Aminicenantia > Aminicenantales > UBA4085 > JBEKTZ01. Next base: position 196,950 of record JBEKTZ010000004.1, on the reverse strand, counting down.
TATCGATGATCTTGTCCGGGTCCTTCTCGTTCAAGCAGAGCGGAAACGCGTCCACGCCGCCCAAGTACTTGTAGAGCAGGCCCTTGCCCTCCATGACCGGAAGCCCGGCCTCTGGGCCGATGTCGCCCAGCCCTAGCACGCGCGTGCCGTCGCTGATGACGGCCACGTTGTTCCATTTGTTCGTGTATTCGTAAACTTTTTCCCGGTCGGCCTGGATCTCCTTGCAGACCGCGGCGACGCCGGGCGTGTACCAGATGGCAAAATCATTGAAGTCCCGGACGCGGCACTTCACCGATACGCCCATTTTGCCTTTGTAGAACTTATGAAGGCGGGGGGCATCCTTAGAGGGCTGCTCGGCCTTCTTGAGCAATTCCTCGACGGTCACTTTTTTCATGCGCGAAAACCTCCTTATGATTTATAAAAGGTTAGTATTATATGCGTTTCGAGGCTAAAGTCAATGCGACCGGCCCGTTCCCGCCGCTCAATCTTTGCCGTCCAGAAGCCTGTCGAGGCGGTAGATCAGGTCTTCATGTGAATATTCGGCCAGGTCGATTTCAGCCGTGTCCATGCGGATTGCGTCCTCCGGGCAGGCCTCCACGCAGAATCCGCAGAAACAACAGCGATTAAGGTCGATGACGAACGCCGCGGGATATTTCTGGATCTCGGGGTCAGGATCTTCAGCGGCTTCGATCGCGATGCATTCCGAGGGACAGACCGTAGCGCATAGGAAGCAAGCCACGCAGCGGGGCTTTCCGTCCGCACGCGTCATCAGCCGGTGCAAACTGCGGTGGCGGCGGGCCAGATCTTTTTTCTGTTCGGGATATTGAATCGTCACGGCGCCCCGGCGCTTCGTCTTGATGCCGACGAACTTCAGCGTATGGAATCCCATATTCACGACGAAATGCCGCGCCGTGATCGCGATCCCTTTGATCAGTTCCATGAAATAGCCGAGCGCCTTGATCATGTCACAAACTCATCAGGAAGCCCGTGCCCAGAATATTCAGGAGCCCGAGCGGAACGAGCAGTTTCCAGCCCAGGTCCATGAGTTGGTCATAGCGCATCCGCGGAAATGTCCATCGGATCAGGATCTGCAGCCAGCAGAAAAAGAGAACTTTGAGATTGAAAACCGCCACCTGGAGGAGCGACACGAGCCAGGGGGCGAGGGGCCAGGTCCATCCCCATGGGAAATGCATCCCGCCCGGGCCGAGCCCCGGAGCCTGCCAGCCTCCGAAAAAAAGCGTCGTCAGCAAGCAGGAGACGATAATGATTTCCATGAAATCCGTCATCATGAACAAGCCCCATTTCAGCCCGCCATATTCCGTGAAAAAGCCGATGATCTCGGATTCTCCCTCCGGGAGGTCGAACGGAACGCGTTTGGTCTCCGCCAGCGCGGCGCAAAAGAAAACGAGGAAGCCGAGAGGCTGGAGAAAGACCCCCCAGGCCGGCAGAAATCCGAACAAGAGCCTGCCTTGGGCCCGGACGATCGCGGACATCCGGAGCGATGGATAGACCATGATCATGCCGACAAGCGATAACCCCATCGCCACTTCGTATGAGACGAGTTGCGCGGCTCCGCGAAGTCCGCCCAGAAGGGCGAACTTGCTATTGGATGCCCAGCCGCCGATCAAAATACCGTAAATGCCCATGGAGAGCATGGCTAAAACAAAAAGGAGGCCGATATCGGAGTCGAAGATTTGAAGGCTGATCGTCTTTCCGGCGACGCGGATATCGTCGCCGAACGGCACGGCCGCAATAGCGACGGCGACGAAAAAGAAAGACAAAAAGGGCGCCAGTGTGTGAAGGAACTTCCTCGAAAAAGCAGGGACGAAATCCTCCTTGAAAATCATCTTGATGGCGTCGGCGAACGGCTGAAACAGCCCGAGGAGGCGAAGTCCGAAAATCGAAGCCCGGTTGGCCCCGATCCGGTCCTGAATGACGGCGCTTTCCTTCCGCTCGACCCAAGTCAAAAAGAGCGTCAGGAGCAAGAACCAGGTGAGGGCCAAAACGATCTTGATCAGAACAATGCCGAGGTCCGTCATGTCCGTATTCCGAAAAACGGAACCTCCTTGCCCATGTCCTCGAAAATGGAAAACGGGTCCTTCCATCGGCCGAGCCGGTCAGCGAACACGGGCAGGGCTTTCGCCAACTCCAAGAGAATTTCCCATTCCGGCTTGGCGGAGCCGGACTGAGGGACGGCCGCTCGAAATTTTTGAATACGGCCGTCGATGTTCGTCAGCGAGCCGCTTTTCTCGGAGATGAAAGCGGACGGCAAAACAAAATCGAACAGGGATTCAAGCCCGCTCTCGTGCGACGTAATGAGGATTTTGGCGGGGATGTCAACGATAACATCCTTCATCTCTTCCGCCGTGAAAGACTCGCCGATGAAAGGGCCGAAAACCAAGAGCATGTCGGTGTCGCGAACCGCCGTCTCCATGACGACCGGCTTGAGATCATATCCCATTTCCAGCGCGCCTCTTCGATTGGGAGAGCGCTCGGGCCGGAGCAGAAAGTCGTCTCCGGCGCCGGGCTTCGGGTCGGCGAAATAAATATCCGTTACGTTCAACTCCTGTTGAAACATCTTTTTTATTAAATAGAGCTCTTCGTTGGTCAGCCACGACGTGAGGATCATCGTGATCCGGCCCGGAGGCTTCCCTTCCCCCTCCCGCAGGCTTCGGATTCTTGCCGCGATCAGATCCAAAGCTTTCTCCCAGTTCAACTCGGTCTTCGGATCCCTTTTGTTCCAGCAGAGTTTCGACCAGCGGTTATTTTGTTGCCGATCGACGAATCCGTACCGCCCCATGTCGCAGATCCACGGTCCGTTGACGGCATCGTTGACGCGCGGGCGAATCCTATAGACCTTCGCTGATCCCGGCTGACGAGGAAAACCGGAATGATAGTCGATATATATATGGCAGCCGCGGCTGCAGAGAGGGCAGATCGATTCCGCCGGAGCCAGGAACCAGGTGCGGGCCTTGAAGCGGAATTCCGTGTCCGTGATCGCGCCGACGGGACACAGGTCCGCGAGGTTGCCCGAGTAATGGGTTTGAACGAGTTCCCCATGGTAGGTCGAGACCTCGGCGCGAATGCCCCGTTCGAAAAGGCCGAGCTCGCGCGTCGCCGTGATCTCTTCGAGAAATCTGACGCAGCGCGTGCACAAAACACATCGCTCCCGGTCGAGGACGAGCCTCGCTGCGATAGGAATCTTCTTCTCCCGCTTTTCCTTGACTTCTCGGAACTCGCTTTCCACAAGGCCGTGCTCCCAGGCGTAGTCCTGGAGTTTGCACTCGCCGGCTTTGTCGCAAATCGGGCAATCCAGCGGGTGTTCGGCCAAAAGAAATTCCAAAACGCTGCGCCGCGCCGCGACCGCGCGCGGACTCCGGGTCGCGATGTTCATCCCGTCCTTAACCACGGTCGAGCAACTGAGTTCCAGCTTGGAGCAGCCTTCGATCTCGACATAGCAGAGACGGCAGCTCCCTTCCGGGACAAAAGCCGGATGATAACAGAAACGAGGCACATGAACGCCCACCCGCTCGGCGGCCTTGAGGATGGTCATTCCCTCCTCGACCTCGAGGGAAATTCCATCTATGATGATCTTCGGCATCTTCATTCCTGGATGATCGCCCGATTCTTCAAGGAATCCTCGAGCTCATCCCTGAACTTATGAGCGATCGACAAAACGGACAAAGACTCCGCCTCACCCAAAGGACAAAGCGACCTTCCCTGGATATTGGCGGCAAGGCGCGCCAACGCGTCGATGTCGCCGGGTTCCCCTTCTCCCCCGGCCATGCGGTCGACGGTCTTGAGGATCCAAGCCGAGCCTAAACGGCAGGGCGTGCATTGTCCGCAGGATTCATGCGCGTAAAACCTCGCGATTTTTTTGAGCACTGTAAGAATCGGCGTTCGATCGTCGATGACGATGATCGCGGCCGAGCCCAGCATTGATCCAACGGCGGCTACGGAATCCGCATCCATTTTGATGTCGATCTCATCGGCTTTTAAAAGAGGCGCGGACATCCCGCCCGGAATGACCGCTTTGAGCTTTCGGCCCGGCTTGAGGCCGCCCGCGTGGGTGAAGATGATCTCCCGCAGTCCCGTTCCGACAGGAAGCTCATAGAGGCCGGGCTTGGTCACGGCACCGCTCACGCCGAAAAGCCGGGTCCCGCCTTCGTTCGGCAGCCCTCGCGATAAAAACCAGTCCGCGCCGTATAAAATAATAGGAGCGACGTTGGCCAGCGTTTCAATATTGTTGATCACCGTGGGCTTCTGAAAAAGGCCGACCTTGGCTGGAAATGGAGGCTTGAGGCGCGGATATCCGCGTTTCCCTTCGAGAGACTCGAGGAGCGCCGTTTCCTCTCCGCAGATATAAGCGCCGGCACCGCGGTGCACGAATAGGTCCAGGTCGAAACCGCTCTTCAAGATATCCTTTCCGAGGAAACCTTTTTCATAGGCCTCATCTATCGCCAGTTCCAGGCGCCGGGCGAGGGTTTCGTATTCCCCCCGGATATACACGTAGGCGGTAGGAATTCCGACGGCATAGGAGGCGATAATGACGCCTTCAATGAGGAGATGCGGGAGATGGCCTAGAATAAATCGATCTTTGAACGTCCCGGGTTCGCCTTCATCGGCGTTGACGCAGAGATATTTCCCCGTATCCGTTTCTTGAGGGACGAAACTCCACTTCAACCCGGTGGGAAAACCCGCTCCTCCCCTGCCGCGCAAGCCGGATTTTTTGATTTCTTCGAGGATCGGCCCGGGTTGGCAATGAGTCAGAGCCTTTTTGACGGCCCGGTATCCGCCGTTTTGAAGATAGACGTCTATCCGGTGGAGGTTCTCCGGACCTAAATCCCGAGTCAATATCTTCTGTTCTGCATTCATTTCAAGCTTTCGAGGAGCCGTTCGATCTTGTCCCTGTCCAGGTTTCCAAAATGATCGAAATTGACCATCAGGCAAGGGGCTTGGTCGCAGCCCCCCAGGCATTCGACTTCCGTCAACGTGAATTTCCCGTCCGGCGTCGTCTGGCCCGGTTGAAGGCCCAGTCTGGTCTTGAGATAATCGACCATCTTCTCTCCGCCGGCCAGCGAACAGCTCAGGTTAGTACAAACCCGGATGTGAAAGCGGCCCGGAGGCTTCTGGTTGAACATCGTATAGAACGTCACGACCTCGCGGACCATGATCGGCTTGATGTCCAGAAGGGCAGCGACCGTCCGCTCGTCCTCGGCGGAGATGAAGCCCGTTTCGTTCTGGACGAGGTGGAGGACGGGAAGAAGGGCGGCCCGCTTTTCCGGATAGCGCGCCAGCGTCTCGTCGATCTTCTGTTTCAACGCAAGCGAAAATGCGCGGCTCAACGGTCCAACTCCCCTCCGATCATGTTCATCGAACCGAACGTCGGAATGACGTCGGCGATCATGCGGCCCCGGATCAACTCTTCGAGCGCCGCCACGACATGAAAGCACGGCGCGCGCAGGTGGAGGCGGTAGGGCCGGTCGCTGCCGTCCGAGACGAGATAAATCCCCAGCTCGCCGTTGCCGCCTTCGACGGAGAAATAGACCTCGCCTTTGGGCGGTCGGAGACCGTGGCCCTTCATGAAAAATTGAAAATGGGAAATCAAGCCCTCGATCGACGTATAGGTTTCTTCCTTGGGCGGGACGATCGAACGATTGTCGCCGGCCAGAATGTCACCATAGACGGCTTTTTCCGAGCCCTCGAGATTCGGCGAAAGCCTGATCCCGCGCCGCGGCTTTTTCGTTCGCGCGGCGAGGATCGCCTCGGCCGGTTCAAGGTCGTCGGCCGCCCGCGTCACCGAGGAGGGAGGCAGCGAGTCCAAGCACTGCTCGACGATCCTCAGACTTTGTTCCATTTCCCTCATCCGGACCATGTACCGGTCGAAATTATCGCCTCGGTCTCCGACGGGAATATCGAAGCGCAGCCGATCGTAGACCAGGTAGGGAAGCGCCTTGCGGACGTCATAGGCGACCCCCGTCGAACGGAGGCAGGGACCCGTCCAGCCGTAGGCGATGGCGTTTTCCGGCGTCATCACGGCGATGTCTCTCGTCCGGTCGAGGAAAATCTTGTTTTTATCGAGAAGGCCGTGGACGTCCTTGAGCACCTTTCGCGTTTCCGCGACCGCTTTCCGGACGGCAACTCGATAATCCGGATGAAGATCGGCGCGGACGCCTCCGACGCGGATATAAGACGTCGTCATGCGCGCCCCGGTCGTCGCTTCGATGACATCCCAAATGAACTCGCGGGCTTTCATGTTGTAGAGGAAGACCGTGAAGGCGCCGCATTCCATGGCCATGGCGGCCAGGCAGGTGAGGTGATCGGAGATCCTGGACAGCTCGGACATGAGGACCCGAATGAACTGGGCTCGCTCGGGGACCTGAAGGCCCATCAACTTTTCGATCGTCATCGCGTATCCGACGTTGTTGATCAAGGGCGAAACATAATTCAACCTGTCCGTGTAGATCAGCAAATTGAAATACGTCCGGTTCTCGCAGGTCTTCTCGAACCCCCGGTGCAGATATCCGACCTCCACGTCGGAACGGAGGATTCGTTCGCCGTCGAGTTCGAGACTGATCCGGATCGTGCCGTGCATGGCCGGATGGGACGGCCCCATCTGGAGCAGCAGGCTATCCGGGCTTTCTTTATCCAGGCGCGCCATATCACGTCCTCGGCGCGATCCCCGGCTGCCTCTTCCGCAGCGGATAGTCTTTCCGGAGCGGGTGGCCAGCGAACCCTTCGTCCATGAATAGGCGGCGCAAATCCGGATGGCCGTCGAAGCGGACGCCGAACATGTCGAACGCTTCGCGCTCGAGCCAATCCGCGTTTTTCCAGAGCCCGGTCAGCGATGCGACAGAGGCCGCGCTTTCCGGAAGCGCCAATTTGATCCTGATCCGCTCGTTGAGGGTCAGTGAAAATAGATGATAGACCATTTCAAAGCGATCCCGCCGGTCGGGATAATCGACGCAGGTCAAATCCAGAAGCATCGTGAAGGCGAACGGGGGATTTCGTAAAAATTCCGCGATTTCAAGAAGCGCGTCTTTGCGGATGACGACCGTTTCATCGCCTAAAGGAGCGGACGCATCCAGGATGTTCCCCGAAAAGCGCTTCTGGAGTTCGCTTAGGGCTTTCTTCTCTTCCATCGCCAGTCGTGCTCCTGTTTCTGGATCTTGTCCTGGAGTTTGAGAAGCCCGTCCAGGACCATCTCGGGCCGCGGCGGGCAGCCGGGGATGAAAACGTCGACGGGAATGATTTGGTCAATCCCCTGGACGACGGCGTAGTTGTCGTAAATGCCGCCGCTCACGGCGCAGGCCCCGAAAGCGATGACCCATTTGGGCTCGGTCATCTGGTCATAGACGGTCTTGAGGACCGGCGCGAGCTTCTGGGTGACCGTGCCGACGACCAAAAGAAGGTCGGATTGCCTTGGCGAAAAACGGGTCATCCCGGCGCCGAAACGGTCGATGTCGAAATGAGCGCAGGCCGTGGACATGTATTCCATCCCGCAACAGGCCGTGACATAGGGATAATGGAACAGCGAGAACTTTCTCGCCCAGCCCAGGACGTGGTTGAAACGGGTCGTCACAAAATGGCCCGGCATCGATATCATTCCCAGTCGAACGCGCCCTTTTTCCAGGCGTAAATAAACCCGGCCGCGAGAATGCCGGCGTATATCAGAATAACCGCCAGCGCCGGGCCCTTCTTTTCCTTGAAGATCAGCGCCCAGGGAAAGAAAAAAACGGCTTCGACGTCAAAGAGAAGGAAAAGAAACGCGACCAATGAGAATTTTACCGGAAACGTCTTGATTCCGTCCTGGAGCGGCGGATTGCCGCATTCAAAAGGCTGTTCCTTGGCCGGGTTGGTCTTCTTCGGCCCGAACAGAGCGTTCATGGAGATCATGACGACGCCCATAAGACCGAAAATCAAAAAAACGAGAAAAAGCTCCATCCTCATCCATCTCTGCGCCCAGCCATTTTATGTGAACACCCGGTTTTTTGCAATCGCGGTTCAATTCAGGGCATGGATCGCTTCACCGTTGACTTTGAGCGCCGCTTCCATGACGGCTTCGCTGAGCGTGGGATGAATATGGATCGTCCCGGCTACGTCGCGGACCTTGAGTCCGAGACGGAGGGCCAGCGTCAATTCGGCGATGAGATCGCTCGCGGACGGTCCGAGGATATGGGCGCCCAGGATACGGTCGTCGTGGCCGGCGATGATCTTGACCTGTCCTTCGGGACTGTCCATAGTCAAGGCTCGTCCATTGGCTTGAAAAGAGAAGACGCCAATATGGAGCCGGTCGGTCTGCCGGCGGGCCTCTTCTTCCGTCCATCCGACAGAGGCGAATTCGGGGTCGGTGAAAACGGCCATGGGAATCGCTCGGTCATCGACGGATTCGCTCCCGCCGCAGGCATTGGCCGCGGCGGCCAGGCCTTCATGCGACGCTTTATGAGCGAGGAGCTTGCCGCCGACGAGATCGCCGACGGCGTAAATGCCGGGAATATTCGTCTCGAGTCTCGGGTTGACCTCGACGCATCCAAATCCATTCACGGCGACGAACGGCGAGCCGGCGTGAATCCGATCCGCGTTGGCTTTTCGTCCCGCGGCCAGAAGGACGTGCTCAGCCTCGAACTCGAACGGCGCCTGATCCTTCAGGTTCGTCCCCGTCAAGACGACCCCGCCCTCGCCTTTCCGGCAAGCTTCGATTCTCATCTGGGTGAAAACCTTCAAACCCTCCTTTTTCAGGGCGATCTCCAGCCGGGCTCCCATCTCCCGGTCGCAGCCGGGCAACACGGTGGGCATGATCTCGAGGATCGTGACGTCCGTTCCCAGGCGAGCGTAGATCGACCCCATCTCGATGCCGATGGCTCCCGCGCCGACGACGAGGAGGCGTTTCGGAATTCGTCCGAATTCCAGCGTCTCGCGGCTCGTCACGACCAAACTCCCGTCAATTTTCAGAAAAGGCAGCTCGGCCGCGCGGCTGCCCGTCGCCAGGATGATGCGATCCGCTTCATAGGTCTTCTCGACGCCGCCGGCCATGGTGACGATCGTCCGTTCGTCCTTGAGCCCGGCTTTCGTTCTGACCAACTCGATCCCGTATCGCTCGAACAGGAATTCCACGCCGCGCACGAGCCGGGTCACGACCTTCCTTTTGTCTTCCTGAATCCGCGGCCAGTGACAAGAGATCTGGCCCACGGGACCGTCCAGCATCTTGCTCGCTTTGATCTCCTTGAAGATCTTGGTTTGATGGAGGAGATGCTTCGTAGGAATGCAGCCGTAGTTCATGCATGTGCCGCCGACCGCGTCTTCTTCGAATACGACGACTCTCTTCTTGAGCTGCGCGCAGCGGATCGCCGCCACATATCCGCCCGGCCCGCCGCCGATGACGGCGATGTCTTTCTTCGTGACCATTCTCCTGCCTCCCGGTTCGATGAATATCGAAATCCCTTAAATTCTAACATATTCCCGTGCCGCAGCCACAATTCCCGCTCCCCCGTCTTGACTCATCGACCTCGTCTTGACTTGAGCGGCGAATGATTGGAAAATACACGCGCCAAAATTCGCAAAGAAGAAATCGAGGGATCACGATGCTTTCTATTCCGGAAAAAATCATTTTCTTCTTGATCATCTTGGCGACGGCCGCTCTTTTCCTGACACCTCTTTACCGCCGTTAGAGAATCGTCCGCGCCGGCCGGCCCGAAAACCGGTTTGATCATATAGCGAAACGCGTCGTCCAGGCCCTGAGCCGGATCATCTTCCAGCGCTGTACGCTGAAAAACGAGCGGCTGTTCACGGGTTTCATGCACGTTTGTATTTTTTATGGCGCCTTGACGTTCGACACGATGACGATCAACCATACGCTCGAGGGATTTCTCCCGAATTTTTTTCTCTTCGGCTAGGGCGCTCTCGCCGATTTCTTCTCGCTCGCCGTCGACGTCTTCGCCATCCTCGTCCTTGGCGGGGTCATGTTTTTCATCGTCAAACGGTTCATCATCAGGCCCAAAGCCTATGCGACGACACCCAAGGACTCCGCGATCATTTATGCGGCCCTGATATTCGTGACGCTCAGTCAACTTTGGGGGGGGACCGCTTCGCGTTCCCCCTCCAACGGGCACCGGGAAGACCCGGTCGCCCTGCCCCCCTTCTCGGGCGGGGCATGGACCCCGCCCTGCGACCAAGGGGGCATGCCCCCTCTGGAACCCCCACGAGCGGCTCCCCGCGGCAAGCCGCGAGGCATATTCGCCGCTCGTCAAGGACATCGCCGTCCTGATATCCGAGGCCGCCGCGGGATGATCCCGCCGCGCTAATTTGTCAGGACTTCCGTGAACGCCGCGATCGCCCGATCCACGTCCGCGTCATCGATGTCGTTATGGGTGACAAAGCGGATGCCCCCCGCCGTGGTCATCGCCAGAACCCCTTTCCGTTTCATCTCGTCCAGGAATTGAACCGCCGAATAGCGCGGATGGGAAAATCCGAAAATGATGATATTGGTTTCTATTTTGGCCGGGTCAAGGGTTATGCCCGGAAGGCCGGCGATCGCCCGGGCCAGCTTTTGGGCTCGTCCATGATCGTCTTTCAACCGGCCTGGCATTTCCGTCAGGGCAATGAGTCCCGGAGCCGCGAGGACTCCGACCTGCCGCATTCCGCCGCCCAGCGCTTTGCGGATCCGGCGGCCGTAATCGATGAAATCCCTGGGCCCGACGAGCATTGAGCCGACGGGCGCGCAAAGCCCCTTGGACAAGCAGAACATGACGGAATCGGCGCATTCGGCATAGGCCTTCACCGGGACGCCCGAAGCCGTGCCGGCGTTGAAGATCCGGGCCCCATCCATATGGACCTTGAGGCCGCGTCGATCGGCGAGCCGCCTGATCGATTTCAAGTTCTCGATCGGCAGAACCGCCCCGCTATGGTTGTTGTGCGTGTTCTCGACGCAAATGAGCGACGTCCTAGGCGTATGGACGTTGGGGATCTTGATCTGGGCTTCGATATCGACAGGGTCCATGGCGCCCCGCTCGGAGGGGATGGGCCGGGGCGTCACTCGCGAAATGAACGTCATATGGGTGGATTCCAAATTGTAAATATGAGAACGCGCCTCGACGATGACTTCCTGAAGTTCCTGCGTCCAGACTTTCACGGCGATGGAATTGCCCATGGTTCCCGAAGGGCAGAAAAGGCCGGCCTCTTTGCCCATGGTCGCGGCGGCCAGTTCTTCGAGCCTGACGACGGTCGGGTCGATGCCGATGACGTCGTCTCCGACCTCCGCCTCGGCCATAGCCTGACGCATTTTTGGCGTCGGCGTCGTGACCGTATCGCTTCGAAAATCGGAATATTTATGCATTTTTTTCTCCTTGATAAGCCCGGCCTATTATATCAAAAAAGAAATCAAGGCACATCCGAAAGAGCCCGCCGGCGATAAAACCGGGCAACCTTTTGCCTGTTTACTAGGTTATCATTATATGGTATAGATGATTTGGCGGTTGGCCGACTGAAAATTCATGCCAAAAAAGAAACCAATTGACTATGCCTTTTACCTTCTCATTTACTTCATTCTGTTCTTCATCACCGCCAACCTCACCTCCCAGCTCATCCTTCGGGGCGAACTCATCATCCTGCCCGACCTCAAAGGCAAGAATCTTGAAGAAGCGCGCGCTATGCTGACCTCGAAGAAAACGACGATCGCGATCCAGGGCCGTCAATTCGACAGCCATTATGAAAAAGGCCGGATCATTTCCCATGATCCTGGCCCGGGTTCTCGCATAAAAGCGAACCGGACCGTAAACGTCATGATCTCCGAGGGAAACGAAAGCGTCTCCATCCCCAAGCTCGAAGGGCACAGCCTGGAATACGCGAATCAAGTCCTGAAGGCCGCGGGTCTGCGCAAAGGCCGAAGTTCCCAGATCCACACGCCCCAGTACGCCGCGGGCCGGATCATCGCCCAAATGCCGCCGGCTTCGGAAACGGCCGACCGGAACGCGTCCGTGAATTTTCTCATCAGCCAGGGGGCCTGGGAAAACCGCTATATCATGCCCGACCTTATCGAAAAGAAGGCGGTTTCCGTCATCCAGCAACTCAAGGCCATGGATTTCCAGGTGGCGGAAATTCATTATGGTTATTATCACGGCCTCGAACCGGGAATCATCATCAATCAGTCCCCCGCGCACGGGTACCGCGTCCAGAAACGCAGCCAGATCACTCTTGAGGTCAGCAAGTAATATGATCTATATCGCGCCTTCCCTTCTGTCTGCGGACTTCACCAGACTCGAAGAGGCGGCCAAGTTGGTCGAGACCGCCGGGGCCGACTTGATTCATGTCGATATCATGGATGGACATTACGTCCCCAATTTGACATTCGGGCCTCGACTCGTGCGCTTGCTCAAAGAAAAAACATCTCTTCCTCTCGACGTCCACCTTATGGTCGACAATCCCGCGGAGGTCGTGCCTTGGTTCCTGGAAGCCGGCGCCGACTGGGTTTCGATCCACGCCGAAGCCTCCACGCATCTTCACCGCGACATTTCCCTGATCCGTGAAGCCGGACGAAAAGCCGGCGTGGCCCTCAACCCCGCCACTCCCCTCCATGCTCTGGAGGACATTCTTCCGGCCATCGATTTCGTCCTTCTGATGTGCGTCAACCCCGGTCGCGGAAGCCAACCGTTCATCGAAAGTTCGCGGGAAAAGATCCGCGCTCTTCGCCGCCGCATAGGGGAACGTGGCCTGAAAACTCTCATCGAGATCGACGGAGGGGTGGGTCTTCAGAATATGAACGTCCTTATGAACGACGGGGCCGAGATCTTCGTCGCCGGGAACGCCGTTTTCAACCATCCCGACCCCCGGGAGGCGATCCGGAGGATGAGGGAGACGGCCCGGAGAGCCGATGCCTCATGAAGATCATCGTTACGGGAGCGGCAGGGTTCATCGGGTCCCATCTCAGCCGGCGCCTCCTCCAAGAGGGATGTTCCGTCACCGGCATTGACTGTTTCACGGATTATTACCCGCGCTGGATCAAGGAGCGAAATATCGCCCCTCTCTCGGCTTCAAGACATTTCAAGTTGATTCCCGGAGATCTCGACGAAATCCCCCTGAGAAAAATATTGACGTCCGCCGATGCCGTTTTTCATTTGGCCGCTCAGGCCGGCGTCCGGGCAAGTTGGGGGAATAATTTTTCCATTTACCTGAAAAACAACATTCATGTCACGCAAAAGCTCTTGGAGGCCGCGAAAGACATTCCGCTTCAAAAGATCATTTTCGCGTCCTCGTCTTCCGTCTATGGCCTGACCTCCGACCTTCCGATGACCGAAACCAGTTTCCCCCGCCCCCTTTCTCCTTACGGCGTGACCAAGCTGGCGGCCGAACAGATGTGCTTTCTCTACTTCAAAAACTACGGCGTCCCGACGGTCTCTCTCAGGTTCTTCACAGTTTACGGTCCCGGGCAAAGACCCGACATGGCCTTTCACAAGTTTTTCAAGGCCATCAAAGACCATCAAAAGATCACGATCTTCGGCGACGGCCTGCAGACGCGAGATTTCACTTACGTGGACGACATCGTCGAGGCCAATGTCGCGGCCCTCGATAAAGGCAAGATCGGCCAGGTTTACAATATCGGAGGCGGACACAGGGAGACGCTCGACCGCCTTTTTCCGCTCTTCGAACGGATCTGCGGGAAACCGGTCAGAATCAAACGGGAGGAATGTCAAAAAGGCGACGTCCTTCACACCTTCGCTCAAATCGACAAAGCGCGCAGAGATCTGGCCTTCCGGCCAAAGGTGACGCTCGAAGAAGGGCTCCGCAGGGAATGGGAATGGATTAAGGAGCTTTATCCCGACTCGCGGCCATCGAACAAAAAAGGACAGCTATTATGAAACGCACAACAACCGCCGTCTTGATCATACTTATCGGCCTCGCGGCCGGCGCCTGCGCGGGCAAGAAAATCGAGGTCACTCCGGCTTCTCCCGCTTCCTCGACCGATGAAGCGTTGTTCAACGAAGGCCAGAAGGCCCTGAAAAAAGATCCGGAAAAAGCGCGTCTCTATTTTAGGCAGGTGATCGATTCGTTTCCCAAAAGCTTCTATGCCCAGAGAGCCAAGCTGGCCATCGCCGACTCCTATTTCAATGAAGGAGACGAAGGCAACTTGATCCTGGCCGCCTCCGAATACCGGGCCTTCATCTCGGAAAATCCTCTCAGCCCGTCCACTCCTTATGCCCAATACCGAATCGCTCTGTGTTTTTATGAAAAGATCCTTTCGCCGGGCCGGGATCAGCAAAAAACAGTCCAGGCCCTCGCGGAATTTAGAAAAACGATTGCCGCTTATCCCCTTTCCGAGGAAGCCAAACTCGCCCGGGAAAAGACAAAGGACTGCGAAGAGCACTTGGCCGAAAGCACATTTCTGATTGGACTTCAATACTATCGGATCGAAGCTTTCAGCGCAGCGATTAACCGTTTGAAAGAGGTCCTGACCAATTATCCGGCCTATACGGGATTGGACAAGATTTATTTCTATTTGGGAGATTCGAATTTCAAAATGAAACTCGTCGATCAAAGCAAACCCTTTTTCACGAAGCTCGTCTCCGATTACCCGAAAAGCAAATTCGCCGCGAAAGCCCAGGACCGGCTGAAAGAGATCGAAACGATTAAGCCCAAAACAAAGAAATAAGGAAGTCCCTCATGCCCTTAAAACGCATTGCGGCCGTCGTCTGTTTCGCTTGCCTCAGCGCAATCATTTTCCGGCCGGTTGACGTCCGCGCTCAGGACAATGAGATCGGAGGGATACGGATCAAGCCCGGTCTCGGGGTCGAATATTTTTCCCGGACGATCGTTTGGGACGAGGGCCAATTGTCTTCCAAGCTGAAAACCTCCATCGGCTTCCTCAGGGCGGAAATCGAACTCCAGAAGGGCTTCCTGCTCGGCCTTTTCGGAGGTTACAGTCTTTCGAATTTCAACGGCACGGTCTTCCGACAGCTTCCTTTTTCCATCGATTATGAAGCCGGGAACATCGGCTGTTTTTTTTGGGGGGCCGACCTCGATAAAACTCTTTTTTCCATAGACCCTTATGAGATTGGCGTGCAGGCCCAATTCGTCATGTCCTTGGGCCGCCAAAAAGAGTTGGCCATCAGCGGCCTCAATCAAACGGGCTCGTTGAATGGAAAAGGGCGTTGGCAACGGGCCGAAATAGGACCCGTGATCCGCTACACCGGATATGAAGATTTCATTCCGTTTCTCGCGATTTCGTACAACAAATTATGGGGAACTTTCTCCATGGCCGAAACCGTCCAGGAGCTTACGGGAACGGAGGAGAAAACGATCTCGGGAGGAGGGTCGATCGGGATCGCTTTCGGAACGACCTTCAATCCCTCCGAGACGTTCAATCTTAAAGCGGAAATCACGGCTCTCCCCTACAAAAAAACAGGAGGAGGCCTGGACGTGGACTATGGGGCTTCAATCAAGGCGGTCGTGCTTTTTTAGAGGATGGAGATCATGAGAAAACAGGTCTTGATCGTCGGGATCGTTTTCATCGGCGTTCTGGCGCTCGGGCTGAGCTTCCCGGCCGGCACGCGTCCCCGGCCCGCGGAAAGGACGGACTGTGTTCCGGGCCAGGTCCTCCTGAAATTCAAGCCTTCGGCCATGCTCTTCCAAAAAGCGGCGGCCTTGTCTCTGACGCGATCCCGGGCCGTTTCCCGGATTGTCAAGCTCGATGTCTATACCGTCCAGATCCCGGACGATATGACGGTCGATGAGATGGTCGGCATCTTCGGACGGAATTCCGATATAGAATTCGCCCAGCCGAATTATATCTATCGGGCCGCGGTGACTCCGAACGATCTTTATTTCCAATACCAGTATGCCCTTTTCAACAAGGGCCAGCAGACAGGATGGGTTCCCGGCAGTCCCCAGGGGCTGCCCAACGCCGACATCAAAGCGACGGCCGCCTGGGAGGAAACGACGGGCCAAGCGGGAGTCATCATCGGCATCCTCGATACCGGAGTGGATCTCACCCATCCCGACCTGAAAAACAAGATCGTTGGCCCCGGCTACGATTTCGTCAACAACGACGCCGATGCGACGGACGATCACGGACATGGGACGATGATCGCCGGCATCGCCGCCGCGGAGACGAACAACAACGAAGGAATCGCCGGGGTCGCCTGGAATTGCAAAATCCTACCGGTCAAAGTCCTGGACCAATTCGGCACCGGGAATTCCGTGAAAATCGCGGCCGGCATCGTCTGGGCCGCCGATAATGGCGCTCAAATCCTCAATATCAGTTCCGGCCAGCCGGCCCTGGACTCAACGATCGAGAACGCCCTGAAATACGCCTTCGAAACCAAAGGCGTTTTCATCGCCGCGGCGGCGGGGAACGACAACACGTCCGTCTATTACCCGGCCGCCTATGAAAAATATGTCTGCGCCGTCTCGGCCACGGATTATAACGATCAGCGGACGGTCTATTCGAATTTCGGCTGGGAGCTCGACGTCGCCGCCCCCGGCGACAGCATCATCTCAACCTATCCCGTCGCCTTGACGCCGGCCGGGTTTCCCCCTTACAAAAACGGCGATGGGACCTCGTTCGCGAGCGCCTATGTCGCGGGGTTCGCCGCCTTGATTAAAAGCCTCAAGCCTTCATTGAAGCCCGGCGAGATCATGGACATCATCCGCTATTCGGCCGATGACGTGAACGCTTCGGTGTATCCGGGAAGGGATCAATTCCTCGGTTTCGGCCGAATCGACATGGAGAAAGGCCTCGTTCCTCTCAAGATCACGAAATAGGAGCGATGGGGCGGCATGATCAAGTTTCTGAGGATAAGGAACCTGGCCACGATCCAGGATCTCCACTTGGACCTCGACGCAGGTTTTTCGATCCTGACCGGAGAGACGGGCGCGGGCAAATCCATCATCATCGACAGTATCCGGCTTGTCTGCGGCGAAAAAAGTTCGGCCGACCTCGTCCGGAGCGGCAGCGCCGAAGCTTCGGTCGAGGCCCTTTTTTCACGGCCCGCCCTGCCCAAGAAAGACGATCGCCTTCCCCTCGACATCGCCGCCGACGAGATCGCGGTTCACAGATCGGTTTCGGGCGACGGGTCCGGGAAAGCCTATTGCGACGGGGTTCTCGTTCCCTTGAAAAAACTCAAAGAATTCGTCGGAAACCTCGTCGATATCTACGGGCAAAACGATCATGTCTTTCTCCTCCATCTCGACAGCCATCTCGATTATCTCGACCAGTTCTGCGGCACGACCGCTCTGCGCGAGAACGTGGCCCGGGCGGCCCATGAACTCCGCTCCTTCGTCCGGTTGAGAGACGAATGGCGCGCCCGGGAGCGCGAGCGGAATCAGCGCCTCGATTACCTGGAATTCCAGATCAAAGAGATCGAAAAAGCCGAACTCAAACCTGGGGAGGAAGCCGACCTGCGGGCCCGAAGAAACATCCTGAAGAACGCCGAAAAGATTTCGCTGCTCGTCGATCAGGCGCTGGACGTCGCGTACGCCGGAGACATATCGCTTTCGAACCTTCTGCCGAAGCTCGAACACGCTCTCGACGAGTTGACCGCCTTCGATCCGGCTTTCCGCGAAATGAACGCGTCGCTGGGACCGCTGGGCATCGTCGTCCGCGAACTTTCAGACCTCTTGATCCGCTATAAAGAAAAACAGGATCTGACCCCGGAAAAACTGGAGGAGATCGAGGAGCGTCTCAGCCTCATTGAAGGACTCAAACGGAAATATGGCCAGGAAATCCAGGACATTCAGATTTACTTGGAGGCCATAAAGCGCGAGAGCAAGGAGCTGGCCCAGATTCAGGAGAAATTGACAACCGCCGAAAACGACATCGCGAAAGCTTTCGCCGCCTATTCTTCCCAGGCCCTGAAACTGTCGGAAATCCGGAAAAAAGGAGCCTCGGAGCTGGGCAAACTCATCGAAAGTGAAATCGGCCAATTGGGCATGAAAAAGGCCGGCTTTCAAGTCCGGATCGAAACCGCAAAATGGACGGCTTCGACCACCGAGCAGGTCCGGGACACGGGGATGGACGACGTCGAATTTCTCATCAGCCCGAATCCGGGCGAGCCGCTGAAGCCCTTGCGCAAAATCGCCTCGGGCGGCGAACTGTCCCGGATCATGCTGGCGTTCAAAACCCTCGGCAAGGAGAAGATCACGTTCAAGACGCTGATCTTCGACGAAATCGACGCGGGCATCGGCGGGAAAACGGCGGAATTCATCGCCCGGAAACTGAGAAACATCGCCAAAACCCATCAAGTCATATGCATCACCCATCTCCCCCAGATCGCCTCTTTCGCCGCCCATCATTTCAAGATCGAGAAGACCATCGAGAATAATCGGACGTTCACGACCGTGACGAAGCTCGATTTCGAGGAGCGGGCGGAGGAGATCGCGCGGCTGATGTCCGGCAGCCGCGTGACGTCCGCCGCGCTCGAAAACGCCCGCGAAATGCTCCGGCATAATGCCGTCGAAGACGATGGTCCAATCCCCATCAGATCCGGCGGAAGCGGAAGGAGGATGACGTGAAAAAATCGGAAAGGGCTGCGGCTTTGTTCCAAGAGGGCTTCAGCTGTTCGCAGGCCGTGTTCGCGACGTTCAGCGAGGATTTCGGACTCGACCGGGATATATCGCTCAGACTATCCCAGGCCTTCGGCGGAGGCATGGCCCACATGGGAGAAGCGTGCGGCGCGGTGACCGGAGCGTTCATGCTCATCGGGTTGAAATACGGCCGGACCAAAGCCGACGACCTGGAAGCCCGCGATCGCACCTATGCCAAGATGCGCCAATTCACCGACAAATTCAAAGCGCTCCACTGTTCCATCCAATGCCGTTGCCTTCTCGGCCTGGATATCGGAACGGAAGAAGGCATGAGGCTCGCCCGCGAAAAAAATCTCTTCCAGACCCTTTGTTCCAATTACGTCCGGAATGCCGCCGAAATCGTCGAAGAAATCCTTTGAGGCCGGTCCGCGGGCAGGCCCCGGTCCGGCCATTGGGTCCATCTCCCGGCTTCCTAAATATCGAATTTTCCATGAATGACATAAGCGGCTTGAAATTTTATATCCATACGTTCGGCTGCCAGATGAACGAGAATGATTCGGAACGCATCGCCGGACAACTCAAGGCCGCCGGAGCGACCAAGGCCGAGCGGCTGGAAGACGGCCAGATCATCATCGTCAACACCTGCGCCGTCCGCGCAAAATCCGAGGATAAATTGTTTTCCTATCTGGGGCGTCTCCGGGCTCAGAAAAATAAACGCCAACTCCTGATCGGCCTGGCGGGCTGCGTCGCCCAGCTCTATCGGGAGGAGCTCCTGAGCAAGAATCCCGATATCGATTTCATCGTCGGCCCGGACAATTATCATCGACTACCGGGGATCATCTCCCAAAACCTCACGGCGAAGCCCATTCTCGCCGGGTGGGCCCGGGAATGGAATGAGGCGGAACGCCGGCCGATTCTGAGGGAAAGCCCGGTGAGCGCCTTCGTGACCATCATGGAGGGGTGCGATAACTTCTGCTCTTATTGTATCGTCCCTTTCACCCGAGGACGGGAAAAATTCCGGCCCCTTCGGGCGATCCTTGAAGAAATCGACAGCCTCGCGCTCGCCGGCTACCGGGAGGTCCAATTTCTCGGGCAGAACGTCAATTCCTATAAAGATCCCGAAACGGGCGCGCTTTTCCAGGATCTCCTGGAGGCGGCGGATCGCCTGGAGGGGATCGAATGGATACGCTTCATCACCTCTCATCCGAAAAATTTTTCTTCCGAAATCATCGCCGCCATGAGCCGATCGCGCCACGTCTGCCGGCAGATTCACCTGCCCCTTCAATCCGGATCATCCTCGGTCCTCGAACGCATGCGAAGGAGATATACCAGGGACGAATATTTGGAAAGGCTTCGGGAGATCCGTCTCCGGTTGCCCGAAATCAGCCTGAGCACGGACATCATTGTCGGTTTCCCGGGGGAAACCGAACCGGAATTTGAAGAAACCTTGAGCGCGCTCGAGGAGATCCGGTTCGCCAACATTTTTTCCTTCCGCTATTCACCGCGGCCACGCACGGCCGCGGCCAAACTCGATGACGACGTGCCCTTCGAGGTCAAACGCCGACGTCTCCAGGAAGTCCAAGCCCGCCAAAAAAAGATCCAGTCGGAAATCCACCAAGGCTTTATCGGACGGACGATAAAGGTCCTCTGCCTGGGAAAGAGCAAGAAAGACGAACGCGTCTATTCCGGCAGAAGCGAGGGCTCTCAGGTCGTTAATTTCCGATCTCCGGCCGACGTCATCGGCCGGTTCGTCCATGTCGCCATCACGGACGCCGGCCCCTATAGCCTCCGGGGAGATATCCGCGAATGACCGCCCGGAACTGAATTCGGGGCTTCCCCCTATATCACGAGAGGCCTGATTCCATCATCAGCGGGACGCCTCTTCCCTGCGACCTTCAGTCAAGGGACGAGCCTTCGGCTCGCCACTCGCCCGTGGCTTATATCCACGGGCGAGTACGGCGGAAGTGGACCCCCGGGCAAAGCCCGGGGCCCCGGCCGCCGCCGACCCTGAGAGAGTCGACTCCGCGCGCGGTTGATTATCGCCTCCGTTTTCGCTATAATCAGGGACTTCTCTGCGGATCCGTAACAGAGGCCTAGGATATGAAGATCAACGTTTGGAATACTATTTTGCAGCTGAGCAAAGAACGGGGCGTGGTCCCGTCCGTTATTATCAGCGCCATCGAAGAATCTTTGAAAGTCGCAGCCTCCAAGCATTACACCAAAAACGAGGATATCCATGTCGGCTTTCGCCCGGAAAAAGGAGAACTCCGGGTCTATGCCGTCAAACAGGTGGTTCCAAAATCCTCCGATAACGCCCGCGAGATCGCCCTGGAAGAGGCACGGCTGATAAGGCCCGATGCCAATATCGGGGAAACCGTGGAGATGGATCTTCCTTCCGACACACTGGGCCGGATCGCCGCTCAGGCCGCCAAGCAGGTGATCGTCCAAAAAGTGAGGGACGCCGAGCAGGAGAAGATTTACGGCGAATTCGCCCCGCGCCTGGGTGAAATCGTGATGGGCGTCTACCGAAGGACCGAGAACGAGGCCATGATCCTGGAGGTCAACAAGACCGACGTCCTCTTTCCCCTCCGGGAAAAACTCTTCAACGACAATTTCGAGCGCGGCGATCAGATCCGGGCGGTCATCACCATGGTCAAAAAAGGCCATAAAGGCCAAGAACTGCAAGTGATCGTCTCGAGGGCCAGCCCCAAGTTCCTGGAGAAGCTCCTGGAACTCGAAATCCCGGAGATCGCCAACGGCGCGATCGAGATCAAGGACATCGTTCGCCAGCCGGGCGAACGGGCCAAGGTGGCCGTCGCGACTAAAGAGAAGGACGTCGACCCGGTCGGCGCCTGCATCGGCGTCAAGGGCAGCCGGATCCTAGCCATCAGCAAAGAGCTGTCCGGAGAAAAGATCGACATCATTATCTGGTCGGCCAATCCCTTAAGCTATGCCAAGGCGGCCCTCAGCCCCGCCCGCATCGAGAACATCATCATCCTCGATAAAAACGAAAAAACCATGCAGGCCATCGTGACCAAGGACCAGTTGGCGTTGGCCATCGGCAAGAACGGCATCAACGTCAAGCTGGCTTCGAAACTCATCGGCTGGAAGATCGGCATCCACCAGCCTCAGATAGAGATCGTTTGATAATCGACAGAGCAAAGGAACAGCCATTGACGGACACAAAAACAACGAAAACGGCAAAACCAGCGAAAGAAAGCCATAAACCCCGGCCGGTCATCACGTTGAGAGAAGGCTCGACGCTCAAGGAACTGGCTGAAAAACTGAAGACCCGGCCTAAAGACATCCAGAAAAAGCTCGAAGCCGGCGGTTTCGCCATCGGCGTCAACGAATACATCGACGAGAACCTCGTGGGCAAAATCGCCGGAGCGCTCGGCATCACCATCGAGAGCGTCTCGGTCGAAAAAGAGATGCGGCTCTCCGCCGAGAGCAAAAAAGCGGACCTCGTGACGCGCCCTCCCGTCGTGACGATCATGGGGCACGTCGATCACGGCAAAACCACGCTCCTCGACGCCATCCGTTCCTCGAATCTCGTCGACAAGGAATCGGGAGGCATCACCCAGCATATCGGAGCCTACCGGGTCGTTCATAATAAAAGGGCCATCACCTTCATCGATACGCCGGGCCACGAAGCGTTCACTCAGCTCCGGGCCAGAGGAGCGAAGGTCACCGATATCGTCGTTCTGGTCATCGCCGCCGACGAAGGCGTGATGCCCCAGACGAAAGAAGCCATCAACCACGCCAAGGCCGCCGGCGTCCCGATGATCATCGCCATCAATAAAATAGACAAACCCGAGGCCAATCCCGACAAGATCAAGCGCGAGCTCCAGAAGGAAGGCATCCTCGTCGAGGAATGGGGAGGCGATGTCATCGGCGTCGAAGTTTCGGCCAAGGAAAAAAAGAACATCAACGAGCTTTTGGAAATGATCCTTCTGCTGGCCGACGTCATCGAGATCAAGGCCAACCCCAAGATCAAGGCCCAAGGCGTCGTCTTGGAAGCCAGCCTGGACGCCCAGAAGGGTCCGCTGGCCACGGTCATCATCCAGAACGGGACTCTATCCGTCGGAGAATCCTTCCTCTCCGGGACCGCTTATGGAAAAGTGCGGGCTTTGAACGATGAGCATGGAAAAATGCTGAAATCGGCCGGACCGTCCGTGCCCGTCGAAATCCTCGGCTTCAGCGATGTCCCGCAGGCGGGAGATTTCTTCCAGGTCCTCGCCGGCCAGGAAGAAGCGCGGGCCATCGCTGATTACCGGCGATCGCGCGCGCCGAAAGCCGAAGTTTTGAAGACCGCGCATATCACCCTGGATGACCTTTTCAAGAAGATCGAGGTCGGCGAGATGAAAGAGTTGCCGCTCATTCTGAAGGCCGACGTGCAGGGCTCGGTCGAAGTCCTGATGGGACTCCTCCCCTCCCTCAGCACCGATAAAGTGAAGATCAAAATCATGCAGGCCCTCACCGGGACCATCACGGAATCGGACATTCTCCTCGCCTCGACTTCGAACGCCATTGTCCTCGGCTACAACGTCAAGCCCAGCCCGAAGATCCAGGATATGGCTCAAAAGGAAAATGTCCAAATCCTCTCCTACAAGATCATCTATCAGCTGACGGACGACATCAAGAAAGCGATCACCGGCCTCCTTGAACCCGTGATCAAAGAGACCCACCTCGGCCGCGCTCAAGTCCGCAAGATCTTCAAAATTCCCAAGATCGGAATCATCGCGGGATGCTATGTTCAGGACGGCAAAATCACACGCAACGCGGAGATCAGGATCGTTCGCAACAAAGAGATCGTCTACAAGGGCCGCATCTCCTCGCTCAAGCATTTGAAAGAAAACGTAACCGAGGTCAAAAAGGATTACGAGTGCGGTATCGGCCTGGACAAATTCAAAGACCTCCAAGAAGGCGATCTGATCGAAGCGTTCATCACGGAAAAAGTCTATCAGGTCTGAGCCTTTTGGACTGGAGATCGGCGCATGGTCATTGGCTATCTCGAACTCGACATCCACTTTCCCCACGCCCGATCCCTCAAAGATAAACGACGCGAACTGGCCGGCTTGAAGGACCGCATTCGCCAGAGGCACAACGTCGCTTTGGCCGAGCTTGATTTTCAGGACGTCTGGCAGCGCACGAAAATCGGCGTGGTCACGCTCAATAGCCAGCCGGGCATCGTCGAGCAGATCCTGGCCAAGATCAGATCCGATGTCTTCGAGCATGTCAACGGCGAACTTCTCGGATCGCGCATCGAATTTTTTTGAGACCCATGAAAGAAGAAAGCCGGCGGCAGAAGAGGATCGGCAGCCTTCTCCAGGAAGCGCTCGGCCGCATCCTGATCGAAGAGTTGAGCGGCACGACGACGGACGGGTTGGTGACCGTGACGCGCGTCGACGTCCCGTCCGACCTCAAGACCGCCCGCGTCCATCTCAGTATCTTCGGCTCCGACGATCCCCGGAGGATCCTCGCCCATCTTGAACGGAGAGCCGGATTCCTTCGTAAACTCCTTGCCTCCTCCGTCAAATTGAAGTATAATCCCGAACTATTTTTCGATCTCGATCCTACGTGGGAGATGAGCGAACGCATCGAGCGGATCCTTCAATCGGCCAAGAAAGATGAACGCGAAGCCCCTTGAACTCATCGTTAAGAAGATCGTGGAATGCCGCCGCCTCGCGATCACTTCTCACCTCAGGCCCGACGGCGATTCCCTCTGCACCTCGTTGGCCCTGGCCGCCGCGGCCGAGCAAATGGGCAAAGAGATCTCCGTCATCAACAAAGACAGGACGCCCGTTCCGTTCAACAATTTTCCGGACGCCGCCGGGATCCAGATCGGCCAGATCCCCGCGGACGTGTTCGACGCGGTCGTTCTTCTCGAATGCGCCGACGTCACCCGCTCCGGGCACGATCACATCGACGGCTATTTCAAGATCAATATCGACCATCATTATTCGAACGACTATTATGCCGATATCAACTGGGTCGACCCGCAAGCCTCGGCCGTCGGAGAAATGGCTTTTGAGCTCTGCGGCGCGCTTCCCATCCGGATGACCCCGCGGATCGCCAATCTTCTCTATTGCGCGATTGTCTCCGACACGGGTTCGTTTCAATTCTCGAACACCTCCGCCAAATCCTTCGAAGCGTGCCATCAACTGGTCGTCGCGGGCGCCAACCCGAACCAGATCAGCGAAGCGCTCTTCCATAATAACCTTCCGGAAAAAATCAAACTGCTCGGACAGGTCTTGTCAACCCTGAAAATGAACACCTGCGGTGATATCGCCGTTATCAGCATGTTCAAAAAGAACCTGAGCGACCTGAACCTGAGCGAAATCGATACGGAAGATATCACCACATTGGCCCGGTCCATCAAGGGCGTGAACGTCGTGCTCTTTTTTAAGGAGATGGAGAGCGACGTCTTTCGCGTGAGCATCCGCTCCAAGGGCAGCGCCCACGCGGCGGAGATCGCCGAGCATTTCGGCGGCGGCGGTCATGCCCACGCCGCAGGTTTCACGGTCTACGGCCCTTATGATCGATTGCTCATCGATGTGCCCGAGACCGTCGAGAGACTTCTCCGGGAAAAGCCCAAGGTTCAAAACAAACCGGCCTCGGCTGATTGATGGATGGTTTGATCCTGGTCCTGAAACCTCCGCGGATGACATCGCATGATGTCGTAGCCTCCCTGAGAAGAATTCTTTTCCAGAAGAAAATCGGACATTTCGGGACGCTGGACCCGTTGGCTTCCGGTTTGCTCCTCGCCGCCGTCGGAAAAGCGACGCGATTTTTTCCCTTTTTCAGCAAGATGGACAAAACCTATGAAGGTCGCATGAGGCTCGGATTCGCCACCGATACCTATGACGCGGAGGGACAGCCGACATCCCCGGAAATCGATCATTATCCCGACGAGAGGTCGCTCGCGGAAACCATCGGCCAATTGGAAGGGGACATCACCCAGTTTCCTCCCCCCTATTCAGCAAAAAAACTCCGGGGAAAGCCCCTGTACATCTACGCCCGGCGGAAAACGCCCGTGGAAAGCCGGCCGTTCCAGGTCCGTGTTTTTGCGTTCAAGCTCAAAGCGTACCTGCCTCCCTATCTCGACTTCGAAATCCGATGCTCGTCGGGCACTTATATCCGGGCCCTGGCCGACGATCTCGGACGAAAACTCGGCTGCGGGGCCCATCTCACCGAACTCGTTCGGACGGAAGTCGGAGAGTACCACCGCAATGACGGACGGACTCTCGAAGAAATCCGGAATCTTCATGAAAAAGGGATGACGGATGAATTTTTAGTCCCCTTGGAGCTTCTGCTTCCTTTTTATCCAAAAATCAGCCTTACCGGAACGGGCCTGCAGATGGTCCGGAACGGCCGCCCGCTGTCGGGGGAACATATCGCCGAAGGTTCCAGGAGCACCGGCCATGGTTCCGAGAGAGACGCCGGTGCCGTTTTTCGTTTATTCGGCCCGGACGGTAAAATGGTCGCTCTCGCCAGGCCGGCACCGCCTCCCGCCCATCTTTCGCCTTTTCTTGTCCTTTTATGATCAAAAAAGAGTCGGAAAACCGGGCCCCTGAGCCCGATTATCTTTGATGATCTTCATTCCCATATTCCTTCCCGGCCGGAAATAGAGAGAAAATAGGACCTGGGTGTCCTGGCTTCCCTGAGCGGCGGATCTCCGCTCCGAGCCCTTTTTATATGAGATTCTTGAATTTTCGGCCAAGCTAGTGTATTTTATACGGGACATGAGGCTTAACAAGAATCAGATCGAACACCTGGCGTTTCTCATCCTCCGCAACCTGCAGAAGGACAACAAGGTCCTGCTCGAGGACAAGACGGCTCTCATGGACGAGGTCGTCGCCCTGATCACGGAGGAATTCCAGAAAGAGGATCAACTCGACCAGGAAGTCCGCGAGCTCCTCAGCAAACACATGGAGAAGATCCGTAAAGAAAACCTCGAATACCAGACCATGTTCCGGATGATCAAAACCAAGCTGGCCAAGGAAAGGAACATCATCCTATGAGCAACCGGCTGTCGCGCGAAAAAATCAATTTCCTCTCGAAACGGATCATCGAGGCGCTGACAAAAAACGACAACGTCGAGTTTCTGGACGACGCGAACGAGATCCGGCTGAATATCCTCCGTTCCATCGAAGAGGAGATGATGCTTTACGAATCATTGGACAAACGGGCCATCCAGAAGATCCAGACTCAGAAGAAATCCATCGAGGAAGGCAGCCGGGAGTGGGAGATCCTCTACCGGAAGTATTATAACGACGAATTAGCCAAGCTCGGGAAACTATCCGAATAGTCCCTGCGCCGGCCCCTCCGACTTTTCCATCCTTATCGAATCGGCCGACCGCTCGGCTTTCCTTTGACCCATGGGAAGCGGGGGGCGTTCCCCTTGGTTTCGGTTCCCCCGTTATTCCCAAAAAAGTCCTTTTTTCTTCAAATAGTTTTCAAGGGCGATCCGCCAAGGCGAAAATTCCTTAAGGCCGAAGGCTTTCGCCCGCCCGTTCTCCAGAACGGAAAAGGCCGGGCGTTTGGCTTTGGCCCCGAACGTCCGGGTATCCACGGGAACGAGGTTGGCCTTCCGGCCCAGAATAGAGAAAATGGCAGAAGCGAAATCGAACCAAGTGCATCGGCCTTCGTTCGTCATGTGATAAAGGCCGAAATGACGGGTCCGGATCAATTCGGCGAGACGGTCCACCAATTCTTCCGTGGATGTCGGAGTCACCCACTGGTCGTTCACGACGCGGACGGGACGGCCGCTTTCGGCCATGGACAGCATCGCCTCGACGAAATTGCGGCCTTTCTCCCGGCATCCGGCCAGTCCATATAGCCCACAGGTCCGGATCAGAAAGTATCTCTCGCAATGCGTCCGGAGAAAATATTCGCCGGCCAGTTTCGACGATCCATAAACGCTCAATGGAAAAGGCGGATCGTCCTCGACATATGGTTCGGTTTTGCCGCCATCGAAAACATAATCCGTGCTGAAATGGACGAGCGTCGCGCCCATATCCCGGCAGACAAGGGCCAGATCGCGAACGGCAAACGCGTTGACCCGAAACGCTTCCTCGACGCGGTCCTCGCATTCGTCGACACGGTGATACGCCGCCGTGTTGATGACCACATCGGGCCGAATTTCGTCGAGGACTTTCCGGACGTCCTTAGGTTTCGTGACGTCGAAGGCCGGATAATAAAGCGGGTGGACGCGCTCTTTTTCGAGCGCCCGGAGAAGGTCCGTTCCCAGCTGTCCGTCGGCGCCGATCAGGACGACATTCATGACAGGAATTGTAGGCATTTTATCCGGGAAAGGCAAATGCGAACGAAAAAAAAGGCCGGGAAACGCTTCCCGGCCTTTTAGCCGTCTTCCCTTTTTAAAAGATATACCGGAATCCGAGCAGGAGCTTGTGATGGGTGTCGAAGTCGCGGTTCTTCGTTATGATGGGAACGCGGATTTCGGCGAAGATCGATCCCGCATTGCTGTAATTGTTGAAAATGTTGACTCCAAACGCTCCGATCAGGTCGACACCGCTTTTCCGAGCGGCCTGTTCCTTTCCGGTATAGCCGATTCCCGCATCCAAATAAGCGGCGGGACCGAGATGGAAATTCATGAGAACATCTCCCATGAAGAAGGCTTTCCAGGGATCACCCCGCGTCGGAAGGGCGCCGCCCACCCGGATAATGATATCTATGGCATCGGGGAAGAGATTCCACATCATGCCCAGGCGTCCGAAGAGATATCCTGTGTAGGTGCCGCGCGCCAGCAGGCCGCCCACTTCCGTAAGGAAAAAGAACCGTTTTTGGGTGACCTCGAACGTGATCCGGCACGGATCGCCGTTGGAGGAAGCCGCGCCCATATCATCGAAGACGACGACGTTCACTCCGTACATGCCGGCTTTCTTGAAGACCTTTTCCCAGACAAACGGTTTCTCGGTTTTCATAAAGCTGTCGATGACATTGCCGGCGGCGTCGGTGGCTTCAAAGCTGGCCTTGACAATCTGGCCGTCGGAGTCCGTGGATCCGCTGGCATCGAAGATGATCGGGCGACCGACATAATCCTGACAAGGCAGGCAGGAGGTCACGAGCTTGCAAACCGGTGGAAAATTGATGTAGATCTTGGTCTGGCAGGGATTTTCGGAGGCCTTCCCGTCCTGGCCGACGACCTTGGCCTGAAAAACATATTCTCCGGGTTTATCGAATTTCGTCTGCCACTTCGGCGCGGCGGGAGTGAACGCGTGCGACGCGATTCTTGTCCCCTGCGCGGTGAAGATCTCGACGTCCATGGCCACGGCGTTCTTCGTGCCGCTCATATCCACCGTGATCGGTTCGTTGCAGTTCGCCTTGACCGGACTCACGACGAGATTGCAAACGGGCTGAGGCACGACCTTCCGCATTTCCGCGATTTTATAGAGCGCGATATTCCCGCACGGTTTCGGGATGATGAACTCATAGACCTTATTGTCCTTGGTCACCATGAACGAGAAGACCTCGAGAGGCCTCGCGCCCGCCCATTCCACATCCTCCCAGATTCTGACTTTGCCCTGGACCCGGAAAAGCATCCAATAAAATTTATCGCCCACGGGAATGGTCTTCTCGGTGAACGAGGCCGATCTCAGCTGATCGAGAAACGGAAGGTACATGTCGCTCATCCCGACTTGATCGAATCCGTACTTGATATCTCCGGCATACTTCTCGGCAATCATTTTCATCACCTGGGCCGTGGGGATGTTTCCCTTGATTTGGGCGAACGTGTTAACGCCGATGCGCGTCAATTTCTTCGTCTCGGCGAAAGATACGACCGAAAAGACGATCAGCAGCGCGACGCAACAGAAAATAAGCTTTTTACTTCTCACGAAAGCCTCCTCATTGATAAAACTTTCACGCTTCCCGTAATTTTTTATAAGAAACCTCTCTATAAAATCCTACAAAACGGGCTTTTTGTCAAGCAGAAATTCCAAGAAATTCCAAGAAAGGTATTGATAATCTTGAAGATCAGCCCGGAATCGCTTGGCTCCGAGGCGAGGGCCCCCTCATAGAAAGGCCGGTATTTCGGAAAAACGCCTCGGAAATCCTCAAGAAGACCCCCTGCCGCCGTGATATCGATTTCGGGATGGATCTGGAGGCCCCAAACGTTGCGGCCCCGGATCCCGAAAGCCTGTATGGGACAGACGTCGGTGGAAGCCAGAATGACAAAGGGGTCTCCGAGATCCCTTACCTCGTCGAAATGGGCGGAAAAGGTGAAGGCCGAGCGCGCCAGGCCCAGGAGCGAAGAATCGGTTTTGATATCGATCGGGATCCAGCCTATTTCGGGTTCTCTGCACCGTCCCACATGCGTTGGTCCGGCTAAGGCCAAGGCCAGCAGTTGATGCCCATCGCAGCTTCCCAGCAGGGACAGGCCCTCATGGCCGGCGTCCATCACGAACTCGATTTCCCGCTCGACCCAAGGCTCCCGGTCCAGAATCGACGCTTCGGATCCCGTCAGGATGACATGAGTGAAACCTTTTAAACTCGGCAATTGATTTTTCGGGCTATAAAAAGCCGTCCATTCGGACCGCCCCAGGTACGCGCTCCAGTGTTCGACGGGTTTATAGATCTCCGGATGGATGGAATTATCGATGATGGCCAATCGGGTTTCTTTCATGGCGTTCCTTTCATGCTGATCTCATCCATTATAGGCGAACGCCTCGCTTCGATAAAGCTCGAAAAGCGCCTTTCTCGATTTCTCGATTTCTCGATTTTTTGGTATAATACATTTTCTTGGGAAGGAGGAAGGAGAAAGAAAGGTGCATAACGTCAACGTCGAGACCGAGCTTCATGTCATCACGCCCGACGAACCGGGGATTTTGGGCCGGGTGCTTGGAACTCTGGCCAACGCGGGCGTCAACTTGCGGGCTTTGTCCGTTTTTTCCCATGAGTGCGAGGGCCATTTCCGGTTGATCACATCCAATAATAAAAAGGCCGAAACCGCTTTGCGCGCGTTGGGATACAAAGTCAAGCTCAACAACGTCATCACCGTGGAGATCAGCGACCGCATCGGCGCGGGCGCGGAGATCGGCGCCCTGCTGGGAAACGCGGTGATCGATATCGAACATTGTTACGGCAGCGCCGCGGGCGCGGGAAGAGCCGTTCTTGTCTTCAAGACGAATAACAACAAAAAAACATTCGACACCCTCAAGTGACGGAAAAGGATTGGAAAAAAAGCGGGTTTTAGTCGTCACTTCGGACGTGACGTTCGTCGAGGGCGGTCATTTGACCATCGCCCGGAACACCGTCCGGGCGCTGCGCCAACAAGGGTTTGACGCGGATCTCGTCCTGACCCCCCAAAACAGGGCGGGCCGGCAATTTCGAGCCTATGCGGCCAACCGCTTCACCGACGTGGAGATCGATGGCCAGGGACGCGGCGTCCACCAGGTGATCTCCTTCCGCTTTCCGAGCTATGCCGTCAAGCACCCCGTCCATGTCTGTTGGCTCAATCATCGGATGCGGGAGTACTACGACCTTTGGCCCATGCTTAAGGCTCAATTAGGCCGCAAAGACCGCTTCAAAGAGGGCATTCGAAGACGCTTGATCCACGCAATGGATACCCGCCTGCTCAAACGCAACGTGACCAAACTCTACGCCCAATCCGGGACGATCCAGGAAAGGCTTCGTCGCTGGGGCGGCATCCCTTCCGAAGTCCTCTATCCTCCACCGCCGCAGCACGATTACCGGACGGAATCTTATCAGAGCTTCATCTTCACCGTCTCCCGGCTGCAGAAACTCAAGAGGATCGATCTCCTGGTAGAGGCTTTCCGTTTCGTGAAAAACAAAGAGTTGAAGGCCTTCATCATCGGCGAGGGACCCGAGCGCGAAAATCTGACGCAGCGGATCCGGGAATACGGTCTGGAAAACCGGATCTATCTGCTGGGCGCGACGGACGAAGAAAATCTCATGTCCCACTATGCCCGGTGTTTGGCCGTCTATTTCTGTCCCTTCAACGAGGATTATGGTCTGGTGACCACGGAAGCATTCGCCTCGAGGAAACCAATCGTGACCACAACGGACAGCGGAGGGCCGTCGGAGCTGGTCAAAGACGGCGAATCGGGTTTCATCACCCCGCCGGACCCTGCGCGCCTCGCCGAGAAGTTCGATCTCCTGATGGAAACGAGAAATCTCGCCGAAAAACTGGGACAGAACGGTTTTAAGTTCATCTCCCGGCTGACCTGGCCCGAAACCGTAAAAAAACTCCTCATCTTCAAAACATAGATTCAGTTACGGGCGTCGCTCTCAAGAGGAACCTCTTAACGACGAGCGCTACGACGCCGATCGCCAGGATGAACATCAGAATATCGGCCGCGACGAGGATATAACTCTTCTTTTCGATATATTCCTTGAGCAGGATCCCCAGAGAAGCCAGCGTCGTCGCGAGCATGAAGAGAGCGGGGATAAACGCATAGGCGGTCTTCTTCTTCCTGATGAGAAGCCATCCCGTGACGGCCAGCAAGCTCAAAGCCGCCAACATCTGATTAGCTGTCCCGAAAATCGGCCAGAGCATATTGAAAGCGTTCGAGTAGGCCAGGATCCACATGAACGCGACGGATAAACCGGAATTGAACCAGTAATGCTTGACCAGCTTCGGCACTTTTTTGAAAAGGATGCCCCAAAGCTCTTCGAAGAGATACCGGTTCAAACGGACCGCCGCATCGAGCGTCGTGATGACGAATCCTTCGACGAGCAGGATCCCAAAAACCGTGCCCAGGGCCATGGGGATCCCCAGGCCGCGGTGAAAGAGCTGCCCGGCCGCCAAGGAAAAACCGAGGATGGGGTTGGATTTAATCGCCGGGTCGGAAGGCCAGACGATGGATTTATAATCCGAGAAGTTCAGGGCTGCTCCGACCGCAAGAAGGACACAGACCGCCAGGATCGACTCGAGAAGCATCGCGTTATAGCCGACTTTGCGCGCGTCAGTTTCGCAGGGCAACTGTTTGCCGGTCGTGCCGCCGGCCACGAGGGCGTGGAATCCGGAAATGGCGCCGCAGGCGATCGTACAGAACATCATGGGCCAGATGAAGCCAAGGTGCCGGACTCCCTCGCTCAGGTTAAAGCTCGGAACGGTCACGGATAGCCCTCCAATACCGGTGCTGAACAGGGAAAGGACCATTAAGACGATCCCGCCGTAAAGGATCTGAACATTGATGAAATCCCTCGGCTGGAGGATCAGCCAGACCGGCGTCCCAGCGGCGACAAGGACATAAGCCGAGATGATGATCATCCAGGTCGTCGGCGCCAGGCTGATCGGAAAGGCGATCCCGAGCAGAACCGAGACGGCACAAATCGCGGACGCGATCATGTAGGCGTAAAGCGTTTTGATGCTTTTCTTGTAAATGAGCCAGCCGAGAAAGGGCGAACAGAGCGTGATCACGACCACGGACATCGAAGCGATGCCGCCGATGCGGCCCATGACGACCCCGTCTTTGACGACCGTCTTCAAGAACGTCGCCCCTTCTTTGACGCCGATCTTGGACAGCGGCCAGAGCGACGTCAGGGAGATGGAGGTCGCGCTCAAAAAGGACGATGTGACCAGAACGATCATGACGATCGTGAAGGCGATGAAGAGATTGAAGCCGCGCGTTCCAAGGGTCTTCCGCGCCACTTCGGCCATCGACTTTCCGCCTTCGCGCATGCTGACGAACAACGTCGTGAAATCGTGGACCGCGCCGATGAAGATCCCCCCGAACACGATCCAAAGCCAGGCCGGCACAAACCCGTAAAGGATGGCCATGGTCGGTCCCAGGATCGGGCCCGCGCCGGCGATGGCGGAAAAATGGTGAGCGAAGACGACATAGCGCTTGGTCGGGATATAGTCCCGGCCGTCGCAGTATTTGACCGCGGGCGTCGGGACATTTTTATCTTCCCCCAGCCAACGGGCGATAGCGCGCGAATAGAATCGGCCGGCCGCGAAAAACGCGGCAATGGCCAGCGCGAGGATGATAAGAACGTTCATGGCCTGCTCCTTAACAAGAGGATTAATATATCTTGAGCCGTTCGAATTTTCAACAAACACGTTGACAGGACGAAATCAAGTGTCATACAATAATTATCCTTATTGGATTAGGTAAGGAGGAAGAAATGGCTAAAGCAGAACCCAATGTCGTTCCGTTGTGCGACGTTCTTCTCGTGCTGCTGATCATTTTCATGGTCATCACGCCGCTCATCCAAAAAGGGATCGATGTCCGACTCCCCGAAACCTCCACCGATACGGCGGCCGGCCAGTCGAGCAGCCTGATCGTCGTGACGTTGAAGAAAGACCTGACGATTGATATTAATAGAGATAACTTCAAAGATTTTAAATCCGCCGGCGACGAACTTCGCCGGCTTTATGCCACCAAATCCGACAAGACCATCTTCGTTCGCGCGGATATTAAGGTCCCCTTCAGCAAAGTGGTGGATCTGATCGATATCTGTAAAGCGGCGGGCGTCGAAACCTTGGGACTTATCCCGGAATATATCTCGGAGTAGAAGCCCCGTTTTCCTGGCTGGGGCGAATCCGTTCAGCCCGATTTAAAAACAAAAAAAGGACGTTTTCCCAATGTCCCCTTTTATCCTCCAAATCCGAATTTTCGATTCACTCTTTGACCGGCCCGATCACTTCATGAGCGATGACCAGGCGTTGGATCTCGTTGGTGCCCTCATAAATCTGGAGGAGTTTGGCGTCGCGCATGAGTTTCTCGACCGGGTAGTCTTTCATATAACCGTACCCGCCGAAGATCTGCACCGCCTCGGTCGTCACCCGCATGGCCACGTCCGAGGCGAAGCATTTGGCCATGGCCGATTCCTTGCCGCAGGGTAATCCCTGATCCGAGAGCCAAGCGGCGTGCCAGACTAGATGGCGGGCGGCCTGGATCTCCGTGGCCATGTCGGCGATCTTGGATTGGGTCATTTGGTAAAGCGCGAGCGCTTTACCGAATTGGAGGCGCGTCTTGGCGTAGGCGACGGCGTATTCGAGAGCGGCCTTGGCGATGCCCACCGCCGCCG
The DNA here is from genome assembly GCA_049515535.1 of Candidatus Aminicenantales bacterium. Lineage (GTDB taxonomy): Bacteria > Acidobacteriota > Aminicenantia > Aminicenantales > UBA4085 > JBEKTZ01. The sequence continues at coordinate 162,417 of JBEKTZ010000004.1, read as the reverse complement.
CGCCCACGGAGGACCGCGTTTTATCGAATGTCTTCATGGCAATGATGAATCCCTGCCGTTCCCTTCCGAGAAGGTTCTCGGCGGGAACCCGGCAGTCCTCGAAGAAGATCTCCGCCGTATTCGAAGCTCGGTGCCCCATCTTGTCTTCGACCTTGCCGATGACGAGGCCCGGCGTTTCGCGACGGATGATAAAGGCGCTCATGCCGCGGGCTCCCTTTTCCGGAGCCGTTTTGGCGAACACGACATAGAGGCCGGCCACGCCGCCGTTCGTGATGAAACACTTCGAACCGTTGAGAACGTACTCATTCCTGGATTTGATGGCCTTGGTTTTGATCGAACCGGCGTCGGAGCCCGATTCCCGTTCGGTCAGGCAATAGGAGGCGAATTCCATTTTCCGGCAGAGCGGACGGAGAAATTTCTCTTTTTGTTCGTCCGTGCCGTAGAGGAGGATCGGCGTGGTGGCCAGGGAAACCGCCATGATGCTTGAGAACATGCCCGGGCATCCCGCGGCAAGCTCCTCGCTGAAGAGGGCCATGTCGAAATTGCTCAGCCCGCCTCCCCCGTAATTTTCGGGAATGTTGCTCGTCATGAATCCGGCGTCGAAGGCTTTCTGCATGATGTCCAGCGGGAAATCAGGCCTCTGGTCGTATTTCGCCGCGTTCGGCGCCATCTCTTTCCGGGCAAACTCCCGCGCCATTTCCCGCAAAGCGAGTTGTTCTTCCGTAAGCTTATATTCGATCATCACGACTCCTTATTTTCCAATTATCTCAATCTTCCGCCGCAAAAGAATGTCCATGTTTATACAGAATTCATCATCGCCTGTCAAATCGCTCGGTCGAGGGGATTCGCTTTCCGCGGAGAAGAGCTTGGAGGTGATGGCCGTCGGCCCGCGCGTTCCTTCCTCCCCATCTCCCGGCCGGGGTTCATGAAGGGACTAATGCGGCCATGGCCGCGATGTCCAGAGAGGATCCGGACGGCTTATCGATAAATCATTCTCTCTCGCGTCATGAAATAAACGGCGTCCTGGAGGCCGAAGGCGTCCGCGACGATGTCCTGCGGACGAAGAGACTTCCGGGAGTTATAGGCCAGGCGCAGGAGAATTTTACGCCCGGCCTCGTCAAAAGAGATCTCTTCGAGAAGTTCGGGCTTATCGAAGAGGACCTTTTGCGCGAGATGCATCACGACATCGCCCTCGCTTCCGGTAAGGTTCTTTTCTTCTCGCGTCCGCTCCATCCCTCGCCGCCCGGCTTCGGACGTCAGATCGACGGAATAAACCAAGCCGACGATCCTTTCCGTCAAAGACAAAGCGGCGCTTTCGATCTTCTTCAAGCCGAGAAACCGGATTCCCTCCGGCGCATGGCGATTGACGGCCGAAACGAATTCCCGTTCGCCCAGTTCATAGCGCGATTTGAATTCCAACGATTCCTCGTTCCCTCGCATGCCCAGGGGCAGGGCCGGGGGGAATGACATCTGCATCTTCGGATGAAAACCCTCGGAATAAACGACGTCCACGCCCGCCCTCTTGAACGAGCGCTGTAGGACATTGAGAAGATCGTTGTGGGAGATGAAGCGGGCCGGGCCGTTTTTGGCATAAAACGCCTGATAGCGAAGAACCGTCTCCGTCATTACCCCTAGAGGAACCCTCTGCGGCCAGTCCGCATCGACGGTCTTGATGAAGGCCCGTTCGACGTCGGCCTTGAAATCGCAACCCCGGCAGGCGCCGCATGTCGTCTCCAGGCACGACGGAGAAGTCTCGGCCCTCAAGGCCCGATCCAGTTCATCGCTCAGAAATCGTTTTCCGATTCCCGTATGGATATGGTCCCAGGGAAGAGGGACTTTCCTGTCCATTTCGCCCAAATAGTCTTGAAAATCGACTTCGGCATCCTCAAAGGCCCTCATCCAGAGAGAAAATTGAAAATGATCCTTCCAACTGTCGAACCGGGCACCCGCGGTCCAGGCGTTTATCAAAACCTTTGTCAGACGGCGGTCTCCCCTCGAAAAAACGGCCTCGAGGACGGAATTCTCGATGGGCTGCTCTTTGACCTGGACGTTACGCCTTTTCTTCAACAAGCGCCCCAGATCGATCTTTTTTTCCAATAGCGTTTGCCGATCTTCCATCGCCACCCATTGAAACGGCGTATGCGGTTTGGGGATGAAGGGAGAAATGCTCAGATGGATTCGCGGCGGCGAAGAAAGGATCCCCCGTCCGAGCGCCGTGAGCTTGTCCACAAACGCGACGATCGCCAGGATATCCTCTTCCGTTTCGGTCGGGAGGCCGATCATGAAATAGAGCTTAAGGAGTTTCCAACCTTCGCGGAACGCGTTGGCCGAAGCCTCCCAGAGGTCCTGGTCATTCAGGTTCTTGTTGATCACTCGGCGAAGGCGCTCGGAGCCGGCTTCCGGGACGAGCGTAAACCCGGTTTTCCGGACTTTGATGATGTTCCGGACGATGTCGGCCGACAGACCTTTCGGCCTCAACGAAGAAAGCGAAAGAGAGACATGATCTTTTTCCAGTCTCTCCATGAGCATCTTGATCGTCTCGCCCAGGTACGGATAGTCGCTCACGGAAAGGGAAAACAGGGACGCATCTTCGTACCCCGTGGCGCGCAGGCTTTTGAATATTTTCTCGATGACGAATGACGGATCTTTGACCCGGAAAGGCGCATAAAGGCTCGTCGCCTGGCAGAACCGGCATTTTTGGGGACAGCCGCGCGCCACTTCGACGGCGACGCGGTCAAAGACGGCTTGGACATTAGGGACAATGATGTCCTCGGGAAAATGGGAGCGGGAAAACGAACGCAGCACTCGTTTTTTAATTACGGCCGGGACGTCACCCATGGGGCGGACGGCCTGGAGTCTTCCGCCGTCCGGAACATAGGACTCATAAAAAGTCGGAACATAAACGCCCGGGATACGAGCGAGTTCCCTCAGCCTGTCCTTTCTCGAAGCTCCCCGGCTTCTCATCTCCGCGTCTTTATCGATGATTTCCAAGAGCCCTTCTTCCCCATCGCCGAGAAGGAACAGGTCAAAAAGCCCGGCCACCGGTTCGGGATTGAATGCGGCCGGACCTCCGGCGATGACCAGAGGATGTCGCGTTCCCCTGTCCATCGCCGAAAAGGGAATCCCGCCCAGATCGAGGATCGTCAGGATGTTGGAATAATTCAGCTCATAAAGAAGAGAAAACCCCAGAATATCGAATGCGGACAAGGGGAGTTTGTTCTCCAGCGATCGGAGGGGATCGCCGTTCATTCTCAGTTCCCGCTCGAAATCCGGCCAGGGCGCGAACACCCGTTCGGCCAGGCAGGAAGGCCGAGCATTGATCAGGGAATACAGGATTTTCTGTCCGAGGTACGACATCCCGATTTCATAGACATCGGGAAAAGCGAGGGCGACTTTCGTCCGGACGGCGGAGGGATTTTTGCGGATTTCGTTCCATTCTCCGCCGGTATATCGACCCGGCTTCTCCACTGTCGGGCCGCATTTCTCAAGGATGGACCGCGTCCAATCCTCAGACATTGACGAATCTTCTCATCTTGACGTTGACGACAAGTCCCACGGCCAGAAAGCTCGTGAGGAGGGAAGATCCGCCATAGCTGATCAAGGGAATGGGAATGCCCATGATCGGGAGAAGGCCGATGATCATTAAGACATTAACCAGGAACTGGAAAGCCAACATACAGGCCACCATGAAAACGATGTACATCCCGGCCCTGTCCCGGGATTTTCCCACGGAACGAAACATCCTGGCCAAAAAGAAAAAATAGCTCAGAAAGACGATAAAGACGCCGAGAAAGCCGAATTCCTCCCCAAGAACCGAGAAAATGAAATCGGTGTGGCGCGCAGGAAGGAAGCGAAGCTGGCTTTGGGTGCCTTTTTTGAAGCCCTTCCCGGCCACCCCGCCCGAGCCGATGGCGATCTTGGACTGGAGGATATGATATCCGGAACCCAGCGGATCCTGGCCGGGATTGACCAGCGTCATGATCCGCTTTTTCTGATAATCTTTCAAGAAGAAATTCCAGCCGGCGAAGCCCGCGAGAACGGCGGCGATCAAACACAGCGCCACCGTCTTTTTATTCAATCCGGCGAAAACGAAGCAGCCGAAAGCGATCGGCAAAAAGGTGAGGGCCGTTCCGAGATCGGGCTGGAACGCGACAAGGGCCACGGGGACGAAAACAGCCGCCCCGCTGAGGGCCGCGAAGCCCAGGCTCATATAATTCCTGCGGAATTCCGAGAAGATCCGGGCAAGGATGAGAACCACCGCGATTTTAGCGAGCTCGGAAGGCTGGCCACCGAAGAACGCCACGCGAATCCAACTCTTGGCCCCGGCTATCATCCGCCCGAAGATCAGCAGCGCCGTCAGAACGATGACGAAAATCAGGTAAAAATAAGGAGAAAATCCCATCAGAACTTTATAATCGATCGATAGGACCAGGAAGAGGGCGGCCAGGCTGACGAGCAGCCAGATGATCTGACGGATGTAGTAATTCCCGGGCTGATAATGCGAGGCGCTGTAGATCAACAGGATCCCGATGATCGCGTTCACGAGCAGGAGCCCGATAAGGATCCAGTCAATTTCTCGGAGCTGAACTCTGTCGATCATAATACTTGCTCTTGTAAAGTTGGAAGATCTTTCCGGCGATCGGCCCGGCCGTCTCCCCGCCCATGCCGCCGAATTCAACGAGCACGGTCACGACGACCCGGGGATTGTTACGCGGGGCGAAGCCCGTGAACCAGGAATGGGTTTTCTTCTGGATCGAAAGGCGTTCCGCCGTATCCCGGCCGATTGTCTGGGTGGATCCGGTCTTGCTGCAGACGTCGAATTTGTCGACTTTGGCGGCCTGCCCCGTCCCCCCCATGTTCGCCGAACGCCACATGCCTTCGATGACTTTCTCGAAGATAGCGGGAGCAATCTTGACCGAATCCGCCGGCGGCGACGCGTCGAGGAGGACATGGGGACGGACCTTCACGCCCCTCTGCGCGATCAGCGCCGTCATCGCCGCGATCTGAATCGGCGTGACCTGAAGAGGTCCCTGGCCGATCGCCACGGAGATCGTTTCCCCCGGCATCCAGGCCGCGCCCTGAGCCTTTCTTTTCCATTCCGTGCTTGGAACCAAACCTTCTTTTTCTCCCGGTATGTCGATTCCCGTTTTCCTACCCAACCCCATCTCTTCGGCGTATCTCGCGATCATATTGATATCCATCATCCGGCCGAGGTTGTAAAAATAGATGTTGCACGATTGCCGGATCGCCTCATAGAGATTGAGTGAGCCATGGCCGGGTTCGAACCAGCAGTGGAACGGGCGATTATAGATCTGGATCGTTCCTCCGCAGAAGAACGACGTCTGGTCGACGATCGTTCCGGAATCGAGAGCGCCGGAGGCCATCACGAGCTTGAAGATCGATCCGGGCGAATACTGACCCTGGATGGCCCGGTTGATGAGCGGAGTATCCGGATTATTGGCCAGGGCCGTCCATTCCTCGGGAGTGAAGCGGTTGACGAACTTATTGGGGTCGAAGGTCGGGTTGCTGGCCAGGGCGATGATGCCTCCCGACTTGGCGTCAAGGACGACGACCGCCCCGTCTTTGCCCTCCAAAAGCTCTTCGGCCTTGGCCTGGATGTCATAATCCAAGGCCAGATCGAGCTTCGGATTCTGTTTCGGCTCGATCCGGTCGAGTTCGTCCCTTTTCCGGCCAAGGCTGTCCACGACTTCAACGATTTTGCCGTCCACTCCGGATAGCCGCACGTCATAGAAACTTTCGATGCCGATCTTTCCCGCCATGTCGCCCAACTTCCGGTCAATGGGCGACGTCCGGAGTTCATCCGGAGTCAACTCCTGCATATAGCCGATGAGATGTGCCGCCAGCTTCCCAAACGGATAGAATCTTTTCGGTTCGGTTTCGATCACGAGTTCGGGAAGATCCATTTTCCGCGCCTCGATCCTGGCCACCTCCTCCGGCGTCAGGTTGTCTTTGACGACGATCGGCTTGAAGAGCGGCAGGGACCTGTATTTTTCCATCCGCTGCTTGATGACGGATTCTTCGAGATCGAGGAGCCGGCTGATATTCCGGCACGACTCGTCGTAATTTTTCGTGTTTTCGCGGATGATGGAAGCCCTGAACGAGGCGACGTTATCCGCCAGGATGATCGACCCGCTGCGGTCCGTCAGGACGGCGCGCGCCGCCGGGATGACGGCCTCGCGCGTTCGGTTGGCCTCCGACTGGTTCCAGTATTTCTTGTAGTCGAGGACCTGGATTTTCCAGTAATAAAACACCGTAAAGAAAAAAAGGATTTCAACCAGGAAAAAGACGATCTGAGAACGCTTTAAAAGGCGGGTCACATCTTCGTAGATCGGGCTATCTTTCATGCCGCGCCTTGATCTTTCGATAAAATGAGTAGCCCAGGGTTCCCAAAACGGCCGTGAGAACGGGTTGGACGAGAAGAAAGCCTCCGCCCCAGGGAATACCCTCAGAGAAAAATACCGACGATAGGAGCACCCAGAGGCCGAGGTCCAAGGCGCCCATGACGCCGATGAAAACGAACATTCGACCGAGCGGAAGGATATTCATTTTTCTCGAAATGAACCCGGCCAAAAAACCGGTGATCGTATTGGCGATGCCGGAGAGACCGAAAATGCCGAGTGAGAACGAATCGACGACAAGGCCACTGACCATGCCCATGATCGCCCCCCCGATTTCGCCCTCGATGATGCCGAACAGGATGACCACGATCGTAAATACGTTCACGCCGATGAAGACAGAAACGGAGAGCTGATGAAGCGCGCTGTAAATGAGGAAGGCCGCCAGGATCGTCAGGCCGCCTTTGATGATGTCTTTCATATTTCGCCGCTAGGGACCGTCCTGTTTTTCGATCAGAACGGCGACAAAATGCAACTCGCTGAAATTCAAGTGGGGTTTGACCTCGATCTTCTTGAACAGCGAATTATCGGTCCCGATGGATTGGATCTGCCCGACCTTTAGTCCCGACGGGAAGATCTTGTCGAAGCCGGACGTGATCAGTTCCTCGCCCGCCACGAGTCGTTCGTTCGTCGCGTTCACGTATTTGAGTCCGCAGATCCCGCTCTTCGCGTTGCCGGCCAGAACACCCAGGACTTTGTTCGTCTCCGAGTAGACGCCGATCGAGCTGTTGTCATCGGTGAGAAGCTGGACCGTGGCTTCTCTCGGGGAAATCGGGTTCGTGATCCGACCGACCAGGCAGCCGTTCCTATCCACGACGGCCATGTTGCTCTTCAATCCGTTAAGCGAACCCTTATCGATGATGATGGATTTATAAATGTTCGCCGCGTCCACCCCGATCACCGTCGCCAGGAGAAACGACCGGCCAAGGGTCGACAGATAGCGTTCAGCCTCATGCTCATCCTTGAGCCTGGCGATCTCTGTCGCCAGGAGCATGTTCGTCTGCCGGAGATGGAACGACTCATCCCGTAATTGCTGATTTTGGCGTTCGACCTGGCGGAGATAAACATAACGATTCCAGATCCGGCCGGACATCTGGAATATTCCATGAACGGCCCGCTGGACGGGCGCCAGGACGAAAAAGACCGCTTTTTCGAGATAGCTCGGCTCTTCACCGAGCGGAACCTGAATGGAGATCAGGATGAGCTGAGCCATAAGGAGCCCCCCGAAAATCAGCGACTTTTTCTTTTCCTTCAGAAAGCGAGGCATCCCATTTATTCGAATTACGTGACCGCGATCTTCTTCAAAAGCTCCAGATCGTCGAGCATCTTGCCCGCCCCTAAAACGACCGTCGTCAGCGGATCTTCCGTGATGAACACGGGGAGCTGCGTTTCCTCGCGGATCCGTTTATCGAGATTCTTGAGCAAAGCCCCTCCCCCGGTCAGGATGATCCCCCGGTCGATGATGTCGGCCGAGAGCTCGGGCGGCGTTTTCTCCAGCGCGATTCGAACCGCGTTGACGATCGAGGCGACGACGTCCTCCAGGGATTCGCGAATCTCCTGATCGTCGATGACGATCGTTTTGGGAATGCCTTCCCGAAGGTCCCGCCCCTTGATCTCCATCGTCAGCGGCTCGTCCAGGGGATAGGCCGAGCCGATCTGCATTTTGACGAGCTCCGCGCTTCGCTCGCCGATGAGAAGGTTGTACTTTTTCTTGAGATACTGGATGATGGCTTCGTCCATCTCGTTGCCCGCGATGCGGATCGAATGATTGAAGACGATGCCGTTGAGCGAGATGACAGCGATGTCGGTCGTGCCGCCGCCGATGTCCACGACCATGTTGCCGGTCGGTTCGGAGATCGGCAAGCCGGCCCCGACCGCCGCGGACATGGGCTGTTCGACGAGAAAAACCTCGGTCGCCTTGGCCCGCATGGCCACGTCTTTCACGGCCCGCCGCTCGACTTGAGTGATGCCGGTGGGAATGCCGATGACGATCCGGGGACGCAGGAGGAACCCGCGGTTGTTCGTCGCCTTTTTTATGAAAAAGTCGAGCATCTTCTCGGCAATCTCGAAATCGGCGATGACGCCGTCGCGCATCGGTTTTATGGCCAGCGTATTGCTCGGCGTCTTGCCGAGCATTTCCTTGGCCCGGCCGCCGACGGCCTCGACTTTTCCGCTCTGCCGATTGATGACGACGATCGAAGGCTCCTGAATGATGATGCCCTTGCCTTTGAGGTACACGAGCGTGTTCGCCGTTCCAAGGTCGATGGCGAGATCACAAAAAAGTCGGCCTTTCACCCAACTGATAAATCCCATGTCTATCCTTCTCTAATCACGGGAGTTATTTAGCATAATTTCTGTTTTCGCGCAAATAAAATCGTCCGGCCTTGACTAAATCGCATCAATTCTAATATACATAGGACAGCGCAATCGCGGAAAGGAGACTGGGATGAGCCAACAACCGTTTGTTCCCGAAAAAACCGACATGAAGGAATTCACGTTCAAAGCCTTGATCATCGGCCTGTTCCTGACCGTCATCCTCGGCGCCGCCAACGCCTATCTCGGACTGAGGGCCGGAATGACGATCGCCGCCACGTACCCCGCGGCCGTCATCGGCATGGCCATCCTGAAGCTGATGAAAGGCTCCATCCTCGAAGAGAACATCGCCCGGACCGTCGGCTCTATCGGCGAATCCGTCGCCGCGGGCGCCATCTTCACCATCCCGGCGTTCATCATCTCCGGCGTATGGACCAATTTCAGCACCTTCTCCTTCGACGCTTATCTCAAGACGACCGCCCTACTGTTCGTCGGCGGTCTCCTGGGAATCCTGTTCGTGACTTTTTTACGGCGGGTGATGGTCACGGATCCCGATCTGACCTTTCCCGAATCCATGGCCGCGGCCGAGATTCATAAAGCCGGCCAGAAGGGCAGCGCGGGCGCCAAGCATCTTTTTCTGGCCATGGGCTTCGGCTCCCTGCTCTACGCGCTCGGGGTGATCCAGCTCTTTGCCGCATCGAAGGACTTCATCCTCAGAGTCGGGAAGATCGGAGCGAGTTTTGTCCGTCTCGGCTCGGCTGAAAACGCGGCCAAGATCGGGTCGGGAGGAACGGTCGCCGTTTCGGGTCCCGGCATTTTTCCCGCCTATATCGGCGTCGGATACATCATCGGCCCGAGGCTGGCTTCACTCAACTTCGCCGGCGGCGTCCTGGCCTGGGGGCTTTTCGCCCCCCTGCTCATGTATTTTTTCGGGCCGCAGTTGATCGCGACGTTTTACGGTCCTGGAGTCGCGATGGCCGACGCAAATTGGGCGGACCTGGTCACGAACGTTTGGAAATTCATCATCCGCCCGATCGCCGTGGGCGGGATGCTGGTCGGCGCGGGCTATACACTTTTCCGAATGCGTAAAAACCTGGCCAACGGAATGAAGAGATCTCTGGGCGATGTCAAAAAAGCCGCCGGGCAAACCTCCGTTTCGTCCCGGCTCGAGAAAGATCTGAATATCAAGCTGGTTCTCGGCGGATTGGCGATCACCTTCGTCCTCATGATCTTCGTCTACCGGATTTTCGCCGGCGCTTATCCTCCCGCGATCCTGGCCGCAGCGGTCATGGCCGTCGCCGGATTTTTCTTTGCCGCGGTCTCCGGCAACCTGGTCGGGACCATCGGCTCCTCGAATAACCCGATTTCCGGCCTGACGCTCTCGACGCTGATCATCGCCGCGCTTTTGATGGTCCTTATCGGCGCCTCGGGGACGAGCGGCGTCGCCGCGGTCCTCGGTGTGGCCGCGGTCGTCTGCGTGTCCTCCGCCGTCGCCGGCGAAATGCTCCAGGATCTCAAGGTGGGACATCTTCTGGGCGGCACGCCCTGGAAAATGCAGGTCGGCGACATCTTCGGCATTTTGCTCGCGTCCATGGTCATGTACTTCCCGCTTTGGCTCCTCCATGGCGCCTTCACCTTCGGGAGCAAGGATTTGGCCGCTCCGCAAGCAGGCCTGATGGCCGCGCTTGCCAAAGGGATCGTCGGCGGCGAGATGGCCTGGCCGCTGGTCATCGTCGGCATGCTCATGGGCTTCGCCTTCATCCTGATTCAAGTCAAATCTCCCATGCTCGTGGCCGTCGGCATGTATCTCCCCCTGGAGACCACGTTCGCCATTTTCTGCGGCGGTATGATCAAAGGCCTCACGGACAAATTCATCGCCAAGCGCCATTATAACGCGGCCCAAAAGGCGCGCGTGGACAATGTCGGCATCCTGCTCGCGGCCGGGTTGATCGCGGGAGAAGGATTGACCGGATTGCTGCGGGCTCTATGGAAATTCCTGTTTCTCAATAACGTGATCAAAATAGACATTCCGACGATCTTCGGCAGCCCGAGCTATCTCGTCGGATTGATCGTGCTGGCCCTGATCGCCTTTTACCTGATCGCCGTGCCTTTGAAAAACGCCGGAGCCGCGGACGAGCCTGCTCCGCCTACGGCCGTGATCTGAGAGAAGGAGATCGTCCGCCGTCCCCAAAGGGCCAAAGGAACGGGGGAAGCCGCGTATGCCGTCCGTGTCGGCCTCCTGAGGCGGAAAACCTTCTCGTCGTTTGAACTCAAGAAACGATTCCGTTAAAATAGGGATGCTGGAAAAAAAACATGGCCGTCCTCGAAATCATCAAGATCGGGCATCCGACGCTCTTGAAAAAAGCCCTGCCCGTCGAAAAAATCGACGAAGACATCCGGCGGCTCGCCAAGAACATGATCGAAACCATGCTCGCCGCGCCGGGCCTCGGCCTGTCAGCTCCCCAGCTGAACGTGAGCCAACGCCTGATCACGGTGGATTTATCCCTGGGGAAAGAAAAACACGAAGTGATCGTCCTGGTCAACCCCGAGATCATCGAGAAAGAAGGCAAGACCATCCGCGAAGAAGGATGTCTTTCCGTGCCCGAAATCTTCGAGAAAGTGGCCCGGCCGCAGAGAGTTGTCATAAAAGGCATGGACTTGGAAGGGAAAGAACGCGTCATCCATGCCGCCGATCTCCTGGCCAGGGTCTTCTGTCATGAGATCGACCATTTGAACGGGAAGCTGTTCATCGAATGGCTCTCGCCGCTCAAACGCAGCCTGATAAAAAAAAGGTTCAAAAAGAAGGCCAAGCCGGGCAAGCCCTAATGCGCGTCGTTTTTTTCGGCAGTCCGGAAGCCGCACTCCCTTCGTTCGCCCGGCTCCTTAAGGCCGGCTACGAAGTGGATCTCGTGGTGACGCAGCCGGACCGGCCGGCCGGACGGGGCAAAAAGGTGACCGCGGGTCCCATTAAGAAATTCGCCCTCGAACGCGGCATCGCCATTAGCCAACCCGAGCGTATCCGGACGGAAGCCGCCGCTTTCGCGGCGATCCGGGACGTTCAGGCCGATGTCCACGTCGTCGTCGCCTATGGCCAGATCATACCGACTTCGATCATCGATCTTCCCCGTCACAAATCCCTCAATGTTCATTTCTCTCTATTGCCTAAATACAGGGGCGCTTCTCCGGTATCCTGGGCCATCCTGAACGGCGAGACAAAGACGGGAGTCACCATCATTCGTCTGAACGCGAAAATGGACGAAGGCGATATCCTTTCCGCGACGGAAACGGACATCTTCGCCGGAGAAAACGCGGGAGAACTTGAGAGCCGGCTGGCTGAAATCGGCGCCGGCCTCCTCCTCGATACTCTGTCCCATCTTGAGAGCATCACGCCCCTGCCCCAGGATCATTCATTGGCTTGCTTAGCCCCCAAGATTAAGAAAGAGGACGGCAAGATCGTTTGGTCCATGGACGCCGGGCTGATCGACAGGAAAGTCAGGGCATTTTCACCTCGCCCTTCGGCTTTCACGTTCCTCCGGGGTCAAAGACTCATCATCCTCAAGGGAAGGGCTTTGGCCGGCCCGGCCGCCGCGGACGAGCCTGGAAAAGTGCTTTCCGTGTCCAAAGAAGGGCTGGACGTCTGTTGCAAAAATAAAACGATCTACCGGATCTTGCGTCTTCAGCCCGAAAGCAAGGGCGCGATGGAAGCTCACGCTTACACGTTGAGCGGAAAAATCGGGCTTTCGGATATCTTGGGTTAAAAAGGCCGGCCGGAAATTATTCGTCCAGCAGATAGTAATAAGGGTTCACGGGCTTATCGTTGACGTGAACTTCATAGTGGAGATGGGGACCCAGCGCTTTTCCGGTATTTCCGACATTGCCGATCACGTCTCCCCGTTTCACCCTTTGGCCTTCTCGGACCGTGATCTTGCTCAAATGTCCATAGAGCGTCGATATGCCGAGCCCGTGGCTCAGGAGGATGGATTTCCCATAAAAAATATCGGTACTGATTTTCGCGACAAAACCGTCGGCCGGGGCGATGACGGGATTTCCCCACGCGGCAAGGAGATCAATCCCGTAATGAAAGGCCTGCTTGCCGGTAAAGGGATCTTTTCGCCAGCCGAAACCCGATGTGATCAAGCCTCCCTCGATGGGCTTGATGGTCGGCGTCGACGCCAGCCGGGCGCTTTGGCTTTCGAAGAAATTCGATAGCGTATCGAGATTCTTCTGGATGTCGTCCGTTTTCTGCTGGATGGTCTGAAGGTTGCTTGTGGATAGCTGGGGAGCCGAGCCCGGAATTCCCTGCCCGTCCCTTGGATAATCGCCCACGCCCGGATTTTCCAGCTTATCGGGAGATTTGAAGCCGGCCCAGAGGTTCAGGATCTTGATGCGGTCTTCGAACCCCTTCACTTTCGCCTGAAGTTCCCCGATCGAGCCTTCATATTGCTTGAGCGTCTCCTTCTGTTGGCGGCTCTCTTTGAGAAGAGCCTGATAGCTTTGGCTGGAAAGCCGGATCCGGACGTAATCGATCGTCACGAGAGCCAGGAGAACACCGCAGATGATCGCGGTCCAAACTATGCCCTTGATCATCCTTTTCGAAAACGAAAGAGTCCTGGATCTGGATTTCGTATGAGGAATGACGATTAAAGAGAGAAACTTTTTTCCCATTATATCACGAATACGACTACTTGATTACCACAAGGCTCTTTTCGATGTCAAGCGTTTAGTTTTGGCAAAAACTTCAATCAGCCGCAAAGGACTGACCCTCCGTTGACGTTAATAATGGCGCCGTTGACATGGCGGGCCAGGTCGGAGGCCAGGAAGAGGATGGGTCCGGCAATATCTTCGGGAGGGGGGATCCGCCTCAGAGGAATGGACTGGACGACGCTCTCTTTGAAAGCCGCGTCGCTAAAAACCTGGGTGCACATATCCGTATCGACCCAACCTGGGGCGACACAGTTGACCCGGATATTCCAGGGGCCCAATTCCGCCGCGAGCGATTTCGTGAAGGCATGCATCGCCCCTTTAGTTGCGGCGTAGTGGGAATGCAAGGCCTCCCCCCTGACCCCGGCCGTCGAGCCGATGTTGATGATCCAGCCGAGCCTGTTTTTCTTCATATGAGGAACTACGGCATTACAGAAGTAGAACATGCTATTGAGGTTAACCTCGATAGTCTCCTTCAGAATATCCGCGTTCATAGCCCCCATCTCGAGATAGGTCCATATCCCGGCATTGTTGACCAGGATGTCGATATGTCGCCATTTTTCGATGATGTCGCCCACCATGCTGACGACTTCGACTTCATGGGATATATCGGTCTTATAAATCAAGCAGTTGCGGCCCCTTTTCTCGACTTCGGCTTTGACTTCGAGGGCGGCTTTCTCCCGGCAGGCATAATTGAACGCGATGTCGCTTCCGGCCTCGGCTAAAAGAATAGCGGCCGCGCGGCCGATGCCGCGAGAACCGCCGGTGATGAGGGTCGTCCGGCCTTTTAAAGATATCATGGTCTCACCTTCTCCCTGCTCAATTTTAATAATTCCTTTTTTCCTTCAATATTAAAGACTTGAACGGATTTCGGATCATACGTACGACAGCGAAAAATCTTTCATCTCGTCGAATTGGTGATAACGATAGATGTCCGCGGCGAAGGGGAGGACTTTCTCCCGCATGACCGCGAAATATTCCTCCGGAGACGGGATTTTCCCCTTGAGTGCGGCGATGGCCGACAATTCCGCCGAACCGAGATACACGCGCGCACCATCGCCCATCCGGTCGTCGAAGTTCCGGGTCGAAGTCGAAATGATCGTCACTCCGGGTTGGACGCGGGCCTGGTTTCCCATGCACAGCGAACAGCCCGGGATTTCCGTCCGCGCTCCGACTTGGGAATAGATCGCATAAGTGCCTTCTTTCTTGAGCTGGATCTCGTCCATCTTCGTCGGCGGCGTTATCCAGATTCGGGTTTTCGGATAGCCGGCTTTGTCAAAGATCTTCCCGGCCGCCCGGAAATGGCCGATATTGACCATGCACGATCCGATGAAGACCTCTTCTATTTTATCGCCGGCGACCTCCGATAGGAGCTTGACGTCGTCCGGATCATTCGGGCAGGCCAGGATGGGCTCTTTGATTTCGGCCAGGTCTATATCGAGAACGGCCGCGTATTCGGCTTGCTTATCGCGCTCGAGCAGAGCGGGCTTTTCCAACCATCTTTCACCGGCAGCGATCCGTCTCTTGAGGGTCTCAGCGTCCTGATAGCCTTGTTCGATCATCTTTTTCATGAGGGCAATATTGCTCTTGAGGAATTTGGCGACTTTTTCGGGTTGGAGAGCGATGACGCTCCCGGCCGCCGAGCGCTCCGCGGATGCGTCGGTCAGCTCGTAGGCCTGGTCCACGGTCAGGTTGGACAGGCCTTCCATCTCGAGGACACGGCCATTGAAGATATTTTTCTTTCCCTTTTTCGCGACGGTCAGAAAGCCCTTTTTGATCGCGAAAAAGGGGATGGCGTTGACGACATCCCGCAGGGTGATGCCGGGATTGAGCGTCCCTTTGAACCGGATCAGAACGGATTCCGGCATATCGAGAGGCATGAAACCGAGGGCGCCGGCGAAAGCCACGAGGCCGGAACCGGCCGGGAAGCTCAACCCGATCGGAAAACGGGTATGGGAATCTCCGCCCGTCCCCATGGTATCGGGGAGAATAAGCCTGTTCAGCCAGGAGTGAATGACGCCGTCCCCGGGCTTGAGCGAGACGCCTTTGCGCTCGACGATGAATTGAGGAAGGGATCTGTGCATTTTGACGTCCGCCGGCTTCGGATAGGCGGCCGTATGGCAGAATGATTGCATGAAGAGATCGGCCTGAAATCCCAGGCAGGCCAGCTCTTTGAGCTCGTCGGCGGTCATCGGGCCCGTGGTATCCTGGGAACCGACCGTCGTCATTTTCGGTTCACAGGCCGAGCCGGGAAGAATACCGTCGACGCTGCAGGCCTTGCCCACGATCTTCTGCGCCTGGGAATACCCCTGGCCGTCCTTCGGCCGGGGATTCTCCAGCCGGGTGAAAAATTCGGCGTCCGCGAAACCGAGAGCGGCGCGCGCCTTATTCGTCAGGGCCCGGCCGATGATCAGATTTAACCGGCCGCCGGCGCGGAACTCATCCTTGATTGTCGCGGGCTTGAATTCGAATTCGGCCAGGACATCACCCGCCGCCGTCCTGAGAGTTCCGGTTTTGGTATCCAGCTTGATGACATCGCCCGTTTTGAGTTTCGCCACGTCGGCCTTGATGGGAAGTCCCCCCGAATCCTCGGTCGTGTTGAAGAAGATCGGCGCGATCAAACCTCCGATGACCACTCCCCCTCTCCGTTTGTTCGGGACAAAGGGAATGTCTTCGCCGATATGCCACATGACGGAATTACAGGCGGATTTGCGCGACGACCCCGTGCCGACCACATCGCCGACGAAGACGACTCGATGCCCTTCGGCACGGAACTGAGCGATGGTCTTGATCCCGTCCGGAAATCTCGTCTCTCCCATGGCCAGGGCATGGAGGGGGATATCGGGTCTGGTCGCAGCGTGTTTCGCCGGGGAGAAATCATCGGTATTGATTTCGCCGTCCACCTTGAAGACTTTCAAGGTGAATGTTTCCGGAAACGCCGGTCTGGAGAGGAACCACTCGCCGTTCGCCCAAGATTCGAGCACGTTTTTAGCATAGCCGTTCACCGAGGCGAGGCGGGCTATCGCGTCGAAAGCGCCATAGACAAGGATGGTGTGTTTCAAGGCGTCCGCGGCGGTTTTCGCCAGCGCTCGATCGTCCAGGAATGACACCAGCGGCCCCACGTTGTAACCTCCCAGCATGGTTCCGAGCATGAAAACGGCGTCCGTCCGGGACACGGCCGGCGACACGATATCGCCTTTCGCCGCACGGGCAAGCCACTCCGCTTTGACCTTGGCCGAAGGGTCGACGCCCGGCGCGATCCGATGTTTCAACAGATTCAAAAGAACAACCCCCCGGCCCTTTGGCGGGTCCTCCAGAAGACCGCAGACTTCTGCCGTCTCTTCCGGGCTCAGAGGCAAGGGGAGAATTCCCAGCATCTTTCGTTCGACTTCTTGTTCAAAATATTTTTCCAGCATGGCGTTCTCCATTATGATGTCGGAATCATCCCCTAGTTTATAAATGGTTTTGGCCGAAATTGTCAAAACGAATTTTATTTTATATGGCGCCTTTCTATTGATTTTTCTCCTGAAAAGATGTATATTATACCTTCTCTTCCTTTATAAATCTCATATGATTATCCAAGGGAGGACGAAATTATGGATAACGCTGCTATCGACAGAGCCAAAGAGCATTTCGGCAAACTGCTCGAAATCCAGATGAAGCGCATGGAAAAAGTCAAAGCCATGCCGGACTGGATCGACTATAACAAAATCAAGCCGCTTAAAATCGGCATTCTCGCCGGCGACGGCATCGGTCCGTTCATCGCCGCGGAGTCCAAACGCGTTCTGCACTTTCTGCTCAAAGACAAAGTCAAGGCGGGCAACGTCGTCATCAACGACATCGAGGGATTGACTATCGAGAACCGCGCCGCCCTCAAAAAAGCGATTCCGGACGACGTCTTGACCGAGATCAAGAAATGCCACGTCATACTGAAGGGTCCCACGACCACCCCCCGAAAAGGCGACCCCTGGCCGAACATCGAAAGCTGCAACGTGGCCGTGAGGAAGGAATTGGACCTCTTCGCCAACGTCCGGCCGGTCAAGATCCCCAAACAGGGCATCGACTGGCTCTTCTTCAGAGAGAACACCGAAGACCTCTACGCCCTCGGCCCCTACGGTATCGAAGTGGATGCCGACATCGCCATCGACTTCCGCCTGATCTCCGCGCCCGGCGCGGACCGCATCTGCAGGCTCGCCTTTGAGCAGGCCAAGAAATTCGGCCGCAAGAAAGTGACTTGCGTCACGAAGGCCAACGTCATCAAGACGACCGACGGCCGTTTCCTCGAGAACTTCTACCGCATCGCCAAGGAATATCCCGGCATCGAAGCTGATGACTGGTACATCGATATCATGACGGCCAAGCTGGTGGACGAGAAGCGCCGCCGCGATTTTCAGGTCATGGTCCTTCCGAACCTCTACGGCGACATCCTGACCGACGAAGCGGCCGAGTTCCAGGGCGGCGTCGGCACGGCGGGCAGCGCTAACATCGGAAAACAGTACGCGATGTTCGAAGCCATCCACGGCTCGGCCCCGCGCATGGTGACGGAAGGTCGCGCCCAATACGCCGATCCGTGCAGCATGATCCGGGCTGCAGCGATGCTCGTCGGCCACATCGGCTATCCGCAGAAGGGCAAGAACCTTGAAATGGCCCTCGACATCTGCGGCCAGTATGAAAAGAAGATGAGCATCACGGGCCGGCCCAACGGAGCGACGGGAAAAGCCTACACCGATTACGTCATGGACTGGCTGCAAAGCCCGAAGCTCGCTTCGACCTGGGAAGGCTACGTCAAAGGCTAAGCGTCGGCTCAGATCCGACGATACATTAAATTCTGAAAAAGGAGATGCGTTGATGAGAAAGAAGATCGCCCTGATCGGCGGCGGCCAGATCGGCCAGATCCTGGCCATGCTCGCCGCACAAAAAGAGATGGGGGACATCGTCCTCCTGGACATCCCCGAGCTCGAGAACCCGGCCAAGGGCAAAGCCCTCGACCTCATGGAGATGGCTCCCCACGGCAACTACGACGCCAACATCGTCGGCACGTCCAACTACAAGGACCTAGCGGGCGCCGACGTCGTCATCGTCACCGCGGGCAAACCGCGCCAGGCCGGCATGACCCGCGAGGACCTCCTCGCCGTCAACCTGCAGATCATCACCCAGGTCGCCGCCGGCGTGAAGCAGTATGCCCCCAAGGCCTTCTGCATCATCGTCACCAACCCGCTCGACGCGATGGTCTATGCTTTTTATAAACTGACGGGTTTTCCCAAGAGCCAGGTCGTCGGCATGGCCGGCGCCCTCGATACGGCCCGCTGGCGCGCCTTCATCGCCATGGAGCTGGGCGTCTCCGTGGCGGATGTGGCCGGAACGGTCTTGGGCGGTCACGGACCCGACATGGTTCCCCTCCCCCGCTTGACCACGGTCGGCGGCGTCCCGCTGAACGAGATCGCGACGAAGGAACAGATTGACAAGCTCGCCACCCGGACCCGCGAGGCCGGCACCGAGATCGTGAAACTCTTCGGCAAGGGGTCCGCTTTCTTCAGCCCGGCCTGGAGCGCCATTGTCATGGCCGAGTCATACCTAAAAGACAAGCGCCGCATCCTCCCCTGCGCGGCCCTCTGCGAAGGCGAATACGGCGTCCAAGGCCTCTTCATCGGCGTTCCGTGCCTGATCAGCGCCAAGGGAGTAGAGAAGATTTACGGGATCAAGCTCACCGACGAAGAAAACGCCATGCTCCAGAAGACGATCGGCGCCGTCAAGAAGACCGCCGAAGAGACCAAACTCTGATTATCTGAATCGACCGGCGCGGGAAATCGGCTTCCTTCCGGGGGAATGTACATGTCCGCGCGTTTTGGGTATAAATATCCGTCTGATAGGAGGTTGATATGATCAATGTCATGAAAATGGTTTCGATTTTCCTGTTTTTGCTATTTTTTCTCGGACTTTGCCAGCTCACCTCTCAGCAACCCCCTCAGGAACTACCGGTCACGGTCCAACTCATCAAGGGAAATCTCAATGCCGCCAAACTCTTCATAGTCAAAGGCGGCAGCGGGGCGAACTGCGGCTTCTTCGTCGGGGCCAAGGGCGTCGTCGTCATCGACGCCAAGATGACCGCGGATGCCGCCAAGCAGATGATCGCGGAGATCCGCAAGATCACGCCCCTCCCGATCACTCATGTGCTCATCACCCACAGCGACGGCGACCACGTCAACGGCCTGGGCGGATTTCCGACAGGGCTCAAGATCCTCGCCCACGCTCGGACCAAAAAGGACATGGAAGAGGCTTTCCAAAAGGACGCCGCCTTGAAACCGCTCTTGGCCTACCTGCCAAATCAAACCTTCACCGACAATTTCGATCTGAAAGGCCTCGGGGAAGAAATCCGCCTGCTTTATTTCGGCCCGGCGCACACGAGCGGCGACGTCGTCGTTTTCTTCCCCGCTGAAAAAATCGCGTTCATCGGCGACCTCGCCTTCATCGGCCGCGACCCATTGATTCACCGCGAAAAGGGAGGGACATCCTTCGGGCTCGTCGCCAACCTCAAAAAGATCCTCGAACTCGACGCGGAAACGTTCATTTCCGGCCACAACGATCCCTTGACGATAAAGGACATTCAAGGGCTGTCGTCCTCCATCGAAGAAAAGCAGGCGAAGGTGAAGGACATGATCAAGGCCGGTCAGACGCTGGACGAGATCAAGCAAGCCTTCGGCATCGCGGATCAGGCCGGAGTCCCGGCGGGTCGCCGCTGGCCGAGCCTGGTCGAAGTGATTTACCTGGAATTGACGGAAAAGAAATAAACCCATTCAACTCCCCGGGCTGAAGCCCGGGGTATATTCAGGGTTAATACTGAGCGGTGCTTTTTACCCCGATTTAAAAATCGGGGGTTTGCGCCGTCGAACGTATAAACGCGGTCCTCGGATCGCGTTCCGAGTTTTTATCTCTTCGTCTCGGGGGCCGGCGGCTCGCTCTTGAATTTCAGAACGACGTCCTTTTCCTGTCCGGCTCGCAGGATGCGAAATTTAACTTCATCGTCCCAATGGAAGCGGGCCAGGGAGAGCCGCAGTTCATTGACATCGTTGAATTCCTTGCCGTCCACGGCCAGGACGATGTCGCCTTTTTCGAAATCCTGCCCCCGCGCGACGCCGTCCATCGGTTTGGCCTCGATGACAAGATTGTCGAGCCCCTTGACCGTCTTGAAACCGATTCCGACCGAGGGATAAGCCGGACGCTCTTCTTCGAAAATGCCGTAGAGGTAATCCCCGAGGCTCCCGGCGACGGTCGCCGAGCTCCGTCCTTTCGCCACAAAGACGCTGATGACGGTCTTGAACGGCAGCCGGCTCTTTGAGAACGCGCGCATGTTGATTCCCAGGTTGTATATCAGGTGGCCGGATCCGGCCAGGACGATCATTTTCTTCCGCTCTTTACGCAGCGCCTCGAGCGCGTTGGCCGCCATGACATGGTCCCAGGAGGCCTGGGCCCGATAGAGGCCTTCGAACATCATGTCCAGGCCGGCGCCCCTCATCGCCGCCGGAATATCGGCGCTTTCGAAGATGGTCCGGATGAGCTGCCGGTGCTCGGGGTGGGTCAGATCCGGCTTGGGGACGATCGCTTTTTCTTCGTCGCGAAGCGCGTCCCAGCCCGTCATTCGGATCTTGGTGATGATATCCTTCGGCGCATTGAGGGCGTAAATCGGGATCTTGTTCTCTTTGGCGAAAACGAAGATTTTCCTGTAATAGCCGAAATTGAAATTCCACTGGATGTACCATTGGGCTTCCCGAAGGAATTGATCGACGGACATGACGCCCAGACTCCACATATTCAAGACGTCCTGAGAGGTCACGGGGAACATCTCCAGTCCCAGGGCGATGTTCCGGTCCTGCTCATAGAGGGCCTGGATGATCTTGAACTGGAGATCGTGCATGGGAAGAGAATTGTGCGTCTCGCCGATGTAGACGAGGGGGACGGTCTTCATCTCCTGGATCATCTTGAGGAAGGGAAGGGCCTTCCCCGTTTCGGCCGAATAGCATTCATTCGGAGCGACATCTATCGTCTTATCCTTGGTCCGGGGATCGCCGATTTTAAGGCTGAGTGATTTATCTCCGGCCGCATCCTGGCCGGCGGCCAACGAGAACCCCAGTCCTATGATGGTCAGGAGAATTCCCAGGGTTGTGTTTTTTTTCGCCATGATGCCTCCTTCGATTCCGCGGCTTTTTTCCGGTATCATATCTTCGGTCCGGAGCCAAGTCAATTCCGGCTCCCCCGCCCGCGCTCATTAAAGGGGGCTCCGCATTCAAAAACCGTTACCCCGGAGGGACGATTTGGAGTATAATTTTTTTCTTTTTGAACGATGAGCGACACGAAGAAAACGGAACGGGACGGGGAAAACCCGGAACGCGGGAAATCTCTCCGCGTTTTCGCCGCCGCCTCTTTTTTGAACGACATGGGTTCGGACATCATCTATCCGATCTGGCCGCTTTTCGTCACGATCGTGCTCAAAGCCAACATGGCCGCGCTCGGATTTCTGGACGGGCTCGGCGAAGCCCTCGTCTCGCTGTCCCAGGCCGTCTCGGGCTATTGGTCGGACAGGATCAAGAAACGCAAGGTCTTTATCTGGACAGGATATCTCTGCGGTTCGCTCTCGCGACTGGGCTACGCGATCTCAGCGGTCTGGCAGCACCTCATCCCTTTCAAAGTTTTAGACAGGGTGGGAAAAATCCGGAGCGCCCCGCGCGACGCGCTCGTCGCGGATATGTCTTCGGAGTCGACGCGCGGCCGGAATTTCGGCCTGCTGCGAACCATGGACAACGCCGGCGCCGTCACCGGCATCCTGATCAGCATCGCCTTCCTGAAGATTCTCGGCTTCCGGCTGCTCTTTGCCGTCGCGGCAATTCCCTCTTTCGTCGGCGCTCTCCTGATCATCCTCAATATCAAGGAGCAAAAACCGGAAGCGAAGATCTACAAAGGTCTGGCCCTCAAGGATATCGACAATAACCTGCGTCTGTACATCGCCCTGAACGCCGTCTACGCCCTAGGGGCCTTCTCCTATTCGTTCCTGATGATCTATGCCGCGAAATCCGGCTTCGGGATGGGATTCGTCCCTGTTTTGTACCTGATCTATACGGCCGCGGCCGCCATGTTCTCCCTCCCCTTCGGAAAACTTTCGGATAGGATCGGGCGAAAGCCGGTGCTCTTCCTGGCCTTTCTTTTCTGGGCCGGCGTCTCCGCCGGGATCATTTTCGGCCGCAGCCCGATCGCTATTGTCGGAATGTTCGTGCTTTACGGTGTCCACAAGGCCGCCCTTGAGCCGGTCCAAAGGACCATGGTGACCGAGATCTGCCCTCTCCAATTCCGGGCCAGCGCCCTGGGCGCGTTCCAGATGATCATCGGTTTATGCGCCCTGCCGGCCTCGGCCCTGGCCGGTTTGCTCTGGGAGCGTTTCGGGATGTATGCGCCGTTCACTCTGTCCCTGGGGTTGACCGTTGCCGCAGGCATCATGCTTCATTTCGTGAAAGAGCGGAGGATGCCCCTCGCAAAGCAACGGGGATTTTGAGCTCGCTTGCCGCGGAGCCCGGTTCCAAATCTCGCCTTGGATTTGTCGGGCGGCATTCCTCCTCGCGGAATTCTCCAAAATCGAATCGGTTGACCTTGACATTTCAGAGGGTCCAACCTATAGTTTGAACAGAGCCAAGAAGGAGAGAGTTTCATGCCGAAAACCGAAACCCTCAAAGACGGGACAACGCTCACTATAAGAGAATTGTCCAATCAAGACCTCGATACCCTAATGAAGTTCTTCACCGGTCTGTCTGCCGATGACCGGAATTATCTTCGAGTCGACTTAACGAACAGGAAAACGGTCGAACAGAGACTCAAGTTCATAGAATTCGGCTATCATTTCCGGCTCGGCGCCTTCCGGGGCGACGAGATGATCGGCGAAGCGGCCCTGGAGCTTCCTTTCGAGGAATGGCGTCGCCATCAAGGCGAGATCCGGGTGATTGTGGCCTCCGATCTACAGCGCAAGGGCCTTGGGATGCTCTTGATGCGGGAAATCTATTGTCTCGCCCTCCGCAAAAACGTCGATACCGTCGTCTGCTGGATGATGAAGCCCCAGCTCGCCGCGCAAAGCCTTTGTCGCAAAATGGGTTTCAAAGGCGAGACCATCCTGCCGAGCTATGTCCGCGACCAGGCCGGGGAAATGCATGATCTAGTCATCATGAAAGCGAAGCTGACCGACCTCATGAGTGAGATCGAGAAATATTACGGGAAGATCGATTGGGAACATCCCACGCCGTGAAAGCGATCGTCCAAGATTTCTTCCTCTGAGCGGCCGATAAATCTCCGAGCGGCGTCTATTCTTCTTCCTGCTTGATGCGTCCCTCTTTGACCGCTTCGGCGATGATCTTCTGTTGCAGGTGGGCGGGGACTTCCTCATAATGAGAGAATTCCATCATGTACGAGCCGCGTCCGCCCGTGATCGACGTCAGCGTCGGCTCGAAGTCGAGCATTTCAGACATGGGCACGATCGCCTTCAGGATGCGCATTAGGCCTTTCTGCTCCATGCCTTGGACTTTCCCGCGCCGGCCGTTCAAATTTCCCATGATGTCGCCCATGTAGGTTTCGGGCGTATAAATCTCGACGTTCATGACGGGCTCGAGAATGGTCGGCTTGGCCTCCTGCATCGCCAGCTTGAACGCTTTATGCGCGGCGATTTTGAAGGCGATGTCGGACGAATCGACGTCATGATAGGATCCGTCGTAGAGGATGACTTTGAAGTCGACGACCGGGTAACCCGCGAGGATGCCTTTCTTTTTGGATTCTTCCATGCCCTTTTGGACGGATGGGATGAAGTTCCTGGGGATAGAGCCGCCGAAGATCTTGTCCTCGAACTCGAAATCCTTGCCCCGTGGAAGCGGCTCCATCTTGATCCAGATGTCGCCGAACTGTCCCCGGCCTCCTGTCTGTTTTTTGTGGCGGCCTTGGACGTCGGCTCTGCCCTTGATCGTTTCTTTGTAGGAGACCTTGGGCGGCTTGAGCTCGACATCGACGTTGTAGCGCTTCTTCAATTTCTCGGTGACAATCCTGACGTGAAGTTCGCCGTTGCCCGAGATGAGGAGCTGGCTCGTGTCGGGGTCGCGTTCGAAGCTGAGCGTCGGGTCCTCCTCCATCAGGCGGTGAGAGGCCTGGGAGATCCGGTCTTCGTCCGCCCGGGTCTTGGGCTCGATCGCGAACGAGATCGACGGCTCGGGAAACTTGATCCGGGGAATTTCGATGCCCGACCCTTTGGCCGAAAGCGTATCGCCGGTCGCCGTCGCTTTCAGCTTGGCCGTGGCGACGAGATCTCCCGCTTTGGCCTGGCCGGCCGGGATCTGATCCTTGCCCTGAAGAAAAAACAGGCCGCCCATTTTCTCGTCGGTTTCTTGCCGGAGATTCGTCACCAAGGCGTCGGGGTTGGCCTTCCCGGAAAAAACGCGCATCAGCGAAATTCGGCCGGTGTACGGATCGGAGAGCGTCTTGAAGACGAGCGCCGCGAACGGGCCGTCGGAACTCGGCTCGAGGAGGCCGTCTTTGCCGTTGATTTGAACCGCGATCTCGCCTCGTTCGAGCGGGGACGGTACATGGCCGATGATGCCGTCGAGAAGCGTCTGCGCGCCGATGTTCTGCAGCGCCGACACGGCGAAGACGGGAAAGAGCTGATGGTTGAGGACGCTTTTCTTAAATCCCTCTTTGACCTCGTCCGCCGACAGCTCGCCCTTTTCGAGATATTTTTCCATCAGCTTCTCGTCGTTTTCCGCGATCATCTCGACGAGTTCCTTGAAGCGCTTTTCGGCCTCAGCCTTGAGTTCGGCCGGGATGGCGTCCTCCTTGACTTTCCCGCTCTCGTCTTTCTCGAAAACATAGGCTTTCTGGGCGATCAGGTCGATGACGCCGCGGAAATTCTTCTCCTCGCCGATGGGGAGCTGGATGGGGACGGCCTGCCGGCCGAAGAACTGTCGGATGGATTCCACGGCCTGGTCGAAATTGGCGTTCTCCCGGTCCATCTTGTTGACGACGAGGATCCGGGGCAGGCCGAATTCCTCGACCATTTCCCAGACTTTTTCCGTTCCGACTTCGACGCCCGCCACGCTGTCGACCAGCACGGCCGCCGCGTCCACGGCCCGCAGGCTGGCTTTCGCGTCCCAGAGGAAATTGCTGTACCCGGGCGTGTCGACGATATTGATTTTATGATCTTTCCATTCGACGAAGCACATCGCCGAGCTGATCGAGATCTTGCGATCGATCTCCTCCGGCTCGAAGTCCGTCACGGTATTGCCCTTATCCACTTTGGTCAGGCGGCCGGTCGCGCCGGCGGCGAAAAGAACCGCGGCCGTGAGCGAGGTCTTTCCGGCGCCGCCGTGCCCGATGAACGCGATATTCCTGATCTTATCGGCCGTGTAATCCTTCATGATAAAATCTCCAATTTTCGGAAAAATTAAGGGATATCATACACTAGGTGACGAATTCCATTCAATGGATTTCAGGATCATGGCGAGGTCGTCCGGAAGAGGAGAGACGAACGCGACCGGCCTGGCCGTGCCAGGGTGGCAAAAGGAAAGGCGATGGGCGTGGAGAAAAAGCCGCGGAAACATGCGTTTAGGAGAGCGGCCCGGGCCGTAGCGCCGGTCCCCGACCAGGGGATGTCCAGCCGCGGATAAATGGACCCGGATCTGATGGGTCCGCCCCGTGACGGGGCGGACTTCCAACAGGCTGTACAATTTGGATTCCTTCAGAATGCGGTAGTCGGTGACCGCCGCCCTGGGTTTCCTTGTTTTGATGGACATGCGCTGGCCATGCTTCACATGGCGGCCGATCGGCCAGTCAAAGCGGCCTTCGGTCCCGGGGAGCCGTCCCCAGACCAGGGCCAAATAGACTTTTTTAACCTCTCGTGACTTGAATTGCCGCTGCAGCTCTTCATAAGCCCGACGGCTGCGGGCGATGACCATCACGCCCGAAGTTTCCTTGTCCAGCCTGTGGACGATGCCCGGCCGCTCTTCGCCGCCCAGGCCTTTGATTTCCGGAAAATGATGGAGCAGCGCGTTCACCAACGTCCCCCGCCGCGCTCCGGCGCCCGGATGAACGACCAACCCGGAGGGTTTGTCGATGACGATCACGTCGTCATCCGCGAAGAGGATCTTGAGCGGGATATCTTCCGGGACAATCCCGGCGCTTTCGGGAATCTCGATATCAACGGCGACGCGATCGCCCGTCCTGAGTTTGGTGCTCGACTTTTTGAAAGCTCCGTTCACCTCGACGCACCCCCGGTCAATGAACCGTTGGAATTGAGAGCGCGTGAACTCCGGAAAATTCCCGGCCAGGAAAACGTCGAGACGTTCGTCCGCGCCCGATCCCGGCGTGACGAAAAATTCCTTTCTAGGCACGTTGCCGCTTTTTGAAGATCACGTAGAGAGCTACGCCCGCGATAAGGCCCAGGAGGCAAAAGAACTGCGGATAGGAGACGGTCAGGAGCGCCGAAGAGCCCTGGAGAAGGATGGCCTTGGGAGAATGATCGCCCCGGAAGAACTCCGTGAAGTAGCGGATAAGGGAATAGTTGATGACATATAAAGGAAAGATCTGGCCATCGAATTTCTTTTTTCGCAAAAGAAAAAAAAGAACCAAAAAATTCAAGAAATTCAGGGCCGCCTCATAAAGCTGGACCGGATGGAGCGATTCGTTCAGGGGGATACCGGTCAGATTGTGGGCATATTCGTCATGAAACGTCGCCCCCCACGGCAACACGCATTCTTTTCCATAGCAGCAGCCCGCCATGAAACAGCCGATCCGGCCGAAGCCATGGCCGAGGGCCAACGCCGGCGCCGCGATATCCGCCGTTTTCCAGGTTGGAATCCGCTTGCGGCGCAAATACCAGAGGGCGAAAACGATGCCGAAGAACAGCCCCCCTTGAAATACGCCGCCCGACTTGGCCACCCAGAATAGTTCCTTGGGATTCTGGATATAATAGGAGAAGCTTCCGGCCAAAAGAACGAGCTTGGCTCCGAGCAGGGAAACGATCATGATGTAAAAAGCGGCATCCAGGAGCTTGGTCGCGTCGAGGCCCTGCTTTTGGCCCTGCCGGTAAAGGAACCAGAGAGCGAAGACGACCCCGACCGCCATGAAAAAGCCGTAAGAATGAAGCGTCAACGGGCCGAGCTTAAATAAAATGGGATGCATCAGGATCTCCTTGTGATCAAGAAAAAGATGAGCAAAACGGCGCCGATCGAAATGCAGGAATCGGCGACGTTAAAATTCGGCCATTCATAACGTTTGATATAAAACCTCAGAAAATCAATCACATAGCCGTGCATGACGCGGTCGATGAGATTTCCGAAAGCGCCGGACAGAATCAAGGTCAAAGCGAATTTCGTGCCCTTTTGAGAAGCCGGCGTTTTGAAAAAATAATAGATGACCATGACCATCGCCGCTATCTGGGCCGCGGTCAGGAGAATCGTCGCCAGCTTGTTGCTGGATCCGGAAAACATCCCGAAGATCGCCCCGGTGTTGGGGACGTGCGAGATGTCGAAGAAGCCGGGAATGACGGGCATGGTGCCATATTTCGGCACGCTTCCGGCAACGAGAGCCTTCGTGATCTGGTCGACGGCCACCAGGACGGCGATGAGAATGAAATAAGGCGTATGGCGTCTCATCGCCGGGCTTCTTTCACGACATCTTCGCAGCGTTTGCAGAAATGGGGATGGGAAACGCTCGTCCCGACAAAAGGCGAGAAATTCCAGCAGCGCCGGCATTTCTCGCCCGGCGCTTTGGCCACGGTAATTCCAAGATCATCGCCGGAAGCCGCCTCCACGACGACATCCGAAACGATGAGCAACGCCCGCCATTCATCCCGATATTTCAGGACAAGGGGAAGGAGCGCCTCGGGAACCGCCAGTTTGACCTGGGTTTCGAGGGCATTGCCGATGAGCTTCCGTTCGCGCGCCGATTCCAGTTCCTTCATGACTTTTTCCCGCAGGACGATCAATTCGTCCCATTCTTTCCGGCTCTCCGCCGAAAGCCACGACTCGCTGAAATCCGGAAAGAAGGCGAGATGCACGGACTCCTCTTTTCCAAGATATCCGGGCATAACCTCCCAAGCTTCTTCGGTCGTGAAGGGCAGGATCGGCGCCATCAGACGCAGCGTATCCCTCAATATCCGGAAAAGCGCGGTTTGGGCGGAGCGCCGTAATCTCGAATCCCGGCCCGAGCAATACAGTCTGTCCTTCAGAATATCGAGGTAGAATGAGCTCAATTCCACGGTGAAATAATTGTAGATCGTGTGGAAGACGGGATGATATTCGAACTCCTCGTATCCCCGGATCGCCTTTCTCCCGATCTCGGCGTTTTTCTCCAGGGCCCAGCGGTCAAGGGCCTCCATATCCGCGGCCGGGACGGCGTCCTTGTCCGGCTCAAAATCATGGAGATTGCCGAGGAGGAAGCGCCATGTGTTGCGGACTTTCCGGTAAGCTTCGATGAGCCGCTGCTGGATCTCCGCTCCGAACGGAGCGTCTTCTTTGTAGTTGAGCATCGCGATCCACAAGCGCAACACCTCGGCGCCGTCCTTCTGGATGATTTCCTTGGGTTCGATGAAATTGCCCCCGGACTTGGACATGGCTTTGCCGTGCTCGTCCAGAACGAAGCCGTGAGTGATGCAGGCCTTGAACGGCGACGCGTTCCGGGCGGCGACGCCGACCACGAGCGAGCTGTTGAACCAGCCGCGATGCTGGTCGTGGCCTTCGATATAGACGTCCGCCGGCCACGGTAAATCCCGCCGGCCTAAAACGCTGTGGCTGGATCCGGATTCGAACCAAACGTCGAGGATATTGTTCTCTTTCTCCAGTCGGGCCGAGCCGCATTTCGGGCAGTGAGCGCCGGCGGGAAGAATTTCCGAAGCGCTCCGGACGAACCAGGCGTTGGCCCCTTCCTTCTCGAAGATCTCCGCGACGCGGAGGGCGATTTTTTCGTCGGCGAGAACATCGCCGCAGTCGCGGCAGGCGAACGCCGGGATGGGCACGCCCCAGAAGCGCTGCCGTGAGATGCACCAGTCGGGCCGGTTCTCCATCATGGCGGCGATGCGCTCTTCGCCCCAGGTCGGGATCCAACGGACACGCTTGATCTCTCCGAGCGCGCGGGCGCGCAGATCGGCCGTATCCATGGAGATGAACCACTGGGCCGTGGCCCGGAAGATGACGGGGTTCTTGCATCGCCAGCAATGCGGATAGGAATGCGAGATCTCCCCTTCTTTGATGAGCGAGCCGTCTTTGCGCATGTCTTCGGTGATGAGCTTATTGGCCTTGAAGACGTTGAGGCCCGCATATTTCACGACGTCGGGCGTGAATTTGCCCTCTTCGTCCACGGGCGTGTAGATATCCAGGCCGTAGGTCGTTCCCGTCACGTAATCTTCCTGGCCGTGGCCGGGTGCGGTATGAACGCATCCCGTCCCATCGTCGAAATTCACATAATCGGCGAGAACGAAAAGCGACTCGCGGTCGATCCAGGGGTGACGCGCTTTCAGGCCTTCGAGATCCTTGCCCAGGATCGTGGCCAGAATCTCGGGCTCGTCCAATCCGAAGATCTCGGCGAGGACAGGGACCAGCCGCTTCGCCGCGATATAAACCTCGTTTCCGGCCGCGAAAGCGGCGTATTCATATTCCGGATGAAAGGCGATGGCCAGATTGGCGGGGAGCGTCCAGGGCGTGGTCGTCCAGATTAGAACCGAGACTTTTTTCCCTTTCAAAGCGGGATATGTCGAGGACAGATCGGAGATCATCGGAAATTTGACGTAGATCGAAGACGACATCTTGTCTTTATAAATGATTTCGGCCTCGGCCAGGGCCGTATGGCAATGGGGACACCAGTGGACCGGCCGCTTTCCCTTGAAAACGTTTCCGGAAGCGAAAAACGCCGCTAAAAAGCGCAAAACATCGGCTTCGTACGATGGGTTCATCGTCAAATACGGCTGATCCCACTCGCCGAAAACACCGAGCCGGATGAACTCATCTCGCTGGATATCGACGAATTTCAATGCGTAAGTTCTGCATTCCTCCCGGATTTGCAGGACGGACATATCCTTTTTCCGGTCGCCCAGGAGCTTATCGACGTGGATCTCGATCGGCAGGCCGTGGCAATCCCAGCCGGGAAGATAAGGCGCGAGAAAGCCCTGCATGGTCCTGGACTTGACGATGAAATCCTTGAGGATCTTGTTCATGGCCGTGCCGAGATGGATATGGCCATTGGCATAGGGCGGGCCGTCGTGCAGAACGAACGTCGGACGCCCTTTTCGGCTGGCTTGGATCTTTTCGTAGAGCCCCGCGTCCTTCCATTTCTTGAGGATCTCGGGCTCCTTCTGAGCGAGCTTGGCCTTCATCGAAAAGGCCGTCTGCGGCAAGTTCAATGTGTCCTTGACGTCGGATGGATTTGACATAGTAAACTCCGTGGGACGCGAGCCGTGGCGGAACCTCAATTCCCATGGGCCGACCGCGGTGCGAGCAACCCATGATGGCCAACGGCTTCTGATAAAACAACTTATTTTATCTTTATCTCCCGAAATGTCAAATAGCCCAGAACTGACCTACGGTCTGGCCCGGAGAGCGCGGGCCGTCGCATCCCCTCCTGGATAATGACGAGAAAAACTGGTACATTAATATCCATCAAGGAGTGCGCTCATGAAAAAGATTGGGATCTTTGGCGTGGTCCTCATCATCCTCGTGGGCTCGGCGTCCGCGGCCGTCTCCCTCAAGCTCACAGGAGGAATGATCTATTTATTGGACAGCGACTACAATCAAGGGGTCCGGGGCGCTTACGAATATTACAGCGACAATTTCTCCGGCGTGTCGGGCCAATATCATGCCTTTCATCTCGGCCTGCATTTCGGAGGAGAGGTCATCGTCGCGCTTGACCCTCGCTTCGGCATCGGCCTGGGCGTTGGATATATCCGGGCTTCCCGGCAGAGCGCGTTCGGCTACGAGTGGTGGGATTTTTCCGAAGAGGAAAGCTATAAGCCCACTCTCAGCATCGTCCCGCTGAGCCTCAACCTCCATTATGCCCTACCGTTGGGCGGGCCGTTCGTCATCGACATCTACGGCGGACCAGGATATTACATAGCGAGTTTCCAACATGAAGGGACGTTGACATCGAATTTCTTCGGCTATGAAGAGACGACGACGTTCAAAGCGCAAAAGGGCGTCGTCGGAGGCCAAGGAGGGATCGGGCTGGAATTCCAGATGAATTCCGTCCTGGGACTCGTCGTTCAGGCCGAAGGCCGGTTGGCTCGGATCTCCGATCCGACCGGCGATTGGACCGATCAAGTCGACACGCTCCTCGTCAGTTGGCGCGAACAAGGACGAGGCCGAGTTTTCTGGTGTTACGACATCGGCGCCGGAGGAAGGGACTATCCCCGGATCGCATTTTCGAAAACGCAGCCCTCTGATATCTTGTTCTCCAATATCCGCAAGGGCTCGATCAATCTATCGGGGATATCGGCTATGGCCGGCTTGAAGATCAGATTCTGAATTCTTTTCGATCTTCCCGCCATTCGAGCCAAGGCGGAGGAATGGCGGACAACGAGATCTCAGGCCTTTAAATAATGCGCGCCCAGGCTCACGGGATTGGCCAGAGCGGCATGGGTGATCATGAGAGCGACTTGGATGCCGTGCTTGAGACCGACGATCTTGATGTCCATGGCCGCCTCTTTGTAGAACTTTTCGATCCGGTGCTTGAGATATTCCAGATCGGAGTTGGCCCGCTCGAGCCTTTTCCGGGTTCGGATGATGCCAGCGTAATTCCACATCGTCGTCCGAATGGTCAGCCAATCCTGGTTGATCAACGCCGGGTCGATCGCCTCCTCGACTTCGGGATAATACCAATCGTGGATGTCGGAAGCCCTGTAGGAAATCGTCGGATCGAA
Organism: Candidatus Aminicenantales bacterium; assembly: GCA_049515535.1. GTDB lineage: Bacteria > Acidobacteriota > Aminicenantia > Aminicenantales > UBA4085 > JBEKTZ01. The sequence continues at coordinate 130,068 of JBEKTZ010000004.1, read as the reverse complement.
GCGCTCGGCGATCTGGCGGGCCGCCCGCGTTCCCCAGACCAGGCCTTCGAGGAGTGACGTCGAAGCCAGGCGGTTGGCGCCGTGAAGACCGGTGCAGGAGACTTCGCCGACCGCGTAAAGGCCTTCGAGCGTCGTCTTGCCCCAGCCGTCCGCGAGGACTCCGCCGCAGCAGTAATGCGCGGCCGGAACCACGGGGATCGGCTCCTTGGTGATGTCGATGCCGTATCGCTTGCAGGTTTTGTAAATGTTCGGGAACCTCTTCCGGATATCCACCTTCGCGTAAGACGCCAGGTCGAGGACGACATTTTCGGAGTTGCTGTTGATCATTTCTTCATAGATGGCCCGGGCGACCTCGTCCCTCGGCGCCAGGTCCTTTTGGTCGCTGTACTTCTCCATGAACGTCCGGCCTTCCCTCGTCTTGAGCCGGGCCCCTTCCCCGCGGACGGTCTCGCTGATGAGGAAGCTGTCCGCATCGCGGTGATAGAGCGTCGTCGGATGAAATTGGATATACTCCATGTTGACGATGCGGGCGCCCGCCCAATGGGCCATGGCATATCCCTCGCCGATGGAATCTTTCGGGTTCGACGTATGCAAATACACTGCGCCACACCCTCCCGTCGCCAGGATCGTGCGGCCGGCGAAGATGGACATGACGGTATTCGCCGCGTTGTCGAGGACATAGGCTCCGATGCACTGCGGCCTGCGATAGTAGGCAATCGGGTTCTTGGAATGATGCGGCACCGTGAGAAGGTCGACAGCGGTATGCGCGTTCAGCAGCATGACGTTCGGATATTTTTTCAAGGCCCCGAGGAATTTCTCCTCGATGGTTTCACCCGTCGTGTCCTTGATATGAAGGATGCGCCGGCGGGAATGGCCCGCCTCTTGGGCGTAATCAAGATGTCCCGGGGAGTTGCGCGTGAAAGCGATTTTCAGCTCTCCGATCAGGATGTTTTCGACGAGAGCCTTGCTTTCGCGGGCCAGGATCTCGACGGCATCGGGGTTGTTGATCCCGTCCCCGGCCTTGATGATGTCGTCTTTCAGAAGTTCCGGGTCGTCATCCGGACCGAGCGAGACAATGCCGCCCTGGGCATAAAACGTGTTGGATTGTTCGAGGGCGGAATTCTTGCTGATGACGACGACGCGCAAACCTTCCTTGGCCGCCGCAAGAGCCGCGCTCGCCCCGGCGATCCCGCAGCCGATTACGAGGACGTCGGTTTCGAGACGGCGATTGGTCGTCATGGCGTTTTCCTTAAAGGAACTTTTATGTCCGCGCGATCGATATGGCGGGGGAGCAAACCTAAAAATTCGAGGCTGAGATCGACGGAAGCATAAGAATGCGTGAGCTTGCCCACGGAAATATAGTCGACCCCGAGATCGGCGATCTTCCGGACGGTGTCCAACCCGATGTTGCCGGAGGCTTCGATCTTCGCCCGGCCCGCGTTCCAGTCCACGATCTTTTTCATCCGCGGGAGCGGCATGTTATCGAGCATGATCCAGTCCGCCCCGCCTTCGACGGCGGCCCGGGCTTGGCTAAACGTCACGACTTCGACCTCGATCAGGACGCCGCGCTTGATTTTATCCCGGACCTTCCGGACGGCGCCGCCGATATCGCCGATGAGTATGAGATGATTGTCCTTGATCAGGACCATGGTCGACAGGTTGAGACGGTGGTTTTCGCCTCCGCCCATCTTCACGGCGTATTTTTCGAGGGCGCGGAGGCCGGGCGTCGTCTTGCGCGTATCCAGGATCCGGGCTTTCGTTCCGGCTACGGCATCGACGAATCCGCGCGTCGTCGTGGCGATGCCGGACAGGCGCTGGAGAAAATTCAGCGCCGTCCTCTCCCCTTTCAACAGGACGACGGCCCTCCCCTCGATCTCGGCCAGGACGTCGCCGCGCCGGAAGGCGTTCCCATCGCCGAGGCATTGCTTGAACGAGGTCCGCGGATCGAGCTTCCGGAAAACTCGGCGGGCGATATCGATCCCCGCCAGCACCCCGGCCTGCTTGGCGACGAGCACTGCCCGCGAAAGCGTTTTTGAGGAGATGAGATTTTCCGACGTGATATCTCCGTCCGGCAAGTCCTCGCCCAGGGCGGTCGTAATGAGGGCGTCGATCTCTCTTGTCGTCATGGTTAAAATTATAACAGAATTCGAAAACATGTTCCCGGTTTTCTTATCTGAGGAAAACGGGTTTCGGAGCGGACGGGTCCGCCTTCTTCGGATTTGACCCGAAATTGCCGATAGAACTTGTTCCTCTGGGATCGGGATTATTGAGTGAGACGCGGAATTCACTCCGGATTCAGCAGCTCCCGGCCGACAAGAAATCCCAGCACCTCCCGAGCAAAGACCTCGGCCGGCCGCACGTTGTCAAACGCGCTCATCCTCTGGAAGACACCCGCCTCATCCACCCCGCCCTCGGTTACCAGAAAATGCAGATGCGGGTGGAAATTGATGCGGTTTCCAAAGGTCCGGATGACGACGATAACGCCGAGTTCAACAAATATATAGAATGATAATATCACAGCAGGATCGCTTAAGATAAGGAAACGCTAGTTCCGTGGCTCATTTTGGCCCCCCGATGAAACGATGGAATCCGTTTTTTCATAAGAAATTAAGCTTCGCCGAATGATTTTTCCGAAAGAGCGGAAGGTGGGCAGCGTTTCCGGGATTCTCGAACGGCCCGGCGGACAACGAGAATAAAAGAAAAAGGGCGATACGAGCCGTCTCGTATCGCCCTTGGAGGGGGATCAGGTTTGAGCGGGGGTCTTAAGAACTGGAGACGCCGGCTCTGGGACTGCGGATGAACATGCCGTTGAAGCTGATCAGGTCCTTGTCGAAGTCGGCCGAAGTGGAGATCGAGTACAGGCCGGCTTCAGGGGTGGCCGTATTGTACGTCCAGCTCTCGAGCGCGCCGCCGCGTCCGTAGGAAGCGACCAGGAAATCGTCCGACGCGCCTCCCGAAATCCCGTAGTTGCTGTTGACGTTGGTGCCCGTGTAGATCTTGAACCCGGTGCCCCACTGATCTTTGGTGGGGAGAACCTTGGTGTACATCGGGACCAGGGCGGTGTTCATGGCCGTCGAGACGCCGCCGTTGTTCACGAACGGGGTGCCCCTGTCCGTGATGTAATCCTGGATCCACGTGGCGATGGTGCTGAGATCCTTCTGAGTGCCCCTCACCTTGGCTTTCTGCAGGGCGTTGGCGGCGTTGGGGATGAGCAGGGCGGCCAGGATTCCGATGATCGCGACCACGATGAGCAGTTCGATCAACGTGAAACCCTTTTGTTTCTTAAGCACTTTAAAACCTCCTCCCCTTGTTGTCGCTTTATATTCCAACAATGAGCTTTTTAAAATTGCATTGCACTCTATTCATATGCAATCATCATGCCAAGTTTAAAAATATATAACTCATTTATAATAAACATTATAAAAAATATTCCCCCTAAAATTAGGTCAACAAGAGTTAACATATAATGTCACTATATGACAATTATTGTCATCTTTTTGGGAGATGGATGATCACGCTGAGAATGTCTTCATCATGTCATTGGAAGGCGGATATATTAATAACGTCTGGCGAATTTCCGGCTTGTTCCGGTCAAGATTCTACACGATTCTCCGAAAGCATCGTTCAGCGGAGAGGCGTTGATCCGGGCTTATTGTGGAATAAGGGAGATTTAGCATGGTTCTTGGATGTGATTTAATGGGCTTGTCAAATTCAAATGCTTTTTTATGCGAGTACGGACGATCAAAACAAAACAGACTCGAAGCGGCAATTCATATGAAGGGCGGTACCGATTCAGATCTAAATGTAAGGGATCGTCGCGTTATGCTCAGAATCGAGACCGCACTTCATGTGAAAAGGAAAATCCCGGCCGTGAATCGATGTCAACATTACGAAGATGGCCAACGAAGGAGCAAGACCAAAAGCGCGCTTCGCTGCCCTCCGTGGCATAAGGGCGCCGGAGGAAAAGCCTGGCTTTTCATCGACGAGATCGTGATCGATTGATTATCAATTTCCGGACAGTTCGAACATATACCTTCCCGAACCGACTTTGATGATCACGGCCGCAGCGTCGGCGGGCTCTTGGACCTCGATGATCCCCGGCACGACAGAAGCCTGTTTTTTCTGGGACCAGATGACTCTGCCGCCTTCTTTGACCACGACGTCTTGCAGGTTGAATTTCGGCAGGACGATCTCGGCCTCACTTCCCGCAGGAATGATCACTTCCAGAGAAACGCTCTTATCCCCGCGCTTCCAGGCGGACAAGACCCTCCCCCTTAAAGTGTCCACCGATCCGGACGCGTATTTAAGATCGCGGACCATCTGCGGCTGAATCCGGATCTTTTCGAAGCCGACCGCCCGCGGATCGATGTTGATTCCGGCCAGGGCTTTGTAGAGCCATGATCCCACGCTCCCGAACATCGGATGATTATGGGAGTTCATGGACGGGCCTTCCCTGCGCTGCCAGAGCTCCCAAAGGGTCGTGGCTCCGTTCTCGATCATATAACCCCAGCTCGGATACGTCGTCTGGGTCGCGACGTCATAGGCCAGGTCGGAATTGCCGAATCTCGTCAAGACCTCCATGATGTACTTCGTCCCGATGATGCCGGTCGTTAAATGGGAATTGTTTTTATAGGCGAGGTTATCGAAAAGATTTCCCCAAGCCGAGCCGCGGGCGTTCCCGGGCGCCAGCTCAAGGAAAAGGGCCAGGGCGTTGGCTGTCTGCGTGCCGTTGGCGTAATTTCCGGATTTAGGGTCGTAATATTCCTTGTGAAAGGCCGCTTTGATGTCCTCGGCGAGTTGGCCGTAGGTCTTGGCCTCGGTTTCCTTTCCCAGGACCCTGGCCGCGTCGGCCAGGATTTTGACGTCATAATAATAATAAAACGACGAGACGATGTTCCCCGGCGTCTTGTCGACCGCGACCCAGTCGCCGTAATAGCTGTATTTCACGAGCCCGTTTTCGGCTTTCGACCGCAGAAACTCGACGTATTTCCTCAAGCCCTCGAATTGCTCCTCGAGGATCCGCGTATCGCCGTAATATTGATACATATACCAGCACAACAAGGGATAAGCGGTGCCCCAGGCCGGGTCGGCCGGACGGCTGCCCCAGATATAGGGGACGGTGTCCGTGATCGTTCCCGCCTCATCCTGGACGTCGCGAATGTCGCGGATGAAATTCGTGTAGAACGCGGCCATGTCGAAATTCAACAACGCCTCCTCGGCCGTGCCCTGGGCGTCGCCCATCCAGCCCATGCGCTCGTCGCGCTGAGCGCAGTCCGTCGGGATACTGTGAAGATTGGTTTTTTGCCCCCAGGTGATGATCCGTTGGAGGCCGTTCAAAACCGGCTTCGAAGAGGCGAACGAGCCGATTTGTTTGACGCCCGAACGAACGACCCGGCCTCGGATCGTATCCGCCGTCGGTACGCCGGGAAACCCCGACAATTCGAGGTACCGGAAGCCGTGATACGTGAAGCGCGGTTCATAGACTTCCTCGCCCCCACCCTTGAGGATGTACACATCTTCAGCCCTGGCGCCCCGCAGGTTCTCCTGATTGATCGTGCCGTCGTCATAGAGCATTTCCGCGAACCGCATCCTGACGGCCGTGCCGCGAGGCCCGCTGGCGCGGAGCCGCGCCCATCCGCTGAAATTCTGGCCCATATCGAAGACATATACGCCCGGCATCGGATTCGTCATCTTGAGCGGGACGAGGGTGTCCATGATCCTGATCGGCGGCATCATCTGGGCTGATAGAACGCCTTTCGGCCCCGGCACGATCTCGGCTTTTTTCCAGGCGCCATCGTCGAAACCGGCCCTGTCCCAGCCCGCTGTTTCGAGGCGCGCGTCATAGGTTTCGCCGTTATAGATGCTATCCGCCACGATGGGGCCGTCGGCGATCTTCCACGATTCATCGCTGACTAGGGTCAGGTTTTTCCCGACGGCCGACTCCACCGAAATCTGGACGAGGAGCGCTCTCGACTTGAACCAGCCGTGGCCGAGAATGACGGCGACCGCGTTGGCGCCGGGACGGACGAGCCGTGCGACGTCATAAGTCGCGTAAAGCGCTCTTTTGTCATAGGTCGTCCAGCCGGGGTCGAGGACATGGTTCCCGACCTTTTCGCCGTTGATCCGCAGCTCATAATAGCCGAGGCCGCAGATATGGACTTTTGCCCGGGCCACGGGTCCGCCGATCTCGAATTCTTTCCGGAGCTGGTTCGCGCCTCCGATCCATTTTCCCGTCCATTCCTCTTTCCCTAAAAGCCCTGTTCCGAAGCGGGCGATCTCGCTGTAAAGACTCGGCGTTCCGTCATTGTCCCAAAACCTGACCTTCCAATAATAAGTCGCGTCGCTCCCCAGGGATTTTCCTTTGTAGACGATATGGGTAAAGGCGCTCGAAGAAACCTTGCCGCTGTCCCACATATCGCCTTTCCCGCAATCCGGCCTCGTCGAAACGACGATCTGATAGGCCGTCGGCTTCTGGCCCCGCCCCGAATGGGCCGGTATCCAGTAGAACCTTGGTTGCAGGACATCGATTCCTTCCGGGTTGACCGCATATTCGCATTTCAAGTCCGAGGGAGGCAGAGGACCAACGTCCGCTGTCGCGATTTTCGCCTCCACCAAGCAAAAAATGAAAAAACAGACGAAGAACAGACCCTTGAACGAAGTCTTGGACATTATAGAACCCTCCTTGAAAACGGGATTGCGATCCAGACAGGTCCGCATGAGATGGTCGCAGAATATCATGTTCGTCCCGTACTGACAAGATCAGCCCTCAGCCGCAAAAAAGATTGCTTGCGTCCTCCGTTTATGCAAAAATTCAGGGCGAGGACATCGAAGCTCATGAAAATGACGGAACCCGATCGGATCCGGCCGGTGCCGTTCGAAGATCATTTCCATTTATCCCTCTCCGACCTTCAGCGGATTTTAGGCATAGCTCAGTCGAGCGGCGGCCGTTTCGCCGAACTCTTCCTGGAATATCGCGTTTATAGCTTCATCGTCATGGAAGAGGACATCATCAAAGAGACGGCCGAAAGCATCAGCCTCGGTCTGGGCATCCGGGTCGTGGCCGGAGAGAAGACCGGATTCGGCTACACGAACGATCTCGCCTTCGACAAGATCAGGACGGCGGCCTTGTCGGCCGCGGCCATTGCGGCCTCGCCGACGACGTCCAAGGTGGTGGATCTGCGTTTGATTCGCCCGGCGCACAATTATTATCGCGTTCGCGAAATTCCGCACCGGACGCCCTTGGACAGGAAAATCGAGCTGGTGAAAAAAGCTTATCTCGCCTGCCAAAAGAACGGGCTGGCCATAAAAAAGGTCAAAGCCTCGCTCCATGACTCGATCCAATACGTCATGATCGCCAATTCCGACGGCCTCCTCATCACCGACGCCCGGCCTCTCATCAAGCTTTCGTGCGTCGCCATTGCCGAAAAAAAAGGCTTGCGCGAATATGGTTTTTCGGGCGGCGGCGGAAGGGTTGGCCTCGAATATTTCAGCGACTCGCTTGCGCCCGAGACGATCGGAAAAGAAGCGGCCGAGGAGGCCCTGGGACTGCTCTCGGCCCGACCCGCTCCCGCGGGCGAAATGCCCGTCGTCTTGTCGCCGGGCCATGCCGGCGTCCTTATCCATGAAGCCGTCGGCCATCTCCTCGAAGCGGATTTCAACCGGAAAAGGACGTCCGTCTTCTGGGATAAATTCGGCAAGAAGATCGGATCGTCCCTTGTCACCATTTACGACGATCCCACCATCCCGGCGTTCCGGGGCTCTTATAATATCGACGACGAAGGAACCCCGCCGCGAAAGACTCTCCTCATCGAGAAAGGCGTCATCAAGGGCCTGCTCCAAGATCGGCTTTCGGCCGGTCTGATGAAAATGCCCTTGACCGGACACGGCCGCCGCCAGGATTTCACCGACATCCCCATTCCCCGGATGGCCAATACGTACATCGAGAAAGGCGTCCATGATCCCGAGGAGATCCTTCGATCGGTGAAGAAAGGATTCTACGCGGACAAATTCCAAGGCGGCCAGGTCGAGGATTCGGGAAAATTCACGTTCTCAGTCAGCTCGGGTTTCCTCATCGAAAACGGCAGGCTCACCGCTCTGGTCAAGCAGGCGACACTCATCGGCTCGAATATCGATATTCTGAACAAGATCACGATGGTCGGTCGGGACTTGACCTTCGGCCTTCAAACCGGGACGTGCAGCAAGGAAGGCCAGGACGTGCCCGTGACCGACGGCTGCCCGACCCTGAAGATCTCGAAGATGACCGTGGGAGGGCTCCAATGAGCGCGAAGGCCGGTCGAGACGATCTCCTCAAGCTCGCCGAGCGGCTTGTTCGGATCGGCAAAGCCTGCGGCGCGGACGAGATCGAGGTCGGGATCGGGGACGGCCAAGAGTTCAGCGTGGATGTCCGCCTGGGCGAGATTGAAAACCTTGTCCAGGCCGGGTCGCGATCCATGGGACTCCGCCTCATCAAGGGCAAGAAAACGGCCTTCGCGTCGTCCTCCGATCTGACCGAAGACACCCTTCGGCATTTGATCAAAAGCGCGGTCCGACGCGCCGAGTTGTCCAATGTGGATGAATATTCCGGACTCCCTCCGTTGTCGCACCGCAAGATCAATCCATCGACGCTCGCGATTTTTGACCCCGAGATCGGCCGGCTGGACTCCCGGACGAAGATCGGCCTCGCCCTCGAAACCGAGCGCATCGCCCTCGCCGACAAAAGGATCACGAATTCCTACGGGGCGAGCTTCGTCAGCAACGAAGGGACCGCGGTTTTGGCCAGCTCGAACGGCTTTCTCGGCGAATTCCAAAAAACGTATTGCAGCTTGAGCGTCGGACTCCAGGCCGGAGAGACCGACGACATGGTCGAGGACTTCTGGTTTTCTTCGCAAACGCATTTCGGGGCGCTTGAGACGCCGGAGGCGATCGCCCGGACCGCCGTCGAGCGGACGGTGCGCCAGCTCAAGCCCCGTAAGGTCAAAACCCAGAAGGCGCCCGTGATCTTCGAGCCGATGATGACGTCCGGCCTGCTGGGCTTTTTATTCGCCTGCGTGGCGGGTACGGCAATCTATCAGAAGGCCTCATTCCTGGTGGATAAGCTCGGCGAGAGGATCGGAAACGACAAGATCACGGTCATCGACGACGGCTTGATGCCCGGCAAGCTGGGGACAAGCCCGTTCGACTCCGAGGGATTACCTTGTCGCCAGACGGCGGTCGTCCGGAACGGGATCCTCAAGAATTATCTCTGCAACACGTACGCCGCGCGCAAGCTGAAGTTGAAATCCACCGGCAATGCCGATGGCAATGGCGTCAGCCCGAACAATTTTTATCTTGAACCGGGATCCCATTCCCCGGAGGACATCATACGGTCGTGCGAAAAAGGATTGCTCTTGATCCGGACTCTGGGACATGGGTTGAACCCCGTCACGGGCGATATTTCACGCGGCGCGTTCGGCCTTTGGATCGAAAAGGGCGAGATCGCCTATCCCGTCTCCGAGATCACGATCTCGGGCAACCTTGGGGAAATCCTCCGGAACATTGAAATGGTCGGCAACGACCTCGAATTCCGCGGCTCGATCTGCGGCCCGACGGTCAAGGTCGCTGAAATGACGATCGCCGGAGTCTGAACTCTACACGGCACTTCAGCCGATCCGCCGCGAGCGGCGCATGCCGCCTCATCATCTTCTTCCAAGACCGATCGATCAAAATCCGTTGAAGTGCAAAACCGTAGCGAGTTTCCGCTTCGGGACGTGGAAGGTGAGATCGGAGTCCTGCCAGTACTTCGGCGAATCCGAGAATTCCTCGGCCATCGAAACCTGCGCGGGATAGCCCAGCGCCAGCACGGAATCGACCTTGTATTGAGAAGGGACCTTCAGGAATTCGGCGATCTTAGGCTTATCGATGGAGATCAGCCAGCAGCTGGCCAGGCCATCCCCAAGCGCGGCCAGGATCATGTTCTCGATCGCCGCGCCGACGTCGTACTCATACATTTTTTCGCGAATCAGCGTGTTCACGAGGACGATGATATAGGCCTGCGGCTCCTGCCCGGGCCGGGGATTTCCCTGCGGCGCGATATAGGCCGCCCACTTCAAACAGGCGAAGAGGTCGTTTCTCGGCCCTTCCTTGTCGACCGCGACGAATTCGAGCGGCTGGAGGTTGGCGGCCGAGGGCGCGAGCCGTCCGGCGTTCACGATTTTTTCGAGGACCTCCCGGCCGACCGGCCGCGGGGCGAACTGGCGAATGGACCGGCGGGAAACGATGGCATCATGGACGTTCATGGCTCACCCTTCTTTCAAGATGGATTTGATCTTTTCGGCGTAGGAGCGGCCGGCCGCGTCCGACGCCGTGATTTCGATTTGATCGGGTCGGCTTATGCCCAGCCCGATTTCGACCGCGCGCTGGATCTGGTCCTGCTCGAACACCTTTTTGGACATGATCGTCGGATTCGATCCTAACTCCTTGAGGATCGCCACGCCGACGGCGTCAACGGCCACCCGGTCGGTCCCCCCGATGAAAACGCCGGCCTCGACCTTCTTGCCGGTCGAAGGTCCTCCATCGACGAACGCATCTACCCCGTCCATCACGATGACCTTGGGCCGATAACCCTGGTTCAGTTCAGCGATCATCTTCCGCATATCCGTGTCGCGCTTGCTGTGGAGCTCTCGACGGATGCTTTTCGGCGTCAGCCCGACGGCCAGCTTCATGGACATCGAGAAATGCCCGCCGAACCCGTGCGTTTTCAGGCAGCACGTGGAGACCAGGTAATCCGCTTCGGCGGCCGCCTTGGCGATCGAGAACCCATCGTTCCAATGGGTTCCGGCCGGCTTGAAATGCGCCCAGCCGTCGTCGCCGAGCTCCTCGAAATTGAGGATATCGAACCCAAGCTCCCGGGCCAGAGCGAGGACGCCCTTGTCTTCCAAGACCTTCTTGGTTTGAGGCGGACCGCTGCTTTCGCCGAGCGTGATGCGGCTCGCGCCCCGCGCCTTCATTTCCAGGACGAGCTGGCGGAGCGTGTCGTTGTGCGTCGACCCCGGAGCCGGGTCTGAGGTGTTGAAATTCGGCTTGATCAGGATGCTTTGGCCCTTCGGTGAAGGAAAGGAAAGAAGCCGTAAGACGTCTTTCACGCCCTGCGCCCGATCCCGAGTTTTCACCAGGACGATCGTCGTTTTTCCGCTCGCTTGTTCGGCAGCCAGCGTCTTTTTCCCGAGGACGGAAAAGGAAGCCACGCCGGCGACCGTCGTCTTGAGGAAGTCCCGCCGTTTCATGGCCGAGATACGATCATGATGCATGTCAGTCTCCTTTCACAGGAAAGATTCTATAACGTAACGGGCTCGGTCTATTTCTTGGTTGGAGCCGCCATGAACAGGACGTCCTTGCCGTTCCAGATCAAACTCCCCTTTTCGAAATCTTGCCGGCGGCCCGTCGCTGTCGGCATTTCGTTCCCCATCGCGGTTCCGAGCTTATCGAATCCCCAGATCAAAAAATACTTGGCGTAAAACGGCCCTTTGACTTCAAAAATGTCCATCTTCGCCCGGTTCAGCATCAAGAGGCGCTTGCCTTCGTTCGGAGTCTTCAGCTGGGCCGGGGGCTTCAGAAAATCCTGGACGACGCAGGTTCCGACCGTATGGACGCAGCAGCTGCCGCCATTATCATAAGGGAATCCGAGTTCATCCCGATATTCCAGATAATGGTCGACGAATATCCGTGAACTTCCGTCGGCATGCCATCCCTCGGGATAATTTCCGATCATCGTGAGGCATTCCAGCAGCCTGACGTCGCGACCGCCGTCCGCTTTCCGCAGACTCGACAGGAATTCGCGCCGGGGCACCTCTTTGCCTCTGCCTTCGGGCCGGCCGGGATCATTGATGAAGATCGACGCCTCATCATAGCCGTAGACGACGACCCATCGTCCATCCGCGGCTTTTTCGTCGGGAAAATAGACAGAGGGATCGATCCGGCAGATCACAAGGCTGTATCGTCCGATCGCTTCGATGATCCGATCGATCGTCGCATCGCCGGGGCCGGAGCTGATCGAAACCGGGATGGATTCATGTTCGAGAACATCGGCCAGCTCCTGCTCCGTCGCCTCGGTCCGGTCATCGCCGGCGAACCCGCCCGGATATCCCTTGTCCGCGTTGGCCCGGCAGAAACTCCAGCGGACGTCGGCATGAATCAGCGGATAGCGCGGATCGGCGAAGCTCGCAAAATCCGCGGAAATCCTCGAGCGCTTCTTATAATTGACGAGCATCAGGACGCAGGCCGGACCGCTGTTCCTGTTTTGAAAATTCGGGCTCAGGGCTTCCACCCAAGCTTGCCGCGATGTTCCAAACTGGCTTTGCCACCAGTCGCCGTGGGACACGAACGGATGCTGCAAAGGGGCTTCTGTCCTTTTCCCGGCAAGAAGAAGGCCCGGTCTCATGAAAAATAAAGAAAGTCCGAGGAGAAGCGCATGCCGAAAAACGGGACGAAACCGTAAGTTCATGTTCATGAACGGGTCCTTTCCCACTCAATTTTTCTTGGCCCGCCCCAGAGCCATGGCCGACGGGGTGACCGCCAGTCCGCCCTGGGATGTGCACAACAATTCCGGGGGAAGCATCTTTCCCGCGGCGAACGCGGCATCGATCGTTTCATCGAGGGGAATCAGGTTGTGATACCCTCCCAAGACAAGATCCGCGCAAGTGAAAGCGCTCGAGGCCGCGACGGCGTTCCGCGTGTGGCAGGGGATTTCGCACGATCCCTGGACTAAATCGCAGACCGAGCCCATCGTATTTTGAAGGGCGATGGCCGCGGCGTTGACGGCCTGCCGGGCCGATCCCCCGGCCGCTTCCACGACGCCGGCGGCCGCCATGGCCCCGGCCGCCCCGATTTCAACCTGGCAGCCGGCCACTTCGGCGGCGAACGTCGCCCGCCGGGCAATGACAAGGCCTATAGCCCCGGCCGCGAAAAGCGCCAAGCCGACCTGGTCCGGGTCCATTCCACGCGCCCCGGCCAGCGCCGTGACGACGCCGGGGATGACTCCCGAGGATCCGCCCGTGGGCGCGGCGCAGATCACCCCCCCGCTGTTGCTCATATGAAGCACCGATAACGCTCCCGCCGCGGCGCGCGCGTGGATTCCGCCGGCGGCCAGGCTTCCGGTTTTTTCCGCTTCCATGACCCGTCCGGCGCTCGGCTTTAAAAACTTCATCCTGACGTTGTCCTCCCGAAGCCCAAGTTCGACCGCCGCCGCCATGATTTGATAACGGCGGGCCATTTCGCCCTTGATCTCCTGGATGCCCATCCCCAAGAGCTGCGCTTCATAATGAAGAGCCGTCTGTCCGAGCGTCCATTGCCGCTCGGCCGCGAATTGGACCATCTCTTCGGCGCTCCTAAAAAGCTCCGTCCCTTTTCGAACATAAAAAACGGGCTGGGCGGCCCAGATCGCTTTGAGGCAGGATGAGTCCTCGAATTCTCGAAGAAGCGCTTCGGTAAGGGGTTCGCTTCCGCTCCATGAAAGAAGGATAGCCTCCTGGTGCGAGTCTTCGCTCAGATGGGGTATTTCCCCGACGGAATTCAGGATCTTTTCGATGCCGGACAGGTCGTTTTTATCCAACATGACAAACGTCTCGTAGGATTTGCCGTCGATCGAAACGGGCCAGTCTCCAATCTGCTGAACGAGAAATCCGCCGCCGCCCGTCGATTTCGCCAGTGCGTGAAGCTCTCGGCCCGAACGTCCGGCGAGATCGACCTTGACCGTGTTGGGATGGTCGGCGCCGTCGAGGGGCACGACGCGAAAGCGAATATCCAGCCCCACTTCTGCGGCGATGTCCAAAGCCCGGCCGAAACGATCGTCGGTCAGGTCCCATTCCATCAACCCGGCGGCGAACGCTTTGTCCGCGTTCTGCTGGCGATAGGTCGCGGCGTAGGATCCATCGGGATCGAACGAGAAGACCGCCGTGACGGGTTGTTCGCCGAGCAAGGCCCGCCCCACCTTCGCGATATGATAAGAACCGGCCGTATGAGAGCTCGAGGGGCCGCGCATGACCGGTCCCAGGACGTCGTTGAAAATGCTGATGAATTCAGGTTTGTTCATGAACTCTTCCGCTCAAACCCCGATCAGGTCCGGTTCAGGGATTCCATGAGCGTTCTGGCTTTTCTCGTCAGGGCTTCCCAATCGCCGGTCGCAATCGCGTCCGGGTCGAGGAGCGCGGTGCCGATAGCCACGCAACACGCGCCGCTCCTCATAAATTCCGCCGCATTCTCGACGCTGACGCCGCCCGTGGGCATCAGCCGGACATCGGGAAACGGGCCTTTAAGATCTTTGAAATATTTCGGGCCCGCGGCCGAGGCCGGAAAGACCTTGACCACATCCGCTCCCTCTCCCCAGGCCGCGAGGATTTCGGTGGGAGTGAAAGCGCCCGGCGCCACGAACGTATCGCCGTCGCGACAGACCCGGATCATGTCGAAATTCAAGACGGGAGATACGACGAAATCGGCCCCGGCTTGGATGACCGCGGCCGCCGTCGCGGCGTCTAAAACCGTTCCCGCTCCGATGAGGACGCCGGCCCGCTTCTCGCCCGCCATTTCGCCGATGATTTCGAGAGCCCCGGGCGTGGTCATGGTGATCTCGATCGCCCTCACCCCGCCCCGCCGGATCGCCTCGGCCGTTCGAGCGACCTTCGCGGCGTCCGGCATCCGGATGACGGCGATGACTTTCGTCGTCAGGATGATGTCGAGCGCCTCATCGCGTGTCATGCGCCTTCCCCTACCGGCGGATCCGGCCGGACCCGTCCCCTTTCATCAGGATCAGAACCTCGCTTTCGGAAACGAGATTGAAATCTCCCGGAATGGAATGTTTCAGGCAGGAGGCGGCCAGGGCGAATTCCAAGACATCCCGGTCGGAGGAGAAGATGTCGAGTCCGTGGATCAGGCCCGCGGCAAAGGCGTCCCCCGCTCCGATGCGATCCACGATGTCGGCAATCTCATAGCGAGGTCCCTCGAAAAATTCACGGCGGTTTCGCAGGACACCCGACCAGACATTATGATCCGCGCTCCGGCTTTCCCTCAGCGTGACGGTGAGCCGCCTCAAATTGGGAAATTCCTCCATGACCCTGAGCGTCAAGGCCTCGTAGGCCTCGATATCCGGCGTGGCGCCCAGTCCGGCGGCCTCCGACTCGATCCCCAGGGAATTCCGGCAATCGTCCTCATTGGCGAACCCGACGTCGGCGTATTTGAATATCTCGCGCATGACTTTGGCCGCAGGAACTCCGTATTGCCAAAGTTTGGCGCGATAATTCAAGTCGACGGAGACCTGAAGACCATTGGCCTTGGCCGCTCTGACCGCGTCCCATGTCAGATCGGCCGCGGACCGGCTGACGGCCGGCGTGATGCCCGTCACATGGAGCCAATCCGCCCCGGCCAGGCTTTTATCCCAATCGATATCGGCCCGCGCGGCCTCGGCGATGCCGGAATGATCGCGGTCATAAATCACCTGGGTCGGCTTTTGATTGCTCCCCTTCTCCGCGAAATAAATGCCGAGCCTTTTCCCTTTTCGGACGATAAAACCGGTATCGACGCCCACCAGGCGGAGCGCCCGGATGGCAGCCGATCCGATCTCGTTCTTGGGAACGGCCGAGATGAAGCGGGTGGAGTGTCCGAATTGGGCCAGGGAGGCGATGACATTGGCTTCGCTTCCCCCGAAATACGCATGGAAATAGGGAGATTGAAAAAATCTTTCCCGATCCGGAGGGGAAAGCCTGAGCATGATCTCGCCGAAAGCGGCTACGGTCTTCATGGAAACTCCTCGAAAAATATTAGTACATCTCGGCCGAAATGTCTATGGAGTTCCCGAGCTTCCGGGGGCTGAAGCGAGCGGCTGAGGACGAGCTTTCCGGCATGGCCGTCCATTTTCATTTCCCGACCGTTTCCCAGCCTCGCTTATCGAGATCAACATAGATCACCGCCCCGAATATGACACCCGCGGCCAAGAAGGCTAGACCCAGACCAATATTTCCGAAAATCACTTTCCCGGCGCCGAAAAGGAAAGCATAAATCATGAAAACGCCGCAGACCCAGTCCAGCAAGTTGAAGAGTCCATCCTTTCGAGGAACGATGTCCGTGGCTTCGCGGGCGACCGGCCCCCAGAGCGCCGGGCTCGGCCGGACGCGGCGGTAAAAGGACAACAGGATCTCCTTGGGCTCGGGCTTTGTCAGCCATGTCACGGTCAGCCATGTCACGGTCGTCACGGCGACCGTTATCAGAACGATCACGGCGAAGTCTTTCGGCTGTTTCTCGTCAAGATGAAAGCCCGTGCGGACCGCGAGCGAAGTCACGAACGCCGCGGCCATGGCCGAAACTTCGCTCCAGGCGTTAATCCGCCACCAGAACCAGCGGAGAAGATAGACCAGGCCGGTGCCCGCGCCGATGGCGATCAAGAACTTCCAAGCATCGGCGATGGAATCCATAAATAATGTGACAACGGCCGAAAGGACCATGAGCAGAACGGTCGTCGCCTGGGAGATCCCGACATAGTGCTTCTCGCTTCGGCCCGGCGCAAAGAAACGCCGGTAGAGATCGTTCACCAGATAGCTGGCTCCCCAGTTCAGTTCCGTGCCGATGGTGGACATATAAGCCGCCGCAAAGGCGGCCAGCATGAGACCGCGCAAGGACGGCGGAAGATCGGTGATAAGGATCCGGATGTAACCGGATTCGGGATCCGCTATAAAGGCGGGATCGCCATGGAATTTGACGACGGCGACCAGGGCCACGAGGATCCACGGCCATGGACGCAGGGCATAGTGGGCGATGTTGAACCAGAGCGTGGCGAGGACCGAGTGTTTCTCGTTCTTGGCGCAGAAAATCCGCTGGGCGATAAATCCGCCGCCGCCGGGCTCTGCCCCTGGATACCAGGACGCCCACCAATTGACCGCGATATAGACAAAAAACGTGATCAGCGGCATCCAGACCGAATTCAAATCGGGGATGAAGGCCAGGTAGGAACCGGAGGCCGGGCTGCTTTTTTCGATCGCGTGAATGCCGCCGATGAGCCCGGCCATTCCGCCGATCGATCGGACCGCGAATATCGCCAGGACGATGACCATGCCCATCTTGAGGAGGAATTGGAATAGGTCCGTAACCAAGATGCCCCATAATCCGGAGAGCGTGGAAATGGAGGCCGTGACGATCATGATCCCGATCGCGATCCCCAACGCCTGGATCTTCGTCACGCCGAAGACGAGCATCAGGACCTTGACGATGGCCAGGTTCACCCAGCCCATGATGATCAGGTTGATCGGCAGCCCCAAATAGAAAGCCCTGAAACCGCGCAAAAACCTGGCCGGCCGGCCGCTATATCGGATCTCCGCGAATTCCGCGTCCGTCAGGACTCCCGCCCGGCGCCAAAGCCGGGCATAAAAGAATACGGTCAGGATGCCGCTCGCGGCCAGGCTCCACCAGATCCAGTTCCCAGCGATGCCGTTCCGGGCCACGAGTCCGGTGACGGCCAACGGCGTATCGGCGGCGAACGTCGTCGCCACCATGGACGTTCCCGCCAGCCACCACGTCACGTTTCGCCCCGAAACGAAAAAATCGTTGACGCTTTTCGTCGCTCTTTTTCTATAGAAAATCCCGATGGCCAAATTGAAAGCGAAATAGGCGAATATGACAAGACCGTCGACGAGGGTCAGCTTCATAGCGGGGACGTTATTACAGAGACGAAGTCCGTGTCAACATGAGAGAGGTCTAACCGTAGTGCAGTTTACAAGACGAGGGGGTTCCTAAAGCCTGCCGCAGGCATAGCCCGTCTTGTACATTGCCACGACGTTTTCGGGCGGCGTGAGGGGCTGGATATTGTGGCAGGGCGCCAAGATATAGCCTCCCCCTTCGCCGAGAATCCGGATATTTTCCAGGACTTCCTCCCGGACTTCTTCGACCGTTCCGAACGGCAGGGTGTATTGATTGTCCATGGCTCCATGAAAAAGGATCCGCTCGCCGAAATCCCTCTTCAATCCTTCGCGCTCCATGCCCGGGCACCGCCATTGAACGGGATTGAGCAGATCGATGCCGGCCTCGATCATCTCGGGAAGGATGCGGCGGCAGTTCCCGTCATTGTGATGAAAGACGAACACCCCGGCCTCGTGCGCGAGGTCGATGATGCGCTTCATGCCGGGCAATAGAAATTCCCGGATATGCCGGATCGAGAACATGAGATCGGTCTGGCCGCCCATGTCTTCGGCCACGTAGCTGAACGTGACCCGGCCGGGGATCCGCTCGTAAATGCGGCGCGTGTTCTCGTAGGCCAGGGCGAAGAGCCGGTCCAGGCAATAATGGACGAGCTCGGGATTCTCGATGAGGTCCATGAACGCCCGTTCCTGGCCTCGCAGGTTCTTATAGATCAAAAACGGCTCCGAGCCTCCGCCGCGCACCGGATACATCTCGAGTCCCTCCATCTGGCGAGCGAGCGCACCGTAATCCCACCAGTCCGGATCCGGCCATTCATAACGGCTTTCGACGTCTTCAACCGATGAACAATCGGCCAGCGGCGAATGAACGCATTCATCGTACGCGCCCGTTCCATAATCCACCGAACGGAACCGGCAGCCGAAAGCATCCGTCAGGGGGGGAAGCCGGGGGCCGACATATTCGGACTTGGCGTCGACGACAAAATCGACATGGAGTCTTTCCAGCATCTCGCGCTTCGTCGGGCAGCCCAGATGCTTCATCATATTCCGCGTGGTTTCTTCCGTTCCCCAATAATCCATGGGCAGGCGATCGGGCTTCTGCCGGTGAAAGACGGCCAGCCAGCGCTCAAGGGGCGTCATGGATGCTTTTCGCAATGATGATCTTTGGCCGTCGCTCGGGCTTCCCATCAATGTCGATGAAGGTCCTTGTGCATGATCCTCCGCGTCTCGAGCAGCCGATCGTCGGCGGGAAGATCCATGAGTTTTTTGTTCATGAATTCGTCGTTTTCGTCCGCGAGGTGACGCGCCACGTAATCGATGATGCTCGGCGGGAAGATGTCGTCGCGCTCATAGAGCTCGCGCTTTTTGAGGAGGATGCGGCTCGATTCGACGCAGCTCGCCGGCAGAGCGGGCAAACGCTTCAGCAGATCCTTGTCCGTGAAGACATTGCCTTTGACGTACAGTTTCTCGGCCAGTTCGAGCGCCGTGTTCTCCTTGAACAGAAGGCTGCCGTCCTCGCGGAACGCCCAATCCGCGGCCATGACGATCCCGGCCAACAGCAGATGGATGAGCGCGCTGCCGTCGGGGCTGCGCAGTTCGACGGTCTGCCGCCCGGACTGAGCCTCGAACGCCTTGACGTCCTGAGGATTCAGTTTTTGGGAAAGATGGCGGATATTGTTCCACCCGAGGGGGACCCGGATCAAGGCGCTCCGATTGAGATCGCTCCAGCAGATGCGCGTCGGGGCTTCCTGGTTGGGGATGAGGCGCAGATAGGCGGACGAGACCATGTTGCCGAAGGCGGTCAGCGAATCGGCGTATTCGCAGAGGCCGCCGATCAAGCGCTTCGCCTGATCGGTCAGCGAGCCGCCCGGACCCGTCATGATGTTCTTCCCGTCCTTGACCAGCGCCAGATGGAAGTGGAGCCCGTTGCCCGAGACGCCCTCCTCGATCTTCGGCGTGAACGTCGCCACGCAGCCGTATTTGTAGGCGATGTTGCGGATAAGCCAGCGGCCCAGGACGACATAGTCGGCCATATCTATGATCGGCCGGGGCAGGAATTCGATCTCGAGCTGTTCCGCCCGCTTGTTGCGGATTTCCTCGATGTCGCTCCGGACGCTCTCCACGAAGCCGACCTCGCTGTGGGCGTATTTGACCGCGCCCGTGATCTGGGTGATGTGACGGACCATTTCATTGAGGATCTGCCCGCTCTTGATGAACGGCGCCGACGCGTGATAGCCGATCTGTTTCTGAGCCTGAAAAATATTTTGCGTCTTCTCGCTGAGAAGAAAGAATTCGATCTCACCGAGGGCGTAAAGTTCGAGTCCCGTGTTCTTTTGAAAGAGGGCCGAGGCCCGGGCCAGAATATTGTCCAGGGCGAACGGCGCCGGATCGCCATCCTTGGTCAGGTAGCGGCAGACAAAATCGAGGCTGTGCTCGTCAAAAGGGTTCAAAAAGGCCGTTTTGAAAACCGGAACGACGTAGAGATCGGAGAGCGCCGTATCGACCATGCCCTTGAACAGCGAGGACCCGTCCACGCGTTCGCCTTCGGCCAGGATGTTTTCGGCCTGATGGCCGCTCGCGATGGGGAGTTTGAGTTCCTTGAGCTTGCCGTCCAGGGCGGTGTAATGGAAGGTGATGCGCTCGATGTTCTTCTGTCCGATAACCTTGAAAAAATCCTCCCTCGTGAAATCCTGGGGCGGTTTGTTCAGAATCACGGAGAGGGGGTTGGAAAGGGCGTAGGCAAAAATTTTCGGCGTGGCCATGCATCCAGCTCCTTAATGAAGTCCGCCACAACAGCGGAAAGATCCCTATTGTAAAAGAAACGCCGGGTTCTATTCAATACAATAAGCTAGGACGCCGGATTCCGCGTTCCGTAGAGGAGAAAGGCCTTGCGGAGCTCATCGAACTTCGCCAATCCCTCCGCCCAGCCCGCGACGATCTCGGGAATGCTTTTTCCCGCTTCGATGGCCTTCCGGACGGAGGACGTTCCCATGACCTTGTCGAAGTATTTCTCGTGGAATTGGAATTGCGCGGGGTAGGCATCGCGGACGACCTTGATGATGTGAAGCGTTGTCTCGAGGGGCCGGTAGATGTTCCTTTCGGTCACATGGATCTGGCATCCTCCGCAGAGCTCGTCTTTGAACTTGGAGAACGTCGGCGTGAACCACTGCTCCCGGAATGTGACGCCGGCGAGTCCGAGCGCGTTGAGTTTTTTCGCCAGGTCATAGCCGTCGATCCACGGAGCGCCGAAGAGTTCGAACGGCCGCGTCGTCCCCCGGCCCTCGGAAACGTTCGTGCCTTCGAAAAAAACCTGGCCGGGGTAGACCGCCGCCGTGTCGAGGGTGGGTATATTCGGCGAGGGGATGACCCAGGGCAGATCCGTGTCGTCGTACCACATCCCTCGCGTCCAGCCCGCCATCGGGATAACGGTCAATTTCGCTTTCTTTTCAAGGAATTTTTCGTTATAGAGGACGGCCAACTCTCCGATCGTCAGGCCGAAGCGGAGCGGGACGGGATAGATCCCGACGAACGAGCTGAATTCCGGATATTCCAGGATCGGGCCCTCCATCGACACGCCGTTGATGGGATTGGGCCGGTCGAGGACGATGAAATCAATCCCCGCTTCAGCCGCGGCCTGCATGGCATAGGCCATCGTCGACTCGAAGGTATAGACGCGGGTTCCCACGTCTTGGATATCGTATACCAGGACGTCGATGTCCTTGGTCATCGACCCGCTCAGTTTTTTATCATCGTGGGTCGTATCGAAAGACCGCATGTACTCATCGATATTCTTGAGCATGCCCGGCTGCGGCTTCATGGACGGTCCGTACAGGCTGAAAACCGGAATATGGAATTTCTTGTCTAGATAAAACGGGACAAAGGCTCCGGCTTGGGCGTCTCCCCTGACGCCGTGCTCCGGGCCGTAAAGCGCCGCGAGCTGAATATCGGGATGGGCAAGAAATAGATCGATCGTGCTTTCCAGACGGCCGTTGACCCCTGAGGGGTTGGTGATGAGGCCGACCTTCTTGCCCTTCACCCGATCAAGATGTTTTTCAAAGAACACATCGACGCCGAGCTTGACTTTGATGGGCGCTGACGCCGCGATCATCTTTTTCGTTTTCCCCGATTCCCCGGCCTGGCAAGCGACCATTCCGACGATCGCCATGAGGATAATAAGGCCTGATCGATACCAACCCTTGTCCTGATTCCATTTTTTATCTTTGACCATGATCTCCCCTTCTTCAAACGCTTTCGCTTTTCTCGAAAAAAAACGCGCCCAGGAAAAGCATGACCAACGAAAATCCGGCCATGATCGCAAAATTCAGGTAGACCGGAATCGAGGATTCATACCCGAGAATCATGGTCTGCCGCAATCCATCGATGCCGTAGGTCAAAGGGTCTAAATAGGACAGAATGCGGACAACGAGGGGGAGGTTTTTCAGCGGGTAGAGCGCGCCGGAAAGGAAAAACAGGGGAAAGATGATGAAATTGATGATCAGGCCGAACCCCTGCATGTCCTTCATCTTCGAGGCGAAGATCAACCCCAACCCAATGAACGTGAACGCGATCAGGATCATGAAGGCGAGGGCCAGGAGGAAATTCGGAATATGGGTGATGCGGAAGCGGAGGAAGAACGAGAGTCCCAGGACCAGCAGCCCCTGGATCATGGTCGTCGTCGTGCCTCCGGCGATCCGTCCGAGGACGATCGAAACCCGGCCGACCGGCGCGACCATGATCTCCTTGAGGAAACCGAACTCCCGGTCCCAGAGGACCGAGAGGCCCTGCATCGACGAGGAAAAAAGCAGGGTCATCCCGACGATGCCGGGGACGAGAAATTGGATGTAATTCGTCCCCGGTTGCATCCCCGGAATAGACAGCTTGTTGAAACCGAGGCCCAAAAACGCCAGGAAAAACAAGGGCTGGATCAACGACCCGATGATCCTGGATTTCGCCCGGCTGTAGCGTTTCATTTCCCTCAGCCACAGAACATAAACCGCCGTCCAGCTGATCATGATCATCTCCTCCCGTGGGCCCGCATCATCACCCGGCTTTGGTCCATGGAATTCCCTTCCTGTTCGCGGATCATCCGGCCGGTAAAGTGGAGAAAGACGTCTTCCAAGCTCGGCTTGCGGAGGTGGACGCAGGTCACCGCGACGCCATGATTCTGGGCGATGTTGATGAGCTCGGGGATCCTCCGCTCTCCTTTTTCCATGGTCAGAGTCAGGACCTCGTCCCGGCGGGCGTATTTCTTGATCCATTCCGTGGATTTCAACTCGGCCTCGAGACGAGCCGGATCCCCGTCGATCTCCATCTGGACGACGTCGCCGCCGAGAACGTCCTTGAGCTTCGAGGGCGTATCGAGGGCCACGAATTTGCCATGGTCCATGATGGCGACCCTTTCGCAGAGATAATCGGCTTCTTCCATGTAATGCGTCGTCAGGATGATCGTGACCCGGCCTTCCCGGTTGAGTTTCTTGACGTAATCCCAGATATGCCGGCGTGTCTGCGCGTCCAGTCCGAGCGTCGGCTCATCGAGGAAAAGGACGGTGGGCCGCTGGATCAGCCCCCGCGCGATCTCGAGCCGGCGCTTCATGCCCCCGGAATATTTCTCGACCAGGACCTTTGCTTTGTCGGTCAGGTCGACGAGGCTCAGGACGTCGGCGATCCGCTTCCGCCGCTCCTCGGCCTTGATGCCATACATCATGGCGTGGAACTCGAGATTTTCGCGGCCCGTGAGTTTTCCGTCCAGCGCCGGCTCTTGAAAAACGACCCCGATGTTTTTTCGGACGCTGTCTCTGTTTTTGGCCACGTCGAAGCCGGCCACCTCGGCCCGCCCCGACGTCGGCTTGAGGAGCGTCGAGAGCATATTGATCGTCGTCGTCTTTCCGGCCCCATTCGGCCCGAGGAGGCCGAAAAGCTCGCCTTGATGGACCTCGAACGAAAGATGGTCCACGGCCGTCACGTCTTCGAATCGCTTCGTCAGATCTTCGACCTTGATCGCTTCCATGGGCGCTCCAGAAATCCGAATTTAATCAGTCATCATACAGGCTTTAGGCGTTGAACTCAAGAAGGAAGAGGCTGAAAGAAGTAAAGGATCTATCCGAGATTTCTTGGGCCGGGCGAGCTCCGGCGGAATAGGGAATCTATACCTTGAGGAATATTTTTCGTTTGTACAGCGGCAGGATGAGAAAAATCCATAAAACGATCAAGGCCAGGGGATAGATCAAGGATCCAAGGTATGGCCCGGCCGCCGGAGAAAGGACATGGTTATAGAGATACGTCATAGGGCTTACGGTTTTTCCGGCGTCGGGAATCCTGATCAACATGAGGATTTTGACCATCAGCGTCGAGCCGGCGAAAACCGTAATGGCGTTCGTGCCGAGGATGAGAAACGGATAGGCCCATTTTTTGAAACGGAATCGTTCGATGAGGATAAAGCAGAGGCCGAACACAACGAGGGCCATTCCGGCCGTTAAAATGACGAAGGTGCTCGTCCACAGCTGTTTATTGATCGGAAAATAACGGCCCAGCAAAAGCCCGGCGGCGGTCAACAGGATTCCGGCCGCAAAGATCCCGCGCGTCTTCCGGAAATCGGTCCGGGGAGAGCGCAGCCAATCCCCGGCCAACGTCCCGAGCAGCACCGTGACGATCGCCGGAAGCGTGCTCAGGATCCCTTCCGGATCGAATTCGGGTTTATAGATATGGCCAGCCAGAAGCTTGGTATCGATGTAGCCGCAGAGGTTGCCTTGATAAGCGAGAAGACCCGGTCCATAGCCCGGAACCGGCACAAACGTCATGAGGGCCCAGAATCCGGCGAGGATGATCGCAGAAATGGCGATCCGGCTTTTGGCTCTCGTGTTCAAATAAATCAGGGCACCAAAAAGAAAGCAGACCGCGATCCGCTGAAGGACGCCGGGAATCCGCATGGTCGCAAAAGGAAAACGCGGAAAGAGATGGAGGAAGAGTCCGATGACGAAGATCACGGCCGATCTGAGGACGATCTTGCCGTAAAGGCTCCCGGCGGGGCAGCCCTCCCCTTTCCTCCGGGAAAACGAGAGGGCGATCGAGATCCCGACAATGAACAGAAAAAACGGGAAAATGAGATCCGTGGGCGTCCAGCCGTGCCATTCGGCATGACGGAGCGGTGCATAGACGTACGTCCAGCTGGCCGGGTTATTGACCAGGATCATGAACGCAATCGTCAGACCACGGAACGCGTCGACGGATATGAGGCGTTCTTTCGACATGTCAATCTCCTTCCCTTCGGCCCGGCAAATCGGCCGGCGGCGCAATTTATGCGAAAAAGCGGCCCAGTCTCCGGATGCCCTCCTCGATTTGCTCGGGCTCAGCCGCGAACGAAAGCCGCAGATGACCCTCGCCTCGCGGCCCGAACGCCACGCCCGGGATCGTGACGACTTTTTCTTTCGTCAGGAGTCCCATGGCGATATCCAACGAGCCGCCGAATTCAGGCTTTTTATCCGCGACGTCGACAAAGACATAGAACGTCCCTTCGGGCTTGATATAGCTCAAGTCGGTATGATCGTCCAGGCATTTCGCGGCGAGATCTCTTCGCCTCCGAAGCTCCTCCACGTTTCGCTTCTTGTCCTCGTCCGCGAATCCTTTCAAGGCATAAATAGCCGCGCGCTGGGAGATCGACGACACGCAGCTCACGGCCAATTGATGAAAGCCGGCCAGGGCCCTGGCCATATCCGGCGGAACCGCGCACCATCCGATCCGCCAACCCGTCATGCCGAAACTCTTGGAGAGGCTGTCGATCACGACGCACCGGTCCATATAAGAAGCGATCGAATCCGGCCGTTTCCCGAACGAAATCTCTTTATAGACTTCATCCGAAATCGCCAGGACGGAACGTTCGCGAAGTCCCGCCGCCAACTTTTCCAGCTCTTCCCCGGCGTAGACGGCGCCGCTGGGATTATTCGGACTGTTGAGAATCACGGCTTTCGTTTTCCCGGTGAGGGCGCCGAGTACGTGGCCGGCGTTCATCTTGAAGCCCGATTCCTGGAAAAGAGGATACGTCGCCGGCTCGCCGCCCGCCATGCGGACAAGCGAGGCATAAGCCGGAAATCCGGGGTCGGGAACCAAGATCTCGTCCCCGGCATTGACGATGACCATCAGGACGGCCATGAGCGCTTCCTGGGCCCCGACCGTGACGCAGATGCGGTCCGGCGTGACGGGATAGCCGCTCCGCCCGGCGATCAACTCGCGGAGCTCCTGGTATCCTTCGTTGGGCGTATAGCCGATTTTCCACTTCCCCAAATTTTCCCGGACGTGATCCAGAATGGGCCGAGGCGTGGGAAAGCGGAGCTCGCCCAGTCCGAGGTCGATGCAGTCCGGCCCGGCCAGATCATGGATCCGCCTTATCAGGGTTTTCTCGATCCCGCGCATGCGATCGCTCAAAATCGACGGCTGAGTTTCCATCGTCCTTATATCTCCGCCAACAAGCCCTTCACCAATTTCTTGTAGATATCGACGGCCTCCAGCAGCGACGTCTTTCCAATTTTCTCCGATTCCGTATGGGCCTCGAAAGCCGAACCGGGACCGATGAGCAGCGGCTTGCCGAAAGCTTTCAAATGGGGGATGTCCGACCCGAAGGGCATGACCGCCTGCTCAAAGCCGGGAACCGTGTGCAGGATCTGAGGGTCGGATTTCGTGATCACCTCGAGGTCCGCCGATCTGCCGACCGCCCGGACAATTTGCCCGAGGACCTGATCCGGAGCGACGGCCGTGCGATACGAAATGACGGCCTCGGCCGCATCGGGAATGACGTTCGGCGCGACCCCTCCTTCGATCCGGCCGATGTTCATCAGGGTCTTGCCCAAAGCCGGATCTTCTCCAAGCTCCAGGCTCCTGACGATCTGGAGACAGTCCAAAAGCTTAGTGACAGCCGATTCGCCGAGATGGGGAAAAGCGGAATGCGCCTTCCGGCCTTGCGTGGTCAGCCGGATCGTCAGAATTCCTTTGTGTCCGCTCGCGAGTTTGTTCCCGGTGGGCTCTCCGACGATGATAAACCGCGAACCGGGGTCCATGACGTTGGCTCGTCGGGCGCCCAGGCTGTCTGTCTCTTCGCCGACGACGAAAAGAAGCCCGACGCTTTGAATCCTCTCCTCGAGAAGGGCGCGGGCCGCAACGATCATGGCCGACATGATGCCTTTGGCATCGCATGAGCCCCGGCCGTAAATGTATTCGCCGTCCTCGGAGGCGACGGCCGGACCCGGCACCGTGTCCATATGCGTGCATAAGACGACGCCCGGCTTTGCCCCGGCCGCGGCGAAAACGTTTCGCCGTTTCCGCTCGACGACCTGCTCCCGGACGTCGAAACCCCGTTTGCGGAGAAAGGTCACGAGAAAATCGGCCAAAGCGCTTTCGCTTCCCGTGACGGAGGGAATATTCACGAGCGCTTTGGTCAATTCAAAAAGATCCATATCTGATCACCTTGCGCGTCAGGGACGCCGGCGAACGTTTCCGCCCGCTTATTTTCGATGGCCGCGAAGGTTCTTGAGGATCGCGATCTTTTCCCGGTTCCCGATATCCCGGACCGATTTGATGACTTCGGCCGGAACGCCCGCCGCGACGACTCCGGGCGGCACGTTTTTGAGGACGACGGCCCCGGCGGCGATGACGCTCCCCTTCCCGACCTTCACGCCTTCGAGGACGACGGCATTGGCCCCCACCAGGACGTTGTCCGCGATCACGACGGGTTTCCTGCTGGGCGGTTCGAGGACGCCGGCGATGACGGCGCCGGCGCCGATGTGGCAATTCCGCCCGACGATCGCCCGGGCGCCCAAAACGGCGTTCATGTCGATCATCGTCCTGGGTCCGAGTTCGGCGCCGATATTGATGACGGCCCCCATCATGATCACGCAATCCCGCCCGATGCGGGCCCCGGCTCGAATCACGGCTCCGGGCTCGACGCGCGCCTGGACCGTTTTCAAATCGATGAGCGGCAGGGCCGAATAGCGGGCCGTCACTTCCATGTGGTTATCGACGATGCGGGCCCGGTGGCGGGCCATCCATTTCCGGATCTCCTCATAGTCGCCGATCAGGATCCAAAAAGATCCCTCCCCAAACGCTTGGAAGGCCGCGTTTTTAAAATCGACCCTCCGGAACTCCCCTTCCACATAGACCTTGGCCGGCGTGATTTTTCGGCTCTTGGCAATGAGCCGGGCGATTTGTTTATAATCCATCGATCTCCATGACCCCCTGATTCGAGGATTTCGTGGTCAGGACGAGCGGCGGCTCCTTGTCGCCCTCCAAAGGAAGACTCATCGCTTCCGCGACCACCTCCCGCTGTTCTTTATCGCAGATGGCGAAGACGGACGATCCGCCTCCGCAGACATTGACGCCGAACGCGCCCGCCTCTAAAACCCTCTTCTTGAGCGCTTGATAGCCCGGGATGTAAAGGGACCGGACCGGCTCCGAGATATGATCGCGATTGATTGCTTCGCCTATCCGCTCCAGATCGCCGCTCTTCACGGCGTGGACGACAGCCGCGCACCAGGCCATCTGCTCCTTCACTTGTCTCAGAACGAGCTGTTCCGGGATCAATCCCCTCGACGTCGTCACCGATTTCTTCCGGACCCGGATGACGATCGGAATTTCCGGCGCGACGATTTTTTCGAGCCGGAGCGGCTGAAAACTGCGGACGAAAACGAACCCCCCCAAGCAGCATCCGGAAACATTGTCCAGGTGAGGCGTGCCGCCCGAGGCCGCTTCGCCTTTGCCCGCGATCTCGATGATATCGGCCTCGCTGAGGCCGGCTTCAAAAAGCTTGTTCATGCCATAAGCGGCGGCGACGGCCGATGCCGCCGAGGTCCCCAGGCCCGCTGCGGAAGGCGTTTTTTTTATGATTTCGATATCGACGCCCCCCGCCGCCTTGGATTTTTCGAAAAAATGAAGCGCCGCCAAGCCGGCCGTGTTTTTTTCGGGCTCCGTCGGAAGGGTCTCCTGCCCATCGATGATCCGGATGGTGATTCCCCGCGACGATTTCCGCCGGATGTGAAAATAATCCAGGGGAGCGGCGAGGGCCAGGCAAAACGTATCGAAGCCCGGGCCGAAATTGGCGATCGTAGCCGGGGCCTGAAGGAAGATCTCCTTCAAATGAGGCTCCGTTCTTTGAGGAGTCTCTTGAGGTCTTCCCGATTCGGCTCGCTGAGCCGCGTCAGCGGCAGCCGGAGCGGACCGCCGGGCAGGCCCATCAGCGAAAGCGCCTCTTTGACCGCCATGGGGTTGGTCTCGAGGCGCAAGGCTTCGAAGAGTTCGAAGTACTCGAAATGGATTTCGCGCGCTTTTTCGAAATCGCCCTTCAGACAGAAATCCGCGAGCCGGCGCATGACGCCGGGAACGATATTCGCGGCGACGGTAAAAACTCCATGGCCGCCGAAGGCCATGAGAGGATAGGCCGTCGTATCTTTTCCCGTCAGGACGGTGAACGACGTCCCTCTGGCGAGATAAAGAATTTTGGCCAGATGGTCCAATTCCTTCTTGCCGTCTTTGGTGGCGATGATGTTCCCGTGGCGGATGAGTTTTTCATAAGTCTTGGGTTCGATATTGACGCCCGCCCGCTCCGGCACGTTATGGAGGATGACCGGAATCTTGGAGCTGTCGGCGACCCGCCGATAAAATTCGACCAGGCCCGCTTGGGTCGGCTTGACAAGGAAAGGGGCGAAAACGACGGCATAATCGCAGCCCAGCTCGGCGTAAAGATTGGCCCGGCGAATCGTCTGATCGATATTGCAGGAGCAGGTATCGGGAGCGACTTTACAGGCCCCGTTGGCTTCTTCGACCGTGATTTCAACGACCCGCCGGATCTCTTCCTCGGACAAAGCCGGGCTTTCTCCCGTGACGCCGAGCGGGGCCAGGCCGTGGATTGCAGCCTTGACCTGCATGCGGATGAGCGTTCTTAAGCCGTTTTCGTCCAATGACAGATCGTCATTGAACGGCGTCATCAGGAGCGAATAGGCGCCGGTGATCATGGCTTTGAACTCCTCTGAATTCCGCCGTCCGCGAGGCGGAATATTTCGTCTTCGCTTGATTTTTGAAGGCGATGAAAATTTATAGCATAGGGGTCAACGATTGTCAAAAAGGGTCAAATTCAAATGAGATTGCTTGTCCCGATGTCCGCTTCAGGTTGTTCCGGCGATTGACATCGCCGCGCGACAACGATATCTTTTTGAGGCGATGACCGTTTCATGATTCAAGAATGAGGAGTTCGCCGACGATGAAAAAGCAAAGACTCATGATCTTCATCCTTCTCATAATCGCCGGGTTGAATTTTGTCAGTTTCAATCCCGTTCAGGCCAAACAGCAGCAACAAGCCCAGACGGCTCAGGCCAAGCCGCCGCAACAGAAGCCCGCGGCCCCGCTCCGCGGACGAAGCATCACGCTCGGCGATGTTACGGGCTTTGACGTCAAAGATAACGTTTTCACGATCGCGGCCGGTCCCGACCTTGTCCGGGTCGTCTTTTACCGTAACGATATCTTCCGCATCTGGCTGGGCCCTGAGGGAAAGTTCGATGAGCCGCCGGCCAACCCGGAAGACGCCCCGATGGTCGTCTTCAAGCCCGCGCCGATCTCCGTCAACTGGCGCGACGGGAGCGAGTACTACAGGATCGAATCCAAGGACTGTCTTCTCCGTGTCTATAAAAGGCCCCTTCGTTTCGCCCTCTTCGACAAGGACAACGCCGTCGTAGTCTGGCAGGAAAGCCGCTCCCTGTCTTACGGACCCTCGACCGTTCAAACCCTGAAACGCAGCGAGAACGAGGCGTTCTTCGGCGGCGGCATGCAGAACGGATATTTCTCCCACCGGGACGCGTCCGTCAACATCCGGCTCAATACCCGCGGCTGGGGCGACGGCACGACCCCCAACCCGGCCCCCTTTTATATGAGCACGGCCGGCTACGGGGCTTTCCGGAATACCATGGCGCCGGGCAAATACGATTTTCTCCAACCGGTCAGCCTGTCGCACGACGAACAACGGTTCGATGCCTATTACTTCTACGGGCCTTCCTTGAAAAAAATCCTGGAGGGCTACACGCTCGTCACCGGCCGGCCGTTCTTTCCGCCCCGCTGGGGCCTGGAGTTCGGCGACGCCGACTGCTATAACAAAAAAGGCAAAACGCCAGACGTCATCCAGAAGGTCGCGGACGTTTATCGCGCCAACGACATGCCGGGCGGCTGGATCCTGCCCAATGACGGCTACGGCTGCGGATACGTGGACCTCGATGATACGGTCCAGGAACTCCACAAACGCGGTTTCTATACGGGACTCTGGACGGAAAAGGGGTTGGAGCGGATCGCCACGGAAGTCGGCAAGTTCGGCACGCGCGTCATGAAACTCGACGTGGCCTGGGTCGGACGGGGATACCAGTTCGCCTTGAACGGCATGCGGGAAGCCTATGAAGGCATCGAGAAGAACAGCAACGCGCGCGGTTTCGTCTGGACGACGTGCGCCTGGGCCGGCGCCCAGCGCTATTCCACCATTTTTTCGGGCGACCAGTCGGGCAACTGGGAATACATCCGCTTCCATATCCCGGCGGTCATCGGCGCCGGCCTGTCGGGATTCAACGCCGCGTCGGGCGACGTGGACGGCATCTTCGGCGGCAGCGCCCAGACCCAGGTCCGCGACCTCGAGTGGAAGTGCTTCACCCCCGTCCTGATGATTATCAGCGGCTGGTCAAAGCAGACCAACCTCATGAAACAGCCTTGGATCTTCGGCGAGCCCTACACGACGTATAACCGGAAATACCTGAAGCTGAAGATGCGGCTGACGCCCTACATTTACACGTATTGCCGGGAGGCATACGATACGGGCGTGCCGACGGTCCGGGCCATGGTCCTCGAGTATCCCGATGACCCGCTGACCTGGTCGAAGCGGACCCAATACCAGTTCATGAGCGGCGAATGGCTCCTGGTCGCGCCGGTCTACGAAGATTCCCCCATCCGCAACGACATCTATCTGCCGGCCGGGAAATGGATCGATTACTGGGACGGACGGGAATATTTCGGCCCCACCATCTTGAACGGTTTCGAAACGCCTCTCGATAAACTCCCCGTCTTCGTCAAGGCCGGCGCCGTCATTCCGTTGTATCCGGAGATGCTCCACGATCGCGAGAAACCCAAGGACCCGGTGACATTCGACGTCTATCCCTGGGGAAAATCGAGCTTCACGCTGTACGAGGACGACGGCACGACGCAGGATTATCGGAGCGGTGCGTTCGCCAGAACGCTCGTCGAAGTCGAGGCTCCGAAAACACTGGACACGGCGGGGGCGACGATCTCGATCAAGGTCGACCCGGCCAAGGGCAAATACGCCGATATGCCGCAGAGCCGGTCCTACGTCGTGGACGTCCATTTACCGGCTAAGCCGGCCGCGATCAAGCTGAACGACAAGTCCGTCCCGGCTTTCGAGAAACGGGAGGAATTCGACAAAGCGGCCGAAGGATGGTTCTTCGACGCCCGGGACCGCCGCGGCGTGCTGCGCGTCAAAACCAAGGCGATTCCGCCGGCCGCCGGATTTTCGGTCAAGGTCATTATATAGCCTCATTTGCATTCGGAGAGGCCCGACCCGAAATTGCCGATAGCTCCTCTACTTCTCTTGTAGATCAAGATTTTTGGGTGAGATGCGGAATTATTTGCCCACCACGATAATCGAAAACGAATCCGGCACCATCTGGCCTCGGCCGCCTCGTCCTCCAGCCGGCGGCGGCGTGGGCGGAGGAGTGTATTCAGCGGCGATGAGAAGAATCCGATTCGTCTTGGTGTCCAGCGTCAGAGTTTTCGCGCTCCGCTGGGTTGGCACGTTCTGGGCAACGACAAAGCTGGTTGGGCTGTTTTCCTTGACGACGGTCAGAGTGCCATCGCCTTGCGAGCTGAAGGCTTCCATCGTCGCCGGATTGAATACGGCGCCATCGACTCCGGTGCCGATCGGCAAGGTGGCGATGATCTTGCCGTCGCTGGCATTGAGAACCACCATCGTTGCGGGGGCATGGCAGGCGGCAAAGAGAATGTTATTCTTCACGTCGAAGGCCAGCCCGGCCGGCCCTCCGCCCTTGCCGCCGAGGTCGTAGTGGGCGGTTACCGTAAGTGTCTTCGCGTCGACGACAGCGACGTTGTCTTTGTCTTCGAGGTCGACATACAAATGGCCCTTGCCGTCTGTGACGCCTTGTTCCGGCGCGCCGCCCAGGTCGATCGTGCCGACCACGGAGCCGTCTTTCGCGTCAATCACCGTCGCATTCGGTGCGCTGTGACTGAACACATAAACCCGCTCGTTGAAAGGATCGAACAAAATGCCGTCCGGGTTGCCCTGCACGTCGATGGTCTTGATCGTCGCAAGGGTCTTCGTATCCCACATCACGACGGGCTTACTGCTGCAGAAGCCGTGGTTGGATTTGGGGTCGACGGCGACTCCACGCGCGCTGGCCTTGGGAATTTCGCCGACGGGCTCGAGCGTGTCGAGGTTGAAGACGGTTACCCGAGGAGTGGGACCGGTCCGCGGAATGTACAACCGGCGTCCGGCGACGTCCGCGTAGACATAGTCAAAACCGCCCGCTCCGCCAACCTTGGCCGTCTTGATCACTTTGTAAAGCTCCAGGGTTGACGCCTGCTGCGCCCATCCGATCGAAACGAGCATCGCGATCATAGCCGCGTACACACATAGTCTTCGCATTGAGTTTCTCCTTGATGTCAAAATATTCTGAGGATAGGATATTCCCTTTTACGCGGCTTGGCAAATCATCGCTCAGAACGAGGGATCTTTCCTCTGATCAGGTCGCTTTTTGACAATATTTTTCGTTTTGATACGTAACACACAAGGATTCCGTGGCTTTTTAGATATTTTGGTCTACAAAAGGGGAAAAATTAGTGCCGGAGGAGGGAATCGAACCCACACCCCTGTTTCCAGGGACGGGATTTTGAGTCCCGCGCGTCTGCCAGTTCCGCCACTCCGGCGCGGGCTTATTTATAGTTTATTTCGGCGTTTTTTTCAATGGAATATTTGACCTTTTAATCCAATTCTGATAAAAATCTGTCGCTGAGCGTATCCATGAAAGAAGATACCCGAAAACTCTTCGCCATCATCGACAAGTTTCCTCTCGTCCGAATCGCCGTCTGGGGCGACATCATCCTCGACGAATATTTATACGGCAACACCAGGAGGATTTCGCGCGAAGCTCCCGTTCTGATCCTCTCCTATCAAAAAAGGGAATTGACCCTGGGCGGCGCCGGCAATTCCTTGCTCAACCTTAAAGCGCTGGGTGTCGACCCCGTGCCCATCGGCATCGTCGGTGCGGACGAATCGGGCCGGGCCGTGAAGACCATCCTGAAAAAGCGCGGCATCGCGACAGACGGCCTGATCGTCGAGAAAAGCTATCCCACGCCCCTCAAAACGCGCATCCTGGCCGGCGAGGAAAACACGAAAAAGCAGCAGATCCTCCGGATCGACCGCGAGGGACGGGTTCCCGACGCCGCGGCCTTGAAACAAAAAATCCGGCGGGCTCTTCAAAAAGCGCGAATGGACTGCGATGCGCTCCTGATCTCGGATTACCACTACGACACGGTGAAGGAAGACCTCTTCATGGCCGTCCTGCCCGGATTCAAGAAAGCCGGCCTGCCTGTGACCATCGATTCGCGCTTCCGCCTCCTCTCGTTCAAAGGCGCGACCATTGCCACGCCGAACGAGCCCGAGGTCGAGGAGGCCCTAAAAACCCGCCTCGGCGACAATGACGATCTTTTAATAGAGGCCGGGAAACGACTTCTCAAAAAGCTCGAATCTCCCGCCCTTCTCATCACTCTCGGCTCCAGGGGGATGGCCCTTTTCCAAAAAGGATCGCCGCCGATCCTGCTCCCCATCTTCGGCACTTCGGACATCGTCGACGTCACCGGAGCCGGCGATACCGTCATCAGTGTCTTCACGGCCGCCCTGACCTGCGGCGCCTCGTTCGTCCAGGCCGCCCGCCTGGCCAATTACGCCGGCGGCATCGTGGTCATGAAAAAAGGCACGGCCACGGTGACGCCGCTCGAGCTCAAACAAGCCATCATCGCCGAAAATTGACAAAACTCAAAACGCTCGAACAGCTCAAGAAAATCGTCGCTTTAGAACGGAAAAGGGGCCGGTCCATCGTCCTGGCCAACGGAGGATTCGATCTCGTCCACGCCGGCCATATCCGGTACTTAGAGGCCGCAAAAAAACTGGGAGACATCCTCATCGTGGCCCTGAACAGCGATTCCTCGGTCCGGAAACTCAAAGGGAAAGGCCGGCCGATCCTTCCTGAGCGGGAACGCGCCGACGTCCTCTCCGCGTTCTCCTGCGTGGATTACGTCACCATCTTCAGAGAGTCGAACGTCGAAAGGGTCCTGCTGGCTTTGAAGCCCGATGTTCACGCCAAGGGATCGGATTACACGAGGCGGACCGTTCCGGAACGAAGGACGGTCCTCGCCTACGGAGGGAAAATCGCCATCGCGGGCGGGCCCAAGATCCGCTCGACATCCGAGGTCATCCCCCGGATCCTGGCCAAAATGCGCGGGCTCCAGCGTCGGGGCAAGAAATAGCCCATGGAAAATTTTCTTATCATCCGGACAAGTTCGCTGGGCGACATCATCCATACGCTGCCGGCATTGGCCGCTCTGAGGAAGGGCTTTCCCGCGGCGAAGATCGCCTGGGCCGTCGGACAAAAGGGCAAGGAGATCCTGGATTTTGTTCCGAGTATCGATGCGACGATCGTCGTCGGATCGCCGGGATGGCGCCGGAAAATCAGGCAGGCCGATCAAACCGTCCTCGATTTTCAAGGCCTCCTCAAGTCCGGATTCATCGCCTGGCTTTCCCGGTCCCGAAAAAGGATCGGGTTCGGCCGGAGAAATCTCAAAGAACCATTGGCCTCCATGTTCTATACCGACCGGCTCGAAGAAATCTCCGAGACCGAACACGTCATCCGCAAAAATCTGAAACTGCTTCGCCTTGTCGGCGTCGTGGAGGATCAATTCGAGTTTCCGCTCGTCATTCCGCCGGAGATCCGCGCTTCGGTCCGGCAAAAAATCGAATCGCGCGCGGGCCGGAAACTCGTGTTGTTCAATGTCGGAGCGGCCTGGCCGACAAAGCGCTGGCCTGCCGAAAACTGGATCGCCGTCCTTAAAAAGCTGGGCTCGGCCGATATCGCCCCCCTCCTGCTCTGGGGCACGTCCGAAGAGGAAAAGACGGCCGGAGACATTCATCGGGCCACCGGCGTGCCCATGGTCCCCTTTTTGACCGTCAAGGAAATCCTGGCGCTCGTGGCAGATGCCGCTGTGCTCGTGAGCGGCGATACGTTCGCTCTACAGGCGGCTTGCGCCCTTTCCGTTCCAGTCGTCGGGGTTTTCGGCCCGACGAACCCGTCCCGCAACGGACCTTTCCTGGCGAGGGACAAAACCGCGTATCATGAGATCGACTGCAGCCTCTGCTATCGGAGCTCCTGCGACAGCCTGAAATGCATGAAACTCGTGAAACCCGAAGACGTCGTGCCGCTCATTCAATCCGCCCTGGAAGACAATGCCTGACGACAGCATCATTAAAAAGATTTATCGCTGGAGGGTCCGCTCTGCGTTCTTCGTCCTCGTCGCCATCCTAATTCTGAGCCGGCCGAAATGGCCGTCGATCCTTATCGGAATCGCCGTCTGCGCCTTCGGCCTGCTTATCCGGGCCTGGGCTTCAGGACATATCAAAAAGGAAAAAGAGCTGGCCGTCTCCGGCCCTTATCGATATACGCGGAATCCTCTTTATCTGGGCAATTTCATCCTTGGCCTGAGTATCGCAATCGGTGCGTGCTCCTGGTGGAGCGCCGGGCTCTTCGCCGCCTATTTTCTCGTTTTTTACCCGCCCGTCATCCAGGAAGAAAAGGAGCGCATGAAGCGGCTCTTCCCCGAAGAATACGCGGACTACAAGAAAAAGGTCCCTCTTTTCTTCCCGAGATTGAAGCGCCGGATATCATCGAACGGGATGACCTTCGACGGCGGGCTCTATCGGAAAAACAAGGAATTCCGCGCGCTGATCGGCGCCGCGGTCATCTGGGGCGTCCTCATCGCCCGGATGCTCATTTTCTGATCGGAACGAATCATGCCGACGGACGAGCGCATCGCCAGGATCAAGCAGGTCCTGTCCTGCCGCCAGCCGGATCTTCGGGTCGTTCTCGAAGAAGTCACCAACGTCCATAACGCCAGCGCCGTCCTTCGGACATGCGACGCGGCCGGCATTCTGAACGTGGATATCATCGGCTCGAAGGACGATCCCCTTCCGCTCAACAGCGCGATCACGACGCGCGCCGACAAATGGCTGAGTTATCATTATTATCGCTCGACCGAGGACTGTTTGAGGTCCTTGAAAGAGAAGGGCTCTAAGATTGCTGTCACGCACCTCGGTCAAGAGGCTCTGGAATACACGAACGTGGACTACGCGCAGTCGATCGCCGTCGTCTTCGGCAGCGAATCCGAAGGGATTTCCCTGGAGGCGCTTCGCCTCGCCGACTATAAGATCAAGATCCCGATGTTCGGTATGGTCCAAAGCTTGAATCTTTCGGTGTCGGTGGGAATCGTCCTCTATGAAGCCTTGCGACAGAGACTGGGGAAAGGCTATTTCAAGGAGGCGCGGCTTTCCCCGGAAGAATTCGAGGATTATCTCCGCAAGTGGCTCGATTTATGAAAATCAAAGGCCTCCTCGGCCGTTTCGGACGACTCGTTCGGCCCTACTGATAGAATCAGATCCGCTCGCTTTCCAAGGGATTGCTCAGAATATCGATGATCCGCTCGAATTTATCGTTCCGTTGTTTGGCCCTTTTCTCCATCTCATCCGTAATTCTCTTGATCGTTTCCTGATTTCTTTGATAGAACTCGTCCATCGGATTCTGATTCGATGAGTCATTTCCCATCATGAAATCCGTCATATCCAAAGAGAAATTTGGAAAGCTGCGAAAGAGGTCCTCGGGACCGCGTTCTTCCTCCCCCACCTCGACGTCCAATGTCATCGGCTTCTTGTCCCGGATGAATTCGATCCTGACCTTGTCTCCTTTCTTCCTATTCTGGATCATCTCGCTCAAATCGGTCACGGCATCGAGACGCTTGCCGTCGGCCTTGAGAATGACGTCGCCGATTTTGAGGCCCGCTTTCTTGGCCGGGCCGTCCGCTGCGACCTCTTCAACGAGAAATCCGATCCCGTCCTTGACCCCGAAAAAGGAGGACATCTCCTGGCTCAATGGCCGGAGCGCCACGCCGACGAATTTTCTGCTTTCCAGGGCAAACCTGTCGGGAACCCGGGTTCTCGGCAAGTCCTTGAATCTCGGATTTCCGGGAGGCGCGATGTTTTGGGGCGGAAAGAGATTCGGGAAGGACAAGGTCAGTTCGCGCTGAGCCTCTTCTTCGGTGTATTCGCCGAGCTTGGCCTTGACATCCATCGGCTTGCCGTCGCGTTCGATTCGGATCGTGACGTCCTGACCGGGCCGGCGGCTCCTGACTTCCGAAGACAGCGCCTCTCCCGAGGCGATGTCTTTGCCGTCGATCTTGAGAATGATGTCGCCTTCTTTGATCTTGGCCAGCTCAGCCGGACTTTTGGGCTCAATGGTGGCGACCTCGAGCTTGCCGTCCCTTTCGCCGACTCGAACGCCCAGCCAGCCGCGCTCGACCTTGCCTTTCTTCTCGAGGTCCGAGGCGACGGAATTGACGATGTCGAGGGGAATGGCCAGGGCCATGCCTGAAGAAGGAGCTTCGGCCCGGCTGATAACCGTCCCGGATCCGACGATCTGCTGTTCGCGGAACTCGAAAACGACGGGCTGTTGGTCCGTATAGGCTCCGCGCAGCAGGCCGACCATCTGGCCGGATCCGTTGATCACCGGGCTCCCGCTCATGCCGGGAACAACCCAGACGTTCAAACGCAGCTTGTCGGCCGCCACGGAGCTGACGATGCCCTGCGTGACCGCCGCCGTGTTTTCCGGCGAGAGACTGACGACGCCTATCCAGCTGCCCGGTTTCAGGTCGCCCGATTTGCCCATGGCGATGGGGGTCAAGCCTTTCTCCTTGACCTGGACGAGGCCGATCTGGGTCTGCGTATCGAGGCCTTTGAATTCGGCCGGGATCCGTCTCCCGTCCGAAGTTATGACGCTGATCTCCTCGTCGCGGGGAGAGACGAGCGCCGTGGTGATGATGAATCCTTCTTTGTCAATGATGACGCCCGTGGCGACCTTGCGCATGCCGTTCCGGGCTTCGACCTTCACGACGGACGGGGCGACCATTTTCGTTATGTCCTCGATCTTCTTGTCATCGACCCCGGGATTCGGGGAACCGATCGTCGCAGCCCCCAGGCTGCCGGCGGCGGCTATGATCAAAATGGCTAACGTCGCGATGAATCTCGTTTTGATTGTCATCGGTTGATATTCTCCTTAATAATGAATGTATTTGTTGGAAGCATCGGATACTTGCTCCAATATATAGACGGTCTTGGGTCCATAAGAGACACCGCGGACTTCATTCCTGTAGTTCATGGACTCCATGATGGGGACGAGCCGGTCGACATTAGCGGCTGCCGCGTTGACCCGGTCGGCCATCGGCCCGCGGCCGGGGCTGTTTCGCAGGACGACCATGTTCAGGACCAGAAAACAAACGAGGAGCGCGGCCGCCGCGCCCGCCAGGGAATACCGGAAGGTCCGGGCTTTTCTGGCCTGCGGCAGGGCCGTCCGCCTCCGGGCCAATTGGGCCAAGACCCGCCGATCGAAATCCGGCGGAGCGGCGACCCGGTCGAGCTTCCTTAAAAGACTAGTATCGTCCATCTAAGATCTCCCTATTTTGAAAGGATGGATTCCCTTTCGTCGCTTTTTCCAATTGCTTTTTCAGTATGCTCCGCCCGCGGCTGATCCTGGCCTTGACCGTTCCAATCGGCCGATTGATGATCCTGGCGATTTCTTCCTGCGAGTACCCTTCCATGTCTTTGAGGACCACGGGAATCCTGTAACGGGGGCTGAGCGCCTCCAGGGCTTGCCTGAGGTTTTTGATCAGCCCGGAATCCGTCGATTCACCGCTCGGCGTGCTCGTTTCCGCGCCGGGAACGATGTCGTCGATCGAAACAACGTTCGCCCGGTATTTCTTTTTCAATTCCGTCTTGGCCAGATTGGAGGCGATGGCATAGATCCACGAGGAGAACGGAGCGATGGGTCTATACTTGTCGGCTTTGAAGTAAATTCGCAGGAACGTCTCCTGCGACAAGTCCACTGCCTTTTGGTAATCACCGGTCACCTGATACAAATAATTCACGATCTTATCCTTGTAAATGCAGACGATCTCGGCAAAAGCCGATTCATCGCCTGCCTGAATCCGGCCGACCAGCTGCTGCTCGTCCATATTCATTGTTTTAAACCTAAAATCAGCCAAGACCGTTGCATGGCATGCTAAAAATACCCCGAAAGCCGGGCCAATTCAAGCGAATGCCCCTGCTCGGAAAAGGAAAGTCGAACAAATAAGCGGAAAAATACTCATCTTTCTTGTAAAATTGTCGGGAATTCAAGAAAAAGGACGAATGAATGGCCAAAACCAACAAAGATTCAATCCTTTTCGCTCCCATCAAGATCGGCCGGGCGGAAATCTCCAACCGCTTTGTCCGGTCCGCGACGCATGAATATATGGCCGAGGCGGACGGCACGGTCACCGAACGTCAAGTCGGTCTTTTTCAACGGTTGGCCGAGGGCGAGGTTGGACTCATCATCACCGGCCACGCCTTTGTCAATCCAAACGGAAAAGCCAGCCCGCGCCAGACGAGCATCTCAGCCGACAGATACATCGAAGGATTGCGCTGCATTCCGCGGGCCGTCCATGCCTATCCGGCGAAGATTTTCATCCAACTGGCGCATGCGGGGCGCCAGACCAAAGTGAAGCTGGCCGGCGGCACTCCGATCTCCCCCTCCCCAGTTTATGAACCGACGGTCAAGCTCATGCCGAGAGAGATGACGCGCGAGGACATCGCGAAAACCATCGATGATTTCGTCCAGGCCGGCCGGAGAGCGAAAGAGGCGGGATTCGACGGGGCCCAGTTGCACATGGCCCACGGCTACTTGCTCAGCAGTTTCCTCTCGCCTCACACCAACCGCCGGACGGATGAATGGGGCGGATCCATCGACAACCGCGTCAGGATCGCGCTGGAGATCATCCGAGGAATCCAAGATATCAACGGGAGGGATTTCCCTCTCATCGTGAAATTGAATGCGACTGATTTCCTGGAGATTGGGCTCCAACTCGAAGACGCCACCCAAATCGCGATGATTTTAGAGAGTTCGGGTATCGACGGCATCGAGGTCAGCGGAGGCATGGCCGAGGCCGGGAAGGGCTCGGTCTGGCAGGGATTGAGGCGCGAGGACGAGGAAGGTTATTTTGTCCCTTATGCCGCCGTTATCAAGAAAGCGGTCGGGGTTCCGGTGTTCGGGCTCGGCGGAAACCGGACCTTCGCCATGATGGAAAGATTCGTCAAGGACGGGAAAGTCGATCTCATTTCGCTCAGCCGGCCCCTGATCCGGCAACCTGATTTGGTGAAAAAATTCCGCGCGGGAGAAATCGCCATGTCGGATTGCATCTCCTGCAACAAATGCTTCAACCCCCGCGGTATCGTCTGCGCTCAGCCGAAAAAGACGGTTTGAAAGGACGGCCCGATCTAAGCCGGATGGGCGCTCATCTGCCCTCGGGATCCGGATTTATCGCGGCGTTTCGCGTCGCCGCGTCCTGACTCCCGTTTTTGGCCTCGCGGCTTTCCGTCCCTCTTGTCCGGCGCGAACTCGAGGCTCCTGTCCGTCGCGTACATGTCCAGGCCGGCGGTCTTTTCGGGGATCCTCATTTTTATAAATTTTTCGATGCCGTAAAGGTGCTCGGAGAATTTTTCGCAGGCGAAGGAAACGGCCTTGCCGGTATTGCCGGCCCGCGCCGTTCGGCCGATACGGTGCACGTAATTCTCGTAGTCCTGAGGCAGGTCGTAATTGACGACCATTTCCAGCCCCTCGATATGAAGGCCGCGGGCCGCCACGTCCGTGGCGACCAGGTAGGAGAGCTTGCCCGCCATGAAATCATCGATGATCTTCAGTCTCGTGCTCTGGGGAAGGTCCCCGGACAGA
Source organism: Candidatus Aminicenantales bacterium (assembly GCA_049515535.1). GTDB lineage: Bacteria > Acidobacteriota > Aminicenantia > Aminicenantales > UBA4085 > JBEKTZ01. Next base: position 88,295 of record JBEKTZ010000004.1, on the reverse strand, counting down.
TGGCGGCAGCGGAAGCCGTTGAGGTCGAGCTTCTTAGCCAGCTTGTACGCGGAATGTCGCATGTTAACGAAAATCAGGGCATTCCGCGGTTTTTCTTTCTTGAAAATGCCGAGGAGCAGGTTGGCCTTGATATGGCTCTTGACGTGATAGATCTCCTGGGTGATCGTGTCCACGGTCAGGTTCTCGGGAGTCAGCTCGACGAAGGCCGGTCTGTACAGGTAATCGGCGGCGATCTTCCGCGAGACGCGGCTCAGCGTCGCGCCGAAGAGCATGCTCTGGCGGACGCGGGGAGGAGTCATTTTCTGGAGCAGCTTTTTGATGTCGGGCAGAAATCCCATATCGAAGAGGCGGTCGGCCTCGTCGATTACCAGAAATCCGATGTCCTTCAATTTCAAGTACCCCTTCTCGCTGAGGTCGAGCAGCCGTCCCGGAGTCCCGACGACGATATCCACGCCTTTCCTCAGGAGAGCACATTGATGATCGTAGCCCACGCCGCCGTAAAAGCAGCCGATGGAAAAATCGAGATGACGGTTGAGGAGGCGCGCTTCGCCTTCGATCTGGACGGCCAGCTCCCGGGTCGGAACGATGATCAGGGCGCTTCGCCACTTGGGCGTTTCGCCGTTGAGCATGTTCTCGTAAAGCGTGATCAGAAACGCCGCCGTTTTACCGGTCCCTGTCTGGGACTGGACGGCCACGTCGTGTCCCTGAAGAGTCTCGGCCAGGGTTTGCTCCTGGACGGGCGTCATTTCAGTGTAACCCCGATCCGCGATTCCGCGGAGAAGCTTGGAGTTAAGGTTCAGTTCATTAAACAACATGACAAATCCTTTTGGTTTTAAATTCCAGCATAAGGGGGATGATCGTCAGACTTAATTATCTCTCGGTGAAGGCAATAATTAGCGGTTTTGACTATTTCCTACCAGATGTCTAGATTCGCAGTATACGCGAAATTCCATTCCATAGCAAGCATTATTTTTCGGAACACGACCCTTGCTCAAGACCGGCGCGTTTCATATAATCGGAGCGGGGAACGGCTTGAATAATCGGCCTTATATATATGTCATCGCTTCGGCCGTTCTCTACGGCCTGAGCATCCCGGCTTCCAAAGTCCTTCTCCGCCAAATTTCTCCCATCGCCCTGGCCGGACTGCTTTACCTGGGCGCCTTTCTCGGACTGGCGGGCTATTCCCAGGGGAAAAAGTTCTTTGGCAAGTCCAAAAATGACGAGGCTCCGCCGCTCGAGCGGAGAGATTATCCATGGCTGGCCGGCGCGATTCTGAGCGGGGGGATCCTCGGGCCGATCTGCCTGCTTTCCGGCCTGGCCATAATATCGGGCTATGCGGCCTCGCTCCTTCAAAATTTGGAGGGAGTCGCCACGGCCTTGATCGCCGTCCTGATCTTCAAGGAGAACGCGGGCCGCCGGATCTGGCTGGCCCTTGCCTTCATGACGTGTGCCGGGATCTTTTTAAGCTGGGACCCAGGCCAAAATAAATTCGCCGTCTCAGGGTCTCTCCTGGTCCTCGCCGGCGTGACCTGCTGGGGAGTGGACAACAACCTCACCCGGCGCATATCGGATAAAAATCCGGTCCAGATTTCGCAAATCAAGGTGTTCATCGCGGGAGTTTTCAACTTGGCTCTGGCTGGCGTCCTCGGTCTGAAGACGCCCTTTCATCCCGTTTTATTCTTCGCCTTGATTCTTGGAGCCCTGAGCTACGGCTTGAGCCTGGTGCTCTTTATCAAAGCCCTGCTCCGGCTCGGATCGTTCCGGACGGGCGCTTTCTTCAGCTTCGCCCCGTTCGCCGGAGCGCTCGTCTCACTGGCCATTTTGCCCGAGCCGGCCAAATGGGTCCTGGCCCCCGGCGCGCTTTTCATGGTCGTAGGCGTCTATCTCATCATCAACGAAAAGCATGCCCATGATCACCGGCACGAAAAGCTGGTCCACGCGCACGCGCACGGGCATGGCGACGGGCACCATCTTCATCCGCATGAGGAGAAAATCGAGGGGCCTCATTCCCACGAGCATGCGCATGAGGAAATGGACCATATCCACGGCCATTGGCCGGACATCCATCACCGCCACAAACATTGACGAGGAGAGATTCCATGCTCTACGAAAAGCCTAAATTCATCCGCTTTTTTCTTTTATTCGTCGCTTGTTCCGCCCTTCCGGCGGCGGCCCAACCTTCGGCGAAAGCGGCCGTTTTCAATGTCCGGGACTTCGGCGCCACGGGACTCAAATCCGATAAAGCCCAGCCCGCCATCCAGAAGGCGGTCGACGCCTGCGCCGCGGCGGGAGGCGGCCTGGTCTATGTTCCGCCGGGGGGATATTCGACGGGAACCGTCCATCTGCGCAGCTGCGTGCGTTTCTTCATCGAAGCCGGCGCGACCCTCTATTCGATCAAGGATAAAGCGGCCTTCGACAAAGACGCCCTTTTCTATGGTGAGGACCTGGTCAACGTCACGCTCGAAGGCCGGGGCACGGTCGACGGCCAGGCCGCCTACGTTTATCGTCCGAAGGGAGATTTCCAGGACGACTTCATCTATCCGAACCAGGTGGAAATGGAAAAGATCGGCCGGCCGCTCGTCCGCAGCTTTCCCAAAGAAGACCAATTCGGTAAGCTCGTCCTTCTTTTGCGCTGCAAGGACGTCCTCATCACGGGCCTGTCCTTCATCGATTCGCCGTCCTGGACCATGCACCTCTACGGCTGCGAACGCACGGTGATCGACGGAGTCGCTATCCGCTCGAGCCTGAAGGACGGCGTCTGGGCGGACGGGATCGACCCCGACGGCTGCAAGGACCTCCGCATCTCGAACTGCACGATCGCGACCGGCGACGACGCTCTCGTCTTCTATTCCATGAATTGGTTCGGGCCCGCCCTTCCCTGCGAGAACATCACCGTGACCAATTGCCGGCTTTCCTCCGCCTCCAGCGCCGTCAAGTTCTGCGACGGCAACATGAACGCCATCCGCAACGTCACCATCGACAACTGCGTGATCACGAATTCCAACCGCGGCATCGCCTTCATGGACTTCGACGGCGGCATTGTCGAGAACATCGTCCTCTCCAACCTGACCATCGACTGCGTTCGATACGCCTGGTTCTGGTGGGGCGACGGCGAGCCGTTCCATTTCAATGTCAAAAAAAGGAGTGAAGTCCACAAGAATTGGAAAAAGGAGGACGATCGCCCGGCCGGCACGATCCGGAACGTGACGATTGCGAACGTCATCGCCCACGGCCAAGGGGCGAGCGTCTGCAACGGACATCCCGACAGTCCGCTGGACGGCGTCACGATGGACAACGTCAAGCTGTTCATCGCTCACGACCCGGCCGCGCCCTATGACAAAGCGGTCCATGCCCTGACCTTCAAACAAGCGAAAAACCTCAAGCTGCGAAATGTCGAGATCATCTGGGACAAGCCGGAATATGATCGCTGGGCGAGCGCTCTCGCTCTCGAAGATATCGAGGGACTGGAGCTCGACGGATTCCGGGGAGGGTCGGCTCCGGCCGGGGGGACAAAGGCGGCTCCGGCCGTGGTTTTGAGCCAGGTCGATAACGCGATCGTGCGTCATTGTAAGGCGCTTCCCGGAACGTTCGTTTTCCTCGATATCCGCGGCGACAGGACCAGGGACATCATCCTCATTGATAATGACTTTCGCCGGGCCGAGGCGGCTTATCGCCTGGGCCCCGAGGTCCGCGGGGGAGCCGTCCGGGAATCGAACAATATCCGGCTTCCGTCAAGAGAAAGAACGAACAAAACCCTGTTTCCGTTTTTCTAACGGGGAGAAAAAGAGGGGTGCACGACGGAACTTTCCGGGTCCGGATCTCGTCTATCGGGGTGTAGTGAGTGATATTGGAAACATTGATTCAGGAATGCCTGGACGGCAAAGAAGGAGCCTGGAACATGCTGGTGGACCTCTACTCTAAAAAGATATTCAACATGTCTTACCAGTTCGCCGGCAGCTTCCAGGAGGCCGAAGACCTGACCCAGGACATATTCTTGAAGCTCCATCACTCCCTTTCCAAATACGACGTGTCGAAGAACTTCACGGCCTGGTTCCTCACCCTGGCCAAGAACCATCTCATCGACGAATACCGGCGCACGAAATGGGAGAAGAAACAGCGGGACGATTTCGACGAGCATTTTCAGGACGCGGCGGCGGATGATCCCGAACGCCGCATCGTCGAGGAAGAGAACAAGAAGATCCTCTGGATGGGATTGAACATCCTGCCCAACGACGTGAGGACGGCCATCATCCTCAAGGAAATCCAGGGCAAAAAATATGAAGAGGTCGCGGAGATCCTGGCTCTTCCCATCGGGACGGTCAAATCCAGGATCAATCGCGGACGGCTCCAATTGGCCAAAATCCTCAAGGACCACAAGGAGAAGGCCCATGATGTGTGACAAGTTCGAGGAACTGTTGACATCTTACGCGGACGGAGAACTCGGGCCCGAAGACAAGGACCTGGTCGATCGGCACGTCCGGGCCTGCCCGGGTTGCGCGGCCCTCCTTTCCGCCCTGCGGTCCGCTGACGAATCGCTGGCTGCGTTTCCGGAAATCGAGCCGAGCCCGCGCCTGCGCGAGAAGCTTTACGCCATCCCGGGCCGAAAGAAATTCCGGTTCAGCCTGGATATCCTTCTCAGACCCGCCCTCCAGCCCGTGTTCGCGGCGGCCACCGTTTTCCTGGTCGTGTTTTCTTTTTATATGCTGAGCCCGGAGAAGAACCGGATCAACAAGGCGATCGGCCGTCAGTTCGACTGGGGATATAACCAAGCCGAAAAACTCTATGCCAAGGCCGGATCGTTCACGGACAGCCTTGGCGCTTACGCCGACAGCGTTTTCGACTCGCTCAAAAAGATCAACCCTTTGAGCAAGAGTGAAGAATAAAAATTTCTCATGGGAGGTATGACATGACCGATAGGATCATCATTCAAAAGAGACCGCCCAAGTCGCCCGCGGCGGCCGGCATTCTCTCTGGGTTTTTCCCCGGCACCGGGCAGCTCTTGAACGGAGAATACTTGAAAGGGGTGCTTTTCATCATCATTTTCGCGGGTCTGATCACGATGCAAACGCACACCCGGACGCCGTTCCCGGGCCTGCTGATCGCCGGATTCTATATCTTCCAGATCATCGAAGCCGTTCAGTCGGCCAGAGAGATCAATCGTCTGTCCTTGGCGGCCAACGGAGCGGCCTCCGCGGGACAGACATCCGCGCCGCCCATCACCGAAGCCGCCGCCGTCAAAACGGTCCGTTCCGGCTCGGTCTTTTGGGGGATCGTCCTGATGGGTCTGGGCACAATCTTCCTGTTGAGCAATTTCGACATCATCCACTACGACCAGATCTTCGACTTCTGGCCGGCCGTCGTGATCCTCGTCGGCCTGAAAATGATCTTCGACTATTTCGCCAAGAAAAACACCTGATAAAGGAGATGACCATGGCCCAACGCCACAGCAAAGACGCTCTTGTCTGGGGATTCGTCCTGATCGCCGTCGGGGCGATCTTTTTGCTCGAGAATTTCGGAATCAGAGTCTGGGACACCGGCTGGAAGCTCTGGCCCCTGATTCTCATCATCTGGGGCGCACTCAAGCTCTTCCGAGGGGTCCAGGAACATAAAGAGAAACCGGCGGACAAGCCGACGTTTCGGGCGCCGCAGGACGGAATATGAAAGCCAGGGAGATCTTCCTCGTCCTGCTGATCATCGGCGCCGGTATTTTCATCTACTATGCCGAAACGGGGAAACTCGACATCCAATGGATCCAATGGGGCGGAGAGGACTTTTTCCTCTTCGGGAAATATGAAGAATTCGTCTTCGAGGAATCCCAGGACATCGCCGGTCCCCTTCCCCGCGAACTTCAGGTGATCAACGCCCACGGCAGCGTCGAGATCCAAGGCTCCCCGACCGACAAGATCACGATCGCCTTCAAAAAAACCATCTTCCGGAAGAACGCGGAAGAGGCCCGGCAAGTCGCGAACCGGCTCAAGATGATTGTCGACCGGAAGAAGCCGGGGATGATTCTGTCGACGAACCGGGACGATTTCAAACGCAAGAATTTCGAGACCCATTTCAAGATCTCCGTTCCCTCGGGAACGGAAGTCCTGATCAAAAACTCCTATGGCCTGGTGAAGGCCGCGAAGACCGGAAAGACGGACATCGCCAATCCCCACGGCGAAGTCCAGGCCGCCGATATCGGAGGAAAACTGACCGTCAATAACTCATATGAGGACGTGAACATTCTCGGCGTCCTGGCCGACTGCGATATCACGAGCCGGCATTCCAAGATCACGGCGGCCGGTATCCGGGAAGACCTGCGTCTCGATCAGAGCTACGGCGAAGTGGAACTGCAGGACATCGGGAAAAAAGTCATCGTCAAGGGCTCCCATTCTCAAGTCACGGCGAAAAACCTGAGAGGCGCCGTCGAAATCGAGAGTTCATATGAAAAAATAGCCTTGACCGACGCCGGACCCGCCACGATCCGGGGACATCACTGCGACATCGAGGCTCGGGGGATCAGCGGTCCGCTCGAGATCACGAATAATTACGCCCCGGTCCGCCTCGACGGCATCAAAGGCAACCTGAGCGTCAAGGGCACGAACATGGAGATCCAGGCCGAGTCCGTTCTCGCGGACGAGATCTTCATCTCCACGTCCTATCAGAACGTCGAGCTTCATGGTTTCACGGGAAAAACGACCGTGCGATTGAGCCACGGCGATCTGACGCTGGAGCCGGAAGCCGTGACCGGGCCGATCGAAGTTTACGGCTCATACGCCGGCGTCCGTTTCCTCTGGCCCGCGGGAGGCCGTTTTCCGTTCGACGCGCTGACGAAATACGGAGACATCCATTGGAATCTCGCGGAGAAGCCTTCTCTCGAAGAGCACAACGGACAGTCCGTGACCAAGGCCTTTCTCGACGCGATCGGAAAGCCCTTGATCAAGATCTCCACGTCCCACGGCGATATCAGCGTCGAGGAAAGGACGCGCGCGCCGAAAACGATCTGATCGTAAAGGGGAAACGCCGCTCCCGGGCGTTTTCCCTTGACCGCCTCTCAGACCTGCCCGTAGCGGAAGCAATCGACGATATGATCGTTGACCATGCCCGTTGCCTGCATATGGGCGTAAACGATCGTTGGCCCGACGAACTTGAAGCCTCTCCGCTTCAGGTCCCGGCTGATGCGTTCGGACATCGTCATTTATGCCGGAAATGAAAGATGCGCTCCGACAGACAGCCGTTGATCTTGATGTTGAAAAACGAGATCAGGTTGGTCATGTCTTTCTTGTACTTCGTGACGTATCGGACGAAATCGATTTCCATCTTGAAGCGCAGGAGGTTTTCGAATTCCCCGACCTCGTCATGCAGTTCGATGAGATAATGATTGATGGAGCGGTACTGGGCGTTGATGTCGATGAGGTCCTGTTCCGTGAGTTTGGAGAAATCGAGATACGGCGGCAGAGGATCGAGGATGGCCTGGCTTTCCGCGTCCAACTCGCTCACGGATTCCTTGATCTCCTGGAAGAAGGATTTATAATTCAGCGGCTTTTTCAGTTTCTCCTCGGCCTTCTCCACGAGCTTATCGCATTGATCTTTGAGGGAAGCGATGAGCTCCCGGACGCCGAAATATTTCCGCCGGGCATTGTGGAGATCGAGAAAATCGCGGCCGATGTAGATCTTGTCCTCGTAATGGGTCAGGAGTTCGGCGGGCGAGTGGGTATAAAACTTGATCTCGTAGCGACGGCCTCCCGAGTCCTTCTCCCGCAGGCGGGCCAGCAGCAGATAATTATTCTGCTCGACAAAATAGCTGTTGACCTCGAGGAGAACGGAGTACAGGGCCAAGTGCTGGATGATGATCTCTTTCAGAGAATCGAGAAGCGCCTCTTTTCTCGTGACCAGCTCGGTGATGGTCTCGTTGGGCGTCGGATGAAGGACGGAATAAGACGGCGAGAGAAGATAGAAGATCGGGCCCGTGCCGAGCTCGAGATACATGTTTTTGAGGGCCTTGTGGTGGAGGTCGTCCAGGACGAGCGGTCGCAACACCGGCAGACTTTTGACATCCAACTTCAAGAGTTCATCGACTTCATTCATATCCAACCTGCGCCTTCATGGAGGCGGGATTGATCTTATCACCGGAAATTTCAAAAAGCAACCGCGGCCGTTCCTCGCCGCGTCCAATCATCGGCTTCATATTTCCCGGTCCTAATATCGTCAATGCGTTTTTTGTCCGCACCCATCATTTTCAACGCATCAAAGCGCACGCCAAAGAAATCCTCGAACCCTTCGACCAATCTCGCGACGGCCCAGCCGAAATCGACCGGCCGGCCCAAAGCCTCGGACAACGACGTCATCCGGATCTCGGCCGGGTTTTCCCCTAGGCGAGAGACGGCTTTCAGGAGGTCTTCATTGTGCGCGAGCGGGATCGAACCGTGCTGGAGGAATGTCGTCCCGATCCTCTTCTGAGCGCTGCCGGCGATCTTCTTGCCGTTCACTTCGATCTCGTCCCGGGCCGGATAGGAAAAGCACGGCAGATCTCCCTTCGCATAAAAAGGCGGAGATTTCTCGGCCAGCGATGCCTCGAGGCCCATCCTGTGCAGGCCGCGGGCAAGGGCCAGCGAAATCAGTTTATAGGATCCGGCCAGCGTGCCCGTGAACGTCCCGGTATCAGATGAACAAACGGAATACGTGATTTCCCGGTGATGGAGGACGAGCTTTCCGCCGGTGATCCGGCGCACGACATCGATCCCGTTCCGCCGGCAGAATTCAAGATCGATGACGTTTTCCGTTTTCTGGGAATAACCGAGAGAAGCGGTGGGCCGCTCCCATTGATAGAAGCGGACGCACGTTCGCGGTCCGCCGACCAGGGAGCGAAACAGGAATTCATCGACGGCCATGTTGAAAGAGCCCTTGAGAGGCTCGGCTTCGACGATCAGATGCCAGGTGTTCATGCTGAGAATGATCAAGGGAGAGAGAGCGGGCAATGGGACTCGAACCCACAACACCGGGCTTGGGAAGCCCGTACTCTACCATTGAGCTATGCCCGCTCTTTCTCCCCATCGAAGGGCTTCGACAGCCGGCGGGAGATAGAATTTAAACGGAAAAGTTCCTCTTGTCAACCTTCAACGTCAGCCTGAACGGTCCTCAGGCGACCGGCTTTCGTTCCCGCCGCCGCTGCATGAGATAATAAACCGTCGGCGTCGCGATCAGTGACAACAGCACGGAGATGCAGAGCGCGCCGATGACGGCGACAGCGAGCGGCTTCAGCATGTCCGCGCCGGAGCCGATCCCGTACGCCAGAGGGAGCATGCCGAGGGCCGCGGCCAGGGACGTCATCAGGACGGGCCTGAGACGCCGGCGGCCCGAGCGGACCAGGGCTTCGACAAGATCCAGCCCCTCGGCTCGCAGATGTTTGACGAAATCGAGCATCAAGATCCCGTTCTTGGCGACGATGCCGATGCCGATGATGGCGCCCAACAGCGAGACGACGTTGAGCGACGTTCCCGTCAGCCAGAGCGCCAGGACCGTCCCGAACATGGCCAGGACGGCGCCGAAGACGATCGCCGCCGGTTCATAGAATGAGCCGAACTCCAGGAGCAGGACCGTGAACACGAGAAAAATCGCCATGAGCAGGACGATCACAAGATTCTTGAAGGATTCCTGCTGCTGCTCATAGAGCCCTCCGTATTCGATGGTCCCGGGAGGAATGGTCCGGTCCTTGTCCAGAGAGTCGCGAATCTCGGCCATGGCGCTGCCCATATCGCGGCCCTCCAATCGCGCCGTTACGGCGATGTCCTGCCTCGAATCTTCGCGCCGGAGCTCAAGCTGGCCCGGCTCCTCGACGATATCGACCACCTGAGAAAGTTTGATCAGAGTCCCGTCCGGGGTCCGCAGCGGCAGTTCTTTCAAGCCGGCCAACCGGTTGATTCGCGAGGGATCGACTTTGACCCGAATATTGACGACCCGGTCTCCTTCAAGGACCGAAGAGGCCGTTTGGCCGAGCATGGCCGTATTGGCGGCGGCGGCCACGTCTTCGGCGGTCAGGCCGAATCGCCTGGCATCGACCGGACGCATGCGGAGGCTGATCGTGGGCCCGGTATAGACCAAGCCGTTGAACGTGTCCACGACGCCCGGGATCTTCTGGATCTGCTGCTCAATCTCGGGCGCCTTTTTCTCCAGCCAGGCTTGGCTGGTCGAAAAGAGCTTGACTTCGATGGGCTGAGGCGCCCACATCAAGTCGCCGATGAGATCGCCCAGGATACCGGGAAATTCCCACTTCAGGCCGGGCAGTTCCGTGGTGAATCGTTTTCGCAATTCGGAGATCACTTCCGCCGTTTTTCGTTTGCGCCCGCGTTCCAGTTTGACCAGAAAATCGCCCGTATTCGGCTCGGCAATCGACAGCGCCAGCCGAGCGCCGGTTCGACGCGAATAGCTTTCGACTTCCGGGATCGTTCCCAGGATTCGTTCCGCCTGCAGAAGCTGCCGATGCGTTTCGGCGAGGCTCGTCCCCGGAGGGGTGAAATAATCGATGACGAAACCGCCTTCATCCATGGGAGGCAGGAATTCGCTGTCGAGCCTGTTATACAGAAAAAAACCGGCGATGAGAACGAGGCCGCAGGCGCCGAGGGTGAGCCGGCCGTGCCGGAGCGCCGGCCGGAGGGCGGATTCATAGACTTTGATCACGCGGCGGAGTAAAAAGCCCTCCGCTTCCGAGTGGGATTTGAACGGGTCCTCTTTTCGAGGACGAATGAACCAGGACGCGAGCGAAGGGGTGAGAGTGATCGCCAGCGCGAGAGACGTGAGCAGGGATACGACCATGGTCAGCGCAAGAGAGCGGAAAAAAACGCCGGTGATCCCTTCGAGAAAAGCCAAAGGAACGAAGACGACGACCGGCGTCAGCGTGGAACCGACGAGCGGCCGGAATATTTCGTTGAGGCCCTCCTGGATGGCCTCGAATCGGCCCAAGCCGGCCGTCCGCTTGGTGTGGATCGCTTCGACGACGACGATCGCATCGTCGATGACGAGCCCGATGGCCGCGGCGATGCCGCCCAGCGTCATTAAATTGAACGTCAGCCCGGTCATCTTCATCGAGAGGATGGTGACCAGGACCGTCACGGGAATGACCATGATGGCCACGAGCGTCGTGCCCCAATTCTTCAAAAAGAAAAAGAGGATGACTACGGAAAGGATCAATCCGAAAATAATGGCCTCCCAAACGCTCTCGACCGAAGCGCGAACGATCTCCGATTGGTCATAGAAAAAGGCCAGCTTCATGTCGGGCGGCAATTCCCGCTTCAATTCCGTCAATTGCTTTTTAAGCGCGTTGGCGATGTCGAGGGTGCTGCCGTCGGGTTGGCTGCGGACGTTCAGAAGGACCGCGTCGCGTCCGTCGGCGGTGACCACGTTGAAAACGGGCGCGGGACCGCGCCGGACTTCAGCGAAATCCCGAATTCGGACGGGATGGCTCTTTTCCGACTGGACCACAAAATCCTCGATGTCTTTGATCGAGTGGACGCGGCCGTCCACGACGGTCAAATACAGGGTATGGTTCTCTTCGTGCATGCCCGCCGACGCCACAAAGTTATTGGCGGTCAACGCCGCCGTGATCTGAGGCAAGGAGAGATGAACCGCCGATAGTCGCATAGGATCGACGATGACTTGATATTCCGGCGTCCGGCCGCCGACCAGGTCGACGCGGGCCACGCCGGGAATTCTCAGGAAGCGCAGTTTGAGATTATAGCGCGCCGTTTCCCAAAGCTCGGTAATCCCCCGGGTCGGACTGGTCAGGCTGACGCCGATAATCGGAAAGGCGGAGAACGTCAGCCGGAAGACGGTCGTTTCGGTCGTGGCGGGCAGAGCGCTCCGGATCTGAGAAAGACGGCTGAGCACGTAAAGCTCGGACTCGATCATTTTGACTTTCCAGGTAAAAAAAACGCTGATCTCCGCAGAGCCGCGTCCGGTGAAGGATCGGACCGTCACGACGCCGCGGATATCCTTCATCGCTTCTTCGATGGGCCGGGTGATGGTGGCCATCATCTCGTCGGCGGGCATGACCCCGTTATCGGCGAGGATGACCACGCGAGGAAAATTCGTCTGGGGAAAAACCGACGAAGATATAGTGAAGGCCGCATAGATGCCGGCGAGACTGAACGCGATGCAGATGAAAACGATGGAAAGCGAGGAACGGGTGGCGAATTTTCCAATCATCTTACTTCCCGACGAGGTGGATCTTTGTTTCCTTGGGAAGGCTGTAGGCATCTTCGGTCACGATGATCATTCCTTCCGTCAATCCTTCTCCCTCGATCTCGATCAGCCCGGCTTCGCGCAACCCGGTTTTAACGGATTTGCGGACGGCTTTGTCCCCCTGGACGAGAACGATCCAACTCCCTTCTTCGGCGCTGCTCACGAGGCTCTCCTCCGGCACGGCCAGGCGGTCCCGGCGCTCTTCGCAAATGATGCGGACGCCCGTGAATTTTCCAAGTTGAAGGCTATTTTTATCCGAGGCGGAAATCCGGACAGGAACGGTGTCGGTCTTGTCGTCGACTTGCGAGCCGACGTAGATAACGACGCCCTGAGCCGCGGGGCTGCCGGTCTCGAATTCGGCCGGCTGGCCGACCTTGACCAACTGCGCTTCCCGGCTGGGGACACTCGCCGCCAGGATCAGGCGTCCAAGATCGACGATTTTAGCCAGCACGCTGTTGAGTTCCACCGCTTCGCCTGGCTCGGCGTTGATCTTGACCACGGTTCCCGCGAGCGGAGCCTCGATCCGGAGAAGGCTCAGGTCGGTTTCGGCAGCGGCAAGCTCACTCCGGGCGGAATTCAGCTGCTGTTCGGCTTCCAAATAGGCCTTTTTGGATGTCCCTTCGACCGGCAGCAATTTCTTCTGCCTGTCAAAATTCTCTTCGGCGAAGGCCAGAGTTTTCTTGGCCTTGTCATAGGCCACGTCGGCGACGCGGCTGTCAAGACGAAAAAGGACCGTCCCTTTGGCTACCCGCTGGCCTTCGACGCAATCGATATGGGCGACAATGCCGGCCACGGGCGAGGCCACTTCGGAATCGGCGGGCTGTCGGCCCGGAGATGCAGGCTCCGGTTCTACTACGCCATAAGCCGTAACGTTTCGGTGAAGGGTCGCGCGGGCGATCTTGCCGATATGGACGGCGACATCCGTCACGGATTCTCCGCCCTCCTCCCCGGCTTTAGACCCGACGATCTTCAATAGAACGATGATGGCCAAAGCGGCCGACACCAGGACAATGACCGACACCAATGTGCGGCGTTTATTCATCATCTCGCTCCTTTTTTTCTCCGGAATCTCTCCGCGGCGTATCCAGGATCCATTCCGCCTTGTCCAACGGGCTCTGCATGGCGGTTTCCAATTGGCCCACGGCCTCCTGAACTTTGATGAGGGCATCCAAACGAGCCAGGGCGCTCGAACCGAGTTCGAGCTGCAGGCCGAGCCACTCGAGCTTGGAGATATCGCCGAGCTGCCATCTCGTTTTCGCCGATTCTTCCTGCTTTTTAAGAAAAGCGAAAAGCTCGTCGGCGATCTTGGCATTTTGGACCGCGGCCCTGCTCGCGGCGATCGCAACATCGAGATCTCCGAGCGCTTTGGCCTGGAGAGTTAAAAAGCGGGCGGCGCTTTCGGTGCGCCGGGCTTCCGCTTCGGCGATCGGGCCTTTGTTCCGGCTGAAAATCGGCAACACCAGGGACAGGCCGAGGGTCCATTTATGATCGGTCTGGTCGAGCTGCCAGCCCGGCCCGATATTGATGTCCGGATACTGCTTGGCGATTTCGAGCTGCAGCGCGGCTTGACTGGCCGCGTATTCGGACAACGCACCCAAAATATCGGAACGGTTCAACAGGGCTTGACGGCCGGCATCACGTTGGGGAATTTCGGAAGGCGGATGCTCAAAAATGTCAAATGAAAGTTTGAAGCCGTCAAGGGCGACGGCCGGAACCCCGAGGGCGTCGGCCAGCCGGATGCGGGCTTGGGCTTTTTGTTTGGACGTTTCGAGCGCGGCCAGCCGGTTATTGGCAAGGGCGATCCGCGCCTGCGTGACGTCAAAGGCCGCGACTTCTCCGACTCCGAATTGAAGCTCGAGCAGCCGAACGTTCTCGGATTGAATGTCCAGTAGTTTCGTCTGGAGGGTTTCCGTTTCCTGGGCCGTATAAAGATCGAGCAGTCCTTGACGCACGCGGCTTCGGACGTCCCAGGCTACGGAAAAGATACTCCAGCGCGCGGCCTCGGAAAGATGCCGGGCCTCTGAGATCCGGATCCCGCGTTTGCCGGCCGTTTCGATCGGAATTTGGAGGGCGATCTCCGGGATCCACGGGGTGATTTCCGAAACGAGGGTCGTGCTGTTATAGCCGATCATGGGGGTCACGGTGGGATTCGGACGCTCGCCGGCACTGATGCGTCCGGCCAAAGCGGCTCCCCACTGGGCGCGGGCGACATCCAGGTCCGGATGATAATAGAGCGCGGCCAGGGTCAAAGCTTTGAGATCCCACGACGCCGGGGGCCATTCGCTCACCACCCGGGCGGCGAAGAGGTGATTTTTGAGCTCGGGCGCGTCCAGTCTCCGCGCTTCGAAATCCTCTAAGACCCGGGCTGCCGAAACGGGTTTCGGCTGATAGCGGACGCAGCCCCAGAAAAACGTGACGATAAGCCCCAGGCTCACGATTCTCCACAGGCGATGAGTCATTTTTCTTTTTCCTTCACGCCGGGAAGATCATCCTCGGATTCCCTCTTCCCGCATTTCCCAAAGCGAATAGAGAAGAGATCCATCTTAAAAAAGATGGGGACATATGACGAGTCAGAAGATTCGATCATATGCCCCCATTTCGCTTAGCGCAATTTCGCCGTCTTGCCGGCCATGCCTCCCTTGATGGAGTCGTATTTGATCGTCACGTCGCCGGAGCCTTTGATGAGATACATGATCGTCCGCGCGGTTTTGCCGGGCATTCCGTTCCGGAGCATGATCCTCTTCAGGTCCTTCTGGTCAATGAGCGTCGTGACGCTCGGCCTCGCCTTATACGTTTCCTTATCGTCGATCCAGCTCGCCGAGATGATCTCGATATTCTTGCCGTCGAGTGTTAAAAGGTCGGGCCGGACCACGTTGTTCAACGCCACGCGCTCCAGAATCGTCGGCGTCACCTTGGGGTTCGCGATGTCGATGAAGAGGCGATAGACATCGCCCTCGATCTTTTCCACCTCCGCCTCACCCATCTTGATCATCGGCAGTTCCCCCGCCTGATACAGCGTGAAGGCCATATTACGGTGGCAGAGTTCCTCGTTCATGAAGCGCGGTGGAACCCTGTTCGTAAATTTCCGGAAAACGCCGCCGATCTCGACATCCCCGAATTGGGGATGCTTGAACGGCTTCCATTCCATGAGCTGGGCGCCGAATTCGACCTTATCGTTGAAAAAATAACTCCCTTTTCGGCCGCTGATCGGGCTATTCGGGTCTTTCTGCTGTTCCTTGAGCTCGGGACTGGTGAAATACTGCTCCCCGTTCCAAAGCTCATTGGAAAAAGAAAGAATTCCCATCCCGTCGTTAGTCCAGTCGATGAACCCTCCGTGCACGGTATAGAGACCGCTCCAGATAACGATGTAACGATAGAACGGCAGGATCCGCTCGCCGGTCCGTCCGAGCTCGTCATAAGCCCGGATGTCGCTCGCGGGATATTCTCCCACCGCTTCCGCTCCGGGACCACGCAGGATCATCCCGCCGTTGTTGTGATAGGACTGGACGCCGGCGATGTTCGGGTGGGCGAAGATGAAGTCGACCTCGGCCCGGGCTTCCGGTATCTGCGTGGGGAAATCCAGCGAACCGCTTTGGATGTAATTCGGTTGCCAGTCGTATGGATAGTTCCGGTTCGGGTCATTGCCGCCCAGATCGTCCTCGCTCACGCGGCCGTCATGGTCGTTATCGATGCCTTCCGATCCGAGCATGAGGTAGTCGCCCTTTTCGCCGAAGGGCACGGGCTCCATGATCCGCGGATCGATGGAACTCGGGCGGTAGTTCCCCTTGCCGGGGACGTATTTTCGGATCTGCTCGATGACGCCGTTGCCGTTCAGATCGGTCGGCTTGTCCTCGTCGAACTGGTAATCGTTGTCATCATCCACGGGATAGTGGCTGGACCTCGTGTTGGCGCCCGGTCCCTCGAAGAAATACTGCCGTCCGTCCGGATTGATCGTCGGGATGATATAGAAAACGCGCTCGTTGACGAGCTTCGTGATTTGGTCGAGCCGGCCGTAGTTCTCCATCAGGAACCAGACCGTGTACAGGCAGATCTCGGCGCCCTGGATCTCGTTGCCGTGGACGTTGGCTTCGATCATCATGGCCGCCTTGCTCAGGTCCGGTCCCGTGTCGGGGTTGTTGATTGTCACGGCGATGATCTCGCGCCCCTCATAGCTCTTGCCGATGGTATTGACTTTGACGAATTTCGGCCAGGCCTGCTCCATCCGTCGCATGTCGGCATAAACTTCATACGTGTCATGCCAGCGGTCGAAATCGATCTTGACCTTGTGAGGCGGATCCGAGACTTTTTGCGGCAGCGCGCCCAGCGGCAGCGCGGCCAAGACCGCGAATAGGATGAGGAGGGATTTCGCGCCTATGATCGCTGCTTTCCAAATTTTGTTTTTTTTCTGCATGCTCATATTCCTCCTCCTCACTTCAACACCACCGAGCGTTTGTCCGTGCCGCCTTTTTGGGACACGACCTTGAGCTCGATGTTGTCGCCGGCCTTGGCTTTGATCAGCCATTCGAACTTCACCCGGTCACCGGAACCGGCCATGGTCTGAATGCTGTTGGTCTTTGGATTTCCGGAAATGATCGATTCCGGGGCGACTTGGAGCTGAACCATGGTCGGCTTGACGGCCCGGGCCGTGACGGCATGTCCGAGGGCGGTCGGAAGGAATCCGCCGTTCTCGATTTCGGCCTTGATCCGGAAGATGCCGCCGCCGTGGTTCGTCGCTTCGAGCTTAGCGACGCTCACCCGGGGGAAGAGCGAAGCTAAATAGACCGCGAATTCCGCATGGGATTTGCCCAGCTCGGCGATCTTGGCCGCCGGAGGATTGACTGTGACATACGGCTTGAAGCCGCCGACCTCGACTTCCCCGAAGTCCGGATGCTTCACTTTCGTCCAGGGAACGAAACCGTCGATCTTTTCCCTGTCCATCCATTGCAGGAATTGACGATCGATGCCTTGCGCCTCGGAGTCCCCGGCGCCGACCGCGGCGCCGCCGAACGCCTGGCTCGCCGCTCCGCCACGGGCACCGCCCGTTCCTCCGCGCTGACCCTGGCCCATCGCAGCCGCGATTTGGGCTTGCATCTGCGCGGCTTGCGCTTGGCCGCCCGCGGAAGGCTGTTGTCCGCCCGGCACTCCGGGCATGCCTCCACCCAAGCCCTGGCCGCGGGGAACTTCCGGAAGTCCCCAACCGGGGGTCGAGAATGAAGGCACGCCGAACTGGAAATAACCGTATTGAAAGAACGCGCCTTCGGGTTTAACGACGGGCGGCTGCTGCCGGATCCCCGTCAATTCGATATATTTGGCGCTGATCATTCGGAAATAATCGATATCGGCCGAGTTGATCGTCGTCGCGGCGGCCCGCGCCGGCATTTGCGCCCTTGCGCTGGTCGGCTGCTGCGCCGCGGCGGTCTGACCTCCGCGCGCACCGCCCCCCCCTCCGCCCATCACGAACTGGCCGCCGCCGGCGGCCATGAGCTCCTGAAGCATCTCTTCGGAGATCATCATTGTGCCGCCTCCCCGACCGCCGAAGCCTCGGCCCAATCCGCCGGCCGTGATTATACCGACCCGATTCGCGCCGGCGACCGTGGCGTTGGCGAATTCCACGAGATCGAGCTGTTTCGCCGCGCCCAGCCGGCCGCCGCTGTTCGGAGCGACGATCAGGTTGTCGCTCTCGCCGAACGTCAGGATCGCGGCCACGTTGCGGTGAGCCACGATCCATTCGAGCACCGACCGGGTTTCAATTTCACTGACCATGTAACGGCCCGCTTCGGCTTTGAAATACGGGTACTCATGCATGAAATTCCGGTTGATGTTGACGCCGCCCGGTCCATCTTCGCCGATAAAGCCATCCTTGTCCTGGTCGATGCCCTCCCTGTATATGGCATATTCGCCCCTTTCCCCCTTTTTCGGATCGGCTTTCTTCATCAGCCGCGACTCTTCCGGATCGATCATGTAGTCGCCGTTGGGGTCTTTGACCCGCATGATGGTGATGAAGCCGTCTTTGTTGAGGTCCAGGGGACCGTCCTCGTCCAGGCGGCCGTCATTGTCGTCGTCATAAGGCTTGACGTTCGTCCGCCGCGCCCACTTCAAAGGCGCCCACATGAATTCGGCGCCGTCGGGATTGACGCGCGGCATGATATAAATAACGGAGTTATCGAGACGCTGCCGGACGTTCGGGTTCGACGCGTAATTCTTGACGAGATAGTCCGCGATGAAGACCGCGAGCTCGCTTCCGATGAGATGATCGGCCTCGAAGTTCGCCCCGATCAGAAGCGCGGGGCGTTCCGCAAGCGGAACGCCGGCGGGATTGGCGATCTCGAGCATCCAGATATCCCGTTTCTCGAGCGTTTTCCCGATCGACGTCAGCCTGACCAGGTTTTTGTTGGCGTTGGTTATGTTCTGGAGCATCGTCGTCAGCTCGGCATAGGTGTGATATTTCGAAAAATCCTGGGCCATCCCTGCCGCTCCAAGCCCCAAGACGGCGGCCAGGATGAATAGAACGGTCCGCGAATGTCGCCTGAGCTTGTTTCTTTGATTCACTGATCCTCCTCGCTTTTTAAAAAATCCTATCTCGAGAAAAACGACCGGGGCGGACTCTCCTGCGCTTCGCTCACAAAAATCCTGCGAGCGGCCGGATCGTCCGCAGGGACGTAAAGAACATGTCCGCGATAGAGCCCTCGCCGGTTTTTCCTCTTAACGACTCATTTGAACAGAGGGTCGGGGCTGAGCGCAACCTTCTTCGTCGCGATATCTTTGCCGTCCACGGTCAATGTGACCTTATAGACGCCGTTATCCGCTTGGTTGCCGCCGCCGCGCCCGCCGCGTCCGCCGCCTCCGCCCATCATTCCGGGCTGTGGTTGGCCCTGGGGCGCGGTCTTGGAAAGGTTCCATGTGGCTTTCTGAAGACCCTTTTTGCCGACGCCCGTGATTTCCTGGATGGGATTGCCCTCCAGGTCTTTGATCGTCAGCTTGACGGCCTTCGCCTCTGTTTTCAAATAATAATAAATCGTCGCGCCCGGAATCGGATTGTTGACCTTGGCCATTTCGCCTATGGTCTCGCCTTTCCTTTCAAAAGCGTTCCAGCGCGTCACATCCTTGATGTCGAAGAGGTAGGCGTCCTTTTGGAAATTTTCGGCCTTGAACTCCTTGAGCGGAAAGATGCTGGCGATGTAGATGCCGCGGCCAAAGGTTCCAATGACCAGGTCCCTCTCCCGTTTCTGGATGTCGATGTCCCGGATAATGACGTTGGGAGCCGTGTTGGAGAGACTCGACCAGGTCTTCCCCTGGTCGATCGTGACGTAGACGCCGTAATCCGTGGCCAGGTAGAGAACGTTCGCGTTGTCCGGGTCTTCCTTGACTTTGTAGACCGGGTTCATCATGTTCCCGGAAATGTCTTCCCAGGTTTTTCCAAGGTCGCGGGTCACATAGAGCCACGTCTTGTCTTCGTTGTGCGTCCGGTATCCGTTGAAAGCCACGTAGCAGGTTTTCTCGTCGAAGGCCGACGGACAGACGCTTTTGACCCAGCGGTCATACGGTATGAGAGCGCCTTTGACATCCTTCTTGGGCTTGCCGGCCGCGTCGTAAAATTGATTGGTGATGTTGGTCCATGTCACTCCGCCGTCCGGCGACATCTGGACGTTGCCGTCGTCGGTCCCGGCCCAGTAGAGTCCGGGTTTTTTCGGCGATTCGGCGAACGTGTAGACCGTCGCGTATTGGAGGTTTGTTTTCTTGGAAAGCGCGATTCTCTCCTTATTGGCTTTCGTCAGATCGGGGCTGATCGTCACGAACGTTCCCCGCTCGCCCCGGGTCAAGGAGCGATGGACGAACTGCGAACAGATATAGACGATGCCCGGGTTATGGGGAGAAAGTACGATGGGAGCATTCCACTGGTACCGCTGCGCGGGCACGCCGGCTGCGGCTTCCTCGGGGGTGGTCCGCTTGGTTATCGAAATGGTATCGCCGGTTTTCAAATTCTGCCGGCTCGATCCGCCGAATTGGCTTTCATAATATACGTACTCGGAGTTCCACCAGTCGCGGACCGCGTAGAACCCATCACCCGTGGGCAGGTAAGTCCAGTCGGCCGCGAAGACGCCGTAGCTGTTCCGGTTCTGAGAAGGACCGAGCCAGCAGCCGTTGTCTTGGGTCCCGCCCATGACGTTATAGGGCACTTCGTTGTCGGCCGAGACATCATAGAACTGCTGGGCGCTGATGGTGTTCTTCTGGCTCCAGTGCTGTCCGCCGTCCCAGGTCTCGCAAACGCCGCCGTCGTTGCCGCTCAGGATATGCTTGGCGTTGAGGGGATCCACCCATACGGCGCGGTGATCGACGTGAGTCTTCATGTTTCCAGCGTCCCATCCGGTCGCTTTGAAGGTCTTGCCGCTGTCCGTTGACGATGTGACGTTCGTGTCTGTGCAGTAGACGATTTGATCGTTGGATTGGTCCACGACGATCCGTCCGTAATAGCCGCCCTCGGTCTGATTGACCTGCGCGCTTCCGCCGCTCTGAGCGTACTCCGTCATCTTTTTCCAGCTCTCGCCAAGATCGTCCGAGCGATAGATGACCCCGGATCTTTTGACAGGCTGCTGGATGTTGAGAGCGTTGGCATATAGGATCTCGAGAACATGCCGGTTGATGATCTGGGCCCGGCCTTTGGCCTCGCTGGAGTCCGGCTTCGGCGCTTCCTTCTTCATTAACTTCTCGATCTCGTCGATCGAGGCCACGATTGCCTTGTCCTTGGCGTAAATCTTCCGCGCCGCGGCATTGATCTTGGCCACGTCCGCGCCGCTCTTCATCAGAAAATCCTTGTCCTGGATCATCTCATTGATTTTTTTCACCAGGTCGGCTTCGTTCTCGGCCGCGATCGGCGCGAATTTGGGAGCCAGCTTGGCGATCTCGGAGTTGATCTTGTAGGTCTTGAACTTGGCGAACGAGAAATCTTCAGCGAACAGTCCGGCCGCGGCGCCCCCGCCCCCGCCTCCGCCGAATCCGCCGGGCGCCCGGTAATTCGCCACGCCGTCACGCTCGATTAGGCCGAGGTTGACTTCCTCGTCAAGGCGGGCGTAGACGATGTTCGGATTCTTCTCGAAGACGGCCAGGCCGGTGCGGCCCAGTTCGGCGTCCACCGGAAGACCGCTCGTCAGCTTCTTCCAGGTCTTGCCGCCGTCCGTGGTTTTAAACAATTGGTTGCCGGGTTGCCGGTCGAGATACGTCCAGGCCCGGCGGAAGGTCTTGTAGGCCGCCGCGATGACGACGTCGGAATTGCGGGGATCGACGGCGAAATCCGCGACACCCCGGTCTTTCATCGGGAATACGTTCGCCCATGTCTTGCCGCCGTCCGTGCTCTTGTAAAGCCCGCGTTCGCAGTCCATCTCGTTGTCATAGAGCTTGCCTTCGGCCGCGACATAGACGATATCCGGATTCTTGAAATCGACCGCCACCTTGGGGATGAAGTAGCTTTTCTCCAGGCCGATCCTCGCCCATGTTTTGCCGGCGTCGGTGGATTTCCACACGCCGTTGCCGTGGGAGCTCGAGCGGGCATGCATCGGTTCGCCCGTGCCCAGGTAGAGGATGCTCTGGTTGGACGGGGCGATGGCCATGTAGCCCATGCTCATGTTGCCGTATTTATCGAAGAGCGGCTCGAAATGAATGCCGCTATCCTCGGTTTTCCAAAGGCCGCCCGTGGCCGTCAAAATATAATAGGCTTGACTCTGGCCGCGGGGCACGGCGAATTCGGTGATCCGGCCCGAAAACGTCACGGGGCCGACCCACCGCCAGGTGAATTGATTTAAATCGTCGGTCGTGACCGGGCTCTGGGCATAGCTCGCGAGCGAAACGCCCAGAATCCAAAAATAGGCCGTCAGGAAGCAAAAAAACGACTTCTTTTGTGCTTTCAAAACGTTTCCTCCTCTCCTTAATTTCTGATGATGTCCGTGCCTGATCTCAGGCTGGTGATATAAAATTTCGGCGTCCTGCCGAATTGATCGTTATAAGCCCGGGCCGCATTCTCCTGCAAAGCCCCGACGGCATCTTCCGCGACGAGGGTGATCGCGCAGCCCCCGAATCCCGCGCCCATCATCCGCGCCCCAAGAACGCCCGGAACGGCGCGCGCGGCATCGACGAGGGCATCGAGCTCACCGCAGCTCACTTGATAGTCGTCGCGGAGGCCGTCATGGGAGGAGTTCATGCGGCGGCCGAAAGAAGCGAAGCCGCCTTCGGCAAGGTCGGCGCAAGCCTCCTCAACCCGTTGATTCTCTCGGACGACGTAATCGCATCTCTTATATATGACCGGATCCAAGTCCCGGCGATGCGCCTCCAGAAATTCCAGGGACACGTCCCGGAGGCTTTTCAGCGACGGATCGGCCTTGGCCAGGATCCTGACGCCCGCCTCGCACTGGCTCCGGCGGACGTTGTATTCCGAGGAGGCCAGTTCCCGCTTGACGAGCGTGTCGCACAGGACGACGCGCAAGTCCGTCCTCTCGAATGGAACGTATTGATAGGCCAGGCTCCGGCAATCGAGCTTGAGGACGCATTTCGGCCGCCCGAAAATGTTGATGAACGGATCCATGATGCCGCAACGCACGCCGACGAAGTCGTTCTCGGCCTTTTGGGCGAGTTTGACGATCGTCAGCGGATCCAATCCCAGCCCGAAGATCTTGTCGAGGGCGAAGGCCAGGCCGGCTTCGATCGCCGCCGATGAAGACATCCCTGACCCGATGGGGATGTCGCCGCCGAAGACGCAGTTGAAACCGCCGACGGCGCAGCCCGATTTCCGCAACTGGTCGACGACGCCGATCAAATAATTCGGCCAGCCCAAATCGCTTTTGACCATGCGGTCGAATTCGAATTCGTGGCTTTGGCCGAGATCGCCGGCAAAGAGCGATCCCTTGGCGTCTTTTCTCCGGGAAATCGCGATGTAAACGGCTTTATCCACGGCAGCCGGCAGGACAAAGCCTTCGTTGTAGTCCGTATGTTCGCCGATGAGGTTGACCCGGCCTGGAGACCGGACGAGCAAGGGTTCATCTTTATAGAGGGCCCTATGGAGATCCAAAACCCTCCGAACCGGCCCGCTCTCTTGGTCCGGCAGGTTTTCTTTATTCGACTGTGGCATTTCTATTCGTCAGAACGAAGATCGCGCCGACCAGAACCATGAGGCCGCCCCACCATATGTTCGGATGGAGATCCGCCCGCACGGTTTTAGGATCGACGCGCGCAATCAGATCATAGACGCCCGTGGCCGCGACCACGATGCCCATGACGAGCAAGACCAATCCGACAAAAAACCATATCGGCTTCATCTTTTTGACGTCTCCGGCCATGACTTTCTTCCCTCCTCACCAGAAATAGATGTTCAAAAGGACGAAAACGATCAGCGACAGGATGGCGAAGAAAGCCGGTCTCTTATACCACGGTATGGCTTCTCCCTCGACCTTCCTGGTCAGGCCTTTGACCAGGCCGACGAGCTCCTCCTCGGGCCTCTTCGCGGTAAAAAGGCTGACGACGAGGGTGACCATGAAGCAGATGAGCCAGGCCCACCAGGCGCGCCAGAAATTGGCGGCCATGTCGCTGGCGACCTTGGAGAACGTCAGGGCATTGAGCGAGATCCAGTGAAGTTTTTCGGCCAGGTACATTACGACCGCGGAGCCGGTGCCCGCGATGAGGCCCCAGAACGCGCCGTCCGGCGTGATCCACTTGACGAACATCCCCAAAAGCATCGTCGCGAACAGCGGGGCGTTGATCAAGGAAAAGATGGCCTGCATATGGTCCATGATCGTCTTGCTGCTTTTAGCCAGATAAGCCGTGGCGACGCTGATGAAGATCCCGACGATGGTCGCCATGCGCCCCATCCATAAGAGATTTTTAGGCGAGGCTTTCTTGTTGATGACCGAATGATAAATATCGTAAGTCCAAACCGTGTTGAAGGCGCTGATGTTGCCCGCTTGACCGGCCATGAAACCGGCCAGGAGGGCGGTGATGCCCAGCCCGACAAGGCCCCGGGGAAAATACCGGGCGATGAGCATCGGGAGGGCGGAATCGTAGTTCACCGTGCCGCCTTCCTTGATTAATGCGAATCCCGAATTCGGGTCTTTCGAAAGAACGAGCGCGATCAGGCCGGCGATGATGACGATGAACGGAACGGCCATTTTGAAGAACGAGGCGATGATCGGCGTCATCCGGGCCGAGCGCAGGTTCTTCGCCGAAAAAGCCCTTTGGACGACGAGAAAATCCGTCGTCCAATAACCGAACGACAGGACGAAGCCGAGCCCGAGCACGATTCCCCCCCATGAGACGAGCATCCCGTTCTGAGTCGGATCTCCGGACGTCGACCACAATTTGGAAAATTCGGCGGGCACGCGACGCATGATTTCGCTCAGGCTTCCGAACTCGACGATGCCCATGATGGAGACGAGGAAGAGGCCGAACCAGATGAGGAAAAATTGGATGATTTCCGTGAAAATCGCCGACATCAACCCGCTCATCGTGACGTAAACGGCCACGGTGAGCGCCGAGGCCCACATGCTCACATCCCAGTTCCAGCCGAGCGCCAGGCGAAAGACCAGGGCCATGGCATAAAGGTTGATCCCGGAGACGAGAAGAGTCATGACGGCGAACGAGATGCCGTTGAAGACGCGCGTCTTCTCGTCGAAGCGCAACTTGAGATAGCCGGGCACGGACTTGATCCGGCTGCTGTAGTAGAACGGCATCATGAAAAGGCCGAGAAAAAGCATGGCCGGAATGGCCCCGATCCAATAGAAATGGGCGACGTACATGCCGTATTTGAACGTGTTGCCCGTCATGCCGAGAAGCTCGAGCGCGCCAAGATTAGCCGACAGAAAGGCTAAACCCGCGACCCATGAGCTATTCCTGCGGCCGGCAAGGAAAAAATCCTCCGCGCTTTTAGTGTATCTTTTTAAATAAAAGCCGATCGCGATGATGAAGGCAAAATAAAAAAGGATGATGATCCAATCGACGACGTGGAGACCGATCACCTGCATGTCGAAGCCTCCTTCCGGTCGGAAAAACGCAGAATGAGAAATATCACAGGCTTTCGGGAGAAGTCAACTCACATTCTTTCATTGACAGGACCCGATGCGCCTCCATATAATTGACCCGGAGCGACGCTCGTGAAAGGTGTTTCCCATGTCGAAATCCAACGACCAGGAAGAGGCCGGCCTTCGCCCGGAATCCGTCCCTGAAAAGATCGCCAGGCTCGGTCCCACGTTTGTCTGCCAGGGGGAAATCTCCGCAGAGGAAGACCTTCACATCCTGGGGACCTTCAAAGGCATCATCCGGCTTAAAAATTGCAGCCTTTTTATCGATAAATCGGCGCAAGTCGAAGCGGACATTCTGGCCGGCAACGTTTCGCTGATGGGAAGCCTGAAAGGCAGCATCCAGGCATCGGGAAAGGTTTTTCTCTCGTCCGAGGCTAAAATGCGGGGCAATATCGCCTCGGCCAAGGTCACCATCCAGGATGGAGCGCAGTTCCGAGGAAGCATCAAGATCGAACAGAGCGGCCCTTAAACCGAGGAGAAATCCCGCCCTCACCCCCGGCTTTATTCCCTCAAAGGAAAGGGTCACCGAAGAATTCGGAATCGTTCGCCACAAGACATGAGATCGTCCATGAAAGCGTTCCGGCTCGACTCCGAATTCACTCCCAAAGGAGACCAAACCGCGGCCATCCGAGAACTGATCGCGGGGCTGGAAAAGGAGCAGCGCCACCAGGTGCTGATGGGTGTCACCGGCTCGGGCAAGACCTTCACCATGGCCAACCTCATCGAGAAAGCGGGCCGGCCGGTTCTTGTCATTTCCCATAATAAGACGCTGGCCGCCCAGCTCTACCAGGAGTTCCGCCGGTTCTTTCCGCAAAACGCCGTGGAATATTTCGTCTCGTATTACGATTACTATCAGCCCGAAGCCTACATCCCGGCCTCGAATACCTACATCGCCAAGGAAGCGACCATCAACGACGAGATCGATCGGATGCGACTCAACGCGACGAATTCGCTTTTCGCCCGGCGCGATGTCATCATCGTCGCCTCGGTCTCCTGCATCTACGGCATCGGGGCGCCGGAGACGTATTACTCGCAGAGCTTTGCCGTGACGACGGGCCAGGTCCTTCCGCGCAAGAAGATCCTTCGCAGCCTCGTCGAGATCCAGTACGAGCGGCAGGAAGCGGATTTCAAACGGGGCGGTTTCCGGGTCCGCGGCGACGTTGTCGAGGTCTTTCCCGCCTACGAAGATTTTGCCTACCGGATCGAGCTCGGCGACGACCGGGTCAAAAGGATCTCGTCCGTCGACCCTCTGCTCGGGACGATCCGCGAGGTCTTCGAGGAGATCGTGATCCACCCGCGGACGTTCTTCTCCACTCCTCCGGACATCCTCGCGGCCGCCCTCGCCGGCATCGAAGGCGAGCTCGACGCGCGCGCGGCCTTTTTTAAAAAACAGGGCAAAATCATCGAGGCCGAGAGGATCGAAGAACGGACGCTGCGCGATCTGGATATGCTCCGGGAATTCGGCTACTGCCCGGGCATCGAAAACTACTCGCTTTATCTCAGCCGGCGCCGGCCAGGCGATCCGCCTTACACGCTCTTGGACTATTTTCCCAAGGATTTCTTGACGATCATCGACGAATCTCACGTCTCCGTGCCCCAGATCGGCGGGATGTACTTCGGGGACCGGTCGCGCAAGCAGACGCTCATCGATCACGGGTTCCGCTTGCCGTCGGCCCTGGACAACCGGCCCCTGAATTTCGGCGAGTTCGAGGGGCGGGTGGGGCCGGTCATCTATGTCTCCGCCACGCCCGGTTCCTTTGAACTCAATAAAGTGAAAGGCAAGACCGTCGAGCAGATCATCCGGCCGACCGGCCTCATCGATCCCGAGGTCGAAATCCGGCCGGTGAAGGGCCAGGTCGACGACCTGCGAAAAGAAATCCAGACGCGGGCGGAGAAGGGCGAGCGGACGCTCGTGACGACCCTGACGAAAAAGATGGCCGAGGACCTGACCCGGCATTATCACGAGCTTGGATTGCGCGTCCGTTATCTCCATTCCGAGATCGAAACGCTCGACCGGGTGAAGATCCTGCGGGACCTCCGCAAGGGACGGTTCGACACGCTGGTCGGGATCAATCTCTTGCGCGAAGGGCTCGACCTTCCCGAGGTTTCGCTCGTCGCCATCCTGGACGCGGACAAAGAAGGATTCTTGCGGTCATCGAGCGCTCTGATCCAAACGTTCGGGCGCGCGGCGCGCAACGTCAACGGCCGGGCGATCCTCTATGCCGACACGATCACAACCTCGATGAAAAACGCGATCGCCGAGACCAGCCGCCGCCGGCGGCTCCAAGAGGACTACAACGAGGCCAACGGCATCACGCCCCAATCCATCGTCAAGCGGATCGACGAGGTCCTGACCAGCGTCTATGAGCGCGATTACCTGGATTACACCCGCATCGCCGAAGATAAAGAGTTCTATCTTTCGCCCCAGCTCCGGAAGCGGAAGATTGACGAGCTCGAGGCGCTGATGAAGGAGGCCGTCAAAAGCCTGGAATTCGAGAAAGCGGCCCGCCTGCGCGACGAGATCGCGAAGCTCAAGACCATCGAACTGGAGATCGAGCCTTAAATGGACCTTCGACGCAAGATCGCGACCCTGCCGGAAAAGCCCGGCATCTATTTTTTTAAGGACGCCGCCGGCAAGGTCATCTACATCGGCAAGGCCCGCCTGCTCCGCGACCGGGTCAAATCCTATTTTCAGCCCTCGGACGATATCAAGGTCGGCCACATCCTCGCTGCAACGGTGGACGTCGATTACATCCTGACCGGCTCCGAGCGCGAGGCGGCCTTCCTGGAGAACAATTTCATCCAGCATCATCAACCGAAGTTCAACCTTCGCCTGAAGGACGACAAGAGCTTCCCCTGCCTCAAACTGACCGTCCACGAGCGGTTCCCGGGCATTTTCTTCTGCCGCAAGGTCGCCGCGGACGGCGCGAAATACTTCGGGCCCTTCTCCCCCGCCCGCGAAGCGCGGAAGGCTCTTCATCTCGTCAATAAATATTTCCTGGTCCGCAAATGCAGCGAAGCGATCCCGGGAAAGCGCCGGCGGCCCTGCCTGGATTTCGAACTCGGGCTATGTTCGGCGCCGTGCGTCGGCCGCATCGCCGAGGAGCGCTACCGGGAAGACATCGAAAAGTCGCTCCTGTTTCTGGAGGGAAAGACGGAACGATTGGCGAAAATCTTGAAGGAAGACATGGTCCGGGCCGCGAAGGAAGAGCGTTTCGAAGAGGCGGCCCGGCTGCGCGACATCGTCCAGACCCTGGACGCGATCAAAATCAAACCGACGTTGATCTCCGTCGGACTCGAGAACCAGGATATCTTCGGCTTCGCCCGGGACGGCCGGACCACGGCTGTCTATGTCTTCCTGATGCGCAAAGGGAAAGTCCGGGAGGCGCGCGAATTCGTTTTCGAAGATGAGCGGGAAAGGGCCGAAGCCGATATCCTGCGGGAATTCCTGACGGCGTTCTATCGGGACAAGGATGTCCCGCCAAAGGTCCTTCTCCCCTTCGCCCCGGCCGGGCTCAGGGACATCGGGTCGGCGCTCTCCGCCAAGGCCGGAAAGAAGATCCATATCCTCGTCCCCGTTCGCGGAAAAAATAAGGACCTGATCGAGCTGGCGGCGAAGAACGCCGAGATCCTCCTCAGAAAAAAGCGGGACGATTCAGCCCCCCTAGAAGAAATCCGGAAAGAGCTGGAACTCGATCGCCTGCCGATCCGGATCGAGGGGTTCGATATTTCGAATACCGGAGGGACCGAAACCGTAGCCTCGATGGTCTCGTTCATGAACGGCCGGCCCGATAAAGAAGGCTACCGGAAATTCAAGATCAAAACCGTCGCGGGGCCCAACGATGTCGCCAGCCTGGGAGAAGTCATCCGCCGGCGTTACGCCCGGGTTCTTGCGGAAAACCGCCCCGTTCCGGATTTGATCCTCGTTGACGGCGGCAAGCCCCAATTCGGCGCGGCGCGCAAAGCGCTGGCCGGGCTCGGACTCGAGAACGTCCCCTTGATCTCCCTGGCCAAAAAAGAAGAGATCGCGTTCACCTTGGGACACGCGGAAGGCTTGAGGCTGGATCCGACTTCGCCGGCCAGAAAGCTTCTCCAGCGCGTCCGCGACGAAGCCCACCGCTTCGCGATCCAATATCACCGCCAACGAAGAGCCAAGAGGAGCTTCGCTTAGACGAAAGGACATCGGACATGATCATCGGCATCGGCATCGACATCATCGAAGTCGCGCGCATCCAAAACGCGATCGCCAAGAATCCGCGCTTTAGCGACCGCGTTTTCACGGAACGCGAGATCCAATACAGCCAGGGAAAAAAGAATCGATTCCAGCACTTGGCCGCCCGTTTCGCGGTCAAAGAAGCCTTCTTCAAGGCCAGCGGCAGGCGAATCGGCTGGACCGAGGTCGAAACGGTCAATCTTCCGTCCGGCCGGCCGCAGCTCGTCATTCACGCCGAGGGAGATTTCGGTTTTACGAGGAGCCAGGTCTCGATTTCCCACCTCGTCGATCACGCCCTGGCCGTCGTCATCCTGGAAACGGACTAGAGGACCAGCCGGACGAGAACGCCGATCAGGATCGCGACGCTGACGCTCAACAGGGCGGAAAGGAAGGCGATCTTTTTCCCGACCTCCTTCCATAAGACGGCGAAGGTCGAGAGGCAGGGAATGAAAAAGTTGACAAAGACCGTGAAGACGACAATCTGGTCGCGCGTGACGACCGTCAGCAAATCTCGATAGCCGACGCCCAGCGCTTGCAGCATCATCAGCAGGGACAGCTCTTTCCGTAAAAACCCGAAAATCAACGTGACGCCGAGCTCCCGCGGCAGGCCGAGGGCGTTCACGACGAGCGGGGAAAGGACTCCATTGATGATCGCGTCACCGTGCAGCGATTGGATCAGGCCCAGGACGACGCTGCCCGCGATCAGGAGAGGCCAGGCGAATTGAACAAACGATTTGAGCTGGAAGTAAATCTTGAAAGCGATATTTTTCAGGCTCGGAATTTTCAGCGACGGAATTTCCAGGATCAGGCCGGGGGATTCCGTCTTGAAAAAAAGACTCAGCACGCGCCCCAAAACCGCGACCAATAGGATATTCAGGATATAGAACCCGAGCGCCCAGTACGGACCCAGGAAGACAGCGACCAGGGCCAGGATGATCGTCGTCCGCGCCGAGCAGGGAATGAAAGGGATGAGCAGCGACGTGAGGATTCTGTCCCGCCGCGATTCGAGGATCCGGGTCGAGACGATGGCGGGGACGTTGCAGCCGAAGCCCAGGATGAACGGCGACACGGATTTGCCGTGGAGGCCGATGCGATGCATGAAGGTGTCGAGCAGAAAGCCGGCCCGGGCTAAATAGCCCACGTCCTCGAGCAACGCCATGAAAAACAAGAGCGGGATAAAATAAGGGAGGACGATGGCCACTCCCCCTCCGACGCCCTGCAGGAGACCGTCGGCCAGGTGAAAGAGAAGCCCTCCGCCGAGCCATTCCCCGAGCAGAGCTTTGAGACTCGAGAAAGGCTTGATCAGGAGCGTTTCGAGGGGCGCTCCGACCTTGAAGATGAGGAAGAAAAAAACCAGAAGGACGATGAGCAGGATCGGATGACCCAACCACGGATGCATGAGGACATCGTCCAAGCGCTCGTTCCAGCTCCGCTTTCGTTTTCTCGCCACACGAGCGCCGTTCTCGAATATCTTCTGGGCGAGATGATGACGCTCCGCGGCGATCACTTCATAGGCCGGCAGGCCCCGCTTTTCGGCGATCTCGGCCCTGATCTCATCCAAGGATTTATGCAAATCGGGATCGATCTCTTCCAGGAATTCGCTGCAAAATAGATGCCCCGACTCGATCATCTGGACGGCCGTGAAACGGCGGCCGGCGATGCATGGAAAATCGGCGGGGAGCCGGGCCGTCCATTTCTCCAGCACGTTCTCCACATCCGTCGACCAGCGGGGTCGCTTGCCGCGACACGGCTCATCCAGGCAGCGGAACGCCGCTTCGAAAAGTTCCTTGATCCCCCGTCCGTGAGCGGCGACCGTCGGAATGACCGGAACGCCGAGCGACGCGGCAATTTTCCCCGCGTCAATCGTAATTCCCTTCTTCTTCGCCAAATCGGCCATATTGAGGGCGACGACCATGGGAATGTCCATTTCGACAAGCTCCAGCGTCAGCTCGAGGCTGCGGCCGAGGAGCGAGGCATCCACGACGTTGATGATGATGTCCGGCCTTTCATGAAAGAGATGCGTCAGCGCCACTTTTTCCGCGGGATCGGAGGGGTGAAGCGAATAGGTCCCCGGAAGGTCGATGATGTTGAGCAGGCGTCCCTCGATGGAGACGAGGCTGTGCGTGTGCTTGACGGTCGTGCCGGGAAAATTCGATGTCTGGGCTTTATGGCCGGCGACGGCGTTGAAGAGCGTACTCTTTCCGCAATTGGGTTGGCCGATGAAGATGAGGACCGGCGCGTCGGATTTATCCATGAACGGCTTCGACCATGATTTTTTGGGCCACGCTCCGGCCGATGGCGACCGTTACGCCCGACTCGATATTCTTGATCAAAACGGGCCCACGCAGGATTCCCTGCGCGCTCCGTTCGATGATATCGCCCGCGTGAAATCCCAGGGTGAACAGGCGACGGCGTACGCGCTCGCCGCCAACGATATCGACGAGCTTCAAAGGCACCGCCTGGGGGGC
Organism: Candidatus Aminicenantales bacterium; assembly: GCA_049515535.1. Classification (GTDB taxonomy): domain Bacteria; phylum Acidobacteriota; class Aminicenantia; order Aminicenantales; family UBA4085; genus JBEKTZ01. The sequence goes on along the minus strand of JBEKTZ010000004.1, from coordinate 56,334 downwards.
AAGAAGAAGATTTATCATCGTCCGTCGACCTTTCAATACCCGGAGGGGGATTCGACCCATAGATCTATCCCCGCCTTCCCGATTCGAGAAGAATTCTCCTCGGCTTCCAAGAGGTATCATACGCGCCGTTGCGGCAAAATCAAGGGGCTCGATCCGGCTTCCCTCTTCTCATTCATTTTCATCTGCGTTTGTGATAGGATAAATTTTTATTCATGAGGAGGTTCCATGAAACAGCTTAAAGCCAAAATGGCCGTCGTCTTTCTCGTCCTCGCCATTTTCATTCCCGTCCACGCCGATGAAGGCATGTGGCTTTTCAACATGCCGCCATCCAGCATCCTCAAGGCCAAATATAACTTCGCCATTACGCCCGAATGGCTGCAACACGTTCAGCTCGCCTCCGTCCGTTTCGGCGGCGCGTCGGGCTCGTTCGTCTCCCCTGACGGCCTCGTCCTCACCAACCATCATGTCGGCCAAGGGGCTATCCAGAATTTGAGCACGAAGGACCGGGACCTGATGAAGACCGGGTTTTATGCCAGGACCCGGGCCGAAGAACTGAAAGCGCCGGGCATGGAGCTCTCGGTCCTCCAAGAAATCGAAGACGTCACCGGCAAGGTCCTGGCCGCCGAAAAACCGGACATGACGGCCGCTCAAGCCGCGGAAGCCAAGGACAAGGTCATCGCCGCCCTGGAAAAGGAAAGCTTGGAGAAGACCGGGTTGCGCTCAACGGTCGTCAACTTCTATTCCGGAAGCATGTATCACCTTTATAAATACAAGGTTTATACCGACGTCCACCTCGTTTTCGCCCCCGAATACGCCAGCGCTTTCTTCGGCGGAGATCCCGACAATTTCACCTATCCCCGCTACGATTTCGACATCACGCTTTTTCGCATTTACGAAAACGACAAGCCGATCAATTCTAAGCATTATCTCAAATGGAACACCGCCGGGGTCAAGGAAAACGAACTCGTTTTCGCTTCCGGGCACCCCGGGTCCACAGGCCGGCTGCTGACCCTGGCCCAGATGGAATTCCTGCGCGACGTGAGCTATCCTTTCGGAATCGCGAACCTCGAGAGGCGCCGGGCCCTTCTTCAGGAGTACGGCAAGCGCGGCCCCGAATATGCCCGCCAAGCCCAGGGAACGCTGTTCGGGATCGAGAACAGCCTGAAAGCCACAATCGGCTATCAATCCGGCCTCATCGACAAGAACTTGATAGCCGGGAAAGCCAAGGAAGAACAGGCCTTCCGCGACGCCGTTCGCAAGGACCCGGCCCTGGACAAGGAATTCGGCAAAGCCTGGGACGAACTAGCCGTAGCCCAAAATAAATACGCCGCATTCTTCAAAGCTTATAGATTCTTCGAAGGCAGCGCCGGATTCAGCACGACGTATTTCTCCACGGCCCGGATGCTTGTCCGGCTGGCCTTGGAAAGGGGCAAACCCAACGACGAAAGGCTGCGAGAGTTCAGGGACGCCGCCCTCCCTTCGATCACCCGCCGTCTGCAGACCGTGACGCCCGTTTATGACGAGCTCGAAGTATTCAATCTGACCGATTCGCTCATCCAGCTCCAAAAGGAATTCGGGAATTACCAGGAAGTGAAATGGCTGTTGGCCGGCAAGCTGGCCGAAGACGTCGCGAAAGAGCTGATCGCGGGAACAAAGCTCCGCGACGTGGACGTCCGCAAGAAGTACATCGACGGCGGCCTCGACGCCGTTTATTTATCCGACGACCCGATGATCAAACTGGCCCTGCTCGTCGATCCTCTCTCCCGCGGGCTGCGGAAAAAATACGAGACCGAAGTCGAATCGGTCGAAGCTAGGAACGGCTCCCTCATCGCGCGGGCCATGTTCAAGCTCAAAGGAACGTCCATGCCTCCGGACGCGACTTCCACCCTGCGCCTGAGCTTCGGCGCCGTCAAGACGTATATGGAGAAGGGCGTGAAGATCCCGTTCTTCACGACGTTCCAGGGGCTTTTCGACAAAGCGGCCAAGTTCGGCAACAAACCGCCCTACGAGCTTCCCGCCAGTTTCTTGAAGGGCAAAGCCCAGTTGAAGCTCGCGACGCCGCTTAACTTCATCGCGACCTGCGATTCGATCGGCGGCAACTCGGGCTCCCCGGTCATCAATAAGAAAGGTGAATTCTCGGGCGTCCTGTTCGACGGCAACATCCAGTCGGGGCCGACCCGGTTCAACTATTCCGACGTTCAGAACAGATCGGTCATGGTTCACAGTCAGGGCATCATCGAAGCCCTGACGAAGATCTACAACGCCAAACCGCTTGTGGATGAACTGCTGGGCAGGAAATAAACCATCGTCTCGGGACAATCCCCCTATTCCGTCCGTGCCCAAAACGGGGAATGGGGGGATTTTTTTTAAGCGATTCTTTTGGCCCGGACATAGGCCAGGGCGCCGAGAATAACCAGGAAATTGATGGCCATCAGCGAGTTATAGTTATAAAACCGGAACAAAGTTTTCCCTAAAATTTCCCTGAGGGACGCGCCGATCATGATGAAATCCACGATGAGAACGGTTTTCCAGGAAGGCGGGAGCTTCGGCAGGAAATTCATGAGCAGAACGACGGCCAAGACGCCGTACAGATAATTGTAAAACCAGCCCAGCGGCGAAAAAATCGGGATCAGGATCATCAGAAAAGCCGCTTCCAGGATTTCCGGCTTTTTAATCGACCGCTTTTTCGCCTGTCCCATCATCCATAAAAACAAGACGGCGGCGCACAGCCCGAAGGCCAGCCAGAGAACCTTGGCCACGTTCTCGGGATGGCCGGGCAGAGCTTTCGTCAGGAAGGAATAAAATGAGGCGTTATCCACGACGATCATCAGCCCGGGCGTGGATTTGGACAGGGTGAGGGCCCATTCTTTCAAAACGGTCAAATTCCCCGCGAAACCGTAAAACAAGGCCGGCAAGAGCATCCCGGCGAATAAGACCGCGAGACCGGAGGCGACAAGCTTGAATCGTTTTCTAAGGATAAAATACGGCAGGAAAACCAGGGCATAGGGCTTGAAGATCAGCGAGATGCCCCACAGACCGCCGGCCCATAGATCTTTCTCTTTCATCGACAAAGCCAGCATCGTGATCAATAAAAAAATGATCAGAATGTTCACCTGGCCGAGTTCGATCTCGCGGCCGATGTATTTAAGAAAAACAAGGAGCGAGAGCCCCATGACGAACCAGGGCCCCGCGCCGCGGGACGGAAGGAGTCTATAGGATATCCAGAAAACGGCGAACAACAGGATCAGTTCCAGGTAATACCAGATGATTTTGGCCGTCTCTACGGGAAGCCGGGAGAGCGGAGCATAGAAAAGGGCGGAAACGGGGGCGTACTTGAACTGAAGGTGTTTGTCGATCTCCTCTCCGGGATAGAGAGTTTCGCCGTCCACGATCCGCTTGCCGTTTTTGATGCAGACGCCGAAATCGCTCATGTCGTGCTTGACCCAGCCGAGATAGACGCCGTAGAACGCGGCCGCGATGAGGAGTATTCCCAAAACGCAAAAAGCGATCTTCTTTCGGTTCATCTCAAAGGCCGTCCAACAGTCAGCTGTATCGAGCGGAAAAAGGGCTATCGATCTTCATTCCATACATCATCTCCTCCCCCTCTGTCAATTGACAAACCTCGTCTTTTTCTGGTAAAAATAGGCAATGTTCAAGTGGCTCAGCACTAAAATTTTCGGCACGAAGGCCGAGCGCGACCTCAAAAAACTCCTGCCTTTCGTCGCCCAGATCGGCGCCTTCGAACCCCGCTTCCAGACTCTCAGCGACGCTCAACTCCAGGCGAAAACCGCTGAATTCAAAGAAAAATTAAGCCAGGGCGCGACTCTGGACGACATCCTCGCGGAAGCATTCGCCGTCGTCCGCGAAGTCGGCCGGCGCAAGGTCGCCATGCGCCATTTCGATGTCCAGCTCATCGGCGGTGTCGTCCTCCATCAGGGGAAGATCGCCGAAATGAAGACGGGCGAGGGAAAAACGCTCGTTGCCACTCTGCCCGCCTACCTCAACGCCCTTGTCGGCAAGGGCGTCCATATCGTCACGGTCAACGATTATCTGGCCAAACGCGATACGGAATGGATGGGCCCGATCTACAATTCCCTCGGCCTAAGCGTCGGCACGATCCAGCACGCCATGAACGATCAGGAGCGCCAGCAGGCCTATCGCTGCGACATCACCTTCGGCACGAACAACGAGTTCGGCTTCGACTACCTCCGCGACAACATGAAGTTTCGCCTGACCGACCTCGTCCAGCGCGAATTCAACTTCGCCATCGTGGACGAAGTGGACAGCATCCTCATCGATGAAGCGAGGACGCCGCTTATCATTTCCGGCGCGACGGACGAATCCACGGAATTGTATTACAAAGTCGACCAGCTCATCCGCCGCTTCCACAAGGACAAGCATTACACGGTGGACGAAAAGACCCGGACGGTTTCCATCCAGGAAGACGGCGTCGCGGACGCCGAGAAATTCCTCGGCGTCACGAACCTCTACGATCTGGCCCATATGGACTTCGTCCATCACATCAACCAGGCCTTGAAGGCTCATCATCTCTTCAAGCGCGACGTGGACTACATGCTCAAGGACGGACAGGTCATCATCGTCGACGAGTTCACGGGACGCCTCATGCCCGGCCGCCGCTACAGCGACGGCCTGCACCAGGCCCTTGAAGCCAAGGAGCGCGTCCGGATCGAAGAGGAAAACCAGACGCTCGCCCAGATCACCTTCCAGAATTATTTTCGCATGTACAAGAAGCTGGCCGGCATGACCGGCACGGCCGCGACCGAGGCCGCCGAATTCGAGCATATCTACAACCTGGACGTCGTCGATATCCCGACGAACCAGACCCTCATCCGCACCGAGTATTCCGACGTCATCTACCGCACGGCCAAGGAGAAATGGGAAGCCGTGGCCGCCGAGATCGTGGACAGCAACGTCAACGGGCGGCCCGTCCTCGTCGGCACCGTTTCGATAGAAAAATCCGAGCACTTGAGTTCCCTCCTCCGCAAGAAGGGACTCAAGCATGTCGTGCTCAACGCCAAATACCACGAGATGGAAGCTTCGATCATCGCTCAGGCGGGCCGGGTCGGCGCCGTGACCATCGCCACCAATATGGCCGGCCGCGGCGTGGACATCCTGCTCGGCGGGAACGCCGAATATATGGCCAAAGAGCAGCTCAAGCGCGCCGGGATCGATCCTCTGAAAGCCTCCCAGGATCAGTGGGAAAAAGCCTTGGCCGACGCCGCGAAGATCACCAGGGAGGAGCATGAGAAGGTGATCTCCCTGGGCGGCCTCCACATCACGGGCACGGAGCGGCACGAGGCCCGCCGTATCGACAACCAGCTCCGCGGGCGCGCCGGCCGTCAGGGCGATCCGGGTTCGTCCCGCTTCTTCCTTTGTCTCGAGGACGACCTCATGCGCATCTTCGGCAGCGAGCGGATATCGGGCCTCATGGCTCGGATCGGCATGGGCGAGGGCGTCCCCATCGAGCACAGGATGGTGAGCAAGGCGATCGAGCGGGCCCAAAAACAGGTCGAAGGGCAGAACTTCTCCATCCGCAAACACCTCCTCGAATACGACGACGTCATGAACAAGCAGCGCGAGACGATCTACAAACAGCGCCGCGAGATCCTCGAGGGCAAGAGCATGAAAGACTACGTCCTCGAGCTCGTCGAACAAATCCTGGACTGGCACATGGACAGCTACGTCAACAAGGACAAGGCGCCCGATGACTGGGATCTCGAAGCGTTCCGCAAGGCCATCTCCTCCCAGTTCGGCCTGAACGTCGACGGCATCGGGATCCAATGGAACGCGATCGGCTTCGAGGAACTCCGGGATCTCGTGCACAAGCATCTCGTCGAAGGGTACGAGCACAAGGAAAAGCTCCTTGGCCCGGAGTCCATGCGTGAATTCGAGCGGATCATTCTCCTTCAGGTCATCGATACGCAATGGAAGGACCATCTTTTGGGCATGGATTATCTCAAGGAAGGCATCGGCTTGCGCGGCTACGGCCAGCGAGACCCGCTCATCGAATACAAAAAGGAAAGCTTCGATATGTTCCAGGCCATGCTGGACCGGATCGAGGAAGAGACGATCCGTTTCCTGTTCCTTATCCAACCGGTTTCGGAGCGGCCGCAAGAAGTGGAAATGCCGCAGAGGCGGCAGCGGCCGCTATCCTACGGACAGCCTCAAAACGCGCCGACGCAGAAAGCCAGGCAGGCCCGGTCCATCATTCCATCAAGACGAAAAAAGAAATGATAAGGAGGCACGATGTTTGATGACACCATCAAAGAAGGCCTCACGTTCGACGATGTCCTGATCGTCCCGGCCAAGTCGGATGTCGTTCCGGGCGACGCCCTCGTCGCCACGCGCCTCAGCCAGAACATCCCGTTGAACATCCCCCTCGTCAGCGCCGCCATGGACACGGTGACAAAATCGAAAATGGCCATCGCCATCGCCCAGCAGGGCGGCATCGGCATCATCCACCGCAGCATGTCGATCGAGGCCCAGGCCGACGAAGTGGACAAGGTCAAGCGGCACGAAAGCGGGATGATCCACGATCCGATCTGCATGAAGCCCCAGGACAAGATCTTCCAAGCCAAGGAAGCGATGCAGCAATATCGCATCTCCGGACTGCCCATCACGGACGAGGACAACAAGCTGGTCGGCATTCTGACGAACCGCGACCTCCGCTTCGAGACGCGGTTGAACCTGGCCATCGAAAAGGTGATGACCAAGGACCTGATCACGGTCCCGGTGGGGACGTCGCTGGCCGAGGCCGAGAAGCTTTTTCACAAACACAAAATCGAAAAGATCCTGATCGTGGACGATAAGCGCCACCTCAAGGGGATGATCACGTACAAGGACATTCTCAAGAGAATCCAATATCCCCAGTCATCGAAAGACGATCTGGGCCGGCTGAGAGTCGGCGCGGCGGTCGGGGTCGGGGACGAGACCCTGGAGAGGGCCCAGGCGCTGATCAGCGTGAAGGTCGACGTTCTCATCGTGGACACCGCCCACGGCCACCAGCAAAACGTCCTCAAAACGGTCAAGATGCTGCGCAAGGAATTTCCCGCCCTGGAGCTGATCGCCGGCAACATCGGGACGGCCGAAGCGGCGGCGGACCTCATCGAGCTCGGCGTCAACGCCCTGAAGGTCGGCGTCGGGCCCGGATCGATCTGCACGACGCGCATCGTCAGCGGCGTCGGCATCCCCCAAATCACGGCCATCGCCGACGTCTCGAAGATCGCCAAGGCCAAAGGAATCCCGGTCATCGCCGACGGCGGGATCAAGTTCTCGGGCGACATCACCAAAGCCATCACCGCGGGCGCCGGCACGGTCATGGTCGGCAATATCCTGGCCGGAACGGACGAAGCGCCGGGCGAGGTCGTCATGTACCAGGGCCGGTCCTACAAGATCTACCGGGGCATGGGCTCGCTCGAAGTCATGAAAGAAGGAAAAAGCCTCGACCGCTACTTCCGGGACGCGGCCGCGGCCGAGACAAAGCTCGTACCGGAAGGCATCGAAGGCATGGTCCCTTACAAGGGAAACGTCGCCTCGATCATCCAGATGCTCGTCGGAGGACTCAAATCGGGAATGGGCTATGCGGGCTGCCGGACGATCGAAGATCTGCAGAAAAAAGCCAAATTCATCAAGATATCGGCCGCGGGACTTAAGGAAAGCCATGTCCACGACGTAACGATCACCAAAGAAGCCCCTAATTACCGCCTGGATTAGAATCCATTTTCGCTTTCTCCCGCTCCTTGGGAAAAGCCAAGAATAAACAGGAGGAAGCCATGAAGAAATTCTGGCGATGTTTCGTCTGTAACGACATCCATTATGGAGTCAAGCCGCCCGAGGTCTGCCCGACGTGCAAGGTGAAGAACGCCTATGTCGAGATCTCGGCAAAGGAAGCGAAGATCATCACCGGAGCCGCGGCCGAGAGCGATTTTGCGAAAGACGATTTCCGGAAGGCCATCGCCGCGTTCACGGAAAGCAACGAATTCATGGTCAATCCCGACCGCGCCCGCATTGAAACGCTTTTCGAAGGCATCTTCAACAACGAGAGCAACCACGGGCTCAAATATTGCCCCTGCCGGCTGATGGGCAAGGTATTCGAGGAAGACCTGAAGATCGTCTGCCCCTGCAACTTCCTGATCCATGAAACCTATCAGGGCCAGGAAAAGGGAGAATGCTGGTGCGGGCTGTTCATCAAACGATAAAAAACGCGCAAGAGAGGTGAATCATGGCCAAACTCATTATGTTCCACGGACGGGAATGTCCCCACTGCCGGGCGATGATGCCCCTGGTGGACCAACTGGAGAAGGAAACCGGCGTCTCCATCGAACGGCAAGAGATCTGGCACGATGAAAAAAACGCCGACCTGATGAGATCATACCGGCCCATCCTGACCCCCCAATGCGGCGTTCAGCTCCGGGTTCCGACCTTTCTAAACACGGAGACCGAAAAGGCCGTGTGCGGCGAAATTCCGTACGAAAAGCTCAAGGAGTGGGCGCTGAAATAAAGGAGGACGACATGCTCCAGATCATAGATGAGGAGGGCAGGGTCCGCAAAGACCTGGATCCGGCGCTGGGAGCCGTTCTTCAACCTGAAGACTGACGCCGCTCAGCGGATCGTCTTGATCCGATTGCGTTCGTCCAGAATGGCGACTTTGGGCGTGAAGGATACGATCTCCTTTTCGTCCAACTGGACGTAGGAGACGATGATCAGCTGGTCGCCCGGCCCGGCTTTGTGGGCGGCAGCCCCGTAGATCGCGACCTTGCCCGAGCCGGCCGCTTCCTTTATCAGATACGTCGAGAATCGCTCCCCGTTGGTGATGTTGTAGACGTGTACTTTCTCGAAGGGGATCATGTCCGCCGCGGTCATCAGCCGTTGATCCAGACCGAGACTCCCCTCATAATCGAGGTTGGCCTCGGTGACCAGCGCTTTTTGGATCTTGGATTTCAATAAAGTTCTTCGCATCGGGGTTCACGACTCTAATTGGACGATCAGATTATCGATCAAGCGGGTCTTGCCGATGAAGACGGCCAGAGCGATCAGGGTTCCCTCCGCGATCTCCCGGACGGGATCCAGGCTTTCCGGCGCCACGGCCTCGATATAATCGATGCGAGCCAGGGGCTCTCCTGAGATCATCCGTCGTACGGCGGCCAGCACATTCCCGGCATTCCGCTCTCCCCCATCGATTAAGCTCTTGGCCACACCAAGGCTTCCCGACAAGACGAGCGCCGCCCTCTTTTCGTCCGCGCTCAAATACAAGTTCCGCGAGCTCATCGCCAGGCCGTCCGCCTCGCGGACGATGGGCAGGACCTCGATCCGCACGTCGAGATTCAGGTCGCGCGCCATGGTCCGGAGGATGATCGCCTGCTGAGCGTCCTTCTGACCGAAGAAGGCGATGTCCGGCCGGACGATCTCGAAGAGCTTGAGGACGACGGTGCAGACGCCGCGGAAGTGGCCCGGCCGCGACCGGCCGCAGAGCTTATTCTGCAGCTCGGGGATCTCCACGAAGGTTGCGAAGTCCGCGGGATACATCTCCTCCGCGCTCGGATGAAAAAGGACGTCGACGCCCTCCCCTTCGAGCATCGCCGCATCGCGACCCAAATCCCGGGGGTAGGTCTTGAAATCCTCCTTCGGCCCGAACTGGGTCGGATTGACGAACAGGCTGACGACCGCGACGTCCGCGTTCTTCTTCGCGGCCCTGACGAGGCTGATGTGGCCGGCATGGAGGAAGCCCATCGTCGGGACAAAGCCAATCGAGACATCCCGCGACGCCCACTCGCGGACGACGGTTCTCATTTCAGAAATCGCCGCGATGATTTTCATCTCTTGTCTTCGCCGCGTTCTTTGAGCGCCTTCGCCACCTCGGGCTTCAGATGGTAGGAATGATCATCGTCCGGAAACGCGCCCTTGAGGACATCGTTCCGATATGCGTTCGCGGCCCGGGCCACGGCCTTCGAAAGGTCGGCGTATTTTTTCACGAATTTCGGCATATAGCCGCACTCGCAGCCGACCATGTCGTGAAAGACAAGGATCTGGCCGTCGCACCAAGGACCGGCGCCGATGCCGATCGTCGGAATGGCGATCCTGGCCGTGATGATCCTCGCCACCTCCATCGGGATGCATTCCAGGACGACGGCGAAAGCGCCGGCCTGTTCCAAATTCACGGCGTCCCGAATCAGCTTTTCCGCCTCGACCCGCTCCCCGCCTCTCACTTTGAACCCGCCCAGCCGGTGGATGGATTGAGGCGTCAGCCCGACGTGCCCCATCACGGGGATCTCGGCCTCGACGAGGCGTTCGACGAGCTTCAGCCTTTTTTTCGACGCGCCCTCGATCTTGACGCCCCGGGCTCCTCCCTCCTTGATGAACCGGAACGCGTTTCGCACGGTCTCTTCTTCCGAAAGGTGAAACGAGAAGTACGGCATGTCGCCTATGACCAAGGCCCGTTTCGCGGCCCGCGCGACCGGTTTGGTGTGATGGATCATTTCGTCCATGGTGACGGGAACCGTGTTCTCGTAGCCGAGGACAACCATCCCGAGGGAATCTCCGACCAGGAGGATATCGATGCCGGAGGCGTCCAGGATCCGGGCTATCGGATAATCATAGGCGGTCAGCGCCGTGATCTTTTCTTCCGCCTCTTTTTTGGCGCGGAGCGAGGGAATCGTGACTTTTTGGATTATGGTTTCTGGCATGGTCCGTCCTTTCTCCCCATCCCGTCTTGCATCACGGGATTGGGGTAAAGCTCATTTTCTTCGCGCGTCTCGTCCCCCGTAGCTCGGCGGGACATAGAACAGAGACGCCTTTTTCATCTGGCGGATCTGTTCGAGAATATCATCGAGGTCCGCTTCCCGCCCCGGGTCCAATTCGTCGGACTTGATGACGAGCAGCGGCGTCGCCTGATAATTGAAGAAAAAATAATCATAAGCCTCGATCAGATCCTGAAGATATTTCTCCGAAATATTTTTTTCCAGGGGACTGCCGTCTTTGGCGATCCGCTTGGCCATGGTCGGCAGCGCGATTTGCAGATAGACCACGAGATCGGGTTTCGGAATGCGCTCCGCGAGAACGCCGAAGATCTTTTCGTAGACGACGAGCTCGTCGTCGGTCAGCGTTTGGTAGGCGTAAATCTTGTCCTTTTCGAAAATGTAGTCGCACAGGATCCGTTCCTCGAACAAGTCCCTCTGGACGAGGCGGGCCTGCTGATGGTAGCGGTTGACGAGAAAAACGAGCTGGGCAAGAAACGCCGCCCCTTCTTTCTCGTCGTAAAAATCCTTGAGATAGGGATTTTCCGGCTTGTCCAGGATGACCTTTCCGCCGAGCCTCTGGGCCAGAAGGCCGGCGAGCTTCGTCTTGCCGGACTTGAACACGCCCTCCAGGGCGATGTGCTTGAATTCGATATCTCCGATTTCCTTCATGACATCCCGTTGAAAACGCTCCCCTTATATCGCGGTTCCTCCCTGAAGTCAATTCCCGCGGTGGCTATTCGCCCTTCCCTTCGGTCGGCGCGGGTCTGGCTTCGACCGGAATCACGATCCAGGCGATGACATAAAAAAGGAACATCGGAAAAAGCGCGCTGACGATCATGATCCCGACGAACGCCAGGCGGACGAGCGAGACGTCGAGATCGAAATACTCGGCCAAACCGGCGCAAATGCCTCCGATCATTTTGTGTTTCAGGGATCGGTGAAGTCTTTTGGCGGCCATGAGGACTCTCCTTTAGATATTGATGCGGATGGGCAGGATCACGGCCGTGATCCCTTTCCATCTCAGCTCCTGCTGGATGGCGAAGGCCGTTTCGTTGTGCAGGAGCCGGTGAATGATGCTCGGCTGGCGGAAGACCGATTGTCCGGCGAAGACCGTCGAATTCGGGTATTTCACGACGATCGTCTCGATGAGCCGGCTCGCGGTCTGGACGATGTCCGTCCCGAGGTCGTATTGGAAATCCGCCGCGAAGCCGAGCTTCCTGGCCAATTCGACATATTTCCGAAGCGTGTCGCTCGTCGAACCCTCGAGGTTGGACACGGCCTCCGTTCCTTTGAACGAGCCGACATCGACCTCGGCGACCGAGACGAAGATGAAGTTCTTATAAAGCCCGCGGAAACTGCGGATGATCGACAGCAGGGTATGGACGCCGAAACCGTTGTAGCCGTTGACGAGCTGGATGGCCGTCATGTCCTTGGCATTCAGCGGCTTGGTGTTGATCGGGCCTTTCGTCGGGATGTTCAAAAGGAGATCGTCCAGCTCCCGGACGCCGCCGCGGACCTTGTTGTAATGGGCCCTGGTCATATAGCACAAGACGATCACGAAGGAGGTGATCAGCAGGGTCAACCAGCCGCCGACCGCGAATTTTTCAAAAGACGTGATGATCAGGATGGTCAAGCACAAAGTCAAACCCGTCAAGTGGACGGGCAGGTGCTTTTTCCAATGGATCTCTTTTTTCCTGTTCTTGATGAAGAAACGGGACATGCCGAACTCGGACAGCGAAAAAGTCAGAAAGACGTTGATCGAATACATGACGATCAGCGTCGATATGCGGCCGTGAGCATAGAGAAGGAGACAAACCGCCGCGCCGCCCATGAGCATCACGCCGTTTTGGATCGTGAACCGGTCGGAGAGCGAGGCGAATCGGTGCGGAAACCAGTAATCTACGGCCATGTTGGCCATGACCCGCGGACCGTCCACAAAGCCCGTCTGCGCCGCGACGAGAAGAAGCGCTCCTTCGGAAAAGATCGTGATCAGAGCGAGGACGGGCCCGAAACTCCACTTGCCGAAGAGAGCGCTCGCCAGCACGGCGTTGAGCGTCCGTCCCTCCACCGCATGGACGTTCAGGAGAAGATAGCAGATCAGGATGCCGCCGGCCGTGACGGCCAATGACGAGGACAGATAAATCATCGTCCGTTTGCCGTTGTGAACGCGCGGCTCGCGCATGATCTGAAGGCCGTTCGAAACGGCCTCGATCCCCGTGTAGGTTCCTCCGCCCATGGAAAAGGCCCGGATGAAGAGAAAGAACATTCCTCCCGCGCCGAGCGTCGCCAAACCACCCTTGAAACCCGCATGGACGTCGTGAACCAGAGGCACGATCTGGGGGATGTGAGAAAAAATGCCGTAGCCGATTAAAACGACATGCGTCAGGACGAAAACAACGAAGATGGGCGCCAGGATGGTCACCGATTCCCGGATTCCGCGCAGGTTGATAATGACCAAAAAAATGATGGCGATGATCTCGAAGGGCACCTTGTACGATTGATAGGCAGGCGGGAAAAAGCTGAAGATCGCGTCGCCGCAGGACACGATCGAGACCGTGATCGTCAGCATATAATCGACGAGCAGAGCCGAACCCGAAATCACTCCCGCTCTCTCGCCAAGGGTATGCGTAGCGACGATATAACCGCCGCCGCCCGAGGGGAAATACTCGATGATGCGGGAATAGGCATAAGAGATGATGAATACCGTCATGGCCGTGGCCAAAGCCAGAAAGACGGCCAGATAGGTGTGTCGGCCCAGGGTTTTGAACGCTTCTTCGGGCCCGTAGGAGGCCGAGGACAATCCGTCCGCGCCCAGGCCGATCCAGGCCAGGATGGGGATAAGGGCCAGCTTATGGAACAGCGTCGGATCTTTGATGTTCCTCGGCTTCCCAATGAGCGTGTTCCTGAGTATGCCGGTCAACTTATGGCCGTTCTCTTCGTTCATGTCCGTTCTTCTTTAAACTCGTATCTCCGCTTGATCGACGATGGAGAAATATCATGGGCAGGAAAAATATGTGTCTTTTAGGTTATTTAGAACCTCTTCCCACGGAGCATTTTAACAAAAAAGTCCTTTTCAAGGCAAGATGGATGGTCACTGACCTTAGTCCAGTTTCCAAGACGAGGAAGGCAAGATGGATCGTCACGAGTATTCAGACGGCGAGTTCCTCAAAGAATATAAAGAATGACGAAAAAGACGGCCATGATCGCCAAGCCGACGGGAATGCCGACGACGGCCCACTCTTTCATGCTTATCTTCAGCCGGCCCGCGGCCACGATATTCGGGATATTCCCGGGAATGAGCATCCCTCCGGCAATCGATAAACCCATGATGATACCGATGATCTGGGGGAGATTCAGGGCGGGGCCGATTTCAATGGCAGTGAGAGTGGCGTTGTCCAGGACGGCCGAGACCATGTTGCACCAATAGAGGACGCCCGGGGCGATTTTCGCGAAATACCAGACGACGAGCGGCCGGAAACCCTCGCCGAGCAAAACCAAGGCCCCGATAAAAACATAGACTTTGAGAGCCCGGACGACGATCGTCCATAGGGTTTCCTCGTATTCCACGATGTGCCCTTCTTTTTTAAGAGTTATTTTCGGGCCGAGCCAAAGGGCTCCGAATAGGGCGATCGCGATGACTCCGGGGATTATATAGAAGCCAAAAAAACGCAGGGGAAAAAAGAAACCGGCGTGGAAAGGAGGTCCGGCCAGCTTCGAAACCAAAATCGTCGATAAGGGCTCACCGAGCGGCGTCAGGCAGGCGCCGAGCCCCACGGCGAAACAGGTGACGACCGTCAGTTTGATCTTGTGGTCTTTCGACAGGGGAAGAGCCGCCGCGATCTCCGCCAAGAGACAGGCGGTCAGGATGACGGAGATGATGCTCGACAACAAGCCGAACACCGCGATCAACGAGAAAAGGAACCACCGGTGGCCGAGTTTGGCGGCCAGCCTTAATATCGCCTCGCAAAAAGGGGCGTTGAAATAATGGATGAGAAGTCCGACCGCGAGCACGACCTGGACGATGCCTATCGGGAAGGCGCCGATCATGACCGGCGCCTTCAGCGCTTCAACGACCAATCCGCGGCTCCAGAGTCCGGAAATGGAGACCGCGAGCACTCCCATCACCAGGAAAAACGCTTCGAGATTTTTCTCGATTTTCTTCACGAGAAAAGGAAGAACAAAAACCATGAGGGCGACCGCCGCCAGTCCCAGGATGATCCTTAAGACAGGTTCCGGAGCTATGTTGGGCATGATATTCTGTTTTCAGCGGTGAAATAGCCTTGGTGTATATACCACGTTGAAAAGCCGGCGTCAATTTTGGGCTGAGTCGCATTGACTAAAATCCATGCCTATGATATCCAATATAAGAAACTCATATTTGAGTTTTTTACGCGCCCGGAGGTTCATGAATGTACGGTTGGACCGGCCATATTCTCAGGGTCAATTTATCCGCAAAAAGCCATAAAAAGGAATCCTTCAACGAAGATTTCGCCAAGAAATGGGTCGGCGGCAGGGGCTTTGCCGTTAAAATCCTTTACGACGAGCTCAAACCGGGGGTCGATCCGCTCGGCCCCGACAACAAGTTTATCGTCGCTCTGGGACCGATCGCCGGCATCCCCGCCCCCAACACCGGCAAGGCGGTCGTCGCCGCCAAATCGCCCTTGACGGGATTCTACGGCGACGGCAACCTCGGCACGCGCGTGTCCGAACAACTCCGGAAGGCCGGCTATGACGTCCTGATCGTTGAAGGCAAGGCCGACCGGCCGACCATGCTTTATATCGAAGACGACAAGGTCGAGTTCCTGCCGGCCGACGAGGTCTGGGGACAGGGCACCTACGCGACGAACGATTGGATTTACGGCAGGTACGGCAAGGGCGTCGGCGTCCTGAACATCGGCCAAGGCGGCGAGAACCTCAACCGCTATGCCGTCGTGCGCAGCCTGGAAGGGCGCGCCGGAGGCCGCCCGGGGATGGGGGCGGTCATGGGCTCCAAACTCCTCAAGGCCATCGTCGTCAAGGGCACGAAACCGATTCCCCAGGCCGATCCGCAGGCCATGAAAGCCCTGGGAACCGGCGACTTGAAAAAGGTTCAACAGATCGACAAGCAAACGGGCTGGTCCATCCAGAGCACGACCGGCGTCCTCTCCTTCTGCAATGAAGTGGCCGGTCTCCCCGTCCGCAACTTCCGGAAGACCCATCACCCCGACGCCTGGAAGATCGACGGCGAGCGTTTGAACGCCGCGCGCATCGCCACGTACGGCTGTCCCAACTGCACGATGCGCTGCGGAATCACGATCCACGATAAGGAAGGTCATGAGTCCGAACTCGACTACGAGAACATCGGTCTCCTCGGCGCGAACCTGGAGATCTTCGACCTGCCTCAAGTCGGGTCCTTGAACTATCTTTGCGACGAGTACGGATTGGACACGATGTCAGCCGGCTGCGTCCTCAGCTTCTACGCCGACGCCATCGACCACGGCGCGACGAGCGGCGACTTCAAGTTCGGCGACGCCGAACGGGCCAAGGAACTCCTTCGGCTGGCCGCCCACCGCGAGGGCAAGCTCGGAAACCTGCTGGCCGAGGGATCGCTGCGCATGGCCCGGGAATTCGGCCGCGGCTCCGAGGCTTACGCCATGCAGGTCAAGGGTCTCGAAGTGGCGGCCTACAACTGCAAGTTCATCCCCGGACAGGCGTTGGCCTTCGGCGTCGCCGCCATCGGCGCCCACCACCGGGAGGCCTGGATCATCACCTTCGAGATCAAGAACACGACTCGGGAATCCTACGGACCGGAGAAAGCGGCCAAGGTCATCGAGCTCCAGCGCATCCGCGGCGGCATGTTCGAGTTCATGGTCGCCTGCCGCTTCCCCTGGATCGAGCTGGGCTGGCCGTTGGAAAATTATCCCAAGTACTTCAATACCGCCACCGGATTGAACTGGGGTCTCGAGGATATGTGGACGACAGCCGACAGGATCTACGCCATGATCAAGCTCCATTTCCTTCGCGAGTTCCCCGATGTCACCCGCAAAGCGGATTTCCCGCCGGCCGTCTGGTTCGACCCTCTCAACGCCGATACCGAAGGCCCCATCGCCGGCCAGGTCCTCGACGCCGAAAAATACGACGGCCTCCTTCAGCATTACTACGACCAGCGGGGCTATGATCGCCGAGGCATTCCGACCAAAGAAACATTGAAGAAACTCGACCTCCTCCGGGAAGCGGCCGAAGCGGAAAAATACGCTCATTTGACATGAAAATAAAAATCAAGATGATCGGCCCGCTGATGTACGAAGCGGGGTTCAGCGAAAAAGAGATCGAGATCCCGGCCGCGACGACCGCCGATGCGCTCATCGATTTGATCAAGATATCGCGGCAGCGGCCGAAGATCGTGACGCGCAACGGAAAAGCCGTCGCTCCCGGCGAGCCTTTGGAAGAGGGCGACAAAATCGCGATTTCCCCCATTTACTCAGGCGGATGAAAAGCCTTCTCATCGGCGGGGAATGGCGGCAGGCGCAAAACCCCGCCGGCGCCTTCCGGGCGATTAATCCGGCCACGGGAGAGGCCGGCGACGACGTTTACCCGATTTCGAGTACCGCCGACGTCGAGGCCGCCCTCGACGCGGCGCACGGCTCCATCCCCGGATTGATCAAAACGCCGCCCGAGAGTCTTGCCGATTTCCTGGATCTATTCGCTTCGAAAATCCTCGAACGGAACGAAGAACTGGTCGAAACGGCCCATAGAGAAACCGCCCTCCCCGAAGAACCGAGGCTCCGGCTGACCGAACTTCCCCGGACGACGGATCAGCTTCATCAGGCCGCGTCCGCCGTCCGCGACCGCTCCTGGTGCCGGGCAACGATCGACACGCGACTCAACATCCGCTCGAAATACGGCGCCCTCGGCGGCCCGGTCGCCGTGTTCGGTCCGAACAATTTTCCGTTCGCCTTCAATTCGGCCGGCGGCGGAGATTTCGCCGCGGCGATCGCGGCCGGAAACCCGGTCATCGCCAAAGCCAATCCCGGCCATCCCGGCACGACGCGGATTTTCGCCGAGATCGCCCACGCAGGTCTCATAAAATGCGGATTGCCGCCGGCGACGGTCCAGTTGATCTATCACCTGCGGCCCGAAGACGGCTTCAAGCTCGTGTCCCATCCGCGGCTCGGCGCGACGGCGTTCACGGGAAGCCGGCCGGCGGGACTTCGCCTGAAACAAGCCGCCGATTTGGGAGGCCGGCCGATTTACCTGGAAATGTCGAGCGTCAACCCGATCTTCATCCTTCCGGGAGCCGCGAAAGAAAAAACCGAAAAGATCGCGTCCGAGCTTTTCCATTCGTGCGAAATGAGCGCCGGGCAATTCTGCACCAAGCCGGGGTTGGTCGTCGTTCTCCGGGACGAAAGCGGGGAAGCGTTCATCGAATCCGCCCGCCGAAATTTCAGGCCATCGCCTTCCGGATTTTTATTGGGGCCGAACGCGCTCGAGGGAATCAAAAAAACGCTCGAGATCATGACAAGATCCGGCGCGGAGATCTTGACCGGCGGGATACCGCTCGAAGGCCCCGGTTTTCGCTTCGCCAACACTCTGCTTCGGGTCTCCGGCGATGCTTTTATCAAGAAGGCGGAAGACATGCAGCGGGAAGCTTTCGGCCCGGTCTCTCTTGTCGTCTCGGCCCGTGATGTCGAGCAACTGCTGGATATCGCCAAAGCGCTCGACGGAACCCTGACGGTCAGCGTTTACGCCTCCGGCGCCGACGACGCGCTCTATGCCCGGCTCGAACCGATCCTGCGCTTCAAGGCCGGGCGGCTGCTCAACGATAAAATGCCCACGGGCGTCGCCGTCACGCCGGCCATGGTTCATGGCGGCCCTTTTCCCGCGACCGGGCATCCGGGGTTCACCTCCGTCGGCATTCCCGGCTCGATGCTCCGGTTCACCGCCCTCCATGGCTATGATAACGTTCGCCAGGACCGCCTTCCGCCCGAACTCCGGGACAAAAACCCGACGGGAAGCATGTGGAGGCTGATCGACGGCTCATGGACGCAAAAGGACATTTGAGCCGGCCCCTCGGACGTCGAGAAAGCCAGGGATTTTACGCGGCCGTCAAGGGACGAGCCTTCGCGGCGGAAGTGGACCCCCGGGCAAAGCCCGGGGCCCCAGCCGCTGTCGAAGTATTCGTTAACCTTGAACATGCGCCCTTCTCATTTTGACCAAGAGTTCCACCGCCAGGTTCGCCTGCATGTTGGCCACGATGTTGACGCGCGGAGCCATGGGGGCCGTGCAAACATCGCATTCACTGGATTCATCCCCGCAGATATAAAGCTGTCCCACTCTTCTCTGTCGCAGCCGGTTGTTGCCGCCGTAGCCTGCCAGCCCCGAGGCCGCGATGACGGGTTTTTCGGGAAAGTGCGTCAGCCACGCTTCGATCAGCATCTGTTTCTGGTCGGCCATGTCGAACGCCTCGATCAGGAGATCCGCCGGGCCGAAGATCCTCTTCACGTTCTCCCGATCGATTTTAATATTATGGATTTCGTACATCGAAAAGGGATTCATTTTGGTCAGGTTTTCCAGAAGAGCTTCCACTTTCGGCTTTCCGATCTGGTCGACGAAATAGCATTGGCGATTGAGATCGGGCGCTTCCAGAACGTCATAATCCGCAATGATCAGCTTGCCGACGCCGGCCCGGGCCAGGGTCGCGGCGATATTCGACCCCAGGCCTCCGGCGCCGGCGATGCCCACCGTGCTTTCGCTGAGCGCGGCCAGAACGGCCAGGTCGCGCTTCAGAAAAAAATCCTTTTCAAAGTTCTTCATGAGAGCCAAAACTCATGCGCGCATCCCGTTTTCGAAAGACGGGGATGCGTCGCCTCTTTTTTTCAGCTGATGAATTTGCCGAGCGTCCAGAGAACGGCGAGGACGATCAAAGCCCCGGCCATGGCCCACTTCGATCGACGTTCGACGGCGGATTCGCTGCCCCATCCGATTTTGAAACCGAGGGGAACGAGGACGAGGGCCGTCAGCGCGGCCAGGCTGCCTCCGGAGAAAATGTGGTTCAGGACCTTCGGCAAATTCGGCGTCCCAGCCGACAGCCACGGCTCGAATTTGGCGATATAGGCGATGGTGACCGCGAACAGGGCGTAGCCGCCGTAGGCCGTGACGATTCCGGTCAGCAAGCTGCGCCAGGAGAATTTTTTGACGTTCTTCATCCAGAGCGTGGCCCCGATATCGAAGACGAGGCCGATGTAAAAGATCCCGAGGAGATGGCAGAAATAAGGCGCCGCGTAGACCAGCTTGAAGAGCGTGGCCGTGGCGCCGATGACCGTGGACGAGCCCGGTTTATTGACGATTCCGCGCGCGGTCGCGAGCAGGAGAAACGCCCAGCCCGAAAGCCAGACCGAGGCATGAGGGACATTGTTCCTGAAAAACGCTTCACCGCCGACAACTTCCATGATCCCCCACAAAGAGCCGAAGACCAGGAGCCAGAGCCAGTTCTTTAGGCTTTTCATCCTTTGACCTCCTTCGTTATCGTGACGCGGATTTCCCGGGGATTCTTCGCGACGTTGTCCAGCGACCGAACCATTCCCTCGATGGTATTGGTCATGATCTTCCGGACGAACGGATTCAGGGGAACGTCTTTGTCGTCCACACTCAGGACGATCGATGCTTCTTTCATGAAGAACTCTCCTGTGCGCCCGTCGGCGGCGCTCTTCGCGGCACGGCCGGGACATCGCGCCGGCATCCCATTCATCGGCGACTTTCTCGTCTCGAGCCGTCCCGCCAGAAATTTTATAGCACAGGCAAAAGTTGAAGTCAAAATTGAAATATGCTATATTCCTCACCCGCTCCGAGCCAAAGGAGCTAAAGCCGAGCCTTCGCGGCCGGCCATGCCCTTTGGCCGATAGGGCAAAGCGGGAAACGGCTTTGCCTTCCGTGCTTGAAAAGGAGAACGTCATGCATCATTCTAGAGTCTTGAAATCCAATAATTTCGTCTTGAAGATTCTGGCTGCGGCCGTCGTTTCGATCTTCCTGCTTTCCTTTTCCGGTTTCGCTCAAGAAGAGGCCAAGAAGAAAGAACAGGAAAAAGAAAAGCCGGTCAAGATCACCGAAGAGATCCTGGTCGTCGGCAAAGCTCCCAAGGAACAGCCTGTCGCCACGGTCACCCGGATCGATTTCACGAAACTCGACCAGAACAAGCCCCTCGATCTGTCCGAGGCCATCCGCTACGCGCCGGGCGTCAGCGTGACCTACGGCAACAAGTACGAGTTCACCCTGAAACTGCGCGGCATGGATTCGCGGCGAATCGCCCTGCTCATTGACGGCGTGCCGAGCTATGAGCCTTATTACGGCTCATTCGACCTCAAGACGGTCTCGGCCGCAGGACTCGATTCGCTCCAGATCACCAAAGGCCCCTCCTCCGTCCTCTACGGTCCGAATACGCTGGCCGGCATCGTCAACGTCATCACCCGCCGCCCTGGCGCCGACCTCTATCTGACCCTGTCGGCGAGCTCCGTGCTCCTGCCTTCCCTTTTCGAAGGAGAGCGGAAAACCCGGTCCTTCGATCTCGATTCCGGTTTCCAATTGAATAAATTCGCTTTGGCCGGCAATCTTGCCTATCAAGACTCGAACGGCTTCGCCTATCCCGACGCCGCGACCGGAGACAAGATCTCGTGGATGAACACGGACTATAAAAGGTTCAATCTCAACGCCAAAGCTTACTACACGCCATCGAGCAACACGGAGATCATGATCAACGGCGGCATTTACACTTCGGAGTACGGCATGCCGCCGGCGCTGGGCGTCCAAAAGGCCCGCTACTGGCACTTCAAGAACTGGGATCGCTATACCCTGAACGCCGGCGGGTTTACGTCCCTGGGCGAGAACGCGACTCTCCGGTTCCGGACGTTTTTCGTGAACTACCGGAATACCCTCGATCAATACAAAGATATGGCGATGACGAGCCGTCAGTTCGAGAGCACTTTCAACAACTCGGTTTACGGCGCGTTCGTCCTGGCCGATTTCGGATGGGCCGCCTGGAACTCCCTCAAGGTCAGCCTCAATTATCAAAAGGACATCGCCCGGACGCAGGACGACGTCAACTTGCCCTGGACCCGATATGATCAAGGGACCTTCTCCGCGGCCGTCGAGGACCACGTTTCCCTGACCGACCAATGGAAGGTCATCGGCGGGCTGAGCCTCGACGTCATCGATAAGTTCACCGGAGGCAGCGCTTCGCGCCTCAATCCCCTCCTGGGACTCAAGTTCACGCCCGCGGAAAACCTGGATCTTCACCTCTCGTTCTCGCAGAAATCCAGGTTTCCCAACATGCGCGCGATGTATTCGCCCTCCGGCGGAAACCCGGACCTGCTGAGCGAAACGGGAACAAACGGAGAGTTCGGATTCACCTGGAACAAAGGACTTTTCCTGTCGGGATCCGTCTTTACCTATCAGTTCAAGAACATGATCGATACCATGACGCTTCCGGACGGCACGAAACGGAATTGGAATATCGGCCAAGCCCATATCAACGGCCTGGAATTCCAGGCCCAGAAATCACTGGGCTGGCTTGAAGCGACGCTCAACTACACTTACATCGACCATAAGAACGAGACCAACGACCGACCGCTCGACGCGCTCTCGAATCACAACCTCAATTTCGATGTTTCGCTCAACCCCTTTTCCGCCCTGCGCATCAGCTTCCTGGGGCTTTTCGCTTCGAATTCGAGCTGGGTCGACTCCTCCACGAACGCGCTCCTCGCCATCCCATCCTACTTCAACCTTGACGCCGTCGCGTCCTACACATTCGATCGGCTCGAAGTCTTCCTCAAAGTGACCAATATTTTCGATGATTATTTTTATTCCGAGCCGATATTTCCATGGCGGGCCCGGTTTTTCGAAGTGGGAGCCAAAGTCAAAGTTTTTTGATCCAGGGCCCGGCCGCGACAGGGCCGGACCGTAGCACAGTTTCGGGGACATGATTCCCTGTCCCCATGGGGGTCCGCCGGATTTCGTCCCTCTCGATCGGCCGGGAGGATCGCCATTCCTCCGCGCTGCCGCAAAGCATTGAAACCTGACGGATGTCTAATGGGATATAGAGGATTTTGGAATAATAGGGAGAACAGAAGTGAACAAAAAACTGATCGCCGGCCTTGTCCTTTTAATCATCGTGCTCGTAGTCGGACTCGAGCTCTATATTCACCGGAACTTCACCAAAGGACCCAACCTGAGGACGGAAGCCGTGGCGAGGGGGGATATTGAATCCATCATCATCACCAGCGGCACGCTGAGCCCCGTAACCTTGGTTCCGGTGGGAGCCCAGGTCTCCGGAAAGGTCGCGAAGATCTACGCGGATTTCAACGCCAAGGTCAGGAAAGGCGACATCCTCGCCGAAATCGACAAGGCGCCCTTCGCGGATGTCCTCAAACAGCGCGAAGCGAATTATCAATCGGCCCAGGCGGAAGTCGAAAAAGCCCGGATCGCCCTCGATATTGCCAAGAAGGAAAGTGACCGGAACGTGGACCTTTTCGATAAAGGGCAGATCTCCGTCGAGGACAAGGAGACGGCCGTCGACACGTACGAAGCCGCCAAAGACGACCTTCTCATCGCCCAGGCCGGGCTAAAACAAGCCCAAGCCCTGCTCGACCAGAGCCGCATCGACCTTAACAACTGCACCATCCGCGCACCGATGGACGGGGTTGTTATCTACCGCGAGATCAACGTCGGCCAGACCCTTGCGTCGAGCATGCTGGCCCCCGAACTCTTCAAGGTGGCCAACGACATCGGCAAGCTGCTTTTGGATTGCGATGTGGACGAGGCGGACGTCGGCCGGGTCAAGGAAGGACTGAATGTCCGTTTCGAGGTCGAAGCTTATCCCGGCCAGGTTTTCCAGGGCAAGGTCCTCCAGGTCCGAGCCGGCGGCGAGACGGACTCGACCGGGAAAGTCGTCACTTATCACACGCTCGTCGATGCCGAAAATCCCGAGGGCAAGTTGCTGCCGGGCATGACCGCGACCGCCACCATCATCACCGCGGAAGCCAAGAACGTCCTATATGTCACCAACTCGGCCTTAAAATTCGAGCCCGCCCTGCCGGCGGTTTCCAAAAAGAAAGCGAAAAAACCCGCCGCGAAGCCTTTCCCGAAGAGAGAAGGGCCGCGCGTTTGGGTTCAGCAGGCCGACGGCTCTCTGACCCCTGTGGGCGTCCATACGGGGGTCAACGGCAACACCTACACGGAGATCGCCGGCGGCGAACTGAAAGAGGGCGACGTCGTCGTGCTGGGATTGGATTACAGCAAGAAGTGAACGGCAACCGGATCTTGGGCCCTACTCCTTCTCGAAAACCCAGAGGTTGTCGTATTTGAGGATCGGGCCGCGGAAGTTTTCGCCGGCCGTCAACGTCCTGCCTCCGTCCGCGAGATGATAGCGGACGGCGATGGCAACCTCTGTTACAGCCCTAAATCCCGGTCGATGCCCTGCATGGCGCGGAGACAGATCGACATAAACTCGTCGAGATCCAGGCCGAGGTTTTTGCACTGTTCGATCTCTTCCCGCCGTGCGCCGCGGGCGAAGCTTTTTTCCTTGTAGCGTCGTTTGACGAACTCCAGGTCGATGCTCTTGAGCTTCTTGTCCGGATGCATCAGCGTCGCGGCGATGATCAAGCCGGTGAGAGGATCGATCGAAAAGATGGCCCAGTCCATGGCGTTTTCGCACGAGACTTTCGCGGCGTGAGCTTCGACCGCATGAATGACGACCGGATCCAGGTTCAGGCCTTTGAGGATCTTGACGGTTTCCTTGGTATGGAGCTCCGGGCTCTTCTCAGTCAGTTCATAGTCCAGATCATGGACGAGTCCCGCCAAGCCCCAGGACTCGGGATCCTGGCCGAGCCTGGCGGCCATCGCCTTCATGCAGGCTTCCACGGCCAGGCAATGCTTGACGAGGTTTTTGTTTTCGAGATGCGTCGTCACGAGTTCCCATGCTTCTTCTCTCTTCATGATCCGATCTCCTTTCGCCCTATTTTTTGGGGCCCTCTTTTTTGGGGACCGCGGCCGCCTTGGGCGGTTGGCTTTTCAAGACGACGATGGCCGGCCTAAACGATGTCCGCGCCGTCAGAATGCGCCACCAATCCAGATTTGACCAGAAAAATTACAGCATATTTCATGCCAAAACGCCGCTCTCGCGAGCCGAACAAAGGATCGACGGGGCCTCCGGCTCCGATAAAAATTCATTCTATATCATCCCCTCGGACAAAAAAAAGGCCGGGATTCGCATCCAACCGCCTATTTGAGTTCCTTTTCGACCCTGGCCAGAAGGGCTTTGATATCGGGCTGGTCGGGGTTGAGGCGAAGGGAGGACTGGAGGGCATCCAAGGCCTCTTTTTTCTGCTTGGTTCTGAAGAAACAGGCACCGAGCCCGTTCAAGAGGCGCGTATCGGAGTTATAGATCTTGTTGCCCTCGAGCAGGCTGACAAGGGCGTCGGCGTCCTTTCCCAGCCCGGCCAGGGCCAGCCCCCGGATGAGGTAATGATCGAAGAGGAGTTTGTCGCTCTCCTTCAGCGGCTCGGCCACTTCCAGCGCGCGGTCGAATTTCCCGATGCCCAGAAGATAGAAGGCGTATTCGGCATGACCTTCGAGGTAGTCGGGCTTCAGGCTCAAGGCTCTCTCGAAATACGTCTCCGCCTGCCGAGGCTCGCCGATTTTTCCGGATTCATAGCCCAGCGTGTAGTAAAAGAGGAAACTGTTGGTCAGAGGGATGGTCTTGGCCAGTGTGACGGGATGGGAAACGGACTCCGCCGGCGAGATGACGAACGGGATGTTCTTCGCGTCCAACACCTGTCCCGCGGCGTTCTTGAGAGAGAGGGTCGCTTCATAATAGTCCGGAGGGAAGTCCCGCGCCGGAAGCGCGTGGGTGAAATTGATCGTCGACCGGAAAGGGAAGGCAGCCAGCTTGACCGAGATATTCTTTTGGGCGGCTCCCGTCGCTTTGAGCCCTTTGATCGCGATCCCCACTTCGCCGCCCTTCCAGAGATCCGCGGAGATGCCGACCAGGTTGGCCGCCAAGGCGATCTCATCCTGGAGCCCCAGCGTATCGCTGGGATCGATCGAGATCTGGGTCTGCATGATCTTGAACGGCGCGTGGACGGGCGCGATGTAATCCTGGAACTTATAGCCGAGGATTTGGCCGGTGATCCCGGGGGTTTCCGCCGGGCCGGGGATCGTGACGTCCTTCTCGTAGATCGTGAATTCCTTGCCGGCCGAGTTCTGAAGCAGGATGGTCAGCGCGAACGTGCCGCCGACCACCGGGAAGGAATCGGTGACCGCCAGGCCGTTGGCCTGGATGTTGTCCGCCTTGTCGGGCGGAAAATAAAAAGGAAAATCCTTGGAATACTGATAGACCGTCGTCGCGCCTTTCATGAGGCTGACGTCGAGCTTGAAATTACAGAAATACTGGCCCTTCGGCTCGTAGAAATCCACCGAAACCTTTTTCGGCGACACCGCGAAATGGAGGAAGGCGATGCCCAGGGCCGGGTTCTCGATGACCGCCAGCCGGGTGGTGCTCTCGACGAAATTCGTCATGTACTCGGTGCTGACGATCCCCTTATAATCGAGGAAGTGCGTGGCATAGACCGGATTGACGTTCTTCCGGCGCGACTCGAAGATCTCGGCCAGGATGAAGTTGTTCTGCGGTGAGGGGACGAAACCATAGGGATATTGGCCGGGGATGATCGAGAAAGCGATTGTCGCCAGCGTCGGGGCGAGCGCCCGGATCTTTTCGTAGACCTTCTCGTAATCCGTGACGTCGAGGCCCTGCGTGTCGACCATCAGGCTGGTCGGCCCGTCCGAGGTCGGGTTGTAGAGCTTGAACTCCCCGGATCCTCCTCGCTGATAGAACAGGAGGCCGAAATAGGCCGGCAGCTTCGTGGCGGGGTCCCCATAATAGTACCAGACCTGGCAGGTGTGAATGCCCTCGACGTTCTCGAACCGTTCGATGCTCCGCGGCGCTCCGAGGGTGATGTAAATCCTGCCCATGTCCGTCATCCAGCCTTCCCGCGGCGTCCCCCGCCTGTAATACTGGTTGGCGTAGTTGAATCGCCGCACGTGCTCGTCCTTGAACTCGTTCTGGGGCGTGTCGGGGGTCGGGTCCCGCAGTTTCCAAAAGGCCTCGATGAAAATGTCCCGGTCCCGGTCCATGGTCAGTTTGAGGAAGACGTCCCGCTCGACGGGCAGGATGATGTAGCTCACGAGCTTCAGCCACTCCTGGTATTTTTTGGGCAGGTCGCTTTCTTTCAACGTCGGCGGCTGTTTTTTCTGGCTTTGGCCGGCCGCCGCCGGCCCGGAGAGGAGTGCCACGATGGCCGTCATGACCATCAAAACCGTGAGCCCGCGAAATTTTCGAACGTTCATGTCTTTATTCCCGTCCTCAAGATCCCCTGCATTTCTGGATCAGGGCGTCCAGCTTTTCCTTTTCCGCCGGCGGCAGGCCGCCGTAAAATTTCTCTTTATAGCTCAGAAAATAGCCCAACGCTTGGGTCTTGTCGCCTTTGGCCAGAAAGGCCAGCCCCAGATTATAGAGAGGGAAGTCGTAATCCGGTTTGAGCTCAACGGCCTTTTTCCAGTTCTCGATGGCGCCGTCCGTGTCCCCCGCCATTTTCAAGGCGGCCCCCAATCCGTTGTAAGCGGACGGATAGCGCGGATCGAGCGCCGCGGCCTTCTTGAAATCATCGATGGCCTTGCGGAGGTCGCCGGGGTCCTTGGACTTGAGATAGCGTGAAAGATTGAGCGAACCGATGTTGTTGATCAGATAGGGGTAATTCGTATCCAAAGCCAGGCCCCGGTCATAGGCTTTCTGCGCCTCGTCGAAGTTCCCTTTGCTCCAATAGGCCACTCCGAGGTAGTTCCAGACCTCGGGGTCGTAATCGATGAGGGCGATCCCCTTGTTCAGGATCTCGATGGCCTCGTCGAAGCGGCCGGCATCGACCAAAAAGATGCCGTAGGTGGTGATGATCCGGAAGCTCGAGGGGTTGTTCCGATAGGCCTCGAGGAGGACGGAAACGGCCTCTTTCAAACGCTTCTGTTTCTTGTAGAAATTGGCCAGATAGGTATAAGCCAGGTCGAAGTCCTTCCGCTCGGCGATGATCTCCCGCAGAAGGGCGATCCCTTCCTCCGTTTGGCCCTTGGAATAGGAGGCGATCGCCTTCATCCATTTGGCGTGATAAGGGAGGAGTGTTTTCAGGTCATCCTTGTCCGTGAAGGTCTTACGGGACGGGGCTTGGGGCGAAGTGACATAGCCCAGGCTCTTTAGCTTTTCCTGGGTCTCCCGGTCCATTTTCTGCCGCGCCGGAGCTTCGTTCGGGGCCGATAGCGCTTTGACAAGTTGATCGAATCTGCGTCGGTACGCATCCAGATCGACGACTGCCGCCAGGTTTTTCTGCTCGGCGAAATCCTTTTCGATGTCGTAGACCTCGGGAATCGGCGACTCCATGAACTTGTCGCGGCCGTCGATAAAGCCCTTGAGGGGCGCCCAGCCGCGGTTGTAATAGGCGGTCAGGGCCTCAAAATAGATCGCCCGCGCGGGAAGGTTCTTTCCCTGGCCGATCGGCAGGAGCGAGGCTCCCTGGAGGGCGGGGGGCCGGTCGATCTTGAGGAGATCGCAGACCGTCGGGAAGATGTCGATATGGCAGACTTCTTGGCCCGATCGGCCTGGTTTTAGCCCGGGCCCGGCCAGAATCAGGGGCACGTGGAGCGTGGCGTTGTAGGCGAAATAGCCGTGAGTCGCCTCGCCGTGCTCACCGAGGGACTCGCCGTGGTCCGCCGTCAGAACCGTGATCATCCTCTCCTCAAGCTTCCTGTCCTTGAGGAAGCCGAACAGCCTCGCCAAGGCGGCGTCGACATAGGCCACTTCGCCGTCATAGAGGTTCTCTCGATATCGCGTTCGATAGGGCTCGGGCGGGTCATAGGGGTGGTGGGGGTCAAAACAATGGATCCATAGGAACCAAGGTCCTTTTTGGCCGGCGAGCCACTGCAGGGCGAGATCGACGACGACGTCGGCCTTCCGCTCGACGAAGGTCAGGTCGTTCGGGCCCTGGCTGCCGTAGTTGTCGTCATAGATGTCGAACCCGGGCGTCAGGCCGAATCGGGAATCCAGGGGGAAAGCCCCGATGAACGCGCCTGTCGCGTAGCCTTTGCCCTTCAGCCAAACGGCCATGTTGGGGATCTCTTTGGGGACGAGAAAATTGGCGTTGTCGTGGACGCCGTGGACGAGCGGGGTCACCCCCAGCAGGATGTTCGTGTGGGAAGGGAGGGTCAAAGGATTGTGAGCGAACGCCCGGGTGAAGAGGAGGCCTCGTTGGGCCAAGCCATCAATGGCCGGGGTTTTAGAGTGGGAACCATCGTAACAGCTCAGCCGGTCCGGACGCAAGGTATCGATCGTGATCAAGAGGACGTTGGGCTTTGCGTCGATTTCACCGGCTTGTAAAACGGAGGCTCCCAAAAAGAATCCGACCACTAAGAATGACAGAAAAAAAGGACGGTTCATTTCTTCTTCAAAAACTCCAGGAAGTTCCGAACCTGGGCGGCCTTCGGGGAATCGGCGTCCAATTTCAGATATTGTTCGAAGGACTTGATCGCTTCGGCGTTGTTCTGAAGCGAGATATGGGTCAAACCCGTCTGATAGATGCCGTCCAGGAAATCGCTCTTCAGCTCGACGGAGCGCTTGTAGTATTTCAACGCGTCCTCGAACTTGTTCTGCTTGTAATAGGCCGTGCCGATGTTGTACAGAACGGCCGGGTCGGTGATCTTTTCGAACTCGATCTTGGCGTACCATTCCATCGCCTTATCGTTATCGCCGCGGTTCGAGAAACAATTGCCGATGAGCAGGATGATCTCGGCGTTGGCTGGCTCCTTGTCGAGGACCTTCCGATAGGATTCCTCGGCCAGGTCGTACTTCTGGAGCTCGAAATAGCAGTTGCCGATGTTCTTATAGATGATATAGGCGTCGGGGTTCTTGGCGATGAGGGCGGCGAACGCGGCGATCGCCTCGTCGTATTTCTTCTCGGCGAAGAACTGGTTCCCCTGTTTCAGGGCGGCTTTGAGGTCCTCGGAGATGACGAGGCCTTCAACCTTTTGCAGCTTCGTTTCAACGACGGGATTTTTGAAGGATTCCTCGATCGCCGTGCTGATTTTCTTGGGGACGTAGCCGGTCTTCTCGAAATCGATGTTCCAGCCGCCGCCGCGAATGTAGATCGCTTTCCATTCGCCTTTCGCGTCCGTCGTCAGCTCGAAACCGGCGCTTCCCTTGAGCGAGAAGAGCTTGACCTTGACGCCCTCGAGCGGTTTCCCGTCCTGGTCCATGACGAGGCCGGTCATCCGACCCTGCCCGCGATAGCTCTGAGCGAGAGCGAACACGGGCGACAGCACCAAAAAGAAAAAGACAAATCGCGAAAACTTTTTCATGCCGGCCTCCCTGAATATTCTAACATACACGAAGAAGGAATCAACTTTGGACTCCGCGAAACATCCTAAAAAAAAGCCCCTTCCGGGCGGACCCGGAAGGGGCTTTGAACATGAGCGGGGATGTGCGTCAGAAGACGAATCTCACTCCGAACCGGAACACTCTGGGGTTGACGATGCGCTTGACCACCATGTACTGGGTGGAGGTGATATACCCGATGACGCTCAGCGAGGTATTGGAGTTGAGGGCGTTGAAGGCGTCCGCGGAGACCGTCACCGTGGCGTTCTCCATGACGTTGAAGACCTTCTCGACCCGGAGATTGAGCTCGAAGAAGTTGGGGAGCCGGTGATCCCCGAAGTTGCCGCCGCCGCCCGGCTCGCCATAGAGGTTGTAGCTGGTGCTGAGCCTGGGGATGTTCTGCTTGACGTAAGTCGGGGTCACGTAGCCCTCGCGGGCGAGGAAGGTGAAGGCGCCGTTGATGCCGAAGGGGAACTGGTAGAGGCCGGAGAGCTTGGCCATCCAGGGCGAATTGACGTAAACATCCGTGATGCCGGAGCCGCCGCTCTGCGGAGCGACGACACTGCCTTCCCAGTAGTTGTAGCTGTTCATGTTGAACGTGTCGCCCTTGGTGTAGGTCTTCCAATCCATGTAGGTAAACGAGCCGTCCATCATCCAGTGGCTGCTCAGCCTTTTTTTCAACACGACCTCGACGGCCATATAGCGCTGATAGGCGTTGGGCGCATTGGTGCGATACAGCCCCACGGGCCACGCTTTCCGTCCGTAATAATCAGCATTGATGATGGTGTTGTGGCCGGCCAGGTACCAGTTGTCTGCGGTCTCGACCGAACCGTCGGCCATCAGACCTTTGTCCCAAATGAGCTGGTATCTCTTCTTGTAAAAACCTTCCACGCGGACGGCGAAGTCGGAGAAGAGCTCTTTTTCATAGGAGATCGAAGCCTCGTCGAGGAGGGGGGTCTTGTAGTTGGGGTCGTACTTGTTGAGGGTCGCCACCTTGGTCGGATTGGCCGGGTCGAAGCCGCCATACCAGGACCAGCCGTTGGGATCGGTCGGGTCCACCGTCGGAAGGCCCGTATCCCAATCCGTGCCGAAGAGCTCGTTGCTCGTGACGCGGCCGTCGCCGTTCTGGTCCACCCAGCGCAGGTCGATCTCGGCCCAGGGCGCCGGGTTCATGAAGCCGGCGAATTCGTAGCCGGTCTGGCTGCCGTAGCGGGCCAGGTTCAGCTTGATGACGTCCTTGCCGTTGCCGAAAATGTCGTAGATCAGGCTGAAGCGCGGCGAGAGGACCTTCGAGCTGATGCCCGGGTCGTATTCCGTGATCTGCATCTTGGCCAGATACTGGGGGAACCAGGGAGAGGCCGGCTGGAGCTCGTCCTTGACCTTGGAGGTCTCGACGTCGTAGCGGAGCCCGATGTTGACCGCGAGCTTGCCGAACGTCATCGTGTCCTGGACGAACCCGGAATAGCGCTGGAACCACTCTTTGATGTAGTAGTCTCTGAGCAGCCAGGCTTCCGTCCACCCGGGCGCGACGTAGGAGATGTTCAAGTTGGCCTCGGCCAACGAATAGGTCGAGACCGTCGATTGGACGTAGTCCACGCCGAACTTGATCTCGTGGTCGGCCCCGAGGAGGCCTTCGGCGAAGTAGTTGCCGTTCAAGTCGGCGTTGAACATCGGCCGGACCGTGCCGTAATCGGCGATGTTGCCCCAGTGCCATTCATCGGGATAATTCCGGGCCTGAATGTACGGGCCGCTTCCATCGGCCGTTCTCTTCCCAAGAAAGGGTTCGAGGTTGAAGACGTTGTGGGAATAGACGACTTTGGCGTTCAGGAAAAGGTTGCCGAACATTTGCTCGATCTCGCCTTTGACCATGGGCGTAGGACCGACCTGATTCCAGACCGTTTCGGGCGCCTGAAGCGTCGGGCCCCAGTTCGTCCGGCCCCATTTCAGCTTGTTGTCGTGCTCGAAGAACCCGCTGACGCGCGTGTTGCTTGAGATCTGGGCGTCCAGTTTGAAATAGCCGGAAGCCAGCCAGGTGTTATCCGTGGTCCCGGCCAGGGTCTTCGTCCCGAGGTCCTGGATGCCGTAAGACCCGTAGAACCAGACCTTGTCCTTGATGATCGGGCCGCCGAAGTTGGCGCTGTAGAGGTAGACCTTGTTGATGCCGGCGCCTTTGTAGCCGCGGGCCACGAGGTCCGCGGGGATGTTCGTGGACTGCCAGTCCGCCGTTTCGGCACTCAGATCGAAGGCTCCCGAGAACTTGTTCCCGCCGCGGCGGGTGATGAAGTTGAGCTGGACGCCGCCGGTCTGCGATTTGATGTCGTTGTTGCCGTAGTTGACCTGCATCTCTTCGTAACCGGACATGTTGAGGTAAGCCGGGGCGGATCCTAAGGCGGAGTTGTCCGTGATATTGGCGCCGTCGACGTTCCAGGTGCTGTCGCCGCTCGTGGAACCATGCCCGTAATACGAGGGCTGCTGGCCGGCGTCGCTGCCGCCGACGTCCTCTCTATCGATCATTATGCCCGGGGCCAAGGCCATCAGGACCCAGGGGTTCCGCGAGTTCGGCAAGGACATGATCATGTCCTCGGTGATGTTGACGCCGACCTGCGTCTTCTTGGTGTCGATGACGGGCGTCTGGCCAATGACCGTGACGGTCTCGGCGATCGTCGTCTGTTCCAAGGTGATGTCCATGGTCACGTCTCGTCCGAACGAAATGACCTGCTTCTCGCGGGACACGGATCTGAACCCGGGCAGGTCGAATTTGACGGTGTAATCGCCGGCGACCGGCAGGTTCAAAAACCGGAAATTCCCTTTTTCCGAAGTGATCGCGGTTCTTGGGGCGGTCTTACTACCCGTCAGGGTGACGGTGACGCCGGGCAGCGGCGTGCCGTCCTTATCTATAACCGTTCCCCGGATGCTTCCGAATTCCTGGCCGAATGTATAGATCCCCACCAAGAGAAGCAAACATAACAAAACTGTAAGCTTTTTCAATCAAGCCTCCTTTTTCCCTTGTCGTGGAAAAAACTTTTCTCCCGTAGTGAAAGGATCACTCTCCTTCTCTGCATGAATGAAATTCTATCCCATATCTCACCTCCTTTTTTGTCCTTAAACATCGGAGCATTACGGACCTTACCATTAACAATTTGAATCATGTATCATTCTGTTAGACAAACCGTAACGAAAAAGCTTTGATCCTTTCGTCCGGATTAACTTATCCTCCAGAAAAACTGCATATTTTATGCCAACCCGGCTCGGCAAAAATAAATATATAATTCCTTCATTATCAATTAATTATAAACTTAGAGAAAAGATTTTGGCAAAAAATTCATCCATTTTTTTGGATTGAATCCAAAAACGTGAATCCCGAATTTTCTCTCGTCTTTCTTCTTGAAACGCGGCCGGAATTAAGATACACATAGCGTGACATGAAATTCATCGCCGATTTACATCTTCATTCGAAATTCTCGCGCGCGACCTCCCGAGACATGATGTTCGATACGATGGCCTATTAAATATAGGATTTGCTTTTTCCGAGCGAGCTGAATTCCCGCCCTTGGCGCTAAATCCCCCCTCCTATCCATGCCGGAAGTATATGGCCGGCCGCGCGGCGATGGCAACCTCTGTTACAGCCCTAAATCCCGGTCGATGCCCTGCATGGCGCGGAGACAGATCGACATAAACTCGTCGAGATCCAGGCCGAGGTTTTTGCACTGTTCGATCTCTTCCCGCCGTGCGCCGCGGGCGAAGCTTTTTTCCTTGTAGCGTCGTTTGACGAACTCCAGGTCGATGCTCTTGAGCTTCTTGTCCGGATGCATCAGCGTCGCGGCGATGATCAAGCCGGTGAGAGGATCGATCGAAAAGATGGCCCAGTCCATGGCGTTTT
Source organism: Candidatus Aminicenantales bacterium (assembly GCA_049515535.1). GTDB lineage: Bacteria > Acidobacteriota > Aminicenantia > Aminicenantales > UBA4085 > JBEKTZ01. The sequence continues at coordinate 22,259 of JBEKTZ010000004.1, read as the reverse complement.
CGCACGAGACTTTCGCGGCGTGAGCTTCGACCGCATGAATGACGACCGGATCCAGGTTCAGGCCTTTGAGGATCTTGACGGTTTCCTTGGTATGGAGCTCCGGGCTCTTCTCAGTCAGTTCATAGTCCAGATCATGGACGAGTCCCGCCAAGCCCCAGGACTCGGGATCCTGGCCGAGCCTGGCGGCCATCGCCTTCATGCAGGCTTCCACGGCCAGGCAATGCTTGACGAGGTTTTTGTTTTCGAGATGCGTCGTCACGAGTTCCCATGCTTCTTCTCTCTTCATGATCCGATCTCCTTTCGCCCTATTTTTTGGGGCCCTCTTTTTTGGGGACCGCGGCCGCCTTGGGCGGTTGGCTTTTCAAGACGACGATGGCCCCCTTGGAAGTCTCGGGATTGAAAGTGCCGATCCACAGATACCCCCCGATGTAAACCGGCTCGGATTTGTGCGCGTCGTCCGCATTAAAAATTCCCACCGGCTCTCCGTTCTCCTTCCGGTAAACGACCAGAGTCGAAGACGAGAGGGAGGCCGCGATCTGCTCACCGACGATCGCCGGCTTGAACGATGTCCGCGCCGTCAGAATGCGCCACCAATCCAGATTTCCGTTTTCTTTATTCAAACCAAAGAGGGTCCTGTTCGAGGTCGCGAAATAAATCCGCTCGTCGTCGGTCACCGGAAGCGCCGTCAACGAGCCTGTTCTTATCTTCCAGAGAATCCTTTTCGAGGCCAGAGCCAGGCAAATAAACGTGCCGTTGTCCAGCGTGAAATACAATTTGTTCGCGTCCACAAAGAGCGGTCCGGCAAAGGAGCCTCCGATTTCGAACGTCGAACCCAGTTGCCCGAACGCCGTGAGGAAACGGATCTTCCCTCCGGCCGTCCCGATCAGGATCTGGTGATTCCAAAACACGGGCCCGGTCTGAATGGCCTCCCCTGCGGTGAAACGCCAGTCCTCGTTTCCGGATGCGGCATCGAGCGCGATCAAGCTCGCGTCAGCGATCGTGAAAAACAATTTATCCGCGTTTTGGACGACCTCGCTCGTTATCGCTTCGGCGAGCTTCTTTTCCCACAGCGATTTTCCTTCCGCCGAAAGGCAGGTCAGTCTATTCTCCTTGTCGGCCAGGACGATTCGGCCCGAGCCGACCGAAGGGAACGAAACGACGGGCGCTTTCGCCGCGAATTTCCAAGCGATCTTCTTTGAGTTGGCATCCACGGCATAAACCCATCCCTTTTTCGTGGCGGCATAGACTCGGGCACCGTCGGTTCGCAGACCGTCGCTGATCTCGCCGTCGATCTCCAGCCGGGAATCCTCAAGAAGGGGAAAAGTCAGATTCAAGGGCGCCGGTTTTTTGTGAAAAACGAGAGAACAGGACACCAGGGCCAGGATGCCGGCGGAGGCGAGGATGAGACGGACGATGGTTTTCATGGATTCGATTTTCCCATCATAGCACGATTCGATTTTCGGGCTCAATCTTTGCACGCGCCCGCGAAAATGATATGATCTTTCAAGACAAATCATGGTCAATTACATTTTGCTTTACAAGATCAAGAAAAAAGTGAAGGCGATCTTGAAGGACCAGATCGCCATGGGAGAGCTCGCCACGACACCCAGCTCCTGCGTGGACTGCCTGGCGACCGACTTGAGCTGGGAAATGTACTACATCATGAAGGATAAGGACGAAGCCTAATCACTCCGGCTTCGTTTTTTTCTCCTCCCGGATCCTGGCCTTCATCGATTCCCACCAAGCGATGCGCTTCTTGATGTCTTTTTCAAAGCCCATGGCCCCAGGCTCATAAAATATTTTCCCGCGGAGCCGCTCCGGGAGCGTCTCCATGTCCGTCGTCCCGAATTCGAAGTCATGGGCATAGGCATAGTCCTTCCCATAGCCGATGTCTTTCATCAGCCCGGTGACCGGGTTCCGGATCTGAAGAGGCACGGGTTCATAAGGGTTCTGCTCGACATCCTTCGTGACCATGGTGAAAGCGGAATAGACCCGGTTGCTCTTGGGCGCCGAGCCAAGATAGATCACGGCCTCGGCGATCGCCAGCTCGCCTTCGGGCGTTCCAAGGAAATCATAGGCTTCTTTGGCGTGGAGCGTTACGGCCAGGGCCTGGGGGTCGGCCAGGCCGATATCTTCGGAAGCGAAGCGGACCAGCCGGCGGGCAATATAGAGAGGGTCTTCCCCGGCCGCCAGCATGCGCGCCAGCCAGTATAGCGCAGCGTTCACATCGCTGTTGCGCAGGCTTTTGTGAAGGGCGGAGATGAGGTTGAAGTGCTCTTCTCCGTCTTTATCGTAAAGGAGCGTCCGTTTCTGAAGGGCTTCCTGGACGTCATCGGCCGTCATCGTCGAGCCCCGGGCCAGGTTCGCCGCGATCTCGAGCGTGTTGAGCGCCCGTCGCGCGTCCCCGTTGGCGAAATCGACGATCATCTGCTTGGCCTGCGGATCAAGGGTCAACCGCCGCTCACCCAAGCCGTGGGCCTCGTCCAGAAGGGCGTCGTCCATGATCTTGGCCAGGGCTTCCGCGGACAGCGCGTTGAGCACGAGGACCTTGGTCCGCGAGAGAAGCGCCGCGATCACTTCGAAGGAAGGATTTTCAGTGGTCGAGCCGAAAAGAACGATGTCGCCTCTTTCGACGTAGGGCAAGAACGCCCCTTGTTGGGCCTTGTTGAAGCGATGAATCTCGTCGATGAAGATGATCATCGGCTTGCCGTACATTTTTTTATGGCTTTCCGCCCGGACCATGACCTCTTTGACTTCCTTGATTCCGGAAAGGACCGCGCTGAAAAACGTCGAGGGCAGATCGAAATGCTTGGCCAACATGTAGGCCAGGGTAGTTTTGCCGGAGCCCGGCGGCCCCCAGAAGATCAATGAAACGAGGCTATTCGTCTCGATGAGCTGGGCCAGGATCTTCCCTTTCCCCAGCAGATGATCCTGCCCGTAAAGACGGTCAAAGCCCTTGGGCCGCATCCGCTCGGCCAGGGGGACTGTTTTTTCGCCCGCATCCATGAGCCAATTATATCAAAACGACTCGGGAGATTATATGTCGCGCAAAACTCGTCACGGACGCGTTGCCGAGCCATGACTATCCCCATTCTCGATTGTATCTTCAATGCGTCCAGAGCCCGATCGCTTTTCTTGACCTTTCGATTTCGTCATGCTATTTTAGCCCATGTCGTTGGCAGGGCCTCATGAACACTCCGAAAACCCAAAATAAGCTTTTTTACAAGATCGAGGAAGTCAGCCGCCTTGTCAAACTCGATAAAGAGACCATCGAGCATTGGGAAAAGGAGTTTCCTTTCCTGCAACCCGCGACGACGGGGAACGGGCAGAAAATTTTCCGGGTCAAAGACGTCGAAATGATCCAGCGGATCAAGGATCTCCTGGATCAGAAAAGCGTCACACTGGCCGGCGCCCGACGCAGGATCGAGGAGGAATTCGGCCTCAAGCCGACGCCGCCCGTCCATCCGGAACGGCTCGTCAAAACCCTCCGGCAGGTCCGCGACCAGCTCCAGGATCTCGCCCAATCTCTTGAGAATCGCCCCAAAAAAACCTGAATACTTTTTCTTATTTCTGGTATAATTCGCTCCCCTTAGTCGGGACGTGGCGCAGCCTGGTAGCGCACATGCTTGGGGTGCATGGGGTCGTCGGTTCAAATCCGACCGTCCCGACCATTTTTTCCCCGAAGTCATCAGCAGAAGGAGAAGCGGCCATGAGAATCGGAGTATGCGGTATTGCCTGCGAAAAATGCCCGCGGATGATCCGGAAAAAATGTCCCAGCGGGGAAACGGGTTGCCTCCCCAAGGACAATAAATTCTGCAAGATCGCGACCTGCGCGTTCAAAAAGGGAGTCCGCCTTTGCTTCGAATGCGCCGATTTCCCCTGCGAGACCACCAAGAGCGGGCCGATCAGCTTCGGCTATTGCCAGTATATTTCTGAAAAGGAATAGACACGGAAACGAAAAACCCATGACGCCGAAACCTCTTATCCTCCTGACCAACGACGACGGCTTTTTCGCCGAAGGGATTCAGGCGCTTTACCGCGGCTTGAAGGACTTGGGCCGGCTGTTCATCGTCGCGCCCGATAGGGAAAAAAGCGCGAGCTCCCTCGCCCTGTCCCTGCGCCAGCCTCTGCGCGTCCAGAGGATCAAATCCAACGTCTATGCCGTGGACGGCACGCCCGCCGATTGCATCTATCTGGCCATGAAGAAGTTTCTTCCCCGCGCGCCGGACCTCATCGTCTCCGGGATGAACCCCGGCCCGAATCTCGGCCAGCAGGACGTCTCCTATTCGGGCACGGTCTCGGCGGCCGTCCAGGGAACGTTTTTCCAGGTTCCTTCGGTCGCCGTCTCGCTCATCGCCGACCGGGACGGCGATTTCCATTTCCGCGAAGCGGCGAAGATCGTCTATCGGATCGCGAAATACCTTCTTGACCGCAAGCTTCCCGATGGGATCACCCTCAATATCAATATTCCTCCTCCCCCGTTCAGAGGTCTGAAGATCACCAAGGTCGGCATCAAGCGCTATGATCCGGAGATCATCGAAAAGAAGGATCCCCGGGAGAATTCCTACTACTGGATCGGCCGCGGCAACCCGACCGTCATTGAAGACGATGAGACCGACGTCAAGGCCGCCCAGGAAGGGACCATCACGATCTCTCCGCTCCGGATTGACCTGACGGATTACGAGGCCATGCGGCTGCCGCTTATGAAAAAGCTGGCGCTGTCCCTGAAGCCCGGAAAAAAACCTTAGTCTTTCTTTTTTCTGTGCTTGAAAAATTCCCAGACGGCCGGAACGAGCGAAATCAAGATGATGACGATGATGACGACGGAGAAATTGTTCTCGACGAAGGGGAGGCTGCCGAAGAAATATCCCCCGAACGTGAACAGGGCGACCCAGCCGATGCCGCCGACGACATTGTAGCTGATGAATTTCCCATAGGACATCTTGCCGATGCCCGCAACGAAGGGCGCGAAGGTCCGGATGATGGGCACAAAGCGGGCGATGATGATCGTCTCGGCCCCGTATTTCTCATAAAAATCATGCGTCCGGTCGAGATATTCCTTCTTGAAGAAGCGCGTTTTTTCCTTATGGAAGATTTTGGGTCCGGCGAGCTTGCCGATCCAGTAGTTGACAGTATCGCCCAGGACGGCTGCGGCGGCCAGGATGAGGAAAAGCCAGCCGATTTTAAGGATGCCCTTGGCGGCCAGCGTGCCGGCCGCGAAAATCAGCGAATCACCGGGCAAAAAAGGCGTGACAACCAAGCCGGTCTCGCAAAAGATGACGACGAAAAGGCCCACGTAAAGCCAGGGAACATGGGGAATGATATACTGGGCCAGGAATTCTTTGTCTTTCAGGAACTTATCCAGGTGAAGGATGATGTCGAAGATTTTCGGCTGGACTGTCAAGGTCTCTCCTTTTCGCGCCTGAAGCCGGATTATACTGACGGCCGGACATCTGTCAAGAATGGCGACAAATTTGCTAAAATGGGAACGGCCCATCATGAACAAGAAGATCGCGCGCATCGAACGGGCTCTCGACGCCCTCGAGCCGCTCGAAGCGAACTGCACGCTCTGCCCGCGCGCATGCCGGGTCGACCGGAGAAAGGACCGCTCCGGTATCTGCCAGAGTGGGTCCGCGGCCGGCGTATCCGCCGCGCTTCTCCATTACGGCGAGGAGCCCGTCTTAAGCGGACACCATGATTGCGCCGCCGAAGCCAAGCCGGGCGGCGGGAGGCCGCGAGGCTCGGGAACGGTCTTTTTCACGGGATGCAACCTCAAGTGCCTGTTCTGCCAGAATTATCAGATCAGCTGGCACGCTCAAGGCCCGATTGTGGATGATAAAGAGCTCGCGGCTCTGATGCTCGGCCTTCAGGATCAGGGCGCCTATAATATCAACCTTGTCTCCCCGACCCATCTCATCCTGCCCATATTGAGGGCCTTGAAAATCGCCTGCTCGAAAGGGCTCGCCATCCCCCTCGTCTACAACTCCAACGGGTATGAAAAGATCGAGGTCGTCGAGAAACTCGCCGGCATCGTGGATATCTACCTGCCCGACCTGAAATATTTTTCGTCGCGCGTGTCGCAAAAGTATTCCGGAGCCGGCGACTATTTCGAGAACGCCGGCCTCGCCATTCAGGAGATGTTCGTCCAGCAGCCGGAGCTTGTCCTCGACGAGCAAGATACGGCGCGGCGAGGACTCATCATCAGACACCTGATTCTGCCCGGACAAACCGACGACTCGCTGGCGATTCTGGATTGGATCGCGAAAAATCTTCCTTTGACGATATCGCTGAGCCTGATGAGTCAGTACCGGCCTTCGTTCCGCGCCCCCGACGACATTCGAAGACCTTTATCCGGAGAGGAATATCGGGCCGTTGTGTCGAGGGCCCGACAGCTGGGGTTCGAAAATCTTTTTCTCCAGCCCGAGCTCTTCGGGCCGGACGACCATCTCGTTCCGGATTTTAACCGGGCCGAGCCTTTCCGTTGGAAAAAATGAGAAATCCTTCCCTCGGGCCGGCGTTCCGCGCCTGTCGGCGAGATTTCTACAATTTCGGCTTTTTACCCGGCGTGGCCGCCGCCTGCTTCGGCAGCTGGCTTTCGGTAAAACCGAGGGCCAGGGCGATCTCGCGCAGCTTGGCCTGGATGAGTTGAAGATTTTCCGGACCCATTCTCAGAAGGTGCTTTTGAGCCGGGCTCAGGTCTTCGAGGTTCGGATCCGTCATGGCGTAGCTGGCGATCTTTTTTTCGAGGACGATCGGCGCATCCACGACGGGAGTCTTGAGGATTTCGACGATCGCCCGCAACAGCGTCTGATGGAAATCGCCCTTGGGATATCCGAGCTCGCGATAGGCTTGTTGGAAAAGCGGTTTGAAGCCCCCGTAGAAACGGGCGCAATTCGAGGTGCTCACCGAGTCGAACACGTCGGCGACGCCGTTATAACGGTCATAATCGGCCGGATCGAGAAGCGTTTGGCCGTTTTTAACCACCGTTTTGAATTCCCCGCTCAAGGCAAAGAAATCCATCTGGGGCCGCGGGCTTTGACCGTTGGCGATATTATCCACGGCGGCCGTGAATTTTCGGACGAGTTCTTTCGTCTTCAGCCATTGGGCAAACGTCGGGTTTGAAGACAAGTCCGCGACAAGATTCCGGACGGCCTCATCGCTTTTCTCCAAATTCATCGAAAGGGCCGCCAAGTCCTTGGTCTCCTTCGCCGCCACCTCTTCGCTTGCCGGTTTTTGCGTCTGGAGCGTCGGTTCGGGAATCCCTTTGGCTTTCCCTTTCCCGGCGATGAAAAAATAATACGCGGCGACGGCGACAATCAGAATAAAAACGATGATGATGCCGGTCCGGATGATCTTCTTGTTTTCGTCCATGGGATCTCCTATTCCGCCGTTCACTTGGCCTTGTTCAGGCGGATGAAACCGTCAAGGGCCGTCAAGGACATTGAGGCCGCTTCCGTTTTTCCGATCCGGGCGCTCACTTTTTTGGCCGGAAGGGTCTGGCCGAGGTCAAAATCGGAAGATATCGTCCCTTGGGCCGCCGTCGCGTCGAGCCGGACATCGACGTCGGGCTGGAGGAGGAGCGTGATCGGACCTTCTTTCACCGTGATCTTGACGTCATCCTCCGGCCGTAGGTCGAGAAGTTCGGCTTCGACCGATCCCTCTCCCAGCAAAAGGTCGAGAGGACCGGAAAAATTTTCGATGGTGATATCCCCTTTTTCAAGGTCGACCTTGACTTTGCCATAGAGATCGGCGATCACAATGTCGCCGTCCTTGTTCCGCACGTCTTGAAGGTTCACGGAACGAGGGACGTTGAGATAATAATGCACAGACCGAAGCGTGTCTTCATGCGTCGAAAGGCGTGTCTTGATCTTAAGGATATTCTCGCTCATATCGACGTCCACTCCGAACGGGGTCGATCTCCGGCCGTAAAGCCGGCTCTGCCACCCGACCGTCGGGCCCCAATCCTCCTCCGCGGTGATCTCCACTTCATTCTTGTCCCAGCCGCGGATCTCGATATCGCCGGACGCGTTTTCCAGCGAGATCGTCCCCCCGGGTTCCATGGCGACCACGCGGTGGAACTCATGCCGCGGCGGGTAGGATCCGGATTCGGGCATAAAGTAAGGAATCAGGCAGGCCGAGGACATGAGAACGACGATCGCGGCGATGATCCCCATTCCAACCGATTTCTTCATGTGACCTCTCCTTCGGATCGCGGGGAAAGAAGATGATCCCTCGATCCGTCGTCCGCAACGGCGTATTTTGAAAATAGCGCAGACGTCCGATCTTGTCAAGGCGCGAGTTTTTTCCTTCCGGCGGCGCGGAAAAATGTCTTCTCCTTCTTGATGCAGCCCCTGTTGACCTCCTAAAATGCGATGGCTTTTTGGCGAAAACCCTGATATACATACGCTCGGTAATTATCTGCCGACAGGGAAAAGAAAGTTCTGTATAATCTTTGATTTGGCGGAGAAAAATAACTGAATTGGAGAGGAGGAAGAAATGGGATTAAAGCGGAAGCAGATGCTAATGCAGCAAAAGGCATATTTCGAACATAAACTGCTCGTCAACGAGCCTTTTGTGCTGGTTTTGTTTCAACCGGGACGTTTGATTTTGTCTTCGCTTTTATATTGTCTGCGGCGCTTGATTATTTCGGCAATTCTATTCCTGATGCTCATCTTAATGAACATCAGCAATAGAGTTCTATCTTTAAATATCCAATTCGCGATAACCTTTGACATTGAAAAGACGTTGAAAAACGCGTCCAGAATCTCTTTCCTGGCCGCGATCGCTTCCTCATGGGTGAAATGTTTGAATTTTATCGAGGGCACGTCCTTTCTTATTTCGTCCCAGTTGCGATTTGCCCTCCCTTCCTTTTCAAGACTTTCAAAAAGCGGGGTCCCCGGCCATGCGGTTGCGAAGAAAACGCGTGGAAAATCGGCCTTTGCCTTCTTCAGCTCTTTGATAAGTTTTTTCGGGTATTCCTTCGTATGCGAATCCAGTCCAAGAATCGTTGACGCGATGACCGCGAGATTATGCTTGTGTAGATTCGCCATTATTTCCGTATAATCGAGTCCGATATTGTGGTGTTTTCTAATCTGTTTGAGGCCTTCCTCGTCGTCTGCTGAGGATTCGAATCCGATAAAAACGCCGCGGCATCCTGAACGGTACATCAGGTCCATCAATTCCGGCTGGGCGGCCAGTGTCGTCGTAGCCTGACATCCCCATACGAATTTATATTTTTTTCGTATTATTTTTTCCATAAGGATTTTTCTGTCTTCCATGTCCTTCTCGGAATAACCGATAAAATTTTCGTCTGTCACAATGACCGCGAAATTGTCTTTGACCATATCGAGATCTTCCAAAATCGTGTCATGCGGAATCGTCCGATATTTCCGCTCTTTGAAGACCGTGAGATAGCAGAATGAACAGCCATATGCGCACCCTCGGGATGTCAGCACCGATGGATATTGATAATTCGGATGACACATATCCCGCCGCGGTGTGCCTAAATTTTCGAGCGACACATTCATCGGTCCGTAATAGGTTTGTTTTGTATGGCCTTTTTCATAGTCTTTAAGATATTCCCGCCATGGCGACTCGCCTTCACCCTGACAGACCGTGTCAAAATGCTGGAGTGCTTCATCAGGCAGAGCGGTAACATGGGCGCCGCCGATAATGGTTTTTATTCCTCGTTTTCTGAGCCGGTCACCGATTTCATAAGCGCGCGAAATGCCCGGCGTTATCGCCGAAACTGCGACAAGATCGGCATCGACAGTGTCAGGATCGAGGTCTGTTCCGACATATTCGTCATAGAGAGTGATATGATAATAATCGGGTGTGTGCCTCGCGAGGTAGCCGAGAGCGAGGGGACTATAGAGCAGTTCTTCTCCTTTTGTTTCTTTAACCCTGGAGGGGTACACCATAGCGAGTTTTATCATCGTGTTCTTCCTCATATTCAAAAAGATCAGGATTTTCTTTTTTCCGCGGCGGAGCGAAAAACGGATCCGGCCGATGAATCTCTTGTCCTATCTGTGGCTGTAATATATCGCCGGCCGCCGACGATGTCAAGAAATCCTCGGGGCGGCCAAGAAGAGGTTCTTTGGGCAAAAAATCCCACTGCACCGACCGATAGGCGGATGACGACCCACATCCTTCTCCCCGGCCAAATCTACGACTTCATAACAAAAAAAGTCCTTGCCCCTTAAGCCCCGGGGCAACGCTTTTTCCTTAAGTCCTCGACGCGTTTGCGGACGGCGTCCTGGTCGGGTTTGAGCTCGAGCGACCGCTCGAAGGCGGCCAGGGCGTCCTTGAACTCTCTGAGGCGGTCATGGCATTCGCCGAGGGCGTTAAGGACCGGGACGTTGGCTCCGGCGTGGGACAGGTATTTCCGATACAGATCGGCAGCGTCGCGTTCTCCGCGGGACAGGCGATCTACCGGGCGATCTTGAATAAATTGGAGATCCGCTGAGGCTTTACTCCCGGTAAAGGGCGTCGATAAGGTCTTTATATTTTTCTTCGACCTTGTTGCGCTTGATTTTGAGCGTCGGCGTCAGTTCTTCCCGCTCGATTTCGAAATCCCTGTCGAGGACGATGATCTTCTTGATCTTCTCGTAGGGGGCCAGGTTCGGGGTTATCCGGTCGATCTCGTCCTGCAGGAATTTCTTGATCCCCTCGCGGCCGACGAGTTCCGAGGCTCCGCTATAGGCGATGGCGTTCAGCTTGGCGTATTCCTCCATCTTTTCAAGATTGGGGACGATCAGCGCCGAGATGAATTTCCGCCGGCCGCCGACCACGACCGCGTTGGTGATGTACGGGCTTCTCTTCAACAAGTTTTCGATGAACTGGGGAGCGATGTTCTTTCCGCCCGCCGTGACGATCAGATCCTTCTTCCTGTCGGTGATGACGAGAAATCCGTCCTCGTCAAGGCGGCCGATGTCGCCGGTGTGGAAGCGGCCTTGGACATCGAAGACCTCCCGCGTCTCGGCTTCCTTTTTATAATAACCCGTCATGACGTTCGGCCCCTTGACGAGGATCTCCCCGTCGCCCGCGAACGTGAGTTCGAGGCCGGGGATGGGCTTCCCGACCGTGCCGAATTTGACGTCTTCGAACGTGTTGACGGCAAGGACGGGCGCCGTCTCGGTCAGGCCGTAGCCTTCCAGGATGACCAGGCCCATCGCGTAAAAAAACTCGGCGATGTCCTTGGACAGAGGCGCGCCGCCCGCGACGAAGAACCGGATCCGGCCGCCGGTTTTTTCCAGGATCTTCGAAAAGACGAGCTTGTGGGCCAGGCGCTTCTTGAGCCGGAGGCTCCCCGAAACCGGCCGCTTTTGGATCGAGCGCCGGCCGCTCTCCATTCCGACGCGAACGGCCCAGAAAAAGATTTTTTTCTTCAAAGATGAGCTGAGGAGCACGTTGTCCATGACCTTGGCATACAGCTTTTCGAAAAGGCGAGGCACGCTGACCATGATCTGGGGTCTGACTTCGAGGAGGTTTTCGGCCACGGTATCCACGCTTTCAGCGTAGGCGATCGAGCATCCTTTGGAAAGGAAGGAAAAGGTCGTCATGCGCTCCAGGACGTGCGACAACGGCAGAAATGAGAGGACGTAATCGGGGTGGCCGAACTGGACAAGGGCGACCATCGTCTTGATGTTGCTGACGAAATTGCCGTGGGTCAACATGACGCCTTTCGGCACGCCCGTCGTCCCGGATGTATAGATGATGGAAGCCAGGTCACCCGGCTTCACGCCGGCTGCGATTTTCTCGAAATGCCCCGGATTTTTCTCGTCCATGGCCCGGCCCGCAGCCATGAGCTCGGATAAGGCGAGCGTTCCCGCCGGAGCTTCCGTCGGAAAAAAGACGAAGTGCGACACCTTGCCCAAGTCCTTTTTGACGGCTTCGATTTTCCGCCAAAGCGCCGGGGAAGAGCACAGAACAATGGAGGCGTCCGAATCGTCGATGATATAGCGGATCTGTTCGGGAACGAGCGACGGATAGATCGGGACCGTCACGGCGCCCAGACACAAAATCGCGAAATCCGCCATGATCCACAGCGGACCGTTGTCCGCAAGGATGATGATCTTGTCGCCCGCCTTGCAGCCCAGGCTTCTGAGTCCGAGCGCGATATATTTGACGCGGCGTCGGCATTCCTCGCTGGAGATCGAGACATAGCTCCCTTTTTCCTTGGATAACAGGATATCCGGTTTGGGATAGGATGTGACGGTGTTCAAAAAAAGCTGGCTTAATGTTTCGACCATGCGGGCCTCCTTCTCTTGGGCCATGAACGAGTCGGATGAAAACAATCTTTACACGCGCAGCCGGTGCCGGGCAAAATATTTTATAACATAACGAATAATTCCTGGCAAATGAGGGACCGGCCAGGGATAAAACGCGCGGAACTCAATTTTGGCATACAACTTGCTGGGGAATATGATGATGCAAGGGGAAGAGTCCCGGAATAAATCGGATTCTGGATTGTATATCCAAATGGAGCTCAGATGAGGCCAACGGACGCTTTGGAGGAACAGCGGCTGGTCGGCGCGGCCAAAAAGGGAGACACGGCTGCTTTTGAACAGCTGATCAAGATGTACCAACACGCCATTTATTACCTCTGCCGTCGGATGACGGGAACGCACCAGGCGGCGGACGACATCGCCCAAGAAACCTTCATCAAAGCCTATTTCGCGCTCTCAACGTTCAAGGAGGGCTTTGGCTTTTATGGCTGGATCCGGAAAATCGCCGTCAACGCGAGCTTGAATTATCTGAAAGCAAAAAAACGGGAAGAGCCTCTGGGCGAAAGGGACCCCTCCATAACGGCTTTGCCTCAAGATGAGCTCCAAAAACGCGAGGCCGAGCAATTGTTCCATGAAGCCCTGGAGGCTCTTCCCCCCGACCAGAAAGCGGTATTCGTCTTAAGGGTCCACGAAGATCAGAGTTACCGGGAGATCGCCCGGACGCTCCGGATCTCCAACGGAACGGTCATGTCCCGCTTGAACAGGGCCCGACAGAAACTCAAGGCGGCCTTGAACGTTTCTTCGGGAAGGAGGCGCGCGTGAGACACAAAAAAGCTTTCTCTCTCTTGGGCGCCTTCCTCGACGGAGAACTCAAGGGAAGCCAGAAGGCGAGCGTCGCGAATCATTTGCGGGAATGCGCCCTCTGCCGTGAAGAGATGACGCTCCTTCAGGAAATCGATGCCCGGTCGAAAAGCCCATCCGTCGAGCTTGACGACAAAGCCTATTGGGATTCTTTCGCGGGCCGAATCACGTCCGGCATCCGGCGCCGATCGTCCGGCGTCAAGCCAAAGGAGGCCGTCATGTTTCAAGACTCGTTCATCAGACCGCGGGGAAATATCAAAACGAAGGTGTGGGTCTTCCCATTCTCATTCGCCGCCCACGCGATTCTCGCCTCGATTTTAGTCATCCTGCCGCTCCTCAACACGTCCAACCTGCCGAAGATCGAGATCACGAGCGCGTTCCTCGCTCCGCCCCCGCCTCCCCCGCCGCCTCCGCCCCCGCCAGCCAAGAAAGCGGCCAGCACCCAAGCCAAACGTATCAAGCCCGTCCAAACCCAGTCCTCGTTCGAGGCCGGTAAGCTCGTCGCCCCCGTCGAGATCCCCGACCAGATCGCCGAAGAGCAGATATCCGATGTCGGGATCGAAGGCGGCGTCGAGGGCGGAGTCGAAGGCGGCGTGATCGGGGGGGTCCTCGGCGGCGTCGTGGGCGGCGTGTTGGGCGGTGTGGTCGGAGAGATCGAGGCCCCGGTCCGGGCCATCGGCGAGATCAAACCTCCCAAGCTATTGAAGTGGGTGGACCCCATATATCCGGACATCGCCCGCCAGGCACGCGTGGAAGGCGTGGTGATCATCGAGGCGATGACCGACATCTACGGCCGCGTCCAGGGCTACAAGGTTTTAAAATCGATTCCGCTCCTGGACCAGGCGGCCATCGATGCCGTGCGGCAGTATGTCTACGAGCCGATGATCATCAACGGCCGTCCCCGCGGCGTCATCTTTACCTTGACAGTGACATTCAAGCTGAAATCATAGAAAAAATCCCCGGCTCATCCCCCTTCTGCCCGATCGGCAAAAAAGGAGGGGAAGAGGGAGGGCGAATTGACGACCTCTCTATTCTTTGATAATCTTAAGCCACACTATTATTAATGGGGTCAGGAATGGACGTCACGTGCCCGAAATGTCATTCTGAGAATACCGATGCTGCCCGGTTTTGCGCAGGCTGCGGAACACGGTTAGGATTACCCGAGACGCCGTTTCAGGATTCTATGACCAAAACTCTGGAGACACCACAGGAAATGCTTGGCCGGGGGACTCTGTTTGCCGGCCGGTACGAGATCATCGAAGAGCTCGGTAAAGGCGGAATGGGCAAGATCTACAGGGCATTCGACAGGAAGATCGACGTGGAGGTCGCCCTCAAGCTGGTGAAATCAGAGATCGCCGCGGACAAGAAAACGGTCGAGCGATTCCGGAACGAGCTGCGACTGGCCCGAGAGATCGCCCACAGGAATGTCTGCCGGATGTTCGACCTCAATGAGGAAAAGGGCATTTATTACATCACGATGGAATATGTCCCGGGCGAGGACTTGAAGAGTTTCATCCAAAGGGCGGCGCCGCTCAGCACGGGGAAAGCGGTTTCCATCGCCAAGCAGGTCTGCGCCGGGCTGGCCGAAGCGCACCGGCTGGGAGTCGTTCATCGAGACCTTAAGCCCGGCAATATCATGATTGACAAGGGCGGGAACGCCAAGATTATGGACTTTGGGATAGCCCGTTCCTTACACGCCAAGGGCATCACGGGCGCAGGGATGATAGTCGGAACGCCCGAGTACATGAGTCCCGAGCAGGTGGAAGGGAAGGATGTCGATGAGCGGTCGGACATCTATTCTTTGGGGATCATATTGTACGAAATGTTGACGGGGTGCGTGCCGTTCGAGGGCGACACGCCTTTTACTGTCGGCGTCAAGCATAAGAGCGAGATGCCAAAGGGCCCGAGGGACATCAACGCGCAGATCCCCGAGGACCTCGACCGGCTCATCCTGAGATGCTTGGAGAAAGATAGGGACAAGCGGTATCGCTCGGCCGGAGACCTGCGAATGGAGCTCGAAAAAATCGAACAGGGCATCCCGACCACTGAACACATCATCCCGAAAAGAAAGACGACTACGGGCAAACAAATCACCGTCACCTTCGGCCCAAAGAAAATGCTCATTCCGGCTTTGGCCGTGGCTGGGCTCGCCGTTGCCATAGCCGTCTGGTTCGTTTTTTTCAAAAAGGAAAGCGGCCTCCGTCCCGAGCAGAGGCGCTCCATCGCCGTGATCAGTTTCGAAAATCAGACGGGCGATAAGACCTTTGATTATCTGAAGAAGGCGATCCCGAATCTCCTTATCTCGAGCCTCGAGCAGTCGAATTATCTTAGGGTGACGACGTGGGAACGGATGGACGACCTCCTCCGTCAGATGGGCAAGGCCGGCTCCGAAACGATCGACAAGGAATCGGGCTTCGAGCTCTGCCGCAAAGACGGCGTAGAAACGATCGTTGTGGGCAGTTTTGTCAAAGCCGGAGACATGTTTGCCACAGATGTCAAGGTCCTGGATGTCGAGTCCAAGGCCCTGCTGAAGAGCGCCAGCTCCCAGGGCGAGGGCATTCGCAGTATCCTCGAAAAGCAGATCGGTGAGCTCAGTCGAGAGATCTCCCGAGGCGTGGGCGTATCCGAGCGCAAGATCCAAGCGGCCCGGCCCAGCGCGCCCGATGTGCCCACATCCTCCATGGAAGCCTATAACAGCTTCCTCAAGGGAAAAGACGCCTACGAGAAGTTCTATTATGAACAGGCCCGGCAGCTTCTCGAGAACGCCGTCGCCCTCGACGCCGATTTTGCGGAAGCCTACCTTTACCTGGCTCGAACGCAGGGATCTCTCTTCAATCAGAGGGTCAGTGTCGAGGCCTATGAAAAAGCAAAAGTTCTCTCGAGAAAGGCTGCCGAGAAGGAGAGACTCTATATCGAAGAGGCCTATGCCGGAGCGGTCGAGAGAGATCCCGAAAAGCGATTCCGCATCCTCGAAGAAATCGTTCAAAAGTACCCCAAGGAAAAAGAGGCGCACTTCGAGCTGGCGTCCTATTACAGGGGGAGGAATAAGCCGGAGTTGGCAATTTCGGAATTGGATAAAGTGCTGGCCCTCGACCCCAAGTATGGCTCTGCCCTGAACGTGATTGCCTTCGCCTACGCCGACTTGAGCCAATACGACAAAGCGATCGATTATTTGAAGCGGTACGCAGAATCTTCCCCCGACGATGTCAACCCGATCGATTCCATGGCGGAGCTCTACTATCGCATGGGGAACCTGGACGAGGCCATTGCCAAATACAAGGAAGTTCTGTATCGAAAGCCCGATTTTGTAATGGCTTTTGGTTCTCTGGCCTATGTCTATGCCTTCAAAGAGGACTACACGAATGCCATGAACTGTGTGGACGAATTTTTCGCCAAAGCCCCATCAATAGGATTTAAGGGGCAGGGATCGTCCATTCATAGCTTTTTCCTTTACTTGCTTGGCCGCCTCAACCGGGCCCTCTCCGATCTTCAGCAGTTGGCGGATTTGTCAGAATCGCGGGGTTATGCGGAGAGCAAAGCCGGAGCGGAATTATTGATGGGCTTGATCCGCGGCGACCGAGGCGAATTCGAACAGAGCCGGATGCTGCTCAAAAGCTGGTACGATTTCGCTTCGAAAAGCATTCCGGCTTCGTTCTCGGATGCTAAAGCCTATTATCTATTTTTTTTGGGAATAACCGACATCAAGCAAGGTCGGCTCGATGCGGCTAAAACGAGCCTGGCAGAAATGAAGCCGCTCTTGGTCAGGATCAGTCCCGCCAACCAAGCCCAATTCGCCTTCCTTTACGATTATTCCCAAGGCGAGATTTTGCTCGCCGGAGGATTCGTCGATCATGCCGTCTCCGTGCTGGAGAATATTGGACCCCTGGGGAACCCCCCCGCCATGCGACCGGAAATTCTCTTCATCTATAATATCCCGTTCCAAAAGGATGCTTTGGCCCGCGCTTATGTCAAGAAGGGAGACATGGACAAAGCGATCACCGAATATGAACGGCTGGTCACCTTCGATCCTAAAGAAGCGCAGCGGACACTCATCCACCCCCTCTATCACTACCGGTTGGCGAAGCTGTATGAACTGAAGAGCGCGAAGAAGAAAGCGATGGAGCAATATCAGAAATTCCTGGCCATCTGGAAGGACGCCGACTCCGGGCTGCCCGAAGTCGAGGATGCCAGGAAGAAACTGGCGGCTTTGAAAGCGCCGGAGATCCCCTAAAAATCACCCTGATTCCTAAAGCTCTTTCAGGCAGAGCCAGGCTTTCTTTAAGCTTGCGGGGGAATAAATCCTATTTTCCGTTGTATTTGAAGTGGAAGAGGTCATGAAGACTTCAGTCCCTCGGCGGAGCGACGGCGGGAGCCGGGCTCCGATAAGGAGGCGACCATGTTTCAAGATGTACTCATCAACGAACAAAGGCCGATCGGCGCAAGGGCCTGGGTTTTGCCCCTGTCTTTCATGATCCATGCCGGACTCGTGATGCTGATCATTTGTCTGCCGCTTCTTCATGTCGGAAATCTGCCGCGCTATCAAGTCGCTGCTGATGCTTTTTTAATCATCCCTCCTCATCCAGCGCCGCCTCCTCCCCCGCCCAAAAAAAACGCCGGGGCTCTTGCCGGACGCATCAAACCCGTCCAAGCTCGGCTCGCGTTCGAAGCCGGAAAGCTCGTCGCCCCTGTCGACATTCCGAGCGAGATCGCCGAAGAGCAGATATTTGGGACCGGCGTGGACGGTGGAGTCGACGGCGGCGTTGAAGGAGGGATCCCCGGCGGTTCTTTTAACGGGATCATCGGGCCGATTCTCGACTTACTCGGAGGTCCAGCCGAGCTTCCCGTCCGGGTGGCCGGAGAGGTCCGTCAGCCCAGACTGTTGAGACGAATCGAGCCCGTCTATCCGGAGATCGCCCGCCAAGCGCGGGTGGAAGGCGTCGTGATCATCGAGGCCACAACCGATATCTATGGCCGCGTGGTGAATGACCGTGTGCTGCGGTCGATCCCGCTCCTTGACGAAGCCGCGCTCGAAGCCGTCCGGAAGTGGATGTACGAGCCCATGGTCATCAACGGCCGACCCCGCGGCGTCGTCTTCACCGTGACTGTCCGGTTTGTCCTGCGCTGATCAAAAGGAGATAACGGGGTCGCGTCTACACTTTTCACTTTTTTCTCGAATCTATTTCTATTCATTGCCTTGCCCCATGAAAAGTGAAAAGTGTAGACGCGACCCCAGCAACGACCTTATTCGCGGTCTTTCGCCCCTCCCGAATTATAAAAAATTGACATCTTTCGAATCAGAGTGATAATCTAATTTTGTGTTAACGGGGGGATATTTACAGACAAGACAGGAAGTCGTCTTCGTCGCGGAACAAAAAGCCGCTTATTCCGTCCGGCCCCCAAAACTGCTCGATCGTCTTCGCGAAGCGCTGAGGTCCCGCCATTACAGCCGTCGTACGGAACAGACCTATTGCCACTGGGTAAAACGGTTCATCTTCTTCCACAATGTCCGCCATCCGGCCGATATGGCCGAAGCCGAGATCAACGGGTTCCTCACTCATTTAGCCGTCAAGGAAAAGGTAAGCGCCTCGACGCAGAATCAGGCCTTGAGTGCTTTATTGTTCTTATATCGGCACGTGCGTGGTCAAACATGTCGGCTGTCATACATTCCGGCATGCTTTCGCCACTCACCTGCTTGAAGCAGGCTATGACATTCGAACGATCCAAGAGTTGATGGGACATAAAGACATCAGCACGACTATGATTTATACCCATGTCTTGAATAAGGGAGGTCACGGAGTACGAAGCCCGGTTGATAGGCTTTGACTCGGTTTATACAGTCTGTATAAACCGGGAAGCTCTGTGGTGAAAGATGGAGGTAAGCAGTTGAAATGAAAGGCGATGGACGAAAAGACAGGAAAAGGGAGAGACTTCTTATACGGAAAGGGATAGTCTGTATTTGCAGAATTATACAGACTGTATAATCATTGTTAGCTGCTGGGAAGCGAGGTGCCCGCGAATGAACCTCCAGACCACGCTCTGTCAAGGTGGCCTAAAGACGCGGTTCGTGCTGATCGTTGCGACGCTGTGTGCCATCGGCTGCGCGTCATCACAACCTGCAGCGAGGGACCCAACGGGACGCACGTTCGTGGAAGCCGACAGGCTCTTCCACCAGGACCCGCGCTGGCTCGGTGGCGACGCCGCACTTTCGGTGCCGCTCTCCAAAGGGCGTACGCTCTGGCTCTTCGGCGACACGTTCGTCGCCCTGTCGAGCGCCAATGTGCGCTCCGAGTCGAAGATGGTGCGCAACACGGTTGCGATTCAGGCGGGGGACGACCCCCGCACCGCTTCGATTACCTTCAGCTGGCGGAAGAATATGGATGGCTCGCCGGCATCATTCTTTCCAGAGCATGGGCAGCGTTGGTATTGGCCCGGCCACGGAATCCGGCTCGCCGAGGGACCGCTCGTCATCTTTCTCTACGTCATGGTCGGGACGCCTGGCAAGAATCTCGGTTTCGCGTGCACGGGGTACGCCCTCGCTCAGATCGACGAACCGGATGCGCCGGCGGCAACGTGGGAGCCTCGCATCGTCGAGGCCGCGCCGAGCGCGTTCGATGCAATTCCGGCGACGGCCGTGGTTCGAGATGGCGCCTACGTCATTGCACTCGCCATCCGGCAGGAAGGAGCGCACGCCGGCGCGCTCGTTCGCTACCCCGCGGCCTCACTCGCGAAAGGCAACGTTAGCCGGGCCGAGTGGTGGGAGGGGGATGCCCGGGGATGGGTCCCGGAGTCCGCCCTCGGCTTAGGCGGTCCGGTCTTCGTCATGGACGACGCCGGAGCCGAGTGCTCGCTCCATTGGAACGCGCACACGAGATCGTTCATCCACATCGCAAGCTACGGCTTCGGCGCCTCGACGATCGGACTGCGCACGGCCCCGGCCCTCACCGGCCCATGGAGTTCGCCGGTCGTCGTGTACCGTCCGCCCGAGTCAGACGGCCCTCGACCGCTCGTATACGCAGCGAAGGCTCACCCGGAGTTGGTCGGTCCAGACCCCGGGGACCTCGTCGCCACTTACGCCGCGAACAGTTTCGAGTTCGGCGATCTGTTTACGCAACAAGGCGCACGTTCTCT
Organism: Candidatus Aminicenantales bacterium; assembly: GCA_049515535.1. Lineage (GTDB taxonomy): Bacteria > Acidobacteriota > Aminicenantia > Aminicenantales > UBA4085 > JBEKTZ01. The sequence goes on along the minus strand of JBEKTZ010000004.1, from coordinate 2,043 downwards.
GTACTGGCCCCGATTCGTCCTTGTGCAGGTAGGCAAATGAGGCGTGCAATGTGTGGAAGCAGCTAACAGGAGCATGCAGCGGACGCGCTGGCGCGCGCCGCTGATGCCCGAGCGTTAGACCGCAGACCCCAGGCTTCCGGGTTGCCTGGGAGGCGAAGGCGAGCGCCAGGAGTGAGGAGCGCGAGCCGAGGTTCGGGACGAACTCGATGAGCCCTCGGATCCCCACGGGGGATCTTGACTGCCACAGTGTGTACGCAATATACAATCCGGACGCGGTTATTCAGCCCCGTCTACAGAAGTTTGGAGGCATCATGACTGCGCCTACGACAAGCGCCGATTTCGATCGCGCCTATCGCTCTCCCATCACGTTCTGGGGTGACCTTCGCATTCCCAAGGAGCTCAAGGCGCTGGCTCGGCAGGGAGTTCCCCGGAGTGCTCTGGAGTTGGGGTGTGGAGTCGGGAGGTTCACGCGCTATCTAAAGCAACAGGGGTGGCGCGCGACCGGAGTCGACTTCTCGCCAGTCGCGATTGCCAAAGCGCGGGCGAGGGTCGCCGAGGACGACGTACGGCCAGAATTCCTCGTAGGTGACGTGACTCACTTGGATGCGCTCAGCGGCCCGTTCGACGTTTCCTTCGACGTCGGCTGCTTTCATTGTCTCGACCCGGATGGCGAGCGGGCCTACGTGTCGGAAGTGTCCCGTCTTCTCAGGCCGGGGGGCACCCACCTGATCTGGGCGTTGGATTCGCCTCCCAGCGAGGTGTCTCTATCGCCCGCAGTAGTCAAGGAGATATTCGCCCACGGTTTCGATCTGCAGAACGCTCGAAAGAGCCGGCGCCGCCTCGTCCGGTCTCATTGGTACTGGCTGGTCCGCTCGTTGAGCTGAACCGCCAATCGCGATTCGTGCCCCTCGCGCTCTTGCGGTCTCCCCATCGTGCGCCTGGACCCAAACCTCCCGCCTGCGGTCCAACAACGCGATGGAGCTGACGGCTCGCCTCGTGAGGGTGGTAGAATGCGAGAGGTGGTCGGCCATGCTCGCCGCAGCTCATCGCTACGTTAGGCAGACTTGAAGAAGCTGGGTTGACTGACGTGCGCCAATGGCGTATAGTAGCGTATGCGCTTTGTTGAGACCCCGGTCTTTACGAAAAGGGTGAAAGACCTGCTCCCGGACGAGGACTATAGGACGCTCCAGATCGCCCTGGTGTTGCGCCCTGAGCAGGGCCCGCTCATCAAGGGCGGTGGTGGGCTGCGAAAGGTCCGCTGGGCACCCAAGGGAGTTGGAAAACGGGGAGGTGTTCGGGTGATCTACTACTGACAGCCCGATGAGCAGGTGTTTTACATGCTCTTCGTGTACGGTAAGACAACCCAGGAGGACCTGACACCGGATCAGCTTCGAGTCCTAGTTCGAATCGTCCGGGAGGAGCTCAAATGAAACAGAAGGACTTCGACGACCTCATCAAGAGTGTTCGGCAGGCCGGGAAGATCCGGCGCAAGAAAATGCGCCCGAGCCGTGCGATCACCTTCAAGCCTGCGGATATCAGGGGCATCCGAGACAGCCTTGGAAAGTCGCAGACCGAGTTCGCGATGATGATCGGGGTCAGCGTGGCCACACTTCGCAACTGGGAGCAGGGGCGGCGCATTCCGGATGGACCTGCACAAGCTCTGCTTCGCGTCGCCGCCCAGAATCCCGAAGCTGTTGCGGACGCGTTGAGTGCATGATCGGGGGTGCGCTGTCGAACAACGGCGTACACCCGACGATCACCGTGACACGGCGCTCGCGGGTAACGCCGAGCATTAGCACGTTCAGGAGGTCACGTTGGGCAACTGCAAGTATTGTGGAAAACCCGCCGGGTTCCTCTGCAGCAAACATGCCGAGTGCGAGGAACAACACTAGCCGGTTCGTCCTTCGCTGACCAAAGGAACTTTGCCAAGCCATTTAAAAATCTTATCCATTTTCAGAGCCTTCATTCACGGTCTTTCGCCCCTCCCGAATTATAAAAAATTGACATCTTTCGAATCAGAGTGATAATCTGCATTTGTGTTAA